>CAWKDK010000023.1:0-127853 GCA_963848375.1 Terriglobia bacterium
GTGCCTCGGTTGCTGTGCTTGATCCCTCGCCCCGCGGCGATTCGACGTTCGAAGAGACGAAGCTGACGAAAGATGTAATCAACGACCGACGCGCGCTTTCAATTTGGTGCTCTCGGAGCGTGGCAGGACACTGATGGTCCAATCCAGTTCGGTTTTTGGTTTCCGGGCTCTGTAACTGGCACATTCATGGGAGGCGCTCCAAACGCAAAACCCAGAACCGTACGCCGCTATCACCCAATTACTCAAGGAGTAACTCACAGCTACGAAGTCAGGTTTCGTTTCGGCGCCAACGAGTCGTTTCGCGACGTAACCCGCGACAGCTGGCGATGGGCTTGGAATTCTCTTAACCCTGCAGTCACCTATATTGACGTCGAGCAGATGCGCAGCGTTCTGATCGATCACCTCGCCGCTCAAGCGGCGACCGTAGATGGCCGTACCGCCATTCCCTTCGTACTGTCCACGGTCACCGACAAGCTCCAGTGGAATTGGACCATGGCAGCGATGGGCTTCGTCGGCAAGGAGATCGAGTGCGCGGACCAATTATTGCGCGAAGGTGACCGTGACGATACCGAGCGGGGCAAGAAGATGCGCCAGACCGGGTTGGCGATTATTTCGTCGATGATCGCTGCGCTTCCGACTGTGCCGCTTCAAGGCACAGGCTACGACCTCGCAACCGGCAAGCCTTGGGATCACATTTGGCTTGCTCCGTGGTTGCGGAACGCGACGGAAGATATGCGCGTGCTGATGCGGGCCTATCGACGCGAGCGTGCGCTCGGACGAGAGCATCCCGAATGGTTTACCTGGGTGAAGTCGTATGTCGACTGGTTGATCTTGCAACAGCGCGATGACGGCTCTTTCCCGCGGCGCTGGAAGCCGGGAACCAGTGATGTTGCCGAGCCCTCAGGCACGACGAGCTATGCACCCGTGCCGCTGCTGGTCATCATGAGCGAAGAGACAGGCGATCCGAGATACACGCAGGCCGCTATTCGTGCCGCCGACTATATCTGGTTGAACTACGGAACGCGCGGCCTCTTCGTCGGAGGCGCCAGCGACAACCCGAATATCACGGACAAAGAGGCAGGGATGCTCAGCATGGAAGCATTCCTGAGTCTCTACGATTCAACGAAAGATCCGAAATGGCTGGACCGCGCCAAGACCGCTGCTGACTTCGCTGAAAGCTGGATCTGGATTTGGAACTTGCCGATGCCCCTCGATGCGGATGATTCGCAACTCTATTGGAAGAAGGGCGTGCCAACCATCGGCACGCAGGGTATAACCGCGCTCGTCGCGGGCAGCGCAGATGAATATCTGGATTGGGCCGTGCCTTCGTACGCAAAGTTGTACACCTATACGCACGACGAGCACTACCTCGACGTGGCGCGTATTCTTCTGCACGACACTAAATCCATGGTCGCTCTTCCCGGACGCCAGTACGACATGAAAGGCATTGGGTGGCAGCAGGAGGGCTGGCGTTTCGGTCCCGGTGGCCCCGGCCGCGGCGTTGGAGGACACCGCTTCTGGCTGCCTTGGATTTCTGCAAACCACCTGTACGGAATCACCGGCCTTGAGGAGTACGATCCAGCTCTCTTTAAGAAACTCTCCACCAAGCCGAACTTGTCGCAGTAACACGAAGTCTTCCTAGCTGCATGAGTGTGAACTTCCGCGATGGAAGAGACGAAACCCATGTTCGCTGGCACACCTAATATCCTGATGTCCTATCAGGGACTCTATTAAACGGAGCATCAAACAAATGCCCCGCTGCACCGTGGTAGCGGTGCGCGGGGCGAGTAAAGCACAACGACCCGATGAGGGCGCCGAGTCAGAAGGTCAGCTTCGCGCCGAGCTGGAGCGTTCTCGGGTCGAAGGCAGAAGTCACCTGGCCGAAGTTGGACGCGCCCAGGTTAGTGCTGATTCCTCCATTCATGTCGCCCTTGAACTGCGTATGGTTCCAAACGTTGAAGGCATCGGCACGGAACTGGAACGCGCTGCCGCGCGATTCGCTGATGATGAAATTCTTGAACAGGGACATATTCCAGTTGTCACGTCCCGGTCCACGAATCGCACCGTGCTGCAAGCTCCCCCAAGTGCCGTTGACCGGAGCTGCAAGGGCTGCCGTGTCGAACCACTGAGTAACCGTGTGCGGGTTATTAAGGGTACCGACGACGTCCGGACGGTTGATGCAGTTCGGAACCACGCTGCAGACACTCGTACCGTTGTACGTCATGTTGAGTGGTGCTCCGGACATGATGTTAACGATACCGGAGACCTGCCATCCACCCACAACTGTCCTTACAAAGCGGCTGGACGCATCGCGGAAGAAAGGCATGTCGTAGACCCAGTTGACGTAGGCGACGTTGGTGCGATCAAAGTAAGACGGCCCAAGGTCGTACTTCCAACCGGCGTAAGGATTGGAGACGTTCGACAAGTCGCCTGCGCTGTTGCCGGTGTTAAAACTGTCGATCGACCGTGACAGTGTGTACCCCGCATTCAACTGCAGGTCTTTGGTGACCTGTCCGCTGATATTGGCCTGAAGCGAATTGTAATGGCCATTCGCCTCGTTCTGTGCCATGCGGAGGGAGCCGAAGCCGAGATACGGCACGTTCTCGTTATACTGGGTTTTGCTGTTGCTGGCGACCAAGGCGGGCAACAGGGTTTGATTCGGAAGTTCCCACTCCTGGTAGTCGCTCTGATGTCGTGTCTGGGTGCCAACATACATGACGTTGAGAACCGTCCTGCTGTTAAGAGACCGCTGCACGCCAGCGCTGTATTGCATGCTGTAGGGCATCTTGTACATGTTGGCATTCAGGCCCGTGATGTTGCCCACCACGATCGGGACGCCAATGGTGGATCCGGTTTGGACGTTTAGTTGCGGATTCGACAACGAGACGTTGTTGAAGGTAGTCGAAGCGCTAAACGGCTGGTTTCCACCGGCGTTATACATGTCGTTCCCCTGAATCGCCATGTACATGATGCCGAACCCGCCGCGAACGACGGTTGAGCCATGACCTGTGAGATCGTAGGCAAATCCGACACGTGGGCTGAAGTTTGTCCAGTGATTGTTCACCAGACTCTTCGAAATTCCGCCCTGGCCAGCAATACCAATACCGTTGAGATAGAACTGGTATCCAGCAAGAATGGGATTGGGGCTGGTGCCTAAACCTGGGCTGCTTGGGCTGATGGTGCCGTCGGAATTGAGAATGGCGGCATCCGCCGGGTTAAAGAGGTTCTGGTAGAAGTTGGACTCACGCCCATTAGCTTCGTAAGTGTGCGGCAGTCCATCCCAACGTAGGCCAAGATTCAGGCTCAATCGACTTGTCGTTCGCCAGTTGTCCTGAATGTAAGCCGAAAAGGCGTTGAAGTTCCAATGACCGGTATCCTGCACCGCGTTCTCGCCGTATTGGTTTGCATAGCCAAGCAGGAAGTCCGCGAAATCGTTTCCAGTGAAGCGACCATTGAAGGTGAAGGCGCCCTGGGTTGGAGCGAACAGGTCCTGAATCTTGCGATAAAGCAGTACGCTGCCGCCGATCTTCAACTGGTGAGTGCCTTTACTCCACGAGACATTGTCCATCCACTCATAAGAATTAGCCTCGTTGTTCCAAGGCATCCAGTTGACGGTGTAGTTCGTGCCAGTGTTGCCGGAAAGGTTGATGGAGGGGAAGCGGTTGTCCGCGTTTGGACCCGTGAATACGCGGTTGAACGCGAAACTGGACGGTGCCGCGTAGACGCCGACAGGGGTAATGTTGATGCGGTTGCCGTTGTAGTTGAACGCGATTTCGTTTAGCAGTCTCGGGTTGATGATCTGAGTATAGTGAACCACCGCGCTGTACGACGGGTTGCCGAACGTATTGCCGATGCTCGGAACGTTGTCGCCGCTCCACATCGTGGTACCGAATCCCTGAGAAATCTGCTCAGCGATAAAGTGCCCGAAGATGGAGTTCTTGCTGTTGAATTCGTGGTCGACGCGGACGATTTCTTCGCGCACATTGGTTGGAGTGACGGGAGTCCCCTGGAACTGCGTTCCGCTTGTCGGAGCAGGGAAAATCCCAGACGAAAGCATAATCTGAGCGTTGGGATCTAACAGGCTCGACGGAATTGCGTTGCCAGGGAACGGAACAGCAGTGGTTATCTTGCCACTCGCATCGCATGTGCTGAAGCCGGTTATACCTGCTGCGCTAAACTTGGCCTGCTGCGCTGCCGACAAGGTGCTGGCGCAAGGTACAGCTGGAACGCTCGAAGCGCCTGCAAAATTCCCTCCGTACTGGCTCGGTAGAGGGACAGTTTGGTTGTAGTTGCCGCCCTGACGAAGCTTGCGCCACTCCATGTTGTAGAAGAAGAACGTCGGGTGAGACTTTGCAATCGGAACTTGGCCGCCGACGTTGAAGCCAAAGGTGTTGAAGTTAAGTTTCGCCACCGGATTCGGGGCGGGGTTAAAGTAGTTGCGCGCATCCAACGCGTTGTTACGGTTGTATTCCCACGCCGACGCATGGAACGTTTTGGTTCCCGACTTCAGAACCGTGGTCATCGTGGAGCCCGCGGAGAGACCGTATTCCGCGCTGTAGTTGGAGTCCAATTGACGGAACTCGGCGATGCCTTCCAAGGAGGGCATGACGCTCATGTTGCCCGCGCTGCCGCGGTCCAGGTTCTCGCCACCATCGATCATGTAGAGGTTACCCGACACGCGCTGGCCGTTGAAACTCACGTTCGCGTCGCCACCTACGGGAGTTGGAATCTGGAAGTCACCCTGCAAGTTTGAAGCTCCAGTAGTCAGATTGACCAGCGTGTACATACTGCGGCCGTTCGTCGCCAAGTTTTCCACCTGCTTGCCGGTGATGACGTTGCTAACCTCGCCGGAATCGGTTTGAACGCCGACAGCTGCGGCTTCGACGGTGACCTGTTCCTGCGTGCTTCCGATTTCCAACTTGAAGTCGAGACGAGTGCGGTCGCCTACCTGCAGAACGATATCGGTTTGCTCGACCTGCTTGAAGCCAGTGGCCTCAACCTTGGCTTTGTACTGACCGATGTGAAGATTGGGAGCAATGTAAGTACCGTCGGCGTTGGTGGTCACGCTTCGTGCCACGCCGGTGTCTCTGTTCGTGAGAGTAACAGCTACGTTAGGGACGGAGGCACCGCTAGGGTCGGTGACGGTGCCTAGGATGGTTGCTTCCTGGGCAGACAGTTGTGTTGTGAAAAAGCTCAGAAGCAGAACAATCGAAAGGTGAAGTAACTTTCGGCGTTTTACAGCCAGGACAAAAGTTTCAGCGGTTGTGGGCGAAAGTTGCATTGCGAGCCTCCGGAGTGGTGTCTAGGTTTTTGTTCTTTGTTCTTGCCGTTTGCATCCTCGACGTCAACGTCCGGGGTCGTTAACGTTAACGAAGCGGCAGTTTGTACTTCATTCCTCAGAGCCGGAACTACCATTTTTGCTAGTCCCGCCAGAAAATCGATCGAGGTGAATAATTGAGACGCTGGTGGAGTCCAGTGAGAGGTTGGCAGGTGCTACTCACATCGATGGTGGAATGCACGCTAACGGGGCAGCGGTTCTGTGAGGTCGACATGGACGGAAGGCTGCTTTTCTTGTGGCAGCAGACGTCCTTTTGGGTCATACCGAGATTCCGAAAAACGGATCAAATATAGATCGGACGCTTCAGCCTGGCCCTGTGCACGGTTGAGGATGCGCGGCTACCGTGGGCTGTCAATGCGCCGTACATACTAATGTGAGAAATCGCGAACGCAAGAGCAACCATGGTCCGATTGAAAGACTCAGAGAAAAAACCGAGAATACTGTCAGAGTTTTAATCGCATTCGGCGTAGCTTTTTGCACGCGCACATGTTCGCCGTACAACTGCGATACCAGAGTTTAATGCGTCTCTGTCCTCAACTGAGATAGTTTTTGTTGAACCATGGCGGCTTGCGGACTCTGTGGGCTCTCTTTTAGGAAGAGTTCATATTCGGCAATTGCTCTCTGAGGCTGATTCTGCATTTTAAGAATTTCCCCAGCTAACAGGTGTACTTCGGCAAATTGTTCGTGGTTAGGCAAGCTATGTGCGCGCTGTGCGTCGGCGAGAGCGCTATCGTATTCCTTATTGACGTACTCAGTGCTGGCTAGCAGTGCTACCGCATCAGGCATCGTGGGATTCAAACTCATGACCTTTTTCAGCAGGGACTCAGTCTCGCTATAGTTCTTTTCCTGAAACTCGATCCGCGCCAAATCTACATATGCCGGAACAAATTTGTCGTCGACCTCGATCGCTTTGGAAAACCTGTCCTTAGCTTTGGCTCTGTCACCAGTCTTAATCGCGACCAATCCCTGCCCTACGTACGCTCGTGCATACTGCGGGTAGACAGCGGTAGCCTTTTCGAAGTGCTGTTCGGCTTTCCCGAGATCTCCCTTAGCGAGAGCTTCTATTCCTTTTTGCATCTCATCGCGGGCTTTACTAGGGGCATTCATTTCAGTGAGAGAAACCATTGGAGAGCTTCCGGCTGACTCCGGTTGCGATGCAGGCGACGTGAGTTTCACGTTGATGTTTTCTGTGTGAACTCGTGACCCGCCCATAATAAAGAAATCCTCACTGGTCGTTTCAATGCCTTGTCCTGAAATTCGTGCGCGATATGTAACCCCGCTTGACACCTGAAAGTCGGCGCTGCCATTACTTGTCTGTGTCGTCGCGACAGGAGTCCCAGCAGAACTTAGAAGTTCCACTTGGAGACGGCCGTTGTACTCACGATCATCCGGCGTACGTACGTGAATCGAAAGCTCACAGACGGCTTGTTGCGCCAACGCCGGACGGACAAACCATAGAGCCGCCAGAGCAAACACTGTTAAACGAAACATAGCCACCCGGTTCATGGTGTGCGCTCCCGTTAAGTGGACTGAAGCCCTTGGCACTCCGTCTGGATAGTAGCCGATAACGGAGATTATCGCTCCATATCTCATCCTGAGGTAGCCGCCTGAGCGCCGGGTACTTGCGCTTTTCCGCTGTGATTCGGAGGGAGTCCAAAAACACTGCTTACGATACCTATGCCCTTGACACAGCCTTCGTCCTTTACTGTTGCGTGCGGCGATATACGTCAGCGTCAAATGACACGTTGCAAGTGAAGAAAATGCCAAATCGGACAGCACGCCACCGATGCACTTATTTTTGGCGGTTGCGGAGCGTTGTGCGGTTCGCAAGTAGCTGTCGGTACTCGGCTTCAGCGCATCGCCTGGCCATCGCCTACCGATAGCCCAGGCGACCCCGTTTGCTTTGAGATCCCGCAGGCTCGCCTGAGATTGAAGGCTGAAACCAGCCAGCCCAAGCTTCGGCTTCGACATCACATTTTTCGGAACAGCAGACGCGCAGAATCGGAGGAATTGTGATGACGATTCGTAGCTTAATGGTGCTTCCGCTCGCAGCCACCTTGACTGCTTTCGCGCAACAAGCTCCCGCAACCAGCGGCCAGAGCCAGCCTGCCGCCGCGACGCAGAGCAGCACAACGACTTCAGTCAACGTTTCTGACCAGGCCACTGCGACGCATCAGCCGCTGACGACTGATACTCACGAGGGTTTCTGGGGCAAGATGAATCCCTTTGCCCGTAAGAAATGGGTTCAGAAACAGCTGGCCCCGATCCGCGACCGTGTCAACGAGCTGGATCAGCTGACCGCCGCGAATTCGAACGAGATCAAGGACGTGGATGCTCGCGCTACCGAAGGTATTCGTCAGGCCTCGGCTCGCGCCGAGCAGGCTGATCAGCACGCTGTCGATGCCGGTAACCGAGCGCAGCAAGCTCAGCTAACCGCGCAGCAGGCCAACCATCGTCTGCAGACAATGCAGACTGCTGTCACCGATCTCGACCAGTATCAGCCCAGCACCGATGCTGAGCTCCGCTTCCCTATGGGCCAGACTGCGTTGAGCGCGAAGGCAAAGGAAGCGCTCGATCAGATCGCCGACGCGGTTAAGGATCGGCGAGGCTACATCATCGAAGTGCAGGGATTTGCTCCCGGTAACGGCCAGACTTCAATCGGTTCGTCGCAGAAGATGGCCGATTCCGTCGTCCGGTATCTGGTAGTCGACCACCAGATCCCCGTGTACCGCATTTACACGCTCGGAGAGGGCAATGCAAAGGTAACGCCCTCGTCACAGGTCCAGCAGGCCGACGCCAATGGCAAACCCGTGAAACCGTATCAAGGCGCTCGGGTTGAGGTGACGGTTCTGAAGAACGCCGGCGAGGAGGAGCTGAACAATCAGGCCATGGCAACTCCGACGCACAACTAGAAACAAGTGCTGTCAGATAGAAGTATTCGAAGACCGTGATGAGGCTTTGCCCAGCCTACCGATTTGTTAATTTTTTGGACAACTCCGAGCCAATGTGAGTTGGAGCGCCCCTTGTCGGGTTCTCAAGCAGTATGGCAACACTGATCAGAAACACCCAAAGTGGAAACACAAGCGGAATCCAAGAGATAACACCAATACTTAACAAAAGTATTGCCCCCAACGCGTAGCCGACGAATGCAATCCAGCGTGGAACAATCGCAGATCGCAACAAGATAGTTGAAGTCGAGAACATGAATACGCCCGCCATCTTGATTCCGTACACGTTCATAGTTTGGTAAATTTGAGCACGACCCAACGCGTACGTGCCCGTTTGTACGAGGAGTTCGGGTGCATTGCTTAAGACCCGGATAAGTCCACCCGCAAGTGCAGCCGATGTGAAGATCATCGCGATGTATAGCAATCCGCTTCCCAAGAAGATCGTGGCAAAAAAGCGATCTTCCAATGCCCCCAATCGATTGCGAATCACTGCGATGAACCAGAGGAAGGCAATCCCCGCGAAAGGCAGCAGGTTCAGCGCTAGCGAGATCTTCTTTGAATGGCTGATCACATCCACTCCTGGCCTTCCCAGGGTGGCTGGAATCGAAATCCAGACGAGCAATTGACTGGTGATCAGCAACACACAAAAGAGGATTCCAGCAACAGCAGCAGCTCTTGGTGCTCTCATTCCTTCGTGGATCAGGGAGCTCTCTTCGCCCATCTTAATCTCTACTAGGCGCCTACTATTCGTGCCACTTATTGATGGTGGATAAATATGTCCCGGCTAGATCGTGTCGCCAATGCGTTCTCCTGCGCGAAGCAATACCCGATGAGCAACAGAACTATGAGGGTTCGGGACCAGCTCCGGAACTTTTCGCACCACCAAGAAAGTACCATGAACCTAGGGATGCCAAGAGCTGACCGTTCTACTCTTCTCAGCGTCACGACTTACAACTAAACTTAGTTGCGCAAGAATCACCACTAGCAATTATCCCAGTATGCCGCCCCGGGGACGGATCCTATGATTCGAAGCAGTGGAGCAGGAGTGTAAATGGCGCGATTGATTGCTGCGAAACGCTTGTCGCGGTGGTCGCGCTTACACTGGCTCAAATCAATTTCGCGGGAGGCTCTCGCCCAGATTCATTCGCGGCGTTCTTCTATGCGCCGGCATCATCTATATAGGAGAGCCACCACGAAAGGGTGGATTCCGCCGTGAAGAAACTTGCTGAATATGTGATCACCCGGTTGGTCTCCGGCTTGCTCATCGTGGCTCCGATCTACCTCGCAGTACTGCTGCTGCTCAAGGCGATGAAAGCCGTTGCGGGTTTGGTTAAGCCGGTCGCGCATTTAGTCCCCGCATGGTTGCCGGCTGATCAGTTGCTCTCTCTGCTGCTCGTCCTCGTGTGCTGCTTCTTGATTGGGCTTGCGGTCCGGACCAAAGCGGGGCGGGCGGCGTGGGAGCGCGGAGAGAATTCCTTATTCCAAAGACTACCCGGCTATGCTCTGATTCGAAGTTTGACGCAGCGGCTGGCGGGAGAGACGCGAGACCAAGCATGGACACCGGCACTTGCCGAAATCGAAGAGGCCCTGGTGCCGGCATTCATCATCGAAGAACTTGATGACGGCCGCTTAACTGTTTTTGTTCCCTCAGTGCCCACGCCACTTGCCGGAGCGGTTTATATCCTGAGCGCGGACCGGGTACATCCGTTGGATGTTCCTTTCACCCACGCAGTGAGAGTGATTTCTCGGTGGGGATCGGGGTCGAAAGAACTCATCGCTGCGATGGAAATGGCACAAGCAAAACGGAAGATCGCGAGCTAGGCTCCGGTAAAGAGAACGACTTCATCGGCGACGATCCCGTGCTTCCTTGTCATCCGCTTGCACTGCGCCCAGCCCCTCAGACGCCAGGTTGCGCAGGAGTCGACCGGCAGCGGCAGCTAAGTCGCCAGGTAGCTCCGGTGAAACGGGTTCGCTCGACCGTACCACTTTGGTGTCAACGACACGATCCTTTCCCGTGATCTGAAACTCCACAGCCCCTACGAGTCGTGTCCCTCCAGACTCTAAATCCCAGACTAGGAGCGTTGCACCGAGCGCCGGAGCGCTGCCGGTATCGACGAGCCTTATATCGCGATTCGAGGCAACTTCGAAGTGCAGTGCTGTGTCCAGATACCTGTCAGGAGCAGACGACCATCGCCAAACCGGATCCTCGGTCAGTTCACCATCTGGTTGCTGGTGCAGCAAACGGCGGCCAATGTGTGCACGTGATTGTGTATCGAGCAGCCGGACGGGAGTGGCGTTGAGTGCCTTGGTCACTTGACTCGCTGGGTCCGGCAATTGCGGCTCTAGCAGTTGTGGCTCGATCATCCGGCTCGGGGTCGTCTCAGGACGCCGCAAGCGACACCCAACTCCGCAGAGGCACGCGGTAACGAGGAGGATGGACCACAGTCGGGAGACACGGATCATTAGTGTTTACCCTCCGGTGGCCGTGGACCATGAACTACCGACTCGGGTTGTTCCTCAAGGAACCGCGCAAGTTCGCGCATCTGCTCGAGCGAATCGCGGATGGCCGGCATGGAGCGTCGAAGATCGTCTGCCGCAAGTCTGGAATTGTCTGCCGCCTCGCGCGCTGATTGGGTCGTCGCCGGAAAATCTGCAGCTTTGATTGCGGTCCGCGCCTCTTCAGAGAACTTCACCAATGATCCCTCATTGCCCATCAGTCCATTCAAGTCGGATCTCATCTGCTCCATCTGCCCAGTGGTCGTCGCAAAGAACTTCCGCGAGTCGGAGCTTAGGCCTGGTAGATCGCTTTGCTTCACCATGCGCTCCACGTTGGTGAAGAACCGGTCGCTCCGGTCAAGGCTCTCTGGGACTCTGGCAATGATGTCCCTGAGACTCTGCAACGTCGTCTCCGCGCGATCCAAGACGTCCGGCAACCGCTCTTTCACGGTTGCAAATGGCGACGGCATCGAAGGCACGTAGGGCCGATTCGGTTTGAACCCAAGTTCAATCGATTGTGGGGGATTCTCCGGCGAATCGAGCAACAAGTACGCCTCCCCGGTTAACGGGTTGCCCATGATCCGGGCACGAAGGCGAGGGAACAGCCCGCCAATATCGGTAATACGTTGGATCGCTTTTACGTTCATGCCTATGGTATTGAGGCGATGAAGGAATACCTCGAAGTCGATTTCAATGAGGTTTCCGCGCGGGTCCACACGCAGATCGGTGACACGGCCCACCGGGACTCCCTTATATCGAACCGCACTTGAGACGTCGAGGCCGAAGACGTTGTCAGTGGTGTAAGTGACCATTGCAATCGCTTCACGGCTCCTTAGCCGTTGAACGAAGAGCGCGGCTGTTCCGAGAACGACTATCAGCACCACGACGATGAAGAAGCCGAGTTTCGCGTAACTCTTCTCAACTGCCATTGGCTTATCCTCCCGGAATCGCGGACGCACCGGGCGAAGACCGCGTGAAGAAGTTGTGCACAAACGGGATCTCCGACTCGTCGCGCAATTTGCGAGGATCGCCCCGTGCCACAATCCCTCTCGACGCCTTGTCGAGCACGATGCAGTCATCTGCCACCAGAAAAATGCTCGACAACTCGTGAGTCACGATAACGATTGTGATTCCCAAGTCCCGGCTGAGCGTAAGGATGAGCTGATCAAGCTCGACTGCTGAGATCGGATCGAGTCCGGCGCTTGGCTCGTCGAAGAACAGGAGATCGACTTCAAGCATCAGCGCGCGGGCAATGCCGGCACGTTTTTTCATTCCACCAGAGATTTCGCCCGGCAGATGGTCGGCGAACATACCAAGCCCGACGAGGTCGAGTTTGGCCTGGACAAGCTCCTGCGCCGTTGCGCCGCGCACTGAGGTCCATGTAGTCAAAGGCAGTGCGAGATTCTCCGCGAGAGTCATGGAGCTAAATAGGGCGCCCGACTGAAACAGCACACCGAAGCAGGGTGCGCCCTCGTACCGGCACGGATCTCCAACACCGTCAATATCGACGCGCCCGGCCTGTGGTTGCTCGAGCCCGATCAAATGTCGCAGCAGTGAGCTCTTGCCGCACCCTGATCCACCGAGGATAGCGAAGATCGTTCCACGATCCACGTGGAACGTGGTGTGTTCCATGAGCACTCGCGTTCCCCAACCAATGCGCAGATCGTCGACGGTGATGTGCGGCCTTGATAACGGCATCTTTAGACACCCATCAGTGCAAAAAAGAACGTGAATAGTGCGCTGACCGCAATCACGCTAAAGATCGCAAGCACCACGGCGGTCGTCGTTCGGGCGCCGACAGCGGCGGCACCGCCGCGAGTAAGCAAACCCTGACCACATGCAATCATCCCGATCGCGAGTGCTAGAAACGGACTCTTAACAAGGCCCGTGAGCAGGTGGCTGACCGTGAGCGCATCCGCGGTCGCCAGGAGATAGGCGCGGGGCGTCATTTGCGTCGTGACGATCGTGGCCACCAGTCCCCCAACGAGGGCCAGTACGTCGCCGATCCAGGTTAAGAGGGGGAGCGTGACGACAAGTGCGAGACAGCGTGGTACAACCAACCATCTCACCGGATCGAACCCCATCGACCGCAAAGCGTCGATTTCTTCCGACACCTTCATCGTGGCAATTTCCGAAGCGAGACCGGCGCCCGATCGTCCAGCCACGACGATCGCGGTTACGAGCGGTCCGAGCTCTCGGAGGTGCGCGACGACTACTAACTCAGGAACACGGGCGACCGCACCGTAGCGCCCGAGTTGCGAGATTCCTAGAAAGCCGATGATGAGACCCACCAGCAGATTGGCAGCGCTCGTGACAGGCAGTGCGTCTGCGCCGATCTCTTGAATCAGCCTCGGCAACGAATGCCAATCGACCGAGCTTGGTCTGGTAGCCGCTTTCGGCACTGCGACGGCACAGCGACCGGTGAAATCGAATGCTTCGTTTGCTTTGCCAGGCAGCTGGGCCGCCAGCTGGCCTATCCGCGTCAGCGGGTTCATCGTGCGTGTCTGAGGCGCAGGGTGGACCGAACGGCGTTCGCGATAAAGCGCGATCAAGCGTGCCGCTTCGACGTTATGGCCTTCAACGATGCTCGCCCGGCATCCAGCCGCGTCCAGTCGATCGAGAAGTCGCGCCAGCAACACGGCGCCCGTACCGTCGATTCGATCCAGTTGCACCAGGTCAACATCGACTGACCGACAACCGCTCAGACGCGCTTCGGCACTCTCTACTTCGCGCCCGACCGCGTTCGCGTGGGCCAAGATAAACGCACCCGTTGGCGCTAAACTCGCGTGGTCTCCATGTCGATCGACTCGGACACCTACACTCATTGCACTGGTCTCCCGAGTTAAGTTGTGTGCTTCTCAGGACTCACGAAACTTGCAGAACGTGTCGCTCGAGCCGATCCGTCGTGCATGGACGAGGTACGATAGAACGCAGGTTGCAGGTAAAATTGACGGTCAGCCACGTCAGGGCGACAAACAGGCTAAGCCTCCGGTAGTGAAGAATTTTGGTAAGGTACGCCCTCACCAGAACGTTCTTCGACTGGCAAAACTACGAGATTCCAGCGCTAAATACTTTGGGATTGTCCGGACGAAGTTTTCCTGCAGTCGAGGACTTTCGCTACGATGTTCTTTTTTGCGTGTACAGGTGAGACTCCGGAACTTCGTCTGCCTGAGGCGAATACCGGCGTGCAATTCGTGCTACAACGGAAGAGACGAGCCGCAAAGGCATTCCTATAGGCCACGGAATTGGACGGCGCGCGGCTTGAGATCGGCCCTTAGCGATACGTGCAGGCCAGCAACAGTATTCCAACCCGCATGTCAACCCGCGATGTGATCGTCCAAGGCGTACTTTGAGGTACTTGGCAGTCCCCAGTAGTCTTGTAAGTTGTTAGTAATGCTAGATAGCGGCGTTTTGACACGGTAGAGGTCAGGAGTTCGAGTCTCCTCGTGCCTACCATTTCTTTTCTTCCACTTGGAACCTTCGCTCTTCTCTTCCGTGTCGCTTCCATTCCGCTTTTCGTTCCGGTATTGCACCGCGCCGTTCGCCAGCAGCCTGTCCAGGAACTGTCCTTGGGTCGCCAGCTTGTTGGAATCTACCGCGTGACTGTAGATTCCGAGCGTCTTACGCACGTTGCTGTGCCGCAGAAGCGATGAAACCGTCTTCACGTCTACGCCGCTCGAACCAGCCAGCGCTAGCGAGTGCCGCAGCTTGTGCCAGCCCCAACGCTTGACTGAGTTGCCGTTGCCGTCGAAGAAGCGAGTTCTGAGGACCTTGCCGTCTTTGTCACGCTTTTCGATCGCCTGGAGCACGCCTGCTCGTACCGCTGCCGATACGAGGTTGCTCTTCTCCGGACGTGTTTTGGTCTGTGCTAGTTTTTCTTGTGGCACCTGAGGGCCCGGGACGGAGACGCTCGGCGGTTCACCACTCCACTTCCACTTAGGCTCGACAATTTTTTTCTGCTTAGATTTGTTCCGAGTTTCACATTCGGGCGAATACACCCGCAAAAGCTCAACTCCAGGATTTTCACCGAACAAATTGGTGGAAACAGAAAAGGGACACTCATGACAATATCAAAAGTGGGCTGTGGTGTGTGCACTCGTAGTCTTGGGAGCCGGCATCGGTTGCAAGAAGAAAGATGCGGCAAGCGCGCCAGAGTCAGCCGCCCCCAAGGCGGCAAGTTCCATTCCAACCGCATTACCGAATTCCGCGCCGACAACTGCTCCCGGAGTGACGGTAGAGTCGACAGCCGGGCTGGCTGGTGCCGATTGGGCCATGAAACAGGATGCCATCGCCAAAGATGTTGGCGGGCAATGGGCCGTGACAGCATCTGCTTCTTCGTCCTACAACAATGCCGCCGGACATGATGATTACTCACCTTTCCAGGCGACTGGCGCACCGAACGTCGAGACCGAGGCGGACGACGGGAGAGCGTGGTCATCGAAAGACCCAGATGCTGGCATGGAGTGGTTAGACCTGCAGTATTCGAAGCCAGTGTTTGCTAATGCCGTTCGCGTCAGGGAAAGTTACGGTGCGGGCACCATCGCTAAGGTTGATCTTTACGACGAGCAAGGGCAGCCGCACACGCTTTGGACTGGCACCGATCCAACGACTGGTCTGAACTACTTCATCCTCAACTTCCCCAAGACAGCTTACAAAACCAACCATATCCGAGTTGCACTCGCAACGAATGTGATCTCGGGCTACGACGAAATTGACGCCGTGCAGTTAGTCGGTACAGAACAGTAGACAGGAGGATGGGATGAAAAAAGTCACGATTTGGGCAATGGTTTGCGCGGTCTTTATGGCAGCTGGGGCTGGCTTGTCTTCAGCGCAGATGGGCGGCAACTCAGTATTCAATGCGGCGGATACGCGCGAGTTAAAGAGCTTCCGCCTGACGGACGACATGGTGCAGAAATTTCAAAAGGCCACGAATGAATTAATTGCGTATGGGAAGGCACACCGTTCTGACGGCGACAAGAACGCGAAGGCGTCTGATTCGGGCGGGAATATTTCAGACATGGTGGCCTCGTTCTCGAAGGTTCCCCAGTTTGAAGTGATCCTGCACAACACGGGGATCACGCCGAAAGAATATGCCGACACCATGCTGGTTCTGAGCACTGGATACGCGATGGTTTCAATGCAAAAGCAAGGCGCGGCAGTTGGCAGAATGCCAGATCTCGTCTCCGCGGAAAACACCGACTACATCAAGCGAAATTACGATCACCTTTCCAAGGTGTTGGAGCAGTTAAACCATTCCAGCGAATAGGACGATCGCAGAGAGCCAATGACGCGTTCACTCTATTTTTGGATTGCGATGTTGCTGATGCTGACGGCGCCGTGTCTGCCGCTACTCGGGCAAAACAGTCCCTTCGGAGCATGCAGCTTCGTCTCGGACTCGAGCGGCGCCACAGCAGATTCGGGTGTTGCCATTTCCTTGACTTTCGGCGCAGGCGGCAGCTTGTCCTTCGCGGGAACGGGATCGACCCAGGTGAGCGATCAAGGCACGTATTCGGTATCGGGGAGCAGCATTTCTATCTCGCTGCCGGACATGGGCAAATCGGCGCACGGATCGTGGAGCTTGCAAGCAAACGTTTTGACACTGCCATTCCAGCTCTTTTCGGATGATGCCGGCACGTCGAAGTGGACCTGCATTTCCGCAGGGAGCACCAGCTCAAAGCCTGGGCAACAAAACCCTCCTCCACCCGGACCTGGGCAGGGACCGGGGCAAGGTTCGGGTTCCGATCGAAATCCTGCTAACACGGGCAGCACGCCTGGCAATCAGGGTCCAGGCAACGGCAATGACGCCGACCCAGCGAACAATGGAGATTCGGGCAAGAATCCTTCCAACAACAAAACCAGCTGGCAATCCAGTCCGTTTGCGCCCTACATGGGGGATTGGGTAGGCATCGGTTGGGGATGGGAGGTTCGCTTCAAGTCAGGAGACTGGAACGGCCATCCGAACGAAAAGAATAGCGTGATGACGCTCACAGTTCGGCACCTGATGCGCTTCAACTTCACAGTCGATGCCCAGGGGCAGGTCGTTGGCAACGGAGAGGTGACCTACGATCTGGATCCGAACTTGTGCGGTGTCTATCGGGCAGCCGAACAGATCAATATGGCGATCGACGTACTGAAGAATTTCAACAGCGCCCTCAGCAAAATGCGGTCGTATGCCACCCAGATCAACCAGATCTTCGGCATGAAGAGCAAGCTGGAAGAGGCCGAAGCAAAAGAAAAAGTCGAAAGCTGGGAAAAGTTCGGCAAGGCCAAGAACGATGACAAGTTCGGAGTTACCAAAACCGCACACATCCCCGTTCGAAAACATGGGGCACAAGGCTGAGGATATTAGCGACGTTGCCGCGTCGGTCTGGTACCAACGATGCACCAAGGGAACGCCAGTCAGGATCCCTGGAGGCCTGACGTGCGATGACTTGCTGTCAGGGCCGCCCTCGCCGCACACGCCAAGCGAAGAGGAATCGAAGAGCACGGGCGAGAAGCTAGCTGACTTCGGCAAAGATCAGGCGATCGATCTCGCCAAAGATACCTACAAGAAGCTCCAGGAAAAGGATCCGAATTTCTGGAACCACGACGCACAGTATCTCTATACGCACGTTTCCGGCGAAGTGGTGGATGCCGCAACCGAAGCCCTGAAGGAGAAGGCCAACAAGACGCTGAATGTCTTCGACGTCCAGGAACAGCCGGGGAAGGATGAATGCGCAGGCATCCCTTCGACGCGCACGGCCGGCAATTCGTTCAATACGCCAACCGCCGCGAGCCTGATGCAAAGCTGGAACGAATTCGCTGAGAGCGTCAAGAACATGAATCCCGACGCGGCGGTGAACGTTTTTATGAATGCTCCCGGCGTAACCAAGGTGCAGTACGACTACAAGGGGCTGGAGCACGGGCCGGAATCGCGACGCTTCAAGATTCGCGGCTACGTATCGGGAGACCGGATTTACCTGCGCAAAGACGGCGATGTCTACGAGGGCGATCCGAATCTCACGGTGCAGTACACGGTGAACATGGTCACGACCAAGAAGCAGTTTCCCACCTGGAGTCCGTTCATTGATGACGCGGGCGCAGATCTTGCGAAGTCGGGAAAGATGGCACAGCTGGAGCGCATTTCGGTGACCTGCGATGTGAAACCGGCAAAGGGTGAAGGCAAGGCAGAGGGCAACAGCAGTGCGAAGTCTGCGGCGACGAACCAGTGCACTCCGCACGAAGAATTGCAGACGACGTACAAGGATTCCGCTACGCCATTCGCCACTTTTTACAAGACCGGCGAACACCGCAACAACGTGCAGGTATGGCACGAATACGAATACTCATGGAACGCTTTCAAGGTAACGGAACCGCTGAGTATTTCGGCTAATTAGGAGGATCGATGAAAGTAGCAACGAGAATTGCCGGATGGTTGAGTCTATGGTTGCTGGCGCTCGGCTGCGCTGCGCAGACTTCGCCGAGCTCGGGCCTTGCGGCGCTGAAATATCAGTACAAGGTTGGCGTTCTGCCGTTCGTCGATACGACGGGAACGCTAGAAGACAAAGGCACGGTGATCGCACGCCTACTGCAATCTGAGTTAACCCACACTTCCGACCTCGAAGTGCGTTTCATCAAGCCATCCGACGACAGCGGAAGTGACATCGATTCCGAGACAGCAGTGAAACTGGCTCGCGACCACAAAAATGATGTCGTGGTTTTGGCCACAGTCTTGACGGCAAACGTGGAGGAATCGAGCCACAACGCACAGGGACCGAGCCTCTTCGGCCAATCGTTGGGTGGCTCAAGTCATTCCGCAAAGGCAACCGTGGAACTGCAAGCCGATCTGTACAGCTCGGTCACCGGGAAGAAACTCGATAGCATTCGAGTAACCGGCGAGGAGCACAGCAGCAAGGTCTCCGGCAACGTCGATACCTCGATGGGCAATCTGGGAAACGGTGATGAAGCTCCGGATTCTCCGCTTGGCAAGGCGCTGCAGAAGGCGATTCATGACCTGGCGACGCGGATTGTCGCTGCGGAACCAAAGATGCTTCGGTATAAGCCGAGCGACGCGGCATCCTCTGATACAAGCTCCGATAACTGAAACGGGTCTGACCGATTCCGTATCAGGAGATACAGGGCCACAGCTCCAGGGGAGGATGCCGTGGCCTTGTTAGTGGATTAACCCGGAATGTAAAGAAATGGCGGAGCGGTTTCTTCCGAAACTCTCTGCTCAACGAAATCTCAACCAGAACGTCACCCAGAAAAGGAGTCTTGATGCAACCATCCGGCGAAGCAACTGGAAACAATGTGCAGTCTGGTCTTTCGGATACCGCAGCTGGCGCAATTGCCTACTTCACGATCATTCCAGCGATTCTGTTCCTAGTGCTGGAACCGTACAATCGCAGCTCGTATGTGCGATTCCATTCGTTTCAGTCCATCTTCCTGGGAGTCGTCGCAGTGGCTTGCAACATTGTCCTTGGCTTGATTCCCGTGGTCGGCTGGATACTCGCGCCACTTGTCTGCCTGGGATTCTTCATCCTATGGTTGATGGTCGTGATTAAGGCGAGCAAAGGTGTTCGGTTCAAGCTGCCGGTTATCGGGAACTTCGCCGAACAGCAGGCGAAATAGCGCGGCTTAAGGTTCGCCGGAGAGCGAGAAAGCTGCCCAGAATGCGGGGCTCTCCGGCAAAGGCGCCGTTCCATTCAGTGTTTGCGCCGAAAGCCTTTTGTGACGGAGGTCGGAGATCACTGTCAGCTGGGCGTTACGAAGAGCTGTGCTCCGCGACTCGCCTGACCGCAGGTTGCGATAGAAAGCAGGAAGAAGCCGGGCGGTTGGTTCGTCGGCAACATCCCAAAGTGTGGCGATCACAGACGCTGCTCCAGAGTAGAAAAACGCCCGGCTCAACCCGGCCACTCCGTCCGCCGAAATCTCTCCGAGCCCGGTTCTGCAGGCGCTGAGCACGACCATTCGAGTGTGTAGCCGCAGGCCGTAAACCTGTGCAATCGTCAGCTTGCCGTCGCCCGGCTCAGCATTCAATGCGAGAAAAGACCCGAACGGATCAGCGTCGCTGACCACGGCGTGGGTCGCGAAATGAAGCACGCTCGCTTGTGGCAAATTCGCGAGCAATTCATCCACATTCGCGTTCTTGCCCTCCAGCACCGTAACTTCTTTCGCCGGGAGCTCCCGAGCGATTGCGTTCACCTCCTGCCCCGTGCCAGGTATCGGTGGTAAACGATGTCCAGCCGGGAGCGTAGGAAAGCGCGAAGGATTTGCTACGAACAAGTAGTGAAGAATTTGCTCGTTCGCCTGGCGGTCGTTCTGTTCCGTATAGCGAAACAGCCCGATCGCCGGACTCGTGTGAATGGCAAAGCGCTCGATCAGGTAATGACCGTCATGGTCGACGAGGGCCGCAAACGAGAGACGAAAGAGCGGGCCGGCAGGGATGATAGTCAAAAGACTTCCCGGTTCATGCGGCAACGATCCCTCCACCGGGCGAATTAGGAGATCGTAAAGCTTTCGCCATGCTGAACCGCTTGCTACTTCATGGCGTCGGAAAGCATCGAGTGATGCGCTGGAAGCAAAGGGATTAGTTTGACGAATCAGCCCCTCCAACTCCCCGGGACTGATTTTCAGCGCCGTGCCAAAGCTTGGCTGACCGGAGCGCATGACCCAGATATAAAGTTTTCCATTGGCGATCCAGTAAGCAATCAAAGTCGAATGCAATCGATCGAGGATGGCGGAGATATCTTTTAGCGACGTCGCTTCAACATAGGCATCGCTTTTCAACACGCGCATGGATATCTTCTGTTCGCGCGCCTTTCCACCCGGAATTTCTGTACGTTGCTTTTGGCTGGCTGCGATGCTCTTGCCGCGTGTGCTTGTTTCATTGGCGGGAGTCCGAGAACTGTAGATCAGGTCAAGAAAGGCTCGTGCTCTGGCTTGTTCTGCCGTCTCGATCGCTTCATCGGCGCGGTGCAATTGCATCAGAATCTCGATGCTGATGTCATATAGCTCCATCTTGCGCTGCATGTAGCCTTGCTTGTAGGCATCCTCGGGGATCAGGCGCGCGCGAATCTCTTCGATTGCTTTTTGCGCTGACTGAACTTCGGCAAGAGCTTCTTCTGGCCGTCCCATCTTCATGAGAATCTGGGCACGAGTTGATTGAGCGTTTGCGAGGTAATCCTTCTGCAGGGATTCCCGGCAGGCGTTAACCGCTTTTGTCGACTCAAGTTCCGCATCTGCCAAACGGCCTACTTGCAGATAAGCCTCCGCGAGTTGGGCGTTACGGATGCAATGTCCGGCGGGCGTGGTTTGCCGGGAGACAGCTTTCTCCAACAGTGGGATCGCCTGCCGTGGACTTCCGGCGCTCAGGTAGGCATAGCCGAGATTTGCTTCTTCGAAATGTACGAAAGGTTCGGATTTGATTTCGTGTGCCACAGCGAGAGCCTTTTTGTAGGTGGCAATCGCCAGGCTGTGCTCTCCCATGGACCCATACGCAACTGCCATCGCATTGATGGTTTGTGGCAGATAGCTGAGATCGTGATCTTCTATCTGCAATCGCATGGCAAGCTGGTAGTGCGGCAGTGCTTGTTGCGGCCGGCCCTGCAGCCGCATGATCCGGCCAATGCTGGTTTGCACGTAGGCGCGGTCAGAACGGCGACACTGGCATGTGACGAAAAGCCTGTCTGCCTGCTGATAGTGTTCGATCGCATGAGAATAATCTCCCCGCGCGCTCTCGCGATCGCCCCAGAAGTGAAGGATGTTTGCCTGTAGGAACGGAGAATGTTGTGTCTTGGCTGAAATCAACAGATCCGCATAGGCGGAATCGGTAGATCCGGTTGTATGGGCCACTTGCTCCAGTCGAGAGAGCAGTGCGCCGACCGGATCTCCTGCCCGCTCTAGCTCCTCAGCATTCGACTTGAACATGCTGACAGCCTTTTCGTCATCGCTCTTCAGCATCGCGAGATGAGCGAATTGATAGTGCGTGAGACCGATACCGATGGCAGAGTGAGCCTTTTCGAAAGCAGCCTCGGCCCGCCGGAAATACCCATCGGCTTCAGATATATGCTCGCGAAGGGCCAGGGAGCCCAGTTCAAAAGCAACAAATCCTTCTGCGCAGGAATTTCGCTGCTGAGAAGCGCTGTCCAGAAACTTAGCCAGGATGGTCTCGGCGGCTCTGCCTTGCTGTCGTTCGTGCAAGGCATTTCCTGCCAGGCGTATTTGTTTACTCAGTTCGGGATTAGTGAACGGGCCCTTCATTGTGAGGGTGAAAGTCCCAGAACTTTGGTTGCGATCGATAGTGCAATCAGTCTGCTGAGCGTGGCAGTTATTTGCGGTCGAAACGGTGAAGAAAAGGAAGAGCAGGCACTTCAAGGCCGAAGGGTGGAGCGATTTGAGCCCACAACATGGGATACGAAAAGAGAGTCGTTTCACGGTCCGATGAGACTGCTGGTGGTGCACATTCTATTGCAGAGAACCAGAACTGGACAGTGCTGAACACGCTTTTTGACTGTACATTGAGGCGCGATTTTGGCAGATGGACCGGAGCAAGGAAGCAGCTTCTGGGGCGTGAGCCTGGACGGCAGCGACCGCGTGGTACCAACCGGCGGCGTCTTTTCTCTCCGGTTGTGCCAGAGTGTCAGCCTGGGTGAGAGATTGGAGTGCTGCTTCGTGCTGGCCGAGGAAGAGTTGGCTGATTCCCAGATAGAGAACCGGGACATCGCTTTTCGGGAACTGTTTTGCCAGTTCATCGAATCGATCGGCTGAGGTCTTGTAGTCGTTTTGACGATACGCGTCGAACGCCGGTGCAAGTTCTGCCAACGTCGGTTCCGCACTGGATGCACCGCCGCGCAGGACAAATTGAGGTTCCGCTGTCTGGGGCGGAGGTAGCTTCTCGATTGCGATTGAAGCAATATCCCCGGAAGCGCTTGAGCCGTGAGGCACAGCGTTACTGCCAGACGACGAGTGCCGCAGGAAGAGAGTTATTCCTACGGAAAGCACCAAACACGCGGCGATGGCTGCGGCGTAAAGCCGCCATGGTCGCGCAATGATTTTCGGCGCAAGCTCTGGAACGCGGCTGCGTATGCGGCGGTCTTCGTCCGAGGTTAAGTTCTGCTGGCTGATCAAAACTAGATCCTCCAGCAGGATCGGACATATGCGGCAATTTCGCAGGTGAGTTTCGATGGCGCTTTCAGCTTCATCGCGGAGAACATTTTGCCGGTACGCCAGCAACATCTCCGGTGGTGGACACTTCGAACTCCGACCGATCTTCCCGGCAAGGAGGGTTTCCATTTCGTCAAAGTTGTCCATCGGTAGAAATCTCCTCGCCGGTCGAAAGCTGGGTCTTCTGCGAGACTATCGCGTCCCGGAGCAACTTCAACGCATACTGAAGGTGGCCCTTAACCTGAAGTTCACTCAAACCTGTCTTCTGTGCAATTTCTTCACGCGACATGCCGTGGACGAAACGCAAAATGATGCAAACGCGATGAATAGGCTTAAGGCTTTCACACTTTCCAAGGAGGCGGTCCAAGGGAATCTCCGGTTCCCTCCACTGATTTTCCTGTTTCGAGAGTGAAACCCAATTGTCCTCCACGTACCAGCGGCGCCAGTAGTCGGCCGCGCGGCGCTTCGCCACCGTGAAAAGCCATGCCGGCAACTGGTCACGATCGATCCGATCCCAATTCTGATGGAGTGCCAGAAACACCTCGCTCGTGATCTCCTGTGCGATTTCTCTCCGCATCACTGCCCGCAATGCAACCCGAAACACAGCATCCGAATGCTGCCGGTATATTTCCTCGAACGTCCTCATTGGATTGTTCGCACGGCGAGAGAAATCAGAATAAAAAGCTCCAGATAAAATTGATCGTCGGAGTAGAGCAAATGGGTGCTTCTAGCTTAGAGCACCGGGAAGTGCGGCGTCCACGGATATGATCGGGGCTAGCCTATTAGCCTAGATGATAGGTTGTGACTATCGCCACTCGTATAAGGCTTTGAGCTTGTGGTGACATGCGTCATGTCCCATGGGTCGCAAAGGGGGTATGCTGATGGCACGAGGTCCTGATGTCAGACCCTGCAGATTGGCCGGAAATACGGCGGACGATGCGTCCGCCCACTCATACGTCGATGCCTCCCCGGCGTCGCTCCCGTTGGTGGTTGATTATTTTCATAGCGATAGCAATCGTGGCCTTCGCCGGCCGGAGCTGGCTTTCCTACTACGTTGACGCGCTCTGGTTCGGGTCGCTCGGCTACGGGCAGGTGTTCTGGAAGTCGCTGCGGCTGCAGTCGTCGGTGTTCTGCATTTTTACTGTCGCCACATTCCTTCTTCTATATGGGACGTTTCTTCTCCTGAAACGAACGCACCCGGATGCCTTTGCGAATCAACAAACGATTTGGATAGGCGACCATCCGGTACGATTTCCCGTCGGACGTATCCTTCGCATCATTGCTCTTGTCGTCTCGTTAGTGATCGGCGTGGGAACGGGCGCAGTCATGCTCGTGGAGTGGCCGGTCTTCGCGCTCTATTGGTATGCCCCACAGGCTGCGGCCGGACTCGTGGATCCAGTTTTCGCGAAGCCTCTGAACTTCTATTTTTTCACGATTCCGGCGTGGGACCTCATCGCGGGCTGGCTGATGGTAATGGCTGTCCTTACCTGTGCGGCAGCAGCTTTATTCATCGTTGCTTCGCGCGGCAAGGGCGCCGTCGACGGTCCGGTCCGCAGTTACCGTCCAACGTCGTGGGGCGGATTCTCTATCGCTTTTGCTTTTCTGTTGCTGGTTGTTGCGTTGCAGGTATACCTCGATCGCTTTGAGCAACTGTTCGAAGAGCACACGATTTTCAGTGGCGTAACGTACACCGACGCCCACGTCATGCTGCCCGGGCTGCTTGTGGTCTGCGTGGCGCTTGTGATTGGTGCAGGGATCGCAATCGCGAATGCGGTCTCGATGCGGCGTGGCCGCTGGCTGGTTGCTGCGACAGTTCCAGCAGCGGTTTGCTACATCGCGCTGCAAGGAATTGCGTGGTATGTCGGCAACTTTATCGTTAAGCCGAATCAATTGGTTCGTGAGCGGCCATTTATTGCGGAGAACATCAAGCTCACCCGGCAAGCCTACGATCTGGAAGGAATATCGCAGCGCGAGTTTCCTGCGGAGACGAGTGTCGAGGCGGTGGATGTCGCAAATAATCAGGCGACACTACAGAACATTCGTCTGTGGGACTGGCGCGCGCTTCAGGATACGCTCAGGCAGATACAGGAGATCCGGACCTACTACGACTTTCCCGACATCGACATTGATCGCTACGAAATTGGCGGACAACTTCGCCAGGTGATGCTCGCCGCGCGCGAGTTGAATGTCGAGAAACTGCCCGAGAGCAGCCGGAACTGGATCAATGAGAAGCTGATCTACACGCACGGCTACGGCGTCACGATGAACCCGGTCAACGGCTTCACGCCGGAGGGTTTGCCGACCATGTACCTGAGCGATATGCCGGTTCAGAGCGCGGTGCCTGGTCTCAAAGTCACTCGGCCGGAGATTTATTTTGGCGAACTGACCAACACAGATGTGTATGTGAACACGCGGCAAAAGGAATTCAACTACCCGCAAGGCCAGACGAATAGTTTCACATCTTACGAGGGGAAGGGAGGTATCGTTCTCGGTAATTTCCTGCGTCGCGTTCTAATTTCGATCGACAACGGCGAACTCGGCAAGGTGCCGTTCAGCGATGACATAACGTCGGAGAGTCGCTTGCTGATGCGGCGCAACGTGATGGCGCGCGTGTCGGCACTGGCTCCATTTCTCACCTACGATCCGGATCCGTACCTCGTCGTTGGCGAGGATGGGCGGCTGTCATGGATCATCGATGCGTTCACCACCTCGGACAGCTATCCCTACTCGAGCCATTATCACCTCGAAGGCAATTCCGTGAATTACATGCGGAACAGCGTGAAGGTGGTCATCGACGCTTACGATGGGACGACCACATTCTACGTTTTCGATTCAAGAGACCCGATCGTTGCGGCATACCGCAACATTTTTCCGAGCTTGTTCAAGGATGCGGACGCGATGCCGCCCGGTCTCAGGAAACACGTGCGCTATCCGGAACTGTTGCTTTCGTTGCAGGCAGAAGTCTACGGTCTGTACCACATGTCGGATCCAGACGTGTTTTACAACCGCGAAGATTTGTGGAGTGTGGCCAGTGAAGTCACCATGGCTGAGGGTGGCGGACAAACCACGCAGACCATGCAGCCGAATTTCGTCCTGATGAATCTTCCTGGCGAAAAGGGCGTGGAGTTTGTTGAGATTCTGCCGTTCACGCCCGCGAATCGCAATAACCTGATCGGGTGGATTGCGGCGCGCAGTGACGGCGCGCACTACGGCACGTCGCTGGTCTACAACTTCCCAAAGACGAAACTAGTCGATGGACCGCTGCAGATCGAAGCTCGAATCGATCAGAATGCCCAGCTTTCCGCACAACTGACACTGTGGAACCAGCAGGGATCGCACGTTCGGCGCGGATCGATGCTGGTGATCCCATCCGGACGCGCGCTGCTGTACGCGGAACCGATCTATCTGCAAGCGGAGAGAAGTCCGATGCCGGAGTTGCGCCTGGTCGTGCTCGCACTGCAAGATCACCTGGCGTACGGACCAACTTTCGAGTCGGCGATGGCGATGCTTTTTGGAACAGCAACGCCCAGCGGTTCAGCCGCTTTGCTGGAATCGGGGACGCCGACGCCTAAGGCGCCGGGCCAGTCCTCCGAGGAATACAAGGCGCTGGTCGCCGAGGCCGGCAAAGACTTGTCGGAATACCAGCGGCTGACCTCGGAGGGGAAATTGGGGGAGGCCGGTCAGAAGCTTGAGCAGCTAAAACATGTTCTCGACGAGTTGAATTCGCGTTCGAAATGATTCTCTTTCCTGGCGCCGACAGGTGATGAGGAAAAGCTCTCTTGAAGGAGTGCTGCGGCTGCCATGACCGCGAGAGTTCCGCAACTTCAGTCTCGGGTTCCTGTGGCCCGCTGACGGGTCGTTACTTTGGTCGCGAAGGCGATCTATCTTCCGTGTTTTTCCGCAGAAAATGTTCCTTCGTCGCAATGCGAGGTGAGTTTTGCCCTTGAGCGATGCTGCTACTCTCCTCTAACATCGCGAGCGTACACCCAAATACATGCCGTCAGCAGGTCGCCTTCAGCATGATCAAATCGCTCCGTAAGATATTTGTCCTACCGGCTCTCATCTTTTTATTCCTTGCGGCTGCCTCAATGGGCAGAGCCGCCGATGCGAAATCCAAAGACGTTCTCCTAACCACTATGCAGCAGGAGTTGCAGAGGGCAACCGGGGCTTTGGGCAAGCTCACCCCAGCACCTTATTTCCTCAGCTATGAAGTTCAGGATCAGACGTATGCGCTCGCGGTGGGAGGCGACGGCGTTCTGATTACGTCGTTGCGCACCCGCCGGCGCTCGTTTGATGTGATCACGCACGTTGGCACTGCGGCTCTCGATAATACCCATGAAGCCAGCCGTACTTCGGCGATCCATAGCGGGGCGTTAGCGACTGAGGACGATCCCGACGCGATTGCGCGGGAATTGTGGCAGCTTACTTACCAGGGATATCGCAACGCCGCGGAAGCTTATCTCAATGTGAAGACGAAGACCGCGGTGAACGCTAAAGAAGAGGATACTTCAGCAGACTTCTCGCAGGAAAAGCCAGAGGTTCATCTCGATTACAAAGCGCCTGTACCGCAACCTGATCAGGCAAAGCTGGAAGAACTGGTTCGGAAGTATTCGGCGCGCTTTCGTAGTTATCCGTTCATTTATAACTCGGCCGTCTACATCGCTTCCAACAATGGCCAGACTCATCTCGTAAACAACGAAGGCACCCGCGTTGTATATCCGAGTCAACTGATACGGCTGGCGATCCAAGCGCAGACGCGAGCGGACGATGGCATGGATCTGGTGAGGGTCGAAACGTTTCAGGCAGACTCGGTGGCAAAGCTGCCGAGCGAGGCTGAAATCTACACCAAGATCGACAAGATGGCGAGCGATCTCAAGGCGCTGCGTTCGGCTCCTTTAGCCGAGCCATTATGACGGACCGGCGTTGCTCTCCGGACGCTCCGCAGCGGTGTTTTTCCACGAAGTGCTAGGGCATCGACTGGAAGGGCAAAGGCAGCGCGGGGAACACGAGGGGCGGACTTTCGCAAAGAAGATTGGCGAGAAAGTGTTGCCGGACTTTCTGACCGTGTCGGACGATCCCACGTTGCGAGCCGTGAACGGTGTAGATCTGAGCGGCTGGTACGAATACGACAATGAAGGTGTACCGGCTCAACGCGTGGATTTGATCAAGGATGGAGTGCTTGCGAACTACCTGATGGCGCGGATGCCAATCGACGGATTCGCGCACTCTAACGGCCACGGTCGCGCACAGGCTGGCTTCGTTCCTGTGGGGCGACAGGGAAACCTGATTGTCTCGTCGTCGCGCACGGGAACCGATGCGGAACTACGACAGCGGTTTCTCGAAGAAGTGAAAAAGAAAAACAAGCCTTACGGACTTTATTTCGAAGACATTGAAGGAGGCTTCACGCTGACCCAGTCAAGCGCGCCGCAAGCATTTCAGATTTTGCCTGTGATGGTGTGGAAGGTGTATGCCGATGGGCGGCCAGATGAACTGGTGCGTGGTGTGGACATCGTGGGCACACCGCTCACTGCGATGAATGGCATCCTGATGACCGGCGATAAGAGTGCGGTCTTCGATGGAGTTTGCGGAGCGGAGTCGGGCGGAGTCCCTGTGGCTGCGGTCGCACCGGCAATGCTCTTCTCGGAAATTGAAGTGCAAAAGCGCGGACATGCTTTGAATCGTCCACCGATCTTGCCGCCTCCCTCGAACGCATTAGCTACGCACGCCGCAGGAGGTCAGCGATGATTCGAAAGATAGCGAAGTTCGCCATTACGATCTTCTGTGTGTTAGCGACGGGCGCTTTAGCTCAAGACAATCTACCGAAGGAAGCGGCGAACGACCCAGTGCTGAGAGCTATGGTCGCCGAGATGGAGCGGTCGAAGGCACAATTGACACTGGAGGGTGTCGGCGCCCCCTACTATATCGACTATCGCGTGATGGATTTGGACCGTTACGCGTCCGAGGCTGCATTCGGCGCCACAGTGGGCGAACTGCGTACTCGCATGCGATATGTGCGCGTGGTGGTGCGACTGGGTGACTACAAGCAGGATAGTTTCTATCAGGGAGGACAGGGCGTCGTACAAGTCCTCGGCGTCGATGACGACGAATTTGCGATCCGGCACAAATTGTGGCTGGCGACGGATCAGGCTTACAAAGCAGCGGCCGAGGCACTGACTGCAAAGAATGCGGCGCTGAAACAACTCACGATCGAATATCCAGTGGATGATTTTTCTCACGTGGAACCGGTTCGTCTGATCAAGCCGCTGGTCGTTCTCGATGGCGCAGCAAACTCGTGGTCGAAGGTACTGAGAGACGTTACGGCGTTCTATCGCAAAGATCCGCAACTTGAATCGATGGATGCGAACTTGTCGTTCGAGGCGACGAACCGTTACTTCGTAAATTCAGAAGGAGCGATCATTCGTACCGGCCGTTCCGTTTACACCCTGGTGTCGTCTGCATCGACGCAGGCGGCGGATGGCATGAAGTTGGAGCGGTCCGCCGATGTTGTTGTCAGTGATTTCAAACAGCTGCCTACGCCGGAGAAGTTCAAGCAGCATGCCGACGAGGTAATGAGCACGTTGCGTGAGTTACGCGACGCGCCGGTGGTCGAAGAGGAGTATCGCGGGCCAGTTCTGTTTGAAGGAGATGCTGCGACACATGTCGTTGCGGATCTGATTGGCGAAAATGTACTGGGAAGAAAGCCAGCCCTTGGTCAACCGGCACGCACGCGCGGAGCGTTCGCTTCCAGCTACATGAGCCGAGTGTTGCCGGAGTTCCTTTCGGTGCAGGACGATCCGACGATCTCTGCCTGGCAGGGTGAGCCGCTGCTCGGTGACTACGACGTGGACGACGATGGTGTAAAAGCGATGAAGGTTTCGCTGATCGAAAAAGGTAAGTTAGTCGCCTATGACCTGGGTCGCGAGCCGATCCGTGATTTCCCGAATTCCAATGGACATGGGCGCGCGCAGTATCCGATGAGTTCGCCGGGCGCCAGCCTTGGCAATCTGATCGTGCAATCGTCGGAGCCGCTTTCCGATGCCGCGTTGAAGGCGAAGCTGATCGAGATGTGCAAGCAGCGCGACCTTCCCTACGGCTACATTGCGAGAGGCGATCGGTCAAAGAAACTCGCCTCGATTGCTTTATAAACTCTTCGTCAAAGATGGCCATGAAGAGCTGGTACGTGGCGCAATCTTTGGCGATCTCGATACACGGGCGATGCGTAATGACATCGTGGCGGCGGGCGATAAAGTCGCAGTGGAAAATCGGCCGCAAGCAATTCCTCATAGCATTGCAAGCCCCTCGCTACTCTTCGACGAACTCGAAGTAAAGCGTATCAACCAGAATAAAGAGAAGCTGCCGGAGTATCCGGCGCCTCAGCTAGGGAAGTAGCAACCGTGGGGAGGAGAGGAGCATGCTGCGGATGTTCCTCTCCTCTTCAGAGTGGTTGCAGTGATTGATTTCGTATGTGTCCGTTGGGAATTAGTTCGCCTTTTCAGCAGCAATCTCCGTGCTACTAACGCAGTCCAAATCCCAAACTCTCCGCCGGTGATTTACACGGTATTTACATAACAGAGTTCATGTAGCTTATTAGCCGGTCGTGAATCTAAGACAAAGAGGCTTCCGCACATTTCCCAGTTGCCCAGAACCGCCTGGCATTGTTAGCCTCAGATTCTTAAATCGAGGTGACGGATGAAAGCAACATCTCTGCTTCATGATCTCGGACAGAGCATTTGGCTCGACAACATTACCCGCGATCTTCTGAACAGCGGCACACTGAAAAGCTACATCGAGGAGCTCTCGGTTACGGGACTCACATCGAATCCCACAATTTTCGATCAAGCCATCAAGAAGAGCAGCTCTTACGACGATTCGATTCGCGAGAAGCTGGCCAAGGGACAATCTGGCGAGGAACTCTTCTTTAATGTCGCGCTCGAGGACCTGACGCGTGCTGCTGACCTGTTCCGTCCTATTTGGGAAAAGACCAATGGCGTCGATGGATTTGTATCGCTCGAAGTTTCGCCTCTCTTGGCCTACGACACCAAGAACACGATTGCCGCTGCGAAGGATCTGCATAAGCGAGCAGGGCGCCCTAACCTTTTTATTAAGATCCCGGGCACGCCTGCGGGTCTGCCGGCGATCGAGGAGGCCATCTTTGCCGGCGTCCCTATCAATGTGACTCTGCTATTCGATCGTGAACAGTACGTTGCTGCGGCTGACGCTTACATGCGAGGTGTGGAGCGCCGTATCGCGGCTGGACTGGATCCGAAGGTCGCGTCGGTCGCATCCGTATTCATCAGCCGCTGGGATGTCGCTGTGAGCGAGAAAGTTCCCGCGGCGTTGAAGAACAAATTGGGAATCGCAATGGCCGGAAGAATTTACAAGTCTTATCACGAATTGTTGAAGTCTCCTCGATGGCAGCGTGCATTCAATTTTGGCGCTATTCCGCAACGGCTGCTCTGGGCGAGCACTGGCACGAAGGATCCCTCAGCTCCGGAAACTTTGTATGTGCAGGCCTTCGCTTCGCCGTTCACGGTGGACACGATGCCGGAGAATACGCTGAAGGCGCTTGCGAAAGAGGAGCGCATTGCGGCGGCAATGAAAGACGACGGCGTCGATGCGGAAAACATGTTGAAACAGTTCGGACAGGCGGGCATCGATATCGTTGCGCTGGCGGCTCAACTGCAAGAAGACGGCGCAAAGGCATTCGTGAAATCGTGGAACGAACTGATGGGAGTAATCTCGTCGAAAAGCGCAGTTCTTGAGGCAGCGAGATAGCACGAAAGGGAATCCGAAATGTCAGCCGTGACTGCGGTAAACAGTACCGGGAAGAAAACTGCGTCTAAATCCTCAACATGGAAAGCGCTTGAAGCCAATTATAAGAAGATAAAGTCCGTTCATCTGCGCGAGTTGTTTGCGGAGGATCCGCAACGGGGCGAGCGCCTCAGCCTGGAGGCGATTGGACTTTTTCTCGATTATTCCAAGAACCGCATCACCGACGAGACATTGCAGTTGCTTCTGCAACTGGCGGAAGAGTCGCATTTACGCGAGCGCATCGAAGCCATGTTTCGTGGCGAAAAAATCAACATCACGGAGAAACGCGCTGTGCTGCACGTGGCATTGCGCGCGCCGCGTGGCGAATCGATTTTTGTCGACGGCAAAGATGTGGTTCCGGAAGTTCATCACGTGCTCGATAAGATGGCGTCGTTCTCCGATCGCATACGCAGTGGCGAATGGAAAGGGCACACGGGCAAGCGGATCAAGAACGTGATCAACGTAGGAATCGGCGGTTCGGACCTCGGCCCGGTAATGGCGTACGAAGCGCTGAAGTTCTACAGCGATCGCGAGATGACTTTTCGGTTCGTATCGAATGTCGATGGTACCGATTTCGCGGAAGCTGTACGCGATCTGGACCCGGCAGAGACGCTCTTCATCATTTCCTCGAAGACCTTCACTACGCTTGAGACCATGACGAACGCGCATACCGCTCGTGCATGGTCAGTGAAAGGGCTTGGGCGGAGACGAGAGTTCCGTCGCCAAGCACTTCGTTGCTGTTTCAACAAATGCGACAGAGGTTTCAAAGTTCGGCATCGACACGGCGAACATGTTCGAATTCTGGGACTGGGTTGGCGGGCGCTACTCGATGGATTCGGCCATCGGGCTTTCGACCATGATCGCGATCGGCCCACAGAATTTCCGCGAGATGCTGGACGGCTTCCATGAGATGGACGTGCACTTCCGCACTGCGCCGTTCGATAAGAACATCCCAGTCATCATGGGGCTGCTGTCGATCTGGTACAGCGATTTCTTCGGCGCGCAGACGGTTGCCGTTCTTCCTTATGAACAGTATCTGAAACGCTTTCCGGCGTACCTGCAGCAACTCACGATGGAGAGCAACGGAAAGTACGTTACGCTCGAAGGCAAACCGGTGAAATACGATACTGGGCCGATTTACTGGGGCGAGCCGGGCACCAACGGGCAGCACTCGTTTTATCAACTCATCCACCAGGGAACACGTCTTATTCCATGCGACTTCATTGGATTTGGGAAGTCATTGAATCCGATTGGGCGTCATCACGATCTTTTGATGGCGAACATCTGCGCGCAGACGGAAGCGCTGGCGTTCGGAAAAACGCCGGAGCAGGTGAAAGCCGAGGGCACGCCGAAGTGGCTGGTGCCGCATCGCGTGTTCGAGGGGAATCGGCCGTCGAACACGATCATGGCGGAGAAGCTAACTCCAAAAGCACTGGGAAAACTGATCGCGTTGTACGAGCACAGTGTCTTTACGCAAGGCACCGTCTGGAACATCAATTCGTTCGATCAGTGGGGAGTGGAACTCGGGAAGGTTCTGGCTCAACGGATTATTCCGGAGCTCGAATCCCCGGCGGAACCACAGCTCACGCACGATAGTTCGACAAACAATGTGATCCGCAAATATCGGCAACTCAAGGCAGACTAAACGCCGCGGTTTTGAAAGAGGATTGTCAATGCAGCTGGGAATGGTAGGTCTGGGCAGGATGGGCGCGAACATGGTTCGGCGCCTGATACGCGCGGGACACGAATGCGTGGTGTTCGATCGCACGGCGAGCGTTGTGAACGATATGGCGAAGGAGGGTGCGGTTGGTTCGTCTTCCTATCCAGACATGATGAAGAAGATGAAGGCGCCACGCGCGATCTGGCTGATGGTTCCGGCGGGGGTAGTGGATCAGACGATCGCGCAGATCTTGCCGAATCTGGAGCCTGGCGACATCCTGATTGACGGTGGCAATTCGTATTACGTGGACGATATTCGCCGTGCCAAGGAACTGGCATCGAAGAAGATTCATTATGTCGATGTGGGCACCAGTGGGGGCGTGTGGGGCCTGGAACGCGGCTACTGCATGATGATTGGCGGCGAGAATGATGTGGTGAAGCATCTTGATCCGATTTTTGCGGTGCTTGCACCCGGACGTGGAGATGTACCGCGCACGCCTGGGCGCGAAAAGCTGGGTGGGACCTCGGAAGAGGGTTACTTACACTGCGGGCCGAACGGCGCCGGTCACTTCGTGAAGATGGTTCACAACGGAATTGAATATGGCGTGATGGCAGCTTATGCCGAAGGACTAGGAGTGTTGCAATCCGCGAACATCGGCAAGCACCAGCACGAGACCGATGCGGAGACCACTCCGCTGCGCGATCCTGAGCACTATCAATACGACTTTAATCTTGCCGACGTAACAGAAGTCTGGCGCCGCGGCAGTGTGATCGCGTCGTGGCTGCTTGACCTGACGGCAAGTGCGCTTGCGCAGGATCCTCAACTAAGCAAGTTTAGTGGGCGTGTCTCTGATTCAGGAGAAGGCCGATGGACCATCAAAGCCGCGATCGATGAAGCCGTCCCCGCACATGTTCTTACTGCGTCTCTGTACGAACGGTTCAGTTCGCGCGGCGAAGCTGAATACGCGGACAAGATCCTGTCGGCGATGCGCTACGCATTCGGCGGGCATCTGGAGAAGGCAGCAGGAAAGTAAAAACAGTTGTCAGTTGCTAGTTGTCAGTCGTCAGTGAGAGGCAGCGACCGTGAACGTGGAAGTGTTGGATGATCCCGATGCGGTCGCGAAACGCGCTGCTGAGGTAATCGCGGCCGATGCGCGCGAAGCCGTCGCAATGCGCGGACGGTTCCTGATGGCCGTCAGCGGTGGACGCACCCCGTGGATCATGTTGCGAGCTTTAGCCGACGAGCAACTCCCTTGGGACAAGGTTCATATATTTCAAGTTGACGAGCGTATAGCTCCAGCGGGTGATCCGGATCGCAATCTTACGCACTTGCGTGAGAGCCTTCTCGAACACGCGCCGCTGCCGGAGCAGAATCTTCATCCCATGCCGGTCGAAGATGCCGATCCTGAATCCGGTGCAGTGCAATATTCAGAAACGCTGGAGGAGATAGCGGGCAATCCTCCGGTTCTCGATCTTGTTCATCTGGGCATGGGACCTGATGGTCATACCGCTTCTTTGATTCCGGGCGACCCTGTGCTGAACGTTACGGATCTCGATGTCGCCACCACTGGCATTTACCAGGGGCGACGCCGAATGACGCTGACGTATCCAGTGCTGAATCGTGCGCGGAAAATTCTGTGGCTGATCACGGGTGCAGATAAGAAAGAAGCATTCCAAAAGATGCGGGTCGCCGATCCCTCCATTCCCGCCGGCAAAATTCGCCAGGAGCAGGCGCTGGTTCTGGCGGATAGATCAGCAGTAAACAGCGACTGAGAGTCAAAAAGCACCCCACCCTTTCGCAAGGATGGGGTTCCTGTAAATCACACGTAATCCGCGATTCTATTTGGGCAGAGGTGATGTTCCAGTCACGGTGAAACTCGTCTCTGATTTGCTGCTGGTTTCCTGTGGCTGCGCTCCGCCAAGACTCAACTGATACGTTCCCGGCAAGACTGCGCGGTTGCCCTTGTCGTCGACGCTCGAAAGCGAACGCGGATCAAGATGGACCGTAACGTCGCGGCTCTCTCCCGCCTTCAACGTGACACGTTCGAATCCGGCGAGCGAGTGAAGCGGCCCATTCGTCTGTGGCGCTTTCACATAGGCCTCTACCACTTCGTCTCCGTCGCGTGTGCCTGCGTTCGTCACCGTGACCGTAGCCTCCAGCGGTTGACCAGCGTTCAGAGTTCCAGCAGATAACTTCACCGGCCCGTAGCGGAAGGGCGAATAGCCGAGTCCGTAGCCGAAGCCCCAGAGCGGTTTTCCCGAATAGTAGCGGTAGGTGCGGCCTTTCAGGCTGTAATCGGTGAAGGCAGGCAGATCATCGACGCCAGCATAGAAGGTGACCGGCAGACGCCCGGCAGGATTGTATTCTCCTGCGAGGGTGCGCGCGATCGCGGTTCCGCCTTCTACTCCGGGGTACCACGCCTGCAAGATCGCGTTGGCATGATCCTTCGCCCACGACATTGCCAGAGCGCTTCCGGTGAGCGAGACCACGACAATCGGCTTGCCAGTCGCACCGAGGGCCGCGAGAAGATCCTGCTGCGGCTTCGGGAGATCGAGGCTGGTGCGATCGCCTCCGTTGAAGCCGGGGATCTTGATGGGCATCTCTTCGCCCTCAAGCTGCGGCGATAGTCCGACGAATGCCATGATCACATCGGAATCCTTGGCGATCGCCACGGCTTCGTCCAACTGCGCTTGCGCAGGAGCTTGCCATTTCAGGGTGACGCCACCGCCCGCGAAATCCTGCGAGTGGCTGTAGAGAAGCTGAAAATCGTGCGGCTTCGTATCCGTGAAGTTGACTGAAATCTCTGCCGGTTTTGAAGCGGACATGACAGGGGGCGCAGTGGGCGATGCACCCGGAGCAGGTTTCAATCCGTCGAGGCCAGCGGTCAACACGCCTCCGGAGATGACTTTGCCGTCGAGCACAAACTGATAGGTCTCTTTTGGAGAGTACGGAAAATTCTCGCCTGGTTCGACGATGAATGCGTACTTCCCAGCGGCCGGTACCGACAACTGTCCGCTAAAACGGACGGAGTAATCGTGGGTTTGTATCTGCGGGACTGGGCGCGCATCGTGCCAATCGAATTGGATCAGAGGTTCGGTGGTGGTAGCCACGGGCCGTCCCGTCCAATCGGGTGTGCCGAAGAATTCGGCTTTCAGTCCGCTTCCAAATGCGCTGCGCGGAACGGGAACGGATGCGCCTTCTGCCAGCGTTGAGCCTTGCGCATACTGGACCGTTGATCCGTGGAATTGGGCGATCACACCGTCAATGGGAGTATTGGGGTGAAGTGGCTCACCGTTGTAATTTCCTTCGATTGATGGCAGCAGGTCCGCAGTGGGGCCGATGACAGCAATACGTGCCGGGTGAGCAAGCGGCAGCGTGCCGTCATTCTTCAGCAGCACCATCGACTCTTCGGCGGCCTTCAGTGCGAGCTCACGATTCTCCGCAGAAGTGTTTGCGGAGAACGGAACGTCGTCCAGCGGATTCGATCCCGGCGGATCGAACATCCCTAGCTGAATGCGAGCTGCGTAGAGACGCTCGGCTGCGCGAGTCACGAGTGCTTCAGAAACGAATCCTTTGCGGACCGCATCGGCCAGCGTGTTGAATCCCGGCGCCCAGATGCTGCAGGAGAGATCGGTTCCGGCGGCGATGGACACGACAGCGGCATGTGTGATGTCGGGTGCGTTGTGATGACCAGCAGTCACGTCGACGATGGCGCCGCAGTCGGAGACGACGAAGCCTTTGAAGCCCCAGGCATCACGCAAGTGATCCTTCAACAACATGGTATTGCCACAGGCAGCCATGCCATTGATCGCGTTGTATGCGCACATTACGGATTTCACGTGCCCGTCCACCACCGTGGCGCGGAATGCGGGGAGATACGTTTCTTCGAGATCTCGCGGGCTCACATCGACATTGAATCCATGGCGCAGGGACTCCGGGCCGCTGTGCACGGCGAAATGTTTACTGGTCGCGACGGCTCTTGGATGTGCCGGGTCGTCGCCCTGCACACCGGTCACGAATGCAACGCCCATTTTTGCGGTGAGGAAAGGATCTTCGCCGTAGGTTTCCTGTCCACGTCCCCAGCGAGGATCACGAACAATGTTGAGGTTTGGCGACCAGAAGGTGAGTCCGTAGAAAATGCGATGATTGCCTTCTCGTTGAGCCTGGTTGTACTTGGCACGCGCCTCGGTGGAGATGACGTTCCCCATCTGGTGGACCATGTTCGTATCCCAGGTGGCTGCCATGCCGATAGCTTGCGGGAAAACCGTGGCGTACCCGGCGCGCGCGACCCCATGCAGAGCTTCATTCCAGGTTTGATAGTCGGGAATCCCGAGACGGGGAATTGCAGTGGCCCAGTCTTCGAGTTGCGCGGCTTTTTCGTCCAGCGTCATGCGCGAGACGATGTCATGGGCGCGCGCTTCGGGCGAGAGTGTCGGATTCAAATATGCGAGCGTTTGGGACTGTGCGAGCACGGCAACGGCTAACAACGGCACATATAGCATTCTGCGGAGCATCATCGGCAGAAGAACTCCTGGCACGAAAATAGAAGATGGATTTCCATGAAGGGTAAACGCTAACCAGCAATTCTGGCCATCTTATTGTTTCGCGCGAGGGGTTCGGAACATCTGATGAGGGCGATGGAGGTGAACGATCATGTCGATCCGGCCAGTGAAGCGGCTTATCAAGTCAAAACCCACGCTCGAAGGCGCAGGTGTGCATCTGCGGCGAGCGTTTGGTTTCGGCAATACCGGTGATTTCGATCCGTTTCTGCTGCTGGACGATTTTCGCAATGATGTTCCGGCGGATTACCTGGCTGGTTTCCCGTGGCATCCGCATCGTGGAATCGAGACCGTGACTTACGTGTTGGCCGGTACGGTGGAGCACGGTGACAGCATGGGGAACCGCGGCGCCATTGCGGCAGGCGATGTGCAATGGATGACCGCAGGCAGCGGGATCATTCACCAGGAGATGCCCAAGGGCGATCAGACGGGAAGAATGCATGGCTTTCAACTGTGGGCCAATCTGCCTTCGTCACTGAAGATGACAGCCCCGCGCTATCAAGAGGTGAAGTCGACCGAGATCCCGGAAGTAAAGGATGACGATGGAACGGCAGTACGCATCGTCTCCGGAAATTTCTGGGGATCGAAAGGCCCGGTTGAGGGCGTGGCGGCCGATCCCGTCTATCTGGACGTTTCAGTGCCCCCGGGGCGCAGGAAGACGTTGCCGGTGGAAACTACGCGCCACGCGTTCGCCTATGTGTTTGCCGGAGCGGGGAAGTTCTGCAATGCCTCCGGACCGCTGGCAGTCCCGACCGAGGGAGTGCAATGGCTGGAAACGACGCCTCCGACGGAAGCCGACAATCGTTCCTTGGTGCTCTTTGACCGTGGGGACGAAGTCACAGTGCAGGCAGGCGAGGACGGCATACGTTTCTTGCTCGTTTCCGGAAAGCCGCTGGAAGAGCCAGTGGCTTGGTATGGACCGATCGTGATGAATACTCAGGCGCAATTGCGAGAAGCGTTCACGGAGTTGCAGGAAGGGACTTTCCTGAAGGACCAGGGAAAGAAGAAAGCGTAATGCTTCGAAGGCAAGCATCACAGAAGTAGTTACGTTTCGATTCAATCCAGAATAGTTCACATCGCGCCAGCCTCGCGAGGTGGACTGAGCCATCACCATCTGCTCTAATACGGATCGGGGAAACCACGACGTTTTTTTCCCCGTAGTCTGTTCTCATTACGCCGTCTTCCATGCAATTCACCCGATCGAGTGGAACTCTGTTACATCCGACGTCATTGCCCGGACCTCATGGCGTGGGCGATTTCGGCCCTGAAGCTTACCGATTCGTCGATTTCCTCCATAGCTCTGGGCAAAAACTATGGCAGGTGCTTCCACTGAATCCCACTGGATACGGAGATTCACCCTTTCAGTGTTTTTCTGCCAGCGCGGGGAATCCTCTGCTCATCAGCCTGGAAAAGCTGGTCGAGGACGATGTTCTGGCGACAGAAGACATCGGCAAGGCTCCTGACTTCCCACTGGATGTAGTCGACTACGGAAGGGTGATCGCGTGGAAGTTTCCCATTCTTCGCCGGGCCGCGCGTAACTTTCTGACTACCGCCAATGAAGAAAAACACAAGGTCTTCGAGCAATTCTGTTCCGAGAATGCGCACTGGTTAGACGACTTTGCGTTGTTCATGGCGTTGAAAGATGCGCATCAGCAGGTTGCGTGGACGCGCTGGCCGCGAGAAATTGCGCAGCGCCATCCGGAAGCACTGAAACGATGGAGTGAGCGGTTAGCGCCGCAAATTGAAGCAATCAAGTTCTGGCAATTTATTTTCTTCGGTCAATGGCAGGCCCTGCGGCGCTACGCGCATGAACGCGATGTGCGAATCATCGGCGATATTCCGATCTATGTCGCGCACGACAGTGCTGACGTCTGGGCGAATCCTCAATTCTTCCTGCTCGACGCAGAAGGGAATCCGCAAAAGGTGTCGGGAGTTCCCCCGGATTATTTCAGCGCGACTGGCCAACTATGGGGCAATCCTATCTATAACTGGCCATTGCTGAAGGAGACGGGATATCGCTGGTGGATTGACCGCTTTCGCTCGGCTTTGGCGTTATACGACATTGTGCGAATCGATCACTTCCGGGGCTTCGAAGCCTACTGGGAAGTGCCCGGTGGAGAAACGACTGCGGTCAATGGACGCTGGGTAAAAGGCCCGGGTGCAGAACTGTTTCGGGTGCTGCAGGCGGAGTTCGGCGAGTTGCCGATTATCGCGGAAAACCTCGGCGTCATCACACCTGAGGTTGAGGCCATCCGCCACGAGTTTGGATTTCCGGGAATGGCGATCCTGCAATTTGCTTTTGGAAATGATCCGCAGGGACCGAGTTTTCGTCCGCACAATTACCCGCATGAAGTCGTTGCATATACCGGAACGCACGACAACGACACGACCGTGGGCTGGTGGAACAGCACGGGCCTAGGCGACAGCGTGCGCACGGCGGAAGATGTTGCCAAGGAACACGCATTTGCGCGCGCCTATCTCGACTTTCAAGATGAGCCGATTAATTGGGTGCTGATCCGTGCAGTGCTGGCTTCGGTTGCGAATACCGCGGTGGTGCCCATGCAGGATCTGCTGGGACTGGGAAACGAAGCGCGTATGAATCATCCGGGAACTTCCAGCGGGAACTGGCGTTGGCGCATGCGGCCTGGAGTGCTCGACCTGCAACTCTCGGCGCGGTTACGCCAGTTGAACTCTATTTACGAACGTGCGGTTACTTAAGTCATCCCCAAACCGGCCAGTCACCTTCCTTCTTTAGTACCCCACCCGTCATACTTCCCGCTAAAGGTGCCAAAGGGTGCAGTGTCGTTGTCGCGCGCCAGGAGTTTGCGACGCGTCAGGATCTCGAAGGGGTGGATGTATGGCGTTAGGGAAGTCGTACGTTTCAATCTTAGCGGTGTGCTGTTTCGCTCTTTCGGCGACGGCTGCCCAGGGAGCTTCACAGCCGGCGTCGGCTTCTGAGTCGAATGAGCCGGCTCACCTGGGTTACCCGTCCGATTGGAGCGCCCGTCATATAGTTCTCACCGGCGCCAACGCCGATAAGGCTCTCGCTCAAGGCCTGCATGATCCCCGGCACGTATACAACATGGTCCAGCGAATGGTGGCGGTCCGTAACTCGACCCGCGTTGCACGGCGTCGAGTGAAACCAACCCTTCAGGTCGACTGGGCTGTGTCGCTGGAAAACGGCTACGTTCCAGCGAATCAGTTTCCGGCTAAGTACCGTTTTGATGTCACTACCGAGAATTGCAATGGCGACTACCTGCTGCTGGGTCTGACTGTAACGTCTGGCACGCAGGCCAACATTGTCGGCATCAACAACCTGTATACATCGGGATCTTCCCCCTGCAACGGCGGCACGCCATTTGTGGCATTTGCCTACAACACGGCACTTCACGGCGGCCAAGTCAGCACGTCGCCGGTGATCTCGATGGATGGGAAGAAAGTAGCGTTTGTGGAGAGCGCTTCCACGGGTTCCTATTTCCACGTGCTTTACTTGCCGGCCACGATTCCCGGGCCTCCGACTGGAAATGGAACAGTTTTGAGCCCGGCTACACCGAGTTTGTGCACAAGTTCTCCAGTGCCGAACTGCATCACGGATGTTTTCCTCTCATCGGGCGCCAATTCCAACTCGTCGCCGTGGGTCGACTACGATAGCGACTCCGCATACGTCGGAACTGACGATGGACTGCTTCATAAAATTGCTCCGGTGTTTGGTCCCGGTACGCCCGCGGCAGATGCGGATACAACAAATTGGCCGGTGACGGTTTCTACGCAAACCACGAAAGTGCTTACCGGTGCGGTGGTCGACAAAAACGCAGGACTGATCTTCGTTGGAGACGGCTTTGGTTATCTGTACTCGCTGAGTTTCAGCGCGCCCAAGAAAAAGACCACGGCTCAAGTCGCGATTGGCTGGGTGACTCACGGAGCGGGCACCGGAATCATCGACGCACCCATCGTGGTGAACGACTCTGCGAATCCGGCTACGGATCAGGTGTTTGCATTTACCGGGTGCAGCGTCACCGTTGGAGACGGAGGAGCGGTGTCGCAGATGCCTGCGAACTTCACATCAAGCACTACGCCTGCGTCAGTCGACCTTGGCTCTGCTTCAGGAACTGGCGACTGCACGACAGGCAATGTGCACGGCGGAACCTTCGACAACCAGTTCTGGATCAATGGCAGCACCAGCGGGCACATTATTGCGTGCGGATTTGTTTCCGGCACAAGCGCCAAGCCGTTGACGCCATCGAATCCGAAGATGTATTGGCTACCGTTCAATTCAAGCCACATCGTAACTAATACCAATCAGCAGACATTTGTGATCAACGCGACGATCGGAGACGAGTGTTCACCGCTGACTGAGTTCTACGACGGTACCACCGATCGGTTGTTCTTCGGAGTTGGGAAGACGGACGGATTCGTAAAGTCTTCTACGCTCACGAGCACGACGATCTCTACCCCGACAAGCTGCACGTCCGGCAGTCCGACAGCGAGTTGCGTTACCACTCCGGCTGCGTTGGGTGGTACAAGCGGAATCGTGATCGACAACCAGCTCTCCTCGACAGGCGGAGCCAACATCTATTTCAGCACACTGGCTGCCGGCGGAAGCAACGGCGCGAAGTGCAACGTCGCGGGTGGTGCCGCAAATCCGCATTGCGCCATCAAGCTTACCCAAAGCGCGCTGCAGTAATCGCCTTGTGCAAACGGGCTTGGGCATTCGTTAAGATAAGTTTGTCTAATCTTGATGGTAGCCACTGTGTCCAAGAAAGCTCCCAAGACGAATGCCGCGCGGCAACTCGATCAGCTGGGAATTTCCTACGAGCTTCGCGAATACGAAGTTGATCCCGAACATCTGGAGGCCGAGCTCGTAGCTAAGAAAATCGGGCTACCGCCAGAACAAGTATTCAAAACGCTGCTCGCAATTGGGGATCAAACCGGCCCGTGCTTTGCCGTGATTTCCGCCGACTCCGAACTGGACCTGAAAGCGCTTGCTTCCGAGACAGGAAATCGCAAGATACATCTTGCTCCCCTGAAAGACGTCCAGCCACTAACCGGATACATTCGCGGCGGTGTGACGGCGCTCGCTTGCAAGAAGCCGTTTCCAGTGGTCGTCGACGCGTCAGCGGATGCTTTCGACGTCATCTCCGTTTCAGCGGGTGTGCGTGGAACCCAGATCCTCCTCAAGCCTGGTGACTATATTCGTGCGGTTGGCGGTACGCTAGCGAGCATCTCGCGAAAAAAGCAGACGTAATGGTTACAATCGGCAGCGTGGACACATTGCAAGATTCGCTCGAGGCAGGTTTAAGGCAACGGTTCCAAGCGCGCTATGGAGTCGAGCCGCGTCTTTTTCGGGCTCCGGGACGAGTGAATCTCATCGGCGAACACACCGATTATAACGATGGTTTCGTGATGCCGGCAGCCATACAGTTCTCCTGCTGGGTGGCGGCATCTCCTCGCGACGACAACAAGCTTGTCATTCATTCTGAAAATCTGAACGAAGAAGTAAGCGTCGATCTTGACGAAGCCAAGCCATCCGGCGATTGGAGCGATTACGCTGTCGGGGCGGCCGTGATCCCGCATCGTAACGGTAAGCGATTGAAGGGTGCGAATCTACTGATCCGCAGTGAGGTGCCAATCGGAGCCGGGCTCAGTTCTTCGGCTGCGATCGAGGTCTCAGTGGCACTGGCTATGCTCTCGCTCTCGGGACACCAGGTCGATCGCAAGCAACTCGCCTTGTGGTGCCAGCGCGCAGAAAACGAATTTGCCGGCATGCGCTGCGGGATTATGGACCAGTTCGTCGCCTGTTACGGCCGTGGCGATCACGCGCTCAAGCTCGACTGCCGAACATTAGACTACGAACTCCTGCCCTTGCAGGCAGGCGTTGAAATCGTAATCTGCAACACCATGGTGAAGCACAAACTCGCTGCAGGCGAATACAACATCCGGCGCGCGCAATGCGAAGAAGGCGTACGTAAGTTGGCGGCCGTGCTGCCTGGCGTCCGCGCATTGCGAGATGTGAGCTCGAGTCAGCTCGAACAGTATCGAGAGCTGCTGGACCCGATTGTATATCGGCGATGTCGCCACGTGGTGACCGAAGACGAGCGAGTGCAGGAAGCAGCCAGCGCGCTGAACAAGGGGGATCTCAGATTGTTCGGCAAGCTGATGGACGAGTCCCATGAGAGCCTACGCCAGGACTACGAGGTGAGTTGCACAGAACTGGACACAATGGTGGAGCTGGCGCGCCAACAGGACGGCGTGCTTGGGGCGCGAATGACTGGCGGGGGATTCGGCGGTTGCACGGTGAATCTGGTGCGCAGCGGGAATGCGCCAGCATTCCAACAAGCTATCAGCGATGCGTATCACAAGGCGACGGGACTACTGCCTGAAATCTATATATGCAGGGCTTCACAAGGAGCGGAAGAGGTGAGTCAGAAGTTGGTTACAGAAGCCGGAAACCGGTCTCAGTGAACTTTCCATGCGGAGTGCTCCACTCCACTTCGGCAATCACTGTTCCCCAGGGATAAGTGACGAGCAGTAATTGGCCGCGATCGAGTCCGGTATGCGGATGTCGCGTGCGCAGGCCGTGCAGGCTCGTATCCACTAACTTCCCGCGAATTTCGACGAAACCGCTGGGCCGCATTACAGAGAGAACCACCTCGCCCTCTGCCACGAAGCGAGGTTCGCGGCGCCGCTCGATGTCGAGCTGAGCGATCTTTCGGTGCAACTCGCTTTCCGTCATTGCGGAGGACTTCACCCTTAGAAAGTAGTACCAGCGCGGAACGCAATCAATGCACGAAAGTAACCGGCACGAACTTGACTATCGGCAGCGCGGCCTACCCTGCAGCATCCTCTTTTCCAGCCAATCGACGCGTGCGCTGATTCCACATAAATAGCAGAATCGATCCAATCAGGATCAGTCCGAGGCAGAGGCCGACCCACAGGCCGACTGCGCCCCAACCGAAGTGGAAGCACAGAACATAGCCGACAGGGAGACCTATGGCCCAATAGCAGAGCAGGTTAGTGAGCATAGGCGTATGCGTGTCGCCAAGGCCGCGTAAAGCTCCCGTTGCAACAGTCTGCAGTCCGTCGAAGAGTTCGAAGGCCGCAGCCACCAGCAAGAGCGTGACGCCGATGTGGATGACACGCGGATCGGGTGAGAAGATGCGCGCGATCCAGGTGGGAATGGTAAGGAAGAGAATTGCGGCGAAGCTCATGAAGGCGGCGCCGACGGCGATAGCGGTCCACCCAGCACGACGCGCTCCTACAGAATCTTGGCGGCCAATTGCATGTCCAACGCGAACCGCAGCAGCCGAGCTAATACCCAGTGGGACCATGTAGGTGAACGAGGCGGCATTCAGGGCAATCTGATGTCCGGCCAATGGAAATGGCCCCAGCTTCGCGATAAACGCGGTGGCGATGGTGAAGACGCCAATCTCGAGCAGGATTTGGGTAGCGGCAGGGAAGCCGAGTTTCAGCAGATCCCACATGCGGCGAAATTCGACGTGCACGCCCGGTTCGAATAATCCGAGTTGCTTGCGCTTATTGAAGTACAAGAGTGCAACGATGAGCACAACCGTGATGTAAATGCGTGCGGCGCAGGTGGACCATCCCGAGCCGGGCAGACCGTAGGCGCGCGCGCCGAGACGTCCGTAGATGAAGATCCAGTTGCCCAAGGCGTTCACGATGTTGGCCGAAACAAGCGCGAACGTCACCGGCTTGACGATTCCTATGGCTTGCAGGTAGCGGCGCAACGCAAAGTAGAGCGCGAGGGGGAGCGTGCTCCAGTTGAGAGCGCGCAGGAATGGTCCCATCTCGCGCAGGACTTGCGGATCGATGTGCATGCGCTGCATTAGCGGTGGCCAGAGGGATACGACACCCATCATCAGAGGCGCGAGGATCAGCGCCAGGATGAGGCTGTTGATCAGAGACGTGCGCGCGTCGGGGAGATCTTTCCTTCCGAACGCCTGAGCGACCAGGGTATCCAGGCCAAGAAGAAGGCCACTACCGAAGATCGCGACAGTGTAGTAGAGTCCGCCTCCGAGGCTGACCGCACCGATAGCAACGGCGCTGTTCGGGAGATGACCAACCATCATGGTGTCGACAATGCCCATGGTCATCCAGCCGAGTTCGGCAATGATCAGGGGAATAGCCAGGTGCAGAGTAGGGCGAAGCTCCGAGAAGAAGATTTCGCTTCGGGTACGTGGAAGCAGCGAACGAGAGACACGGATTTGGTCTGGTTGGTTCAATCCAATTGAGTGGCGGCTGCTGAATTCCAGATTATCCCTAAGGTTATCTTGGAACACCCAGATTCCCATATCGAATCATTGACGGAAAGGCCCGCTGGATAGAAACTTCCAATAGCTCCACCTGAACGCTTCTGGCGGCGGCCCTGATGCCGTCGAGGTTTCCGGCGCGAGAGTATCTGTGTCGCAGACGACAGTGCATACTTTGCCAAGGACCAGGACAACCTAACCATGCCAAGTACAAACGTTACCGCAACCGCGCCTGTTACCACGAATAGCCCACAAAGGACGGACTATCGCGCCATGGCGCTGGTCACCACGCTCTTCTTCGCGTGGGGATTCCTAACCTGTCTTAATGACATTTTGATTCCGCACCTGAAGGGCCTCTTTGACCTGAACTACAAACAGGCCATGATGGTGCAACTCGCGTTCTTCTCTTCTTATTGCGCGTTCTCATACCCTTCGGCCAAGATCATCGATTTTCTTGGCTATCAGAAAGCCATGGTGATCGGCCTGCTTACCATGGGGGTGGGAGCGGTGTTATTTGTGCCAGCGGCAAGTGCTCCGTCCTATCCGCTATTTCTTACCGCTCTGATTATTCTGGCCGCCGGTATGACGGTGCTTCAGACCTCGGCGAATCCGTACGTTGCGGTCTTAGGTCCTCCACGCACCGCATCCAGCCGCCTGAACCTGACGCAGGCGTTCAACTCTCTGGGAACAACGATCGCCCCGACGTTTGGCAGCAAACTGATTCTTGGTGCGGTAGCGGCGCCAGTAGCGATCGAAGTGTTCCGTGCGATGAGCGCTTCGCAACGGCACGCTTACCAGGTTGAGCAGGCTGGCGCGGTGAAGATGCCATACATCGGACTCGCGATTGCCCTCTTCGTGCTCGCGGTCATCATGGGTCTTTATAAACTTCCGAAAATTGCTTCCGCAGAAGCACATGGCGAGGTTCACGGGTCTATCTGGAAATATCGTCACTTGCTGCTTGGAGCACTGGCCATCTTCCTCTATGTCGGTGCGGAAGTCTCGATCGGCAGTTTCCTCACGAACTACTTCAATAGGCCTGAGATTGGAAACCTTACCCTGAAAGACGCAGCCGACATGCTGAAGTACTACTGGGGCGGGGCGATGGTGGGCCGTTTCATCGGGTCGGCCGTCTTGCAACGCCTGAAGCCCGGAGCCGTCCTCGGGTTCAATGCATTGGTGGCCGCCGTACTGGTATTGGTCTCAATGCTGACGCTTGGTCACACGGCAATGTGGTCGATCCTGCTTGTAGGATTGTTCAATTCGATCATGTTCCCGACGATTTTCACGTTAGGAATCGCTGGACTCGGACCACTTACCGGTGATGGTTCGGGACTGCTGATTGCGGCCATTATCGGCGGCGCCATCGTGCCCTTTGTGCAAGGGGCGTTCGCTGACAGCATCGGCATTCATCACGCGTTCTTCCTACCAGTGCTCTGCTACCTTTATATCGCCTACTACGGATTTATAGGATCGAAGCCGAAGGCGGCGGTAGCGGCGGCGTAGTACTTTCAACCGGCGGCGGACGGATTAGCGTTCGTCGCCGGCACCCTCCTCTCGACTTCATCTGCGCTATCCTCTAGAAATGCCTTCCGCAGTCCGGCTTCCGGCCGGAGACCAGAAACTCGTGCAGATCGTAGATGCTGCTTTTGCTGACGCGGCGCAGCGCAGCGGAAACTGGCTGCTGTGCCGTCCGGGATGCACCCAGTGCTGCATTGGAGTGTTTGAAATCAATCAACTGGACGCGATGCGATTGAAGCAAGGCATGGCTGAATTGAAGAAGAACGATCCTCAGCGAGCGATACGGGTGCGAGAGCGTGCGCGGGAATCAGTCAAGCGGCTGCGGCAAGAATTTCCCGGCGATGCGCTTACGGGTGTGCTCGGCGAGGACGAAGATGCACAGGCGGTCTTCGAGGATTTCGCAAACGATGCGCCTTGCCCGGCGCTCGATCCGGAGAGCGGGACCTGTGATCTCTATGCGCATCGTCCGATGACGTGCAGGGTATTTGGTCCGCCGATTCGATCGGAGGGTGGGCTGGGAGTCTGCGAATTATGTTTCCACGGGGCGACCGCAGATGAGATCGCTTCATGCGAGATGAGAGTTGATCCGGGTGGGCTGGAGGCGAAACTGCTGCAAGAAATGAAGGATCAGAGCAAGACAATTGTGGCGTGGTGTTTGAGGTAAACCAGCAGTCAGCACTCAGTAGTCAGTATTCAGTCGCAGAAACAGCGATCAGCAATTTGCCATTAGTATTTCGTCGGCTAAATGCTGATGGCTAACTGCTGAGAGCTGCTTTTTCTACGGCTCCAGATATTCGTTCTTCTTCAGGTGATCCGCAGTGTAGTCCTCGACCTGGTTCTCATACACGAGCTCGATATGTTCCTTGCAACTAGGCTCGCCGTCGACCATGGTATCTGCGGGCTGTCCACAAATGACGCAATGAAGCTTCTCCAGTGTCTCCACGTGTGCTGACATTCGCATCTCGCGCTTGCGCGCGAGCCTCCGTTATCACCTTTTTAGTTTGTCCGAATCGAAAATTCCGTGATGGCGGGAACATCGGTCGGTGATGACCAAATCGGGAAAAGCAGGAACTCTGCAATCGTGCATGAAGAATGTGTCATTTGCAGCAACTAACTTGTGATTGGCAGGGTTCAACCAGAAGGTACAATCGAGAGAGTACGTCGCACCGTTTTACAACCCGCATTTCGTACGAAGTTGGACGAGTAAGTGCTTGTACAACGCTTCCAAAATTAGTCGGAGTGCCTTTCCGCTGATAGCGGTCCTGCTCGTGGGACTGATCGGCGTGAGCCTGTACGCGCACGCAGGGGATTCAATCAGTGTTTCGATAAGCGTAGTTGACGACAAAGGCCAGCCGGTACCGCTTGCTGAAACCCAGATCAAAGCCGGCGACAAGCCAATCGGCAAGGCAAGCACCGACAGCTCCGGCAAAGTGGTGATCAACGTAGAGAGCGCCGGCCAATACACGCTTAGCGTTCAGAAGAAGGGTTACCTGGCCAATGAAAGTCCTATTCGGCTGAGTGCCGGGCAGGGAAGTCAGCAAATCGACCTGGTGCTGTCGCCAGCCAGCCTGAGCGAGCAAAAGGTTGAGGTGCAGGGTACAGCTTCGAGTCCGGTAACCGAAGCGTCGGCCAGCACATCGAAGCTCGATACCAAGCAAGCGGCCCAAACGGCATCGAAGCCGGCCACGCTGAGCGAATCATTGCCGCTGATCCCGGGAGTAATTCGCGGTCCCAATGGCACGATTCAGATCGCCGGAGCCAGCGAGAATCACAGCGCGCTGCTGGTGAATTCAGTCGACGTGACCGATCCGGCCACGGGTGCATTCGGTCTTAGCATTCCGATCGATACCGTGGAGACTCTGTCGGTAGCGGAGATGCCCTACCTGGCGCAGTATGGACGCTTTACCGCCGGTGTCGTCTCTGCCGAGACGCGTCGTGGCGGAGACAAGTGGGACTTCAGCCTGAACGACCCATTTCCAGATTTCCGCATACGAAGCGCGCATCTGCAAGGCGTGCGTGACGCCTCGCCGCGCTTCAACGTTAGTGGTCCGCTCATCTCGGACAAGCTGTTCTTCTCTGAAGGGATTGAATACCTGCTCTACAAGCAGGAAGTGCTGACGCTGCCATTTCCAAATAACGAGACCAGGTCGGAAGCGGTGAACTCATTCACGCAGATGGACGCGATCCTGAATCCGAATCAGACGCTGACAGCCAGCTTCCACTTTGCGCCGCATAACTTGAACTATGTTGGACTGAACTACTTCAATCAGCAGCCCACAACGCCGAATGCCGATCTGCAGGAATATACCGGGACACTGATTCATCGTTGGGGAATTGGCGGCGGGATACTGCAGAGCACGATCGCGACGACGAGCGATGCGAGCGACGTGAAGCCGCAGGCGATCGGCGACATGATCCTGAATCCCCTTGGCAATCAGGGCAGTTATTTCAGCCAGCAGACGCGTGGAGCCAATCGCTTCCAGTGGATTGAGAGCTGGACGCCACGGAATCTGCATTTCGCTGGCACGCACACTTTCCAGATCGGATCGGTAATCGCGCGCAGCGAAAACGAAGGCGACTTTCACGCTTCCCCGGTGCTCCTCCAGAACGCAAACGGACAGGTGATTCAGCGCATCGATTACAGCGGCGGGATTCCGTTTTCGATTGCGGATATCGCGCCGGCCGGTTATGTCCAGGATCACTGGATGTTAAACAACAAGTTTGCCATCGACGGAGGAGTGCGGCTGGAGTCGCAAAGCGTGACGCATACGTTCCGTGCCGCGCCGCGAGCAGGGTTCTCGTGGAGTCCGAATGCAAGCTCGCGCACGGTGATTCGCGGCGGCGCCGGCGTCTTCTACGATTACGTGCCGCTGAATGTGTACGCATTCAACAACTATCCGCAGCAGACTGTCACCAACTATGACAGCACCGGGGCGGTCATCGGGCTTCCGGTAAGCTATCTGAACCTGACGCAGCAGGCCGCGTCGCGTTTTCCGCTAGTCGATCGCGACGGCATCAACTCCGGAAATTTTGCGCCGTACAGCGTTGCGTGGAATCTCGAGGTCGAACGCGCGGTGATGCGGCAGATTGTAGTGCGGCTGAAGTATCTGCACAGCGAAGCTAACGACATGATCACGCTGACGCCGGAGTTGCTCGCCGGGCAGAACGCGCTGGTGCTGGGATCCGCGGGTTGGGCGCACACGCGGCAGATCGAGTTCACGACGAAGATTGGCGCGGAAACCAAACGGCAGTTCTTCTTTTCCTACGTGCGGCAACATGCGCGCGGAACGATTACGGATGCAACGAGCTTTCTGGGGAACTATCCATTTCCCGTAATCCGACAAGCGCTGGTGGGAAGTTCTCCGAGTGAAGTGCCGAACCGCTTTCTGCTGTGGGGCGCCTACGCGCTGCCGAAGCAGATCAGCGTGATGCCAAAGATCGAATACCGAGACGGCTTCCCGTATCAGCCCACCGATGTGTATCAGCAATACCTGCAGTTTACGGGACCACAGCCGAGGTTTCCGCGATACTTCTCGCTGGATATGCGCGTGTCGAAAGAAGTAGAGGTCGGGAAGCACGCTGTACGCTTCTCGGTGAGCGCCCTGAATCTCACCAATCATTTCAACGCTCTCGATGTGCACGCGAATACGGCCGATCCGCTATACGGCGAGTTCTTCGGAAATTACCACCGGCATTTCCTGTTGGATTTCGACTTCCTGCACTAAGAACCATTCACCACGGAGACACTGAGACACGGAGGAAGAACTTTCCGAAGGTTCGCCTAGATCGCTTCCATCTTGGCGAACAGAGATTTCGGCCGTGGTTCGTAGGCATACACCGAAGGTGGTGTCGGCAGATCGTGGAATCCGGCGCGCTCCATGGCGACCTGCACATCGTGGTTACGCATGAAGGTGTCCCAAACGAAGCGGCTGCGGGCATTCTCGGCCATCAGCATGCTGATTCCAACGTCGATGCCGACCACGTCGCTGCTGGCCCATCCAGTGAGGGGATTGAAGGCGTCGACGAAACCATACTTCTTCCAGATTTGCCGCCCGTAGTAGCCGCGTAGATTGCGCAGCACTGAGACTGCTTCGGCGGAGATGAAGGGTAACGATCCAGCCGCAGCAGCCGGCACGATGGTTCCGTCAATCGGACCGAGGATGGGTGGCCCACCCCAGGCTACGTACCCTGCGGACGAATCGGAAGACGTGATGCCCCAGACTTCGCCCGAATAGCACGGGAACTTGCTGTTCAGCTTACGGCAGAACTCGCGGTGAGCCTGGCAGGCGAGCACCGAGTTGGCGAAGTAGTCGGCGTGCAAATCCTTCTTCCCGCGGAAGTCAAACCAGGCATGCGAAAACTGGTGAATGAACAGCGGCGCGGGAGATGAGATGTAACGATAGTTGTCGTACACCAGCCAGGGCCGTTGAATCTTGTTCCAGCATTCTGCCGGAATGGGGTGCCTGGGCGAGCCCAGCGCCAACAGGTACAGCATCATGGATTCGCTGTACTCGGTCCACCGCAGATGACTGAACCCGAACTCCGGTGTCCATTCCAGGGCGAAGGCATCGCCGTCGTTCAACATCCAATTCCAGTCCACACGCCGGTAGAGTTCGGTGGCATCGTGGCGGATCTGAGAGTCGTGGAAGTACTCGCGGCAGGTAAGTACGCCACAGAGCAGGATCGCCATATCGATAGGCGAGATTTCCGAGACACCGTAGCGGTTCCCGGTGTGGATATCCACAAAGTGGTAGAAGAAACCGTTCACATGGTGAGCGTCGTTCAGCAGGAAGCGCAGGGTGTTGCGAACCCGAGCGGTGATCTCTTTTTGATTTCCATATCGGCGCTGGTGGCCGATACAAAGTGCTGTCAGCCCGAATCCTGTAGCAGCAATGCTGCCCATAAGCCGTTTGTCGCCACCATCTGCGAGCGCGCGATCGCGGACTAGCCCGGTGTTCGGGTCGGATTCGTTCCAGAAGTAGTCGAAGGAGACACGTTCGAGGTCATCCAGCAGCGCGGAATCGAGTTCCGCACTGACGGGATCTTCGGGCAGCAGCAAGTCTGAGGCAATGCTCCTCCCGGCCAGGGGTAGAACCAGAGCACCTGTCAGACCCGCGCGCAGAAACTCACGTCTGGACCAAGTCATTTTAGCGGCGCGCAAACTTACGTTACTAAGCTAAATGCTTCAGAGTACCTGCTGGTTGCGAAATTTCAGCTTGCGTCACGCAGCCATTCGTTCCGGATCTCCTCAGCACGGGGTCAGTATGCCTGCACAGCTCTGGTTTTCTAATCGGGGAAATCGCCTAGGGGTACTTCGAAAGTACATCGGGTTAAGGTGGCCAAAAGGACAGGTTCGGGCGTCGCGATAGGTAACAAACTATAATATTGTTTTCGGCATCTCTCATTCATAAGGAATTTGGGCGCAGAGGCGGCCGTCTGCCGAACGGGGTGCGATCCCTATCCTGTGCCTGTTACTCAAACTAGATTCTGGCTCAACTCATATGTCACAACGGGAGAGTTTCTGGGCAAGCTGGCGAGAGCGGCTATCGGCGCTCCGCAATATCCCGCCTGTGCTCAAAATCGTCTGGGATTCCGGCCCGCTCGTCGTCTCGCTAGGGCTGGTTTTTCGCCTGATTGCCTCATTGCTCCCCCTCGCCCTGCTGGGCATCACCAAGCTGATTATCGATGCGATCGTCCATTCGCTGACGAGCCATCAGCCGATCGAGCCACGATTCTGGTGGCTGGTCGTCGCTGAGTTCGGCGTCGCCGCATTTTCCAGCATCCTGACCCGCGGTATCGACTATACCGACGCCCTATTAGCCGATAAGTACATGCGCCACGTGAGCATCGAGGTGATGCGCCATGCGGCCGAGTTGGACCTGATTGCCTACGAAGACCCGATCTTCTATGACCGACTGGAGCGCGCGCGGGTACAAGCGACCGACCGCCTCGGGATGATCCAGTCGATCGGACGGCTCGTGCAGTTGGTAATCACGACGGTTTCGCTATCGGTTTCAATCCTGATTTTCTCGCCCTGGCTGCTTTTGCTGCTGATTCTGGGTGTGGTGCCTGCGTTCCTCGGCGAGAGCCATTTTGCCTTCCTGGGATATGCGAAGAATTTCCGCCAGACGCCGGTACGTCGCCAGCTCGATTATCTCCGGCAATTGGGCGGAAGCCGCGAAGCCGCCAAGGAACTAAAGCTTTTCGGGCTGAATAAATTTCTGACCCAACGTTTCACCCAGCTTTCCGACGCAATTTACGAAGAAAATGTGGAACTCTCGCGACGGCGATTGGTCGCGGGATCGTTCTTGTCACTGATTGGCACTCTTGGCTACTACTCGGCCTATGCGTATGTGATCTGGCGAACGATTGCAGGGGCGCTCTCCATCGGCACCCTGACTTTTCTGGCCGGTGCGATCCTACAGGCGAGTACCAACATTCAGCAGATCTTCTCGACGCTCTCGAGCATAGCCGACCAGGCATTGTTCCTCACTGACTTGCTGGCGTTCTTCGAGATGAAGCCGACGATCCAGTCGAAGCCCAACGCGATCCCGGCGCCGCGTCCAATCGTGCGTGGCTTCGAATTTCGCAATGTGTCGTTCAAGTATCCGGGCAGCTCGCGATTGATCCTGAACGGGCTGGATTTCCACCTGCGTCCGGGCGAGCGCGTGGCGTTGATAGGCGAAAACGGGCAGGGTAAAACCACAATCGTGAAGCTCATCACAAGACTCTACGATCCGACCGAGGGGCAGATCCTTCTGGACGGCGTGGATTTGCGCGACTACGAACTGGAAGACCTATACCGAGAGATAGGTGTGATCTTCCAGGATTTCATGAGATACGAGATGACGGCACGAGAGAACATCGCCGTCGGCCGGATCGACGATTTGCAGAATGTCGATCTGCTACAGACTGCGGCACAGAAGAGTTTGGCGGACCAGGTGATCGCGAAACTTCCTCATCATTATGAGCAGATGCTTGGCCGGCGCTTCGATGGCGGCGTGGATCTTTCGGGTGGCGAGTGGCAAAAAGTAGCGCTGGCCCGCGCTTACCTGCGCGACGCGCAGTTGCTGATCCTCGATGAACCCACTGCGGCGCTCGATGCAAAGAGCGAGTTTGAAGTGTTCCAGCGCTTCGCCGAACTGACGATGGGGAAAATGGCATTGTTCATTTCTCATCGATTCTCGACGGTTCGCATGGCGGATCGCATCGTAGTACTGGAACAAGGAAAGATCGCCGAAGAAGGAAATCACGACGAACTCGCCCGAATGGGCGGACGTTACGCCGAAATGTTCGAAATGCAGGCTGCCAGTTATCGATAGGACCCCATAGATGCCCCAGAATACGCACGTCGAAATTGCTACCGCCGAAGCCGAACGTCTACCGGAACACGCCGAAGAGGTAATGCCCGATTTATCGGACCTGCGTGCGCGGGCCGCGGAGCTGGCGAAGCAACTTGCGTGGATACCAAAGACCGAGTCGTCGCACTCGTTTGATCGTAGATTCGCAGCCTTGCAAAAGCAGCTGACTCCGGTTTTCGAATCGCTGGAGAAAGCGAAGGTCGACGAGGGGTCAGGGGAGGATTTTCGGTGGTTGCGCGAAAACATTCGGTTAGTGGTCTCGGCGGAGCAGGACACCGCGGCGGCGTTAGCTCATCTTCACACATTGCCGCATGTACGGGTGCTCAGCGGAGAAGTGATGCCGCGTGTGGCGGCGATTGCCGATCAGTTCATTCAAAGCGCGAACCTCGAGTTCAGTGACACTGGCTTCGGAGCCTTCGTCGGCTCCTTTCAAGAGCATTCGCCCCTGCAGATGGCGGAATTGTGGGCGCTGATTCCAGCGTTGAAATTGAGCCTGCTCGAACAGATTGCGCATCGATCGCCCGAATTGCTCGAAGACCCACAGGGAAACTATGGAGTTGGAGTGTGCGTGCGCAGCCTCCGCAACGCTGGGCAAGCTCCATGGAAAGATCTTATTGAACCGCTAATCGTATTCGATCGAGTGCTAGGCCAGGATCCCGCGGGCGCCTACGCGCAAATGGATTTCGATAGTCGCAAGGTGTACCGGGATGCGGTAGAAGAAATCGCCGTGCGCTCAGACATGAGCGAGATCGAAGTGGCGGCTGCTGCGCTCGAGCTGGCAAAAGACGCGAAGTTCTGGAAGCACACGGATCCGCGCTTGGCGATGCGGCGCTCGCACGTCGGCTATTACCTGATCGCCGAAGGGGCCGCGCGCCTGCACCGCAAGGCAAGTTATCGGCCTGGGCTGTGGACGCGAATCCAGATGACGCTGCGGCGCCATCCCGACGAATTCTATCTTCCAGCCGTTGAACTGCTAACCCTGGGAATCATGGCCGCGCTCCTGCGGCCGCTGTTGAGCAGTTCGACATCTTTGCCGCTGATCCTTTTCACCATGGTGGTGGCGGTCCTGCCGGCATCGCAAAGCGCCACTGAGCTGGTGAATTATCTAATCACGACATTGCTTCCGGCGAAGATCATGCCGAAGCTGGATTTCTCAGAGGGCATTCCGGACGAGTGCCTCACCATGGTGGTAGTGCCGACGCTCTTGCTAAGCGAGAAACAAGTGCGCAGGCTGGTGGACGATCTGGAAGTACGCTATCTGGCGAATCACGATCAGAACCTGCATTTTGCGCTGCTAACAGACATGCCGGATTCGCAGGAGCCACCGCAGGAAGATGATCCGCTGGTGCAGTTGTGCGCCGATCTGATTACAGGCCTGAACGAAAAATATGGAGCGAAGAAGGCGGGATCCTTCCTGCTGTTTCACCGGCACCGTATCTACAATCCGCGTGAGCGTGTGTGGATGGGATGGGAACGCAAGCGCGGGAAGCTGCTCGACCTGAACAAGCTGCTGCGGAATGAGTACGACAGTTTCCCGGTGAAGGCTGGCGATCTTACGCTGTTACCGAAGGTTCGTTACGTAATCACACTCGATTCGGACACTGAGCTGCCGCGAGGCTCGGCTCACCGCATGATCGGCGCTCTTGCGCATCCGTTGAACCAGGCGATCATCGATCCGGTGAAGAATGTAGTTGTCGCCGGGTACGGCATTCTGCAGCCGCGCGTGGGAGTCAGTGTGCAGAGCGCTTCGCGCTCCCGTCTGGCGAATATCTATTCAGGGCCAAACCGGATTCGACATCTACACGCACGCGACTTCCGATGTCTACCAGGACCTCTACGGCGAAGGAATTTACACGGGCAAGGGAATCTTCGAAGTAGAGACTCTGCACCAGGTTCTGAATCAGCGATTCCCGCGCAACGCTCTGCTCAGCCACGATCTGATTGAAGGTGCCTACGCGCGCGCAGGGCTGGTCAGCGATATCGAAGTGATCGACGATTATCCGTCGCATTACAGCGCTTACAATCGGCGCAAACACCGCTGGCTGCGCGGTGACTGGCAAATCGCCGGCTGGCTTGGGTCGCACGTGATCAACGAAGCTGGTGAGCGCGAGCGCAATCCTATCTCGATCGTTTCGCAGTGGAAGATTCTGGATAACCTCCGACGCAGCCTGGTGGAGCCGGGAACATTTCTATTCCTGCTTCTGGGATGGCTCGTGTTGCCGCCTCCAGCGCGGTATTGGACCATCGCGACGCTGGTGATCCTGTTCCTGCCGGCGTGGTTCCACTTCCTGTTCACCTTGGGACGGGCGGTCGCCGAGCGGACGACCTCGGTCGCCTATGACGCGGTAAGCGGGTTGTTCACGGCAAACGTGAATGTGTTGCTAACCCTGACGTTCCTTGCACACCAGGCACTGATTTCGCTGGACGCGATTGTCCGTGCGCTGGTTCGACGATTTATCACGCGACGCGGATTGCTGGAATGGGAGACGGCTGCCGAAGCTGAACTGGGACACGCGAAACGTACGCCGATTGACGTCTACCTGGATTGGACTCCGATTGTGGCGATCGTGCTGGGCCTCGCGGTGTTCCATTGGAGGCGTGATTCGTTCTATGCAGCGTTGCCCGTGCTGATTTTGTGGGCAAGTAGCAAGCTGGTCTCCATGTGGCTCAATCGCTCTCCGAGAGCGCATCGCAACCAGGTATCGGAAAGCGATGCAGCGTTCCTGCGACAAACGGCACTAGGCACCTGGCGGTATTTCGCCGAGTTCAGCACGGCGGAACATAACTGGCTTGTCCCCGACAACGTGCAGGAGGATCCGGCAAAAATTGCGGCGCGTATTTCGCCGACGAATCTGGGATTCCTACTGAATTCGCGGCAAGCGGCGTGCGAGTTCGGATATCTCACCGTGCCGGAGCTGGCTTCGCAGACACTTCGCTCGCTGGAAACCATGGAGAAGCTGGAGCGCACTCACGGGCATTTTCTGAACTGGTATGACACGCATACGCTTCAGCCGTTAGTGCCGAAATTCGTCTCCTCGGTGGACAGCGGCAACCTGGTAGCTTCGTTGTGGACACTGCAGCAAGGCTGTCTGCAGCGCTTGCGGGAGCCGCTGCTGCAAGCGGCGTTGACCGATGGCATTGAAGACGTTATCAACGCGCTCCAGGAGTTGCGCGCTTGTCCTAACAAGAGCCTGCGCAAATTGCGGCGAACCCTGCAAGAGGGAGCGGTGCACTTCGCGTTTTCGATTGACGACGGATTCCTTGAGGATGTGGAGAAGTCGACTGCACAAGCTAAGCGCGCCAAAGACGCGAGTTGGCTGGCGGCGGAACTGCGTTCACGCATAGCTGCTATTCGCGAGACAGTGCGGTCGCTGACACCATGGTTGCTGCCAGAGTTCGACAGTCTCCGTGGAGACGCGTCGGTCGGTTTGGCTAATCAGGAGACGCCAGTCCTCGAAAGTTTGCCGGAGTTTGTCGACCGACTCGATGCGCGCATGCGCATGGGCCTGTTCCGCTCCGCGAACTCCGGAGAAATTCCCGCCGGTTATCACCAGCTGATGGCGTTGCTGCCACAGGCTCACACGAACCTGGTTCAGTTAATCGCCGATCTGCAATCGATAGCGGACGCAGCTGGAAACCTCGCGAACGGAATGGACTTTGCATTCCTGCTCGATCCGCGGCGCAAATTGCTCTCAGTCGGATACGATGCCGGACTTCAAAAGTTGCATTCCGCGTGTTACGACCTGCTGGCCTCGGAGTCGCGCATTGCTGCGTTCGTTGGGATCGTGAAAGAAGATATCCCGCAGGAAAGCTGGTTCCTGTTGGGACGAGCGCACACAGTGGAGGCCGGTCGTCCCGTGTTGGTTTCCTGGACAGGCACGATGTTCGAATACCTGATGCCGCCGATTTGGATGCGATCGTATCCGAACACCCTACTGGAGCGTTCGCGTTCGGCGGCCGTTCGCGCGCAACAGGCGTTTGCAACGCGCAAGGGCGTGCCCTGGGGAATCTCCGAGTCCGCGTACTTCGATATGGACGAAGCTGGAAACTACCAATATCACGCCTTCGGATTATCGGGTCTGGCGGTGCACAAGGACGAGAAGCGAGCGCTGGTGATCTCGCCGTACTCCACGGTGTTGGCATTAGGAGTGGTCGGATCGGAAGCAGTCAAGAACCTTCGCCGCATTCACCGCGAGGGATGGTGCGGGTCGTATGGCTTCTACGAAGCGGCCGACTTTACTCCGTCCGTGCGCACTTCACGCTGGCGCCGTTATGAACTTGTAAAGTGCTGGATGGCCCATCATCAGGGCATGTCTCTGCTTTCTCTGACGAACTTTCTGCATGGAGGCATCGTGCAAAGCTGGTTCCATGCGGATCCCAGAGTTCAAGCCAGCGAATTGCTGCTGCATGAAAAACCAGTCGCGCATGTCCGCACCATGCGTAACGCGCTAGGGATGTCAGCCTAAGCAGAAAACAGTTTCGAAGCGCCTGTCGTTCGATACAATACGCGTCGGGTGAGCACGATGTTCTATCTATTGAAGACTGAATCTTCCGTATATTCCTTTGCAGATTTGCAGCGCGAAGGAACGACTGTTTGGGACGGCGTCACCAATCCTGCGGCTCTAAAAAACTTGCGTGAAATGAAGCCCGGCAGCCACGCGGTGATCTATCACACCGGCGATGAACGCACTGCGGTCGGCACGGCAAGCATCGTCTCGGTCGATGGCTCGAATCCCAAGAATCCCGTGGTGAAGATCAAAGCAGGGAAGCCGATCGCGCATCCGAAACACCTCGACGAGATCAAAGCGAACAAGCTGTTCCAGGATTCGCCCTTAGTACGACAGGGAAGACTGTCGGTGGTGCCGTTGAGCGAGGCGCAGTACAAGTTTCTGACTGAGTAAACTTCGACGCAGTTCCGATCTCGCTCCCAGCAGAACTACTGCGCAGGCGCCGCTTTCGGAGGCGGCTCTTTAATCTTCGACACCGCCTGCTTCATCTGATCGAACTTTCCGGTTTGAAATCCATATTTTTGCGCTGGCATTCGTTGCGCTTCTTCCTGGATCGCTCGATTACGATTTTCCGGATTTGGATGGTCCGATAAAAACTGCGGAGCGTTTTGTCCCCCTTGTGCTGAAAGCTTTTCGAAGAAGGCTGCCATCTGCATCGGATCGTAACCGGCTTCGGCCATCAGGTGCGCACCAGTGATATCGGCCTGCGATTCTGCGGTTCGAGAGAACTTCAGCAGTACACTATTCGCTCCCAACCCGATGCCCAACTGCGCGAGCTGTCCCATCATGCTGCTCCCAGTCATTTGCGATCCCAGCAGCGCAGGAAGCTGTATGAGGTTCTGCTTGGACGCCTGATTCGTGCCGTGGCGAAGAATCACGTGCGACATTTCGTGTCCCATCACGCCGGCGAGTTGCGCTTCATTGTCGACAGCCTTGAGCAAGCCGGTGTTGATGAACATCGGCCCGCCGGGGAGAGCGAACGCGTTGATCGAGGGATCGGCGACAACTTCGAAGGTAAATGGGAAGCCGCTTGCTTGCGCCTCCTGTGAAGCCGCCAGACGTTTGCCGATCTCACTCACATAGTTCTTCAGAAATGGGTCGTTCACGATCGTCATCTGCTTGCGCACCTGCGCGGCCGATTCTTGCCCAAGCTGCACGTCCTGTTCTTTGGAAAAGAGATTGAAGCCAGGCTTGAACCGGGTCGGACCTTCAGGGCTTTGAGCGTAGAGTAAAGTGCCGAGCAACAACAAAGCGGGGAGAAGGCGAGAGATTCTAGGCATGATTGCACCCCGTCGGGCGTTCCTTGGAAGACATCATGTTTCCAAAGGGAACGATGCAGAGTCAAGCAGCGGAAGTTGTAAATGAAAAAACCCGCTCAAGGGAGCGGGCTTAAGTGAAATGAGTTGCGGCTTTCTACATGATCGCCGTCGGGGGCGCCGGCTCATCAGGACGGCCGGCGTTCGCCAGCGGAAGTCGAATCATCAGGATCGCGATCAGAATGAAGACCGCAAGCCCGATGAAGTCGGACGGCTTCTGAAAGATCACTGGCAGAATCGCGTGTCCCTTGCTCTTTTCGAGCGCGCGGAACCCGGCCACGACTAGCCCGCACAGCGCCTCGCCTGCGATCAAGCCGGATGCAGTAAGCACCCCAGCATTTTCGATGCGAGCTTTTTGTGCGTCGTTGAAGTCGCGGCGGTCACGGAGTTTATCGGTGAACCAACGGAAGAGGCCGCCAACAAAGATGGCGAAGGTGGTCTCCAGAGGCAAGTACATGCCGACAGAGAACAGCATGGGGCTGCGCACTTCGATCAGGATCAGCCCGAATCCCATGCAGATTCCGACAATCACCAGCGGCCACGCCATATTCCCGCCGACTATGCCTTGTGCGAGCGAAGCCATAAGTCCGGCCTGCGGAGCTGAAAGCTGTGGGCTACCGAAGGTATATGCCTGGTGCAGAAGCATCAAGAAGGGGAAGAGAACGAGGCTCGAAATTCCGACGCCGAGCAGATCGCCAATCTGCATGCGCGCGGGAGTTCCGCCAAGGATATGGCCGACCTTCAGGTCCTGAAGCATTTCACCAGCGACAGCCGATGAGACGCACACGACAGCGGCGACTCCAAGTACGGCGCCGATTCCAGTGGATCCACGCAGTCCCATCGCGACCATTAAGAGCGCGGCGACGATCAACGTACACAGCGTAAGTCCGGAAATCGGATTATTCGACGACCCGATCATTCCCACGAGATTTCCCGACACCGCCGCAAAGAAGAATCCGAGAACGATCATTACGATCGCAGCGACAATGGCGGCTCCAATCACTCCCGTGAAATACATGTACAGCGCAACCATGCAGATGAAAACGGCCGCCAAACCGGTGAAGACAACCTTGCTGCTCAGATCGCGTTCGGTACGATCGCCAGTTTCATGCGAAACCGCCGAGCGCTTCAAATCGGCAACAGCGCGTTTGATTCCGATGCCGAGACTCTTGCGCATGCGGAAGAGAGTGAAACTCGCGCCGACGAGCATTCCTCCCACCGCGATCGGCCGAACGATGGAATACCAAATCGCAAATGCGGCCGCGGCCCAGCCTTCTTCACCAGCACCGCCCGGCATAGAACTGGCGAGTTGCGGTCCCATAAAAAAGATGAGGAGGGGAACAAGCAAGCCCCAGGCAAAAACGCCGCCGGCGAAGTTCAGTGCTCCGAGACGAGGTCCGATAATGTAGCCGACACCGAGGTATGCGGGGCTGATTGCCGGCGCAGAAAATGTCGTCATGCCTCCGGCCGCCACGGTTGGCGCACCCGCGGCTTTGGTCAGTTTAAGAGAGCTAACTCCAAAATTGCCGACCTTGAGCAGGAAGTCACGGCTCGCGTTGAAGAGTTTGAGCGATCCCAAAAAGAAGACGACGGCTCCGATGCCCATGTTGGCGAATAGCAGTTTCGCGGCACCTGCTCCGCGCTGACCCGCTTTGTGAATTTCCGAAGCGGCTACCGATTCCGGGAAAGGCAGCTCAGGGTCTTCGACCATCACGCGCCGCAACAACGTAACGAAGAGGATTCCGAGGGTGCCACCAACGGCCATCAGTGCGATCGACTTCCAGTAGCCGTGGGCCATATCGAATTCAGGCCATACGCCTGCGAGCACGAACGCAGGGATGGTGAAGACAGCGCCGGCAGCGACGGACTCTCCGATGGATCCGATCGTACGAGCGATGTTCTCTTCAAGGAGAGAGCCCTTCAGCAGACGAAGTATCGCCATGCTGATAACCGCCGCAGGATATGTAGCCGCGATCGTCATGCCCGCGCGAAGGCCAAGGTAAAGGTTGGCGGCGCCAAGAACAACCGTCAGACACATGCCAAGGATCACCGCGCGAAGAGTGAATTCGCGCATTTGCATGCTGGCCGGAACGTAAGGTTTGAATTTAGTAGGAACAGGTGTTTGGGTTTGAGTGCTCATTCAGAGTCCTCTCGAAAGATTCGAGTTCCGAAATAGCCCAGGGTTGTGGCTTTGAACTCCGGGCGAATGAAGCCGCGAAAGTGTCGCACGCGCATGGCTTGCGAGACAAGTACAAGTGCCAGCAACTGGAACTGCGTGTTGGGCAGCGTGCAACCTCGGATGATTGTTAACGGAATTTTACCCGTATTCGAGATTCCCTGCTGAGTAACAGTTTTGCACCGGAAATGTAGCACAGGTGATTGCGCTCAGTTCCGGAACGCGGCTATACTGGGCAAGGATCATGATGCTTCCTGCATGGGGCGGGAGGCGAGCGTCAGGAGGGTCGTCTTCAGCAGTATCGGTGACCTAAATCCGGTCCAGGGTGACAGCATGCGAAGCATGCCGCCCGGGAAGGCGCGAATCGAGCCGCTTCCTCCAGATAGCCGAGAGGGAAGGCAGCCGGACCAGCGCTTGCAGGGACTAGGAAGAAGCGCCCTGCTTGTTTCCAGCCTTCGCTACACCGCATCCAGCCTGTTCAGCGTTTTATTTCCTTCCGATTGCCGCATCTGTTCTCTCCCACTCACAAACATTTCCAGATTGCCAGTTTGTCCCGAATGCCTGGAAGCGATCATCCGCTCCGGCGGACTGACATGTTCTATCTGCGGCGAGAGGATGTTTGGGTTCGGACCGAACTCGAATGAGCAACTTTGCGGAGAATGCCTGAAGGAGCATCCGGCCTTCGAAAAGGCCTCGGCGTATGGCAGCTATGATGGCGGCCTGCGCGAGCTGATTCATCTTCTGAAATATGATCGCGTGCGCTCTGCGGCGACGGTGCTGGGAAGAATGCTCGCCGAAGCCATAGCGGATCTGCGACCGCATTTCGTGCCGAGTGGAACACTTCTGATCCCGGTTCCTCTGCACTCCAGTAAATTGCGATCGCGTGGTTTCAATCAGTCCGAATTAATCGCCGAAGCGGCCCTCAAGGGCAACCTGGATTTGCGTCTCCTCAAGCTGCGTCCGCAAATGCTGAAGCGCGTGCGCGCAACCGAATCGCAAACCGGACTGACGCGCGAGCAGCGGCGGGAGAACATTCGCGGCGCGTTTGCTGTGACGTCAGATGAGGTTCGGGGCCGAGACATTTTAGTTGTAGACGACGTTCTTACTACTGGCACCACTGTGGGCGAATGTGCACGAGTTCTGCGCAAGGCAGGCGCCGCACGCGTCTGGGTCGCGACCGTTGCGCGGGTGATGAAACCGGAGATGACCGCAGCAATCACGCCGGAGCAGCAACCGGAGGAGGCGCTGACAATGTCAGCGCATGCAGGCTGAACCATGGCAGCAAGAATTCACAATTTCGCGCGTAGTTTTACGCTCACAAGCACGGATCCGCACGGGCCCGCCTATCGGGGAAATGGTCGGGGAGTCATGAATCAGCCGGTACTGGTGTTGAACGCCTCGTATGAACCGATCAACGTGTGTGCCGCACGTCGTGCGATCGTGCTGGTGCTGAAGGGCGTAGCCATGGCCGAGGAGACCGATGGCGCGCACTTGCATGCCGCGCGCATGGCGATGCGTGTGCCCTCAGTGATTCGTCTGCTGGAGTACCGGCGCATTCCGCACCAGACCCGGGCGCTTTCGCGCAAAAACATCCTGCTGCGGGATCGTAACTGCTGCCAGTACTGCGGCACGATTTTAGCCTCGGGCGAGTTGACACTGGATCACGTGATTCCACGTTCCCGGGGCGGCAACTCGAGTTGGGAGAACCTGGTGGCCTGCTGCCATCCCTGCAATCGTAAAAAGGGGAACCGCTATCCAACCGAAGCAGGCATGAAGCTGATGCGGGAGCCGCGTCCGTTCAATCTGCATACCAGCCGTCACATCATGCGTCTGCTGGGCCACTCTGATGAGAAGTGGCGGAAGTACCTCTTCTACTGAAATGCTTCCACAGTCCGTCCACGTTTGTCTGGCTGAAACACCGGTTTGCTCGGGCAAACTACCGAAATGCCGGGCAAAATGACGGGCAAGCAATGCCCGATAGCTGGTTCCCTACTGCCAAGAATGAGTAATACCGTGCCAACCCCCTGCGCGGCAATTTCGCCGGATCGTGTGCGGCACGATTTTTCAACGACTTAGGAGCTCAGCTTTTCGTCTTAGGCTGGAACCCTAACTGCACTCCTTAATTGCGCGCCACTCTTTTTGCGACGCCCAATCCCCCAGTTCAGGAGTAGGAATGCCGGAAAGCGTAATGGATCAGATTGTTCAGGAGCTGAAGCGAGATGGCAGCAGCTACTACCCTCGCCGAGGCGAACTCAGAGCAGTACGGGTCGTCGGACATACTCCGAAAACCGACCATTACATCTACGACATTGTGATCGACTTCGCGGATGGCAGCGAGCGCCTCGCCGCCAAGGTATACCGCTCCAGCAAGTGCGGCTCTCAGGGTGCACGCAGCGTAGCTAAGCTGGAAACAGGGAACCTGCAGACCGTGTATGACGTCTTCGAGCAGAGAAAGCTGAACGGCGTGCCGCGTCCGCTAGGAGACTTCACAGAACTTGGCGCTGTGGTGACCGAAAAGATCAGCGGATTGCCTCTGCAATCCATCATCATGAAAGCCGCGTTGTTGCCTGGATACGCCGACCATGGATGCCTGGAAGCGGCCGCACGCCAGACCGGACTCTGGCTGCGCAACTTCCATCGCTCCACAGCAACCTCGCCAGACTCCTTCGATCCAGACCAACTGTTGGGCGAACTGGAAAAATTATGCGCGAGCTGCAAGGGAGAAGGTCTGGACGATGAAGCCATTCGGACCATCCTGAGCGGGGCGCGGCTGATCGTTACGCGTTCCAAGAAATTGCTGCCCACCTCCGCTGTGTTGAACGACTTCACGCCCCTGAATGTGATCGTAACGGAAGAGGGAATTGGAATCTCCGATTATGCGCACATGATGTCGAAAGGCAATTCCTTCCAGGACGTAGCGCAGTTCATGGCGTCCGTCGAAGCGCTTGAGAAATACCCGTTCTGCAATCGAAATATCACTAGCCAGGTGCAGGAGGAATTCCTGCAAGCGTATGGCGTGAATGAAATGGAAGAAGCGATGTTGCGAGTCTTCAAGATGAAGGCGCTCCTCGGTATGTTTGCGCAGGGCCGCAACGTGAAGGAAAGCGCGGTTCGCAAGAAAGTGATGTGGGCAACCGTGATGAAACGCTTCATTCAGCAAGCTGCGCAGCGATCGATGGCGCCAGCGGCTTAGAGTCAATCCCAAAAGTTAGGGCAGCGGGTCTCCGCTGCCCATTTCTACGTTAGCTCGCAGTTCATTTCAGCTAGCAGTTCATTTTGGCGCCGGCGGCGGTCCTTCGCCCGTATATACCGGCTGTTGCTGCTGTTGCGCACTCGGCGACGCCTGCTTCGGCGCGGTCGTGCTTGTCTGCGGCGGCGTGCTCGACTGTGGCTGCTGCTGCTGTGGTTGCTGCGCTGGCTTTGTGCCTGCCTGCTGCGGCTGCTGGTCAGGCTGATTAGGCGCCGAGTTGATGTCCTGACCTTCGTACGTGATCTTCACGTTTGCGCCGAATCGCTTGTAGTTCGTGTACTTCACCAGTTCGCGTACGTGGATATCGCCCGTGGAGAAGTGCAGGTTGTCGTCGATCTTGGTGTATGTAGGGAACCAGAATTTGCGCCCGGTGCCGTCTTGTGAATCAATCTGCTCGCGCCATGTAATGAACTCAGGAAACAGGTTCTCGCCACCTCTGCTGCGAATGTCGGGGACGTTCTTACCGCGCGTCTTCACGATCTGGAAGTCGGTATCGTCCACCCAGATGCGGCCCTGGAAGTAGCGCTTACCTTTGTCGATATGCTTCGGCGCCACATCGAAGACATACGTGTTCAACTCGTCTTCTTTCTGCTGCCCCACGTAGAGAATGTCGTATTCAGGAATCTCGTCCGTGGTCAACACGAACGGCAAGCGATGCTGGATGTCGTCCATGTCTTCTTTCGTCATGGAGATCCGTTCCAGCGTCGATTGCGGCGCAAAGACGACCTGCTCGCTGCGCTTTCCGTTGGGATCGAAGACCACGTCGGTGACGATGCGGAATTCACCGTCCGCCGTATCGCCATCCAACGTTTGCACCTTCACTTCCTGGCGGTACATGTAGTTTTCGCGAGCGGTTTTGAATTCCTTTTCCTTGGCCGCAAATCGCTTGATGATTTCGTCAGAAGTGATTCCCGTCGGTTGCGCTTTGTTGATCGGGCTTTCGCCCCTATCGTCGGCCCGCAGGGCAGGAACCACCACCGCCACACTTAACAGAACCAGGAACACACGAATCCGTAGGCTCGCCATACAACTAGTGTAAACGCAACAGCTGGTGGTTTGTTTCCCCGAAGAAGCGAAAAGGTGAGCACCTGGTCTGTTCATCCGCGACGCCGGCCGGTGTTGAACCTCCTAGACTTACCCCGCCTTCGCCCGGTAGAGTTACCGGTTTGTTCAGGAGACTAGCGTCATGATTCGCAGCGTATTGACTTACTTACTGTTGCTCAGCAGTTTGGCAGTTGCTCAGGTAAAAAGACCATTCACTTTCGAAGACATGATGGCCTTGAAACGGGTGAGCGAGCCGGTTGTCTCGCCGGACGGCAAGTGGGTGGCGTTCAGCGCGGTGGATGTAAATCTTGAAAAAAATACCAAGACGCCGCACCTGTGGGTGGTCCCGGCGAACGGCGGAGACTCAAAGCAGCTGACTTCCGGCCCGGGCGAAGATCGGCCGCGCTGGTCGCCCGATGGCAAGAAACTGGCGTTCGTCTCCGACCGCGATGGCACGCAGCAGGTTTGGGCGTGGGATTTCGATCCGACGACGGTGAGTTTGCCTGGAGAGCCGGCGAAGATCACGTCACTTTCGACAGGCGCTGACGGAGAAATCTGGTCACCGGACGGGTCGACCATCCTGTTTACATCGGAGGTGTTCCCCGAATGCGCGGACGACGCCTGCAACAAGGCGAAAACGGAAGCGCAGGCAAAACTGCCGAAAGCGCAGATATGGACGCACCTGTTCTACCGCCATTGGTCGACATATAACTTGGGCAAGCGCACGCACCTGTTCGTGGTGCCGGCCGCGGGTGGCGTCGCGCGCGATCTGACACCGGGCGAGCATGATGCGCCGCCGTTCTCGCTCGGTGGCCAGGACATGTATGCGTTCTCACCGGATGGGAAAGAAGTGGCGTTCACCAGCAACATCGACGAGGTTCCGGCGAATTCGACGAACAACGACATCTTCATTGTGCCGACCACAGGCGGAACGCCGAAGAAGATCAGCACCAGTCCGGGCAGCGATTCGACTCCACTCTATTCGCCTGATGGCAAATGGATCGCGTGGCACATGCAGAAGCGTGCGGGATACGAGAGCGACCGCTTCCGCCTGGTGATCTACAACCGGCAGACGGGCGAGATCAAGAATCTGACCGAAGGTTTCGATCGTTGGGTGGGATCGTTTACGTGGGCACCGGATTCGCAGCAGATTCTACTTCGTAGCGGAAGACAAGGGCGAGGCGCCGCTGTATTCGTGTCCGTTGGCGGCGGGACAGTACAGATCTGAGTGTCAGGCGGGTTTCTCGATTCGCCGACGTCTAGCGTTCGACGGAAAGACAATGTTCGTAAACTGCATGTCGATTCAAGCGCCGAATGAGATCTGCAGGCTGACTCGATCGGTGAATGCGATTCGCAGTGCGGCTGGCGACCGAGTCAACCTGCCTACATCGGGCAGAACTCCGGACCACCTCATGTGCCTGATCAGACCTGATGCAGCTAAGAGACGTGCGAACTGCCCGGATCAACTGACGCACTTCAACGACGCCGTTCTCTCGCAAGTCTCCATGCACGCCGCTCGAATCCTTCTGGTTCACGGGAGCGAACAAAACCAAAGTCCAAGGTTTTCTTCTGAAGCCGCCGAACTTCGATGCGAACAAGAAATATCCGGTGAAGCTCCTGATCCACGGTGGACCGCAGGGCGCGTGGGGAGACGACTGGTCATTCCGCTGGAATCCTGAGCTGTTTGCTGCCAACGGTTACGTGGTCGTGATGATTAACCCGCGCGGCTCCACCGGATACGGGCAGAAGTTCATCGACGAGATCAACGGAGACTGGGGCGGCAAACCATTCGTCGACTTGATGCGTGGCCTGGATTACGCCGAGCAGAAGTATCCGTTCATCGACAAGAACCGCGAGTGCGCATTGGGCGCGTCGTACGGTGGCTACATGATCGATTGGATCCTTGGCCACACCGATCGTTTCAAGTGCCTGGTCTCGCACGATGGGATGTTCGACACGATTTCGGCATTCGGCACCACGGAAGAGCTATGGTTCCCGCTGTGGGAGTTCCAGGGTACGCCATGGACGAACCGCAAGAGCTACGACAAATGGTCTCCGAGTAACTACGCAACCAAGTTCAAGACACCGACGCTGGTCGTCCACGGACAACTCGATTACCGGCTAGATGTCTCCGAAGGCCTTCAGCTTTTCACCTACTTGCAGTTGCTGAAAGTGCCGTCGAAGATGCTGTACTTCCCGGATGAAGGCCACTGGGTGCTGAAGCCGCAGAACAGCCGCCTGTGGTATCAGACAGTGAATGGCTGGGTGGATCAGCACATCGGGCAATAGGTAATTAGAATTTGCAGTCTGCTAATTAAAGCGGTTCTGGAAGTCCACCCTGCGTCAGGCCGGCGCAGGGTGGAGTGACGGCATCACCTCGTCACCAACTTGATTGCAGCGTGAACGTCTGTGTGACGTTCGCTGCTGTGGCTTGCACCGTAACCAGCAGCGGTCCCCAGTTGCGCCGGGAATGAGATGGGCAGCGACACATATCCGGTGGCATCGGTTGTTTGGCTCGAAATAGAAGACGACAGCACTACCGGCTGAATTGGATTCGTCGTGCCGGATTCACCATTCCAGCGAGTGGAATTTTCCACTGGCATGCGAAACGCAGTGACGAGAAACTGCACCGGCACTGCGGCCACCGGATTCGGCGTCGAAGAAGAATCCGTCACGCGCAACCCAACGGGTGCAAAGCTCTGTCCAACCCTAATCGTCTGATTGTCTCCCGCGATCTTGCTGAGTTGAAGATTCGCCGCCGACACCCAACGGATGGTGAAGTTTCGGCAGACCGTGTTGTCGGGCCCGACGCACGCGCTCACGATTACATTCGAGCTCAGTTGATTGATATTAACTTGCGTGCGCGCTGTTCCGGTGGTGTCGGTAACCGAACTCGCGGCGGCGAGTGTTGCGGTTCCGGACAGCACCTGGAAATTGACGGTCCTTCCCGGCAGCAGCTGGCCGTTGCCGACGACAACCGCCGAGAGCGCTATCGCTCCCGAGGAGTTCGAAGCTGCCCATGCCTGGGCGACCGGCAGGCTGATGTCCAGGGCGTAGACGATGCCAATTACAGCAGCCTGTACGGAGGCTCCAGTGCTGATCGATGCCGTGATGGTGAAAGTCCCAGCGGCGGTCACGAGCATGTAGGAGTCGGCTTCGCCAGTGGCGTCGGTGAAGATGGTGCAGTTGGAATTCCCGCAAGCGGGAAACACGACTCCAGCTGGCGCGACGAAGGTCACTGCGGCGTCGGGGATCGGCGTGACTCCGTCCGCTTCCGTAACGCGGACGCGTACCGGATTCGGCGCTTGCGTTCCCACTGGCACCTGCGGATTCGATCCCAGCAGCAATGTGAGTAGCCCGTTAATCGTGCCGTAGTTCAGCACGTTATCCATCTCCGCAGTCAGTCCCGTGGCACTGTCCTGCAGGTAGATGGTTTGAATGCTGTCGGAAAGCGCAGGAGCCGAGATCACGATCTGACCTGCCTGCTGGCTGAGAACTGTGGCGGAATTCGTTCCAACCATAACGGTGGTGGTCGGCGAGAATCCGAAACCGGTGATCGTGATTGGTGTGCTGTTGTGAACGCTGGCGCGCGCGGGAGAGATCGTGTCGGCGTAGAGCACGCGGGCTTCGTAGCTGAAATCTGGCCGGCCATCCCCACGCGTGTCGGCGATGCCAAGTTTATAGTCGTCTTCGAGATTCACATCCGCCACAAGCTGCGTGACGCCGGTCTGCATGGTTCCGAACGCCGATTGACTGAGGGAAGGCGTCAGCAACGAGTCAGTCGATTGCCAAATGCCAATCGCTGGCTGCGCCTTGGTGACCGTGGGAGAGCCATTCTCATTGCGCGCCGTCACGCTGAAGCTGAAGGTGCGGTTGGCGCGCGCGTGCAAGTGGTAGAAGTCCATATCGCCGTAGCCGCTAAGCGATCCGATCCAATCCCCGCCGCCCGGAATTTCCGCGAGCTGAGTGAACGTGCTCGGTTCCCACTGGTCTTGTGGCTGGGATGGCGCGCTCTTCATCACCAGATCCTGGCTGACGTCAGAGCCTTTGGAGACTGTAACCGTGATCGGCGTGAAGGTGCCGGATATCGGAATCGATCCTTCTTTGTACGGACCGACGGACAGTGCATCGGTGTAGAGCGAGTTCACCGACTCTGCGCTGAGCTGATATTGCACCGTGTTGTATCCCGCGGGGAATTGGAGTCCGGCAAGATCGAAATATCCTTCGACAGCCGTATTGTTCGACCCGAAGCGATCGAGCGGCTCGCCGGAATTGTCGGTGTACCCGGTGATTGGATTTCCGGCATCACCGCGGAACAAAAATCCGGAAACGCAAGATGCTGTGTACTTGTGCGAGGCTAGTCCGGTGACTGGATCGATCATGCGCGCGACAACGTTTACGCCCTGCATGCCCTGCCCGAGATTGCCGTTCCATGCAGGGAAACGAACGCTGCCTTCGATGCGCGCGGTGTTCTCGAAAAAGAGCGTCTTGCCCGAGAAGTTGCCGATGTTGGCAGCGGTGATCGGATACAGGCGCGAGATCGCAGCCTGATCGTCCATGCGCGTTTGTAACGGATTCGACGTGCAACCGTATGTCGGAAAACAGAGCGCTCCCATCGGGTGCATCATCGGATAGCCCGCGTAGTCGTTCATCGTCGGCGGAGGCGCGCCGGTGACGACGTTGTCGTTGATCTGCGACCAGTCGAGGCCAAGCACGCGTCCCAGCTGGCGGGCGAGCCGATATTGCAGGATCGGCAAGTCACTCGCATACTGCGCGCAATTTCCGTTGATGATGACGAGCGCGTGCGCAAAGTGGCCGTCAGCGGTGAAGTTGTCGGCCTCGGCAATTACCGAGTTGGAGTTGCAGAGATCCTCGGATCCGGCTCCGGTTCCGAGAAAGGCGTCGATCACACTGCCGTCGTAGTCGTAGATGATGGCGACAGGTTTCGTCGAGTTCGGTTGAATGTCGACGGGGAGAATCAGCGAGCCGGCATTTTGCACGTTGCTGCCGGAGACGTCTTCACTCAACTGGCCCGCGTGATTGATCTGCAGCGCCGCCGTGGTCACGCTCGACCAGGACGCGAATGCGGTGGCGACAAAAGCGTCGGCAGAGGCGCTCGGCAGCAGTGGACTGAGATTGCCCTGATCGGTGTAGTAGTTCACCACGCCGCCCGTCCATGTAATCGGCTGCCCGGTTGCGGAGGAGTTGAATCCACTGACGCCGGCGACGTAGAGCGGACCACCGGCGAACGCGGCGACAGCCGAACAAGCACACAGCAGCGCCATCACGATCGTTCGTCGAGTGGTCATTCGGGTCGTACCTGCGGATGAGCATAGGGAGGCCCTTGGCGGGGGAGGGCTGTCCTGGGTTGCGGGGGACGCTGTGGGGGATCTGAAACGGGGGAGGAAGCTGATGCCGGAATATTTCTTTCAGTGCCCGGCGGCGCGACGGAACTGAGGTCGATGGTTCCTTTGCTGTCGATCAGAAAACGGCCAGCAGTGCCGCCCACAGGACTGGTGAGTCCAGCGGCGTTAGGAGCGTGCAGGAACAGGAGATATCGTTCTCCGATGCGATAACGCTCTCCGGCCTGCCAGCGCCCGGGCCACTCGAGCAGGTGGAATTCCTGGCCCGTTTGCGCACCGCGGACGCCGTTGTCGACGGCGAAGGTAATTTGCAGCGACGACTCGGCTGCCCCGGACTCCGGCACGATGCGGGAAACGTCAGCAACTCTTCCAAAGAAGATGATCGAAGCGTGCCGGGCGAGACTGGGTTGCATGGCTTCGATCTGCTGCACCGTCGTGCGCGATGCAGGACGGCGTGGAAGACGAGCAGAACGGGTCGGAGCTTGCGCCACCGCCAACAATGGCGCGAGCGCGAGGACAGCAACCACGAATTGCGAACGTCGCTTCATCTCCTACTCAACAGGGGAGGACGGAAGCGCCATGCTAAGGGAGTGCGGATCAGGAAGCAGTGAGGAGGGCGGGAGAAAAAGGAGGATGATCTGGGAAAGAGTTCCCGTTACGAAAACCGAAGCAATCCGGTCGCCTAACGAGTTTTCTGTTCGGCGGCGCGGCCCACGGCGGAGAGATGCGCTCCGGCGAGCAGCAGCATGCCAGAAAGGAACGCCCAGAAAATAAAGGTCACAGAGATCGAGAACGGACCGTAGACGTTGGCAAAATCAAGATAAGGCAGCGACAGCACGTATCCGTACTTGGCGATCTCCATGAGCAATCCGGCCAGAACCGCGGCGGGAAGGACGGCTTTCGCCGGTACCTTTCCATTCGGTAGCAGCCAGTAAATCAGGAAGAAGATGAAGATGCTGGCGATCACGGCGCACACTTTCATTACGGCCCAACCCACCGTGCGCGAAACGACATTCAGATGTCCGAAGAAAAGATAATGCAGCCAAACCTGATTCGTGGCCGTGAGCGCGACCGAAAGCAGGGCGAGCGATCCGCAGGCGAAGGCCAGTCCGAGAGAAACGAGCTGATTCTTCAGATACGAACGATTCTTGGGGAAGCCCCAGACGCCGTTGAGCGCAACTTCCAGCGGCAGGAAAATGCCAGTCGAACTGACAAGCAGCATCACCACCGAGAATGGCCTGCACGCTATGGTGACGCGTCATGTTGCGCAGGTTCTTGATGATGAAGTCCTGGCCGGTGGGCAGATAGTCGCGCAACAGGTTCAGGACGACGTCGAACATGGCTTCCGAATGGAAGAAGCGCCGGATCAGCGTGAGCAGCAGCACCACGAACGGGAAAGAACGACAGAATGGCATTGCACGCGACGGAGAAGCCGAAAGTGTGCACGTCGGTGCGCGTCATGTACTTCAGCGTCGGCCAGGCCTGCTCGCGCAGTTCGAAGCCAATTTCGCCGAGCCAGCTCCCGCGGCTGGCGGCTGAGCGTGTGCTGAAAGAGCGGCTTGTCGAGAGGCGCATGCGTCCCCGGGGCTCGCTTTTCAGGAGCCAATGCGGGAGCCGAGCTTTCGCCAAAGGACATATAAAAATCGTATCAGAGTTGGCGGATTTGGTCTGGTGACGTGACGAGTTACGCAGGTGCAAGGGCGAGAGGAAGTTGGAAGTTAGAAGTTTGAAGTCAGAAGTAAAGACTGAGACATTCCGGCCCTTGCTTCGCAAGGACCGGGCACCCGCGATCTACCAATACCTATTGGTTACTCGCACTGTTCCCACCATTCGTTCATCGATAGCGTCACAGAGTACCAGTGCGTTTCTAGACGGCGCACTTCGTCCACATCACACGGGATACCTTTGAACTTTCCTGGCAAATGGCTGTTGAATGCCGCTGCCAGCGAATCTGTCGGGTCGAAGACAACATAGCTGGTCCAGTCGCCGACCGGAGCACCACCCCAGCCATCCCACTCGATGTGCCTGAATTGACCTCGTGCTGGATTTGCTTGCGCCAAAACCGCAGCCTTGAATCGATTCGACCATAAGAGCCATCGAAGCTGCGGGCGCAAAGTAGCCTCATTTTTCAACAATAGCCATGAACAAGCAATCACTGCGGCTATCGTCAGCAGGACTCTGAAAAATGGACGGGGCTTTCTCGAAACAGCAGCCACAATCAGCAACGTGATTAGTGTTAAGCAGAGAATTGGTGCGATGAACAAGGCGTAGATCAGGCTGGCGTTGGCACTGATGACGAATAGCGCCAGAAGAAGAACACTCGCACCAATTGTCATGTAGAGCGGCAGTTTCCAATTCAGATGGTGAGTGATTCGTTGAAGCATGCTGGCGCCCCGCGAGCATTATCTTAGGATGCTTATGTTGCTGCCTAGACGATTGTTGGCGATAGTGGAGATTATCACTCAGCACCGACTGCCACTTCATCCCTCTGCTGGTTCGGCGAGGAAAAGATTTGATTCGCATTAACCGTCGGTTTCGATGGTGAGAGCGCGAGTTGCAGCTTTGGTCAGCTGGCGGGTGCGGGCGAGGTTGGTGGAGGCGAGTTGGAGTCCGTAGAGAAGGGTGCCGATGTCCTTGCGGTCGATAGGGCCCTTCATCAGAAAGCGCAGTAGGCGCATGATCGCGATTTGGATGGCATCCGGCGTCTTCGAGCACCGGCAATTGGTCATTGAGGTTATGAGCCGCGGGTAGAGGCTTCATCGCCGCGTCATGGAATCGACAAAAGTCGGAATTGCGGCGTGCGGGTTGAGTGCAGCGCTCGCTATTGAGGCGCACGTGCTGGCAAACTGCTCCAGAAAAGGAATTCTTGAGTTCACTCATAATCGGATTCTCCTAGGGGGAGGGGGTCAGAGAGTCTGTCCCGCAAAACAAAAGACTTATCCGTGGGACGAGAGATTTATCCGACGGATAAGGCATCGGACATCCGACGGATAATGCGTCGGATATCCGTCGGATTCTTCCCGAGTCGGTGAATCTGTTGTTCTCATGCTGGGTCGCGCAAGACGCAAGGTCTCTCGACTCGGGCGCGCTTCTCGCGCGCCTTCGCTCGACATGACAGGTTTTGTAACAAGCTCTTCGTCTCAATCCCCTATTCTTAGTGTGACAAATTTGAGGGTACCTACTGGACACTTTGGCCAAATTTATTTCTATCGTGGAATGATAGAGTTGCGGGGAAAATGCAGGATTTGGGGTCTTGACAACGGATTCCGCAAATGGGAAGTGGGGCACGCCGCCCTAAAATTCGTCGCTGATTAGCGAGATGTGGGAGCTCTGACCTTCCGGCCCTTGATTCGCAAGGACTGGCGCCCAACGCTTCTCGGGCGACAAGGCCGAATCCTGGTAGTTACGAATGAACTGAAAATGCAGATCCCTCGCTCGCTTTGCGAGCTCGTGATGACAACAGTGGGAGGAGGCCGCGCCACTACGCCACGCCACCATTATGTCGTCGGCTCCGTAAATTCCAGCCGGTTACCCCACAGATCATTTGCATAGAACCGCCTGATTTCGGCTACCGCGGTGTCCCAAACGCAATTCACTCCGGCGCTCTTCAGTCGGTCGTAGACAGCTTCGATATCCGCCACAGCGAAAGCCGGGTGCGCTTTGGTCGCCGGCGAGAATGGGTGTTGGACGCCAATGTGAAGTTGGTGGGAGCCAACTCGGAACCAGCATCCGCCGCGTGCGCGCAAGGGCTCGGGTTTCGGTATCTCTTCCAGTTGCAGCAACTCTCCAAAAAAGCGGCGTGCCTCAGCCTCACAGCCTTTCGGGGCAGCAATCTGCACATGATCTATATCGCTAATCACGAATACCTCGTTGCTTAAGGGTTCCGACTGGTCACAATCGTAGTCGCAGAAAGCGTACAATACAGGGTTTTTGGAAACATTCTCGGAGACCGACTGATGCGACAATCCGCAATTCTCTTTCTAGCCCTGATTCTGGGATCGGCTGCCTTTGCTCAGACCAGCCCCACGGGTCCTCACAAACCTGCACCTGCTCCTGAGCCGGTAAAGGCCGCTGGACCCGGTTCCTCGTTGCCTGCCTCGGCGCAAGCCGCGATGAAGGCCATTGATCCGAATCACATCAAGGCGCACGTGCGCTTTCTTTCCAGCGATCTGTTGGAGGGACGCGGTACCGGGCAGCGCGGAGGCGATATTGCCGCCGAGTACATCGCGACGCAGTTCCAGGCCTACGGGCTGAAGCCCGTGGGAGAGAACGGAACGTACTTCCAGAAAGTGCCGATGGTGGGCATCACGACGGAGCCGACCAGCACGATCGCGCTGGGATTGCCAGGCAAGACGATGGATCTGAAACTCGGCGATGACGTGGTCGCTATGGATGAGAGCCAGGATCAGTCGAGCGACGTGAATGCGGACCTGGTCTTCATCGGCTACGGAATCGACGCGCCCGAGTACAAGTGGAACGACTACAAGGGCGTCGACGTGAAGGGCAAAGTTCTGCTGATGCTGGTGAACGAGCCGCCGTCGGACGATCCGAACTTCTTCAAGGGCAAGGCGCTCACCTATTACGGCCGCTGGACCTATAAGTACGAAGAAGCGGCGCGCAAGGGCGCGGTCGGGGTCATCATCATTCATAAAACTGACATGGCGAGCTATGGCTGGGATGTGGTGCGCAACTCGTGGGGCGGCGAGCGGTCGTACCTGCGCGCTACTGGTGAGCCGAAGCTGAAGCTGGCGTCGTGGGTGCAACTGGAGATTGCCCGGCAGATCGCACAGGCTTCGGGGAAGGATCTCGATCAACTGATGGAGCAGGCGCGGTCGCGCGATTTCAAAGCGGTGCCGCTGCCGATCAAGGTGAAGGCGACGATGCATAGCCTGATCCGGCCATTCGATTCGCAAAACGTGCTGGCGATGCTGCCGGGTTCGGATCCGAAGCTGAAGGATCAGGCGGTTATCTACAGCGCGCATTACGATCATCTTGGAATTCATCCGGGAGAAAAGGGCGACAACATTTATAACGGAGCGGTCGACAACGCGACCGGGTCCGCGGTCCTGATCGAGATGGCGCGCGCGTTTTCGCTGTCGTCGCAGAAGCCGAAGCGCTCGATTCTGTTCGCGTCGGTAACGGGCGAAGAGCAGGGGCTGCGCGGCTCGGAGTTCCTGGGACTGCATCCGCCGATTCCGGCTGGCGATCTTACGCTGGGGCTGAATTTTGACGGCGTCGCGCCTGAAGGTATTCCGGAAACCGTCGAAGTGTCGGGCGCAGAGCGCACCACGTTTTATCCGGTGGTGGAAGAGACGGCGCACAACTTCGGAATGCAGATCAAAGCCGACTCGAATCCTGGAGCCGGGTTCTACTATCGCTCCGACCATTTCAGTTTCGCGCGCGTAGGCATTCCTGCTTTCTCCGTGAACGAAGGGATGAAGTTCAAAGGCCATCCGGAAGAGTGGGGCGTGGAGCAGGAGAAGATCTACAACGAGAAGCATTATCACCAGCCAAGCGACGAGTACGACAACAGCTGGGACTTCACCGGCGTTGCGGATATGACGCGTTTCGGATTCGACCTGGGATGGAAAGCTGCATCGCTTCCCGACCGAGTCGCGTGGAAGTCGGGCGATGAGTTCGAAGCGGCGAGGAAGAACAGTCTGAAGCAGCTATCGCCGGCCGGAGAGGCGACAGGGAAGTCGCAGTGATTGGTAATCGGGTAATTGGTAATTGAAAACCTCGGAACCTGAAAGATTGAACTCCCACCCGTCGCCAAACGAAGGCGCGGGTGGGGCACCCGCAGCGATCCCAGCCTCCACAAACCTTAGTAACTTTCGATCATTACCCACGTCATGCTAGGCTCGGCGTTGCAATTCCGGAAATTGCGGGTCGCAGCATTGCGTCGAACGACGGTCGTACAGGTATGTCTCCATTTTCGTTTTTCCAACGCGAGAGTCTCAGCGAACTAGCGCGGCAGCTTGAACTAGGCGCGTATGCGCCGCTCGTTGAGTTCAAGGGGCTGGTGCCGGGAGTCGACAACGTCCGTTTCGACGTGTCGCTGAGTGCCACGTTCATCGAGCTCTCTCGCGCCCACATCGCACGGCTGATCGCCAAAGCCGGCAATGTGGAAGATCTGCTCAACTCCAAGCCGGTGCAGTCGTATCGCGATGTGCAGGTGTCGCCTGGGAAGGCGAACCAACCCGCTAACGACGTCACCGACTTCAAGCGCCGCATCAGCGAATTGCAGGTGGCTGCGCTGAATCGCGCCAAGAACGAAAACAATAATTCCCTGGACTTGCTGGCGCGCGTTGCTGTCCTGAAATTTCTGCGTATGGAGTTAAGCGAACAATTTTCGAGCACGTTGGAGCGGCTTCGCGCCAAGGTCAAAGCCTACGAAGGTCCGCGTCACAACGGCGGAGGCAAAATAGTAGAACTGCGCGAGGCTTGCGCGGCCTTCCAGTTAGGCAAGAAGACGATATTGCGCAAGGCCGGGCACGAGCTGTTCCACACGTTACGCGAAGTCGAAAAAGAGACGTTGGTTCGCATGCGGCGATCGTTGCTCGGCACCAGCGAGGCTCCGGGATACGACTTATTCGTGAATCAGCTAATCTTCACGGAAAACGGGCGCGACGATCATATGAACGCCGAGCACTACGTAATGTTCGGCAATTTCGAGAAGGATCCCGATCGTTATCCGCGCATTCTTGAACTCGCCCGTGGCTTCCTCGCTTCGCTGGAACTCAGCATCGATCAGGACTATGACGATCTGCTGGCATATCCCGAGAACGCGCAGGAGTTAGTCGGCGCCGGTGTGCCAGAAGAGAATTCTGCGAAGGGAAAAACGCAACGTGCGCTGCTCGATGAGTGGACGGAACTGCTCGAACGCGAAGGAGCGCTGGAATATATCGTTGCGGCCTATGAAACTGCGGCGATGCTATCTGAGTACTCGCCGACCATCAATGCGCAACAACTCAAACACGCGCTGATTACGCGCGAAGAGCGTGCGCGCGTGGAATCGCTGATGCAGGAACAGAGCAAACTCTCGCCAGCCACATTCCACAATGCGTTGCGGCGCGTAGGTGGATTGCGTGGGTCGGATCGCGGCAAGCTTGCCGGCCGCTTCCTGCGCGACTTCATGCGCTATCACCGTGATCTCCGGCGCTTGGACCTGCTGAACTCGCTGATGGACCAAGTCTCGGTGATTACTAACGAGAAGCTGCGCAATCTGTCCGAGATCAATAGCACGTTGTACGAGTTCTTGCTGCCGGAGGAAGACAAGCCGGCGGAAGAACGCGTCATCCATCATGTGATTCTTAAGGCGGACATTCGCGATTCCACCACGCTCACGAGAACGCTGTTTGAGCGCGGATTGAATCCAGCGTCGTACTTCAGCCTGAACTTCTTCGAGCCAGTGAATAAGTTACTGCCGAAATACGAGGCGTCGAAGGTCTTCATCGAAGGAGATGCGGTAATCCTGGCGCTGTTCGAGCGTGAAGGGGAGCAGGGCTTCGGAGTGGCGCGCACCTGCGTGCTGGCGCGCGAGATGATCAGCATCGTGAAGGCTTATAACCAGAAGTCGGAAAAGGATGGGCTACCGACGCTGGAATTGGGCCTCGGCATCTCGTACCAGGATTCGGCGCCGATGTACCTGATGGACGGCACTTCACGCATCATGATTTCCAAGGCGTTGAATGAGAGCGATCGGCTGTCGTCATGCCATAAGGGCGCACGAAAAGTTCTGAACGGCACGCAGGGACTGTTCAGCGTGTACACCTTCCAGACGGTGGAAGACGAAGTCACGGGCGGCAATCCGGACGAGTTCCTGATGCGTTACAACATCGGCGGTATTCACATCAGTCAGGAAGCGTTTGCGAAGTTGCAGCAGGAAATTTCATTGCAGGCGTTCGATTTGAAAGTGCCGACGATGTGGCCGAATGAAGCAGTGCGGATCCATACCGGGCTGGTACCGGTGGGACAGGGATTGTTCCATCGCATCGTGGTGCGCGAAGGACGAGTGCCGCGCGTAGAAGCCGTGGATCTGTCCCTGAAACGCTGGACCGAGCGGCGGTATTTTGAAGTCTGCACGAACGAATCGATCTACGAGTTCGTGGAGCACCGGTTGAAACCGGGCGCTGTAGCGGTTCACGCGTAAAGCAACATGCACCGCAGAGTTCGCAGAGGAAAATCTTCTATTTGTTGTCTTTCAAGCGGTGAATCAGAACGGTAGCGCGCGCACTTTGAACGGGACTTGAATAACTGCCTCCAGGTCCACGGCTGAGCCTCGCTTTGTGCCCGGACTGAAATGCCAGTGCAGCAGCGCAGCTCGCGCGCTTTCGTCGAGCTGATTCTGTACGCTTCGCAACACGCGTACATCGGAAACAGTTCCGTCTTTGCGAATCACAGCGTAGAGCACGACAGTGCCTTCGATCAGTTCGCGGCGCAGCGCCGCCGGGTAGGCGGGATCAACTTTGACGGTTGCAACCGGCGCGGAAATGTCGCTCTTGTCGTGATCCGTCTCGTCCAACTGAGCGAAGTGGATCACCCAACTTCCGCCAGCGGAGTTGAGGTTCGGCATATTCAGCACCATCGAATAAGACTTCTTGCCGGCGAATACTTTCTCCTCTTCGATCTTCGGTGTGTCGGTTACCGATGCCCCCGGATTCGGACGATGAGAGATGTCGGGCATTGGCGATAGTCGGGCCATGGCCAGCAGTGAGGGTTGATTCTTCGCAGCCGAAGGTGTTCCCGCAATCGTAGACGACGGCTGCGGATTCGCCGGAGGTGGAGCGACAACTATTCCCGGAGGCAAGCTTGCATTTCGCGTCGATGTGGCAGAGGCGGCGGAAGGTTTGGATGTTCCTCCATCCTTGATCTCAGGCGCGCCCGTGGCACCCGGCTTTCCTTCTGGACCGACGGCGAACTCGCCGGAGCGACTTCCACGCGGCACTTCAACTGGCGCCTTAACGTCCGCAGGATTCACGCTGAGCGCGATCATCTGATTCGCCGCGGCCGACGAAGTCATTCCTGGTTGTATGGACGGCGGCGGAGGAACAGGAGCAGGCGCTCCACTCAGCGCAGCGAGCTGGCGCGCGGCGGCGCCTCCTGCTGGTTGACGCGCATTCTCGATCGCTGGCGGTGGCTGCACCACTCCGGCGTTGGGCATTGTCAGTTGCCGCGGATTCAGCTTTGCCTGATCGATGGTCGGCGGAGGAGGAACAATCGCGGGATTGCCCAGATCGATGCGACGCTGATTGAATTTAGTGGGATCAACCGTAGGTGGTGGCTGCACAACTGAGCTAGCCATGTCGATTCTGCGTGAAGGCATCTTCGAAGGATCAACTGACGGCTGCGGCGCGATGACCTTCGCCTGGAAGTCCGACATGTTTGTGCGCGAAAGGTCGCGCTGCACCGGATCGGGCGGCGGAGCAATGATGGCGTTCGGCGAGAGCGGCATCTGAAGTCGCGAAATCTCGCGTGTCGCTACGGCGGTGGGCACCGGCAACGGAGCCTGATTCACAGCAACAATGTTCGGCAGATTCACGTGCTGCTTCAGCTTGATCTCAGGCGCGGCGATGATCGTCTGCTCGGTGTTGTCGTGATTCGGAGGCAACGAAATGATCTTCTGCTTGGCAGGCAACGGATCGGCTTTCCGCGGAGGTCTGATTGTTTCTCGGCTTCTCAGGTTCCTCGCTTCCGGTATCGATCGCTGGCAAGAAGTCAGAGGCGCTGTAGTAGACGACCTTGTCGTGAATCTCGAGCGCGGGATTGCGTTGTTGCTCGATTCCCTGGAAAAGTCCGAATAGCGACACCACGCATGCGATTGCCAGTACGTGCATCGCAATCGATTCGAAAAAGCGCGACCAGCGAACGCCCGATGCAACGAAAACATCCGGCCAGAAAGCAGATGGGGACGAGGAGACCTCAATGACCGGTGGACGGCGCCGCAGCAACAGGTCAAACAGGTTGCTGAAGAAAACCTGTCGACGGGAGGGTAACTCAACCAGCAGTCGAGGAGCGGTGTGCAATTCAGACAGATTTTCCGACTCGAGACAGCTGGACCGGGATGGCATCACTCACCGAAAAAACGGATGCCAATCTTCCTCATGAAAGCGGCCCCGTAATCCCGGATTATAGCCCAGTTCAGGGCAGCTCCGAGGAACCTAGGAGTGCACCAACGACAGCTTGGGGCGTACACCTTACGGGACTAGAATCCAGTGTTCCTCGCATTCAACTCATTGGTCGTACAACACAGGAAAAACTCTTGGCCTACATACAATTTCTCGGCGCGGCAGGTACGGTAACCGGTTCGAAACATCTGATTAACACGAACGACGACGGCACAGGACGAGCGGGTTTCCAGGTGCTGATCGACTGCGGGCTCTTCCAAGGACAGAAGGAGTGGCGCGAACGAAATTGGCAGGAGCCGCCCATTCCAGCGAATGAAATCGATGCCGTAGTTCTTACGCACGCGCACCTCGATCACTGCGGTTGGATTCCGCGATTGGTGAAGGAAGGCTACGGCGGGCCGATCTACGCCACGCAAGCGACCATCGATCTGTGCGGCATCCTGCTGCCGGATTCTGGCCACCTGCAGGAAGAAGACGCGGCCTTTCACAACAAGAAGAAAACATCGAAACACGATCCAGCGCTACCTCTATACACTTTCGAAGAGGCCCAGGCGTGCCTGTCGCAATTTGTGGCCATCGATTTCAATCAAGACAAGCAGCTGCGGCCGGATTTCACGTTCCGCTTCGTGCGGGCCGCGCACATTGTCGGATCCTCGATGGTGGAAGTGACCATGCAGGTCGCGGGGAAGCAGCAGAAGCTGTTGTTCACCGGCGACATCGGCCGTGTTCACGATTCGCAGATCGCGCCGGGACGCGTCCTGCATTATGGGCCGACAGAAGGCGAGAGCGCCGACTTGCTGGTGATGGAATCCACCTACGGCAACCGGCTGCATCCGAAGACCGACCCGAAGCCTGAACTGGCGGAGCTGATTCGCAACACCGTGAAACGCGGCGGAAGCGTAGTGGTGCCGGCGTTCGCTGTCGAGCGCACGCAGAAGTTCCTCTTCATGCTGAAGGAACTCATGGAGGCGGGTGAGATTCCGCGCATTCCTGTGTTTGCGGATAGTCCGATGGCGATTGAAGCCGTCAAAATCTACCTGAAGCACAGCGAGGAATTTTCAGAAGAAGCGAAGGCGCTGATCACGAAATACGGATCGCCGCTGGCCTGGCAGGGATTCACGTTTGCGAAGACGCAGGAAGAGTCGAAGAAGATCAATGAGACACGATATCCGTGCGTGATCGTTTCCTCCAGCGGAATGGTGACGGGCGGCCGCATTCAGCATCATCTGCTGCAGCGGTTGCCGGATCCGCGAAACCTGGTGCTGTTCATCGGATTTCAGGCGCCGGGAACGCGCGGCGCAACTATCAAGAGCGGCGCGGGCGAGGTGAAGATCTTCGGCGAGATCGTGCCTATCCGCGCGCAGGTGGTTGCGCTCGAACAGTTCAGCGATCATGCCGATACGCCTGAGTTGCTGGAGTGGTTGCAAAGCTTCAAGGCAGCGCCGCAGATCACGTACCTGGTGCACGGCGAGCCGGATTCGGCTGCGCAACTGAAACAAGCGATCACGACACAATTGAAGTGGAAGGTGGATATCGCCGAGTGGAAGGAAAGAGTAAGCTTGAACGGATTCTGATGAGAGAAGTTCCCACCCACGATCCAAAAGCGGGATCGAGGGTGGGGCACCCGAGGAGCGATCTATGACCGAGCAGGAACTGAAGAAAACACTCGACGCGGCGGAAAGAGAACCACAGAAGATCGCGATGGCCGTCAGCGAGCTGCCGGAGAAAGTCCTCAACTTCAAGCCAACGCCAGATAAGTGGTCGATCCGCGAAATCCTCGCGCACCTGGCGGATGTGGAACTGGTCTATGGATTTCGAATGCGGCAGATGATCTCGGAGAATAGCTCGACTATAACTCCGATGAACCAGGATGCCTGGGCGCAGAAGATGGGTTACAACGAGACGTCGGCGCCTGAATCGATTGCGCAGTTCGGGTTGCTGCGGCGCTCCAATCTGCGATTGTTGCGACGGATCAAGATGGCGGACCTGAAGCGCGGCGCATTCCATCCGGAGATCTCACGGGAGCTCACACTCGAAGAACTGCTCGGACGCATCGCGAAACACGGCAGCAGTCACCTGGATCAGATCGAGAAACTAAAAAAACAGGCGACGAAGTAGAGTTTCTCCGGCGCTGGCATTCGTGGAATCCCACCCTAGCCAAAAGAAGGCTAGGATGGGGCACCCTCACCGGTTTTCAGTTCAAGCCACAACCCTTCACTTCGTTGTTGCGCCGGCTTGGGCCGGAGCCGCTGGCGGAGTAGCTTGCGTCACATTCTGGGTTTCCGTCACGCCATATTTCGGTTCCGACAGCGAGTTCAGGTTCTCGCCCTTCCAGCGCATCGCACGATAAATACGATTCCGTCCGCTCGGGTGATCGTAAAAGATCCACTCTTCCACGGGGCCAGGACTCATCTTGCGATACTCGCCAAGATGGATCGCAGCACGAGCGAATCCGTCGGGCTGGCGGCTGGCGTTCAGGCCATACATGTCAGCTTCCGCCTCAGCCGTGCGTGTCCACGTATTGAAGATGGGAGTCAGAACGAATCCGAAAATCGAGACGATAAGTATCGCCAGCGGAAGCACTGCTGTGTCGCCTACGCCACGGATCTGCCATTTTTCGCCCCAGCGCTTCAGGCTCCACCCCAGAGACCAGTAGAGGAGAGCGAAGAACAAGACGTAGACAACCGAGAAGAACAGGATGTCTTTGTAAACATGGTTCAGGACATAGTGTCCCATCTCATGACCCATCACGGCCTGAATTTCTTGTGGCGTTGCGCGTTGGAGCAGGTTGTCGTTCAGCGTGATGCGCATGGTCTTGCCGAAGCCGCTGACGTTGGCGCTCATCCGTGTGCTTTGCTTCGAAGCATCAATCGTCCACACGTCACGCGCGGGGATTCCGTTGGCGTGCGCCATCGCGAGAATCGGTTTCGTAACGGCAGGATTGTCAAGTAGCCTGGGCGTATTGAAGATAGGCTGCAGGAACACTGGGCCGATGAACATCAGGATAGCCGTGAAGACAACGGATACTCCGGCGCCCCAGATCCACCAGGTTCGTTCCAGTCTGCGTACCAACCAGAATAGGACTACCAGCGCAACCGAACCCATCAGCAGTCCGACCAGCAATCCTTTACCTTGATCGCCCATCCACCCACCAAAGGTTTGTGTTGCAAGGCCGTATTTCTTCTCGCGGGTGAAGCCTTCGTACACGGCGAGCGGGAAGCCGAGGATCGTTGTAAGGATCAGGTATTGGGTCCAGTAGATCGCCGTCTGCAATGGCTTGAAGCGCGTCATGCGCTCAGCCAGGTTGCGCATCGCCGCCGACCAGCGCAGATTCAGCAGGATCAAGGCGATGACGGCGCCATATAGGAAGTCCCATAGGATGAGCCAGTAGCCGCCTTCGAAGTAGGCGTCGGAGCGGGCGCGAGCGGTGGCCGGCATCTCGGCGAGATACGCATCGGTGGCAACCTCGGCGTCGAAGTGAGGCGAGGGCTGCGCGGCGGCAGGCACCGGGATCGAGTCCGGCATCCTGGTGTCGGAGGTGGCCTGCTGCGCGACGGCGGCGGAACAGGCGAGAGTAACGAACAACACTACGCACGCGAGAGAAGGTCGTAGTCGGGACGTCATGTGAACCTTTCTATTTGGGAGATCTCTATTTGGAGATTCTGGGCTGGGAGTATATACGCGCACCGCGTGGAGATAGTTCTGAACGCAATTTTCACCCACAAGGACAGTGTCGTTTTAGTTCCCCTAAGTACTAAAGTCACCCTGTGCTCTAAGGTTAAGACGCCTAAAATCGCTCCTGCTTAACAGGCTTAACAGGAAGATATGACGTATTGGCTCATTCCCGGATGTTTGTTTCTCTACTACGTCATCGTGTGGCTGGCGGTGGGGCGCGACCCGAAGCCGGGCGCACTGGTGTCGCGATACGACGCACCCGAGGGACTTTCTCCGGCGGCGATTCGCTACATCATGACCTCTGGCAGCGACCGCAAGACGCTGGTAGCCGTGCTGCTTTCGCTGGCGGCGAAGAAGTGTATCGATCTCCGCCCGCAAGGAGCCAGTTACGTTGCGACTCGTTTGGTTGGCGGCGCGCCCGATGCCTTGGCTGCGGAAGAAAAGCTGACGTTCAATTTCCTATTCGATCCCACGACACGGCAAAAACTGAAGCAGCTTGGATTGCAGCCCTCCGATGCGGAATCCTCCGCCTTGGACAAACAGGCTAGCATTCAGCCCTACGACAAGGGAAACTCTGCGCTGGTAAGCGCGATTCAGCAGACACTCTGCTCGCAATATCGTGGGAAGTATTTCAAAAGCAATCTTGGATTTATCGCGCTGGGCGTGTTGGGAAGCGCGGCCCTGATCGCGAAAATCGCGGCGGCAGCGGGCGGTTCCGATCTCGTTTGGTTGTCGATGGAATTTCTGTTTGCCGGGGTCATCTGCTCAGCGCTGGTGATGGTGAATCTCGTTCCTGGCATTCGCGATATTCTTGCCGGCCGCATGAGCGCCGTTAACGCTGCATGGTTCCTGTTCGGACTGGTTGTAATTTCTTGTCTTCTAGCCGGATTTGGATTCGCGGTGCTGCAACACTCCAACGCTGATTATGTAGAACTACTCGCCAGCCTGCTTCCGATCCACGCGATCTGGGCTCACTTGGTGAAGGCGCCAACGCTGCAAGGTCGCCGCACCATGGATGACATTTTGGGATTCCGTGAATTTCTGCTGGCGGCAGAGCAAGATCGGCTCGACAAACTCAACCATCCAGATCTCACTCCGCAGTATCTGAATGCGTGTTTGCCCTATGCCGTCGCACTCGATGTGAAAGAAGCCTGGGGCGATGCAGCGTCCAATCGTTTGTTTCAGAGCGTTGTGCCGGCGAGATAAATCGCAGCCGAGGTCGGCTGCGCTACGCACCAAATCTAGATCTGGGCCGAAGTGAACTCGACGAGATTGTTGAGCTTTGCCTGTGCTGCGCCGGAGTCGATTGACTCTGCCGCCGCGGGAAGTCCGTCCATAATCGAATCGGCGCGGCCCGCTGCAACCAGCGCCGCAGCCGCATTTAGCAGCACCACATCGCGCTTGGGAGACTTCTCGCCCGAGAGAATCGCGCGAATAATCGCGGCATTTGCAGTGGCGTCACCTCCGGCAAGGGATTCCATCGGCGCGCGCTTCATTCCGAACAGCTCCGGCATCACTTCGTATTTTCGTACGACGCCATCGCGAACTTCCGCAATTTTCGTTGCGCCGGTGATGGTGATCTCGTCCAGGCCATCCATTCCATGCACGACCAGTGCGCGCCGCAGGCCCAACAGACGCAAGGCCTCCGCAACTTTTTCTACAAGGTCACTGGAATAGACACCTACGACTTGTGCCGACGCATGCGCCGGATTCGTCAGCGGACCGAGCAGATTGAATACTGTGCGCAGCCGCAATTCACGGCGCACCGGCTGAACGTATTTCATTGCGGAATGCATTGCGGGCGCGAAGAGGAAGGCGATCCCGACCTGGTCGAGACAGGCTGCGACGCGATCGGCCGGCAAGTTGATCTTGACGCCGAGCGCTTCCACCACATCGGCTGATCCGCACTTGGAAGTCACGCTGCGATTGCCGTGCTTGGCGACACGCACGCCAGCTCCGGCGAGCGTGAGCGCAGTCGCAGTCGAGATGTTGAAGGTGCCGCTGGCATCCCCGCCGGTACCACAGGTGTCGACGAGCGCATCGCGCTCGGTACCACTGACGTCGAGTGCCGAGTTGCGGGTGAGCTCCAGAGGCGTAGCCGCGGCACGAATAGCTTCGGCGAAACCGACGATCTCCTCGACGGTCTCGCCCTTCATGTGGAGCGCAACGAGAAGGGCGCCGATCTGCGCGTCGGTAGCGCCGCCAGAGAGGATCTCGCTCATGACGGCGCGCGCCTCGTCGCGGCTGAGCGAGTGGCGATGGTTCGCAACCTGATGGAGGGCTTCGAGGATCACTGGAGATCAAAATACGCGAAGGGACGGAGGGATGCAAAGATTTGGAACGATAGTGGAATCTGCCACCCAAGCCAAGAGATGGCTTGGATGGGGCACCCTCAATCTGTGGCTGAGTGTGCGGCGAATTTCTCGCGGAAGTGCTCACGCCAGTTTGCGGATAAGTTGGCGCTGTCCAAGGCCCGTTGCAGCAGCTCCGAAGGAACACTTTTTGCCAATCATCAGCTGATTGGCTTCAGCGATGGTGATCTGATCCGCACCCGCGGGAATCACGCGTATCTCGTCACCCGCCTCGAGCTCGCCTTCCTGCGTCACGGAAAAATAGAAACCGGAGCGGCCGCTCTCGAGAAATTCCTTCAAAATTCGATTTGTCCCAAACTTGATGCCGAGCTTAAAACACGGAGTCCGTGGCTGCGTCACCGTCAGCAACACTGAACCGATCGCCACCTGATCGCCAATATGTAGCGTCTCTTCGCGTAGGCCCTCGACGGTAAGGTTCTCGCCAAACGCTCCCCACTGCCATGGGAAGTTTGGGTAACGCTCGCGCCAGAATTCGTAGTGCTCAACCGGATAGCCGTAGACGGCCTTATTCACGCCACCGTGAACGTTGAGATCGGCCTGGCGGTCGCCGTCTAGATTCAACCTGGCCACGTGCACGGGTCCGGTCACTGGATCTTTATAAATGGCGGTACTCACGGTTTCGCCATCTACGTGCAGCAGGCGTGGGCGTCCGACATTGACTGAGATCAGCTTCATTTTTTCAGTCCGTGGCGATTGGATGGCCAAACTCTTACTTGCGATGAAATTTCCTCAGACGATTGCCCCGCCTCGCAGCGGTCCTATACAATCACGGGTTTCCGTCTCTGCTGCGGCCGAGTAAGTAACTACCGGAATGAATTCATGAAAATACACGAATACCAGGCAAAATCGATCCTGTCGAAGTATGGCGTAGCGATTCCCCGCGGCGAGGTAGCCAGCAGCCGCGAAGAGGCCGAGGCTGTCGCTAAGAAGCTGTTTTCCGAGGGCGCTACCGGAGTTGTGGTGAAAGCGCAGATCCACGCGGGCGGCCGCGGCAAGGGCGGCGGCGTGAAGATCGCCAAGTCCGTGGAAGAGGCGGGTGAACTGGCGTCCCACATGCTCGGGCATGAAGCTGGTGACTCACCAGACTGGCCCGGAAGGCCGCATCGTTCGACGGCTGCTGGTCGAAGAAACGCTGCCGATCGCCCGCGAACTCTATCTCGGTATGCTGCTGGATCGCTCCGAAGCGAAGCTGGTGATCATGGCCTCGGCTGCGGGCGGGATGGAGATTGAGCAAGTCGCCGAGGAAAATCCCGACGCAATCCTGAAGGAATATATCGACGGCAGCACCGGCTTGGCGGCGTTCCAGGCGAGGAAAATCGGCTACTGGCTGGGGCTGAAGTCGGGCGAAGTGAATCAGCTGGTCGCGTTGCTCAATGGGCTGTACAAGGCCTACGTCGAGACTGATGCCTCGCTGGTGGAAATCAACCCGCTGATCGTGACCAATGACGGCCGCGTCTTCGCGCTCGACGCCAAAGTGAATTTCGACGACAACGCGCTCATGCGTCACAAAGAACTTCGCGAACTGCGCGACATCACCGAAGAAGATCCGCTGGAAGTGGAAGCTTCGAAATACGGGCTTAATTACATCAAGCTCGACGGCAACGTGGGCTGCATGGTGAATGGTGCGGGTCTGGCCATGGCGACCATGGACATCATCCAGTTTGCGGGCGGCATGCCGGCAAACTTTCTCGATGTGGGAGGCGGCGCCAACGAAGAGCAGGTGACGCACGCCTTCGAAATCCTGCTGAGTGACAAGAATGTGCGGGCGGTGCTGATCAACATCTTCGGCGGCATCCTGCGTGTGGACACGCTGGCCAACGGCGTAGTCGCGGCAGCCAAGAAGACGAATATTCCTTTGCCGATCGTTTTGCGCCTGGAAGGTACGAATGTTGAGCAGGGGCGCGAGATTTTGAAGAATTCCGGGTTGAACTTCATAGTGGCTGAAACGATGAAAGACGCCGCTGAGAAGGTCGTAGCAGCCGCGAAGGGCGCATAGACGTGGGGACCTCGCAGCAACAATACGCGGAGCTTGAGGCTGAGCTGGAAATTCTTGGTGGAATTTCCGGCCGGTTCGAGCCAGGGTCGCCGGAAGAAGTAACCGTACGACGCGCGGCGATCGCTCTATTTTTCGTAATCATGCATCACGGCGACAGCTTCGAAGCGTACCTGGGAAATTTCGATCAGAAGCTGACGCCGGAACAATTGGCGCGCCTGAAGGATATGGGGTTGGAGACGGACTCATGAGCATTTTGGTTGATAAGAACACGAAGGTCCTCGTACAGGGACTCACCGGCAAAGAGGGCACCTTTCATGCGAAGGCTTGCGCCGCGTACGGAACGAAGATTGTGGGTGGCGTTACGCCGGGCAAAGGTGGCACCACGCACGAGGGCTTCCCGGTGTTCAACACCGTGCAGGAAGCTGTCGATAAGACGGGCGCGGATGCCTCGATGATCTTCGTGCCTCCGGCGTTTGCCGCGGACGCGGTGATGGAAGCTGCCGATGCGGAGATCGAACTGGTCGTCTGTATCACCGAAGGCGTTCCCGCGCTGGACATGCTGCGCGTGTGGAACTATCTGCAGGATCGTCGCGCTCGCCTGATTGGGCCGAATTGCCCGGGCATCATCTCTCCGGGGAAGTGCAAGATCGGCATCATGCCAGGACACATTCATCGCGAAGGCAATGTGGGTATCGTTTCGCGCTCTGGGACGCTTACGTACGAGGCCGTCTACCAGCTATCGCAGCTCGGGATCGGTCAATCGACGGCAATCGGCATCGGCGGCGATCCGATCATCGGAACCAACTTCGTCGACGCGCTCGAACTGTTCAACAAAGATCCGCAGACCGAAGCCATCGTCATGATCGGCGAGATTGGCGGAAACGCCGAGGAGACTGCGGCGGAATACATCAAGGTGCATGTGAAGAAGCCGGTGGTGTCGTTCATCGCCGGACAGACGGCGCCTCCGGGACGCCGCATGGGACACGCAGGAGCGATCATCTCCGGCGGGCACGGCACAGCGGCCGAAAAGGTGAAAGCGCTGGAGGCGGCGGGCATTCGCGTGGCGAAGACGCCCGCTGTGATCGGCGAATTGGTAGCGCAGGCATTGGGCGCTGCCGCAAAAGCTTAGTTGTGGTGTGCGGCTTTGGCCGCGATCTCATATTGAAGACAAGGAATCATGAAGACTCTCGAACGTACTTTGGCCATCATTAAACCGGACGCCGTAGCTCGCCAGGCTGCCGGCGACATTATCCACATGATCGAAAGCAAAGGCTTTCGCATCATCGGCGCGAAGATGCTGCACATCACCAAGTCCCAGGCAGAAGGCTTTTACGCGGTACATGCCGGAAAACCGTTCTTCGATTCGCTCACGAATTTCATGTGTACCGGTCCGATTCTTGTGCTGGCGCTTGAGAAAGACAACGCGATTAAAGACTGGCGCGATCTGATGGGCGCTACCAACCCGGCCAACGCTGCCGAGGGGACCATCCGCAAGAAGTGGGCTGCCAGCATTGAGAAGAATGCGGTACACGGATCCGATGCAGAGGATACAGCGCGTTTTGAGCTGAGCTACTACTTCGCGGGATACGAACTGGCGAAGTAGCAAAACCAGTAGTCAGTAGTCAGGCGTCAGTAACCGAAGGCGCGGCTCCCACCGCGCTTTCGAATCTAAGGAACCATGCCGCACATTCAAATCACACTGTTGAAGGGCCGCAGCATCGAAGTGAAGCGCAAGATCGCGTCGCGAATCACCGCGGTGATCGAAGAAGAAGCGGGGACGGCGAAAGAAGGGATTTCGATTTCGTTCGTCGAAGTAGATCGAGAGAGCTACGCGCGCGGCGGTGTGCTGATCGCGGATAAGAAGTAACCTCGCCTACTCTACCGGCTGATACAAATCACCTTGCTGGCGTTCCGCTATTAACGACAGCTTCTTTGCCGCGAGTTCCTGGAAGTGGCGCGAGTCCCGATGCGCCTGCAAGGCGACATCGTCGTCGTACTGCTCATAGATAAAGAAGCGCCGCGGATCGTTGCGATGCGTGTGTACCTGGTACAGGCGGCAGCCGGGTTCCTTGCGCGATTCAGCCTGCAGTTGGTGAAAGAGAGCTGTAACCTCTGCTTCCTTCTCGGCTTTAGCGATCCACGTCACTGCGAGTACGACCATGTCTGCGCTCCTGTGCGCGCGTTAGCGGTGCGCTACGGCCTTTTTAGTACGCGGGGTGTGCGCTTTCTCTAATGCAGGCAGCGCCGACTCGAAGCCTTCGCCTAGCATGGTCTGATCGCGATCCGGGCCGGTGGAAACCATGCCGATCTTTGCTCCCGTTTCCTTGGCAAGAAAGTCGAGATAAGCCTTCGCCTTCGCAGGCAGCTTATCGTAGCTACTGATGCCGGACGTAGGCTTCTGCCAGCCAGGCAGCGTCTGATAGATCGGCTCGATCTTGTCGTAGCCGCACGCCCGAGCGGGAATCTCTGTAGTCTTTTTGCCGTTGACCTTGTAGCCAACGCAGACGGGGATCTTCGCGAGATCGTCGAGCACGTCCATCTTGGTGACCACCAGCCACTCGATTCCGTTGATCATCGAGGAATAGCGAAGCAGCGGCAGGTCGAGCCATCCGCAGCGTCGTGGACGCCCCGTTACGGCGCCGAACTCAGCACCTTTGCGACGCAGTTCTTCGCCCATCTTGTCATTCAACTCGGTGGGGAATGGGCCTTCGCCAACGCGGGTGCAATACGCCTTGGTCACGCCGATTACCGTATCCATCGACGTGGGAGGAACACCGGTGCCGGTAGCGGCTCCGCCCGAGGTCGCGCTGGAGGACGTGACGAACGGATAGGTGCCGTGGTCGATGTCGAGCATCGTTCCTTGCGCACCTTCGAACATTACCGACTCGCCAGAGGCGAGAGCCTTGTTCAGTAGAGAGGCAGTGTCGGCGACGAACGGTTTAATCTCTTCGGCAGCGCGAACGTACTCGCGGTAGATTTCGGCGGCGTCGAGCGGTTCGGAGTTGAACAGAGCGTGGACGATGGTGTTCTTCTCGCGGCAGGCGTTCTCGATGTGCGTCTTCATCAGCGCAAGGTCGAGCATGTCGGCGACGCGCAAGCCGCGGCGTCCCATTTTGTCTTCGTAAGCGGGACCGATACCGCGGGAGGTAGTGCCGATCTTCACGCGTCCGGGAGCATTTTCCGAGGCAAGCTCGATCATGCGGTGATAGGGAAGGATCACCTGGGCGCGATTGCTGACGAAAAGATTGCCATCAACCTTTACGCCTGCATCGCGCAGCGCCTTCACTTCCTTGAGCAGGGCAAATGGGTCGAGAACAACGCCATTGCCGATCACGGCACGGCAGCCCGGGCGAAGAATGCCGCAGGGCACGAGCTGAAGAATGAACTTGCGGCCAGCAATGGTGACCGTATGGCCGGCGTTGTGTCCGCCCGCATATCGTGCAACGACAGTAAAATGTTCGGAAAGATAATCGACGATCTTTCCTTTTCCCTCGTCGCCCCATTGGGCGCCGACAACGATGGCAGTTTTGCCCCGGTTCAAAAGCGTCTCCTTGACGTGGTCCGTAACGACTCCCAGCCACCCCAAAACAAGGCACCCGCTGAAACTGCGACGGACAGCACACACTCCTTGCCCGCCTGTCTTTTAGCGCACCTTTTTCAGGGAAATGGCGAACGAGGGGTGTAACAACAAATTTTACATTGCGGGCGTGCGTAGAGCAATCGAAGGTGTGAGTAGGGCGGATGAGTTTTTCTGATTGGCTCTTTCCCCCTCCGCCAAAGAAGGCGGAGATGGGCGCCAAATTGCGACCAAGACTACGTTGTAAACTCAATTCATGCCTGAACTTCCTGAGGTAGAGACGATTGCGCGTGGTCTGGCCAGACGAGTTACAGGGGACGTGATCGAATCGGTGTGGATTGGCGAGCGCAAGCAACCGCTGCTGTCGTCGGCGCGAGAAATAGCCGCCACGCTCGAGGGATCGCGGCTGGCGAAGATACGTCGCGTCGGAAAACATATTGCTATCGATCTCGAACGCGACGGGCGCAAACGAGCGCCGGAGCACGCGCAGTGGATCGTGCACCTGGGAATGACTGGCAAAGTGATCGTTGCGGACTCCGATCAGCAGGTCGAGAAGCACACGCATTTGATTGCGAAGCTCGCGTCGGGCAGGGAATTGCGCTATGTCGATCCGCGAATGTTTGGGAAATTGAAGGTGGTGCGTGAGGCGTTTCAGGCGCCCGGACGAGAGCCACTGGAGATCAGCTTCGAGGATTTTGCGAAACTCTTTCACGGACGGAAGACACCGATCAAGAGCGCGCTGCTGAATCAGAAATTACTCAGCGGTGTGGGAAATATCTACGCCGACGAATCGCTGGCGCGAGCGGGGATCCGGCCGAAACGGCGGGCTGCCGCGGTAACTCGCGCGGAATTGCGCAAGCTATACGACGCGCTTCAGCAGGTGTTGCACGAGGCGATTGCGGCTGGAGGATCGTCGATCAACGACTACGTCGATTCCGACGGCAACGAAGGCTTCTTCCAGATACAGCATCGTGTCTACGGGCGAGAAGGGGAGCCCTGCCTGACTTGCAAGACTCCCATCAAGCGCATTGTCATCTCGGGCAGGAGCGCGCATTACTGCCAGAAGTGTCAGAAGTAAGCTACTCCCCTGCAATAGCCGGCAAACTCGCCGCTGCGATCGACTGACCTACGCGACGACTCTTCTCATCCGGAAGCGCGATCGAGATGGTCGAAGCAAGCTGCGGGAATTCAGCTCGCAGCACTTCATGCGCTTTGTTCAGGATGACATCGCCACCTGGGCCCGTGGTCACGCGGCCGAGAATCAGAACGTGCTTCAGGTCATAAAAATCGGCATAGTGCGCCACGCCATAGCCGACATAAGTGCCGATGGTCTCGTAGGCCTTCGCAGCCAGCGGATCGCCCGCTGCCATCTTCTTTTGCAAGGTCACCAGGCGCTCGGGCAATCCCATGCCGTCGGGAAACTGCATACCGGCGCTTACGGCAACGCGGTTCGTGGCTTGTTGTGAAAAGTATTGGGCGCCGCAACAGTCGCCTGACCATTCATCCTGCGGCCCGTTCGCGCGATAGTCGACAGGCGCGAATGCCAACTCATTCAGCCAACTGGTGATGTTGCCCTCACGATTCACATAGCCGACGGCTTCACTCGATCCGAGCGCCACGCCCAGCACCGGGTTCTCTCCGATCGACATGGAGCCCGCAAGCGCGGTCACTTCGCCGTCGTTGACGACTTCCATCGGTACCCCCAGCTCTTTGCGAATACGCAGGAAGAGCGGAGCGATCTTCTCGGCGAAATCTTTCGGAGAGATGCCGCGATAGAGCGATCCAACGCGCACACGATTGTTGATGTAGACGCCGGCCGCACTGCCGCCCACCGCGTCCAAGCGCGGCAGGTGAGAAGCTGCGCGGCGAATCGAATCCATGATGCCCTGATACTGGTATTCGGGATCGGTAGCAGTTTTCGGGTCCCAAACGATCTCTTCGCTGAAGACAGCCTCGCCGTCGATCACGGCACTGGCTTTGCGATCGCTGGCCCCCAGATCGAAACCTACGCGACAGCCCTTCAAATGGCGGCCGAGTGGAACCGTCGCCTCTTTCGATTTAGGGACAGACTCGGCGCTCGTGACTACCACTTCAAACGTGCGCTCGTAGACCGTGGTCATGAAGTCGAAGTCAAATTTACGAATGCCGGTTGCCGAATAAACAGATTTGATGTGCTCGCCCACCTCCGCGGGGCCGCCCACGTAGAGCTTCCATCCACCGCGCTGCCACAGCAGGAACTTCACGATGCGCTCGACGTACAACAGCGTCGCTTCCAGGTGACCGGCTTTTGGCGGAACGATGCACGTATCGAAACTCGAGATGGAGCCATCCGAGCGCTCTAGCGCGAGCCGCAGCGGAACTGGGCTCTTGCGATTGGCGAGTTCACGATAGGCGCGGTTGAAAAGCGATGCCGGTAAAAATTCAGTATCCAGTGGTGCGATAATTTTCGGACGAATTTCGATTCCAGCTACTTGTAAGCTCATGATTCCTCATTTTAAGAAAACGACGTATGAAGTCAGGCTGAGAGGTGCGAGCAAAAATCCCACCCTTGTCCCGGCAAGGGTGGGGCACCCATGACGATGCGGAGGACTCAAGTGCTATAGAGCGGTGAGTCGCTGGAATTGTGCCTGATTTCGGGCTGAGTTCGCAAATTTGTTTTTGAAACTCAGGCTGGCGAGGTTACCGGCGCTTTGCGTGAGCGCAGAAAAGGCAGTCGCGCCGCGCCGAACAAGCCGCCATCGCCACCCAGCAAAGCGCGCGTAATAATCGTCCGCTTCGACTTGGGGGAAGGAACGTAGGAGACGCCAGCCGAGGCCCCTTTGGCATCGTCAACATCCGCTGGCGCCGTGGCTGCGTAGACCATCGAACGCTTGCGCACTTCTTCGAACATCGCGGGCGCAAACGCATCCCAGGAGTTCGAAACGCCGCCACCCAGAACATACATCTGCAGGTTGAAGGCGTTCACGATGTCGCCAAGCACGATGCCCAATGCCCATCCCACCTTACGGAAAATCTCCTGAGCCGGCTTGTCTCCCTGCAGGGCAAGGCCGTAAATCGCCTTAGCGGTGAACTCCACGTTCTTGAATGGTCCAATTCCGGCAGCCAGATCCTTCAGTTCCTGCGCATTTCCGCCGGCGATGGCTTCGCGCGCCATGCGAAGAATGGCAGTTGCGGAAGCGTATTGCTCCACGCAGCCATTGTTGCCGCAGGGACACTTAGGCCCATCTGGATGAACGGTGATATGGCCGAGTTCGCCGGCCATTCCAGTCATGCCTTCCCAGACGTCGCCGCGCATGACGAGACCGCCACCGACGCCGGTACCCAGCGTCAGGATGCACATGTCATCGACATTGCGGCCTGCGCCAAGCCAGTGCTCGCCGAGAGCCGCGGCATTGGCGTCGTTCTCCAGGATCACGGGAGCATTCAAGCGGCGCTCAATCTCCTCTTTCACCGGATAGTCACGCCAGTCCGGCAGGTTCGGAGATTTGCGAACCATCCCCGTATCCTGGTCAATAATTCCGGGGACGCCGAGCCCAACTCCAACCAGATCACCTTTGCCTCTCAACCGCGTGGAGACGTTCTTGATGGCGTCGCTCATTTCTTGAATTACGAAATCACGCCCACGCGCAACCTGGGTGCCGGTTTCGAGCTTTTCCAGCAGCTTCCCGTCAGCGTCGACGGCAGCGATGCGCAGGTTGGTACCGCCGAGATCAACTCCAATTGCGAATGAGGACATAAAAGGTGCTCCTCTAAAAGGATTCGTGTCGTTAGGGGCAACGACGAAGATATTTTCTTACGACGATGTTACGAATATTCCAGCTATCTACGGAAGAAAGAAGCTGGCACTACGTGAGCATATCGATTGTAGACTACCGGACTGCCGCGCTCGCCATAACCTTCTTCATCGCGTTTACGAACAGCTCGTTCTGCTCCGGAGTGCCAATGGTGACGCGAATGGCAGTGGGAGCGTTCCAATTGCCCGTCATCGGGCGGACAATCACGCCTTCTGCCTCCAGCCGCTTTGCAAACGGAGAGGCCGGTTCGTCGAGTTCGATATAGAGGAAATTCGTCCACGTCGGGAGCGCCTTCAATCCCATGTCAGCGAGCTTCCGCGTCAGGTACTCAGCGCCCTTGCAGTTATTCTCCACCGTCTTCTGGACGTGAGCTGCATCGCGCAATCCGGCGAGCGCTCCCGCTTCGGCGACGCTCGAAACGGAGAACACGGTCTTCACCCGCATGAAGTATTGAATCAGCTCGGCTGGCGCGATGGCGTATCCCACGCGCGCGGCCGCGAGTCCTTGTGCTTTGGAGAACGTGCGAAGAACTACCACCTTGCGACCTTCGCGCACGTAGTTCATGGAGTGCGAATACTCAACTCCACGCTGCCGCGCGAATGCTTCCGCAAACTCCGCATAGGCTTCGTCGAGGACCACCAAAACGTGATCGGGAACGTGGTCGAGGAAGCGGTCGAGTTCCGCGGGTGAAAGCAGCGATCCTGTGGGATTGTTGGGATTCGCGATCAGGATGGCGCGGGTGCTCGCGGTGATTGCGGCAAGGATTCCATCGAGATCGAAGCCGTTGTCTTTGCACGGGACACGAACGAGATCGGCGCCCACCGCCATGCAGACGATGGGATACACGATGAAAGAGCGATCCGCGGTAATCGCATTCATGCCCGGAGCGAGAATGCTGCGCGCAACGATGTGCAGCATCTGGCTGGAGCCGCAGGTCACGAGAATGTTGGTGGGATCGACTCCGTGTCGCGCTGCAAGCGCGGCGCGTAGATCCGAGTTGTCGACATCCGGATACCAGTTCACCTGGGTGGCCGCCACGCGCATCGCTTCGACCGCAAGGGGCGACGGTCCGAATGGATTCTCGTTGGACGCCATTTTGATGCAGCGCACGCCGGTTTCGGCTTCCGCCTGGCGCGGCGAACGGCCGGGCACATAGTTCGGCATGGCGCGCACATGGTCGAGAATCAAATCGTCGAATCTGCTCATCGTTTTTTGCGAGGCCGGTCTGGGCCTGGCCTCCTGCGATCTTTCTTAGGAAATGGACGATCCGGGCGCTTGGCAGACGGCCGTTCCTTCGCGACTCGCGGGACATCCCGCTTGGCGGCGGCCGGTGGCAGCGGCGCGTAGGCGGGAAACTTCGGCGTCGGTCAGCGGTCGAAACACACCTGGCTCGATATCGAGTTGAAGTGGACCGTACGAGACACGTCTGATCTTTTCGACGTGATGGCCGATCTCTTCGAACATGCGACGGATCTGGCGGTTGCGTCCTTCAATCAGCGTGACTTCGTACCAGGGATTCGCGCCCTCTTTGATCTGATGAATCTTCGCCGGCGCCGTAGTAACTGGACGCGCCTCTGGCGACTGGCGGCGTTCGCCGGGACGCGGACGCGCAGGCGGCAACCGGACGCCTCCACGAAGCTTCTGTATGTCCTCGGCCTTGGGCTCTCCACTGACCTTGACCAAGTACGTCTTGGGCACATGCGAAGAGGCATGCGTAAGCTTCTGGGTAAGCTCGCCATCGTTCGTCAGCAGCAGAAGGCCCTCACTCGCGTAATCGAGGCGGCCAACAGGGTAAACGCGCGCGCCGACAGTGCGAATCAGGTCCATGATCGTGGGGCGCCCTTCGGGATCGCTGGAGGTGGTGACGTATCCCTTGGGCTTATTGAGGGCGAAATAGACGCGATGCTCAGGGGCTTTCAGCAGCTTGTTGTTGACCTTGATGTGATCATGCTCGAGGTCGGCTTTAGTGCCTAGTTCGGTCACGATCTGTCCGTTAACGCTGACCATGCCGGACTTGATCAGCTCCTCAGCGTGGCGGCGTGAGGCGATTCCGGCAGCGGCGATAATCTTTTGAAGACGTTCGAGAGCCATGGTCAGGGTGTTCCCGTGAGCAAACTGCTTAGTCTACATGAACTGGGTAGTTCCGGTTCGGTGATGGGTGAACAGCCGGGTGTGATGACGCCGTGTTCACGTTTTCGCGACTCTCGAAGTCGGGTGTTTTTTCACGAAAGCGAAACGTGAAACGCGAAACGGATAACGTGAAACGAGCTTCTTAGCTCTGAGTAGCTTCCGAGGGCTGCTCGTCCTGCTCTGGTGCTGTTTCGGCGGCAGTTTCCGCTGTCGGAGAGGTTGCCCCTGGGGCTGACTCTGCTTGCGCAGGTGCCTCTGCCTCTGGCGCAGGCTCGCTGAAGAGTCCTTCCTGTCCGCTGATCAGCTTTTCGAACTCTTCCATGCTGGGCAGTTCGGTCACGTCTTTCAGCCCGAAGCGCATGAGGAATTCTTTGGTGGTCTTGTAAAGGATGGGCCGCCCAATCACCTGCTTGCGGCCGGCGGTGGTGATCAGCTTGCGATCAATCAGCGTCGCGAGCACACCTTGCGAATCTACGCCGCGGATCTCGCTGATCTCGGGTGCTGTGACGGGCTGCTTATAAGCGATGACGGCGAGTGTTTCCAGCGCCTGCAGCGACAGGCGAATGGGCGGTTTCAAGCTCTTGGCAAAGCTGCGGACGACGTCATGATGCTCGGGCTTGGTCGCCATGCGATAGCCACCGGCGACGGCGCGAATCTCCATGCCGCGATCTGCGGAACCGTATTCGGCGATCAGCTCTTCCAGAGCGGCGCGCAGTCGGCTCTTCACCTCCGCTTGTACGGCGGCTGGTTCCGCGCCTTCCACATTCAGCCCGCCTTCGCTGGCGATGGAGTCTTTGAGAAGCAGCATGAGCTGGTCAAGTGTGACCGGCTCTTCGGCTGCGTAGATGACGGCTTCGAGTTTGCCTTTAATTCCCATTCGATGTTTTCAAATCGCTATCGCCAATCGTCGCGAACGGAGGCGTCTTCGCCCAACACGTTATCGAACAAGGCGCTCTTCTTAATGATGATGTCACCAAACACACGTTCCTGCCGCAGCAAGATCGCCTGCAAGCGCACTAGCTCCAGCAGCGCCAGGAAGGCGCATACCAGTGCATTCCGCGTTTGCAGGGTCCGCAGAAGCTGTTTCAACTTGATGGGCCGGTCTTCCACGACGAGGCGATGCCGGAAGTAATCGATCATCTGCGTGACGGTAACCGCGTCTTCGTCCACGCTGATGATGGGCCGGTGACGCGCGCGATCAAGAATCTGCTGGAAGGTGCGGACGAGGTCGACCACATCGGCGGCCATCTCCGGCTCGGTGCCTTCTGCGTTCTTGAACTCCCTCATCGCCGGATTGGAGAGAACCGCATCTTCAATCTGCTGGCGCTGCAGAAGCATCTGCGCGGCCATCTTGAATTTCTCGTGCTCGAGCAGACGATTCACCAGCTCGGCGCGCGGATCGTCCTGCGCATCGGCGCTGATCGTGGGATCGCGCGGCAGCAGCATCCGCGATTTGATCTGAATGAGCACTGACGCCATAAAAATGAAATCAGCGGCAACGTCGACATCCAACTCGCGTATGTGCTCGACGTACCCAAGGTACTGCGCCGTGATCTGCGCGATGGGGATGTCGTAGATGTCGATGTCCTGCTTACGAATCAGGTCGAGCAGCAGATCCAGCGGCCCGTCGTAAAGCTTGCCGAGGGTGACCGCGAAAGGGAACTCGGTGTCGCGCTTGGGACGAGCGGCGTCGGGCTTCGTAGCTTCGACGGGCGAAGCTCCAGCCGGACTACTCTCGGCGTCTACAGTCGCTTGAGTTGGCGTTGGTTGATCCGGCATCAAATGCGGCTACTCGAAATTCGTTGCACCAAGATACAGCAGTGCCAGCTATTTTGCTGCACTAGCTTCATTTCTAGGTGGTTCGTAGTCGTGAGATAAGTTCATCGCCTCACGCACGTCGTTCATGGTGTTGTCCGCGATCTTGCGCGCACGGGCCGAACCGGCTTCCAGAATATCCCAGACCAGCCGGGGATTCTCCTCGTATTTTCGGCGGCGCTCCTGCAACGGATTCAGGATCTGGACGAGCGCGTCGGCAGCCCAGCTCTTGCACTCAATGCAGCCGATTCCAGCGGTGGTGCAGCCGATTTCCACTTTTTCAATGGTAGGCGGCTCGCTGAAAATCTTGTGGAGCGAGAACACCGGGCAGACATTGGGATTTCCGGGATCGCTACGGCGCACACGCGCCGGATCCGTAACCATGGTCTTCAGCTTCTGCCGGACGACCGGCTCCGGATCGCTGAGCAGCACCGCATTGTCGTAAGACTTCGACATCTTGCGGCCATCGGTGCCGGGCAGTTTCGGCATGGGCGTGAGCAGCGGCTGCGGCTCGGGGAAGACACTTTCATGGCGGCCTGAATAGAACATGTTGAAGCGGCGCGCGATCTCGCGGGTGATCTCTACGTGCGGAACCTGGTCTTCGCCAACCGGCACGTAATTGCCCTTGTACATCATGATGTCCGCCGACTGCAGCACGGGGTAACCCAGGAACCCGTACGTGCCGAGATCCTTTTCCTTGATGTTCTCGCGTTGTTCTTTATATGTGGGAACGCGCTCCAGCCAGCCAAGTGGCGTGATCATCGAGAGCAGCAGGTGCAGTTCGGCGTGCGCGGGTACGTGCGACTGGATGAAGACGGTCGCGACTTCCGGATCCAGCCCGGTGGCTAGCCAATCGAAAACCATCTCCATGATGTTCGCTTTTATGCGACTGGTGTCGGCGTAGTCGCTGGTGAGCGCGTGCCAATCGGCAACAAAGAAATAGCATTCGTACTGCTTCTGCAGCCTGACCCAATTATCGAGGGCACCAACCAGGTGTCCCAAGTGAAGCTTGCCCGTGGGGCGCATCCCGCTTAGTACGCGGGGTTTCCGATTGTTCTTTTCTGGCATTAAATTCTCGCGAGGACGAAGTCGAAAAATTGCAGGACCGGAGTCATCAGGAAACGGATGACCGGTCCGCCGACCAAAAACAGCAGCACCAAACCAATCATGCCCGCCATGTCGTAGGCGCGGCGCATCGATTCAGGCAGGAAATGTCGCAGCACGTGGCTGCCATCCAACGGCGGTATCGGAATGACGTTGAATGCCGCCAGCAGCACGTTGATGTACATGAACTCGTACAGCAGAACCGTGATTGGAACCAGCATCGATCCGGATTCAGGCGCGTATCCATGAACCAGCGCCCGACCTAGCGGCGATGTATTCGCGATGATTGCCAATCCTACGACCGCTCCGGAAGCTACCAGCAGATTGCTCGCGGGCCCGGCGAGCGAAGTAAGGATATCGTCGCGAACCGGGTTCTTGAAGTGACGTGAGTCCACCGGAGTTGGCTTTGCCCACCCGATCACTGGGAAATGACTGATCATCGCGATCGCAGGCAGCAGGATGGTGCCCACGGGATCTATGTGCTTGATCGGATTCAGTGTGATGCGGCCCAGCATGCGCGCCGTCGGATCGCCGCAGCGATTCGCCATCCACGCGTGCGCGGACTCGTGCACGCTGATCGCGAACAGAAAGGCGATGATTTGAAACAGGATTTGTACGACATCCAGATTCATGCTGGCACTTCGATGGTATCACGGCACATCGATGGCAGCCGAGGTCGGCTGCCCCACGTGATTCGCCATGAAGTCGCGTTTAGTGCGCTTCTAGCACACGCGATGTAATGGGGTCGACTTCGATCTCGATGCGCGTGTTCTGGGGGAATGACACATCAGCACCGTGCGCGATGAATCGCGAATACGTCGTGCGCGCTGTGCCGTAGGCGCCAATGATTCCGCCAACGTAGTTCGATCCGGTACCGATCGCAATTGCGCGACCGATGAGCGCGAACCCGTTGCTCGAAACAGCGGCGTGGGCAAGGGTATCTTCATCTTCATGCAGTGCGGCAGCGGACAGAATGCCCATTGCCAACGGCAGCAGCGCGCTTGATTTCTGCGGCGCCACGCCACCTTCGACGTCCATCTGCAGGTTGGAGCGATGATCTACGGCAATTGCGCTGGTGGTTCCGTATACCCGCTGCTCGAACCCGGCAGGGAACTGAAGCTGGTTAAAGGTGAATCGCAGAACTCCGTTGTGAGCCCAGCGGCCGGCGGCTTTCGACTGTGTGACGGATCCGACCAGAACACTTCCCTGCGGAACTACGACGCGATTCTGCTCGTCGAAGAACGGTTCTGTCACCTCGGCCTTCACTGGTGTTCCTTGCAGCGCGGTTTTCGAGTCGACGGGAGTCGTCAGCAGCGCGTGCAGAGTCGCTGTTTTCTCCAGGCCTTTCTTCTCGGGGCGCTCGGGCGCTTTGGGCATGTCGCTAAGAACGGTCAGCTCTACTGGATTCGCAAGCGCAGCGTTGTATTCCAAGCCGCCGTCCAGCGTCTCCGGATGGTATGGCAATTGGTGGTAGAACATCTTTTTCAGGCGAGAAGTTTTTCCGGGCGCAGTGAAGGTCGCGACTGCCTCGTTCTTTCGGCCGTTAAGGTCGTCCCAAACGCGTTTTAGCAGTGACTGGTGGTGAGCAGCAGCGTACGCACTCTGGATGTGAAGGGTTTCGACACCCTGCGTCATGGGCGTCGTCAGGATGCTGACCTGAGCGCCGCCGGGAAACGTGATCTGCTGGAACTGGACAGCAGCTTCGTGAAGGGGCGTAAAGTCGCCTTGCAATTTTGCGTTCACACTGCGACTGTGGGCAGCAGGTTCAAGCTCTACGATTTCGCCGCTTAGGACGCTGCCCTTGGGGATGAGGAGCTTATCGTGCGCATAAACAGACGCTGTCAGTCGCCCACTGACAGGAGCCCCGGCCTTCATCTTGGCATCGGCACTGAGTTGCACAGCGAGGATTGTCCCTGCCGGCAATGCTTCTTTCTCCACTATCTGTGCTTGGAGCGCAGGCAGCAATAGAAGTCCGGCCACGGCGAGCAAATTATGAGTTCCCCGCATTTCCAGACCTCCGGTCTATTTGAACGCTAGTTTACAGCGCTGGATGCAGACACACCGTCGAAGTGGTATGAATTTTTTGTAATCAGAAACTGGTAGAGGGTTGCTTCTTTCGTCCCGGCTACGTTCATCTCTGGATGACCGTGACTTCATGTGATCCTACGTCGGCGCGATCGATCCGGTTGGGCAATTTGAAGCGACTGTCGATGCCAAGGTCGGGATATTTGGGATGGATGTAGCGATCGACGAAATACTCCAGCGCCATACGCGGGACGGCAACTCCGTCGAGCGAGACCGAGTCGATATGTACCTGCCCGACGCCATTCGCGCCCTCGGCGTGAGCGTCCGCCGTAACCTGGTGCACGCCGCTGAACAGCGACATCAGCGGATTCGCAGAGTAGCGGCCGCCGGTCACCTGATCGAAATCGACGTCGGCCGTTCCGTGAATGATCCCAGGATCAGCTTCTAACTTCAGACTGTGCACACCTTTGGGGAGATCCGCCTGTCCGGACGAGAACCATGCATTGATCTCCCGTTCCGTCAGCACAGTGGGTGTGGAATCGGGATGTGCCAGTTTTCCGTTTTGCTCAATGTGGTCGAACTTGCGCTGGGCGCTGTGCGCGGCGGCATCGTAAGTCGCCTGCGTGTGAGAAGCGCCTGTGACCAAAGCGCGATTGCGAACACCGCAACCAGAATGCACGCCAGAAAATTACGAATGCCGGTTACGCTCATCGATGGTAGTTTCGCAGGCTCGCCTGTTTGGCCGTTCCCTCGACTGGAGCAATCTTCGGACGCGCCAGCGTGCCGGTGACGGAGTAGGTCGATCCAGAATCACGTGTCATGGTCATTTTAAGATCGCGGGCTAAACGATGCGGTCCCGCTGATCTGATAGATGCCGGCATGGTTCTGCAATTTGCCTTCAGAGATGCTGAGTTCGCCATCCTTCAGTTGAACTTCGCCCTCGAAGCGCTGGATTGCAAGCGGCTGATGCTCGCTCGCCAGCGTAATATGCGGCAGGGAGCCGTTGCGCCAATCGAAATTGGCGGTGGCCGCACTGGAGCTCAGCAGATCCGCCGCCTGCCAGCCTGCTGCACTTCCTTCGTAGCTGAGCGAAATCGTGCCCGTCGCCCAACCATCCTTCATCAGGGACGCGAGCTCGGCCATGGAGACGTGATCGAACTGCCCCTTGGACCGGAACGCGGGTTGATCCTTCTGGCTGTTAAGCGTCACCTCACCCTGGTATGTGCCGCCGAACAGGCTCGCGTGTAAATCCGTGACTGAGGCGGAATTGGGCGAAATAGATATCTGCGCCGCAGCCTTGGTCGTTGTTATCCCTTTGACCACGAACTTTTGCGCGGCGATGTGTCCCTTGGCGTACAGCCATCCCCAGGGCGCATTTGGATTGCTGTCCGCGCCCACCAGTCGCTCATACCACGGACGATTCCAAGCTTTCGGATTCACCAGCCGGTTCAAGTCGTCGAGCGAAAGCGAGTCCGATTTAATGTCGAATGAAACTGCGCAGTCCGGCGAAGGCTGGCAGTGGCGCGGAACCTGGAACGATCCCGTTGCGGCAACATGTACCGCCGGAAACGATAACGCGAGATTTTGCAGCGAAACTCGATTTTCGTCCGCAACCAGGTCGGCAGAGGCGATCCTCACAGGAGTGCCGAAGCCGGCGAAACTGCGATCGTTGCGTTGTGCAGCTGACCTTTTCCCGTAAGAACCGGCGCCTGGAACTGTGTCCAGTTTCCGTTCAACTCGCCTGCGAGCCTGGCTGTGCCATCGATCGATTTCGCAGGCACGTAAAAGCCGAACGCCGAGGAAACCTGGAGCGCGCGCTTGAGGGCCACTTCGGATTGCATTTCGGCATGATAACCCGCTGTGGTGATCCATCCGCTGACCGTGGCAGGAGTACTGGCGCCAAGGTTCAAAGTGAAAGGCTGTAAGCCGAGCAAGGTGGAAGGCCTCTGAGATGAGGCTACTGGCCTGCCATTTCGCGGATTGCTCGTTCCGGCTTTTTCCGCGCTCTTCGGATGGCCTGCGCTGAACTGAATCGCACTGAGCGTCAGTGGCGTCTCGCCAAGTTGTTTGGAGCGGAACTCCCACTCTGAGGTCGTGCCTGTCCCCGACCAGACATTCTGCCCGTCAGCCGTCTTGAATGTGAACTCACCATCGAGTGTGCCGACAGCCGCCAGGTCGTTCGCCATCCCTTGCTTCGCGTGGCGGGCAAGACTAACTGCAAATTGCGCGGGAATCTTTTCCAGGGAGAAAGCAAAGTCATAGGAACGTGGCTGAGTCAGTACCGCAGTGCCTCGTACTGCGATTTGTCCTGTCCCCACCGGACTGAGACAAAGCGCATCGCTCAACGTGTGATCCACATTGCTGTATTTCGCCGTGCAGTGAGTGAACAGCGTAAGCGAATCGGTTGCAAAGATGTCGTAGCGGCGAAAATCTTCCAGCGTCGAATCGGCGACCACGTGCAGATCACGGGGCGTACCCGTCAGGTTCACATTCAATTGGACGGAGCCACGCCAGCCCGCGTCCCGTCCTCGAAGCAGTGTGGTGATTTGTCCGAGTTGGCCGCGCGACCAGTTTAGGTGCAACGTAAGTGGAGTCTCTCCCAGCGAAATTGCGCGGTGTGCGCTGCCTTCTACCCGAACCAATCCGGTATCGCTCAGGTTCGCGTCGGTGCGCATGGGGCGCGCCTCGAGTCGCATGCGCCATTCGTTCTCCGACGCCAGCCAGAGCGCAAAATCGGCATCGTTCAGAGCGTATACAGTTTTTTCGAGACCAAGCTTCAGGTTGATCCGTCCGCCTGTCGATTCGATGTACGGGAAGCGAGCGCGGTACTCCGGACGCCTTTTCGAAGTCGGCGCCGCCGGAATCTCTCGCACGTGTTCAAACAGGCTTTCTACGTTCCACTCGCCATCCGGCAACCGCACCAGGTTGAGGCTCGGATCGTTCAAGCTAAGCTGTGAAATCTCCAGCCGACCTCGCCAGAGAGAACTTAGGCGCAGTGCGGCCGTGACCTCGTCGGCGCGCAGAACCGGCTCCGCACTGAAGCGCGGATCATCGGCAACCACTAACCCACTTAGCGTGAGGCCGGGGGTAGGCAGCAAATGCATGCTGACATCACGGACTGTAGCTTCGCGGCCAATCGCAGCGCTCAGGGATCGCGCAACCGCAGCACGATAGCGGCCGACATTAATCGCAGGCACGATAAAGGCCGCAATCACGAAAATTGCGATTGCGGCCAATGCGAGGCGCTTTTGAGGTTTCGAAATCATTAGCGCACGACGTGGAACATGCGCCGCCAACGAGTCTGATCGAAGAAGTGAACCACGACCTTGGCGATGAACGACACCCGGTCGCCGATACTGGTCTTCTGGTATTGCCCGGCAGGTGTTTCGAACGACCAATAGATGAACATCGGGCGGCCGATGACATTCTCCTGCGGGATAAATCCAAAATAGCGGCTGTCGTAGCTGACGTCACGATTGTCACCCATTCCGAAGTAGCGGCCAGGCGGAACCACCAACTCACCATTCTGGATATAGGAACTCATCTCCAGATGCCATTCCGGCGTGATCATCCCCTCGGGCGGGGGAACATCGGGGAAATTATCGCGATAAGGGTTATAGCTGTCGGGGATATGTATGACGTAAGGCTCGTTCAGCGCTTCGCCGTTGCGGTACACCACGCCATCTCGGAGCCGGATGTGGTCTCCGGGTATGCCGATGATGCGCTTCACTACGTACAGTCCCGGCTCAGATGGCGAGAGGAAAACGATAATGTCGCCGTGCCTTGGAGTTCGATAGGGAATGAGCGGCATCCAGTTCGTCTTCGGAGCCACGGTCACGCGGTCCACGAACACGTGGTCGCCGATCAGCAGCGTGTTCTCCATGGAGGACGACGGAATTTCAAACGCCTGCAAGTTGAATGTAATGATGAACAGCCCGACTACGAGCACCACCGCCATCGAGGAGATGAACTCCATGGTGGTTTCGTGCTTTTTCTCGGGCTTTTTGGAAGACGATTCCTTCGGTGGCGCTTTTTTATTTGTTTCCGTTGCCAAGCGGTTCGAGTCCTGCCTTTGGGGAGACGGGCTACTTAACCAGCACCAGCATGCGTTGCCAGCGGAGTTCGCCCAAACGTCTCCGAATGAAGCCTGCTAAACGCACAAGTTTAGCATCTTGGCTGTCAGGATCGATGGACGAGTCCTCGCGATTCACCGACCAGTAAATCAGCAAGGGTCTGCCTACAATGTTTTCCGCGGGAACAAAGCCCCAGTAGCGGCTATCCAGACTTTCATCGCGATTGTCACCCAGGACGAAATATTGGCCCGCTGGAACGACCAATTCTCTATTGTGAATCAGACCTTTCATCTGGATCCACCAATGCGGGTCGACATTTTCGGAGAAGTAGTCGGTATCAGGGAAGTTGTCACGGTAGGGATCTACGCCGCGCGACTTGAACAGCGTGTACTTTTCTTCAAGCGGCTGTCCGTTCACGAAAACGCGTTTGTTCACCAGGTGAATGCGATCACCCGGAAGCGCAATCACGCGCTTTACGAAGTGCTGCGACGGTTGCACGGGGTAGCGGAAAACGATGATGTCGCCACGGTTCAGCGATGGATAGGGAAGAGCCAGATTCCAGTGACCACCGTGCGCGAAGCTGGTCTTGTTTACCAGCAGATAGTCGCCAATCAACAGGGTTCGTTCCATCGATTCCGAGGGAATCTCGAACGCCTGGACGACGAAGGTCATCACAAAGATCGCAATAATCAGAACCCCGGCAAGCCATTGCAAGAACTTCAGGCTGGAAGATCCCTTCCGTTCCATTACCGCTCTCGGGGGATCGACGATTACCGCGGATTCGACTGCTGCTTCGCTCATGTCCAGCTACTTGGAAAGCTGACGCCGCCTCTTATTGGACGGATACGTCGCGATGAGGTAACTAAGCGCCAGGAAGATGCCTGACACGCCGAGCGCGGCCACAAACAACCGAGGCCCGGACAATCCCATCCGCTCGAGCAGGCCGACGATCCCGGGGTCTTTCACTTCTGACTCCACAGGTCAGCCTGTTGCGAGTTCTTCAGATGCTCCAGCGCAAGCTTGGCGGCCGCCTGCTCTCCCTGCTTCTTAGTAGTCCCCTGTGCCTGTCCCGCAAAATCCGTGCGTCCGTTGCCGGCATGTGGGATGCGAACCTCTACGGTGAACATCTTGCTGTGCTGTGGGCCGTGCTCATGCACCACGGCATATCTGGGATGCGCTAATCCCAAGGCGTGCGCCTTTTCCTGCAACGCTGATTTGTAATCCGTGACGGGAAGTACGGCGTTCTTACGACGAGCAAGTTTCCGCAGTTCAGGCCCGAGAACCTTTTCCAGAATGAAGTTCTTCGTTTTCTCCATGCCCGCGTCAAGGTACATAGCTGCGAGTAGGGCTTCCAAGGCATCCACCTGGAGCGCTACCTTCTCCCGACCGCCACTTTTCTCCTCGCCGCGTCCAAGTCGCAGATATCGCCCGATCTTCAATTTCTTGGCGGAGTGAATCAGATGTTGCTCACTGACGAGAAAAGCGCGGAATTTTGAGAGCTCGCCTTCGCGGAACTGGGGAAAGCTCTGGAATAGCTTTTCGCTGGTGACCATCTCCAGCACAGCGTCGCCGAGGAACTCGAGTTGTTCGTTGTCCGCTACCGAGACGCCTTCCTCAGACGCCTGCTCTGTCTCCCGGGCAAAGGAAGTGTGGGTCAGCGCCTGCTCCAGCAGTTTGCTGCGCCGGAAGCGATGACCCAGTGCTTCTTCGAGCTTTTTGAAATCTCGTGCTTTCATGGCAACGTCCGGGGCGCCAATATCAAGACGCAGTCAACGGCTATTTGGGGGTGCCGCTTCCCGGTCCTGCCAGCTTTGCCAGGCGATCGCGCTCTTCAGCGCAGTAGCTGCCTGCCGGGTGACTCTGCGCGATCTCAATGCACTTGTTGGCCGCCTGCAGAGCATCGTTGTACTTGTTCTCACGATCAAGCGCCAACGAGAGCTGCAGCCAGGTTACCGGATCAGGCTGCAGGGTAGAGTTCTCGACCGATTTGCGAAGGTACGTTTCCGCCTGCGGATAATTTTTACGGTTGAACTCGACAGTCCCAAGCGATGAGTAAGCCATCGATCGCACCAGTTCCTTGAACATCGGAACCTTGTCTTCAGACGTTCCGGCTGGCACTCCGGTTCCATTGTCGATCGACTCGAGCGCATGGTTCGCATATTTCGACGCTTCAGCCATACGCTCATCGCGGTCAAGATCGCCCTCGCGAGTCTTGTTCGCGATGACGAGCGCTACGGTCACCAGGGCCGCGGCATTGTCGGGATCGATCGCAATCACCTTTTTCCCGGCCTCGATGGTCTTCTCGGCATTGTTCGACGCCTGGTACATGGTCATTTCGCGCTGAAACAACACAGAGCGCAATTCGCTGGTCGGGTACTTGGTGGCGAAATCATTGGCAGCCTGCTCGAGAGAAGGCGGATCTGGCTTGGCAGCGGCTTCCTGGTACGCCTTGTATTCATCCTGCGTCTTCGCCTGGGGTTGGTGCTTTCCGGCAGGCACCTGGGCCGGTGTCTGTTGAGCGCCTGCTGCAGGCGTCTGCGTAGTGGCAGCCGGCTGCTGCTGTGCCGGTTGTTGCTGCTGCGAAGTCGACTGTGGATTTCCCCCCGCGGTGCTCATCGACGAGCCCTGAGCGAGCGCCACTCCGGCAAGCGCTCCGCATACCAGCACAATTCTCGAAATCGTCATGATTGCTTCTCCTTGTGGCCGCGTACGGATGATTACTGGTCCTGCTTCGTACCCTGCTGCGGTGCGTGGTGGAAGGCTTCCTTCAAGCCGCGCTCAGCCGCAGGTTTCGTTGAATCGTCCCCGGCCTGAAGCGCAGCCTTGTAATGCTGGACCGCTGTATCGCGTTCGTCCTGCATGTCGTAAATGCGTCCCAGATAAATATGGGACCACGCCGTAAGTCGAGGCTGTTTCGAAACCTGGATGGTCTGCTCGAAATACGTGACCGCGCTATCCACATCGCGATTCAGGCTAGCTGCCTGCCCGAGAATGAACAACGCACGAGCCGGATCAGGACCCTGCTGGTTCAGCACGGCCTGCGCGAGCTTTTGCGCGCCCGCCCACATCGCCTTCGCCTAACTTCTGTTCGGCGAGATCCAGCGGATCCTTCTTCAGATACGCCGTCGTACTCAGCACTTCGGGTGCCGGTTCTTTGGCAAATGTAACCTGCGACGCGCGCTTGCGCTCTTTTCCGACGTCCATGGTGTAGAGCCAGTCAGGATAAGCAGAATTCAAGCCCGTGGGAGAATTCGCAAATGCCGTCAGCTGATCGTAAGAAGTACCGGGTGAGTACGTAGCCGGCGCTCATGGATTCGTTCACTGCCTTCTGGCGCTGCTCGTCGGCATTTTTGCCAGGAATCTCGTGAGCCTCAACGGCCCGAATCAGCGACTCGGTAACGAGCAGGGTGACGTCGCGCTTGAAACTATCGTCGAGAGGCGCAGTCTGCACCTCTTTCAATATCGGCGAGATATTCTTCATCGCCGTTGCGCGTTTCAAGGCCAGAGGATCAAGCAGGAAATGCAGGTAGGTGTGCCGGACCTGCGTGAGATTGATCCTGCCTGCTTCCGGCGAAATCACCATAAAGTAGTCAGCCGCGTAGTTCCGGGCATTCACATGTGCCGGCGCGACCATCGGCTCCATGTACACGATGAACTGACGACCTACATAGCCACTGCTCGGAACCTTCAGGTAAACGTCAGTCGCCAGGATCACGTTGGCGATCGGTTCCTGCAGAGCGGCGATGATCGCGTCGTACTGCTTTTGGTGCCGTTCCCAGATCTCGTGCACTCCCACCGCCGAATAGAAGTTTTTCAGCAGCGGAATGAACCCGAGAACATAGCTCGCGTCGGGAGGCATATCCGCCTCTTTCAGCTTGGTGTTGAACTGAGGCGGCTGATCGAGATTGAGCGCCAGGGAAACGTACTGCGCGGCGTCGCGCGCCGAATCACCCTGGTGATGATCGCGATAAAAGTTGCACAACTCCTGTGTGGCGCTCCCGGCTGCGTCAGACTGGTGAATCGCCTGGCTTACTTCCGTTCGAACCTGCTCGCGCACCGGATTCGATTGCGAAAGGTCCGCATCGTATCCGCAAGCGTTTAGCGCGGCGAACGTCGCAAACAGGGTTTCGTTCGAATCCAGCATCAGCTTCGATGGCTGTGTGTCCGTCGCAGCGGGGGCAGCCTCAGCAGGAACTGATTTGGACGCACCTGTCGATGCAGCAGGTTTTGACGCGTCTGAAGGGGGAGCAGATTGAGCGGCAGAAAACTGCGCAAGGAAAATTAAAAGACCGGCGAGAATTAGATTTCGGATCAAGGAGCCCAGCACAAACCTCCCTAAAATCTTGGGCAGAAACTCAGAGAAAGTGTACGGGCTATAGAGGAATGCGGTCAAACCGCGTTTCCTTCAAAATAGAAAAAAGCCGCCGATCTCTCCGGCGGCCTTCAAAGCTGAATCCCGCGACGCTATCCCTTCACATTCACATTCGCGAAGGTGAGCACTGCTCGTCCCGTAGTCGGACGTCCGAATGATGTGGCCGGCCGGAACACCGTGAAGATCAGCATATTCTTCAAATCGGAATCGACTACTTCTTCGCCATGCGGAGAAGAGAGCACGCGATAGTCCTGCACGCGGCCGTTGGCGTCGATATACGCTTCGATCACCACCGATCCTGTATTGACATCACTCGTCAGACCGAAGGGCGCAGTGGCCAATTCCGGCGGAGTGTACAGCATGGTCGGAACATCATTCGTCTGCGCCGGCAGAACAAAGAATCCGATGAGCAGCCCGAAGAACACAACCGCGCTCAGGATGCCGGCGGTGGCCGGTACCATGAAAGCGCGCATGGCTTCTTCGAAGCGGAACTTAAGGCTCTCCCACGGGCTAATGCGAACCTTCGAAGCCTCGCGTGACAACGCCAATCTAATTTTCAGCGCCAGATCCGCAGGGGCAGGTTGCCGCCCTACAGAGTGGACGAGTGACCGCATCTGCTTCAAGGAGAGCAGTTCAGTGTGGCAGTCTGTGCAAGATCCCAGATGTTCGGTTAAAGCCCGTCGATCTTCGATCTCCAGGTTCCCATCCAGATGCCACGAAAGTAGTGATTTCGCCTTCGTGCACTTCATGACGTAACCTCGATTTCACGCCCGCCTCGTCCTACGGTCTCTCGTGCGGACCGGTTGGGCAGCCTGGAAGCCGCTGTCGATTCCTGAAGGAATCGTTCCAGCTTCTTCTTCAAAGCCTCCCGTCCGCGAGTCAGGCGCGACTTCACCGTCCCCAGGGAAACATCCATTACTTCCGCAATCTCTTCGTAGGAGAGCTCTTCCATGTCTCTCAACACCAGCGTAGTCCGATATGGTTCGGACACCTCGCGCAGCGCGTCTTCTACCCGGGCACGCATCTCAGTGCGCGCCATATCGTCAAAGGGAGACGTCCGCTCGTCGACCAAAATGTCCTTCAAGCATGGACCGTGCTGCTCTTCAAATTCGCCACCGGGCTCCAGTTCCATCGATGTTTCCCGCGACTTGTGCCGGAACCACCAGCGCCGTCGGTTCGAAGCCTCATGCACCGCGATCCGGTAGATCCAGGTTTTCAGGCTGGAAGCACCGTTGAAGTGCTGCATGCCTCGGAAAACCTTCAAAAACACTTCTTGTGTTGTGTCAGCAGCATCCGCAGAGTCGTTCAATATGCGGTAGACCAGGTTGTATACGGGCGGCTGGTACTGATTGATGAGCCAAGCGTATGCGTCTTCGGATCCGGCTTTTAGTTCGGCCACAATCGAAGATTCGTCCGCTCGTAACTCCAGAGCGCCAGCTAAGTTGCCCAAGGTTGCTGCTCCCGCCATGGATCTCACGGCGTCACCCCCAACATTAGCAGGAACTTATGGCAACAACAACACACCCCGGTAACGCACCGCATACTGCGTACAGCGCGGCCGATGCCGAGCACAGCAAACTTATCGCGAGCCGGAACCGCCTTGGCAACTCCGGGCGCATTCCTAACGGGGCCCACACTACTGTTAGACCCCATCGGATGAGATTTGTTCCCGGAATTTCGAGGCCGCCAGGCCATGTACCAGAGGATTACTGAGGAGTGGAAGACGCAGGCGTCGGCGTCCCGCTGGCCGTAGCTGCGGGTGCCGGCTTCTTTTTCTTGGGCGTCTTTTTGGCCGGGGCGTTGTCGTCCACGATGATCTTCGTCGGCACGCCTGCCGCTGAAGTTGTCTGCGTAGCAACCGCCTGATTCTTCAGCTGTGTGATTTGCGATTCCTTGACCGACGCAAGACTTTCCAGTTGGTCAGCCAGGAGGCGTCGAGCATCGTCGAGATTTGCGGCGTCCGTTCCCAGCGAGCGGTAGTCTTCTTTCGAGCCAAAGGCTCCCGCATACTCCGTCACGCTCGACAACACTTCATAAAGAGCATTGACGTTGCGATAAAGCTTCAGTCCGCTGGTCAGGTTCGCAGGATCATTCCTGACCTCTCCCACTACGTTCGGCAGGGCAGCGCTCAAGTTCCGCTGCAGCGAGGTCACGTTTCCCTCAGCCTGCGCCTTCGTCGAAGAGTCGGCCTTCCAGCGCTCGATGCGCAGCTTCGCCAGGTTGATCTGCATGGACTGGCTGATCTGGTCCAGGCGTCCAAGCATCGCGCTGATGTTTGCCGCGGGTGCGGGTAGAGGCGCCGGAACGGTTGTCGATACCGGCAGCACAACAGGTTGGGACTGAGCTACGGCTGCCGGTACAAACAGCGCGGCGCCGAGTGCTGAGATGAGTAGAAGTTTGGGAGTTTGCATGGCTGTATCGCTTGGCACAGCAGTGCTGCGGACCAGCACCGCCGGAATTGCAGGAAACATTATGCAGGAATGGGAGCAGAAGCGCGAATCCCATTGCGGCATTCGTCCTGAACGGGCTTGCATAAACTGCTCGATTGCGGATTGGAAGTGTGTACCGGAACCGGTTTGCGTTCCCGTAGCCAGAACCATAGGACCAGCATGACGAGAACAAACAACAGCGCTGAAAGCGATAAGAACGCTGCGTACGATCCGCGGTGTGTATATTTCTGTGCCATCCCATCTCCCTTAATTTGGGATGCTTATGCGTCCGCGCAAGAGGTCGGTGCAAAAGGGCGACGGCTTCGTTCGGAGTTTGACTATCACGATAGGGTAGGCGAGAATAAGTTTGCCTCTGTTATAGCTTCCTCAAAGTGGGCCTGTGGCGCAGCTGGGAGCGCGCTTCCATGGCATGGAAGAGGTCGTCGGTTCGATCCCGACCAGGTCCACCAACTTAAAACCCGCATAAAATCAGGGTTTGTGACGTACAGCACAGATTTTGTGCTAATTCTGTGCTTAGCTATGCCGCATGAGCACAGCCCCTCTAATCGCAATCTTCGTGCAGGCACTCGGCAGACTGTAAGTATGTCGGGGATGAGTTTGAGAAGCGTTGCCACTGCCGTAAACATTTCCGCTGGACACAGAACGGCAAGCAATACCGGCGCAAAGCCGGGACTCGCTCATGGGCGGAAGCCGAGCAGCTCAAGCGGGAGCTAGAGGACCAACTTGCCGGACGCGTGCCACGCCGGAGCCGGGCAAGCCCGAAACCGGAAAGACGATAGCGGACGCTGTGGATTTGTTCATCCTGGACAAGAAAGCCCAAGGCGTCACGGCTAACGTGGTTTATAAGTACACTTCCGAGCTTGGCCGCTTCCAAACTTTCTGTGACGCTAACCGCGTTCTTACGCCGGGCGGAATCTCCCGTGAGTTGCTCACGCGCTACGCGGCCACGTGGGAGAACATTTACCCGAGCAGCATAACTCGCGGCAAGGTCCGGGAGCGGCTCCGGTCTTTCCTCCGTTATTGCGTTGAGGCCAGTGGCTCGCGCAAGTCCCACAGCTTCCGAAAATCATTATTGAGGACGCCGAAACACAACCACTCACGGCGGAAGAGTATGCGCGGTTCTTGGATGCCACATACCTGGAGAATGGGCAGCAAGCCAAGTTGCACGCCTTCATTCAGTGTATGAGATGGAGCGGATTGTCCATGCAAGACGCGCTCCGGCTTAAGCGGGAGAGCCTGCAGCATGACACGGTGAAAGGCATTTACCGGATCAATGCGAGCCGGATGAAGACGGGGACGCATGTGTCTGTGCCCATCCCGTTGGAAGTGGCTCAAGAGCTGTTAGCGATTATGGAAGGGTAATCCGGTCTTCATCTTTTGGCCGGGAGAGGTCTACCCGGCAGAATACGCCAAGAGAAAATGGGCAGTGCCGCGCATTGCCCGGTTATTTGAACACGCCCGCATCAAGACGAGACGGCTATCTGAAGTCTCACCGGCTCAGGGACACGTTTGCCGTGAGCTTGCTGGAGAAGGGCGTCCCGCTTGAAGAAGTCAGTAAGCTACTCGGGCACCGCTCAATTAGGACAACGGAAAAATATTATGCGAAGATGGCTCAAGGGAAGGCAGGACCGGCTAGACGCATTGGTCACCGGGACTTGGGAGACGAAAAGGAAGAAATGAGACCGCGCCAAATTGCTCACGGCGGACTTGCAGGCCCGCGCATCAGCGGGTTAGCCTGCTCTCACATGAACGCACCTGTTATCGGATTCCCATTTGATGTCCCGACGTGGGGGGAGCACCTAAACGCGAAAGATCCCTTAGCCCTCGTCATCCGGGGACACTTGTACGTAGAGGCCGCATTAGTTCGGCTCATTGAATCCGCGATTGTTGACAAGAAGGCCCTTGACGTTGCGAGACTCCCTTTTAGGGCCAAAGTGAAATTTGCTAAAGCATTGGGAAAGCTGGACTCCGCTGATGCTCGCGTAGTTGACGTATTGGGGCGTCTGCGGGATAAGTTCGCTCACGATTTAAATACTCAGTTGAGCGCGCAAGACGAATTGGACGTCCACAACGCCATGTCGCCCCGGCAACGGAAGATTGCGGACGCGCTGCGAAACCAAACGACGGACTTTCTTTCGAGACTGCGATGCGACCTGATAGCGATCATTGTGACGCTTCACGGAGTCCTCCCTATCGTGACGCCGTAACACTGAGGCAATTACCCCCACCCTACCCCCAGCATCGTTTTTTGCCGACGCGTCTGCGGGCATTTAAACGCGATTGCGGGGCATCGTAGATGACAAAATTCTCTGATGCCGCGTTTCTTATTGCCTCGGCACTACTGCAGCGGGGATAATGTCAGAAGGTTAGGCCGTAGCGCTCCTTGACGCATTCAGGGGATGAGATTCATGGGTAGGGGTCTGACCGCCCGCAGCATCGCACAGGAATGAGCGGTGCCCGTTTCCACCAAGAACATTTCTGCCTTCACCTAAACAAAACTGATGGACCACTTCCTCACGGAAGCGTTCAAGGCTGTTGTTGAGTACATCGTCGCGCCGGTTGTCCTGATTTGGTTCAGAGACCGCAGACGCAAGCGTACTCGCAAGCACTAACGCTCTTTCACATTTGGCGAAATTTTCGAGCGCGTTTGCGTTGTTCCAAGGGGTGCGTCTTCCTCTGCTCGCTAATGAATTCCGCGAACGTCATCCGTGGCTCATCCCTCAACGCTACGGGGGTAATGTAATAAAATGAAATTACCCACGTTGGTGAGTGGGAACGACCGTCGTCGTGTAGATCTCTAGGCGCGACGGTCACTCATCGGCTTTACCCGCAGCCTTAACGCCAACCAATTCGTCTAAGTTCATAGTCAACCTACCTATTTACTCGTTTGCTAACACGGAATGGGCATTTCATTCCGGCGATACACCCAAGCATCCCTACCGTAGTGAAACGTAGGGAGGGTATGTATTCTTATTCCTTGTCTAAGGGGAATGGCTTTTGGGAATGGGTCATATTTGAGTTAAAGTGACAGCCGCACCCCGCAATCTGCACCGCGCCTTAGTTACCCATTTGACACCCTTTTTGTGTCCTCGTTCGCGCACACACCACCACACATCATTTCCCTATACGTGGTGGGAGGTTGTGTCCGTTTGCCAAATACCAGACGAGAGACAGAACGAACTTTAGTGAGTTCTTCTCTCTGTATGGGTGTCCGCTCTTTTTTTATTTCTTATAGGCGCGGACGGACAGTCTTGACATATAGGTCAACAATGTTGCCCGGCCAAGACACAGACGAGAGGAAAACTCAGTGGACATCGGCTGAGAATGATAGCTCTATCACTCTCAAGGCGTGTCCAACTTTTGCGCCGCTAAGTCGTTGAAAACAGGTCACGATACTAAGACCCTACGATTATGTTTCTTGATGATGATAGAGCAATCCTCATCAACACATACACAGCCCGGAAGAACGAGATTCCGCGCTATCGGGACTCTCTTGTGGCGACACCTGCACCCGGGGCGGGGTCAAATGTTGGGGAGGTCTCCACGTTAGCCCACTAGGGCTCTCAAATCTGCATGAACGCCTAATTATGAAAAATCATAGAAATATTGGGAATAATAGACTTAGTATGTAATATTTACACTATCGTTGAAATTAAAGGACTTCAGTGGGTGTAGGAGGGGTGTAGGAAGGTGTAGGAAGGTGTTACCTACACCATTAAGTTTAACGGAATCAATAAGTTAAGTGTTGGAAAGGGAGGGGTGTAGGTGAATTTTCTCTCTAGAGAGTGGGAAGAGAGTCCTTAAGTAGTTGATAGTAGTAGTAGTTATAGATTTATTTTTGTCCGGTACGTTAGGGGGCTTTTTTACCTACACCCCCCGAAGGGTTTTGCGCCCCGGAAACCTGGGGAAGGCCGCCCGGCAACGCGGCCCATTCCAGATTAGTTATGCTGCTCGCTTAACCCGGTCACGGCGTCCCACAGGCTTAGGCTCATGTGGTGTTGTGGGCCGCCATCCGGCTTCAATCGGTTTGCCGTCCGCCCACAGCAAGCGGCGGAGGTACCCGCGCTTTTTATCCTTCCGGGCAGGCTCAAGCACGGTGCCCAAGTCTGCATCCGCTTTGCTCTTCGCCATCTCAAAAAAGCCGTTCAGATCCGGGTGCAAAATTGCGATGATACGCTCGTAGTGCGGGAAGTAATTGTTGCTCATCACGAAGCTTTCGCCGGGGACCCGTTGCTTTCGAGTGAGGACCCATCGGGCATAGTGCCAAAGACTTCCGAGTGACGTGCGTGTCCATCCGTTCTCTCGGTCAACGCGCATCCCTGAAACTAGGAAGTCGAGCACTTCGGGATTCGCTTTGTGGAATCGGTAAACACGCCGCATTCAAACCGGACGAGTCGATTGTTTACCGGCTCTCATTTGGACCGGAGCGGAATTTCTATCGCTGTAAGAAGTGGGCGATTGAACGCAAGCTGCTTGTGGAGGCGAACGGCAAAACCTATCTTCCTGCAACGGGCGTCAAGGTGGTGATTAATTGAGGGCGCTAGGCAGATTTGACGGACGCTGATGGGCCAAATATTTGGCGGACGAGGGCGAGCACGTCTTCCGGCTTTGGCTCGATGTAATAATCCGCGCCCGAAACGTCCATCTCTGTTTGCCGCTGCAAAGACACTATCGGTGCCGAGCACGATGCGCGGAATTCTTTAATCAATGCTTCCTTGTCGGAGTTTGGTATCGAATGCCCAAGGATGAACAGATCAAATCCGCCGAGTTTGCAATGATACAGGCTCTCTTTGAAGCCAAATGCCGAGACGACGCTATAACCTGCCGCTTCTAGTATTAAGCGGCGCGTGTGGAGAAGTGCTTGGTCGTAGGAGATAGAAAGGATGCGGGCCGTTTGACTTGGCATAGGTTTCAGAAACCCAGCTACTTTGGATGCGATTTTATCGCAGTTCTACACTGGGAGAGCTGGACTTTTCTGGCATTGGCAGGAGCTGCCACTGCCAAGCCGTGTCCAGTTATCACGCTCACAATTGATTGATTCATGTGGAGACTGTGAGAACCCCTAGATTATTTGTATTCACAGTGGCAGTCACTGCCGCTGCCACGCGCACAGGCAGATTGCCGCTCAGAAAACAGCCCCGCCACGTGGGACGGGGCCCTGCCACATCGGCGAGACGTTCAGAATACCCCGAGAGAGGAGGATTAACCCGACTCGCTTCTGCAAATCGTAGGACTCTGGGGAGAGTACGCTAGGTTGTCTGGCCGAGGTGTCTGGAAACGCTCAAAGAAAAGCCCCGCCAGTGGTGACGGGGCGTTCCCGCGATGCGTGCGGGGAGGCTCGAACGCGCGTCACAGGATCGAAGCGACGCTCACCAGCTAGCCGTGCCTTGGAATCGGGGCCGAAGGTGCGTGAACTAGCTAGCTGAGCTTTCGGATTGAAGAAGGGAAGGGTGGGTTGCCAGTGCAGGTGAACCAAAAGAAGAGGATAGGGCGGGGTGAGACAGGCCCGGCCCCTCGTGGCGTCGGGGCTTGCCTGCGCTGGTACTACCTTAAAACAGGATTGTACCTTTGAGTCGAGCGACTGAGCTGCGGGTTGCTTGTCGAAGACATACCCGGGGCGGGCCAAAATGTCTAAGGCCGATTCAGAATAGCCCAGCAGGGAAATTTTATATCCATAGGCAACAAATTTAAGAAAAAGGTGATTTTTATTAAAGAATAAGCTACTTATCTGAGTTTGTTTTCGTTTTATATTCGCCTAGTATTTCTGTCGTGGACACGCCTCGCAGACCGCTTCAAAGTGTCGGCTTTCAGGAATCCGCGCCAGATCCAGCTCCAGATAAATTGAAAGGTGCGTTGTTGGTCGCCGCCTCGATAATCGCGGCTATCAGGCTCCGGGGAGAACCCATCAAGCCCTCGCCCAAGCTGACCGCCACGGTTTACGACTCCGTCCTGCTAGCCCGGCAAGTTCTGGCGGAAATTCAGAGAAGATAACGCAGCATTGACAGCTTTTCCGGGTTCCGGTGCATACCGGAATCATGAGTGAATTAATTGTCACAGCAGCTATCGGCTGCTCAGTATCTTCTGGCCCGATATTCGGGCGTGGTGGACAAAACGCCACGCCAAAAAGGTCGTAAGGTTCAGTCTTTTGCGGCCACAACAACAACCGACGACAGGGCGAAGTATTTTGCCTCCGCGCTTTCGGGGGTGATCGTCGCTGTTTGGGGGCCGTGACGCGGGTTCAGCCAAGTTGGCGAACGAGCTCCACGGCCCGATTCGCGAGTTGTTCAATTTCGTGGAGGTCAGCAGCCAGCTCTCTGTCTGCGTTGCGTGCTTTCAGCAAGTCGCATTTGAGCGCAATCGCAGTCAGAACGTTGTTGAGTTCATTCTTGGCGATCTGCACGGGAGTGTTTAGTTCTAGGTCACCCACGGCGGAAGTGTAGCAAAGCCGCGCGCTCTTAGCCCCCAAGTCATCTTATGGACAACCCTTTCGTGAGCGGTGCAATCGCATCACCAATTAACAACAACAGATAGACTTCTCTGAGCGGCTGCCACTTCTATTCTGAAGGTGGAACATTATGCCCGCCGAAGTTACTTGCTTGGGCTACATCTGCCCACAATGCGGAGAGCGTGTACTGGTGCTGTGTTCATCCCGGCATCCTCCCGTTGAGTTTGTGACGAGAGGCCGAATAGAGTCCAGATGCAAATGCGGCTTAGAACGCACAATTCCGCTATCCGACGTTCAGTCACTTGATGTCTGGATGGAATCCCCGGCAGCTGCCTAGCTGCAAACACTTCAACGAATCGCTTGGACAGAGGTTACCGTCGGACAGCATCTCAGGTAAGCTTTCGCAACAGTCGTCGGTCTGCAATTCTTCGCAGCCATGGCTCACTTTCCCCAACCGCACGCTAGCCTGCGGGCTCCCCGGGTGCGAGTCCCGAACAGCGAGTCGGTGAATTTCTCACTGGACGGCAAACGCGTTCCGGCGGTCCTGCACGAAATCTCAATCACCGGCGGACTAGCCCAATTCAGCGGCGCAGTTCGCGAAGGCTCCCTTGCAGAGCTGCAGATGCAATCTAAAGCTGGCCCAATCACCGGGCTCGTGGAACTGCTGCGCCCTCGGAAGGGTTCAGCTGCCAAGGTGCAGGCCTTCCGCTTTGTTGCCCTAGACGAGAAAGACCACGAACGCCTTGCCTCCGTACTACGGCAGATGATCGCTCAGGGTCATGGTGTTTAGCACAACACTTCGCATTAGTTTGCGGCACGGCTTCGGTTAGGCAGCTTTGCGCGTGGATAGAAGAACCAGTTCATCCTCGACTGCCGAGAGCTGCGTTTGGAGTTGTAACGTGCCGCATCCGGGAGTTCCTGGTGGAGTAACGCATAGAGAATGTTGTCCCGCTTTTCTTGCAGCCTGAGCACTTTCTGTGGCAGTTCCTGTACGTGGGACATGGGGCCCTCTGGAAAGAAAGATCGAATGTAACTCTGCTCGGTTGTACAAAGAAACAGCTCCTACGCTGGAAAACGGGGATGAATTTATTGAGACTTGTGCTGCTGCCGGAATCGAGAGCTGCGCAGGCAACCCCGTGATCTAGAAGACGAACTCACGAGTTGCTACGCAGCAAGCCTGTTCTCCTGATCTTCCTTCAAGACGATAACCTCTGCCAACAATTCATCGTAGAGTCGCTCAAGATGCATTCTTGTCGCTTGACAAATATTTCTGCTCTCTAGCAGGGCGGTTACCGCCAGCAGCGTCCGAGCTAGATCGTCAATCCTGCTGCTCACCTTTCACCCCCGAGAGGTTAGTGCGATGCTATTTCGGTGGCCGATGTTGTTGGACAAAGCCTTGTTACCAATTCGGCGATCTTCTCTGCCAGCTCGATGAATTGCTGTCGAATTGACCCCACTCGGAAGTCGGAACCGTAGCAGCCGTCTCCACAATAGCGGGGTGAAGCAGTACCGCCTCTGGATCTTCCTCACAGGGCTTCTGCCACTTCTTCATTCCACCGGGTCCGATCTCGTTCATCAGAAAGTAAAAAATTGATTCGTGAAGCGATTGCGTCCTTCTGAGGATGGTCCTTGTAGTGTTCCATGACGCCGAAGATACCCCGATGCAACGGAGTGTCCTTTGGAGCCACGCGGTTGTCGCGAATTACAAACTGTTCACGAATCACCTTGGGTAAGGATTCCAGCATCGCCTGTGCCATCGCAGCGTCTCCGAACTCGATTCCCTTCTTCTCTGGGCTTTGCATCGGCATCCGCAGTCTGAGGCCAGCTTGGAAGACCTGCAGGGCGAAGCTCATTTCCTCCGGATCGGCGGGCTGTACAGGACCAGGCGCAGAAGGCTTCTTGAAGTGGGGTTTTCTCTTTCGCATGATGCCCATCGTAGGCCGAGGAGAGTCTCTCGTCATCCGTATTTCTGTTCTCGTCTGTCCGAAACCTGTGGACAAGTTGAGGAGACGCGATTAATCGTGCAGATCCGATACATCCCACATATTTCATTCCCACGAGGGAACGAAGGGAAGAAGAAGAACCGAAGAACCTCCCCGCACTACTGGTTTCATTCCCACGAATTCTTCGGGCTGACATTCGCCGAACTGAGCGCAACCTGATGACACCTGAAGTGCGTTCCCCTCGCACGAGGGAAAAGAATGGCGTCATCTCAGACCTTCAAGCCACAGGTCCCATTCCTACGAGAATTTCGGGGGCTTTCCGTTCCGCATCACTGTTTCCATTCCCACGAACGGGGCGCGGCCCAGGGGCAAGGACGCGCTCCGTGTATCGCGATGAGGGATCAGCGTCTAATTTGAGCAGCTGCTGCTGACCATGCTCAGGTTCGTCACGGTAAGGTGGCCGTGTTCGGTGGCTGATTTGTCCATGCCATGCTCCTGCGCTTCGCCCTTGGCATCTTCTTTCATGCCGTGCATCGTCGCGTGCGGGACAGCACCGGTGATTGTCACAGTATGGCCGACGTGGGAAGCGAGATCGGTACTGTCGCTCTTCAACTCCCAGGTGCTGCCATTCTGACCCACTAGGCTGTATTCGTTGGCACTGTCGCCCTTTTGAAGGCAACCGGTGAGCGTGCGGACGTTCGAATGAGTATCAGCCGCTGCAGTATCCGCATCTTTGTCAGTCGTGGTCGTCGTAGTCGTTGTCTGCTGGGTAGTCGTCTGCTGTGCCTCTACGATCCCAATAGAGCTTAAAAGCAGCACGGCTGCCAACAACGCAAATATTGTTTTCATTGGTCTTCTCCGTACATCTGTCCTAGCCGGTGTCTAATTCCGGCGCGTTTGTGATTAGAACTCTCCTCAAGCTGGTGTGTTGCTCTTCCGAAAACCTGCGCGTAGCTGCTTGCGACCGTGGGTGAAACGACTCATTCTGCTCGTAGCCACCGAGCGCTGTACCTGCGTCCCATGACATAGGGACCCGCGTTCTGGTTCGCCACGATGCTGCCTTGAAAGAAGACAGAATCGTCATCGAATGGAAATGGCTGGAAACTGACGGGACAACCGTAACAAGAACCAAAGCCCAAAACTGCACATCTGTGCAATGGTCTCAGGCCAGTCGCAAGACATATCGCCAATCGAGGCAACAATGTGTCAAATCGTAGCAGCGGCTGGGGGGCAATCGGAGTCAAAGGCGACCTACCGTAGATTTGCCATCATCGAAATAGTCATCGAGCGTGAGAATCTCCGGCCAATACATCGCGCCGAAAGTCAGGAGTATTGATGTGTCCCATTACTCGCGTCGGTTGTACGTGCCCGCTTCTGGCTTCGATTAAACGGCTTCTTGTTCTGCCTGGTGCGACGAAATGCCAAAAGCTAGAAACCCCGTGCGAATCGAATGCGGGCACATGATTAGGGCGATCAAGTCAATGGAGAAGCTTCTGCAATCAACGCACATTGATGAGTCAACCAGAAGACATGCAAAGGTAGTGAAGGAAATTTTAGAAGAGGAAGTGGCAGTCCTCCGAGAGTGAGAGCTGACGAAGAGCGTTAGTCAATCGCCTGCTGCTTCGTCAGTCTGTGCGTATCGGGATCGCTCCTCTCTGGAAGTTTAGTCATTTCCTGTTCTAGCTTCTGAAGAAATTGCTCTAGGTTCCTGCGGGTTGCAGGGGAGATCACCCTGCTTTCAAGCAGTGCGCTAACACTTAGTAGTTTCGGCCAGATCATCCAATGACTTTGTCACCACTACCGCTCCTTGTGTCTTCAGTTCCAATGGTCCACCACAATATAGAGTTGCTAAATAGCTTGTGACCCAGAGTAGCTGGATCGCGTCACGATTCTTCCCAATTCTCGCTCTCTGGCAGACCCTGCTATAGTCCCGCTCGCTTGTATCGGCGATCTCGTCGGTTGGCGACCCGAAGCGTGGTCGCCACTCGTACGCCGTTACGCTCCTTTCATGCCAAAGCGAATCCTCCCACAAAAGCGCACGTTTAGTGTCGGCCTGCTGTGTCCGTAGGATGCTTGGCGTTTTGGGGTTCTGTCTGCATCGGATGCTTGGGAGCAGAGCAGTCTCCGCGCGGTTACCCCAAAACCAAACCGAAAGCAGGCAAAGCACTATCAGGACAACGGTGGCAATGAGGAACTTATCGCAGCCGTAATGACGTGAGGGCATCTACAGATTAGATGCGCCGATGGACTGTACCAGCTGCCGCTCAACTCACGTCATCAACGAACAGCGTCTAGGCTGTTTCTTCTTGCCCCTGATGACCTTCATCCTGTTCCAGTCGTAAGGCACGTCTTTGCCGCAATCCAAACACAAAACGTATGTACGCGGTTCGCACGGTGCACCTCTGCTGTTACGAACAGGCTTGAGGGTCCTGGGAAGGCTGTAGTTGGCGTGGGTACAACCGAAAAGAACGTCCATCAGCTTGGAGAACATGGAGAACTCCAATGGAACGAGATCGACGGAGCATATCGCAGTCGCATGAGTCCAGCAACACTGTTCTTGCGGTTCTATTCGTACGGGTAGGGGCGAACACGTTTTTCCGGTGTCGGCCTTCTTGGCTGGTAGTCGTTCAATCAGCGAATTAATGCCGCGCCGACGTACCTCCACCGCGTTGACTTGGTCCTTGAGCCAATCTGTACTAGTCGGGACGCCGCGGTTGAGCATAGCGTGAAGTATCGCCAAGAGCTCTTGTGGGGATTCTCCCTTCGTGAAAAGCACGTCGACGTGTTCCAGTACGTCATCGGGAAGCGATGCGTGAGCAGTCAACATCATGACGGGAACATGTGGTTTGATTCCTTCATCTGGGTCCAACCATGCCCCGTCCATCCCAGGCATTTCGAAATCGAGAATTACTGCATCAACAGGGAGCGACTTCACGAGTTCCAGTCCTTGCGATCCGCTGGTGCTGATGAACACGTTATAACCGTGATTCCAAGAGAAGGCTCTGGTATCCAAGCAAGGTATCTAGATAATCGTCGATGCACACGATAGTTGGCCGTCGCATTGTGCCCTCCTGTTTCATTGTCACGCTAAATCCGATTCACCGTTGGATGCACTCGTCACGAAGTACTCAACGAAGAGAGAGCAAGGGGCCTGCCGGTCGTTAAGTTCTTCTGCAGAAAGGATTAGCGAGGGCTC
>CAWKDK010000024.1:0-179679 GCA_963848375.1 Terriglobia bacterium
GGACGAGTGCTCATGGGCTGGAGATTTCGTCATTCTTTCAAGATCATTCCAGGAGTTCGACTGAACCTGTCAAAGACAGGGCTAAGCGCAAGTATTGGCGGCGCTCCATTCACTTTCAACGTAGGTCAGCGTGGGCTGATGGCTACTGCATCGCTCCCCGGTACTGGGATTTCTTTTCGTCAGCACCTTGGAGGTCCCCATTCTAACGCCTCTCCGCAGATGCAGCCCCCGCCAGGTATGAGGCCAGACACGCCGATTCCACCTGTGTCGGTTCCTACTCTCGTAACAACAGCCCCGGTTGAAGAGATTCGTAGCGGCAGCACCGAACTCTTGACCAGCGAGAGTTTGAAGGAACTAAAGAAGCTGATTCAGATGACGTATGAGGAGCGAGAAGACATTTCCGACCAACTGGCACGGGCACGTGCAAGCAAATATCGCGCCGTTGATCGTTATGAACCTTGGGAGAGCGGATTTCTCTTTAAGAGAGTCTTCAAAAGTGCATTCGCCAAGAGAAAAGAAGAAGCCGAAACTGAAACGGCCAAAGTCGATGAGCTAGAAGAACAGCTAAAACTCACTGTTGTCGCCACACACATTGAGATTGAAAAGGAACAAGCTGAACCATACTTCAGAATGCGCGATGCGTTTGCTGGACTCTGTGAATGCGCAGCGATCTGGGACATCAAGAGCCGTCAAGCAAATGACAGAATACGTGAGCGAACAATTGCGTTTGAGAAGGTTGATCGGGATCGAGTTTCGTTCTCACTTTCCAGCTGCGACCTGGTTCAGTGGGAGAAAGAAGTCCCGCACATGGAAAACGCGAATGGTGGTGACCTGTATTTGTATCCAGGATTCATTCTTTATCGAGCTGCCGAAAGCGCGTTTTCAGTCATTGATTACCACGACCTTCGTGGTTCGCTGGTTCTGAAGAAGTTCATAGAAGAGGACGGTGTTCCGAACGATTCGAAAGTCATCGGCCAAACCTGGGCCAAAGCGAATCAAGACGGCAGCCCAGACCGGAGATTTGCAAACAACTACCAGATTCCGATTGTGGGGTACGCGCACCTGACGCTAAAAACGGAAAACGGACTGTGGGAAGAGTATTTCTTTTCGAACGTCGAGCGTGCAGAATGTTTTGTTAAAAGAGCATGAATGCGTTCCAAGTGTCTTTGGCTCCCGCTGCGGAAGCTGTGCGTCCGAACTGAGCGCCGCCGAATTCTGAAGTTAGACCGGCCCCCAGGAAGCTCCCCGTGGTATGGCTCTTTGTCAGTCGTTACGGCTTGGCCAAATATCGCTAACTTCACGCAGACGCAATCCATCTTTAATGATCCGCGTTCACGGGTCCCATATTCATTCGCGCCCCGGCCAGGGAGATTACCCCGCCCCTGCGCTGTCCTGTTAGCACTTGGCGAAGCCCGTGGGAAGGCTCCCTGGTTGGTTCTGAGTGAGTCGTGACGGCCCTGCTGGTACACTTCCATGCGATCATGAATCACCTACCACTTTGGTTCTTGATATTGGCACTGTTCCTTCCACGGGTGTCGCTCGTGGTTGCATATTTTGCGGCAAATGACCTTTCCGCGTTTAACTTGATCGCCTGGGTCCCTGGCATCATGGCCGTGATCATTCCCAGAGGTCTGATGTTGATCCTCATCTTCCATGATCGCGGGATGTCGGCTTGGCTACTCGTTCATGCGATTGCGATGGCTGTCGTCTACGCCGGTGCTGGGTCCGGTTCTACCCGGTCCTAGTTTAATCACTTCGTGTCCGAAAGAGGCAGGGGTCTTAACTGCCTGCCAGCGGGCCCCGTAGGGAGACTCCATGGTACGGCTCAGAGCGAATCGTGGAGGGGCAGCCAAGATGACGGCTGACACGATAACGTTATGGACAGCTACCAGGAATGCCAGCATTATTGTTGTCGAATATGAAGCTGTTACGAGCTATTTGCTCATAGCCTTCTGTGGCGTTTTGCCAGCTTTCAGCCAGAGTACCCCTCCCGCCAACGTGCAGTTTGCGGATGCTACGAAGTAAGGACGCTAACCTGGAATCCACCTGACGATAGCATCAGGTCGATCCCTTCTCGGTTCCAACTCACCACGGATCGAGCATATCCCGGTTACGACATCTTCGACATTCACAGCGTTCCCGCAAGTCCGGACAACGCGATTGTAGAAAGGCTTTGGTCTTGGCATCTCAAACGGAACGAAGTTCTGGTGTCTTTTAACGGCGGGTTGGGCGGGTTTCGTGGCACGTTGAAGCCGTCCAGCACTGGCGAACTTGAGGGCAAGTTGAAAGAATGGTGTGACAGTCGTTGCAAATGGAAGAAGCGAGTCGGAATATGCGTGTCAGAAGATCAACTGCTCGAAGTGAGCCATCACCGACTACGGTAATCGGAGGCACTTTGAACCTACTGAGAATGCTTGCCGTAATTCTGGTGTTCGCGACCTTCGGTAGTTCTCAGGATAACGTCATGGACCCGACTGCGTTGAACAACAGGGTTCGAACCGTCTGAAGTCTCTCACCGGAGAGAAGGCGAAAGCTTGTGGTGATGTCGCTGTTAAGGGAACACTGAGCGTGCCAATGTATGCGCCCAGGATGCGTTCAGAAGCGGAAAGCCGTTCTATGTGAGCTATCGGCAGCAAGGGTTTGACTCGGTCGGGTCTATCGCTCTCGCGATGGATTCTGCGAAGAACCTCTACGTTTTGAATCAGACTCAATGGGGTTTAGCCCTCCATTTCACGTAGGGACTTCAGTCGAATCGGACTGGCGCATACTCGTCGAACCATGCCCGAAACCGCATGTCCTAAACTTAGATCGACTTCACAGGCTGACTTGCTTTCCTGTTGCACATGTCAACGATCCTTTGCACGACTAGTCGTTAGCCGACAAATCGCGACACCACATGGCGAAGACGAAACCAAAAGATGATTCGGGACTGTTGAAGGGCTGGGCAGCAATTGCCAAGTTCCTGGGCCTAACTGCGGCGACGGTGCAACGCTGGGCAAGAGCCGGGATGCCTGTGCGACGAGAAGGGCGATTCGCCGTTGCGAATCGTCCGGACTTGGAAGCAGTCGATCGCCAGAGTCAGGATGCCCGAACCTGCGCACGTGCTTACCGGAGACACCGATATTTCTGCTGCTCTGAAAGACTCAATCAAAGCCATACGACGTACAGGCAGAAATGACCCAGCCGTGTCAGCTTGAGATACTGAGTGATAATCTCCGTTATCGCCAACAATATTGTAAGTTATTGAGGCGTTCCCTCATACCAAGGGCTATTACTGATGAAATCGGCGAGTGCCGGAATTCTCTTGCTACTTCTGGTGTCTACTGTTTGTGCGGCGCAAACCACGAAGTTCGTGGGTATTTCTGACGTGGCTGCGGCGGGAGCCGTTGACAAAGACACCTACACTAACTCCTTCCTGAAACTGAGCGTTCATGCTCCGAATGCAACGCTCAAGTTGAATCCGGTCATAACACAAACCGCTCAACGCGCTCGATTATTGGAAGTGCTCGCGGAGCATCGTAGCTTCAACGATACTTACAGTTTCGCGGTCATAGCAGATTTGTTAGCAGTGAACCCACTGACGAAATCCCCCGGCGATTACGTGCGAGCTGTTCGTCAGTCGCTAGAGCGGCAGGGTTCGCCGACTGTCCGGCAAGAGTTTCCCATCACCATAGCCGGACTACAGTTCACGGGAGCGGTTCTCCAAGAGCAAGTGCCTTCAGGCCAGAAGTATTATCACGGGATTTATACGACATTTCGAAAGGGTTACATCTTGTCTTTCGATGTCGAAGCACCCTCGCAAGACAAGCTCATCGATCTGGTCAATCAGCTCGTGAAATTTGGGACTTAATGAGGGGAAATCCGACCCTGTTTTTTCGCTCTTCCGCTGATACCTGTCGGGAAATCTCGATACCACTCCGTATCTCAACCTGAGATAGGAAGTGATAATCTCCGTTCACGACAGTTATCTCTGACTAAGCAACCGATTGAGCTGTATCTTATCGGACTAGAGGATCACATGAGCGACATAAGCAGCAATGTCACCGAACCGCCGCGTCAGGTTCGCTCCTTCACTTGGTTTGTCCGCAGAGGTTTGATTGATACTGGAATTGCTGTAGCGGCGCTCATTATCTTCGCAATTGTGTTTGCTATTTCAGTTGCAACGCACACGACAGAGACTGGATTGCATTGGCTTCTGCCTGTTTGTTGGACGGCCTTTAGCTGTTTCGTTATCGTGAAGGTGCTCAAGCAGGAACGGAAGAATCCGGTGATGTGGCTCATGCTAGCCTTGCTAGTTGCCTTGCAACTTGTTGCTCTCCGCCCGATAGTCCGGCGTTTCCCCAACATGCACTCCGCTACCTACATGCTGATCGCGTTCGCGGAAGTGCCTGTCTGGGGAATGCTCGTGCAAGGTGCTATCGGTCTGTCGCGAAGCGAAAAAAGCGGCATATAAAACACCGCTTGTCTGATCCGAAGTAAATAAGTGTCGTGAAATCCCCATACCAAACGCAACCCTGAGGAAAGCTGAACATGAACGACATTCGGCAACGTAGTGGCAGCTTTAGCAGCAAAGGTGTCGCGCTTGTGTTCTCGGTTTGTGCATTCGCTGATTTCGCTTGGTCAATGTTACGCGGGCGCTCTGTCGCCGAAAGCGTGAGTAGTGCGATATTAGGTTTGGTAGGAACAGGTTGGTATCTCTTGACGATGCGGGCGGCTTCCAAAAACGATTCTGACGATCCCTCTGGTCCGGCGCAGTTGGTCCCGTAGGGGAATAGATGTTGGTAAATCTCGTTACTACTAGCTATCTCAGGGTGAGACACCTCTTCAAAAAGTGCTGTTTCAGTTCTTAACGCCGAATTCATCAGGTTTCACGCCAAACCGTTTAGCGATGTCGGCCCGCTTTTCTGCAATTTGCTTGTTGAATGAACGCAACTGATCACGCAACTCCAGTGAGTGCTTCAGCTTCGCATTGAAGTCCAAGCGAATGTTCTCATTGTCGATAGCTAGTTTGGCTTGGTTCACGATGATGTGCTTTCGATTGGGCCAGAGCGAACTCATATAGATCACGCGAGGCGGCAGCCCAATCCTTTTCCGCTGATGTCGCCTGCTTCCGAAGAGGAAATATCTCAGAGCCATTGAATCCCCTGTCCACACCTTTCACGAAATCCTGTTTTCTCGCTGCCCGGTAACGATGATCCGTCAACGTCCTGCTTAATGTCGTCTCGCCAATGATCTATACTGCGATCTAGTTCCTCATCGGCTTCCAGAGCCGTCTGTTCGCGGCCAAAGACCAGGAATATCTTACTCTCTCGAGAAAGACTTCGCGGTGTAAAGGTGCCCAAGATCGACGTTTACGGAAGCCACCTTCGCATCGTGCTCTCTACGATAACTGAGCATCTTGCTGACGACGATATTCGAAAGTCTCTGCATTTCCTGCTCGGCGGGTGTACCCGAGAATTCTGCCTTCTTTGCCCCCGTTGCTACTCTTAGGCTTTCTACGGCTACGGCCTCGGGCTTTACTGTCGAATGCCTGATGCTCCCTGAATGGGCCAGCGCTGGCAGCAGTGTTCCCAGCGCTAGAAACATCCATGAGAACCTACTCCAATCTCGCTTGCTACGGCGTCCAGCGATCGGATCAGCGATTGCCAAACGGCAACAGCATGCTTCCGATCCAGTAGCCCACGAACTCTCCAGAAACTGTCATTCCGTAAGTCACGAAGGCCAATATGAACGCCACCGCTGCGGCGAGAAAGATTCGAATAGCCGCCCAAACGGAAACGGTGGGCGTAGCCGAAATATGAACTGCTGAAATTGGTTCTGGTGTGGCAGACGCGAATAGAGAGTTAGGCGCACTTTTCCTAGAACAATGGCACTCAGCTCTTTGCATCTCTCGCAAACGGTTTGATCGGCGGAAGTGGGACTACCGCACTTGACGCAGTTCATCACTGCACCTCGACAGAGTGTTAGGGGAGAGCGAGATAGTCTAACATCGCTCTCGGCTTCTGGGATGTGAGTGACTTTGGAGGCACTTGACGGGTTCTAGGGCCGATTTCCGCGTGCCGATGCACACCGAAGTGTCGAAAGCTGTATTAGCAGCACGGCAGCTCTCAGCATAGGTGGTGATTGTAAGCTGAGTCGTAACGGGTACGGCTATCAGCCGCTATAGGATTCTCTAGTCCTACGATGGCCACTGGTTCTCCGCAGTAGTCGTGAGCTAGGATGCCATGGTGGAGAGATTGGAATGGCGGCTGCCTTTTTACCTTGGGAACAGTGGATTGGGCCCTTGGTTCACGTAGTGGCCGTTGCGATCAGGAAGAGGATGTATCAGCGGGAACGGAAGCGCTCCATTGCGATTAGCGCAACATGGCCACAAGTTGAAGGACCCGTACATCAAGTAACTCCGACTTTCTAATCCCCGCGAAGAAATCGTCTACTACTACTCAACGCAGTCTGGCTATCACTCAGGTTTCTTCTGGCGCTGGTTTGATGCTTCCGACCTGACACCAGTACGAGCCGGTGACGTTATCAAGTTGCGCTACGATCCCGCAGATCAGGAAAAGTCTTTGTCGATAGTTTCCATAAGCAGCAAGCATCGTACACGCGATGAGCCTCCGGTGAGCGTTATCTCATATGGGATGGAGTCGGACGATACGACAGTAACTTGGAAGCTTGGTCTGTGCTGAGTAAGATTCGCAGCAACATGTTCGGTCTGAGAACTAAACTACTCATAAGTGAGGACGACCGCCGCTGGGTAGAAGGCAGCTTCCAAAGATTGGAGCGCTTACTGAGCCGGAGACGGATGGTAGATGCTGAGGTAATTCTTCCCACTCCTCACTACTTCCCTGATCCCTATGAGGCCGATCAGGCTTCATCGATCATGTTCCGTCGCGTGTGCAGCTACATGCAACTTGATCCTGACATTGCAGAGGTCAATCTATTCGCTGACCAAACAGCGGAATTGAACAAGCTTTTGCCGTATTGGCACGGTAGACATCAGGACGCTGCTGGAATCTATATGAAATCCGAAGGTCGGCCTGTTGTGGGAGTAAAGGAATCACAATTGAAGAACCCTCTTCAACTCGTGGCCATTCTTCGCGCACAAAATTGTGTCATGTGATGCTGTTGGGTCCCGGCCTGATAGCTCAGGACGAACCGGACATGGAACCACTCACGGATTTAGCGACGATTTTCATTGGTATAAGGAGTGTTCACGGCCAATGCCGCCAGGACCTTTGAACAGCATCAGGATGAGACCCGCCAAGGATGGGCTACCTCTATGAACGGGTATTTGCCGGAACAGGTAATCGGACACGCTCTGGCAAGGTTTGCGCATGAACGTGGTGAGAAGAAACCGGGATGGGCAAAGCATCTAACGACGAATGTGAAGTCGGACTACAGCGATCCAGAAGGTGGATTGAGCAGCACATCTGAAGTCCGTTGAGGTCAGCGTCGGTTCATCTGGGTCCATCGGCGGTTCAGGCGCGGTTCATCGGCGGTTCAGGCGCGGTTCATCGGCGGTTCAGGCGCGGTCCAGGGGTGGCCCACGGTGGCCATAAGCATCAATCGTGACCTGGATGGACAGTCTGAAGAATAGCTGCGTACCTGTACAGGTTCACACGGACTGATGCTGGTCCATCTCTCCACACGCTCCCGGTCAAGGGACTGGTCCTGGTAGCACCTGTTGTAGCACCTGCTACCTAGATACAGACAGAGACATAGATTCAGATAAAGATTGATCAGTAACCATATCTATCGGAGGAGAGTTCTAGATTGCACTGGAAATGTAGCAGGTCTAGGAAGCCCCATTCATTGATCCCACCTGGCGTGGTGGTGGGTTGAGTTCCTGAGAATAGCTATCCCTGACTAGTGATGTGCATGTATGGCTAGGCCAGAAGAGGCTTATTCCGTACCAATCCGCTTTCTGGTGATAGATGCACTAGAACTTGTTCCCCAGCTCATTAGATTCAGACACTTACATAAGCTGGAATTGAGAATCAAGGGAAGAATAAGGTCAGAAATCATGCTGGAATCAGGTCAAAATCTGCGCAGTTGGTTGCAATCGGTAAGAGACAATTGCACCTGCACGCATGATTCCCAGCATCGACTCCTTCATAGATCGTTTCGTATACGACATCGAGCAACGTCTAATGAGCTTGTTGGACGGACTGAGAGAGGACCTGATCCACCCTGATCCGCTCATCGCCGGGGCCGCCATTAAAAAAGCGGAGAAGGTGCTGTCTTGGTTGTGTGCCTCTTCCCAGATGCCGGATGACGAGCGTCTTCGCATTCTCGCAGAAAAGATTGGAGACATGTCTGTCGAAGATCGATTCGCAGCTTTAAAAGCAGGACTCCAGAAGCCCACCGGTAAACCAGGTCGTCGGCGTGAACGTGGACCAGATGCAGTGCGTGCTTTCACCCTGTATCTCAGGACGGACAAAACATGGCGGCAGATCGCGTATGAAGTTAACGGGCCATGTGGTCACGAATGTCCCGCTTGCGGAGATATGCCGCGTTTACCGCATACCTATCTCGGAATTAGGGGTCGTAAGAAGCGATCAAAATGTCCTGACTGCGGCTATACGCTCAGAAAAGAAGCGCAGAAGCAACGAGTGTGCTTCGAATGCGCGGATGCGTTACGGAGCGTAGTGGGAGAACTTGAGAAATTTCTCCGTGACGAAGGCGTGTATCCCACCGTGCCACGCCGTTTTGAACCTGCCTTGCAGTAAAGGACTGGTTGTTATACCCCTGGAGAAATCTAGTTTTCCCTCCACATTTGTAGTTCCCTCCGAATGTAGAACAATGGTTATGCTCAAAACAAAGAAGTTTTCAGCGCAGCCAGTCGTTCCCATTGCGCTCAATTTAAAACGTCAATACAGCAGGAAAGAAGCAGCAGATATTCTTTCCCTTCCCCTCCACGCAATCGACAACCTGATTACAGACAAACAGCTTCCCGTGCGCCGGGTAGAGCGTCGCATACTCATCAGTGGTCATGCACTAGCGCAGTTTATGAAGCGCGACCACCAAACGAGGGATGTCCAGTGAGCACCGACGTGAAGCTCCGTGCGGCCTTGGGGTATGCCAAACGTGGGTGGCACGTGATTCCACTCCATGCGCCGGTAGGCGGTGGATGAGCTGCAAGAATTCAGATTGTACTTCTGTCGGTAAACATCCCCGTACTCGAAACGGGTCGGATGATGCAACCATCGATGAAACGCAGATTCGGACATGGTGGGCGCGGTGGCCTCACGCAAATATCGGTATCCTCACCGGCGCTGAATCCGGTCTCGTGGTTCTGGACGTGGACAACAAGAACGGGAAGAACGGTAGCGAGAACTTGGCAAAGCTTGCTGCTGAATGCGGAGGGTTGCCTGACACACTCACCGCGGTTACCGGCACGGGAAAGCATTTGTTCTTCGACCACCCAGGCGTGCCGGTGAAGAACGGAGTCAGCGGCATTGCAGATGGCGTGGATGTCCGTGCAGAGCGGGGATATGTAGTAGTGGAACCATCATTACATGCGAATGGTAACCGGTATGTCTTCGAAGACATCGACCAGCCGCTTGCAGAGTTGCCAACGTGGTTGCTGGACCGTATGACTGGGACGGTGAAAGCCGCAGTACAGAAGGGGCCACAGCCCAATGCGTTCAACGAAGCCCCAGTGATCCTTGAAGGAAGTCGCAACGACACGCTCTATAGGTTGGGATGCAGCCTTAGAGGGCAACACGCCATGGAAAGCGATCAGATTCTTGCGATCTTGTTGGAGTACAACTCAGCGAAGTGCGATCCACCGCTGGAGGACTCGGAGGTTTCGGCCATAGTAGAAAGTGTCTGCAATCATCCCGCTGAACTGGGGCCGAACAAGTCCGCCAAACGGCTCGACCTGAATCCACTGTACTGGTTTCAGTTCAACACGCGAGAGTGGTTTGCTGACCAGAACCTGGCGATCATGACCGATTGCCAAACCGGCTGGTACATCAGGCTGAAGGCGTTTGCCTGGGACGGTGGCGGCTTCTTGCCTCACGATATGGACAAGCTTTGGAAGTTGGCAAAAGCGAAGTCGAAGAAAGCCTTTGAACGAGACTGCAAATTAGTTCTGGGCGAATACCAGAAGGTCACGGTTAATGGCGAACCGAAGCTGAAACATGCTGTCATGGCTGCTCGTTACGCAGACACGCTTGAGTCCTGGCTGAAGAAGAAGGAAGCCGGTGATGCAAGCAAAGCAGCGAAACTCGCGAAGCTGCAATCGGGCCAGCCAGCATCAGCAATGGTCCAATAGCTCGTAACGCATCACAACTTCCTAATGCACTTCAGGCACTAAACTGGCTCACCTTGCAGCAATGTTGGGTGGGCCAATGACAAGGGGCGGTACGTGTGACGCCCTTGGCGCGACGGCTCTCCGCTGTAACAAAGCGCGGCTCTCCGTTGTGCCAACGCGAATGATCGCGAAGACTCCAAGGCTTAATTGAAAATTTCCAATGAACAGGCATACGAACTCTACGTTCGCTACTGCCAGACTGTTTGCGTAAAACCAGCAAGCTTTCCGACCTGGTTGGCGCTCACCGAATATCTCTTTAAGTAAAACAGCATTACTAACCTAGAAGCGGCCAGCTATCACAGTGACCGCTATAAACAAGGGCGGTACGCGAAACGCCCCGTCGCTTTGACTGCATCACCGCCGTTCACCCAGAGCGAGATGCGGGCAAGCGCCGATGGCGGGCCTGAACAGTCCGCATAACATATAGGCAAAGAGTAAAATCATAATCGCAATTCTTCAACTAAAGCTGTACGTACCAGTTTGTGAAGGCTCTGCCCTACTTCCATTTGAACCACTACTAGACGATGAATCAGCAGCGCGGCTTCTTGGCGGCGTGCACATTAAGACCTTGCAGCGGTGGGCACGAAACGGTGAGATTCCATCTTTCCGCATCGGTCGCTATTGGCGTTATCGTGCCAGCCAGATCGACGCTTGGCTTCAGTCACAGTCCGCGCTACATTCTGAAGGCCAACCCGTCCGCGTGAGCTAAGGAGAAATCAATTGTTCAAGCGGACCCGATACCAGGGAGGATGTCTTACACGCGAAAGGCGCAAGACCGGACCTGCTGTCTGGATTTTCAGGTGGCGGGATGCCGAAAAGGTGCAGCGCAAACTGTTGGTCGGTACAGTTGAAGAGTACCGAACCAAAGCAGCAGCTCTGAAAGCGGTCGAACATCTTCGCGTAACCATTAACAATGAAATCCGTTCACCCCGAACAGTCGCTGAGTTGATTGCTCACTACGCTGAGAAAGAGCTAAGCGAAAGTTCAGGCAAGGCGTACTCAACCCGCCATGTTTATGGCAGCTATCTACGCAATTGGATACGGCCACACTGGGGAGAACGATCCTTATCGGGTGTGAAGTCGATAGCAGTTGAGGAATGGCTTGGCAGTCTCGATCTGGAGAACGGAACAAAGGCAAAGATTCGGAACATCATGAGTGCGCTTTTCAATCACGCAATGCGGCATGAGTGGACTGACAAGAATCCCATCTCTCTCGTGCGGCAGAGCGCGAAGCGAAAGCGCATCCCAGAGGTTCTGGATGTAAACGAACTGAAGAAGCTTTTATCCGAACTGAACGAGCCTTACCGCACAATGGTGTTCCTGGCAGCGACTACAGGACTTCGCGTCAGTGAACTCCTGGCTTTAAAGTGGCAAGACTTTGATTGCGAGAAGCTGGAAATCAGACTTACCCGCGCCATTGTTCATCAGGTGGTTGGGGAGATGAAGACCGAAGCGTCTCGCAAGCCCATTCCGTTAGACACAGGCTTGGCAGAAGTGTTGATGGATTGGCGAAGTTGCACACCGTACAGCCACCCTGATGATTGGGTTTTTGCGTCACCAGAGATGGACGGAGCACAGCCCTACTGGCCTGACAGTGCGCTACGAAAGGTCGTGCGCCCTGCCGCTGCCAGAGCTGGTATCACGAAGCACATCGGATGGCATACTTTTCGCCACACCTACGGAACAATCCTGAAGGCCAATGGTGAAGACGTAAAGACGGTGCAAGAAGAGTTGCGACACGCGAACAGCCGGATAACGCTGGACACGTACACGCAAGCGGTAACTTCGGCGAGACGTGCGGCACAAGGAAAGGTTGTTCAGATGATTCAAGCTTCTTAGGCGCGGGGGAATTGTTCCCATCTGTTCCCACGTCAGGACTAGCTCAGTTGGTAAGTTATTGAAAGAAATGGTAGGCACGAGGAGACTCGAACTCCTGACCTCTACCGTGTCAAGGTAGCGCTCTAACCAACTGAGCTACGCGCCTACAGAGATTCCATTTTAACATTCGCCGCCCTCCCCGCAAATTTCCTCTGAAACGCCAGTCCCTTCCGAACTTCCCAACACCCCCATTAAGAATTATTAAGTCTGGAGCGCCCTACCCCGCTACCACTTACAAAACCGATTTTGCCCTGTATATTGAGCAGATATCGCTGGTGGTCGAGGTTATACACATGCTGAAGCACCGCTTCTTCGGCGTTCGATTTTTTGGCATTATGCTTCTCTCTCTGCTCTCATTGGTCGTGAACCTCCAGGCTCAATCGGGTTCTCCCGCCCTGAACGACTCCAAACTTGATACGCGCGTGAACGCTCTTCTCCATCAGATGACGCTAGAAGAGAAAATCGGTCAGCTCGTTCAGTATTCAGCCGGATCTCCAACCGGTCCGGGCACCGGACGCGGCGACTATCCAGACATGATCGCCAAGGGTGGCATCGGTTCCCTCTTCAACCTGACTGGCGCGCGTGAAGTTAACGCCATGCAGAAGATCGCCGTCGAGAAGTCCCGTCTTCATATTCCCCTCATTTTTGGTCTCGACGTGATCCACGGATACCGCACCACGTTCCCAGTACCTCTTGGCATGTCAGCCACCTGGAACCCCGCCTTGGTCGAGAAAGCCGCTCGTGTCGCGGCCGTTGAAGCCAGCAGTGAAGGCGTGCGCTGGACCTTCTCTCCCATGGTCGATATCGCTCGCGATGCTCGCTGGGGACGCATAATCGAAGGCAACGGAGAGGATACTTATCTCGGCCAAGCCATGGCGCGTGCATATGTACGCGGCTATCAGGGCGCAAATCTTCAGGATCCCTCCTCCATCCTCGCCTGCGTGAAGCACTATGTTGCGTATGGCGCAGCAGAAGGTGGACGCGACTACAACACCGTCGACATTTCGGATCGCAGTCTCCGTCAGGTTTATCTCCCGCCCTTCAAAGCAGCCGTCGATAGCGGCGCCGCTACCGTCATGAGCGCCTTCGACGATCTGCAGGGCGTTCCCTCTAGCGCCAATCCTTATACCCTGACCCAGATTCTTCGCGGCGAATGGGGATTTCGCGGATTTGTCGTGAGTGACTGGAACTCCGTCGGCGAACTGGTTCCTCAAGGTGTCGCACTCGATCCGGCAATGGCTGCGCGGAAGGCGCTCACCGCCGGCGTCGATATGGACATGGAGAGCAATTCCTACGCAACCACATTGCTCCAGCAGGTGAAGTCGGGTCAGGTTCCCCAGTCGGTCGTAGACGAAGCCGTTCGCCGCATCCTGCGCGTCAAATTCGCCATGGGGTTATTCGAACATCCCTACTCCGACGAAGCGAAGAGTCCCATCACCACTCTCGATCCTGAACACGTTGCCGCAACACGAGCGGTTGCTGAGGAATCGTTCGTTCTACTGAAGAATGATGCCGCGAATGGCGCGCCTGTCCTTCCTCTTGCGAGCAGTGTTAAAACCGTCGCGCTCGTCGGACCTCTCGCCGATGACGCCGCAAACATGTTGGGTTCATGGTCAACAAAAGGTGACGCAAAGGACGTGGTCACGTTGCGCAAAGCCCTTTCCGATCGCCTCGACCAATCGCAAGGCAAGCTTCTGTATGCGAAGGGAACGGACATTCTGAGCACCTCCGACAGCGGTTTTGCAGAAGCCGTCTCTGCCGCGCGTCAGGCCGATGTCGTAATCGCAGCCCTTGGCGAAGATGCCGGCTTAATGACCGGTGAAGCCGCATCACGCGCGCACCTGGACCTACCGGGTAATCAGCAGCAGCTTTTACAGGCAATCGCGGCCACCGGCAAACCGGTCGTACTCATCGTCTTCAGTGGACGTCCGCTGACATTGAATTGGGAAGCCGCGCACATTCCCGCCATCGTCGAAGCATGGTTCCCCGGCATTCAGGCTGGACCCGCGCTGGTGCGCACTCTGTTCGGTGACGTGAACCCCAGTGGCCGTCTCACAACCACTTTTCCTCGCTCCGTTGGCCAGGAACCCCTCTATTACAACGCGATGAACACTGGCCGACCGGCAGATGACGTTGATCTCACGCGGCCGCCGAACAATTCCGGCGAAAAATACCGATCGCGCTATATCGACGAACAGAATTCTCCGCTGTTCCCCTTCGGCTATGGACTTTCCTATACGAAATTCCAATATTCGTCGCCGTCTTTGAGCGCTCAATCGTTAACGGCAACCTCACTTAACAGTGGATCGTCGGCGCTCACCGTCTCCGCCGAGATCAAGAACTCGGGCTCTCGCGCCGGAAGCGAGGTCGTGCAACTCTATATCCGCCAGATTGGGACCAGCGTTACTCGCCCCGTTCGCGAGCTCAAAGGCTTTCAGAAAATCAGCCTTGCGCCCGGCGAGTCAAAGAAAGTCGAGTTCAAACTCGGCAAAGACGAACTCGCTTTCTGGAATATCGACATGAAGAACGTCGTCGAGCCTGCAAAGGTCACCGTGTGGATCGGCCCGAACTCGGCAGAAGGTTCAGCGGCGCAGTTCACAATTAACTAGCAAAGTCTTGCCGCGGATTTCACGGATTTTCATCGGAAATCTAAAATACGTAATCCGTGAGATCCGTGGCCGCCTTCACCGTATTGCCGGTGCGAAGTTCTGCTGGCACGTATCCGAGGCCAAACGCAACGTCTGGTATTCCGGTTCGCCTCGAATGCTCTTCAACAGCGGATCTTCTTGCAGCGCTTGCGCGGCACAATACTTCCCATCAATCGCGCTCTTGATCAGCTGAATAGCAGCCTTTTTTGCTCGGCAATACGCCAGCAGTGAACCCTCGTAATATCTCATCTCCGGATCGCGCTGCCCCAGCAGAGTCGGCATCAGCGGCCCGGCCGTCTGCTCGAAATCTCCGGTATTGCCAGGCGCAAGGCACGATTCCAGCGTGCTGCGCAGCCACATTGGATTGGGAGAAACATCCCCTGCCGCACGTCTGGCCTCTTCCAGTTTGTTCGCGCGCAACAGCACCGCCGGAAGCACATTGCGCGACCACTCCGAAGTCGCGTCCAGCCGTAGATAATCCATCGCCCGTTCGGCTTTCCCTGCTTCGAAGAATGGGAACGCGCACGATCGGAAACCGTAGTTCCCGGGATCAAGTCCCAGCGCGACGTCGCATTCCTTCTGCGCTCGGTCCAGCAACCCCGCATATCGCAGCACATAAGACAGCGTAAAGTGCGCCTGCGCGCTGTCCGGTCTGCGCCGTAGTAAATCTGTCGCCTCACGATACCCTGTACCCAAATCTCCGCTCTCCACGTTGTTGCGAACCAGCTTCGCCGCCGCCGCGATGAAATTCGGATCCAGCGCCACCGCTTTGGCATAGGCCTCACCTGCTTTGTGGAACATCGCATCGCCGCCATTAGCGTAGGCCGCGTCGTAGTAATAACGCATGCCCAGTGCATCCCATGCCGGAGCGTACTTTGGATCCAGGCTCACTGAGCGTTCCAGCGTTGCGATCGCCTGCCGGTTTGGTCCGGGATCATGAGGAATTCCCGCGCTCCGCAAATAGAGATCGTAGGCCTCGCGGTTTCGTGGCTGTGTCCCTGTCTCAAGTCCTGCGGGACCCGACGTCAACGCTGGCAGCAGTCCCTGCCGTATACGAGCCGAGAGCTGTCTTTGCATCGCGATCAAATCGCCTGCCGGAACGCTGGTCGTCCCTTGCCATAGCATGCGGTTGGAGAACACCTCAATTGCCTGCAACGTAACAATCAGGTTCTCACCCTGTTGCACGAAATGCCCCGTCACCACCATCCCCGCGTGCAGCGCCTTCCCGGCTTTTTGCGGATCCACTTTCGTGCTCGCAAATTGTCCCGTAGATGTTCCTGGCCTTACTTCCAGCGCGGGAGCATACGTCAACGCAGTTGCCACTTCATCTGCAATCGCGAATCGTAAGTAATCATTCGCCGGATCCCCGCTGACATTCTGAAACGGAAGCACTGCAACCGCATGGCTTGAAACCGAACTCACGCTCCGGGTTCGCCTGAACCACAACAGCGTGCTCAGAAACAGGAGCATGCCTACGAAGACAATGGCGCCGACGATTACATAAGTATGCTTCAGGCTGCGTATCCGAAATACTTTTCGAGGTGGACGCTCACCTCCAACGGCAGCTTCTACTTCCTGAGCTGGCTCGCGCTTGAGTTTTCGCAGATCTTCACGCAGCTCCGCCGCCGACGAATATCGTAGGTCGATATCCTTTTCCATCGCTCGCGCGATCACCACCTCTAGCTCCGGCGTAATATCTGGATTCAACGTGCGCGGAGAGACTGGCCTCTCTCGCAGAATCGCCGCTCTCGTTGCCACTCCCGTTTTGCTGGCGAACGGGCGCTGCCCAGTGGTCATTTCGTAGAGAACCACTCCCAATGAGAACAAATCGGAGCGCGCGTCTACATCTCCTCCGCTCGCCTGCTCTGGCGACATATAGAACGCCGTGCCGGGAATAAATCCGTCCGAGGTGATCGCCGCTTGCACCGTACCCGACGACTCGCTCTCACTGGCCGATCTTCGCCGCGCTATTTCCGGCTGGTGTTCCACTTTCGCCAGGCCAAAGTCCAGAATCTTCGCCTGTCCCCGATCCGTTACGAAAATATTGCCGGGCTTCAGATCGCGGTGAATGATGCCTTGTTTGTGCGCTGCGTCCAGCGCATCCGACAATTGGAATCCAATATCTACAACCTGATCGCCCGGTAACGGCCCCTCCTTCAGAAGGTCCATCAGGGTCTTGCCTTCCAGGAACTCCATCGCCATAAATGGACGGCCGTCGTCATCGCCGATGTCATACACGGTGCAGATGGAGGGATGATTCAACAGCGATGTCGCACGCGCCTCGCGGGTAAATCGTTCGAGCGCGCCCGGATCTTTGGCCAGATCTTCTGGAAGGAATTTCAGGGCTACACAACGTCCCAGGCGAATGTCCTCCGCCTTGTACACCACACCCATGCCGCCGCGCCCAAGTTCCTCGAGGATTCGATAGTGGGAAACGGTCTGGCCGATCACGGCAAGAACTCCCTTTTGGCAGCAGCGCACGAGATTGCGGTGCCAGGAACGCCAAACTTCTGCATGTTAGAACCGCATTCCCGACCCGTCAAACCACCAGAGGGAGGACAGCCATAGGGCCCGACTCACTCCTGGCCTTGACGAATATTCCACCCGCGCACTAGTCAGCTATACCGCCCTATTTCGGAGAACCGATCCACGAGTACTGCCATGCGACTTGCACGTTCTGGTAATTGCCGCCAAAACGGATATAAGTTCCGTTGCTGTAAGCAATCTTGATTGATTGATGTTTCGTGATCGGCAGAGACACAGTTCCTCCTATCCGCGAACTGGTCTGTCTTGTCTCTAGATTTCTTATCCCGTTAAGCGCGGTTACGCCGCCCCACCAGAAATTTCCGTCCAGGGATGCCCACGCCCTCGCTTTGAAGTCATGGCTCAAGTGCCCCTCGAAACTACCGATAGGCTCTTCCGTTTGCGGTTCAGGTGTCGGAATGCTGTAGGACGCCGTATTAGTCGTGTAGAACCACACCCCGCCATAGCCATCCAGCAACCAGTGTCGCCATCGTCGCGAATAACCAAGCTCCGGCTTGAACGCCCACCGATTGATTCCCCAGTTGACGATTCGATTCGGATCGTACTGTCCCGTTGGAGCCACAATCTTCAGACTGGCGCCGATGATCGTCTTCTGTTTCCACTTCACGAACTCCTTCGGAGCCATCGCAGGTCCGCCCTTCAGGTTCACCGAGAAGCGCGCACTAAGATCGAGCAACCCGGAACGATATACCGACACGTTCTGACCCAGAACGTCGCCAGTAAATGTCCCCACGCCATAAGGAAGTGAAACGGTAACGTTTGCTGATCGGCCGAAGAAACTCAGTGAATGGTAGTAGCTGAAGACTGGAACACTGTACGTGCCAGTCGCCCCGGTGACTGGCACCGTCCCGTTGAAATCAAACCCTCCGCTATAGAACGACCAGGTCAGCGTAACCGCATTCGCATGCAACGGGGTTATGACATAGGCTCTTGGAGCAAGATCCTGAGCTGCGGCCAGCGACATCCAGCAGAGACACAAACATAAAAGGAGCGCGAGCCTGTACCAAAGACTCATTGAGGACTTCGGTGAACAGCTCATTGGGATCATTAGGGTCCGATGTCTTCTCAGTTACGTGCGGGATTTAGTTACATGCAGGATCAACAATGAGGCGGCGCCTTCTTACCAATCGGGAGCAGCCGGTAGGCGGAGCTCTGGAATTCGAGAGATCCTAGCGAAGCTAGATTTCAATATCTTCAAGAACGTTGCACACCGGACAGCAGCAACAATCTTTTCGGAGCACTGTCTAAGGACCCTCGCCGCTGGCGCTTCGCCATCACCGTGAACCGCTGCTCTTAGAATCTCCGTCGATATTGACGTTCGTGTCGCCCAAAGTTTATTCGTGTGTTCATGCGATTTGGGCCTCTGGAAATAAGGCGTACCAGACACGATCCTCCCTTCCCCTTGGATTACGACGAAAGTATCGTCGGGACAATTCAGGCTGTCCGTCCATACACCATGACCAGTCCGGATCGCGTGTTCGGCTTGTGCAAGGCGGTCGAGTATATCGTCAAGGCAGGAATTCAAGGAGATATGCTGGAATGTGGCTCGTGCAGTGGAGGGAGCATGATGGCCGTGGCTCTCACTCTCCTCCGCCTCGGCGACACTACTCGCAAGCTCTACCTGTACGACACCTTCGAGGGAATGCCAGCTCCCACTGCCAACGACGTTGATCTGTTCGGAGACACCGCTCAGTCCATGATGGACAACGCTGGCGGCCCATTTCTCAAAGTTGACTTGGAAACGACGCGCCGGAATATGAGCCAGACGGGATATCCGCCGAACCGTATTTTTCTAGTACCCGGCAGAGTCGAGGAAACCATTCCGACTTCATCTCCCGAGCGAATTGCTCTTTTGCGGCTGGATACCGACTGGTATGACTCCACGCGACATGAACTTGTGCATCTCTTCCCGCGTCTTAGTCGCGGAGGAGTATTGATCATCGACGATTACGGCCATTGGCAAGGCGCTCGCAAGGCTACCGACGAATACTTCTCCGATAAACCGATCCTGTTGAATCGAATGGATTACACGGGCAGGATGGCCGTCAAGATGTAACGCACACTGGTGATTTACTCGGCAGCCGCTCGGCTTCGCGCCCGCAGGCCCTGCCAATTTCGGCGTAACTCCAAAGTAAACACGTATGCCAGTGCAACTCGCCCCAATTTGCGAGATAGTAGTTGCACCGTAAATGGGAGTAGTGTGCAGTTTGGGTTCGGGTGAAAGCCCTCTTATGGACAAATACTCTTACGCCTCGGGCAACGACGTCGAAACCGCGAACAAAGCCTTCAAAGAACAAGTCTCGGGCCAGGTGCGTCGTACTACCGCCGAACTCAAGAAGCTCGAACAATTGCTCTCCGCAGGTATCGTCGATCGCCGCGTCCTCACCGACTTTCGTGATGCCGTGAACCGCGTCCGCAATACTAGCTGGAACGTCGAATGCTGGCTTGAGTCCACCCAGAAGGGTGAGCCCATGGCAGCCATGCTTTTACAGGAGCGCGTTCGCCTGGCGACTCAACTGAATTCGCAGCTTGCTCCCGACCTCCACGCCGAGGGTGCGCAAATTGATGTGCCTACTCTTCAGAAACTGAAGGCTTCCCTCGAAGCCCTCCTCCAGGAGCTCTCGGCAACGGTTTAGGCCCGCAGTTCCGGTTCTCCTTGCAAACTTGTCCAGCCCCGCCGAAAATCAAGGATTATGCATGCCAATCCAAATGGATCTGGGTTCTCCCCTTTTGTTCCGGGTTGCGCCGTTCTTATCACCTTGCACAATCCTCGCGAGAAGTTCTGGGGTGCATTGCTGGAACTGAGCGGAGCGGGCATCGTCATTCGCGGCATCGATCTCAATTCCTTCGACGATTTCGCCGCCATGGCCAAGGCCGGCGAGCCGCTTTCCACCGCAACCGTCTTCTTCCCGTTACTGCGGGTGGAAAAGGTAGAACTCGATACTGAAAATGGATCCATCCCATCCCTCGCCGAGCAGTTCTCCGCAAAGGCCGGAATTCCTGCCGAAGAGATCTTCGGATTCGCCGGCTCTTCCGGATGGAGGGAGAGCGAGTGATCTCTCAATTCCGTACAGTCGCCAATCAGCTCACGCTGCTGCGACTCATCTTCATTCCCTTTGTCATCATTAATGTTCTGGACCAGAACTACGGATGGGCTCTGCTGCTCTTTATCGCTGCCGGACTCAGCGACGCGCTCGACGGTGTGCTTGCGCGCTGGCTCGAACAACAAACCCTGCTCGGCCAATATCTCGATCCGATCGCCGACAAACTCCTGCTGAGCAGCCTGTTTCTCGTTCTCTCGTTCATGCACGATGTCCCGTGGAAGTTCACGGTCATCGTTTTCAGCCGCGACATCAGTATCCTCGCGATCTCAGCCGTGCTCTATGCCACCACCGACTTGCGTAATTTCTCTCCCAGCATCTTTGGGAAAATGAACACCGTCGCCCAGGTCGGCACAGTATTCTGTATTTTGCTCGGACATGTCATCGAATCGCGCATCGTAGCCGCCGCTCGAGTCCTCGGCCTCTGGCTCACCTTTGGATTCACCATTCTCTCGGCACTGCACTACATCATCCTGGTGAACCAGCGTCTGCGTGCTCTCAGCCAGCCAAAAGCGGCTTCCGCCCCCTGATCGTTGCGTCAGCCCCTCAGTTGCCGAGTGAAACCGCAATGAGATCGCTTCTGCCTTCTGACTTCTGCTTCTGACTACTGGCTACTGACTACTGCTTCTGACTTACTGCCCTTTCATCTTCTCGCTCACCTGTTTTGCCAGCTTCGCGATCTCGTCCGCTTTCTTGATCACCTCAACCGAGAGCATTGCATCGGGATTCACCCCATCGACCGATTTCTTCAGCTCCTGTGAGAGCTGCGCCAATCGCTCCGTGTCCGACTTCAGGCTGTCCAGACGCTTTTTCGCCTGGTCCCTGTAAATCTGTTCATGCAAGCGCTTAATTGCTGGATTGAGTCGATCCCCGCCACCATCCTGCATCGGCTGTTGTGGGGTTTCTGCAGTGGCAATTCCCAGCAGAACACACGTCACCATCAACAAAATGATTTTCCGCATGACCTACTCCCGTTTCGCCTGGTGAAAACTTAACTACTTCCCTGCTCTTTGCGCGCCTGCGTTATTCAGGTTACTCAACTTCCCTCATAAGCCAAGTTGTACTCCACCAGCTTACAACCCGCCACAGCTCTGGAAGCCTCGGCAACTTGGATTTTCAGAACCGCGGAATCTCGCACCAGAGATTCAAGACCGGTCTGACCGGCAACCCTCTCCCGTTGACTGGCACCCAATCGTGAAGACAACAGTAGTTCTGTCATGAGAGGTGACTGATGCTATGGTTCGTTTTTCTCGTCCTGCTGGTGCTTTGGATGTTGGGGCTGGCGGGAACCTACCAGATCGGCGCCTGGCTGTGGTTACTGCTGGTAGCGGCCGTAATCGTGCTCATCGTTCAGTTGGCCACGGGGCGACGTGTTGCACCTTGACGCTCGTTACCGAACCGACACCGGCTGCGCTGCACTGACATTCGCCTCGCGCAGGAATCGCGCCGCTTCCTCCGGCGGCGTGGGATTAATATAAAACCCCGTTCCCCATTCAAATCCCGCCGTCTTCGTCAGCTTCGGCATGAATTCAATGTGCCAGTGATAATGATCGTTCTGCGGATCCTGTAGCGGAGAAGTATGCAGCACCAGGTTATAGGAAGGATTGTCCAGCACCAGGTCCGCCTTCGTCAGCAGGGTCTTGATCGCCTTCGCCAGATTCTCATACATCCCCGACGAGGAATTCTCGAATGACGACTCATGCCGCTTCGGCAAAATCCACGTCTCGAACGGAAACCGCGGAGCATACGGCGCAATCGTCAGGAAGTCCGCATTCTCTGCCACCACGCGCGTTCCCACTTCCGATTCCTGCCGCACGATGTCGCAAAACACGCAGCGCTCTTTGTAAATGAAATACTGCTTCGCGCCTTCCAGTTCCTCTAGAACATGCTTCGGAAGAATCGGCAGCGCAATTAGCTGCGAGTGCGGATGCTCCAGCGACGCTCCCGCCGGCTCGCCATGATTCTTGAAAATCAAGATGTACTTGAAGCGCCGATCTTTGCGCAGATCGATAATGCGATCTCGGAACGCCCACAACACATCTTCAATTCGCTTCTCCGGCAACTGCTCTAGCGACGCATTGTGATCGGGCGTCTCGATGATCACCTCGTGCGCGCCAATGCCATTCATCCTGTCGAACATGCCGTCAGCCTGGCGGTTCAAGCTACCTTCGATCCCCAGTGCCGGAAACTTGTTCGGCACCACGCGCACCGTCCAGCCCGCTGTATCGCGCGCCGCCGGGCCGCCACCGTTGTTATTCGGACGATAAGCCAAAATCTCCGGAGGCGTCTTCGCTTCATTGCCGTAGCAGAACGGGCAGAAGCCGCCCCGAATCTCATTCTTCTCGCGCGCGAAATCTGTGGGACGCTTGGCGCGATCCGTAGAAATAATGACCCAACGTCCGACAATGGGATCTTTTCGAAGCTCAGGCAAGGGACAACTCCTCAGAACCTTCTATATTACGTCAACCGGAAGGCATCCTTGAAAACGGTGATCGCCGGCCGCTTTTCGTCCTCGCAGTAAACGCTCACGATGTCAAAACGAACGTTCGGCCTGCCTTCCACCCGGCGCATGTATTCGCGCGCCACCCGCGCAATAGCCTTTCTCTTATCTCTATCGACGGATGCCTCCGCGGGCTTCACTGCGTGGCTGCTGCGCGTCTTCACTTCTACGAAACAAAGCGTATCGCCATCCCACGCAATCAGGTCGATCTCGCCACTTTTGTTGCGCGCACGATAATTTCGCGCGACGAACGTATATCCCATCTGTCGCAGATGGAAATACGCGATCTCTTCGCCGGCCTGACCGGTTCGCTGATGCTCAGGCTTTTCATCCTGCTTGGCAGGAATCAGCGAATCGAAGGCGTGCAACGCTTTTTGCAGAAGCCGGCCAGCCATAAGCGGCGAGTCTATCGAAATTGCACGCCCATCGCACGGACGCCCATCACAAAGGTTGTCGTGCTGAATCCCTGCCGAAAGCAGCCTCTAGCGCAAAGATGGGATCATCGGTCAGCCGGTGGGTACGATTCGCCACGAATTCGTGCCCAATAAGAAGAGGCATTGCCGCCGACGTGGAGTCTATCGGTCCAGCAGGTTCAATTGAGGAGGCAACCATGAACAGAGTACTCCCGGCACTCGCGCTTATTCTGGCCGCCCTTGGCCCTACAATACCCGCAACAGCGCAGACTGCCGCCGCTGACCACACGGCTGCAAGTTATGACATGAAGGCGCAGGCACTACAAGATCTTCAGAACGTACAAAAGAAGTTCGTGGACCTTGCCAATGCGCTTCCCGCCGAAAAATTCACGTGGCGCCCCTCTCCCGACTCGCGCTCCTTTGCTGAGGTTTTTCTTCATGTCGCCGGCGAACGCTACGGGATCCTCGGTCTCATGGGAGCAGAGGGCCCCGCTGGATTCGACGCAAAAACACTGGAAAAATCAACGACGGATAAGAGTCAAATCGTCTCCGAGTTGAACAAATCCTGGGAGTTCACTCAGAAAACAATCAATGGGATGAGCAACGCCGACTTTGCAAGGTTACTGCCAAAACTCGGTCCCCAGGCGAACGCAGGCGATGTCGTCTACATCTTGGTCGCCGACGCGCACGAACATCTGGGACAGGCTGTCGCCTATTCTCGGGAAAACGGCATCGTCCCACCATGGACAGCGCACGCGCAAAATCAGGCGGCTGCAAAGGAAGCCGGGCGGAAGTAAAAGGCGACTCGGCCGCCCTCTCTATCGCCCAAAAAAGCCCACACGGCTCCTTCCCAGCTGTGTAGGCTTTTCGTGAAACGGTTTTACGCCCCTTGCGGCTTCCCGTTCGCCTTCGGGTCGGCCACTGACCTCGCGCCCTCAGCTCCGCGAATGCATTCTTCGAGAATGTCCATCGCGATGTCCGCCTGCTCTTTGCTTACGATCAGCGGCGGGCACAGCCGAAGCGTGTTCGGCCCCGCGCCCAGGATCAGCAGCCCTTTGTAAAACGCCGTATCGACGATCGTGTCGCGCAGCTCCGCCGCCGGAGTGCGTTGCTTTTTGTCGCCGACAATCTCGATGCCGATCATCAGCCCGCGACCGCGCACATCGCCCACCAGCGGCACCGTGCTCGGCCATTGGCTCAGGCGCTTCATCATGTGCTCGCCGATGTGCTTTGCATTCTCGACGCCTTCGCGCTCGAGCACATCGAGCGTGGCCAGCGCCGCCGCAATCGCCACGGGATTGCCGCCAAAAGTAGACGCGTGCGAACCGGGCACCCAGTCCATGATCTCGGCCCTCGACATCATCACGCCCAGCGGCATGCCGGAAGCAATGCCCTTGGCGCTGCAAATTATGTCGGGCTCAACGCCGGTGTGCTGGATCGCCCACCACTTGCCGGTGCGGCCTACGCCCGATTGCACTTCATCAGCGACCAGCAGAATGCCGTGCCGATCGCAAATTTTGCGCAGCTCCTGCATGAAGATCGTAGGAGCCACAACATAACCGCCTTCGCCCTGGATCGGCTCGACGAAGATCGCCGCCACTTCCTCAGGAGGAAGCGTCGTCTTAAACACTCGGTCTTCGATAAAGCGCGCGCACTCGAGAGCAAACGCCTCCGCGTCTTGTGGCGCAATGCCGGCACGATACAAATCGGGATAGCGCACGTGCGTCACGCCGGGAACCAACGGTGCGAAGCGCCGCTTCTGCTGCGGCTTCGACGCCGTAAGCGAAAGTGAGCCCATCGTGCGGCCATGGAACGCGCCATAAAACGCGATGATGTTCTGCCGCCGCGTGTGATAGCGCGCCAGTTTCATCGCCGCCTCGACGGCTTCCGTTCCCGAGTTGCCGTAGTACACGCGGTGCGGCCCTTTCATCGGGGCAATCTTCGAAAGCCGCTCCGCCAGCGTCACCATGTTTTCGTAATAAAAATCTGTGCCGGACATGTGGATCAATTCGCCGGCCTGCTTCTGGATCGCGTCCACCACTTCTGGATGACAATGTCCGGTCGAGCAGACAGCAATTCCGGCCGCGAAGTCCATGAACTCGTTGCCGTCCACGTCTTCCACCATGATTCCGCGGCCGCGCTTCGCGACCATCGGATACGAGCGCGTGTACGAGGGAGAGATGTATTTCTTGTCCGCTTCCAGGATCCGGCGCGCATTCGGGCCGGGCAATTGGGTGCGGAGAATCGGTCCTGCATTGGTCAAAACATTGGTCGCCATGGGAATCTCCGTTCTTCGCTGGGGCACGCAAAGGCGTGCAATGGAGAAAGCTCACATGCTCAATTGAGCAAGAGTGGTCAGCAGTAAGAAGGCGGAATTAGTCGCAACCGAAAAGGCAGGGACGCGCGTTCGACGGCAGCAGGTTCACACCCACGCGCGGATAACTCATGCGAAGTCGAAGCGTGCACTTGGGCGCAGCCTGCAGGTCCGACTGAAATGTGGCAGCCACACGCATCTTCAACTCCTGATTGATTATAGCCCGGTTTGTTCCGGCCGATAACCCCCAACTGGGACGGGCGGAAACCTTGGTTTTGAGGAGCAGGTTACTTCATGCGCGAACCGCCGCCCAGCCGTGTATTTGCTTTGTTGTCATCACGAACCCGCACTGTTGTTGTCATACGAACCGGCACTGTTTTTTGTTGTCATCACGAGCCGCGCAGCGGCGAGGGATCCGCATTTGGCGCTCCTTCCGCTTGGCGCTAAGAATGTGACCGCGAGCGTGTGTGCGCAATCCAATCTGCTATCGTAACTTTCTGATTCCACGAAAAATGCCCGAGCACTCCCAACAGAACCGGCTGCGCGTCGCCCTCGCGTTCACCCTCGTTTACATTTTTTGGGGATCGACGTATCTCGGCATTCGCATCGGCGTCGAGCACCTTCCGCCGCTGGTAATGACGGGAACTCGCTTCACGATCGCCGGATCGCTGATGCTGGTCTATTGCGCGCTCAGCGGTCGCGGCATTCGTATCTCATTGCCGCAGGCGCTGCGTCTCGCCGCCATCGGCATCTTGCTGCTTACGATGGGGAATACGATTCTCGCTTGGGCTGAATTGTCGGTTCCCACCGGTCTTGCAGCGCTGATCGTAGCCATCACGCCGCTGTGGATGTTGATCCTGGAAACCTGGGTCTTCCGCAGCACGGATCGCGTTTCCGGCGCCGGAATCGCTGGACTGTTCCTCGGGTTCGCTGGCCTCGCGGTTCTGCTCTGGCCGCAGTTGATGAGCACCACGACCATCGGCAAGCGTGAACTGTTCGGCAGCCTCAGCCTGCTTGGCGGATCGTTCTGCTGGTCCGTCGGTTCTTCGCTGTCGAAACGCTGGCAAAAGGGTATCGATCCATTCTCGGCCAGCGCCTGGCAGATGCTGTTCAGTGGCGCGACCAACCTGTTGCTCGCGCTCGTTCTCGGCGAATATGCTCACGCACTGTGGACTTGGCGAGGCGTCGCCGCCGTCGCATACTTGATCGTTTTCGGATCGTGGGTTGGATTCAGCGCGTTCATCTGGCTCATCCAGAACGTGCCGATGTCGAAGGTCGCAACTTACGCATACGTGAATCCAGTCGTCGCGGTTTTCCTCGGCTGGCTGGTCTTGCACGAGCGCATCGACGGCTACATTCTCGCCGGATCCGCGATCATCGTGATTGCGGTTTCACTCGTCACTCGCGCCGAAGTCAAACCACAACCAGGAAAGATCGCTACTGAAGCGGTCTCCGCTGTTGAAAGTGCCGGAGACTAACGAGGAGAAGAAATGCGGAAAGCCACTGGAATAGATGCGCTCCGCGCAAAGGCGCAGGAGCTTCGTGCCCTTCATCACGCCACTAAAATCCTCGTTCTCCCCAACGCATGGGATGTCACCAGCGCACGCCTGCTCGAAGATATGGGATTTCCCGCGATCGCCACCAGCAGCGCGGCGATTGCGAACTCGCTCGGTTATCCCGACGGACAACACATCAGCCGCCACGAGATGCTCGAAGTAGTCGCGCGTATTGCTTCCGCCATTCAGGTTCCCGTCACCGCCGACATGGAAGCCGGCTATGCAACCACGGCTGAAGAAATGGAAGACACAGCTCGCGAGTTGCTCGAAGCCGGCGCAGTCGGTCTGAATCTTGAAGACAGTGCGGACGACGAATCAGTTCTGCTCGAACTCGATAAGTACCTGGAGAAGCTACACGCAATTCAGGCAGTGTCGAAGAGTGCGGGTGTGCCAATCGTGATCAACGCACGAACTGATGCTTACTGGTGGAAAGGCGCGCAAGCTGGAAGCAGGCTCGCCGAAACCGTTCGTCGCGCCAACGCGTTTCGCGAGGCAGGCGCAGATTGTGTATTCGTTCCCGGACTCTACGATCCCTCCGACATTGGGCATCTGCGGCAGGAAAGCCCCGGACCAATCAACATTCTTGCTACTCCCAAAACGCCGCCGATCTCCGAACTGCAGAGACTCGGCATCGCGCGTGTGAGCTTCGGTTCGGGCGGTTATCGGACGGCGATCGGTGCATTTCGCAAAGTGGTACAGGAAGCAATCGATTCGGGGACCTATACCTTTATGTCGGAAATCGCAGTCACGGGCGCGCAGAACAATGCGCTTCACCAGCCGAAAAGCTGATGCCAGTGCAGCGCATAACCGGATCGCCTAACTCTTCTTCTCGCTAACCGCGAAGAATGCCGGATATTGCTGCTCTACTTTCGTGCTGCCGCATTTCGGACACTTCACTTTACTATGTTCGTGGTCGTCCAAGGTGAGGTGAAGATCGAAGACTTTATGACAGGCGTTGCAGAGGTATTCGTACTCGGGCATACACACCTCCCGATTGAAATTCCTAAACAAATTCTAGGCTTGTGGGTAATGATGTCAAGCGAGACGGCATGCAGGACTGACGACCAAGTGTGGAATAACCTGCTCTGGTACGATTTCGAAACGCGAAACGTGAACCGCGAAACGGCTTTTACTTCCGCCGCCACCTCGCCCCATCCTTCGTGATCTCCACGATGATTCCCTGCTCATTCAACTGACCGCGAATCGCATCGGCGCGCGAAAAATTCTTTGCTTTGCGAGCTTCCTGCATCTCTGCAACCAACCTATCGATATCAGCGTCACCAACCGACGCAGATGCCGCAATCGCCCTCGCCTCCGCAGTGATTTTGTCCTGCTTGCCCTCGTGCTCCGCCCATTCAAGGATCTGTTTCACCTTCACTGCATCGTCATCGTTCATCACCGCGAAGATCGAGTCGAACTTCTGCAGCGCTTTTTGCAATGGTTCTACGTCGCCCTTCTTCAACTGGCCCGCATCCGCAGCAGCATTCGCATCGCGCACCATGTCGAAGATCGCAGCCAGCGCCTGCGCCGTATTCAGATCATCCGCCAACGCCGATTCCAGGCCCTGCATCGCAGTTTCGGCCAGCTTCGCCATCGCCTCCGACTTGCCTTCCGGCAATTGCGCCTGTTGCAGTCGCAGCGCAAACGTCCGTAGCCGCTCGACGGAATTTGCAGCCTGCGTCAGTCCATCAAAGGTGAAGTTGAGCTGCTTGCGAAACGGCACAGACGTAAGCAGAAAGCGGATCGACGACGGCTTGTGTCCCATCAGTACCAGGTCACGAACCGTATAGAAGTTGCCGAGCGACTTCGACATCTTCTCGCCTTCCACCAGCAGGAAGCGCGCATGCATCCAGAAGTGCGCGAACGGCTTTCCCGTTAGCGACTCCGACTGCGCAATCTCGTTTTCGTGGTGAGGGAAGATCAGGTCTTCGCCGCCGCAATGTATGTCGAAGCTCTCGCCCAGGTACTTCATCGACATGGTCGAACATTCGATGTGCCAGCCCGGTCGTCCTGGACCGATCACCGTATCCCACGAAGCTTCGCCCGGCTTCGGAGCCTTCCACAGCGCAAAATCGCGGGCATTGTCTTTGTCGTATTCGTCCACATCGACGCGTGCGCCATTCTCGATGCCGCTGAAATCTTTCTTGGAGAGCTTGCCGTACTCGGGAAACTTCGCGATCCGGAAATAATACGATCCGTCATCCGTGCGGTACGCGTAGCCCTTCTCCACCAGCTTGGCGATGAACTCAGCCATCAGCTGAATGTGATCCGTCGCGCGCACGATTTGCGGCTCTTCAATGTTCAACGCAGCTGCGTCTTCCAGGAAAGCCTGCGTGTACTTTCTCGTGTACTCGCCGATGCCGACACCCGCCTGCGCGGCGTTGCGAATGATCTTGTCATCCACGTCGGTAATGTTGATGACATGGCGCAGCTTGTAATGCTGCTTTAGATAGCGCCGCAGGATATCGACAAAGATGAACGTCCGAAAATTGCCGATGTGGCCGTAGTCGTAAACCGTGGGCCCGCAGGCATACATGCGGACTTCGTCATCTTGCAGCGGGCGAAATTCTTCGAGTTTTCCCGAGAGCGTGTTGAAGAAAAAAGGCGGCATGATTTCGGCTGTAATAAGCAGTCCTTGCTCGCGCCCATGAAGATGCCGTCCTACAGGTCAGGCCGCGGCGATGTATCGAACTATCGATTGTAGGGGTGAGTCTCAGCGGGGGTCAACGCGTCTCCCGGGGAGGAGATAAGGACCGGGAAAAGTGCACCCTGCTGCGACCTGTGTAGCAGTGCACGGAAATAGACGCGCAGGACCAACCGAAAGAAAATCACAATAATCCGAAAACCAGGTTTTTGGATGAATAACGAAATCTCTCTGCTGCGTCAATTCTGATAACAAAAGCGCCTGATTTCGACAGCTAACCTCTACAAGTTTGCAGTCCCCGGTAGCTCCCGGGTCGGAGGACTTCTCCGTGCAGCCCCTAATTAGGGTCCTTATTTTGTGGATGGGACAGGTTCCGAGGTCAAGGGATCGGGCGGGCGTTTGTGATTTTCCGACACATCGACATCGAAAAGCGCGTAGTCATCGAAGTTGTATTGGCGGTAGTAACGGTGCTTGCGAAAGTCGAAGTAAATCTCGACGTTTTTCGGCAACCACAGCATCGTCTTTTTCTTGGCAAACGGCACAGGGCCATATTCCACGATCTGATGTTCACTGAGCAGTTGGATCTCGTGAATGGGATTGGCCATGTCGGCCTCAACATGCACGATTTGAAAAGTGTCGGCAGAGATCCATGCTCTGCCTTTCAAGTCGACGCGGTAACTGCTGCCAGCGACTTTGTAGGTTTGCATGTGATTGGGACGGTCCTGACGCTGGCGGAAGTGCACTAACCAGGCCGGCTGTCCACGCCATTGGCCTCGTCCCTCGCAGTCGAAATTAAAGTCGTCCCGCATCCCCGGATGAAAAACGAGTGCAAGCATCACGAAGCCCGTGCTTGCGATCCCATCCGGATTGCCACCCTGTGGGCCGCTATCGGCGTGATATTCGTCGATCAAAACGGATCCCCGTTCGGGTGAAATTGCAGCGACGTAGTCGTACTTTCTTGTCTCTGAGTGGCTTGAAAGGCCAACGCCGTCGAGCGACTTGTGGAACAACTCCTCTTTGGCCGCGAAACGGGTTACATCCTGAACCAACTCCTGTACACGGTCCCCCACTCCTTCGAGGACCTGAGCAGTGGGACAAGTTACTCCGGGCTCGATCGTCGGCTTGACGTCGTCAATATCGGGAGGTCGCCAAGTCTGCATCGAGAGGGCAACTTTGGGCACAGCCAACAGGGGATCGGCAGGTGGCGTAATCTGTGAAGCCGCGGTGGATGGGTGATCGATCTCCTGCTGTGCCTTCGTGATCAGGGCGCGGACTTGCTCGACCAGGTCTGGTGGGGGCGACTGCTTTAAGAATGCCTGAAGCGCTTGAATCCCTTCTTTGGTTTGCCCAAGTGCAAGCAGTGCCTGGCCGAGGGTGAGTTGGGCAGCGCCGGAAGCATCCTTTCCGTATCTCACGCTCTTGGCAACGGCAATCTGAGCTTCGTCACGAGCCTTGCTGTATTCCTTCTCGTGAAGATAGGAATCGGCCAATAAATTATGTGGCAGCCAGTTTTCCGAATCGACGAGAATCGCTTGTTCGAGGGCTGACTGAGCTGCAGGGTAGTTCTTTAGCGCGAGGTTGGTTCTGCCGAGCAGAGTTAATGTTTGCGCGGAGTGAGGGCTAAGACTGGCTGCGGTGCGCAGGTAGGTCGCAGCTTGCGGGTAGTCATTGTCCTCGAAGTGCAGATATCCAAGGAGAAAATTCAAGTCCGCATTGGAAGGCGCCAGTGTATACGCCGCGTCCAGATGTTTCTGCGCGTCCGCGAGTCGGCCCGACTTCAGGAGAGATACGGCACGATTCGCCTCTTTTTTCGCCTTGCTCGGCATGAGCCCCGAGGCTTCATTGAGAGTGATGGCAGCAGGATCGCGGTGAAGCACAATGTCAACGTCTTGCCTCTCGGGTTTGACGACGGTGATTTCTTGACGCGTGGTCAGATATCCCACTGCCGTTACTGAAACGGAGTACTTCCCGAGCTCTGTACTGACGAATACTGCATCTTCGCGTCCCTGGGACTACCAGGAACCCACCGATGTGGTTGCCAAGATTCGTTAAATCCACCCGAAGCGAGCGGTCGAGGTATAACAGGCTTTTCCTCAGCGAACGCGTGAACAATGACCACTGCGGTGCCAGGCGCAGTGTTGTAAGTGTAGGTCCCCTGCATTTGCTGCATTTGCCGCATGGAATTCGCGTCCTGTATTCCCTGCGGCACCCCCTGCGCCATTAGGCGCATGCTGAGGAGAGAAACGTACAGGACCAACCAAGCCGAATTAGGTGAGTGCTTCACAGTGGGGGCGGGCCCAACATCGAAACGAAGTATATCATCGGTCGAAAGCCGCCCAGCGTTCCCTGGCGTATCCGAGCGACGCGGTCGAACTCGTTTACTTCAACCTCGACTTGTTTTCAGCCAACACCGCATTATTGGCACGAGTCGTGCCAGATCGTGACACTCAACAGCCAATGCCAATCGTAACTCCGGACATCTGAAACTTGGATGACGAGACGTCCAGAAAGAAATGGCGCCGCGCAAAAAAATAGGGCAGCAATTTTCGCTGCCCTTCAGGTAATGGAACAAGCTTGATTACGCGCCCGGTGCAGCTGGCGGTGCAGTCTGTTGCTGCTGTTGCTGCTGCTGATGGCGTTGCTGCCACTGCGCTCGACGCTGCTCCTGCAGTTGCTTCAATTGCGTCTGCTGTTCGGGAGTCAGAATTTCATTCATCTGCGCCATGGCGTTCTGATGCAGTTCTTTCATCTTGGCCATCTTCTGGTCTTTATTCAGGGTCGTATCCTGATGGATCGTCTTCGCCTGCGCGTGTGCCTGTTGGAAGATGGGCTTGATCTTCGCCTGCTGATCAGCCGTCAGATTCAACTCCTGACTGAGCTTCTGCATGCGATTCCCATGATGACGATATCCCTTCGGCGCGGTTTGCGCCTGCGGGTTATCCTGACCGGTATCCCCGGAAGTCTGTGCGAACACCGGCACGCCAATCGCTAACGCGGCTCCCAGGACTCCTGCCATCCACTTGTTTTTCATATCACCTCTCCAATCCGATGCGTGCTGGCTTGAGACCCTGGCACGCGTATTTCTTAAATTACTAGTTGAAACGCAATCCCTCACCTGAAGTTGCGTTTGGCCAGCGCTCGGATAGACGGAAGATCGTGAAGAAGTGTTAAATGGGCAAAAGAAAACCGCACCCAAAAGGTGCGGTTTCACTGAAAAGAAAAGGCTTGAACTACTCTTTGGCTTCGCCCCCGTCGCCAGCAGCGGGCGTTTCGCCACCCTGCTGAGCCTGGGCCTCTTCCATGGCCTTGCGGGCTTCCTCAGCACGCTTGGCACGAGCGTCGGCACGCTTCTGGCGCCGCTCGTCGATGATCTGCTCAGCGCCAACCAGTTCGATGAAGGCCGTCTCGCCGCCATCACCCTTGCGGAATCCAGTGCGAACGATACGGAGATAGCCGCCATTGCGGTCGCCCAAACGTGGAGCAACGGTGTCAAATAGCCGGGTCACGGCCTCGGCGGTCGTGAGATATCCCGCGGCCAGCCGGCGCGCACTGACGTCGCCACGCTTGCCGAGCGTAATCATCTTTTCCACCTCGGGCCGCATTGCCTTGGCCTTGGTAACGGTGGTTTCGACGCGCTCTTCCAGAATCAGCGAGGTCACCAGGTTGCGCAGCAGCGCGCGGCGATGACTCGTGTTACGTCCCAGCTTCCATCCTGCTTTAAGATGACGCATGATCTAGTCCTTCAAACTTTCTTGGGGCCGCTATCGTGCGGCTCGAAACTTGCGGGACCGGGCAATCGCTCGCAGTACGACCGATTACCCGATTTCCCGATTACCAACTTACCCGATTAATGGGTTCCGTCGCCGAAACCACCGAATCCCGAGCTCAGGCTGGGAGCGGGCGGAGCGCCAGGTACGGCATTGCCGTGCTCGTCGATCTTCATGCCCAGGCTCAATCCCATCGAGGCCAGGATTTCCTTGATCTCGTTCAGCGACTTGCGCCCGAAGTTCTTGGTCTTCAGCATTTCGGCTTCGGTCTTCTGGACCAGCTCGCCGATGGTCTGAATATTCGCGTTCTTCAGGCAGTTATAGCTGCGAACCGAAAGCTCCAGCTCTTCCACGGAGCGGTTCAGGTTCTCGTTCTTGATCTGCGGACCGCGACTGCGATCTTCGCTCGGAGTGGCGCGATCTTCGATCTCTTCCTCGAAGTTGATGAAGATGCTCATGTGATCCTTCACCAGCTTCGCTGCCAGTCCAACCGCATCCGCCGGACTCACCGAACCATTGGTCCATGCTTCCAGCGTGAGCTTGTCGTAATCCGTAATCTGACCGAGACGGGCAGCTTCCACCGTGTAGTTCACCTTGCGAACCGGGGAGTGCACAGAATCGATCGGAATAAACCCAAGTCCAAGATCCTCGTCGAAGTTCTTGTCAGCCGAGACGTATCCGCGACCGCGCTTCAGGCGCATTTCCATGTCGAGCTTGCCGCCTTCGCTGACCGTTGCGATGTAGACGTCTTTGTCGAGGACTTCGACGTCGGCATCGGCTTCGATCATGGCCGAAGTAACTACACCCGGCTGCTCGGCACGCAGATAGATCGCCTTCGGACCTTCGCCGTTCAGCTTGAACGGAACCTGCTTCAAGTTGAGGATGATGTCGGTCGCGTCTTCCACCACGCCCTGGATCGACTGGAACTCGTGCAGCACGCCTTCGATCTTCACCGCGGTAATGGCCGCGCCTTCAATCGAAGAAAGCAGCACACGACGCAGCGCGTTGCCGATCGTAGTTCCGAAGCCGCGCTCAAAGGGCTGTGCCCAGAAGCGGCCGTACTTGTCGGTCTGGGTCTCGGTATCAACTGCGAGACGCTTGGGTTTTTGGAAACCTTTCCAAAGCATTTGTTTCTCTCCTCCCGTCCCTATGGCTCAAGGCAACACCCTATCGGCCCAGAAAGGGTTATGTTGCACAAGGCTGTTCGGGCCCGGATGGTGGGCCGAATCCTGTGATTACTTGCTGTACAGTTCGACGATCAGCTGCTCGTTGACTGGCAGGTTGAGGTCTTCGCGCTTCGGCAGAGCCGCGACGCGCCCCTTCAAGCCTTCACGATCAACTTCCAGCCATGTCGGCGACGGCTGATGGCTGTTGTATTCCACCGCTGCCTTGATCGTCTCCGAGTTCTTCGCCTGATCGCGTACAACCACCTCATCGCCGGCCTTCACTTCGTAAGAAGGAATGGTGACCTTGCGGCCATTCACGGCGATGTGTCCATGACGCACCAACTGGCGCGCCTGACGGCGGGCAACGGCGAATCCCATGCGATAAACGATGTTGTCGAGACGGCGTTCCAACTGCTGCAACAGCAGTTCGCCGGTTACGCCCTGGGAGCGCGATGCGCCTTCGTAGTAGTTGCGGAACTGATTCTCGCCAACGAAATAGATGCGCTTCGCTTTTTGCTTTTCACGAAGCTGCAGGCCGTAGCCGACCACCTTCGTCTTCTTGTCCTTGCCGTGCTGGCCAGGTGCGTAGTTGCGCTTTTCGATGGGGCACTTGTCGCTGAAACACTTTGCGCCCTTGAGGAACAACTTCATGCCCTCGCGGCGGCAAAGTCTGCAGACTGCGTCTTTGTATCTTGCCAACGTTTTCTCCTTTAATACGGATCGGTTTACGGGAGTGGCATCCTCCTGTCGTCCCGATCACAAAAACCGTTTCATGTTTCACGTTCCCCGTTTCACGTTGTTCGCGCTCTTCGTGAAACGCGAAACGTGAAACTCGAAACGCAATTAAACCCTGCGCCGTTTCGGCGGGCGGCAGCCGTTGTGCGGAATCGGCGTGACGTCCTTAATGTTGCGGACTTCGATTCCAGCCGCAGCCAGGGCGCGAATGGCCGACTCGCGACCTGATCCCGGACCGCTGACGCGCACTTCTACGCTGCGCACGCCGTGATCGCGCGCCATATTGGCAGCGTTCATTGCGGCCTGCTGCGCGGCAAACGGAGTGCCCTTGCGGGATCCGCGGAAGCCGAGCGAGCCTGAGCTCTTCCACGCCAGCGTGTTGCCCTCGGAGTCCGTAATGGTCACGACGGTGTTGTTGAACGACGCCTGGATGTGTACCAGACCGAAAGGAACGTTCTTGCGCTCACGGCGTTTGAACGTCTTCTTCTTGCCCTTCTTTTCCGACGCCGCAGCGCCGGCTTGTGCTTTTGCCATTCTCTTTAGCTCTCAGCTCTCAGCTATCAGCTCATTGGCCTTTAGCTGGCTAGAAATTTGATCCATGCTGGCCAACGACTAACGACCAGCGACAACCGACTATGTCTTTGCCGCCGTCTTCTTCTTGTTGGCGACCGTGCCCTTGCGCGGACCCTTACGAGTGCGTGCATTGGTGTGCGTGCGCTGTCCGCGAACCGGCAAACTGCGGCGATGACGGTATCCGCGATACGAGCCGATCTCGATCAACCGCTTGATGTGCATCGAGATATCTTTGCGAAGATCGCCTTCAACATCGCCTTCGTTCTCGATGACCTGGCGGATACGGTTTACTTCGTCTTCGCCGAGATCCTGAATTTTCTTGTCGCCATCGACATTGGCGCTCGCCAGAATCCTCTTCGCGCGCGAATTCCCGATGCCGTAAATGTAAGTCAGCGCAATCACTGTGTGCTTGTTGCGCGGAAGATCAACACCTGCAATGCGTGCCATAATTCTTAGTCCTTAGTCTCTGGTCGTTGGTCGTTTGCTATTCCCTCGCCGCTGGCCGCTCTTGCTATCGACCAACGACTGCCGACTATCGACTGGTTATCCCTGTCTCTGTTTGTGCTTAGGATTGTCGCAAATCACGCGAACCACGCCATTGCGGTGAATCACCTTGCACTTGTCGCAAATCTTCTTTACTGACGCCCGTACCTTCATAAGTCCGTTTCCTGATTCGATTGCCTGTTTATTTGTATCGATAGACGATACGTCCGCGGGTGAGATCGTAGGGGGAAAGCTCCACAGCTACTCTGTCTCCCGGCAAAATTCGTATGAAGTTCTTGCGCATCTTTCCGGAGACGTGCGCTAGAACCTGGTGCTTATTTTCCAGTTCAACCCGGAACATCGCATTCGGCAGCGGTTCAATCACTACTGCCATTACTTCAATCGCGTCTTCCTTACTCATGCATTCCTTAAAACTGAATTTTCTTGGCTACTGCGTCAAAATCACCGGTCCGTCTTCAGTTACCGCCACACAGTGCTCAAAGTGCGCGCTCATGCTGCCGTCTTCGGTCACCGCCGTCCAGTGATCCGCGAGCACCTTGGCTCCCGGCTTGCCGACATTCACCATCGGCTCAATCGCGATCACCATGCCCTGCCGCAGCTTGGCTCCATGGCCACGGGTTCCGAAGTTCGGGACCTGTGGATCTTCATGCAGCTTTGTTCCGATCCCATGCCCTACAAACTCGCGAACCACGCTGAACCCGGCAGCTTCCACAAACTCCTGAACTGCCGCTCCAACATCGCCAATCGAGTTCCCAATCAGCGCCGCCTGGATACCGCGGTACAGCGAATCTCGCGTCACCTGCAGCAGTTTCTGCGTTTGCTCCGACTGCCCATCTCCAACCGGTACCGTGATCGCCGAATCGCCGTAGTAGCCGTCCAGCACCACCCCGCAGTCGATCGAGACGATATCTCCCTCTTTTAGCTTGCGCTTCTCAGAGGGAATGCCGTGCACAATCTCCTGATTAATCGAGGTGCACAGCACGCAGGGATAATCGTAATACCCCTTGAACGCCGGCTTCGCGCCTAACTCTTTGATTCTGCGCTCGGCCGTGCGCTCGAGATCCATGGTCGTCATGCCAGGAGCTACTTGCTTTGCCAGCTCATCCAGCACTTGCCGGACAATCTGTCCGGCTCGCCGCATCTTCTCGATCTCTGCCGGCGACTTACAAACTATCGCCATTCTCGAGTATTCCCATCACTGCCGCAGTTACCGCGTCGGTCGCCTGATCTCCATTCACTTCATGCAAACTGCCCTTGGCGCGGTAATACTCCGTCAAGGGTAACGTTTGCCGCTCATACGCCTTCAGGCGTTCGGAGATCACTTCTTCGCAATCGTCCCGGCGCGTAATCAGCTTCGAGCCGTCAATATCGCAAAGATCGGCAATCCGAGGTGGCTGAAAATAAATGTTGTAGATCCGCCCGCAGGTGGGACAAGAACGACGCCCGGTGAGCCGCCGCAATAACTGATTATACCCGACAGTTATGCTGATCACAACCGGAGCCGCCCAGGACTCGCCATGCCTGACCGACCACTTTTCCAAAAAACGATCCAGCCATTTGGCCTGCGGCAAAGTGCGCGGGAAACCATCCAAAATGAACCCGCGATCCGCGTCGCCGCCCGTCTCAATCCGCTTGGCCAGCATGTCCTGCACCAGATCGTCCGGAACCAGTTCCCCGCGTTCCATGACGGACTTGGCCTTCATCCCCAATTCGGTGCCGTTGCGCACGTTCTCTCGCAACAGGTCTCCCGTTGAGATCTGGGGGATGCCGTACCGGGTCGAGATGAACTTCGACTGGGTACCTTTGCCGGCTCCCGGCGCTCCGAGCAGTATCAGGGCTCCGATCATCAGTGTTTTCGGATCGACTAACGTAGCAGCAGCCTCGGCTTGCATCGCATATGTCCCTGACCCAAAATTTGCTGCGCGGAAGCTTCTCACGCACAGCTTGGGGTCGGTCCACTCTAGCCCGCCGCATGCTGCTCACGACATTAACTGCGTCACGTTGCATTGTGACGCCTACTACCTACCCTGTGTACTTACCCGTTTGCCGAACTTCAACCAACTACCACGCCCTGCGACCGCGGATTCTTCCGCTTCGCGGCGTGAAACCTTCATAGTGACGCATGATCAACTGCGCCTCAATCTGCTGCACCGTATCCATGGCGACGCCCACCACGATCAGCAGCGAAGTTCCACCAAAGTAGAACGTCACGCCTAATCCGTTCGTCACCCAGGCAGGCAAATGCTCAAACATATTGCCGCCCAGCCACACCGGCAAGTGATTCAGGTGGATTCCAGCAATCATCCACTCCGGAATCAGCGAAATGATGATCAAGTAAAGCGCGCCCACCAGGGTGATGCGGGTCAGCACTTCATTGATGAAATTCGCCGTGCGCGCACCCGGTCGGATGCCCGGGATAAATCCACCGTACTTCCTCATGTTGTCGGCAACGTCATTCGGATTGAAGACGATCGACACATAGAAGTACGCAAAGAAGATGATCCCCACCACGTACAGAACCGTGTACAGCGGCTCGCCCCAAGCCAGGTTCCGGATCAACGGCCCGAAAAACCGGTTGTCCTTGAGGAAGAATCCCGCAGTCTGCGGCAATGTTAAGAGCGATGAAGCAAAGATCACCGGCATCACGCCGCCGGAGTTCACGCGCAAAGGCAGGTGCGTGCTCTGTCCGCCCATGATCTTGCGTCCAACCACGCGCTTCGCATATTGCACGGGTATTCGTCGCTCGCTTCGTTCCACGAAAACGATGAACGCCACCACCGCAATCATCAGCGCGATCAGGGCGATCATCGCCGGAGCCGTAAACACGCCCCACGCATCGGTGCGAACTTTCTCAACCAGGTCAAGTACGCCGCGCGGCAATCCAACCACGATGCCTGCAAAAATCAGCAGTGACATACCGTTGCCGATACCGCGTTCGGTAATCTGCTCGCCCAGCCACATGATGAACGCGCTGCCCGTCGTCAAGGTCAGCATCGTCATCAGTACAAATCCCCAGCCGGGATTGGTAACAAACGCTGCGCCGGCGCTGGTCTGCTTCTCCAGCGTGATCGCAATTCCCAACGACTGCATGGCGCTGAGAATGACGGTCAGATAGCGCGTCCACATCGTGATCTTCTTGCGCCCGAGTTCGCCTTCCTTTTGCAGCTTCGCCAGTGGCTCATAAACCACGGTCAGCAATTGAAGGATGATCGACGCAGTGATGTAGGGCATGATGCCCAGGGCGAAGATCGTGAGACGGCGAAGCTGTCCGCCGCTAAACAGATCGACGAACCCCAGCATGGTGCCGCGATTCTGTTCAAAGAACTGCTGCAGGAGATCGGCATTAATTCCGGGCGTGGGAATGTGTCCGCCGAGACGATACACAGCCAGCAACCCAAGCGTAAAAAAAATGCGTTTCCGCAGGTCCGGAACTCGGAATATGTTTGCCAGTTTTTCCAACATCGATTTTGGGAAACCTCAACCCCATCGGTTCGGGCCCGGAATACCCGGGACCCTCTCCGTTATAAAACTTCTGCTTTGCCGCCCGCCTTGGTGATCTTCTCCTGTGCGGACTTGGAAAACTTGTGTGCCTGAACCGTTATGGCCGACGTCAATTCGCCATTCCCCAGAACCTTTACCAGGGGATTCTTGCCATTTACCAGTCCGGCAGACTTCAAAGTCTCCAACGTAATGTTCTTCTCGCCCAGCTTGCCCAACTGCTCCACGTTCACTACGGTGTACTCGGTGCGGAAGATGTTGGTAAAGCCGCGCTTCGGCAATCGGCGGTGAAGCGGCATCTGGCCGCCTTCAAAACCGCGCATCAGGCGCGAACCGCTGCGTGAACCTTGTCCTTTATGACCACGGGTCGACGTCTTGCCCATGCCCGATCCCATGCCGCGGCCTACGCGCTTTTTATTCTCGTTTGCCTTCTTCGGTGCTCGTAATGTCGATAAATTCATTAATTTCTCTCAATATCAGCTGTCAGGTCTCGGCTTTCAGCTTTCAGCTCTCGGCTCTTAGTTCCCAGCAACTAGCTACCAGCTACGCATCACAACCTAAGCCGCTAGTCTGCACTTACTCCGCGTTGCTTCCCACCACGACGACCAGGTGCGGTATCTTGGCAACCATGCCGCGGATCGAAGGCGAGTCTTCGCGCTCGATCACCTGGTTCAAACGGGTGAAGCCCAGTCCCTTGATGACCAGCTTATGTTTCACCGGCGCCTGGATTCCAGAGCGCACCCACTTCAATTTCAGCATCTGCTTTGCTTTTGCGGCCATGATTACAGCTCCTCCACCGACTTGCCGCGACTGGCAGCGACTTCCTGACGATCACGCAGTTTGGTAAGCGCATCGAAGGTCGCCTTGATCACGTTATGCGGGTTGGTTGTGCCGATCGACTTGGTCAGCACGTTCTGCACGCCCGCGGCGGTCATCACCGCGCGCACCGCGCCACCAGCAATCACGCCCGTTCCTTCCGGAGCCGGCTTCAACAGCACTTTGCCGGATCCGAACCGCCCCAGGCTAAGGTGTGGAACCGTCGTATGCGTCAAGTTCACCTTGATCAGGTTCTTCTTCGCCGCTTCGATTCCTTTGCGGATAGCCTGCGGCACTTCCTTCGCCTTGCCGGACCCGTATCCAACCACGGCGGCCGAGGGATCGCCCACCACTACCAGCGCCGCGAACGAAAGGTTCTTACCGCCTTTGACGACCTTGGTGACGCGATTGATGGAAACCACTTGGTCTTTCAGGTTGAAGTTTCCCGCGTCGATCTTTTTCTTCACTGTTGGCATTCGTTACTCTCGATTCCTGGAACTTGCTAGAACTTCAGTCCGGCTTCACGAGCCGCCTCGGCCAGCGCCTTAATGCGCCCGTGATACAGATAGCCACCACGATCGAACACCACTTTCGTGACGCCCTTCTGCTTGGCTTTCTCAGCGATGCGCTTTCCGACTTCCTTCGCCGAAGCGACGTTGCCACCGGTGGTCTTGTTGGCCTTCTCGCCTTCGACCGTGCTGGCCGCCACAACCGTGACGCCATTCAGATCGTCAATGACCTGCGCGTAAATGTGATTGACCGAGCGATAGACGCTCAGGCGCGGGCGTTCCGCCGTACCTAAAACCTTCTTACGGATACGATCGTGAATCCGCTGCCGAATTTGATTCTTTGCTGTCTTCGTAAACATTTGTCTTTTCCTATCCCGGGTTTCTGTACCGGGCAGAGCTTCTCTTCAGGCCACTAGCCCGAATTACTTCGCTCCGGTTTTTCCAACCTTCTTCTTCAACTTCTCGCCAAAGTAGCGCACGCCCTTGTTCTTGTACGGATCAGGTGGACGCAAGCTGCGCATTTCGGCGGCAACCTGTCCAACCTTCTGGCGATTGATTCCGCTCACCGTAAGGCGGGTCTGCTTGGCATCGACAACGGCCTGAATGTCACCAGGCAGCGGATACTCAATTGGGTGCGAGTATCCAAGATTGAATACCACTACATCCTTGCCCTTCAACTCGGCCTTATAACCGATGCCGACAATTTCCAATTCCTTCGCCCAGCCGGTGGTCACGCCGTGCACCGCATTGTTCAGTAACGCGCGCGCCAGTCCGTGGACGGCTGCACGCGAATCATCTTCGCGGACAGCCAGCAACTGGCCGTCTTTCTGCTCAAACTTCACGCCCTCGGGAACCGTCGTATCCAGCTTCCCTTTGGGACCCTGTACCGTCACCACGTTGCCAGTGATGGCAATCTTCACGTCTTTGGGAACGGCTATCGGCTTTTTTCCAATTCTCGACATTTGCTCTTCTCTCGCTTAAATGGCGGGTTTGCCCGCTTTCAGCTGTTTCAGTCTTTCAGTCGATCAGTCTTTCAGTCCTTAAGCTGACAGACTGAGCGACTGAGAGACTGACAGACTAACTACCAAACTTCGCAGAGGATCTCGCCGCCCACGCCTTCTTTGCGCGCCTGGCGTCCCGTCATCACGCCCTTCGGCGTAGTCAGGATGTTGATCCCCAATCCACCCAGTACGCGGGGGATCTCGGTACGTCCGACGTATACGCGGCAGCCAGGCTTCGACACGCGATTCAGATTGCTGATCGCGGCTTCGTTGTTGTTGCCGTACTTCAGGTACACGCGGACCAGCTTCTGCCCGTTCTCTTCGGTCGGCTTGAAATTCGAGATATAACCCTCTTCCTTGAGAATACGGGCGATATCAAGCTTCAGGCGCGAAGCCGGCACATCCACTTTCTGCTGTCTTGCCCCAATCGCGTTACGAACACGCGTCAGGAAATCTGCGACCGGATCGGTCATGCTTTGTTTCTCCTTACGTCACCCGTTCGCTCCCTGCGGGAGAACCTGGCGATGACGGAACTGATTCTTATCGTTAGTCGTTTGTCGCTAGCCGTTCGCGGTCGAGCTAACGACCACCGACTATCGACCACCGACGGTTTTACCAGGACGACTTCATTACCCCTGGAATGTCGCCACGCAACGCCAATAGGCGGAAGCAGAGGCGGCAGAGTCCAAACTTGCGCAAAAATGCGCGGGGACGTCCACAGATCTGGCAGCGGTTGTGTTTCCGCGACGAGAACTTGGGTTTCTTTGCGTCCTTCACTCGTTTTGCTGTAGTTGCCATGAAATCCTTTTGTTCCTTCTGACTCGAAACTCTTATGCCCGGAACGGCATGCCCATGTGCTTCAGCAACGCACGCGCTTCGTCGTCCGACTTCGCCGTGGTCACAATCGTCACGTTCATACCCTTCATCTTGTCGACCTTCGCGTAATCAATCTCCGGGAAGATCAGCTGATCGCGCAGACCCAGCGTGTAATTTCCGCGTCCATCGAACGACTTCGTCGAAACACCGCGGAAGTCGCGCACGCGTGGAAGCGCCACATTCAACAGGCGATCCAGGAATTCGTACATGCGGTCGCCACGCAACGTCACCATCGCGCCAATCGGCATGCCTTCGCGCACCTTAAACGCCGCAATCGATTTCTTCGCGCGTGTCACTACCGGCTTCTGTCCGGTAATCTGGCCAAGCTCATTGACTGCAGGATCGAGCACTTTGGCGTTCTGTGTCGCTTCGCCTACACCCATGTTGATGATTACTTTCTCAACCTTGGGAACCGCCATCGGATTCGTCCAGCCGAATTCCTTCATCAGCGCTGGAGCGATTTCCTTCTGATACCGGAACCGCAGCCGCGCCGAACTTGCGTTACTCGCCTTCGGACGTCCGCCCTTGCCCTGCTGCTCGGGCTCTGCCGCAGCCGCCGCCTTCTGCGGTTTTTGCTGCTTCTGCTGCTTGTTATCTTTCTTATCTGCCATTGCTCTGCTTCTACCTTCTCCCACGGTCCTCGGAGTGGTTACCGTTTCGTGGGGTCATCATTTTCGGAGCGTATCCGATTTTTTTATGCCTTGTCGAGCGTGTTGCCGCACTTCTTGCAAACGCGCATCTTGCGATCGCCGCGCAACTCGTGTGCAACTCGCGTCGGACGATTGCAGCCGCTGCAAACCAGCATCACGTTCGAGACCGCTACCGGGCTCTCCTGCTCCGCGATGCCACCCTTGATGTTGCGCTGCGGATTCGGGCGCACGTGCTTCTTCACCATCGAAACGTGCTCTACCAGAACCCGGGCCGTCTTCGGGATAATGCGCAGCACGCGTCCCTGCTTGCCTGCGTCGCGGCCGGAGATCACCTGTACGGTGTCGTTGCGCCGGATATCGATTGTCTTATGCTTTGTCGTCGTTGCCGTTGCCATTTCTCAGCCTTCTCTACGCGCGATCGTCGCGCTTCGTCACTCGTCTACAGAACTTCTGGAGCAAGTGAAACAATCTTCAAGAACTTCTTCTCGCGAAGTTCGCGCGCCACCGGACCAAATACGCGGGTCCCAACTGGCTCGCCGGTTTCATTGATCAGTACTGCCGCATTCTGATCGAAGCGAATGTAGGTACCGTCGCGACGCCGGTGTTCTTTACGGGTGCGCACGATTACCGCCTTCACCACTTTGCCCTTCTGCACCTGGCCATCGGGCGAAGCTTCCTTCACACTCGCGGTCACCACGTCACCCAGGCCGGCAACCAGTCCGGTATGGCCGCCCAGCGGCAGAATCATCTGCAGCTTGCGGGCGCCGGAGTTATCGGCCACTTCGAGCATGCTTCGCATCATCACTGCCATCGTTCCATCTCCTCATGCGCTGGCGCTCTCGCGCGCGCAACCGCCGCACTAGCTCGCGGCCTTGTTCTCCTCAGCGATTACTTCGGGAGCCAATGCCGAGCGGCGAATGATTTCCGCCAGCCGCCACCGCTTCAACTTCGAGAGCGGGCGCGTCTCTTCGAGCCGGACCACGTCTCCCACGTGCGCGGAGTTGTTGTCGTCCTGCGCGTAGAACTTCTTCGTGCTCTTCACCACTCGCTTATAGAGCGCGTGCGCCTTCTTGTGATCGACTTCAACCACGATCGTCTTGTGCATCTTGGTCGAGACCACTTCGCCGACCACCGTCTTGCGCGTGGAAGCCTGCTTCGTTGTTTCCGCCATTACTTCTTCTCCCCGACGGCGGACAACTCACGCTGCCGTGCAATAGTTTTGACCCGCGCGATGTCTTTGCGAAGCTCGCGGATCTTCTTCAGACTTTCCGACTGGCCCATGGACAGCTGGAACTTCAACCGGAACAACTGGTCGTGCAGTTCCCGCTCCTGGTGCTTCAGTTCGACGTCTGTCGTGTTTCTGAACTTATCTGCTGATTTCGGCATATTCTTTTCTTTTCCGGCTTGAATTACTCAAGCCGATTGAAACTCCAATTACACGTGTCCTTCGCGGGCCACGAACGTCGTCCGCAACGGAAGCTTGTGCGACGCCAAACGCATTGCTTCTTTCGCGTCGGTCACCGTCACGCCTTCCATCTCGAACAGGATCTTGCCCGGACGAACCACCGCAACCCAATGATCAGGTGCGCCCTTGCCTTTACCCATACGGGTTTCAGCAGGCTTCTTCGTCACCGGCTTATCGGGGAACAGGCGGATCCAGATCTTGCCGCCGCGCTTCACGAAACGCGTCATCGCGATACGGCTGGCTTCGATCTGCCGGTCGGTAATGTAACCGGGCTCCAGCACCTTCAACCCGAAATCTCCAAACGACAGCGACGATCCACGCCACGCTTTGCCGGCACGGCGTCCGCGCTGCTGTTTGCGATACTTCACTTTCTTTGGCATCAACATAAGTAAAAATCCTCGTCGTTTGTCTTCGGTCGTTCGTCGTTTGCTAACGACCAGCGACTATTGACTATCGACTGCTCTTAAAACGCGCCCACTGCCTTCTGCGGCTCGCGCTTGCGGCTGGGCAGAATCTCGCCACGATAGATCCACGTCTTCACGCCGATCACGCCGTAGGTGGTCTTCGCTTCCGCGAATCCATAATCGATATCAGCGCGCAGCGTGTGCAGCGGCAGACGTCCCTGCAGGTACCACTCGGAGCGCGCGATTTCGTTGCCGTTCAAACGGCCGCTCACGCGTACCTTGATTCCTTTGCAACCGAAGCGCAGCGCCGAATCCACCGACTTGCGCATCGCGCGGCGGAATCCCACGCGCTTTTCCAATTGCAGCGCGATCGATTCAGCCACCAGTTGCGCATCCAGCTCAGGCTTGTGCACTTCCTGGATGTCGACGTACACATCGCGGTTCGTGCGCTTCTGCAGCTCACCTTTGAGCTTGTCGATTTCCGCGCCCTTGCGGCCGATGATGATGCCCGGCCGGGCCGTGCGGATGATGATGCGCAGCTTGTTGCCTGGACGCTCGATCTCGATCGAGCTGACGCCCGCTGACTTGAGCTTGTCTTTCAGCTCATCCTTCAGCTTCACGTCTTCGAGCAACAGCTTGTCGTAATCACGCTCCACAAACCAGCGCGACTTCCACGGCTTGTTTACGCCGAGCCGAAATCCGTATGGATGGACTTTTTGTCCCATCATTCCCCTCATCGCTGCCGGCTATCAGCAGCTGTCAACAAAATCTGGTTACTTCTTTTTAGCGGCCTTTTTCGCAGGCGCTTTCTTCTTCGCGACTGCTTTCTTTGCCGGAGTCTTCTTGCGCGCTGGAGCAGCGTGAACGTCTTCCTCGCCCACTACCGTCGCAGTCGCCCCGTGTCCACTGGCCTTTTCCGCCAGCACGATCGACAGGTGAGCAATACGACGCTGGTAGCGGTACGCGCGTCCCATCGGCGCCGGACGAATGCGCTTCATGCGCGGGCCGTCGTTGGCGATGGCGTTCTTCACGTACAGCCGGTCCAGATCCACGTCGAGACCTTTTTCTGTGCTCAGGTAATTCGCGTTCTCGATCGCGGACTGCAGCAGCTTCTTGATATTGGGCGCGATGCCCTTCTTGGTGAAAGTCAGCGTGTTCATCGCTTCTTCCACTCGACGTCCCTTGATCAGGTCCAGCACCAGTCGCGCCTTCTGCGGCGAGACTCGTACGTACCGTGCTTCGGCTCTGAATTCCATCGTCTCTTCTCTCAACCTTCGTTACGCGCGCGGCGCGGCCGGCTTCGCCGCGGTTTCCGTGGCGGCCTTTACCGAGTGTCCCTTGAACTGGCGGGTAAAGCTGAACTCTCCCAGCTTGTGTCCCACCATGTTCTCGGTGATGTACACCGGAATAAATTTTTTGCCGTTGTGCACGGCGATGGTGTGGCCCACCATTTCGGGCACGACCGTCGAACGCCGCGACCAGGTACGAAGGACCTTCTTCTCATTGCGCTCGTTCATCCCGTTGATCTTGGCAATCACGTGTGTATCGATGAACGGCCCTTTTTTCGTTGAACGTGCCATAACTAAGCTCTATTCCCTTCGCAGCGTTCGCTACTTGTTCTTCTTGCGGTTGACAATGAATTTGTCGGTCCGCTTGTTGTTACGGGTCTTGTATCCACGCGTCGGTTGGCCCCACGGAGTTACCGGGTGACGTCCGCCGCTGGTCTTGCCTTCACCGCCGCCGTGTGGATGATCCACAGGATTCATCACCACGCCGCGGTTATGCGGACGCTTGCCCAGCCATCGCGTACGTCCGGCTTTGCCGATCGTAACGTTCTCGTGATCGAGGTTGCCCACCTGGCCAATCGTCGCCATGCAGTCCACCAGCACGCGGCGGGTTTCGCCGGAAGGCAGCTTCAACAGAGCGTAATCGCCTTCCTTCGCAACCAGTTGTGCCTGTGCTCCGGCAGAGCGGGCCATCTGCGCGCCCTTTCCAGGACGAAGCTCAATCGCATGCACCGTGGTACCGGCGGGGATGTTACGCAGCGGAAGCGCATTTCCCACCAGGATGTCCGCATCAACGCCGCTGGTGATCTTCTGACCTACCTTGAGACCATTCGGCTGCAGGATGTAGCGCTTCTCGCCATCGGCATAGCTCACGAGCGCAATGTTCGCCGAGCGGTTCGGGTCATACTCGACCGAGATTACCGTCGCGGGAATTCCCGCCTTGTCGCGCTTGAAATCGATGACGCGATACTTCTTCTTGTGTCCGCCACCGCGCCACCACGAAGTGATGTCACCGCTGTTCCGGCGTCCACCAGTGCGCTGCTTGGATTCCAACAGCGGCTTGTGCGGACGATCGGTGGTCAAATCTTCGTTGACCAGCTTCGTCTGAAATCGCAGCGTCGGTGTGATCGGTCTAAATGTCTTAATTGCCATATTCAGCTCTTAGCTCTCGGCTGTCAGCTTTCGGCTTTCAGCTTCGTTATCGGGTGAGCACCTTGCTCTCCCATGCTTCTCACTGGTCGCGAACGACTGCCGACCAACGACCAACGACTAAAGGTTCTGCGCGTACTCCGGCATCTTCTCGCCGGTCTTCAACCGCACGTACGCCTTCTTCCAGTCCGGACGGAACCCGACAAACTTTCCACGGCGGCGTTCTTTGCCCGGGAAGTTCGCGGTGCGCACCGAGTCAACCTTCACTTTGAAGATTGCCTGCACGGCTTGCTTGATTTCCGTCTTGGTGGCGCTCGGCGCTACCTGGAAAACCAGCGTGCCCTCGCGCTCTTTCACGGCCAATCCCTTTTCCGTGATGACCGGCTTACGAATGATCTGGTAGGGCGATTTCATTACGCCACCTCCGCCTGACGCTTGGGCGCGGACGCCTTCAGCGACTCCTGCAACTTCTCCAGCGCGGGCCGCGAGAAGATCGCAATGTCGTATCGCAGCAGGTGGTAAGGATGAACCTGGAACCCTTTTACCAGCTCCACACCCTTCAGGTTGCGCGAGCTCAGCTCGAGATTCTTGTTCTCAGCCGTGCCATCCACCAGCAGTGCCGTGGTCACAACCTTCAACGTCCCCAGCGACTCGCGGAACGCCTTCGACTTCGGTTCTTTCAGGTCGAAGCTCTCGACCACCGTCAGCTTGCCGTCGGCCAACTTCGCCGCCAGTGCCGAGCGTAATGCGCCCAGCAGCTTCTTCTTCGGAAACGCGTACTCGTAAGAGCGGGGCTGAGGTCCGTGAACCGTACCGCCATGCCGCCACAGTGGGCTACGGATCGAGCCCACGCGGGCGCGTCCCGTTCCCTTCTGCTTCCAGAGCTTCTTGCCTGCTCCGGACACCAGCTTCTTATTTTTGGTCGCGTGAGTTCCGGCTCGCCGGGCGGCCTGGTACTGCTTCACGGCTTCCCACAGCAGGTCTTCGTTGACCGCGCCGAAAACTTCATCGGCCAGGTCCATCGAGCCCACCTTCTTGCCGCTCAGGTCCAATACATCAATCGTTGCCATATCTTTATTCCAATCGTTGCAGGTTCACAGCCTGCCTTGGATCTTTACTGGCCGCTTGCTACCGGCCACTTACTACTTCTTTTTCACGGCTCGCTTCGAAGCCTTCAACGGATCGACCGTGGTCGCACCCGCAAATCCGCGACGTTCTCTCGGCGGCTTCTTCGCTTTGGTGATGATCACGTATCCGCCATTCGGTCCGGGTACTGCGCCGTTCAGAACCAGCAGGTTCTCGTCCTTATCGACGCCGAGCACGCGCAGGTTGCGCACCGTCACGTTGTCCGTTCCCATGTGACCCGACATGCGCATTCCCTTGAACACGCGCGACGGGAACGCCGAAGAACCGATCGATCCGGGAATTTGGAACATCGAACCGTGCGACTTCGCGCCGCCCGCGAAATGATGCCGGCGAACTACGCCTGCGAATCCGCGGCCTTTGCTCACGCCCTGGATATCAACGAACTTCTCGCCATCGAAGATATCGACCAGCACGCGATCGCCAACCTTCGTGCTATCCCCATCGCCATCGGCAGCAGCCGGAGCGGCGACTTCGATTCCGACTTCGCGAATGATGCGAACCGGCGGAAGACCGTTCTTCGTCAGGTGACCGAGCTCAGCCTTGTTCAGCTTCGATTCCTTCAGGAACTCGACAAGACCAATCTGCGCCGCATCGTAGCCATCTTTGCTCGCCGTTTTGCGCTGCGTGACCACACATGGCCCCGCCTGGATCACGGTCGCGGGACGCACATCGCCGTTCGAATCGAACAGCTGCGTCATCCCGACTTTCTTTCCAATTATTCCGAGAACTGCCATTTTCTTTTCTCTCCCTCATCATGCCCGCGGTTAACCCGCTGGCGGCACTGTAGGTTTTAGTTCGGCTATTTGCCGAATGCTTTGATTTCGACGTCCACGCCAGCCGGAAGATCGAGCTTCATCAGCGCGTCCACCGTCTGCTGCGTCGGCTCGAGAATGTCGAGCAGCCGCTTGTGCGTGCGGATCTCGAACTGCTCACGCGACTTCTTGTCGACGTGCGGGGAACGCAGCACCGTGTACTTGTTCTTCATCGTGGGCAATGGAATCGGCCCAGCGATCTGTGCGCCCGTACGCCGCGCCGTCTCAACGATTTCTCCGGTCGACTGATCAAGAATCTTGTAGTCGTAAGCTTTCAACCGGATGCGAATTCTTTCTTTTCCTATCATTCGTTTTGTCTCAAAGAACCTGCGGGTTACTGCGTCCCGACCGTCAATGTTTTGTTACTGTGGCGCGGGCCATCCGCGCCACGTACTCAACTCTTAGTCCAAGATCTCCGAGATCGTGCCAGCGCCCACCGTACGGCCGCCTTCACGAATCGCGAACCGGAGTCCCTTTTCCATCGCCACCGGCGTGATCAGCTCAATCTGCAGGCTGACGTTGTCGCCCGGCATCACCATCTCCGTGCCCGCCGGCAACTCCGCCACTCCCGTCACATCCGTCGTGCGGAAGTAGAACTGCGGACGATAGCCCTTGAAGAATGGCGTATGACGCCCGCCTTCTTCCTTGCTCAGCACGTAAACTTCGCCCTTGAACTTCTTGTGCGGCGTGATCGATCCCGGCTTCGCCAGCACCATCCCGCGCTCCACGTCTTCCTTCGCCGTGCCGCGCAGCAGTAGACCAGCATTGTCGCCCGCCAGACCTTCATCCAGCTGCTTCTTGAACATTTCGACGCCCGTCACTACCGTCTTGCGCGTCTCGCGGAAGCCCACAATCTCGGCTTCTTCGCCCACCTTCACCTTGCCACGCTCGATACGGCCGGTAACTACAGTTCCACGTCCGGAGATCGAGAAGATGTCTTCGATCGGCATCAGGAACGGCTTGTCGATATCACGCGCCGGCAGCGGCACGTACTTGTCGACCGCATCCATCAGCGCGTCAACCTGCTTTTCCCACTTCTCTTCGCCGTTCAACGCGCCCAGAGCCGACAGCCGTACTACCGGCAGATCGTCGCCCGGGAACTGATAGGTCTTCAGCAGTTCGCGTACTTCGAGTTCGACCAGGTCAAGCAGTTCGGCATCATCGACGGCATCGCACTTGTTCAGCGCAACCACGATGTAAGGCACACCGACCTGGCGGGCAAGCAGCACGTGCTCACGCGTCTGCGGCATCGGACCATCAGTCGCCGCAACGACTAAGATCGCGCCATCCATCTGCGCCGCGCCGGTGATCATGTTCTTGATGTAGTCGGCGTGACCCGGGCAGTCGACGTGCGCGTAGTGCCGATTGGCCGTCTCGTACTCGACGTGCGCGGTCGCGATCGTGATACCACGCTCGCGCTCTTCCGGAGCGTTATCAATCGAATCAAAAGACCGGAACTGGATCTTCGGGTTGTGCTTCGACAATACCTTCGTGATCGCCGCCGTCAGCGTCGTCTTCCCGTGATCAATGTGTCCGATCGTCCCCACATTCACGTGCGGCTTACTACGATCAAATTTCTCTTTCGCCATTCTCTTTGCTCCTAAACCTGAATCCGAATCTTTATCTGCCTACTGCTTTGCCCTGAACGCGGGCGATGATTTCTTCCGACACCGAACGCGGCGCCTCTTCGTAACGTGCGAAGTGCATCGAGAAAGTCGCGCGTCCCTGGGTCGCCGAACGCATCTGCGTCGCATAACCGAACATCTCGGAGAGCGGCACGAACGAGCGGATCACCTGCGAACCAGCGCGATGCTCCATGCCTTCAATGCGGCCACGGCGCGAGTTCAAATCGCCGATGATGGCGCTCATGAAGTCTTCCGGAACCACCACTTCCACCGCCATCACAGGCTCAAGCAGTACTGGACTCGCCTTGCGCGCAGCTTCTTTCAACGCCATCGATCCGGCGATCTTGAACGCCATTTCGCTGGAGTCGACATCGTGGTAGCTGCCGTCGTACAGGACAGCCTTCACATCGACCATCTCGTAGCCAGCGAGAACGCCGCCTTCGAGCGCTTCCTTGATACCGTTATCGATCGGCTTGATGTATTCCTTCGGAACCGAGCCGCCGGTGATGTCGTTCTCGAACTCGTAACCTTTGCCCGGGTTGGGTTCCAGCCGAATCTTCACGTGACCGTACTGACCGCGGCCGCCCGTCTGGCGGATGAATTTGCCTTCCGCCTCGGAAGCCTTGCGGATCGTTTCACGATACGCAACCTGCGGCTTGCCGACGTTGGCTTCGACCTTGTACTCGCGCATCATGCGGTCGATGATGATCTCCAGGTGCAATTCGCCCATACCGGAGATGATCGTCTGTCCGCTATCCGGATCCGTGTTTACACGGAACGTCGGATCTTCCTGCGCCAATCGCGACAGAGCCAAACCCATCTTTTCCTGGTCGCCCTTCGTCTTGGGCTCGACAGCAACCGCAATCACGGGAGCCGGGAACTCAATCGACTCGAGCAGTACTGGATGGCTTTCATCGCAAATCGTGTCGCCAGTCGTAACGTTCTTCAGTCCGACACATGCGCAGATATCGCCCGCATAAATCTCGCTGATTTCTTCGCGCTTGTTGGCATGCATTTTCAGCAGGCGTCCAATGCGCTCGGAGCGGCGCTTGCTGACGATGTACACGCTGTCGCCCGTCTTCAGATGTCCGGAGTACACGCGGACGAACACGAGCTGTCCGACAAACGGATCGCTCATGATCTTGAAGGCCAATGCGGAGAACGGAGCGTTGTCTTCAGCTTTGCGCTCAACTTCCTGACCATTGTCAGGATCGACGCCCTTAATTGCGGGAACGTCGAGTGGAGACGGGAGGAAGTCCACCACGGCGTCGAGCAGTGGCTGTACGCCTTTATTCTTGAAAGCTGTTCCGCAGATCACCGGGAACACCTTCAGTGCAATCGTGCTCTTGCGCAGCGAAGCCTTCAGTTCGGCGGGCGAAATGACTTCGCCTTCCATGTACTTATGCAGCAATTCATCGTCGTTCTCGACGATCGATTCGACCATCTGATTGTGGAAGGCCTGCGCCTTCTTCATCAGGCTTTCCGGAATCTCTTCGATCTCGTACTCGGCGCCCATGGTCTCGTCGTTGTAAATGTGGGCCTTCATCTCAAACAGATCGATGGCGCCTTTGTAAGCAGCCTCTTGACCAACCGGCAGTTGGATCGCAACCGGACGCGCATTCAGGCGCTTGCGGATGGTATCCATCGCATGCTCAAAGTCGGCGCCCGTCTTGTCCATTTTGTTGATAAAGCAAATGCGCGGAACACCGTACTTATCGGCCTGTCGCCACACGGTTTCCGACTGGGGCTCGACGCCATGAACGGCATCGAACACCGCGACCGCGCCGTCGAGCACGCGCAGCGATCGCTCCACCTCGGCCGTGAAATCCACGTGGCCAGGCGTATCAATAATGTTGATTCGTACATCGCGCCAGGTACAGGTGGTAGCGGCGCTGGTAATTGTGATACCGCGCTCCTGCTCCTGCTCCATCCAGTCCATGGTCGCGGTTCCCTCATGCACCTCGCCGATGCGATGGGTCCGCCCCGTGTAGAACAGGATGCGCTCCGTCGTCGTGGTCTTACCCGCGTCGATGTGAGCCATGATGCCGATATTCCGGCAACGCGCTAATGGAACTTGTCTCGCCACTTCTAGTCCTTTACCGGCTCATAAAAAGAGGGCCGGTCCCTCACCCCAACTTCAGTCGTTCTAAAACTTCAGTCGTTCGTCTTTAGTCGTTAGCAAAAACGCCGATTACCACCGGTAGTGTGCAAATGCTTTGTTGGCTTCCGCCATGCGATGCACATCTTCCCGCTTCTTCACCGCGCCGCCGCGACCGTTGGCCGCATCCAGCAATTCGTTGGTGAGCTTGTCGGTCATGCCCTTTTCGGCGCGAGCGCGGGCATAACTGATGATCCAGCGAATCGCCAGCGACGTACGCCGGTCGGGATTCACTTCCACCGGCACCTGGTAGTTGGCGCCGCCTACGCGGCGGGTCTTCACTTCCAGCAGGGGCTTGGTGTTCTCGACGGCCTTCTTGAAAATCTTGATAGCCTCGTCGCCGCCCTTTTCCTGCAGCTTTTCCATGGCGTCGTAGAAGATGCCGGAGGCAGTGCTTTTCTTGCCCTGCCACATCATGGAATTGACGAACTTCGTTACCAGCGTGGAGTTATAGACCGGATCCGACTCCGTCCCGCGCTTTGAAATGTGACCTTTTCTTGGCATAAATCTAAAATTTGCTTTCAGCTCTTAGCTTTCGGCTCTCAGCTATCCCGCTGGAGCTCGGAACCTTTGCCGTTAGCCAACGACTAACGACCAATGACTAACGACAGTCCTTACGCCTTCGGGCGCTTCGCACCGTACTTCGAACGGCTCTGCTTGCGATTGGCAACACCCACCGCATCCAGCGTTCCGCGCACCACGTGATAACGCACGCCCGGCAGATCCTTCACACGGCCCCCGCGGATCAGCACAATCGAGTGCTCCTGCAGGTTGTGGCCGATGCCAGGAATGTAGGTCGTGACTTCAATTCCATTCGTCAGACGAACACGCGCAACTTTGCGCAGCGCTGAGTTCGGCTTCTTCGGCGTCTGCGTGTACACGCGGGTGCAAACACCGCGCTTCTGCGGGGATCCCTGCAATGCCGGACTCGCCGTCTTGTACTTCGGCGCCGACCGGCCGCTCCGCACTAACTGATTGAAGGTAGGCACTCTTTGCTGCTCCTTTACGCATAGCCCGCGCTTGCCCGCCGCCGAACACACAATCCAGCGCGCGGCGCCGCGATCGGGCGCGACTTCCTTTGACCTGGCTTATTCCGAGCCTGGCTGGCGCTCTTCACGCCATACTTCCCCCTTGCGCCTAAGCGCACCGGAGAAATTGCTTCTTGAGATCAGGGCGGCGACGGTGGCTTCTGCGAACCGAGAAACTCCGTTTCGTTCCCTGTTTCGCCTGCATACCCCCCGTTGGCCGGAGGAAGCGCAGGCACTTTCAGCGAGGTGACGCAGAACAGAAAGCAAATCCGTTCTGGACTTACCCTTTACAGCTCAGCTGCTTAGCGTCCTGGTAAAACCGGGGTGCTACAGACAGGCTAAACTTACTCGCAGAACCATATAAATATAACAACTAGGGCTGGGACCGTCAATGCTCGATTCGAAAAGCCCGATGCAAACCATCGATTTTCTGAATTCAGCCACAACTCACGTGGCGCAGCCGATCCTTCCACTTCGGTCAGGACAGGCCTTCGACTCCGGCTTTGACCTTCGCTACTTGCTACCAGCTAACCACTAGCCACTAATCACTGCTTTAAGACGAAAACGCCTCGTCGTACTCTTCCGGATCAATCCCATGATAGGTCAGCGCATGCTTCAGTCGGTTCCGTAGGTCCGACGGAGTGCTCTCGATGAACGCCCGCACTGCTGTCTCCATCGAGACCTCATCCTCGCCGTCGTCGCCCGCCAGTCCCTCGGCGCGACTCGAAGCCGCCTCCTGCACCTCCGGACGCACCGGCGCCGGAATATCGCGCAACAACTCCTCTACGATCGAATTCGCTTCATCGGACCACTTCATCGTCATACCTGTCTTTTCTGTAAATCCTTCGCCACACTATCTAACACGCCATTAATGAAGTTGACGGATTCAGGGCTGGAAAATTTACGCGCAATCTCGAGCGCCTCATTGATGATGACGGGCGCAGGCGTCTTCGGAAAACCCACAAATTCCGCCACAGCTGCCCGCATCACGTTCCGATCGACCGCCGCCATGCGCTCCATGCGCCAGTTCTCGGCATGGGTCTCAATCAGCTTATCGATCTCGTTAGACCGATCCGTAGCCACCCGAAAAATATCATCGGCAAAACCGCGCACGCCTTCTTCCAGATCCTTACGCTCCCCCCAGAACGTCTTTCGGACCTGCTCGGGCGACTGCTTCCCCATATCAGCCTGAAAAAGCATCTGCAGAGCCAGTTCCCGGGATTTGCGCCTCGTACCCATTCTCGTCATTATGCGGGTGCCCCACCCTTGCCCTCGTTTGGCATGGGTGGGATCAGAAAACTCTGGGTGCCCCATCTCTGCCTTCTTTTGGCAGAGGTGGGATCATTTCGCCACCAGTTTCTTCTTGAGCGTCGCCATCTCCACCGCCGCCAGCGCCGCTTCCCAACCTTTATTCCCAGCTTTCAATCCCGCGCGATCAATCGCCTGTTCGAGCGTATCGCAGGTCAGCACGCCAAAGCCATGCGGCACGCCCGTCTCCTGCATCGACTGCCCGATCCCGCGCGTCGCCTCATTTACGATCACGTCGTAGTGCGCGGTATCGCCGCGCAACAGGCAGCCTAGCGCAACCAGCGCGTCGTACTTGCCAGTCTCTGCCATCGTGCGGCAAGCACTTGGGATCTCGAACGCTCCCGGTACCCGCACAATCTCGATATCTTCATTCTTCGCGCCGGTGCGCTTCAGCGCATCGAGCGCACCCGCCAGCAGCCGCTCCGTGATGAACGAATTGAACCGGCTCACCACGATTCCGACGCGCAGCCCGGTCGAATCCAGTTCGCCTTCGGTCTGCTTATGACGCCAATCGGAGTTGTAAGAAAAAATCGCGAGCTTTCCGTATCCGCCTGGAAGCTCCAGCGCGAACATGCGCGCGCCCCAATCTTGATCGCCAATCTCTTCTACTACTTTGAACCCGTGCCGCTGCGCTACTTCGTAGAGTTGATCGGCGCTATCGGCCTCGATCACCAGATCGGCATCGGGAAATCCCTCGCCCATGCCGATCTCGACGCCAGCCTCTGGCACCTCCAACTTCATGCCCTTGCTGCGACGTCCTTCCCACATCTCGCCGCGCGCCAATCCGAGCGCAGAAAAAAACTCGGTCAACGCCTTATAATCCGCTTCCGATTTGGGAATCAACAGCTTGTGAAAGGACTTGATCATCCGCAGTTAGTTGTAACACAGACAGGAAAGCGAATTCACCACAGAGTTCCTTCACCACAGAGACACAGAGAACAGCAGAATTTTAGATTGAGAATTTGAGATTTCAGATTTGATCCGCCCTTTAATCTCTCGCGCCAACCAAATCTTCAATCTGAAATCTTGAGTCTGAATTCCTCGGGGTGAAATCGATTCTCGATCAGCGTCTGTCTGCGTCGATCAGCGGCTATTTGCCTTTGAAGTTAGCCGCCCTCTTCTCCAGGAACGCCTTCGTTCCCTCGGCCTTATCTTCCGTCGCGCAGCTCACCGCGAATAGCGTCGCCTCCAGATACAGCCCCTCTGCCTGCGTCATCTCCATCCCTTTATGAACCGCTTCCATTGCGTACTGAATCGCCAGTGGCGCATTCGCAATGATCTTCTGCGCAATCGCTTCGGCACGCGGAATCAACTCCGCCGCTGCAACCACTTCATTTACCAGCCCGATCCGATGCGCTTCCTGCGCCGAGATCACCTCGCCCGTCAGCACCAGTTGCATCGCCAGCCCTTTGCCGACTAATCGTGGCAAGCGCTGCGTTCCGCCATATCCCGGAATGATTCCGAGCTTCACCTCCGGCTGTCCGAGCTTCGCATTCTCGCTCGCCAGACGCATCGTGCAGGCCATCGCCAATTCGCACCCGCCGCCTAGCGCGAATCCATTGATGCACGCGATCACCGGCTTGCCCAGGTTCTCAATCCCATCCAGCACCGACTGACCCCAGTGCGTGTACTCCTTCGCCTCCACCGGATTCAGCTTCGCCAGTTCATTGATATCCGCTCCAGCAATGAACGCCTTCTCGCCCGCGCCGGTCAGGATCACGACCCGCACCTCCGGATCGTCCTTCGCCGCCGTGAATGCAGCGCGCAGCTCTTGCATCGTGGCACGATTGAGCGCATTCAGCACCTTCGGCCGATTCACGGTCACATGGGCGATTGCGCCCTTCTTCTCATATTGCAGATTCTCGTACGGTGGAACCACTGCGCTAGAAGCCATCAGGATCTCTCAGTCGATGAGTCGGTCAGTTTCTTCAGTTTTTCAGTTTTTCAGTTTTTCAGTTTTTCAGTTTTTCAGAAATCAGCGTTTATCTGCGTTAATCTGCGGCTGAAGATTTGGCCGCCTCTTCCGCCATCCCCCGCAACGCCGCATCCTGCGCCACCGGCTTCTCCGGATTCGCGTAGTCGTAAAATCCCTTGCCGCTCTTGCGCCCATACCACCCCGCCAGCACCATCCTCCGCAGCAACGACGGCGAGGCGAACCTTCGCTCCTTGAATTCATCGAACATCACATGCGTGATGTAATACGTCGTGTCCAGCCCAACAAAATCCAGCAGCGTAAACGGTCCCATCGGATAGCCGCAGCCCAGCTTCATCGACGTATCAATGTCCTCGATCGACCCAACGCCCTCTTCATAGGCACGCACCGCATCCAGCAGGTACGGCACCAGCAGCCGGTTCACGATAAACCCCGTCTTGTCGCTCGTTCGCACCGGAACCTTGCCGAGTTTCTTCGCAAACGCGTACGCACTCTCGTACACCGCGGGATCCGTCGCGATCGTGCGCACCACTTCCACCAACTTCATCAGCGGCACCGGATTGAAAAAGTGTAGCCCGACAAATCGCTCCGGCCGTTTCGTCGCGGTCATCAACTCGGTTACCGAAATCGACGATGTATTCGTCGCGAAGATCGCATCTTTCTTCACCACGGCATCCAGCCGCTCATACAGTTTCTTCTTGTCCGGCACATTCTCGATGATGGCTTCGATCACAATGTCGCAATCGGCGAGGTCTTCAGCCTTGGTTGTGCCCTTCAGTCGCCTGCGGATTTCTTCTTTCTGTTGCGCGGTGATGCCGCCCTTCTCCACCGGACGCTCGGCAAACTTCGCCAACGACTTTTCAATTCCCGCAAAGCCCTTGTCGAGGAATCGCTGTTCTGCCTCGAGCACCGTAACGTCGAATCCGGCCATTGCGCTCACCTGCGCGATCCCCGATCCCATCAGCCCGCAACCACACACGCCAACTTTTTTGATCGCCATTCGATCTCCTAAAACCTGACCACCGATTACACAGATATTCACGGATCTTTTCTGGTTTTTCTATATCCGTACTATCCGTGAGATCCGTGGCCCGCTTTTCTCTGCGCTCTCCGCGTCCTCTGCGGTGAATCAGTTCGCCGCTTCCACCACCATCGCGATCCCCTGCCCACCGCCAATACACGCCGTCGCCAGCCCGTACTTCTTCTTGCGTCGTCGCAACTCATACAACAGCGTGATCACCAGTCTCGTGCCCGTCGCGCCCAGCGGATGCCCCAGCGCGATCGCGCCGCCATTCACATTCACCTTCTCGCGATCCAATCCCAGTTCTTTTTCTACCGCCAGATACTGCGCCGCGAACGCCTCGTTCGCTTCAATCAGATCGATATCCTCGAGCCTTAGTCCAGCCTTCTTCAGCGCCGCTCGCGACGACGGCACCGGACCCGATCCCATGATCTTCGGATCCACTCCAGCAATCCCCCAGCTCACGATCCGCCCCAGCGGCTTCAGTCCGCGCTTCTGTGCGTCGTCCATCTTCATCAGAACCGTCGCCGCGCCGCCGTCCACAATACCGCTGGCATTGCCCGCCGTCACCGTTCCGTTTTTTCCGAACGACGGACGCAGCTTCTGCAACGCCTCGAGCGTAGTCTCCGGACGCAGATGATCATCGGCCGTAAACATCTCGCCCGTCGCCTCGCCCTTCTTGTTACGCAACGGCACCGGCGTGATCTCCTCGCTCAACCGGCACGCCTTCTGCGCCTCGCCCGCCAGGCGCTGCGAGCGATAAGCAAACTCGTCCTGCATCTCCCGCGTGATCCCCTGTTGCTCCGCATACAACTCCGCCGTGTTCGCCATGTACAGACCGCAGTAGCTGTCGAGCAACGCGACCATCAGCGAATCTTCCAGTTTGCCTTCGCCCAGACCCACGCCCCAGCGCATCCCGCGGATCACATGCGGCGCCTGCGACATCGACTCCATCCCGCCCGCCAGCACCGTGTTCGCTTCGCCAAGTTGGATCATCTGCGCCGCCGACACCAGCGATTGCATTCCAGATCCGCATAGCCGATTCACGGTCAACGCCGGAGTCTCGATCGGCACGCCCGCCTGCAATCCAACATGCCGTGCGCCGTAGATCGAATCGCCCGAGGTCTGCTGCGCATTACCGAAGACCACATGATCAATCTCGTTGGCCTCGACGCCTGCGCGCTCGATCGCCGCCTTCGCCGCTACCGCCCCGAGTTCCTGCGCGGTAAAGTCCCGCAGTTTCCCGCAATAGCGTGCCATCGGCGTGCGCACGCCGCTCACAATTGCAATGTCTGTCATCACTACCCCACAAATGAGAAGAGAGCCGCTCGAACGTTCGTCCGAAAACCCGCTAGTGTACCAGCGCCATTAGACAGGCGACAACCGCCCAGAACCTCTGATTGGATGCTCCTTTAAATAGAAAAGAATTTCGAGGAGGAATGAGAAGAGCTAAACCGTAGCGCCCGCATGCGCGTCCGGCACAACTGCCGTCAGAGTGAACGCGCCATTCGGACCTTCCAGTCTCGCGCGCTCCAGCGCCGCTTCCAGTCGATTGATGGCCTCAGTCACAATGTCTGCCGGTTCGAAATGCGGATGAATCACAACTTCCGCAATCCCTGCAGCCATCGGCAGCTCTTCTTTATGTGTACCCAGCCTGATGCTGCTCATCAGCTTGCGTAACTTATCCAGCACCAGCAGCGCATTTTTCTCGCCGGTATCGGCCAGCATCAGCGCCACCGAGGCAGTGTCATATCGAATCGCGGAATCGTTCTGTCGCAGGTTCGACGTCACCAGCTGCCCTATATCGCGCATCATGCTTTCCACCGCTGGCTCGCCCGCTTCTTTCACCATCGCAGTGGCAGAGCCGAAGCTAAGCAACATCAGTGTGATCGGACTCTTCTGCACCTGCGCGCGCCTTACCTCCGCCAGCAGCACATCGAGGTACGACGCCCTTTTCAGCAGGCCCGAATGTTCTTCCGTCACGGCGAGATTCTTCACCAGGCTGCGCAGCTTGGCATTGTTGACTGCCTGCACCACCTGCTCCGCAATCGTCTTCAGAACGACTTCATCCACCTTGCGCCACGTCCGCTGCCGATCCGATTGCTCCAGGATCACGATCCCCGTGTGCTCGTTCACATCGATAAATGGTACCGCCATCAACGACCGAATCTCCAGCGTCGCCAGCGGACCGCGAATCGGGTTCAGTTCCGGCACCGCCGTTGTGTCCGTGACCACCACGGCGCCTTCCGCCTGAATACACAGGTTCTGCAGGAACGGAATTATCTTCACCAGCGAAGCCGTATCAGACTTCTTCACGCCCGGCGCGCAATACTCGATCACCGCCGTAGGTGGTTTATCCGGCGATCCCAATCCCGCGACACACCGGCTCACATTCCAGTGACGTCCCACTTCGTTTACCGTCGTGAACAGCGCCGACTTCACCGTTCCCTGTCGCGCGATGTTGCGCGAAATTTCAGTCACGCGCGCGAAGTTGTCGATCACCTTCTGCGTCGCGGCTCCAGCCTGCTCACTCGCTACTTGCGACGCGGCCGCCGATTCGTCGTACTTCGGACTGAATCCCGCCTTCGCATAAAGGTGACGCAACTTATCGTTCTTTTCTTCTTCACGCGGAAACAACCGATGCAGCCGCTGGATCCGATCCATCGCCTTTGGCTTCATCGAATACTGCAGAAATATTTCCGCCTGTAGCATCAGGTCCTCAAGCATCGTCGGTTCGTTTTCGTCCGTCGATGGGAGCTGCTGCTCTTGAGGAGCCGCCGTCTGCTCCGCCGGCTGCGTTTTCAGCACCGAAACAATACGCGTTCCGATCAGGTCGTAGCGCCCGGGATCAATTTTCCCGCGCAGCATCTCCAGCCTCTGCTGATGACCGGACTCATACGCATCCACGTCGACGGCGCGATCTAGACAATCGGCTGCTTTCAGAAAATTGTGCGCGGCAAAATTAAGATCGAACAGTCGCAACAGCGTCTCGCAATATTCATGTTCGCGGTTGTTCGAGTTGTAGACGGTGCCGAGGTACTCGAGAAACGCAATCCCTGGCTGATTCTGTTGCGCGATCTCATTCAGCATTGCTAGGAACTCGCGCATCTTCTTGGCTTTTTCCGCATGCGACTGCAGCTCGCGCGCCAACTCGGCGGCCTTCACGTTCTCATTCGCTTTTAGCCAGAGCCCGATGATCTTTCCGACAACTTCAATTTCCTCCGGATTATTGTCGAACAACATCAGCGCCACTGGCTCGGCTTCATCCAGACGCTTCAGATACAGCAGGCATTCCAGGTATTTCTTTTGCAGATCCGCACGATCTCCGGTTCCATCCGCAAAAGGTTTCAGCGCCTTCGCCGCTCCCGCAACATCTTTATGCTGGATCAATTCCAGTGCGTAAGCAGCGGCTATATCGCCGTTCATCGGATCGAGATCGAATGCCTTCTCGAACGCCTCCGTTGGCGTCTTGCCTTCTTTTCGCAGGAACTGCCCTAGTTGGAAGAAAGAGGCGCCCGCACCCTTTCGATCCCCAACCTGTTCAGCGAGCGTCGCCTCGCGCCGGCAGACTTCGGTATTCGGCTCCAGGGCCATCATGCGGCGTAACGCTGTGAGTGCACTTTGTTTGCGGCCTTGCGCAAGAAAATCAGTGGCAGCCTGATCGTAGGCTTCCAGCGCATCGCGGCGGGAATTGTGCTTGTCGAACAACTGCGCCAATCGGAAGGTACGTTCCGCCGTTACCCGGCCAAGCCGCAGCAATTTCTTGTAAGTAGTACTCGCTTCCGAAACTCGATCCGCGGCTAGGTAATGATCGAACGCATCTCCAAGCAGCAAGCTGGCCTGCCTCTCGCGATTCAGCGAAAGACAAATGTCGGCGGCGCGCTGCCGGACCGTATCTTCATTGGGGTCCAGGTCGAGCACGTTGACGAATTCGTCCAGCGCCTGCTCCAGTTTCCCTTTTTGCAGGTGCTTCTCCGCTTTTTCCAGGTGCTTGGAAACGTCCGGCATGATTTTCCGAAGAGTTTACCCCGGCGCAGCAGGTTCCAGCGTGGTTCTCTCGGGCTTGCTTATTGTATGCGTAGGCACCTACCCCAGCAATCAGCTGATCTGCTTGTACTTCCGCATGCGTACATGTACGCTCGCGTTTCTTTCAGCCAGCCCATAGCTACGCACTCCGAAGTAAAATTACCCGGGGGCCTTCTTGGAAAAGAAAATCTTTTGGGCGATTTTTATGGTGCTGGGCCTCATAGCAGACTTCACTCTGCCCCTCATGTGGAGTCTCATCCTTACCTTGCCCATCCTCGTCTTGAGCTGGTGGATCGCCTACCGCAGTGAATGGTTTTGATTCAGCCTTTAGCAATTAACTCTTAGCATCTAGCTATTGGCGGTTAGCTGGGTGACTAAATGCTAAAAGCTAATTGCTAATAGCTGCCTGCTTGACATTCGCCTTTTATTCGCTGATACTTACGCGTAATTCCCGTCTGGGGGTTAGGTATGGCGCTTACCAAGCGGCAGCGGCAGGTTTACGACTACATCGCTGAATTTGTCCAGAAGAACGGCTACTCTCCTTCGTTCGAGGAAATCGGCGAAGGACTTGGACTCAGCTCCCTTGCCACCGTTCACAAGCACATCTCCAACCTGGAGCGAAAAGGACTGCTCCGTCGCGATTACAACCGCAGCCGCTCCATCGACTTGATCGCACCCAAAGGGAAACTCAAGCAGACTCTCAATGGATCCACCGGGATGGTGATTCCACTGATGGGCCGTATCGCCGCCGGCCGCCCCATTGAAGCGGTTGAAACTCCTGAGACCCTGTCGTTCTCCGACTTCACCCGCTCGAAGGATGTCTTTGCCTTGAAGGTTTCGGGCGAGTCAATGAAGGATGAAGCTATCGTCGATGGCGATTATGTTCTCGTCGAGAAATCTGATATTGCCCAGAATGGCGATATCGTCGTCGCGCTCGTGGAAGGCTACGACGCCACACTGAAGCGCTTCTACAAAGAAGGTGCTCAGATCCGTCTGCAACCTTCGAACGCCGCCATGAAGCCAATCATGGTTCCGGCTGCTTCAGTGCAGGTACAGGGTCGCGTGATCGCCGTCCTCCGCAAATACTAAGTGTGTGCCCAAAAGTAAAAAGCTCAGCCGCAGCTGAGCTTTTTTCAATTCTGAAATAATTCCGTTTAGACGTGCTTCTGCAGGGCCTTCTCGATCGTTTCTTTCGGAACATAACCGACAATCTGTTCCGCAACCTGTCCGCCCTTGAAGATCAGCAGCGTCGGAATTCCGCGCACGTTATAGCGCTGGGGCGTAGAGACATTCTTATCGACGTCCATCTTCGCCACTTTCACCTTGCCGTTGTAGCTGCTGGCAAGTTCGTCCACCACCGGCGCAAGCGCCCGGCACGGACCACACCATGCTGCCCAAAAATCCACCATCACTGGCTGTTCCGACTTCAACACCGCCTGGTCGAAATTCGAGTCGGTAACCTCCAGAATCAATTCACTCGCCATCTCTCCTCCTGATCAGCTCTCTTCCCGCAAGGTTTCGTGATCGCCCAATTAGGGCTTTTCACCGCACCCTGGAACTCTCGCGGGATTCAATGTTAACACTCGATTGGATGCTGAAGTGAGAGGAAGGTCGCAAGCGTGCCAGTCGGGCGTCGAACCGGGAATTGTGCCCAAATTAAAAGCGCCCTGTTCCTTTCGGACCAGAGCGCCTTGGCAGCCCTCCCCCAGAACTGCCTTACTACAAGACGAATGCTACGGTCGAATGGCCCTCAAGTAAATATCACTTCCGTAATGTCACCGTAACTTGCTGGTAACGTGTTACTTCTCTAAATACACGAGAAAAGTGGAAGAAACAGATACTCACAACGCCGTCGAGCGCAAGAACCTGCATCAAAATTAAGTCAAACACCGGATGTCCTTATCTCCGGTATGGAGACCCCTTGGCAGCCCGCATTCTTTTCGTCGACGACGAACCCGGAATCCGGCTCTCCCTCCCGGCCGTACTCACGATCCACGGTTTTGAAGTGACTGCTGCCGGCAGCGTCGCAGAGGCCCTGGATTCCATGAACAAGTGGCCCTTCGACGTATTGATCTCTGATCTGAACATCGGCCACCCAGGGGATGGTTTCACCGTTGTTAGTGCCATGCGCCGCACCCAGCCCGAATGCGTAACCCTGATTCTCACCGGCTATCCCGCCTTCGAAACCGCCCTCCAGGCCATTCGCAGCCAGGTAGATGATTACCTGATCAAGCCGGCTCCCGTGGAAATGCTGGTCAGAGCAATCGAAAAGAAGTTGGAAAAACGCCAGCCCCATCATCCCATTGAACTCAAGCGAGTTCCGCAGCTCCTTCGCGAGAACGCCGTAAATATTGCGGAAGCTGCTGCCGCAGACCTGGCAACGAATAATCGCGCGTCTCGCCCTGCTGATCATCGCAAACACCTCACAGAATTAATCCGTGAGCTGGCTGACGATCTCGAAGCGCCAGCTACCGCGCCTGCTCTGCCCAAGGTTGTCCATGGTTTCGGGCGGACGCAACAGCGGCTAGGGCTTTCCCTTTCCGACACAATCGAGAAGATCGACGTTTTGTGCCGCCACATTCACGGAACGATTCAGGCCAACCTCATCTCTGTGGACGTAAGTTACCTGGTACTGGATCTACAAAACATCTCGGCCATCCTTATCTCTCTCATTCGCGAGACGGCTCGCTCCGAGTCCCGCCCAGCTCCCGCCGCATGATCACCGGCCTTGTCACCGCCATAATTTGGCGGTCTCGTCTACAATGTTGCGATTACCTCAATAACACCCAAGACCCATATGACTGATAACGCGAATCAAGTCCCCACAGTTGAATCGATTGCACCTCGGGTTTTCACGGTGATCGCCAAGCAAAAACGAATTCCCGTGGAAAGCGTGACCATTGAGAGCACCTTCGCGGATCTGGGCCTCGACTCCCTCGATAGCGTGAACATGCTCTTTGACCTGGAGAGCGAATTCGATATTTCGATTCCCGATGAAGAAGCGCGGAACATCAAGACAGTGCGCGAAATGGTGGAAGGTGTTCGTCAGTTAGTCATCACGAAATCGCAGTCGCAGCCACAGCCGGCAGGCGGCCAATGATCCCCGGGATATCTTCACTTACTTGAATCGCCGCGTAGCCATCACCGGAATCGGCATCATCTCGGCCCTAGGCAAGAATGTTGCGGAGAACTGGAACGCCCTTGCCGAAGGCCGCTGCGCCATCGGTCCCATCACCATCTCCGACGTTTCCTCTCTGAAATTTCAAAATGGCGCCGAGGTCCCCGCCTACGACTCGGCCGCATATTTTCCCGGAAATCAAGCTGACTTCTTCGACCGCTTCGCTCAATTTGCCGTGATCGCCGCGCGCGAAGCTGTCGCAACATCCGCACTCGATTTTCGCGGAGAGCTTTCCGACAAAACCACCATCATCACCGGGTCTTCCATCGGCGGTCAGAGCAGCCAGGACGCAGGATTCTGGGCTGTCTATCACGAGCGTCAGAACCGTGTGCATCCTCTTACCATTCCGCGCACCATGCCCAATGCCGGCGCCAGCGCCATTTCCATGGAGTTCGGGATTCGCGGCCCGGCCTACAACATCTCTACTGCGTGCTCTTCCTCGAATCACGCCATCGGCCAGGCATTCTGGGCCGTTCGTGCCGGAATCGCGGATGTCGCCATCGCCGGCGGTTGCGAAGCGCCGCTCAGCTTCGGAATCCTCAAAGCATGGGAGGCAATGCGCGTCGTCTCCCCCGACACCTGCCGTCCATTCTCGCGTGACCGCCGCGGCATGATTCTCGGTGAAGGCGCCGCTATGCTGGTTCTGGAGCCGCTCGACGCTGCTCGCGCTCGCGGTGCTCGCATCCTTGGCGAGATCGTTGGCTTCGGCATGTCGTCCGACGCCTCGCACATCACCAAGCCTGCTCCCGAAGGCGCTGCTGCCGCCATCCGCAAAGCGCTCGACGATGCTCAACTTCAGCCCGAACAGATCGGATACATCAACGCGCACGGTACCGCTACCCCGGTCAACGACCCCATGGAGACCTCCGCCATCCGCGCTGTCTTCGGCACCTATGCCGACAAGCTTCCGATCAGCTCAACCAAGTCCATGCACGGACACGCACTTGGCGCCGCTGGATCGCTCGAAGCCGTTGCGACTCTCATGGCACTCGCCAACTGCACATTGCCTCCCACGGTGAACTACACCACTCCCGATCCCGAATGCGATCTCGACGTCATCCCCAACCAAGCGCGCAACGCCCACGTCGAATATGCGCTCTCGAACAGCTTCGCCTTCGGCGGTCTGAACGCGGTCCTCGCCTTCCGCCGCGCCGAATAGTGGCTTGGTTCGGTGGCGCGGGCGCCCCCGCCCGCGTGCGTCAGAATTCGCTCTTGCCCCGTCATCACGAGCGGGCGCAGCCCGCGAGGGATCTACAGTTCAGCTTGCAGTGCATCGGACCACGTGGGGCAGCCGACCTCGGCTGCCGAATTCAAAAAGGCCGTAGTGCCCGCCCTGCCTCGCCGCGAGTACGATCTAACAACCGACAACTGGCAACTGACAACTGTAATAATCCTTCCATGCCCGAACTCACCGCCGACGAACTCCGCCAACTCCTCCAGCTCGATCCGCTCACCATCGAAGGCGGCTATTTCCGCGAGACGTACCGATCCACCATTCAAATCCCGCACTCGGCGCTCCCCGCCGCATACACGGGTCCGCGCGCCTTCTCCACATGCATCTACTACCTGCTGACGCCCGACACCTTCTCCATCATCCATCGCTTGCCCGGCGAAGAGATCTTTCACTTCTATCTCGGAGATCCCGTCGAGATGCTCCAACTCCACCCCAACGGCCTCGGCGAATTCATCACCCTTGGCTCAGATCTCCGTTCCGGCATGCGTCTGCAGCACATCGTCCCCGGAAATGTCTGGCAGGGGGCTCGATTGAAAGCTGGCGGCCGTTTTGCCTTGATGGGAACCACCGTCGCTCCCGGCTTCGATTACGCCGACTACGAAGCTGGCGATCGCGAGGAACTCCTACACCAGTTCCCCAGCTTCGCCGATGCCATCCGCAACCTCACTAGCGTGTAGGACAGACACAGCATCTCCGCCGCGAATCGATCGCATTCGAAAACATACTCACAATTTTCCGATGTATACTCTCCCATCCCATGGCCCTGACTGCCGGAACGATGCTCGGGCAGTACGAAATTATCGAACCCCTTGGCGCAGGTGGAATGGGCGAGGTGTATCGCGCGCGCGACACGCGCCTGAAGCGCGACGTTGCCATCAAAGTCCTGCCCGACTTTCTTACTTACGACCGACACCGCCTGCAGCGTTTTGAGCAGGAAGCCCGCGCTGCCGCCGCCTTGAACCATCCCAATATTCTTGCCGTCTACCAGATGGGCACGCATGACGACCAGCAGTACCTGGTTTCGGAATTGCTCGAAGGCGAGACCCTATGGGAACGACTCCGGCGCGGCCCGCTGCCCGTGCGCAAGGTAGTCGACTACGGCGTGCAGATCGCCAACGGCCTCGCCGCCGCCCACGAAAAAGGAATCGTTCATCGCGACCTGAAGCCGGAAAACCTGTTCATCACCAATGACGGCCGTATCAAGATCCTCGACTTCGGCCTCGCCACCATGGTGCAACCCGACGATTCTGATCCCGACCGCGCTCCCACACTGATGTTGCACACCAAGCCCGGCCTGGTGATGGGAACCGCCGGTTACATGGCCCCCGAACAGGTACGGGGTAAGAAAGCGGACGCGCGTTCCGACATATTCGCCTTCAGCGCGATTCTGCAGGAGATGGTGACCGGTGAACGTACCTTCCAGAAGCCAACTTCCGCCGAAACGCTTACCGCCATCCTGAATGAAGACGCGCCGTCAATCACGGAGCTGGCTCCGACTGCGCCTCTTGGACTGCAACGAATTGTGCAGCGTGGGCTCGAGAAGAATCCCGAGCAGCGCTTTCAGTCTGCCTCCGACATGGCCTTCGCCCTGGAAGGATTGTCGGATTCAGGCACATCCGTTGTCGCAGTTCGTCCGCAGGTTGAAAAGTCCAGGCGTCGCGTCATCGGCATAATCGCGGCCGCTGCGATCCTGGTCATAGCGGCCCTTGCATATTTCCTCACGCGCTCCACGCCCGCTCCCAAGGTTTCCAACTACCTCCAACTCACTCACGACGGGCGGCAAAAATCACTGATTGGCACAGACGGTTCCCGCCTCTACCTGGAGCTCGGAACCAGCGCTCAAGCAAGCATCGCCGAAATGTCTCTGTCGGGTGGAGACGTTCGCAGCATTGATCATGTGCCTTCGCCCAACATGATTCCCCTTGCGCTGTCGCCCGATGGTTCCGAACTTCTCGTCGTCGACGGTCGCGGTGTTCCTCCCAGCGGACCGCTTTGGAGCCTACCCATTCTCGGCGGAGCGCCTCGCCGCCTTGGAGATACTTCAGGCGAAGACGCATCCTGGTCTCGCGACGGAAAGCTGCTCGCCTATACAAATGCGGGCAGCATATTTGTGGCGAATGGTGATGGGTCGGGGCCTCGCAAGCTCCTCAACACAAAGAGCCAGGTTTCCAACCTCAACTGGTCTCCTGACGCGACCCATTTGCGATTCGATACTTCTGAGGGCTTCGACATTGGCGGCCAGCACCTCACGTGGGAAGTCTCGGCCGATGGGAAAAACCTCCATCAACTCTTCGCGGGATGGCACGATCCACCCGACGAGTGTTGCGGCAAGTGGACCGCCGACGGAAAATACTTCGTCTTCCAGTCGCACAGTCAGATCTGGGCTCTCCCGCAGGAACACGCATTCTTTCGGCGTGAGGCGAAGCCCGTCCAGCTGACTTCGAGCCCCATGTCCTTGTACTCGCCCATTCCCGGCAAGGATGGGAAGAAACTTTTCGTTGTTGGACGTACTTACCGCGGCGAACTCACTCGCTACGATGCGAAGTCAGGCCAGTTCTCTCCATTTCTCTCAGGAATTTCTGCGGAGTATCTCGATTTTTCCAAAGACGGTCAGTGGGCTGCCTACACCTCGTATCCCGATGGAACCATCTGGCGCAGTAAGCTGGATGGCAGTGAGCGCTTGCAGCTCACCTATCCTCCTTTATACGCGGTCATGCCGCGCTGGTCTCCCGACGGCAAACAGATCATCTTCTTCGAGTTTCCTGAGAGTTCATCGAAGCCCGCGCGCATGTACGAGATACCCGCCGAAGGCGGAAGTCCCAAGATTCTCCTCCCTGACGATCCGCACCATCAGCAGGATCCGAACTGGTCGCCTGACGGCACCAAGATCATCTTCGCCGGTGATGCCAACGACGCAGCCAACGCGGCCTCTGCTCCCGCGATCCGTGTGCTCGACCTCGCAACCCATCAGGTCTCTGCGCTTCCAGGATCGCAAAATCTCTTCTCGCCGCGCTGGTCTCCCGACGGAAAATACATCGTAGCCATCACCTCGGACTCCACTCGCCTCATGTTCTTCGACGTGCACGCTCAATCATGGACTGAACTCGCCAAAGGCAGCATGGGCTGGCTGAACTTGTCGAAGGACGGTCAATACGTCTACGTTCTGGATTTCAACGGAGCAGGCGCAGTTCTTCGCACTCGCATCGCCGACCACAAAACAGAGAGAGTCGCCGACCTGACCAACCTTGTGATCACCGGACGTTTCGGCGGAGGCTTAGCGCTTGCTCCAGATGACTCGCCCTTACTTCTCCGCGACACCGGATCCCAGGACATCTACGCACTCGACTGGGAATTGCCCTAGCCATACGCATCCCGCACGTCTGAGCTTTCCCCTCTCGTGATTGGTGGCGCGGGCGCCCTCGCCCGCGTTCCGTTCTCTCAAAACTGCGTTTGTCATCACGAGCGGACGCCAGTCCGCGAGGGATCTGCAGTTGCCTTTGACAACTGCCGTTCCGACCGCAGCCACGCCACCAATACCCGCTACCAACTACCTCACCTCTCATCTAATCTGGATATAGGGAGAACTCACACTTGGGCGTTTCCGTATCTCTGCCAACAGCCTCCGATCACTTCGATGGCGAACGTTATTACAATCCAACTCTCCCGCAAGGATTTGTCCCCTCGATCTCGAGCGTATTTAAACTGCTCCTCGACGGGCGCAGCAAGTGGCCAAAATCCGTCCCCAACGTCGCCGTCCCCAAGTTGAACGAGAAACTAGCCTCCAATCACGTCGCCGTCACCTTCGTGAATCACGCAACATTCTTGCTTCAGATCTCCGGCCTGAATATCCTGACGGACCCGGTCTGGTCTCGACGCGTAAGTCCGTTCCGTTGGCTTGGTCCCGCCCGTGTACGAGAACCTGGCATCGCCTTTGATGAGCTCCCGAATATCGGCCTCATCCTTCTCACTCACAATCATTACGACCACATGGATCTGGACACACTGACGAGGCTCAACCAGCGTTTCGCACCCACCGTGCTCGTTTCGACAGGAAACAAGATACTCCTTCGCTCCATCGGATTCGAAGACGTGCACGAACTCGACTGGTGGAACGACACACAAATCAATCCCACTCTCAAGATCACTTTTGCTCCCACTCAACACTTCTCCGGACGCAGTCTGTGGGATCGTCAGAAGAGTCTCTGGGGCAGCTACATGCTTCACTACCGCAACCGCCTCATCTACTTTGGCGGCGACTCCGGCTACTCCAGCCACTTCTCGGAAATCAGGCAAAGGCTCGGATCACCCGACTTGGCGTTTCTGGGGATCGGAGCTTACGCACCGCGTTGGTTCATGAAGCCCATGCACATGAACCCTGAAGAAGCCGTCCAGGCACATCAGGATCTTGAATCCAGGCAGAGCATCGGCATGCACTTCGGGACTTTTCAATTGTCCAGCGAAGCCATTGATCAGCCGAAGATCGACCTCGAATCCGCTCTCTCGCACGAGGGCGGCCCTGGTGAGCAGTTTGTAATTCTTGAGGAGGGCGAAACACGCATTTATTGAAACGGTGCTGCCACTCGGACCAAAAATCTTGTCAAGTCCAAGATTTCGTCGAAAACTCCGCAACACTCTCATTCCATTGCTGAAATAAACATCTCGAAAGTGTCTAGTAGGTACCCCGCAATTTGTCACAATGTAAATAGGCTTGGGACTGGACGATTTCGCGGTTTCCCGCTTTTTCTGACTACTAACTACTGACTACTGTACTTAAGTCCTTTGTTATGCGCTAAGGAGGCCTTAAATCTTTTGTTATGCGCTATGTACAACCACAGACCTCCTAAGTCCTTTGTTTGTCGCTAGGGAGGGGGGAGGGGGTACCCCGTCGGGTGGGTACAGACCGGGCAGATACCTGACAGATTGAACCGATCGCGGGAGATTCTTTCGAGAGCAGCAAAAGGCCGCCAACCGGCGGCCTCACTGAGCGACTGATGAACTGACAGACTGAAAGACTGATCGACTCGCTTACTTCTTTTCGGCGACCTCGATTCGGGTTTGCGCCTTGGCGAGCGAACCCAGTGCCTCGCGGCATTCTTCTTCCGATTTGCCGTCAGCAAGCTTTTTCTCGGCTCGTTCTTTTGCTTTTTCGGCGCGCGCCACATCGATCTCTTCCGGACGCTCCGCCGTTTCCGCCAGAATCGTCAACTTGTCGGGAAGCACTTCGGCAAAGCCCCACGCCACCGAAATCCGGTTGGTGACGCCGTGAATCCGATACGAGATTTCGCCAACTGCGAGCTCGCTGATCAGAGGCGCATGGCCAGGCAGGATGCCCATATACCCGTTTTTCCCGGGAATCTGGGCTTCCTCGGCGGAGTCTTTCACCACCAGGCGTTCCGGCGTAACGATTTCAATCGCAAATGTGTCTGCCATATCGCTGTCGGCTTTCGGTTACGCAGTTACCGCTTTCAGTTTCTCGGCCTTTTCGAGTACCTGGTCGATCGTGCCGACCATGTAGAACGCCTGCTCCGGAACATCGTCGTGCTTGCCTTCGATAATTTCCTTGAAGGCCTTCACCGTGTCGGCGATCTTCACATACTCGCCCTTGAAGCCGGTGAACTGCTCGGCCACGTGGAACGGCTGCGAAAGGAATTTCTGGACCTTGCGAGCGCGCGCCACCACCAGCTTGTCTTCTTCGCTGAGTTCGTCGATGCCCAGAATCGCGATGATGTCCTGCAGATCTTTGTACTTTTGCAGGATTCGTTTCACGCCCTGCGCAACGTCGTAATGTTCTTGTCCGACAATGTGCGGATCGAGAATGCGCGAGGTCGAAGCCAGAGGATCGACTGCGGGATAAATGCCCAACTCGGTCAGCGCGCGGGAAAGCACCGTCGTCGCATCGAGGTGAGCGAACGTCGTCGCCGGCGCCGGATCGGTTAAGTCGTCGGCAGGCACGTAAATCGCCTGCACCGACGTTACCGAGCCCTTCTTCGTCGACGTGATGCGCTCCTGCAATTCGCCCATTTCCGTTGCCAGGTTCGGCTGGTATCCCACCGCGGACGGCATACGTCCGAGGAGCGTGGATACTTCAGCGCCCGCCTGCGTGAAGCGGAAAATGTTGTCGATGAACAGCAGCGTGTCGGCGCCTTCCTCGTCGCGGAAATACTCGGCGACGGTCAGCCCCGTCAGCGCGACGCGCAGACGCGCCCCTGGAGGCTCCGTCATCTGCCCATAAATCAGCGATGCCTTCGAGGCGTTCGAGTCGCCAGGCTTGATCACGCCCGACTCGCTCATTTCCAGCCATAGATCGTTGCCTTCACGCGTGCGCTCACCGACGCCGGCGAACACGGAGAATCCGCCGTGCTGCTTCGCAACGTTGTTGATGAGTTCCATGATGACGACAGTCTTGCCCACACCCGCGCCGCCGAACAATCCGATCTTGCCGCCCTTCAGGAACGGCTGCACCAGATCGATGACCTTCACTCCGGTCTCGAACATCTCCGCACTGGTTGCCTGTTCGTCAAAGGCAGGAGCCGGACGATGGATCGGCATCGTCACGTCCGAGTTGATCGGACCCAACTGGTCCACAGGCTGACCGATCACGTTCATCACGCGTCCCAGCGTCGGACGACCCACAGGCACGCGAATCGGACCGCCCTGGTCAATCACCTTCATGCCGCGCACCATGCCTTCGGTGGCTTCCATCGCCACGCAACGCACGCGACCTTCGCCAAGGTGCTGCTGCACTTCAAGGACGACGTTGATCGGTTCCGGCACATTGAAGCCGTCGCTGACTACACGCAACGCTTCGTAAATGGGAGGCATGGTCGCTTCCGTGAACTGGACGTCAACCGCCGGACCTGAAATCTGAATGACTCTTCCGATATTTTCTGCCATATAAATTCCGTTTCACGTTTCGGGTTTCACGTTTCTTCTAACGTGAAACGCTCTTACAGCGCTGCCGCGCCGCTCACAATCTCGATAATCTCTTTCGTGATCGATGCCTGCCGCACGCGATTCATGCTCAGCGTCAGCGAGTCGATCATGTCGTTCGCATTGTTGGTGGCTGCATCCATCGCCGTCATGCGCGCCGCATGTTCCGCTGCAACCGATTCCAGCGCTGCACGCAACAACTGCACCGACACATATTTCGGAAGCAAGCTGCGAAACAGCTCTTCCGGAGACTGCTCGTAGATGTAATCCACCTGCGCGGTTCCGAACTCCGCCGCATGGCGATCGATCTCTCGCGTGTCAGGCGGTCGCGGACTCACGCCAGCGGTCGCGGCGGCTTCCAGTTGCCGCTTACGTTCGACTTCGGTAGGAGCTTCGCCATGAACAAGGCTGGTCTCCGCAACCTGCTCGATCGGCAGCACCCGCTCCACCACCAGCCGCTGCGAAATCACCGACTTGAATTCGTTGTAGATCAGGTAAACCGAATCGATCTCTTCCTTCGTATACGCGTCAATGATGACGTTGGCGACGCGATTCGCTTCTGCAAAGTCCATGTGGCTGAGATAGTCGACCTGCTCGGCCAGAACCTGGATCTGTCCCTCACGCGGTTCGCCTCGCTTCACTACGGGATAACGGCGTCGGTAATACTCGCGAGCCTTGCGGCCGACGGAAACGATGTCGATCGTCTTACCTTCTTTTTCTTCGATGAAGCGATGCGCGGCTTTCAGAATGTTGGCATTGAAGGCGCCAGCCAGGCCTTTATCGCCTGTGACCACGATCAGCAGAACCCGATTTTCCGGCCGCTTGATCAGCAGCGGATGCTTCGGCTGTCCAGTCTCGGGATCATAGATCTCGGCTCTGGACACTAGCGACTTCAGCACATTGTTCAGCATTTGCGCATACGGGCGCGCTGCCAAAGCGCGATCCTGCGCGCGCCGCAGTTTCGCCGCCGAGACCATCTTCATGGCCTTGGTGATCTGCCGCGTGCTGCGCACGCTCCGAATTCGCCGCCGAAGATCGAGTACATTCGCCATGGCTTATCTCGCAGCTGCTGCGGTTGCGGCTTCGCGTTCGTGCACGAACCGCTCCTTGAACTCCTTCAAAGCTTTGTTCATATCTGCTTTGATCGTATCGTCGAGGGCCTTCTTGGTCTCGATCGTCTCGAACAGTTTCGGATACGTCGCCTCCACGTATGGATACAGACCCTTCTCGAACTCGCGGCATTGATTCACCGGGATGTCATCAAGATGACCGTTCGTACCCGCGTAGATAATCAGAATCTGCCGCGAGAACGGCAGCGGCTCGTACTGATCTTGCTTCAGGATTTCTGTCAGGCGCTGTCCGCGATTGAGCTGCGCCTGGCTGGCCTTGTCGAGATCACTGGCGAACATCGCAAATGCCGCGAACTCGCGGTACTGCGCGAGATCGAGCTTCAGGCTCGCGCCCACTTGCTTCATCGCTTTGATGGCCGCCGAAAATCCGACGCGGCTCACCGACAGACCTACGTTCACAGCCGGACGAATACCGGAGTTGAACAGATCGGTTTCCAGGTAAATCTGACCATCGGTAATCGAAATCACGTTAGTCGGAATGTACGCGGAAACGTCGCCTGCCTGCGTTTCGATCACCGGCAATGCGGTGAGCGATCCGCCGCCGTTCTTGTCGCTGAGCTTCGCCGACCGCTCCAGCAACCGGGAGTGAAGATAGAACACATCTCCGGGATACGCTTCGCGGCCCGGCGGACGGCGCAGCAGCAACGAAATTTCGCGATACGCAGCCGCATGCTTGGAGAGATCGTCGTAGATCACCAGCGCGTGGCGCTTGCTGTCGCGGAAATATTCGCCAATTGCAGTTGCCGAATACGGCGAGATGTACTGCATTGGAGCCGGCTCGGACGCCGACGCAACGACGACGATGGTGTACTCCATCGCGCCGTGATCTTCGAGAATCTTCACCACCTGCGCCACGGAAGAGCGCTTCTGCCCAATCGCGCAATACACGCAGATCAGGTCCTTGCCCTTGCTGTTGATGATCGTGTCCAGGGCGATGGCGGTCTTTCCCGTCTGGCGGTCGCCGATGATCAACTCGCGCTGTCCGCGGCCGATCGGGATCATCGCGTCGATTGCCTTCAGACCAGTCGCCATCGGCTCGCGCACAGGCTGGCGATCAATAACGCCGGGAGCAAGTCGCTCGACCGGATTGAACTGCGTGGTCGCGATCGGACCCTTGTCGTCGATGGGCTCTCCGAGCGCATTCACCACGCGGCCAATCATCGCGTCACCAACGGGAACGCTCATGATGCGCCCAGTACGCTGGACTTGGTCGCCTTCCTTGATCTCGGTGTAGTCGCCGAGCAGCACTGAACCGACCTGATCCTCTTCCAGGTTCATGGCCAGACCGGCAATACCGTGCGGGAACTGCAACAGTTCGCCTGCCATTACTTTGTCGAGGCCATGCAGTCGCGCAATACCGTCACCGAGGGTGATCACGGTTCCGACTTCGTCCACCGCGAGTTTGGACTCGTAGTTCTCGATCTGGTCCCGGATTAACTTCGTAATCTCGTCTGCTTTAATTTGTGCCATAGGACTTCGCTATTTTCTTTTCGCTTACGTACTTTGAATTTCCCTACGCAGTAAAAACTAATCGAAGAGCCGGAATGTTACGCGGCTACGCGCTTACCAGTTCTTCACGGAGCCGTTGCAGCTGACCATGCACCGATCCGTCGTAAATCGTGCTGCCGAGCTGCACCACTGCTCCACCCAGCAGCTTCGAATCAATCACATACTTGGCCTGAATACGCTTGCCGGTCAGCTGAGAAATCTGGCTCTCCAACTCGCGCTTTTCCTGGTCGGACAAATCGCGCGCCGTGGAAATTTCAGCCTCTGCAAATCCGAGGCGATCATTAATCTCGTGCTGAAACTCAGCAACAATGTCGTCGAGTTGCGAGACGCGCCGGTGATCAATCAACACGGCGAAGAAATTCCGCACCTGGCGTGACGATCCCAGCTTCTGCACCAACCCATCCAGCACTGCACGCTTTTGTTCAGCCGGAATGGAAGGATCTTCCCAAACCCGGCGGAGCTCGATATTGTCCTGCACCAGTTGCTGCACTGACCGGACTTCCGACACGGTCGTGTTCGGGTCCAGCTTCATGCTGAAGACCACGTCAGCAAAGGCGCGAGCGTAGCGGCTTCCGATAGCGGACATCAGCCGTTTTCCTTTCCGTTCCGTCCCGACTCCGACAACTGCTTGCCGAACCCGCGAACCAGCGCCTGATCTGTATTGGGATCAATCCGGATTTGCTTTTCCGCGAGATCCACCGCCAGATCCGCTGCGAAGCTCTTCAGCTGCGCACGGGCGGCACGCGCTGCCGCATCAATCTCCTGCTCGGCTGATTCAATGATCTTCTTCTTATCCTCTTCGACAGCTTCGCGAATCCGCGATTCCTCAGCCTGAGCAGCTGCGTCAGCCGTTGCCTTCATCTGCGCGATCTCCGAATCCAGTCGCGCCAATCTGCTTTCGACATCTTTCAGCCGGCGATTTGCTTCTTCGCTGGACTGGCGGGCGGTTTCCATCGATTTCAGAATCGATTCGGTACGGTTCCGGAATGCCGCAGGCATCTTCGAGCGCCAAAACCAGGCAATCAGCGCAGCGACGATCGCGAAATTCAGGATGATCAGAATCCAATATGCGGCTTCGACGCCAATACCCAGATGTTTAGCAATGGACTGCACCGACGGAGAGTGCTTGAAGGCCTCTTCGTCATTCTCGCCAGCAGCCTCTTTCGATTCGGTGGCAAGCTGCCGTTCGTTCTGCGCGATTTCTTTTTCGAAGTTTGGAGACGAAGCTTTCTGCGGGGCTGTCGCCTGCTGCGAATTCTGTGACGTCGCTGCCTTATCCGCTGGAGGCTGAGCTGCCTGCTGAGCCAACAACGAAAGAGAGCACAAACAGAACACCAGGCCAGCAAGTGAGATCCGTTTCACTGAGCACCGCCCGCTGGCGTTTGCGCCACTCCGACCGGAGCAAGAATACGCTCGATGATTTCTCGTGCGAGCCGCTCGGCGTCGGTTTGCAAGGTGCCCTTCACCGCTCCCATATCCTGGTCGAGCGCGGCCTTGGCCTGCGTTACGCGCGAGTGTGCCTGACGGCGTGCCTCTTGCAGCGATTCCATACGCGCAGCTATCGCGACATTGCGACGAGCTTCCTGTGCGCGGAAGACGGCAACCTGCGCTTCCCGAATCCGCTGTTCGTATTCGGTCGCCCTTGCCTCGGCGGCGGCAACGTCCGCACGCGCTTTTTCCAAAGCACCCTCGGTGCGGTCATGCCGCTCGCGCAGGGTTCTCACCAAGGGACGATGTACCAGAAAAACGTAACCGGCATACACGATCAGAAATAGAACGATGGTAGGAATCGAGCGCAGTAGTAGGTCGCTGAGTTGGCGGAGCGTTTCTTCCATGATCGGGTGGGTATAACAGGTGCTTCAGTTGCTATAAGTAAGTGTAATGTATGGCGCTTAAACATTCTAAGCTACCACCCTGTTTTCCCGGGTGTCAATGACCCCCAGCACTGGAAAAAATGGGCCCTACTGCCCTTGACTATTCGGATAACGGTCCTAGAATAGATACATCACCTCCGATCCGATTCAGGATCGTATGGGCCGGTGATCAGGACATTAACCTGCATCCTGATTGTCGGCCCATTTAAATTAAGGCGCTTCTTTAAATTGTGATGACTTATGAGTGGGACTAGGGGTTAACGGCCCAATTCTTCAGCCGTCGCACCACTGATTCGGGCGCTTGCAACTCCATCTCCACGGACCCATCGCGATATTGCCGCGAGAAGACTCGTGCCTTCGCTTCAATCATCGCCAGCACTTTGCCTTCGCTCTGCGGAACCGAGACGCGCAGACGGCTCAATGCATCTTCGGTGAGCCGGTGATCCACCGCCTCGAGGAGGGAGCCCAAACCGGTGCCGTTTTTTGCCGAGACATGAATGATGTCTTCCGTATTGAGTTTCTCGGCACGCTCTTCTTCGGCCACCAGATCGAACTTGTTGAGCACCCGGATCTGCGGCTTGTCCTGTGCTTCCAATTCTTTCAGTACAGTTTCTACCTGCGCGTCCTGCTCCGCGCGACTCGTGCTGGTCACATCGGACACATTGAGGATTAACGACGCGCGCTGCACTTCTTCCAGCGTCGCGCGAAATGCGGAAACGAGTGTGTGCGGCAGGTTGCGAATAAATCCCACGGTATCGGACAAGAGCACCGTGCGCTTCGAAGGCAGGGTCACGGCTCGAATCGTCGGATCGAGCGTGGCAAACATCTTCGAGGATTCCAGCACCTTCGATTGCGTCAACGCATTGAACAGCGTGGATTTTCCGGCATTCGTGTAGCCGACCAACGCGACCGTCGCGACAGGAACAGCCTCGCGTCTCCGACGTTGCTGGCTGCGGATGCGGCGAACATTTTCCAGTTGCTGCTCAACGTGACGAATGCGGCGGTAAATCTTTCGCCGGTCAGTTTCGAGCTGCGTTTCACCGGGACCGCGCGTACCAATGCCACCGCCCAGCTGCGACATCTCAATGCCTCGTCCGGCGAGACGCGGCAGAAGATACCGAAGCTGTGCCAGTTCCACCTGCAACTGGCCTTCACGCGTACGCGCATGCCGCGCAAAAATGTCGAGGATCAGAGCTGTACGGTCCACTACCCGGCAGTGCACTTCACGTTCAATATTGCGCTGCTGGGAAGGAGTGAGTTCGTGATCGAAGATCAGCAGATCGGCCTGTGACGAAGCCGCTGCGCCGGCGATCTCTTCGAGTTTGCCGCGGCCAATCAATGTCGCCGGATCGGGCTTGTCACGATGTTGCAGGAATTCTCCGGCAACTTCGGCTCCCGCGCTCAAGGTCAGCTCGCGTAATTCGGCCAGCGATTCTTCGGCTGAAAAGCGCTTGCCGCGCGCGCCGGAACCATCCGCGACGGCTGCTTGTGCCACCGAACGCGCCGCCTGCGCCTGAGCGGGAATGGATTTGCGAGCTTCACGCTTCGCTGCAGGTTCTTCTGATTTGATTCGATAATCGAGTCCAACCAGGAAAGCTCTTTCTCGCGGATCCCTTGCGGGAACCGGGATAGAGCCCTCCCTCTTGGTGGAGAAAGATTTCTGTTGGACTTTGGAACTGCGCAATCCGGGCTGTTAGCCTTCCGTGCCCGATGGGCTGACGGCCGCGCCGCCTGGGTTCACGGCGACGGCATTCGGTTTTGGCTCACTGCCCACCACGGCCGGGCGCGATTCTCCGCCGTGCATCGACTTGGGCATGACCACCGTTGAAATCGCGTGTTTGAAAATCAACTGCTCCTGATTATTCGTTTCGAGTACCACCGAATATTTGTCAAAAGAGCGGATCCGCCCAGTCAGCTTGACCCCACTCATTAGATAAATCGTGATGTTTGTCTTTTCTTTACGCGCGGTGTTGAGAAAAGAGTCTTGAATATTCTGTGCCGGCTTTGTATCCATTGCCGATCTCCTCTTGTGCTTGGGCCAAAATTGCTGCCCAGGTCGTGCTGCTTCGCTAATTTTCCTGACGCCTAAACCAACTTGGCCGGAAACCAAGCTAAAGTACAATACGGCTTAGCCTCAGCGTTTACAACCCTAACATACAGTTTTTCGTAGGTACCAACTTCCAATTTCTCGGAATTGCCCTCCCGACACTAGCGAGCGTTGTCCGTCAACGTCGAGAATGGATCCTGATTCCAACTCGAGCCACCCTCGGCGTGCCAAGGGTGAGAATTGGCGTTCGTCCCACCTCGATGGCGCGGTCAAACAGGTTTTCTGCGGCGGCAAATACTTCTACATTCGAACCCATTTCACGCGAGGCGTACACATCGAACCGGAAGAAGCTGTGCAGAAGGAACTGATTCTGATCGTCATCATATTGGCGTCCGCTAGCTCTTCCTTGAAGCGACAGTAGTCCCCACTTGTGCTTGGAGAACCGGAGCTGCGCTGTTCCCATCTGCTGCGGAACTTGCGGGATCCAGTTCCCTACCAGGGACGGCTTTTGATCGAAGCGAGTGACCGCTGCCTGCGCGAATTGGTATCCGGCGTTGAGCGTCATCCAAGAAAGCAGTTGCGATTGATAATCCAAGTTGATGCCGCGACTGAGAATCTGCCCAAGGTTGGCGCGCTGGTTGATGATCTGCGTTGCAGAGGTAGAAATCGTCAGCGCGGTGATGGGCCGGTTCACCTCAGTCCAGAAATAGCTGGCTCGAAGCACCGAATTGCGCGAAGGCTGCGCGATCTGAACTCCCACTTCCCAGCCGGTGGCGCGTTCCGACAAAAGATTCGGATTCGCCAGCGTAATCTGCTGTCCCACCTGGCCGGTGCGGTAAAGCTCATTCATCGTGGGCGCGCGGAATGCCCGGAAGCCGGTTGCCGTGATCGCGACATTGCTGCTGATTCGGCGCACGACACCGAGCTTCGGACTGGCAACTGTCTCGGATCGATTGGGGAGCGCCGTTGTCACGGCTGGTTTCGGAAAAGTCTGGTTGATGGTCGTCGTATCGAGATTGGTGAAGTAATCCCCGCGCACCGATCCGACTAGAGTCCATCTCGCCAGTTGCATCATGGCCTGGCCGTAAAACCCTGAGATTCGCTGGCGGGCGCTGGTATCCACGATTCCCGAAATCGCTCCACCACTGATTGGATTCTCCAGATCGGTGGCGCGGACATCGTGCGTGTCTGCGCCTCCGACCACCGTCACCTTCGATCCGATACTTTGTACCCACTTTGCGGCAGCGCCCAATTCCTGCGTGGGGACCTGTTGTAGGCGCGTTAGCCGTTCGAACGTACGCGTGGCATTGACCGACGAAAAGCTCTGACGATAGTTCTCCGTGCTTCCGAATAATCGCAGCGAGAATGCGCCGGTTTTGGTTGGGGTCCAGTCCGCGCCGGTCGAATATCGCCACAGCCGGGTCGCGTTTGTGGTCAGCGGCGTTCCGTTATCGCGCGATTCGTCCAGCACGTTGCCACGAAGGAAAACCGATCCACGTTGACCCAGCAGGCGACGAACATCGACGTGAGCATTCTCATAATCCACGTTGGCGGGAATATCGACAGGACCACGAAGGTTTGGGGCCACGGTAATGTAGCCATCGGTGCGCAGGAACTCGCCGGCAAGTAGCCCGCTCCAGGGTCCGTGGGCAAGCGTGCCGGAAAGCGCTCCGTGCGGAGTGTTCTCGGATCCGTAATCAAATTCCGCATCGTACGCAGCTGAACCCGGAGGCTGCTCCAGAAGGTCCACTACGCCGCCAATCGCGCTGCTGCCATAGAGGTCAGACGCTCCGCCCCGAAGCACTTCCACTTCCTGGATCGTCGTCTGGGGGATTTCGTCCCAGTGAATCCACCCGCCAAACGCATCGTTCTGCGGGATATTATCGGCCAACACCAGCGTCCGGCTTGCTGCCGTAGAACCCAAGCCGCGCAACGAGATGCCTTGCGACGTGGGATTCGCAACCCGCGAACTGGAACGGCGAAACAATTCCAGACCGGTCACTTGCCGCAACTTGTCGTCGAGAAATGGGGCGGAAGCTTCGTGAAGCTGGGTTGTGGTTACGACCTTCACACTGGCGGGCGTGTCAATCTGCGTCACTGCCGTTCCGGCGGCACTTACGAGCACATTCTGAGAGACTGCTGCCGGGGAGAGCTTCACGGTGATTGCATCGTTTGCCTCGATATTCATCTGCTGTGGGGCAAATCCCGCGATTTCAACCTGCACAATCTGCACCCGGCCCATATTCCAGGCTCGCCTCAAAGTGCCCGGATCTATCCGTGATCGTGTGTGCGGTATGACCTTGCGAGCTAACAGACACCGCAGCTCCGGCAACGTCCAAATCCTGCGCATCCGTTACCACTCCCGAATACTTGAAGTCTGGCCGCACTTGCGCGAAGCTGTGCGCCGCGAAAAGAACGATCGCCGCGACTCCAGAGACAATCGTTGCGCGCAGTTGGATTCTCATAGGTTTCTGCTGAAACTCCGGCCTAAGTTGGTGAACGGTCTTTAGATACTCAGTTATTTCTGGCGTTAATTTCTAAGATCAAGCGATTTGCTTAATCGTGGGTTCCGTAGGGGCAACCGCATTGTCTTCCGGCACGAGACGCAGGACTTGTTTATGGACCGAAATCCGTTCGTGGAGCTTGGCAGCGATCTGGCGATAATGAAGGTAGTGAGCCGCCAAACGGCTTTCCTCTGCCGATCCACGCATTGCCTCTGCCGCCATCTTGCAATAGCCCATTCGCAGAGTACTATAAGCCAACTCATAGACCGGCAGACGGTGCCGAGGATCATCCCCGCTTTCAGACTGATAGCAGCTGAGAAATTTCTCTACAGCTGCCTCTTCCATATCCCATTCCACGATCGCTCCCGCCAGGTCCCATGCGATGTCGGTCGGGCCGGGGAAAAAGTGATCATCACCGTGGCTGGCATTATCCACTTTCAGCACATCGCCGCTCCTGGTGCGCAGCCATTTGTGGGGAAGCATACGTCCATCAGCAATTACCGGGTGCACGATCTCCAGCCCCTGACCGGTAATTTCGCGACCGAATTCTTCGCTGAAGTTGAAGCACAACATCGTCTCCAACTCTTGCGAAGAAGCCGTCTCGCACTGCAACTCCTTCTTGCGGAACGCGCAATACTTCGCGATCCGGGTAATCACCTCCGCCGAAAGGCTCCCGGCCAGCAGTGACTCACCTTCTACCAGTGGATAGATGCTGAATCCGGCATCCGCGGCTATTGGTGTGGGACCGAAGCCGGCTTCGCCAACCCGTTCGGCCCTCGAATGAACCTCTTTGCCAAACCGGCCGAAGCCTTCGAACTTGAGCAGGCGCTGTCCGTCGTTCGACAGGAACTTAAGCTTTTCCATCTGTGTCCACGACGCGGGCCAGTTCCGCTCATCCCCAAAGACTCGTGCCCTCCAGATGCCTCCGGCGATGAACTGATCGGCTCCTTCTGGGAGCCGTCGGTTAGGAGCGACGCAAATTGCCTGAAAAGCTGGCCACCTCGTAGCGCCATCCCGTGATGTCAACGAGGCTGGATCGGGAACACGGCTGCCTAAGAACGTGATCTTGTCGCGTTCCACTCCCGCATTCACGAGCGCATCGCCAACCGAAAGAAAGGACGATCCGCTCATCCCAGGTCCTTCGTCGACAACAACAAAATGCGCGCCGCAGGCACGCTGTTCAGCGATCCAGGCCTTCTGAGCCTCGTCCAAATCGGTAACGCGGTCGTAGGGGTGGCCGGTTGGGCGTACGGTGATTCTGGCGACTTTAATCCCAGTCGATTTCAGTCCAGCCTGAACCACCGCGCCCAGCGTCGTTCCAATACTGCGAATTCCGATGACGGCGGCATTGCGAGACGGCAGCTTCAGATCGGCGATCGCGTCCGCATAGCTTAACGGGTGCAAAGCGTAATAGGCGAATCCCTCGGGAGGCGATAGGAAGAGTGACGCCGGAAGTTGCACTTGCTGCAGATCGCGCAAAATTCCGGCCAAGCGCTCAAGATCCACGGAGACGTGTTGGTCGGAAGCGATTAGTGCAGCTGCCAATACGTCTGTGATTTCTTCGAGTAGGGCACAGAAGGGCGACCCGATATCGGCAGCGGCACACTCAAGTTCGCCGGCTCGTAGCAGCGCATCCAGTAGCTCGCTGTTACCCCCGTGAGTTTCGTTCACCCGGCGCACGGAGTTCGCCAGGTCCCTGATCAGTTCAGTGCTATCTTTTTCGGTCCGTCCGTTACGGAAGACGTACATATTCCAGCCACTCTGGCTGTGCATAAGGGTACCTGGCATCAGGCTATGAGATCGAAATCAACTCAATAAGGATTCGGGTCCAGATATGACTCACGTGCGGGAATCAGGCCGCCTTTTTCTTCGTTCCTCGTGCAGATCGGGAGACATCGCCTTCTTTGTCAATGAAATACAAGAACTGGTTATCGCGCTCCACGGCGTGCGGCACCAGCACCTTCGATTCGCCTTCTCCAGACTTCGGTTTCTGGCAAACGTTCCCCTCGCCGTCAATAAAGTAGAGGTACTTTTTGTAGTCGCGTTGCAGACCGAGCTTTTTTATTTTCTCTGCCATGATGACTCCGACTTACGCACTTGGATTCCTTCCGCGGGTTGACCTGATGCCTACTTACCTTCCCGCTAGAAAGATTGTTTGTGCAGTTTTGGAGTTGGCCAGAGGAGGGTTTTAGCGGCGGCGCTTGATGGAAGCCTTCAGATCAGCTTGCTTCTGTTCATCTTCAGCGGAGAGTACGCGTTTCACCATAACCCCCGCCATGCGGTATTTACGCTCAATTGGCTGATTTTGATCGTTCAGGACAGTAAGCACGAAGGTGGGCAAGTTGCCCTCTTTGCCGAAATCCTCACTGCCGGTCCTGACCGGGAAGACGCCATTTAGATTCCGCTCGCGATACGCCGTTTCGTAACGATGTTTTTTGAGGTTCCAGGTAAACACTCGCGCGATGCTGAAATCGTAGGCAAGGCCATCTTTGTTCTCAGTCATGAGCGCCAGGTACTGCGGAACCTTCTTGTCCTGGTCCTGTACGTCGTTCAGGACGAAAAACGCAACGATTCGTTGTCCTTCGGCATACTGCGCGATGTCCATGGGGACATCGATATCCACCATACGCGCGAGCACCCACCCTGCATGCTTCTCAGAGTCGCGGACCAACCACCAATCCTCAAGAACCGGGCCCGGCGGAGGAGCATTCTTCTTCATGCTTGCGGGTTGCACCATGGGTGCGGGCGCAGAGCCAGGTTTTTCAGCCGTAGCTCTCTTCAGGATGTCGAGTTTCTCGCCTTCTTTCACCTGGTACAGGTGATCTGTATCCCGGCCGGGCGTGAGATGAAGATTCAAGCTGTTGCGCGCGCTTCCGTGTGCCTGGACCGGTGTGCTGGCGTTCTCCGCACTCAGCTTCTCGAATTGCTCATAGGTGGCAGCTGGAATCGTGTAGCGCTCTTCAATCCACCCTTCATCGCCCGTAGTCGTTCGCACTCGAAGAAACCGTTTCTTCTTTTCGAGCACGTAGACCTTTTCGCCGTTGTGGACCAATCCCTTCTTTTCATAGATCGGCGCCAGCCGGTCGCGCAAATTCATTTGCGGCGCGGTCACGTACATAGCTTCTTTGGTGACATTGGACGCCCGGTTGCACGCTGTCGCTAATGCAATCAGAAGAACTATGAAGAGAATTAGAAGACGAGGCGCAAAGCCCTGGGGGCCCGGCGAAACTTGGAACGGCTCGGAAGTCTCTGGAACAGAAGGGGTCACGGCAACAGAAACAATATAACAGGAGAATACGTATGTTCTGTGTGAGTTGGATGAAATGATCGCTTAGGTTGAACCGTCAAGGTCGATGAGAGTCATGAAACGTAAGCTCACGAGAATCGCCAGCCTCTGCACAATTGCATATTTACTTGGCTCTCTGGCTGCTGGAATCTTCCTCGCCGAATTAACTTTGCATGTGCCGCGCCGCCCAGTGCGACATGCGAACGAGATTCATCGGGAGTACCAAGCGCGCTTCGGGGCCGACCTCGAAGACGCGAGTATCCCCGCGAGCGATGGAGTGATGCTTCGCGGCTGGTATGCGCAGCCATCTTCCTATAACGGAAATTCCGTCCTGCTGCTGCACGGCGTTGGAGACAATCGCGAAGGCGTGTCCGGATATGCCGAGCTTTTCCTGGCGAAAGGCTATGCCGTGCTTCTGCCGGACTCGCGCGCTCACGGCGAGAGTGGAGGGTCGATCGTGACCTACGGACTGCATGAGTCCGACGACATCCACCGTTGGATCGAGTGGATGGCAGCGCGGTCGCATGCAACCTGCATTTATGGTTTCGGAGAATCCATGGGCGCTGCGCTGGTACTTCAGGCGGCGCATACAGAGAACGACTTCTGCGCAGTGGTGGCCGAGTCCCCATTCTCAACCTTCAGACAAGTGGCCTTCGACCGCGTCGGATACTATATCGGCCTCGGACCCTGGTTCGGACGGACCGTCGCAAGACCGTTAGTAGAGATCGCATTTCAGTACGCACGAGTTCGGTACCATGTAAATCTGCTGGACGCCAATCCGGAAGATTCGCTCAAGAACTCGAGCATCCCGGTTCTCTTGATCCACGGTCAAGCGGACACGAATATCCTTCCGTGGCATTCGGAAGAACTCGCGTCACTCGATCCTCATGCGTCGCTCTGGATTGTCCCTCACGCGCAGCACACGGGAGCATTGGAAACAGAGCCCGCTGAGTTTGAGCGCAGAGTACTCACATTTCTGGCTGCCAATTCGCGATTGCCGAAGCATCTTGCAGTCTCAATGCCCTGAGTGGTGCTGCAAGAACTCTCTCCCCGCGCGTTCCTCCCGTATGACTGTTTCCAGCTATAATTCTGGAATCAGGGACAGTCCCAGCTCAAGCTGATCCTATTTGTTAAGGAACAAGCCATTTATGGCCCGAAACTCCCAAGGTTTGTATTACCGGCTCGGCGCTTTTTTCCTGCTGATCATCCTTGTCGGCTGCAGCAACTTCTTCATTGGAAACAACGATCTTGCTTCGTTCACAATTACCCCGCTGAACACCTCAATCAAACCGGCAGCGACTCAGCAGTTCTCGGCTAGTGGAGTTTTTGGGGACGGCAGTACTCGCGATATTAGCTCGACCGCGACCTGGAGCTCTTCGAATCCTGCGATTGCAACCATTGACGCCAACGGTCTGGCCACAGCTGTCGCGCTAGGCAACACCACCATCACTGCCACGGACAGTGGAATGAAACAAAGCACCACCCTCACGGTGAGCAACAGGGTCGTTAGTTCGATCACGATATCGCCGGCGAATGGAACCGTAATCTCCGGATCGACGCAAGTGTTTACCGCGACCGCCACATTTTCGGATAACTCAACTCAGGACGTGACCAGTTCAGCGACGTGGACCTCCAGCAATACTGCTGCAGCCACCATCAGCACCAGCGGCGTGGCCACAGGCATTTCGACTGGCACGACCACAATCACTGCGACCTTCAGCGGCGTAACCGCCTCAACCACGTTGACGGTGCAGTAGCGAAATCGATCGCGCAAAACAAAAGGCGCTGCTTTTCGGCAGCGCCTTTTTCATTCTTGATCTCAGAAGTTTAGTGGATGCTTTTGCCTCGCCCGCGCCTTCCCGCATTGGCGATGCGCGCGTCGACCACCTTGCGACCAGCGAAGCCTTCCGCAGGAGTGTGCCAGTGCGTGATCGTCTCCTCGCCCATCTTCCAGCACAGAAGGATCACTTCTCCATCGACCACGCATGGGAAGTCCAGAAGCCCGGTGTCCAGATCTTTAATCTGCACGCCCATCGCCCCGACCTCACTGACCGTGTCCTTGATGCCTTCTGCAAGTTTGTCGCGCTCGGCGCGTAACTTCGCGAACGGCGCAATATCCACCAGCAATCCGCCATGCAGGAGAATGCGGCTATTCACTTCCTGAAATTTCTGGTCGATTTCTTCGATGCGCTGCTTCTTCTCTTGCACACCGCGCAATAAGCCTTCGAGTACAGGAAGCAACTCCCGCGCCTGAACAAGTGTGAACGTGCGATTTGCCATATTTACTGAATCTCCAGCATCCGATCGAGCGCCACCCGCGCCCAATGCTTAACGTTTTCCTTCACCTTGATCCGATTCACAACGTTACCTTCGACCAGGTTCTCCAGCGCCCAGCATAAATGCTGCGGCGAAATGCGGTACATGGTCGTACACAGGCACCCCGAATCATCCAGTGTTATCACCATTTTATCCGGAGTGGTCTTCGCTAGTCGATTGATCAGGTGAATCTCCGTGCCGATTGCAAATTTGGAACCCGCCGGGGCATCTTTCACCGTTTTGATGATCTTCTCGGTCGATCCGATTCCATCTGCTTTCTGGCAGACCTCCCAGCGGCATTCCGGGTGCACAACTACCTGAATGTCGGGAAATTTCTCGCGGACCTTTTCGACATGCTCCGGCAAAAAGCGCTGGTGAACCGAGCAATGCCCCTTCCACAGAATCGCTTTCGCGGCTCGCAACCTCTCCGGCGTCACTCCGCCCATCAGTTGGTACGGATCCCAAACCACCATTTCGTTCAGCGGGATTCCCAGCGCGTAGCCGGTGTTGCGGCCCAGGTGTTGATCGGGGAGGAACAGTAGTTTCTGATTTTTCGCAAACGCCCACTTGAAGGCGCTACGGGCATTGCTCGACGTGCATACCAACCCACCGCGCTCGCCGCAAAATGCCTTGATCGCAGCCGTTGAATTCATGTAGGTGATGGGTGTAATGCCCTCTCCGGAGTCCGTGGTCAGCCCAATGGCGACCAATTGCTCCCAGCAATCTTCCACCTGCGTGATCTCGGCCATGTCGGCCATCGAGCATCCAGCGTTCAGGTCTGGCAGAACCGTCATCTGCCCAGGACGGCTGAGCACGTCGGCGCTCTCCGCCATGAAGTGCACGCCACAAAAGATAATGTACTTGCCGGTAGCCTTGGCGGCTTCCTGCGAAAGCTTGTAAGAATCTCCGGTGTAATCGGCGAAGCGAATCACTTCGTCGCGCTGATAGTGATGACCCAGGATGACGACATCGCGGCCCAATTCCTTGCGGGCGGCGGCAATTCGCTCATCCATCGTGTGATCGGGCAGGACAAGATAATTGTCCAGCGAACAGGCTGCCAATGTGGTTGCCAATTTCTCTTCTCGCCTTCAGTCCAGTGTGTTGGTCACACCAGACGGGGTTGTTGAAAGCATTCCATCGGCTCCAGCGCTTGCGCTGCCCAACTAGGCCCCAAGCACGGGGATGTTGAAGCCGAACTACAACTCGCTACTACAAAAGATGCCCCTGGCTCGGAGAAAGACTCATAAGTCACTCTACTTGGCACACCAGAGACAAACCCTTATTTTGCACTGAGATTGGGGCGGATGCAAGAGTGACAAGTTCACGTGGCGCAGCCGACCGGCTGCGCAGCGAGCGCGAGCGAGGATTCTGTCATCCTGAGCGAGGCCCAACGGCCGAGTCGAAGGAGCCCTACGAGGAGCAAACTCCCGTCTAAGTACAGAGGGCACTTCGATATCGAACTGACGGCGATGCGGACCCTACTCTGACTTCACCCACTCCCCGCCTTCGAACTTCCACCGCCGTCCCTGCATGTCAAGCCACTCGCCGATTGACTGACCCTGTTTCTGATCTGAGCCGATCCGCATGATGTTCCCATCCGGATCTTCGACCTGCATCTCATATGCCCAATCGTAATTCGTGGGCGGATGGCGAATTTTCGCTCCGCTGCCGCGGTATTCCTCGAACAGAGCGTCTGCGTCCTCGACGCCTATCCAAACCCATCCACCGGGAATGCCCTGATCCCCTTCGCTCAGAAAAATGTGGCATCGGCCACGCGACACGGACGCGAAGATTGGTGCTTGCCAATCGATCTTGAATCCCAGCTTTTGAACGTAGTACTCGAGACTCGCAGCCACGCTGCGAACCCGCAGGATAGGAGTCACGCCCTCGAAGCCCACCACTGCTGCATTTGGAATCGTGCTCTCAGACACAGCGTATTCTCCGAAACTTCCTACCCGCCGATGTGCACCATCGTCCGCGAGGCCGGAACGAAATCCTGTTCGCCGATGTGATGCCGCTCTTCTTTCTGATCAACCACTTTGCGGATGAAATCAGAGAGCTGCGCGTCACTTCGCCCCGTGTCGCATCTGCGCAACGATATCGTGCTCAAACACGGAGAACAGGCACGTGCGGATCTTGCCGTCGGAAGTCAGGCGCACACGGCTGCAGTGTCCGCAAAATGGATGCGACACCGGCGCAATAATCCCAATCTCCCCGATGCCATCATCGAAGACATATTTGCGTGCCGTCTCGCTGTAACCGCGTTTGACTTCTACCAGTGGACGAAACTGATTCATCTCCCGCACGATCTCATCCAGCGTGACGACCACGTCCGGCGACCAGACACGGTCTTCTTCCAGTGGCATGAATTCGATGAAGCGCACGGCTATGCCTTCGTCGCGCGCGAACTTGCCGAATGGGATGATCTGGTCTTCGTTGAAGCCGCGCAGCAATACGCAATTGACCTTCACCGGCTCCAGACCCGCTTTTTTCGCCGCACGCACACCGGCCAGCACCGCCTCGAAGCTCCGCGGAACACGCGTCACGCGCTCGAAGGTCGCAGCCTCGACGGCGTCCATACTTACGGTGATCCGGCGCAGTCCCGCATCGCGCAACGGTTGCGCCATATCGGCCAGCAGATGACCATTGGTGGTGATTGCCAGATCCAGCGGCTCGCCATCCAGCGTGCGCAATTGCGAAAGCTCCCGGATGAAATCGACGACGCCCTTGCGCAACAGCGGCTCTCCGCCGGTTACACGAACTTTTTCAATCCCGAGCCCAGCAAAGACACGCGCAATGCGCAGGTAGTCGGAAATCGGCAACTCGGCAAACTGCGCACCGTCGTTCCCCGTTCGGCAGTACACACACTTGTAGTTACAGCGGTCAGTAATAGCGATCCGCAGGTCGGTAATATTGCGCCCGTATTTGTCTTTGAGTCTCATGCCGCGCTTAAGTGGGGGAACTTCGGAACGCGCGGCACTCCCGTGGTCTGATGTGAGCAGCAACCCGCTCAACCAGCGTTGTTCCCTTTCCAAGCACGGGAGGCACAGGCGTTTCCCCCTGTACCCTCGATCCAAACAGAGTTTGGATACCGCCGACGTGGCCACGGTATTCCGGCAGGCCCCGCAGGTCGGAAACAGCTATAGCCTAATAGATTCGAGCCCGGGCTAAAAGGTCTCTTTTCACCGTCTTTTTACACGCCGCGCGCTCAATCTTTTTTGAATCAGGGCCTGGAATCAGGCATCATGTTCGAACTGAGCTTGCTAAATGTTCCAGCCCCGCGCCAACACGAGCCCCAGCCCGATGAACCAAAGACTAGTTCTCTGGGGACCTTGCCGCCGCGGATTCACTTGAATCCGCCTCCCCTAAACGCCCGGCGGCCGTTCCCTTTTCACCATCAGCTTCAGGAGAAAGTTCAGAATGACTTCGCGTAGAGTCGTCTTCACGCTGCTCGCGCTGTTCTCGCTGGCCGTCGTGGCCCAGGCGCAGAATTCCCGTCACTTCACATTCCGCTACGAATTCACCGTCAAGTCCGTCGACGCTGGCCAACCGCTTCGCGTGTGGATCCCACTCGCTCATTCCGATCGATGGCAGACCGTTCGCGTCATCAACATGAAAGGTGATCTCCCGTTGAAAAAGACGCAGGAGAAACGCTTCGGTAACTCGATGCTGTATGCCACCGCCGCTAAAGCTACCCAGCCGGATTATCACTTTGTCGTCGAATACGATGTGGTCCGTATCGAGCGGAACGATCTGAGCGAAGCGCTGCGACAGGCGTCAGAGCAGCCCAGCCCGGCTGGCGCTTCTGTGAAACCGGCGGCGTACGATCCTTCGGTCCGGCGCTATCTCGCTGCCGACAAGCTCGTGCCCGTTACTGGATTGCCCGCGCAATTGGCTACGCAAACGGTAGCGGGTAAAACTGGCGAGTTGCAACAGGCGCGCGCGATCTACGACTACGTCCTCGCCAACATGAAGTACGACAAAACCGGCACCGGCTGGGGACGCGGCGACACTCTTTGGGCCTGCGATTCGAAACGCGGCAATTGCACAGATTTCCACTCGCTTTTCATGTCCATGGCACGCTCGCAGGGCATTCCGGCACGCTTCGAGATTGGCTTCCCTATTCCCGCCGCGAAAACCAGCGGCGAGATTCCGGGCTACCACTGCTGGTCCGAGTTCTATCTCAACGGCAAAGGCTGGGTAGCGGTGGACATCTCCGAAGCCTGGAAAAACCAAGCCAAAAAAGACTACTACTTCGGTTCCTATGATCCGAATCGTGTGCAATTCACCCTGGGCCGCGACATCGTTTTGAGTCCGGCGCAATCTGGCGAACCGCTGAATTACTTCATCTATCCCTACGTCGAAGTCAGCGGCAAGAAGTATGACAACGTACTGAACGCTTTCTCATTTGCCGACGTGAGCGCGCCGAGCCAAAGCGTCGCCGCGAACGCATCCGGCAGTAACTGATTGTGTCGCGCGGACAGAGTTTGGGTGCCCCATCCTAGCCCTCTTTTGGCTAGGGTGGGATTCCACCAATGATCGCCGCCAAACTCTTTAGCATCCACAAACAATCCGCTTCCCCGCGTAACTCATCCTCATCTGATCAACCGAGCGTCTTCGCATGAACCTCCTCGATCACTTCCGCCGCCAGTTCACCTATGACGATTGGGCGAACCGCGAGTCCATCGCGTCGTTGCGCAAGAACGAATCCGCTTCGCACTTCGCCTTCAAAGTGATGTCGCACATCATCGCGACCGAGCGAGTTTGGCTGGCACGACTCGAAAGCCGGCCCGATCCAGCGGTCTGGCCCGAATGGACGCTCGACGAAACCGATCGCCAGCGCGCCGAAAACTCAGGCCAGTGGCAGCAGTATCTCGACACGCTCACTCCCGCCAAACTGGACGAAGAAATCGCTTACCGCAACACCAAGGGCGAATCCTTCCGCAGCATGGTGCAGGACGTGATCACGCACGTGCTGACACACTCCGCATACCACCGCGGCCAGATCGCCAGCGACCTGCGCGCTTCCGGCGGCACGCCGCCCTACACCGATTTCATTCACGCGGTGAGGCAGGGATACGTGGACGAAGAGTAGTTGGGGGCGCAACGTCCGATTGCACAGAAGACCGCCTAGCATTTAAGAAATCTTAAGGTTCCGCTCGCTGCCGTCCACCACTTTCCCGCGACAACTCTGTCTCCGATGTGCTAAAAAGCCGCTTTGCCTCGGAGACCAAAACCATGCCTTCTGATGGAATCAACCGCCGTACCTTCGTGAAGTCCTCCGCCGGATTCGCCGGCGCCGCCATGCTCTCGCGCGTCGGCCTTTTTGCGCTCAACGCTACCGATCCGGTGCCGAACACCACGCAACCCATCCACGTGACTCCCGTGGATTTCCCCAAAGACTTTCTCTGGGGTAGCGCCACCGCTTCCTATCAGGTCGAAGGTGCATGGAACGAAGACGGTAAGGGCGAGTCCATATGGGATCGCTGGTCGCACACCGTGGGCCGCGTGAAGGGCGGCGACACCGGCGACGTCGCCTGCGACATGTATCACCGCTATAAGCAAGACATCGCGCTGATGAAGCAGATGGGCTTGAAGAGTTGCCGCTTCTCCATCGCATGGCCGCGCATCCAGCCGACCGGCACCGGGGCTGTAAATCAGAAGGGTCTCGATTTCTACAATCGCCTGACCGACGCCATTCTTGCCGCCGGCATTCGTCCGCTCCCAACTCTTTATCACTGGGATTTGCCGCAGGCGCTCCAGGACAAGGGCGGCTGGCCCAATCGCGACATGGTCGGCTACTTCACCGACTACACGCAGATTGTGGTCAAGTCGCTTGGCGATCGCATTACGAACTGGTCGATCTTCAACGAGCCCTGGGTCTTCACCACGCTCGGCTATTGGTGGGGTATTCACGCTCCCGGCCGCACCGAGGAAAAAGATTTCTGGCACTCCGTGCACGTCGTGAACATGGCCCAGGGGCAGGCATTCAAAGCGATCAAGGCGATCAATCCGCAACTGAAAGTCGGCTCTGCATTCAGCGTGAGCAATTGCGAACCGAAAACTGATTCTGCCGCTGATCGTGCCGCCGCCGACCGCATCCATGCGTTCAACAACATTCTTTTTATCGAACCAGCCATGCACGGCCGCTACCCGAAATTCACGCTCGACGATTCCGGCGAGAAGCTACTCGACGTGCGGTCCGGCGACATGGAAATGATTAAGGCGCCCCTCGATTTCATCGGCCTGAATTACTACGTGCGCACCATCGTAGAAGATGGCGAAGGCGGCGGTCCCATCCATGCGAAGACCAGCGGGGGCAAGCAGGGTCCCATCACCGACTTCGCCTGGGAGGTCTGGCCCGACAGCTTCCACGCCCTGATCATGCGTATCAGCAAGGAATACGACAACCCGGTAATCGAAATAACCGAGAATGGATGCTCGTACGGCGATACTCCCATGACCGACGGCAGCGTGCCCGATCGGCGCCGGACCGATTTCTATCGTGGCTACATCAGCGCGGTTGGCCGAGCAATCAAAGATGGCGCCAATGTCCGCGGCTATCATGCCTGGAGCATTCTCGATAACTTCGAATGGGCGGAGGGCTATTCACAGCGCTTTGGATTGGTCTACGTCGATTTCCGTACCCAGAAGCGCTATATCAAGGATTCAGGAAAGTGGTACTCACGCCTGGCGACGACGGGAAAACTAACGTAAGAAAAAACTGGCCACGGATCGCAGTGATCTGCACAGATAATTTTTGAAAAGATTTATCCGTGAAAATCCGTGTAATCCGTGGCTGGTTTTGTTTTCGAACTCTACTTCGCCTGCTCTAACCGCTTATTGATCTCGTCCCAGTTCACCACGTTCCACCACGCCTTCAGATACTCAGCGCGGCGATTCTGGTACTTCAGGTAGTACGCGTGTTCCCACACGTCATTGCCGAATATCGGGAAGTGTCCATCGATAATCGGACTGTCCTGGTTCGGCGTGCTCAGGATCTCAAACTGACCGGCTTTGCTGCGTACCAGCCATGCCCATCCGCTGCCAAAGCGCTTCACGCCGGCATCGTTGAACTTTTCTTTGAACCCATCGAAACCGCCAAGTCCGTTGATCACTTCAGCGATCCGGCCGGTTGGTGCGCCACCGCCATTCGGCTTCATGATCGTCCAGAACATGCTGTGATTTACATGTCCGCCCACGTTGTTGCGCACGGCAGTGCGGATGTCTTCGGGAACGCTGTTGATGCTCTTCAGAATCTCTTCCGGCGACTTGTTCTGCCAATCGGGATGCTTCGCCAGCGCGGCATTCGCGTTATCGACATACGCCTGATGATGCTTGTCGTGGTGCAGATGCATGGTTTGCTCATCAATGTACGGCTCCAGCGCGTTATACGCATACGTCAATGCTGGGACTTCAAGTGCGACTGCAATAGCCATTGCTCTTCCTCCAATAATTGTCACTTAGGATTCCGGAACTGCCCCTGGCAGACAACAACGTAAAATGAGATGCAAACTATCACGCTCCGATTCACGGAAACGGAGCTCGAACGACTAGTCGTCACAAATCAGGAAAGCGCACGCTTACGAGCGAACCCCACACGCTCGTCCCATTTATTTTCTCACTTAGCGCGACGAAGTGCACCGGGTACCAGAGCAAGTGCCCCATCTCTGCTTTCTTTTGGCAGAGGTGGGAGAACACTTAATCGTCATCATCCTCTTTAGCCGATGCAGGCAGTACATTATGCTGTGGCTTCGGCTCAGGTCGTTTTCCCATACGGTCGCGCCACAGAATTCGATTCAGCTTCGCAGTGTCCACGGCATCCGCATGGCTGAAGTCCATCTTCATCGACTCCTTCGCCCCTTGCCCATGCGGAGGATTGGCCTGGTAAATCAGATCATTTTCCTGGTTGCGATAATCGGCTTCGAACGCAGGCTGGTTCCCACTTCCGGTGAACAGCGGAGCCATGACTGCTGCCTGCGCGTCATTGTTGTTCATCGCCGGAACGCCCAGCAGCACTTCCATCGTGTGGATCGTGTTCACCGTGGTGTAAAAATTGTGATCGACGAAGGGTTTCTGCGTCGCCGAAGGCGAATATTTGCTAATCACCAGCGCGATGCTGCGATGCGCATCCACATGATCGGCGCCGTTTTGCGCGTCATCTTCCAGCACAAAAATTGCGGTGTCGTTCCAGTACGGACTGTGCGAGATGGCCTCAGCCACGCGTCCAACCGCTAAATCATTATCCGCGACAGATGCACTCGGCGTCGGCATGCCCGGCCGAGTTCCCGACGTGTGATCGTTCGGCAAGCGCAGAATGATGAACTGCGGCATCGGATCCGATTTGCCGCTCTTCTTTTGATCAAGCCAGCCGTTGAACTCCCGCAGGAACTCGTCCATGCGCAATTGATCGGGGAAGTCGAGCCGGAAGTCGGGATAGTTCGGATCGAAGTGATCGCGCAGCTCCGGTTTCGTCGCAACGTCCTCTGCTAACAGCGGTATATCCCACTGATAAGGATTCGGCGGACCATCTGCCACTCCCGCGCCCGTTGGCAGCGGCTGTCCAGGCTTCGATACGCGCTGCGCGCAATGTCCCGGTGTCGGCAGCGGCGTCCCCTCCTGCGGCGGCAAATCGGCATCCCCGCCTCGATCGCAAAAATGGCTGGACACATATTCGCCATAATGGCGATACGTGATTCCGTGCTTCGCCATGTTGGTCCAGAGATATCCGGTGCCCGGCTCGTTCACATCTGCAATTCCCTGCTTGATCGGATACTCGTCAGCCACCGTGCCCTCGAAGTCGTAGCTACGCTCGCCGCCACGATACGTGATCTGCCACGTGCGCTCGGTATAGTCGCTGGTGATGGCCGCCGTCGACCAGACGTGCCCGTCGCCCGAAACTTCGCCGCTGTCGTAGAAGTTGTCGAGCAGGCCGAATTGCCGCGCCAGCTTATGCTGGTTCGGCGTAATGTCCTCACCATACATCGCCAGCGACGGATCGCTGTCGCCCACGCCGATGTCCCCGAAGAGCTGATCGTAGGTGCGATTCTCCTTGATGATGTAAATCACATGGTGAATCGGATTCTTGCCGCCTTTGAATGGAATGGCGTTCGCCCGTCCGCTCATCAGGTTGCTATCGAGTACTTCCTTCGTGAGCGCAGTTAGATTCTTTTCAGCTTCGGGGATCTTGATGCGCGCCACCGATCCGTGCAGCAGCGTGGCAATGTATGGATGGGAGGCATGCGCGCGATCCGAAGCCCCTTCGCGTGGTGCATTCGGTCCGGTGCCTTGCGCTTTGCCGCTGACGACGAGCAGTTCGTCTCCATGGACGGCGAGAGCGGTGGGATACCACTCGGTGGGGATGAAGCCGAGAGGAGGTCGCGCCGAGACCGTGGACAGTTCAGTGCGCTTTGGAAACAAAAAGAAATCCTTGCGTCCATCGAAAACCGCCACCGCATCACCGCTGGCATTCGCGACGTAAAGCCGCGACCCGTCTGCGCTCAAACCAACAGCATTCGGATACGCGCCAGCTATGCTTTGTCCCGTCATTCTCGTGGAGATCAACGATGCCGCGCCGTTCGCCGTCTGGACAGTAGCCACCTCGTCCGCATTTGCCAATGTGACAAACAGAACCGATTCGTCCTTGCTCAGCGCCATCGCCGTCGGATGCGATCCAGGATCCGTCGCCGACTTCGGCGCGTGCAGCTTGATCCACCGCGCCACCGTTCCCTTCTCCAGATCCAGTTCCGCCACCTGCGACGCATTCCACAGACTCACCCACGCGCGCTTGCCGTCGTTCGTCGCAATCACTGCATAAGGAAACGACGCCGGCACCCACTCACTCGTGCTCACATCGAAGCGTTTTTCAATACTCCCCGAAGCGGCATCGATCAGCAGAACGTCGTCGGATAGGTTATCCGCAACCAGCAGTCTTTCTGCGTCACCGCTGCTGATCACCGCTAGCCCCGCCGGATAAGGAACCGCCGTTCCCTTCGGCGCATCAGTAGAAACTCGTGCTGCCCTTTTTCCGGCGGCCAGTTTCTGCGGCGGGATCGATATGAATCGCTCCGGCGCGACTTTTCCGTCGGCGAACGAATACACCGCAATCCCATTGCCCGTATCCCCAGCCGATTTTCCCGTCGGATCTGTCAGCGATCCCATCGACGCATACAGATGTTTGCCGTCGCCGCTGAACGCCAGTCCAAGAAAGTAGCTTTGCTTCGCGTGAGCGCCCAATCGCGCATCGGGGAACTCGGCGATCGCATTCGTCTCCAAGTTCAGCACTGCGATTCCCTGCTGCTGGTTCATCGCCGTAGTTCCATAGCCATTTTCGAGAATCGCCGCGTACTTGCCGTCCGGACTGACCTCGATGTTCGTCGGCAGACTGCCGATCGCGCGCGGGTCGCCGGGTGCAGGCGCCATCAGCTTTTTGCTACTAGGCAGATTGATAGTTTTCTTTTGCTGGGCTGAGAGTGAACCGCTGAATACCAGGAATACCAACCACAGGTAGCGAGAATTCATGATCCATCCTGTAGGAATGAAAACGATCAGCTTACCTCTTCGATGTTAACGGCAGGCGAACTCGTCTCGTCACCGAGCAGGTCGCAAATCTTCAGCGATGTTTGGCAATACCGCTTTCAGCAATCGAACCAGGCCGCCCTGCGACTTCTTCATCACCGCGAGTACCTCGCCATGGCTCAACTCTTCATTCGAAACATCCGCTGCCAGGTTCGCCACACACGAGATTGCCAGGATTTTCATCCCCATGTGCCGCGCCACGATTGCCTCCGCCACCGTCGACATGCCTACGACGTCTGCTCCCATTGCACGAAATGCTCGGATCTCGGCGGGAGTTTCATAGCTTGGACCGGTCAGCCCAACATACACACCCTCATGCACGTCCAGTCCCAGGCGTCTCGCCTCCTCCAGCGCGCTTTCGCGATACTGCTTCGTATACGCGTGCGTCATGTCGGGAAAGCGTGGACCGAACCGATCGTCATTCGGACCAACCAGCGGATTCGCGCCCTGCATATTAATGTGATCCTTCAGCACGACCAGCGATCCGGCTTTGTAATACGTATTGATTCCGCCACACGCGTTCGTCAGGACCACCGCCTTCACGCCGAGTCGTCCCAGCACTCGCATAGGAAACGCGACCTCGCGTGCCGAATAGCCTTCATAGAGATGTACACGGCCCTGCATCGCCGCAACCGGCACGCCATCAACGTATCCAACCACCAGCCTTCCGGAATGCCCCGCCACAGTTGACTGTGGAAAGTATGGGATGTCGCGATAATCAACGCGCACCGCCTCGCTCAGTTCATCGGCGAACGCGCCCAATCCTGATCCGAGCACCACGGCGATCTGCGGTTGCGTCTTGATGTGCCCGCGTATATATGCCGCAGCTTCTTCTGCGTGTTCGTATTCCCTCGATGTTCGGGCAGGTTTCTCTGCGGCGCTCATGCTGTTGTGTTCCGTAGCTGCATCTCACTCCAAGTGTTTCAACATAAAGCATTCCATCATACTCATAGCAGGCCCGCAGTTTGCGCAAAGTCGCGCACTTCCTTATCCTCGATACTCCGATCCCGTATGTTTGCACGGAACGAAACTACTCTACGGCACTCTTCTCTTCGCGCATTGTTCGCATTCGCGCTTCTTCTATTTGCCGTCGCCGCATATGCTCAAGAGGCGCCAAGATTTCAGATTTCTTTTCCCGCCTCTGCGCACGCATCTCCGATCACCGGTCGGGTTTATTTAATCCTTGCGACTGCCCGAACTCCCGAGCCACGCCTGCAGGTCGGAGGCTTCGATTCTCGCACCCAATTCTTTGGAGCTGACGTCGAACAACTGACTCCCGCGCGGCCGGTCACTGATTTCGACCGGAACTTTAGGCTATCCGCTCGCAGATCTGTCGCAACTTCCTGCAGGCGATTACTACGCCCAGGCTGTGCTCAACATTTACACCGAGTTTCATCGCTCAGATGGCCACGTAATCTGGGCGCATCTCGATCAGGGCGAAGGCCAGCAATTCAACAGATCGCCCGGAAACCTGTACAGTCCCGTTTCCAAAATTCATCTTGATCCCAAGACTTCCGCCGAGTTTACGCTGACGCTCCGCGATGTGATTCCGCCCATCCCGCAACCTGCCGACACCGCATGGATCAGGCATGTCCGTATCCAGAGCAAACTGCTGAGCGCATTCTGGGGACAGCCGATCTATCTTGGTGCGACTGTACTCTTGCCGCACGGCTACGATTCCACCTCGCAACCGTATCCTGTCATCTACGATCAAGGCCATTTTGGCGATGCGGCGCCTCTCGATTTCACCGATCCCGCTATTGAGAACGGGGTGGAATATGGCCGCGGCGCAGAGTTTTCGGCCCTCTGGCGCAATGGGCACCTTCCGCCTATGATCGCCGTTACCTTTCAGCATCCAACACCATTTTTTGACGATTCCTACGCCGTGAATTCCGCCAACAACGGTCCTTACGGTGACGCCATCATGCAAGAACTGATTCCGTATCTCGAGAGCCATTTCCGCATCATCCAGGATCCCTTCGCGCGATTGCTCACGGGCGGTTCGACCGGCGGGTGGGAGTCGCTCGCGTTGCAAGTCTTTCATCCCGACTTTTTCGGGGGCACGTGGACTTTCTATCCCGACCCCATCGATTTCACCCGCTACCAACTCGTCGACATCTACGCGGACGAGAGCGCCTTTGATGTGGCCGGGTACAAGCCGCCCATTCCGCAGCGTCCGCTGATGCGAACCGTTGAAGGCCAGGTGACGCTCACCGTTCGCGAAATGTCACAATTCGAGGAAGTGCTGGGAACGCATGGGCGCTCCGGTCAGCAACTCGAGGCGTGGGAAGCTGTCTACGGTCCAGTTGGAACTGACGGTTATCCGCAGCCGCTTTGGGACAAGCGCACCGGAACAATTGACCATCGAGTTGCCGACCACATGCGGAACTACGATCTGCGCGCTTATCTAGAGAAGAACTGGCAACGCGTTGGACCGGAACTTACAGGCAAGATCCACATCTACGTCGGCGACATGGACAACTACTATCTGAACCTCGCCGTGTATCGCATGGACGATTTCCTAAGCACGGTGAAGAATCCGCCGGCCAATGCGACATTTGAATACGGGCGTCCCATGAAGGGCCATGGCTGGCAACCCATGAGCAATGCGGATTTGGTCAAGATGATGTACGACTACGTGAAGCAGCACGGCCCGCAATACGCTGCGAATCGCAACTAACCTATCGCTTGCGCGGCGATGACTTCGGTTTGCTCTCGGCGGCAGCGGCAATCTTTGCGCGAGCGTCGCAGCGCTCCAACAGATCCCTCCGCTTCTGATTGCGCGCTTTCATATGATCGATCAACGATTGCCAAAGATCGGCGTCAACCTGCAAGGCGTCGCGCCCGCTAAATGCCTGTACGTTTCCGGCATCGTACCGGAGCATCGTTACGCGTGCACCCATCCCTCCAACCAGTTTCTGCGTGTCCTGAATATCATCCTGCAAATCTTCGCGCATCTCTGCCCACGCGGCGCTCGATCCACCGCAATAGCCAGGATTCGTGCTGGGAGTCTGGGCTTGTCCAAAAGCGCAGGCGGCGACGAGCAGAAAGCAAAGAAGTTTCATTCGCCAATGCTAGCTGAAATTTCGACAAGCCGAGGCTCGCCGTGCTGACTCTAATGAGGGACCTTGCGAGTCCCTCATCCAGCGCTTCTTACTATGCCGCCTTTGCGCTCTTCTGGCGCAGTGCCGTCAGCAGCTTCTGGCCGTCGGGACTTCCGAATCCAGTGCATGGATCCCAACCCTTGGCCGCCTTGAACGATCCATTGTTTCCCTGCGTGACGTCGTGGAAATCGGAGCCAAGTCCAGAATAGAGAACTGGATTCAAATAGCCGGCCGGCGAGCCCAATGCCTGATTCATCCTCGCGATTAGCCCCGCCCATAAAGGCGCAACCGCGCTGGTCCCACCGAATACATCCTGGGTTCCGTCGACCAAAATCTCGTACCCGGTCTGTGGATCCGCATCGCCTGCGACATCCGGAACCCCGCGCCCTGTCTTCGTGTTCACCGCTTTCTGCCACGTCGGAACCGGGAACTGCTGGCTGTAGCCACCACCCGTTGCTCCTTGTCCGGCGCCATCGTTCCAAACTGTCTCAGCCTGGATCGTGTTTCCGCTTACCACCAATTTCGTTCCGCCGCACGCCAGTGCAAACGGACTCGACGCTGGAAAGTCCACGTGATTGCCGCTGGGCTCGCCGTCGCTCGATCCGTTGTCGCCGCACGCCACACATACGGTGATACCCATGGCCGCAGCGACCTGGAACGCGCTATCGAAAGCAGTCATCGCCTGCGTGGTCCATGCGGCTTCCGCAGACCCCCAACTGATCGAGATCATCGACGGCTTATGCGTCGTGTCGTGAACGGCCTGCTTGATCGCATCCAGGAAGCCGCGATCTGTGTTCGGAGCAAAGTACACGGCGATCGCCGCGCCCTGCGCGACTGCACCCGCAACTTCGATGTCGAGCACCACTTCCCCGTCCGGGCCATCGGCACTTCCCGTGGGAGCATTGCTCGCTCCGTCGACTCCGATGGCCGTCACCTTCGGAACCGCCAACTTCAGATTACTGAAATACGTCTGCAAATCCTGATCGCGATACCCCCCGCCCAGTTCGATTAAAGCGATACATTGTCCGCTTCCGTCCTGCCCGGATGGGAAGTCGTACAACTGTGCGATCTGATCCGGCGTAAACGATTGCCCAGCCGCGCGTGGCCCTACTCCGGGCTCTTGCTGTCGGCGGCGAAAGTGCGGCCTCGCTTGTGGACGATTATCCAGACCCAGAACACTCTCCACATCCGCACTGAGCTCTTCCGGTATGTGAACCGGACCGGTGCGACCGCGGTACGACTCCGTGCCTTTTTCGAAGCGCTCCAGCGAAACACCGAACGCGTCGTTGAACGCCGAGACCGTCCCGGAGAGCACGACCGTCCGTTTCACCGGATCCGCGCTTTCCACCTTCAGATTGTGCTCACGCGCAAATTTCTTCACGCGATCGATGCATGCCGCCGACGCCGAGAATCGGCTCTCTGCTTGTTCGCGAGTGATCTTCTGCGTCATCGGCAGAGTCGCGTTCTGGATGATTTCCTGCGCATCGATTGGCGATTGCGCATGCAACGTAACCGTCACTTCGATCGCCTCATTCGGATTGGCAGCGCCCGTGGAGCGGAATCCGGCCATCGCTTGCCGTTCGCTGCCGCGGAGGGGAATCTTCTTCGTGGGAGCCATGCACATTCTCCTTCCGTCATTCTGAGTTCGTTCGCTGGGTGATTAGTTGGAGGCTATGGGCGTCCAGTGCAGTTGCTCAACAGCAGAATACCTTTGGGGAGGACGGGGAGAGAACGGCGCGAGTATTATGCGCTGCTCGAATTGTTACGCAACAAAAAAATCCTGTTGCGTCGAAAATCTGGAAGTCACTCAAAGGAAAGCAGCTTTCCACGCGCTGGATCGTCAGTTGAATTTTGCACAGGCGGCTATACTCAAGAACGCAGTCAAAGAATCGAAATCATGGACACATTTCCTCGCTTCGATCTTACTGGCCGGATCGCGCTGGTCACCGGCGCTGCTCGTGGTTTAGGACACGCCATTGCCTTGGCGCTTGCCAATGCTGGTGCCGACGTTGCAGTTGGACTCCGCGATATCAAAGCCGACGGCGACCTGCCCCACAAAATCACCGGACTGCGCCGCCGCGCACTGCCCCTGCAGATGGACCTGACAAAGCAAGACCAGATCTCACGTGCCGTCGACGATACGGTGAAACACTTCGGGCGCCTCGACATTCTAGTGAACAATGCCGGTATCGCTCCCGGCAATCTGGCCGAAGATGTCACTGAGCATGACTACGATTTGACGATGCAGGTAAATCTCAAGGCTACGTTCTTCGCGGCGCAAGCTGCTGGTCGCGTCATGATCCGCCAGAAGAGCGGTCGCATCATCAACATGAGCTCGCAAGCGGGCTTCGTCGCCTTGCCAACCGAGTCGATCTATTGCACGTCGAAAGCAGCCATCGTCCACCTGACTAAATGTCTCGCCGTCGAGTGGGGCAAGCACAACATCACCGTGAACGCCGTCGCTCCCACCTTCATTCACACGCCTGGAACAGAAGAAGCGCTGGCAGATCCTGCATTCCACGCTGATGTTGTCGAGCGCATCGCCGCCTTGCACCGAATTGGCGAACCAATGGACGTAGCTGGTGCAGTCGTATTCCTCGCCTCGCCCGCAGCTTCGCTGATCACGGGACATACGATTGTCATCGATGGTGGCTGGACCGCACGCTAGGCCTGCGACGCCGTCTTTCCTCGCAGCAGATCGTCCAAATCCCCGATCTTCTCGCCGAGTGAATTCAACTTGTGCGCGAGTCCCTGTATCTCGGCCTCAGCCCGCCGGTTCACGTCATAATCTAGTTCGCTGCGCAGTCGATCTTTGGTGTCCTGGCGGTTCTGGCTCATCATGATGACGGGCGCTTGAATCGCCGCAAGCATGGAGAGAAATAGGTTCAGCAAGATGAAGGGATAGGGGTCCCACGCGGCGCGCCCCAATTTTATGTTGATGATCGTATAAACGCTAAGCGTCACTCCGAAAGCGATAATGAAGACCCACGATCCGCCGAAGTGCGCGACCGAATCGGCGACACGCTCTCCCAATGTTGACTTCTCCTCGATGACTGTATTCGGATTTCGATTCGCGCGGACCCGCACCAGTTGTTGCGCAGCGTGAAACTGCCGTCCCAGGACGGTCAGCATATCCATGCCAGCCAGCGGCTTGCGCTGAAGCAGCACAGTGATGTCGTTGCGGTCCACTTCGATGCAGACGGTTTCTTCCATTGCCGTCGCGTCGGTTTGGTGCGGTGTCTCTTCCAGCATGGAAGCAAACCCAAAGAACTCGCCGGCGTTGGGTTCGTCGACCACCACTTCCTGGTGATCCTCATCAACGGTAGTTACCCGCACACGCCCCGACACCATCACATAGGCCCGATTGCCGGGCTCGCCAATCTTGTAAATTCTCTGGCGCGTGGCAAAGTTTCTAACCTCCACCTGTGAAGCGAGGACCGCCGTCTCCTCATCGTCAAGCAGCGCAAACAGGGGAACATTCTTCAGGATTTCCGGCTCGCAGGGCATTCCATCACCTCGATGAGATTTCAAGGCATTATCGCGTACTCGCGTTTCCGCGAGATTGCGATTTGTGTTTCAGTGCTAGTCCCGGCAGAAACCTTCACCGGTATGGACCACGAGGCAATTCTTTTTGTCGAGGAGCCACTTCATGCCGGTGTCCTGTCCATTGCCGGCGTGGATGGTTTCGGTCTTCCCATTTCTCTGGAACACGATGCCGTGCGGCGCGGAAATGCCTTCGTAAGTATTCGGGCCGTCGAGCGACTGAATCATTACCCCATAATGATTGCCGCTTTTCGACAGTTCCAGGTAGGTTCCCTCGGGACCAATCCACTTGCCCAACCACTGGTCGGCAACGTGATTCCTCTGAAGCTTAGGTTTCGAGCTGCGCGCTTGACGGGCGGCGTAGAACAGCATGCCGCCTTCGACCACAGCGAGTGCCGCGAGCACAACCAGAACGATGCGCCGGGAATTCGTGCGCTCCTCGGGCATGATCATCGCGATCTTCCCGCGAAGGTATCGATGCATTCCCCCAGCGACTGAAAAACAGCATTTCGTTCGTAGTCCCGACACACCATCGCACGTCCATTTGCGGCCCGGCGCATGGCTTCTTCCGGATCATCGATCACTTCGGCGATCTTCGCCGCCAGATCTCCCGGATTGCCTAGCTCGTGTGTCCAGCCAGTCACGCCGTCGACGATGGTCTCGCGAAGTCCGCCAACAGCGGTCGCAACTACGGGCGTACTGCACGCAAGCGCTTCCAGCGGAGAGAAGCCCAACCCTTCGGCGCGACTCACTTGCACGCACAGATCAGAAGCCTGGTAGTAAGTTGGCAGCATCTTCGTAGGATGCACGGCATCACCAACGATCACTCGGTGGGCTACATTGAATTGTTTTGCCAACTCCAGGAACTGCTCATGCCGCCCCGTGAGACACAGCAGCCAAACATCCCGATTCGACCTCAGTAACTCCGCAAGTGCTGCCAGCAGTGTCGCCGTGTCCTTCTCCGGTGCGACCCTGCTGCTCGAGAAGATTATGGTTCCGTTCGTGGGCAGTCCTAGTTGAGCCTTTAAGACCGACTTCGGCGTTACCGACGGCCTGAACAGGTCGACATCCACGCCATATGTCGGGATCACGCATACTTCCCCGCGAGCACCATGCGATCGCACCACCGATTCAAGATGCCGACTCAGTACGACATAGTGGCCACCGCCGCGCGCATTCAGTCGAGCGAGTGTTCGCAGAATCTGATTTTCAAATCCGCGAAATGGATTTTCGCTGTCGTTGGCAGCGACGCGGCAACGGTAGTACTCCTCGGTAGCCGAGCAGACGAACATCATGGTTGGCTTCGCGGTGAACTTGGCCGCTGTATTGGCTGCCAGCGCTGCGAGACCGTATCCCTGCACGATGCAGGCGTCATACTCGTGTCGCTTTGCGATCAGAGTGCGAAATACCATTTCGGCGAATCGCGGACGCGAACTCGGGCCCACGGTCATCCGTACAGGAACCGAGGGCTGTTGGCTGATTTCGCGGCCGCGTTCAATTTTGCGAGCAAGAATTGCGAGGCTAGAAATCTGTTCCAATCCTTCGACCAACCGCACATCCGTGCCGCTCTCTACGACGAAGAGCACACGATGCTGAGCAGTGAGTTTTAGCGAAGCCGATCTCGTAGCAAGCGCATCTGCGGAAATCGCCGATTCTTCTGGCGCCGCTTCGATCGGAATGGAATGAGTATGGCTCATCCGTTCGCTTCCGACGCGACTTCTACGATCCGCTTCGCCATGTCAGTCCACGTATATGCTCGCAGCTGATCGGCGAACGCGCGCGTGCGTTCCTTCCAATTCTCCAGATCATCCAGACAGCTCTTGATCAGCTTTGCAAGGCCATCGCTGTCTTCGCAATCCGGCAACAGCAGCGGTCGCATCTCTTCTGGATAGAGTTCGGCAATTCCTGCCGATGCCGTGACGATGGCAGGCACTCCGCGACAGATCGCTTCCTGCACGTTCAACCCAAAAGTTTCATAGCGCGAAGGACTCACCAGGACATCGGCCGCGGCCAGAACGTCATTCACGCGCTCAGTAAATCCGAGAATCCGCACCGATTGGCCGAGATCACTCGCGGCAATTCGCGAGCGCCAGCGCTCGAGCTTCGCGCCTCCGCCCGCCACCACCAGAACACGGTTTCCGCCAAGGGTACGCGACGTCTTCTCCCACGCACGCCAAAGCGTCTCCAGCCCTTTGTTTTCGTCGCACGTAAGCGCTCCCACGAACGCAACTACACGATCCGTCGGTTGAATCTTCAACCAATCGCGCGCAGCTGTTCTCTCCAATGCAGTCGCAGGACCTGAATCAGGCGAGCAGCCCAGATACACAACTTTCACCCTCGATGCCGGAACACCGACCTCGGTGATCACCTGCCGCGCGGCGGTTTGGGAATTCGCGATCACCAGCTTCGCGCACCGTAGAGCACGCGCTTCCCTTCGCCGATACATACTTCGCAACAATCGGTCTTTCCAGCGAATCCAAGCCGGCACTTCAGCGTAGCGCGCAGGATATCCGTTATGAACGTAGTGGACCCAATTGATATCGCCGAAGCAGCAGTTTCCGCCATTCACTACGACGCGCGCCCGCGAATGTTTTTGAACCAACAGCTCCGCCTGCCATTTTCCGATCTGCCAGAGTCCGCGCTCGCCGAGCGCAGTCGATCCGAGAAACCGAGGAACTTCTCTCCTCGTAAATCCCGCTGTTCTTTCGTCGTCAAAATCGTGCCCGACCAGAAAAACCTCGTGCCCAGCCGATCGCAGATATTCCGCCAACGCGAGATTTGCTCGGTCCATTCCTCCGTGCCGATGGAATCCTCCGCAGACGATGAGCCAGGGTTCTCGCTCCCGCCGCAGAAACGGTCATATCCCTGTTCCTGCTGCTGCAGAGCGGGAACGCTCGCGCTGATCTGTTCTGGAATTTCGGTCGAAGCGCTCATCACAATCAGCCATTTTTCGTGGACCCGGGGCATGGGTCAATGTACAGGCGTATACCGCCGTCCAACGTAATGTTTACGCTGGGGAGTCGCCCGCTCACGTAAAGTGACTGCGCTCGTCTGAATCTGGGAGAATGACAACTGAGTTCCCGAAACAATGGACGAAGTTGCCGTACATCCCGAGGCCACGTCGCTCGAACTAAAAAGCCTGACGACCCTGGCCGACGGCGAGCCTGCATCGCCCCGTCCAATCTCCGTTCTCCACGTTCACAGTGGCAACTTGTTTGGCGGAATCGAGCGTGCGATTCTGACCTGCGTTGAGAACCTCCACCTAGCACCATCTATCAGGTTTGAATTTGCCTTGTGCTTTACCGGCAAATTCAGCGAGGAACTCGCAGCCGCCGGGCAGACGATCCATAAACTGCCCGAGGTGCGAACGCGCAATCCGCTCTCGATCGTGGCCGCCCGCCGGAACTTGGCACGCCTTCTCAAACAAAAACAATACGACGTGGTGCTCTGCCACTCCCCCTGGTCACATGCGATTTTTGCTTCGGTTATTCGGCGCGCCGTAATTCCAGAACTCTTCTGGGCCCACGCCCGTTTCACTGGCAAACATTGGCTGGAACGATGGTCTCGCAAATCGAAGCCCGGATTTGTGATCAGCAATAGTGAATACAGTGACCAATCTGTACCACAGATCTTTCCGGGGATTTCGCATCGTGTATTGCGCTGCCCCGTTCCCACCGCTCGCGTCGTCGATTCAAACGGCCTGCGATCACGTTTACGCGCCGAACTCAGTACGCGTCACGACGCCATCGTGATCATTCAGGTCAGCCGCATGGAGTCGTGGAAAGGGCACGATCAGCTGTTGGAAGCTGCCGCCAAGATGCGTCGTGAGTTGCCGTGGGTGGTCTGGTTTGTTGGCGGCGCCCAGAGACACGATGAAGAAACCTATCTTGGGGCCCTCAAAACCAGGGCAGTCAGCCTTGGCATAGCTGACCGCGTGCGCTTCGTCGGCCAGCGTGCAGATGTACCGCAGCTGATGGCTGCCGCCGATATTTTCTGCCAGCCAAATCGAGCCCCCGAACCCTTCGGACTGGTTTTCGTGGAAGCGCTCTCGCAGTCGTTGCCGATAGTAACGTTCGCGATGGGCGGACCAGCCGAGATCGTGGACGAGACTTGCGGTGTGCTACTTCCACCCGGCCGCACGGATGAACTCGCGTCCCACGTCGAGCGTCTCCTCGTCGATGGCGATCTGCGCCGCAAACTCGGCGAAGCAGGTCCGATGCGCGCGAAAGCGCTTTGCGATCCGGCAGTAATCCTTCCGCAACTCGAATCAGTTCTTTCGCAGTTGAGCACCGCGAAGCGGATCTAGATCCCGCGGCCCTACTTCGCCAGTTTGTCCGCCACTTTTATATCGTCATCCAGCCCCAGCAACTCCCACCGCTGCAGCGAAAATGGTACGTTGCCGTTGATCCATACGTAGTCGTGAAAATCGCGCAGATTGAACTTGTCTCCCAATTGCAGACGCCGATCCGCCAGCATGCGCTCGATTTGCAGCTTGCCAACTTCGTAATCGATGGCTAAGCCGGGCGCCGTCGCAAAGCTGGCTGCCTCTCCTTGAGCGGTATCGCGATCCATCGGGACCGTCTTCTCCAGGTAATCGGCGGCCTGCTCAATGGTGAACTCGCCCAGCGCGAGTTTCACATCCGCTTCCACCCGCAACGCCCGCAGCCGCGCGAAGTTGTATATGATCTCGCGCGTTCGCGGACTATCGTCGTAGAGTCCAGCCTGCAGCATCATTTCTTCTGCGTAAAATCCAATGCCCTCATTGGCCACCGAATCGTAGTACTGCCGTCGTATCGGATCCGGATTTCGCCGCGCCAGCGACAACTGGAAGAAGTGTCCCGGCACGCCCTCGTGCACTCCCGTTGTGCGCGTATCGAGTGCATACGCTTTGAGGAAATATGGCAGGTGATTCGACGGCGGCACCAGCCAGCGCGTTCCGTCGTCATGCAACCGCGACGCGCTGCCGAAGTCGTCGATCTCGGTGAAACCTCCCAGCGCCGACAAGTACTCTGGCATCGGGCGCAACGTCCAGTGCGGCAGGTCAGGCGGCACGCTAAGAATCTGGTGTGCAACCAGATATTGCCGGATCTGCTCGTCATCATGCGTTCCGCGAGCAACTTCTTCTTCGGTGCTTCCGGCCATCTTCAGCTCGGGTGCGTTAATGTCACGCTGCCGTTCGTAAGCCTCGAAGGCCAGCACGCGATCAAAGTCCTGCCGTGCCATCGCCAGCAACTGCTCTGGCGTATAGGGCAGCAGCGCAACCTTGTGCAGAAAAAATCCATAGGCGTTCGCGCCGAGGGCAAAATCCTTCCGCATGCCAGGCAGGTTCTGCTTCAACCACTCGCGATACGCAATGAGCGCCACACTGCCTTTCGAGATTGCGCCGTGAAATTGCACCCGCTGCTCATCACTCGTGAGTAACGGCGCTACTCCTTTTTCCATGCGCTGTAGCCGCACGTCGATATCAGCCAGCGATCCAATCGCCAGCTGCGCAAATGGCGCGATGGGCCGCAGATTCGCCTTTGCTTGCTCGAGAATGGAAGGAATATTCTCTGCACGCACCACAATCTCTCGTGAGCGTGTATCGCCAAACGGAGGTGGGGGCAGTAATTCCTCTTCCAGCGCCGTCACCGTTTGCTCTACATAAAACGTGGGATCCCTCTGCCAGCGCGGATTTACGTCCAACTCCCAGCGAACGCGCGCAATCGCTGACCCGATCAGCCGATAGTCGACCTGTCGTGCGACCGGCCAACCTGTCGCATTCATCGCCTTCCATCGCTGCTCGAATCCGGCAAGATCCACGCGCTGCTTGGCGACTGCTGTTGCCGACCAGTCGCGCACTCCGCCCGTATGCTCCATACGTGGGATATCATCGCCAGTGAATGGACGATACTGCGCCCGCCACGCCCAGAAGTCCGTAGCTAACCGGTCCAATGAATCCGTCTTCGGCTGTGTAAAAGAAATGGTGGATAACAAAAGAAGAGCTATCAGCACTCGCCCCATAGGTAGGGCAGAATAGCACGACAGATTTCATGTCTAGCTCGCGCATGTGGAGGCACCTGCGCTCAGCCATTCGGTCGTCTCCGCCGCCCTTGGCGTGAATCCCAGTCTGACCATCAGTTCGTAGGCGAGCGGCAATGAGTTTCATCCCGCCCGCCTGCTGAGAATCAGTGGACCGACACAGCGGCCGATTCCTGATCGAAATAGCTGCACTGTAGATTTACAAACTCATGGGTTGCGCACTGCGCCTGTGGCGATCCACGGCCCTCCGGGTACACGAATCAGGAATATCGGGTTCGTGCACGAGGAAGGAGGACTCGACAGCGTCCCTGAAAACGAAGCATTGCCTTGTGCGCTCAGCGCGACTGGCGACGTCTCTGTTACTGTAGGCGAACTCCCAGCGTTGCAGACGAGTGCGCCTGCCACGTTCGTGACCGGGCCAGGTGTGCCGCTTGCGTTGCCACCGTTGATCACCAGCCCTTCCACGCTGAATACAACATCGCCTGTCGTCAGGTTGACGAAAGCAAAACCTCCTGTCGTTGTCCACGGCGAACTGCCGCTATCAATGCCGCCAACCGGATTCGAAGTCCCCGGAGCGGTGATCACCCCTTTTATGCTTCTCCACGTCACAACGTTGCTACTGCTACCAGTCTGGGCCACTAACGTTGCCGTCCCTATCAAGGACAGCAACACAACTGCGAATACCTTTTTCATCGGATTCCTACCTCGTTCTCGTAAAGGTCCTGCAATTTCTGAACTGCGTTTCCGCAGCCCACGTTTTTTGTTGGTATGTAGCGATCAGAACCAGGCGAGATAGGCGAAGTTGCCATCAGACAGGTGGGGCTTTGGAAAAACTCCGTTCACGTAAGAATCTGGCGGAAGCGTGTCGGAGTCGAACCGACCAGACCCGGGGCTAACCCGACTCTCACCGGTTTTGAAGACCGGGGGCATCACCGGACACCCTGCGCTTCCGTGGCCGCTGCCATTGTAGCAATGCTAAGTTTCAGGCGAGCGACCGCCGAATGGCAGCCTTCTGCAGAAAAAAAGCGCGGACAGGTGTCCGCGCCTCACAGCATGTTTTCGCCGAAGCTACTTGCTCGCCACGTCTGCCAGCTTCCGCTTGCTCAGATACCAGTCGGTAAGTTCCAGTCCTTCGTGGCTGCTCACGCGCTTTTCCGCATCTGCCTGTGTCGCAGGAGCAGGAACCACCACCGGATCACCTGGCTTCCAATTCGCCGGAGTCGACACTGCGTTCTTATCCGCGGTCTGCAATGCGGTGAAGATACGCACCAATTCGTCGACGTTGCGCCCAAGCGACATCGGGTAATACAGGATCGCGCGAATCACTCCCTTGGGATCGATCGCAAATACGGCGCGCACCGTCGCGGTGTCGCTCACGGCTTCATGCACCATGCCGTAGGCGCGTGCGACTTTCTGATCGAGATCGGCGACAACTGGAAACGGCACCTTCACGCCAGCCTTCTCCTCGATATTGCGGACCCACGCAATGTGCGAGTAGAGGCTGTCCACGGAATTTCCGACGAGCTGAACATTCAGCTTCTCGAAATCCGAATTGCGTTTTGCGAACTCGATAAACTCGGTTGTGCAAACGGGCGTAAAGTCTGCCGGATGGGAGAACAACATCACCCACTGACCCTTGCTGGTGTAATCGCTCAGTCGAATAACGCCGTGCGTCGATTTGGCTTCGAAATTCGGCGCCGCTTCATTGATACGCGGCATGCGCGGACTGGCCGCCGCTTCGGTTCCATTGGTGCTCATGCTTCTTCTCCTTGTTTAAATGCATTACTGCGCCGGCCGGAGGCGCACGATTCGGTAAACTTCTGCGTTTGGCGTTAGACCAGGTGGAAAACTTTTGCAACACCACCCGACTGGACGCCGGGTGGCACACACGTGCTAGCCCGGCTGGCAGCAACAACAACAGCTGCACATGGCTAGTTCACAAACTTGTGTGTACGTACGCATGAGGATTAACTGACCCACATCATCCTTTGCCACTAATAGTACCGCAAACACATCTTGTACAACAGCACTGATCCGGAGAACTGACTATGCGCACTCTCTCATTCGTTCAGGTAGATGTATTCACCTCGCACGCGTTTGAAGGCAATCAACTCGCAGTTGTGATGGATGCTTCGGGCCTCGACACAGGGCAGATGCAGGCGATTGCGCGTGAGATGAATCTCTCCGAGACCACGTTCGTGATCCCGCGTTCCTTCGAAGAAGAGCGCGATCACGGCCACCGCGTGAGGATTTTTACCGTCAACGAGGAGCTTCCATTCGCCGGACATCCCACACTGGGGACGGCCTGGGTCTTGCGAGTGGCCAGCGCGGCTCCCGAAGTCTGGCTGGATCTGAACGTCGGCCGCATTCCGGTTCAGTTCACCACAGACGAGCGCGGCGAAGTTTTCGGCGAGATGCGCCAGCGCGATCCCGAATTCGGCGCTGTCTTTCCGCGGGAGGAAGTTGCGCGCGTGCTTGGCATCGCTGTCAACGAACTGGACCCTGATCTGCCCATTCAGACTGTTTCCACCGGTGTTCCCTTCACCATGGTTCCTTTCCGGTCGCTCGCGACGTTGCAGAACTTGAGCGCAAACTGGTCTGCAATGAGCAGCTATCTCAAAGACAAGGACAGCAAGTTTCTTTACCTGGTATGTCGCGAAACTGTAGATCCGCAGGCGCGGCTGCATGCGCGCATGATCTTCTACAACGGCGAAGATCCAGCAACCGGATCGGCAGCCGGATGTTGCGCTTCATGGATGGCAGCGCACGGTGTGGCCGCTTCAGGAGAACGCGTGTTGATCGAGCAAGGAATCGAGATGAAGCGTCCGAGCCGAATTTTCGTCTCCGCCGAAAAACACGATCAGCGTGTCGACAACGTTCGTGTCGGTGGAAATGTTGTGGAAGTCGCGCGCGGAGAAATTTTCTTCTGATCGATGCGCGTCTTTGAGGGTGCGCTCGTGCGCGTAAATCGCGGTCAATTCCATCCTGGTGTTTGGCTGCGATTTCCTCACATATTTCTCGCTCAAGATCTTTACATCATCTCTCACTCTGTCTAGGATTCCGCTCGCCTGGTGATTCACAAAAACTAAGAAGTCAGATTAAAAAGAGCGGGACAATTTCTCTGGCCGGTCCCACGACATTCGTATTGTCACGGCTTTGAGGCTTGTACCTGACAGGGGACCAATGAAGCCGAAGAGAACCATCCTTTGCGTGGACGATAATGAGCAATCCCTCTCCATCCGAAAGGTAATGCTGGAAACCCGCGGGTATCGCGTTATCACTTGCTCCAACGCTCCGGAAGCGCTGGCTATCTTCAAGAGCGGTGGCATCGATCTATTGCTCACCGATCTGATTATGCCGGGGCATGATGGTCATTGGCTGATCGAAGAGATCAAAAATCTCTCGCCACAGACGCCGGCCATCCTCTTCTCCGGAAAGATCCGCATCTACGATCGCGACCTGCGCGCAGACGCCTTTCTCCCTAAGGGGACTTACGCACCCATTGAGTTGCTGGAACGCATCCGCTTGCTGCTGATCCGCAAACGAGGGCCGAAGCGCAATCCGGTGCCTCTCGTCGCGGCACTTGCGAATCCGGCAACCTCGGGGCTGCCGATTTCGAAGATCGCGTCCTAGCGTCAGACTCTCGGAATTTAGAAACGCGTTGCCGATTTCGTAGTTTCCGATGGCAACTCGGAAGGGTCGAAGTCCGCGAGCGATAGCCTCAGATTGCCGGAGTTTGTCGCGTAGGCAATTCCGGTTTCCATATCGATCACGCCGGCACGAATCAGTCGCTCGATTTCGCCGTCGAAATGTTGCATGCCCTCTTGATCGCCGTCCTTGATGGCATCAATCAGCGCGCGACCCTCGCCTTCTCCGCGTTCGACGTACTCACGCGTGCGCATCGTAGACTTCAGAATCTCGACCGCCGCCACACGCCCTTTACCGCCGCGTAGCGGAATCAACCGTTGCGAGATGAAATACCGAAACGATGCTGCCAGGCGTTTGCGTATCGTCTGCTGATCGCTTAGGGGAAAGACGCCGATCACGCGCTCCACCGTCTTCGAAGCATCGATCGTGTGTAGGGTCGACAACACCAGGTGACCCGTCTCCGCCGCCGTCAGCGCAACTTCAATCGTCTCCTTGTCGCGCATTTCGCCTACCAGAATCACTTTCGGCGCCTGACGGAGTGCTGCACGCAGCGCCAGTGCAAAGCTCGGTGTATCGCTATGCAGTTCGCGCTGGTGAACCGTCCCCTTTTTATGCTGGTGTAGAAACTCGATGGGATCTTCGATCGTCACAATATGATCAGCACGATCGGTATTGATCTGGTCGATAATTGCCGCCAGCGTCGACGACTTCCCAGATCCAGTAGGCCCCGTAACCAGCACAATCCCGTTCTTCAATCCGCAAATGTCTTTCAGTTGTTCCGGCAGGCTGAGTTCTTCGAATCCCGGAATCGTGTGCGGAATTACACGCATGACAATGGCATACGATCCGCGCTGCTGAAAGATGTTGACGCGGAACCGGCATTTCGCGGCCAGGCTGTACGAGAGATCGCACGACCCCTCCTCTTTCAGCGTCAGTGGAGCCTTGCGATTGCCTGCCATCAGATCATTGGCAAGGCTCTCAGTATGCTGTGCTGTCAGGAATGGCAAACCTGCAACTTTGATAGGAACCAGTTGCCCGTCGAGTTCGACCTGCGGCGCACGCCCCGGCGAGAAAATCAGGTCACTCACCCGGGGATCGCAATTCACCATCGCGCTAACTAACGCAGCTGTATTGATCGTGACTTTTTTCGGAGCCGTTGCCGCCGTTCCATTACCATTTTGCGGCTTACCTTCAAAATCGGCTCCAGTGGCTGGATCTGCGAGTTGCGTGCTCCCCAAGTCGTTATTCCCCCAAGCCTGTTACCGGAGACCAGAATAGCAAGCGGAACAGCAGTTCTGTTCCCTCGCGGGAAGCGAAAGTAACTTGCGCGATGTGTCGTGCTCTGAATTTGTTAGCTGCTCTCTTCCATCTAGGTTGCACAAGGTGTCCTGTTGTTTTGGAAAACCTGCCGCTCCGGCCTTACATCCCACCCGCCGGGCGACCAATTCAGGAGGAAGAAGTCGATGAAAACACACCCTTCCCTTCTCTTACTAGCAGTTCTGTTGTTCGCGGTGGCTGGCTCGGCGCAAACCGCCGGTTCCTCCAGCGGCAGCTCTCAGAGTTCTGCTCAGACCGGTTCCAGTTCCGGAACGTCGGGCAGTATGGCTTCGCAAGCCGGAAGTCAAACATCCTCTGGCAGCGACACCGAGCAGATGATGGAAGGCTGCATCATCCGGGAGCAGCAGGACTACTATCTTGAGCCGATCAACGGGCAGGAAGTGCACCTCAACGGTCCCGATGTTGCGCAGCACGTGAATCATCACGTCCGAATTCATGGGAACGAGCAGCCGAGTCAAAGCACCAACTCCGGTTCCGCGGGCGCAATGGCTGGATCCAGTTCGTCCGGGAGCGCTGCATCGAATCCGCCCGAGTTCCTCGTAACCCGGGTCGATATGGTGTCGGAATCCTGTCCCGCAAACCTGCAGCACCGTAATTCGTCGGGATCTCAAGGTCCTGGCAGCGGAAACACGCACGACGATGACGCGGGACCCAAGCAGAGTTCGTTTTAAGTCAGCGTGCAGCGGTTTCGGCCGCTGCGCCTTTTTGTTGATTCCAACCAGGAATTCGGCGACGACGGCCGCGCTATCGCCGCCGTGCTTTAATCGGTGGGACTACGACCAAAAATTTGGCCAAGTGGTGATCCCCCGAGGGGAAGGAGGCCCAAAGTAAGTTGCTGAATTTATTAGCCTTATATTCACGCAGCGAAGTTCCAGCCACGGCTACCTCAGGGGCAAGTTCCACCCCAAAGTACTCCTACATCACCCTGCTGTTCGGAAGCTTCTGCTCGTGTAGGATATGTGCAGTCCGGTCACTTCGGTAACGGCCTCATACGCCAAACCGGACCTGCTGCAAATGCCTGATAAGCCTCACAATCCGCGTGTTTCGACCGGACCCGCCGACGAGCCCGAGACCTCGGAAAACGCGCAACTTTCTGAGGGGGTACGGGTTTCCTCAGATGTGAGCAGCGTAGCCCTTAACGGTGGAGTCTTAGGTGCGGGTGCCCGCCGCCTGCGCGACACTGCTGTCGCGAAAAAGGCGGCGCCTGCAAGTACAGAAGGTTTGACGGATGCGGACCTAATGCTCAGGGTGAAGGATGGCGACGATGCCGCCTTCGACTATCTCTGCGAGAAGTATCGGCGTCCGATGCTGGGCTTCATGTATCGCGTGGCCCGCAACACCAGTGTTGCGGAGGAACTCGCGCAGGAAGTCTTCCTTCGCGTCTATCGTGCTCGGCAAACCTACAATGCGGAAGCCAAGTTCAGTACGTGGCTGTACCGCATTGCGTCGAACCTTTCGGTGAATTACGTACGGGACACGAAGTACGAGCGTCCCGAGATGAGCGTCAGCCTGGATGAACCCGACGACGATAGTGGACTCACCATCGATGTCGCCGATTCGTCGCTGAACGCTGAGCAGTCAATTCTGCGCCGCGAGCGGATGGAAGCTATTCGCAAGCACGTGCAGGCGTTGCCCGAACGGCAGCGTGAAGCAGTCGTCATGCATAAGTATCAAGGTATGGATTACCGGCAAATTGCCGATGTCCTAAAAATAAGTGAGTCGGCGACGAAGTCGCTGCTGTTCCGGGCGTACGAAACGCTTCGCGACCGGCTCAAGGATTTTGTATAGGGGAATGGGATATGAAGTGCGCGGAGGTTCACAGCTACCTGCTTGATCTGGCCACCGGCGAGGTAATTCCCGCCGGAGTGCAGGAACACCTACGTGCTTGCCAGGCTTGCTCGACAGAAGTCGATTCGTTTCAGAAAACCATGGCGCTGCTCGATGAGTGGCAGGCGCCGGAAGACACGTCTCCTTATTTCATGACTCGCTTGCGCGCTCGTGTGCGCGAGGAGTCGCAACTGGAGGCTGCCAAGCCGGCCGGCTGGATGAGTTGGTTCCGAAAGCCCGCTCTCGCCGCCGCTTTCAGCTTGCTGATCCTGCTGAGCGCCTCGCTGATCCTGAGCCCGGATCACTCCTCCAAGCCGGCGTTACCGGCCGTTACGCAGCAGAAAATTTCTCCTGTAGCGGATTTGCAGTATCTGGATAAGAATGATGATGTGCTGGCAAATTTCGAACTGCTCGATGACGATGCAGGAGACCAGTCCGTCAGTCAGTAAATTTGAATTTTGTTGTGCTTAGGCGATGCAGGGAATCAAGCCCATTTCGTGTGTTCTGTTGACGATGGCTTTGGCGCTATGCGCCGGCGGTGGCTTTCTGCGCAACAGCGCAAGTCCGCAACAGAACAATAACGCGCCTCGTTTGCAGGCTCCGCCTGGCAATGGCGGCGCCTGGGCTCCCAAGGGTCCCGGTCCTCATCGGGGCGAATGGCTTCGCAATAACAAGGATCTCCCCCTCCAAGAGCAGGAAAAGAAACTCCAGAACGATCCAAGTTTTCAGGCTCTTCCGCCAGAGCGGCAGCAGCAGTTGAAGAATAGGCTCGAACGCTTCAACAGCCTTCCTCCCGACCAGCGAGAGCGCGTTCTGCAGCGCATGGAGACTTGGGAGCACCTGCCGCCCGCCAAGCAACAGGAAGCGATGGGCATCTTCGACCGTATGAAGAACATGCCGCCAGATCGCCGCATGATGATGCGCAGCGCCTATCGCAACCTGGAAACCATGAATCCCCAGGAGCGCCAGCGCGTTCTTGATTCCGACCGCTTCAAGTCCATGTTCGACGACAACGAGCGTGATCTGCTGAAGCGCAGCCTCGATCTCAACCTCGCCCACGAAGGCGAACCGCCACCGCAGAACCACTAATCCCCGTTTCACGTTCTTGGTTTCACGTTTCACGTCAAGAATCGTAGTTCGAGGCTAACGTGACTGTGAACACCGCCTCGCTTTTCGTGAAACGTGAAACGCGAAACGGCCTTTTCGCGAAACGGGCTTAGTTCATGCTCGCCAGTTTCCGCCGGATCGACAGCGCCGTTTGCCGCATCTCGTCGGCATCGGAGGCCTCCGGCGACATGCGAATGTAGTTTTCCAGATCATCGGCCGCGGCCCGTAGCTGTCCTGTTGCCAGTCGCAATAACCCCCGCTGCTTCATGTCCTCCGCCGACCGGGGATGCAGCGCCAGGATCAGGTCCACTGCCTGCGCCGCCTTTCGCAGGTTGCGGCTCGAGATGTAGATCCCGCGCAGATTGTTCAGCATGCGGGTAAGCATCTGACGGCGCGATACCGTCTGCAGGAACTCCGGTTGGAAAGTCAACTGACCTGAGTAGATCGCGTCGAGCCGCTCCTGGCAGTCGTTGGTATCGAGAATATCGCCGCCATTGAAAGCATCGATCAGTATCTCCCGCCCATCCACCTCGTAGTGCTTGAGCAAGAAGTGCCCAGGCAGCCCCACCCCAAATAGCGGGAAGCCTACGCGGCCTCCCACTTCCATGTAAACCAGTGCCAGCGTGATCGGAATTCCCAGCTTGCGGTCGAGAACATCATTCAGGAACGAGTTCCGCGGATCGTAGTACTCGTCCACGTTCCCCTGGAAGCCTTCTTCCTCGAACAGCACCTGGTTCAATGCAAGGATGAAATTGGGAGGCTCGGGAGTTGCAGGAAGTAACGCGTCAACTCGCTTCCCAAGCTGATCCAGCAGCCGTATGTAAGGCTCGGTCTGCAGCTCGGGATATTCCATGCGCGCGATGGTCAGAGCAGCGCGCTCAAGAGAAATCCTGTCTTCGTCGATGTCGTGGCTCACCAGCGCGGAAAATTCTCCGCGTATTCCCCACTCCTCGCCCATTCCGAAATCCTAGCAGAACGGGGACGAGGGAGAGCAGAAGCTCAAACTTACATAACGTGAAACGCGAACGCGAAACGCCCTTATCGCCGCAACAGGTTCTTTGCAATAAATACTGCATTCGCAGGCCGCTCCGCCAGTCGCCGCATGAAGTACGGGTACCATTCCGTGCCGAACGGCACATACACCCGCATACCCCAGCCCTCGCGAACGATCTCTTCCTGCAGGTCGCGCCGTATGCCGTGCAGCATCTGGAATTCAAAAGCCTCGCGCGGCAGCTTCTCGCGTTTGGCGAAGGCAATCATCTCGCGAATGATCCTCTCGTCATGCGTCGCTAACCCGTGATACACGCCGCTCTTCACCAGGATCTTTGCCAGCTTCACGTAATTCGCGTCCACGTCCGACTTCGCCTGGAAAGCTATGTCAGCCGGCTCCTTGTACGCGCCTTTGCAAAGGCGAATACGAATTCCCTCAGCGAGCAGCTTCTCCACATCGGCTTCGCTCCGCTTCATGTACGACTGGATCACCGCGCCCACCCGCCCTTGGTTACCGGGCACGCGATGCATTTCGTGCACGAAGTCCAGCGTCTTCTGTGTATACGGCGATCCTTCCATATCGACGCGAATGAAGTTATTGATCTGCGCCGCATGCGCTATCAGTCCACACACCAGTTCCCGCGCGAGCGACTCATCCACATCCAAACCCATGTGCGTCAGTTTCACGCTGACATTCGCATTCAGCTGCCGCTTGGCGATGTCGTCCAGTATGTGGTGATAAAGTTCCGCGCTCTCGCGCGCTTCGGCGACGTTGGTCACATTTTCGCCGAGATTATCGATCGAAACTGCCATGCCCTTCTGATTCAGTTCAGCGGCAGCAGCGATCGCATCGTTGACCGTCGTTCCGGCAACGAAACGACGCGCCATCGGTTGGGCCAACGGCGACTGCTCGGCAAATTTCCGTAATGCTTTGCTCTCTGAAAGATAGATAAAAAATGCTCTTAACACGTTCCACCTGGTTGCCATGCATAAAAATACCGGCGCGCGCGCCGGCTGGATACTCGGCGACCCTCCTCTAAACACGGGAAAGGCCGCACTGGAGACTTTCTCATCAAGGCCATTTCTGCGTAGTCGTTTGTATCACATCCCAAGCGGCGATCGTCAGCGTATGTGTCACTGGACTTGGGGTTTGCGATCACAACCCGCTGCATCAGGAGACGAACTCGCCGTCCAGTGCGTCCGCAATCTTCCCAGACGCAATCACCTCGGCCACGCGTTCGAAATCGCCCGATATGATGCGATCCTGCTCCAACTTCTTTGACACCGCGCGGATGCGGTCGTATGCAGTTTGTCCCCGTTTCCCGAGTTTCAACGGTGCCAGAAAATCAATCGCCTGTGCCGATGCCAGTCGCCTCGATTGCCAGCACATTGCGGGTATTCTGCACCACTTTTTTCAGCTTGATGGCCGCCGCCATTCCCATCGAAACGTAATCTTCCTTATTGCCCGACGTGGTGATCGAATCCACCGAAGCCGGATGCGCCAATATCTTGTTTTCGCTTGCCAGCGCCGCTGCCGTCACCTGCGCCATCATGAATCCCGAATTCAGCCCGGCCCCTTGTGCAAGAAATGGTGGCAGCTCCTCATTCAGCGACGGATTCACCAGGCGCTCGATTCGCCGCTCCGATATTCCCGCCAGCGCGCTTAGTGCAATCGCCAGGAAGTCCAGCGCGAACGCCAGCGGTTCACCGTGAAAATTCCCCCCGGAGATTACATCGCCCATAACATTTTCCTCTCGCTTCCCGACCTGTCGGGGCTTGGGGAAAACCAGGGGATTATCCACCGCCGAATTCATCTCGATCTCAAACACTCTTCGGCAGTGCGAGAGCGTATCCCGAACCGCGCCATGAACCTGCGGAATGCAGCGCAGCGAATACGCGTCCTGCACTCGTCCACATTGCCGGTGGGACTCGCGAATCTCGCTGCCTTCCAGCATCTTGCGAATGTTCTGTGCGCTTCGCATTTGCCCCAGGTGCGGCCGTGCTTTGTGTATGCGCTCATCCATCGCAACGTCGGTTCCGCGCAATGCGTCGAGTGACAACGAGGCAATCACATCGGCGCTGTCGATCATGATCTCCGCCGCCCGCAGCGTAAGCGTACCCACGGCCAGCATCGCTTGCGTGCCATTGATTAGCGAGATCGCCTCTTTGGCCTCCAGCACCAGCGGCTTGATGCTCGCACGCTTCATTGCCTCGGCCCCGCTGATCCGCCTGCTCGCAGGATCGCCCTTCCGCCGCGGCTTCTTCCCCGGATTGCCGGCAAAGTAAGCTTCCCCTTCGCCGATCAGCACGAGTGCCAGGTGCGCCAGCGGCGCCAAATCTCCGCTCGCGCCCACGCTCCCCTGCGACGGCACCACCGGATGCACGCCGCGGTTCAACATCTCGCAAAGCGTTTCGATCACGACAGGCCGCACTCCGCTGTTACCTTTTGCCAGCGAGTTGGCGCGCAACAACAGCATCGCGCGAACTTCCGACTCCAGCAGCGGCTCGCCAACCCCGACCGCATGCGACCGCAGCAAATTCAATTGCAGCTCACGAATCTGCTCCGGTGCGATCCGCACGTCGCTCAACTTACCAACGCCGGTATTCACCGCATAGGCCACGCGATTCCCGGCCAGTAGATCTTCCACAACCGCCCGTGCCCGTTCGACGGACTCCCGAGCAAAGCTCTCCAACAGCACAGGGCGTTGTTCGTACACCACCGCGCTGAGTTCTTCGAAGTCGAGGTCGTTTCCGTTGATTCGGACAGGCTGCATAGAGACCATGTATTTGTCGGCGTCCTTCCGAGGAACCTCTATCAGGCCGCACTGGCTGCTTCAGGCAAACGTGTCAGTGTATCAGGTGAGGCATACCGAAGGCTGATCGGAGCAGGAAAAGCAGGCACCAGTACCGGAACCGGGGAGACGTCACCTCTCACTCTCCCACCGCTCCCCTGAACACCTTCAGATACTTCTCCGGCAGCGAACGCCTGCTGAAAGTCGAGTCGGTCACAATATGGGTTGTCTCGCCTTCGGCCAGTAGCGTTTCATCACTTGCCCGCAGGATCTCGTACCCGAATTGAATCAGCGACGCCCGGAATCGCTTGATCCGTGTGCGCAGCAGGATCTCATCGTCATACTTGGCCGGCGCCTTGTAACGGCACGAGATTTCCACCACGGCGATGTAGCAGTCATCCTTCTGCTCCATGTCCTTGTAGGTGAACCCGAGTTGGCGCAGCAACTCCACGCGGCCCACTTCCATCCAGATCAAATAATTCGTGTGATACACCACGCCCATCTGATCGGTTTCAACGTAGCGCACCCGTAGCGTAGCTTCTGATATCGTTGGTTTATTCATTTTTCGTTAGCTGAAGACGCCGCTCATCCCTGCCAGCTCGGTTTTCTCTTCTCGAGAAACGCGTTCAATCCTTCGCGGAAATCAGGCGTCGTTCGAATTTTCGCATTCTCATCGACCGCCGCGTGGATCTGCGTATTCAAATCACTGAACGCGTAGCCGCTCAGCAGGCGCTTGGTCGACGCGAGCGACGTGGGACTATTTTGCTGCAACGCCTGGGCCAGCTCCCGTGCGCGGTGCATCAATCGCTCGTGATCGAGCACCTCGTTTGCCAGTCCCATGCGATACGCCTCGTGCGCGTCGATGATCCTTCCGGTCAACAGTAGATCGCGTGCGTGCTTCTCGCCGATCTGCCGGATCAGAAACGTCGACACAATCGCCGGAACAAATCCGATGCGCACCTCCGTATACCCGAACCTCGCCTCGGTCGACGCCAGTGTGAAATCGCAGAGCGTCGCAATACCACAGCCGCCGGCCACTGCCGGCCCGTTCACCGCCGCAATCGTCGGCTTCGGAAACTCATAAATTGTGCGGAACAGCCGCGCCATCGTCTCCGAATCCTTCGCGTTCTCTTCCTGAGAATGCGTCGTGATCGCGCGCAAGTTGTCCAGGTCCATGCCAGAGCAAAACGCCTTGCCCGCGCCGGTGATGATCAGCACATGCGCACGCGACTTCTCCACCTGCGCCAGCGCCGCCAGCAGTTCATCGATCAGTTCGTAGGTGATTGCGTTGCGCTTGTCCGGGCGGTTAAGAGTTATGGTGGCACAACCGTGGTCGTAATTGAGCAGAAGAGTATTGAAGTGCATGTCTACTCGCGCCAGTGAACTTGGAACGCGATTATAACGCTTATATTCTTAGCGACTGCGCAACGAACACGTCAGGGTGCCCGGTCCTTTCCTCCCTTTGGAAAGGGCCGGGAACTCAATCTTCCACGCCCGCAACGGTGTATTGTGCCGCGATCTCCGCCGACATCCGCACCACATCCTCCAGCGATTTCCTGATCGGCAATCCCACGCCGCGCATCTTCAGCGCCTCAATAACCTCTTCCGTCGGGATATTCCCAACCAGGTCATCCTGCGCAAATGGACATCCGCCCATTCCGCCGATCGCTGAATCAAAACGCCGGCAGCCCGCGTCGTAGGCTGCAAGGATCTTCGCGCGCGCCTCTTCGCGGCGGCTATGCAGGTGCACGCCGATATCGAGATAGTTGTACTTGGCGACCGCCGACAGCACGTCGCGAATTTTGTCTGGATCAGCTACTCCCACCGTATCGGCCAGCGAGATTGCGTGAATGTCCATCTTCTCCAGCAGGTCCACGGCTTCGACCACCTCTTCGGCATTCCACAAGTCTCCGTACGGATTGCCAAACGCCATCGAGATGTAGACCACCACGCCAAGGCCTGCTTCGTCGGCCTTCTTCTCGATCTTCTCGAGTTCGTCCAATGCCTCTTCCGGAGACTGCTTCTGATTTTTCTCCAGGAACGTCGGTGAAATCGAATACGGAAATCCGACCGTGCTCACCGCTTCTGTCTTGATCGCCCGCTCCACGCCTTTCTCGTTCACGACAATGCCAATGATCTCGACATCGTCTGGCGGATCAAGCAACTCCAGCACCTGCTCAGAATCAGCCATCTGCGGCACCGCCTTCGGCGACACAAAAGACACCGCATCGATGTGCTTGAATCCCGCCCCAATCAGCGCGCGCAGGTATTGCGCCTTCACATCAGTCGGAATGTGGCCCTTCAGCCCCTGCCACGCGTCGCGCGGGCACTCGATCAATTTCACTTCATCGCCCATTGGCTGCCCTGTGTTGTCGATCTTTACCGTAATCAAGACGTGAGAAAAGTAAGCTCAGCGCCACCCACCACAGCAGCACCCAGCAAGCAACGCTCCCCCACAGCTGCGCGCGCGAATGCAGGTCCGCTGCTCCGAAGGGGAAGCTGTAGAAGCGTAGCCCCATGTGCTGTCCCACCTTCGCTCCCAACATCGCATAGGTGATGCCGCCCACCGGAACGGAAACCAGTGCGGATCCCGCAAACCGCAATGCCGGCACTGAATTGCGCACGCCGGATGTAATCAGGAGAAAGCCAAATGAGAAGAGCAGTCCCGACAGGACCGCCATGATGCCAGGTGTGCTGATCACCGAAGTTGAGCCCCCATTATGTTTGCAGAACTCCTACGCTGAACTTCGGCACCTCCGGATTCAGCGATGCCGCCGCCAGTGCCGCGATAATCGCATCGCGCGTGTCCAGCGGATCGATGATTGCATCAATCCACAATCGCGCTGCGCCATAGCGCGGATCCGTCTGCCGGTCGTACGTTTCTTTCACCGACTCATACAGCTGTTTGCGCTCTTCCTCGCTCAACTTCTTGCCACCGCGTTCTAGTTGCTTAACCTTGATCTCCACTAGCGTTCCGGCCGCTGAGTCGCCGCTCATCACCGCATAACGAGCCGTCGGCCACGCGAATAGGAATCGCGGATCGTACGCCTTGCCGCACATCGCATAGTGGCCCGCGCCAAACGATCCACCCAGGATCACAGAAATTTTCGGCACCACCGAGTTCGACACGGCATTCACCATCTTCGCACCGGCTTTGATGATGCCACTCCACTCCGCGTCGCGCCCCACCATGAAGCCATTCACGTCATGCAGGAAAATCAGCGGCACCAGGTTCTGATTGCAATCCATGATGAAGCGCGCCGCCTTCTCCGCCGACTCGGTGTAGATCACGCGCCCGAACTCCAGCCGCTTGTGTCCCTGCTCATCGGTCTGCTGCTGATGGCTGGGCTGGTTCGCCACGATCCCCACTGCATACCCACCAATGCGTGCGAAACCACATACCAGCGTCTTGCCGTACTCGGGGCGATACTCGTCCCAGCGGCTGCCGTCCACGATGCGCGCAATTATTTCTTTCATGTCGTACGGCTTCGCCGGATCCGACTCGTATATGCCGTACAACTCCTCCGCCGCATACACCGGTTCCTCGGTTTCGCTGCGGTCGAACGGTGCGCGCTGTCGCGCTCCCATCTTGTCCACCAGCGAGCGTATGCGCGTGATGCACGCTTCGTCGCTCGGTTCGTGATAATCCACTGTCCCGCTGATCGCCGAATGCATCTCTGCTCCGCCCAGTTCTTCGGCCGAAACCTTCTGCCCGATTGCCGCCTGTACCAGCGCCGGACCCGCAAGAAACAGTCCGCTTCCGTCGGTCATCAGTACGTGATCGCACATTACCGGCAGATATCCGCCGCCCGCCACGCACATGCCCATGATCGCCGCGATCTGCGGAATCCCCTTCGCCGACATCACCGCGTTGTTGCGAAACACGCGCCCGAAATCGTCAGTATCGGGAAACACATCTTCCTGCAGCGGCAGAAACACACCCGCGGAATCGACCAGGTAAATCGTAGGAATATGGTTATCAAGCGCGATATTCTGCGCGCGAATCACCTTCTTCGCCGTCATCGGGAAGAACGCACCTGCCTTCACCGTGGCATCGTTCGCGATAATCATGAACGTGCGCGCATGAATCTTCGCCAGCCCCGTGATTACCCCCGCCGAAGGCGCGCCGCCCCATTCCTCATACATTCCACTCGCTGCATAAATCCCGAGTTCGAACAGCTCGGTGCCCGGATCGAGCAGCAGTGCAATCCGTTCTCGCGCCGTCAACCTCTTCTTGGCATGCTGCGCGTCAATGGCCTTCGACCCGCCGCCCTGCGAAAGCTCATCTTCTTCGTTGCGGATTCGCGTCACCAGCTCAGCCATGGCGCGCATGTTCTTCTCAAAGCGCGCCGAAGTAGGATCAACTCGGGTCTCAATCAGATTGGGATGAATGCTAGAGGACGTCGACGTCGGCTTCATGGGTCCGCCCGGACAACGAGATATAAACCGATAACGATAGCCCAGTAGCCTGACCTCAGGCAATGACCCCAGGTCTCTCCGCCTTGTGACCACGAAGCAGCTGCAAAGCTTCCGCTACCGGATCAGCGGCTACTTTTGTGACCAATCCGATCTCAAATGCCTGCGCCGCCGTCAGTTTTTCGGCCGCGACAAACATCTTGAGTGCCCGGGATTTGCCGATCAGCCGCGGTAGCCGCTGTGTTCCACCCCACCCCGTGATCAGCCCCAATGCGGCTCCACGATGTCCGAAGGTCGCGTGTGGGTGCGCGATTCGCATATGACAGGCCAGCGCCAGGTCGAGCCCGCCACCCATGCAATATCCTCGAATCGCCGCGCAGACTGGCGATGGAAACGCCTCAATGGCATTCATCAGCTCCTGACCCATTTTTGAGAATTCGTATGCGCTGGGACCGTTGAGTGCGGCGATTTCGTTCAGATCAGCTCCCGCCGAGAAGAAACGCTCGTTGCCAGTGAAGATGAGCGGCTGCGGGGCCTGCGCAAGATCGTGAATGATTTCAGTCAGGGCAAGAACGCAATTGCGCGTCAGACGGTTGGTACCATCGTCCGACGTGAGACGGAGCAAGGTCACTCCACCGTGGCGTTCAACTTCAAAATGTGTGGCTCTTGGGGTCACTGTTTAGTGCAGTGATTCAGAACTTATCAGCGTATATCAGCGTGAATCTGCGGCCGATTTACTCCAGCCACCCATCCAGCTCACGCCCGTCTTCGCTCAGTCGGAACGCCGGAATCCTCACGCCATCTCCGATGATCCGGTGCGACACCGGATCGCGCGCCAACCGCGTGATCCACTGTCGCCCTACATCGAACTCTTTCCGATTGAACCAGCGCTGCGGAAGCACCTCCACCAACCCCGCATGCGGATACAGAATGAAGACGGCGCACGCCGCATCCGTCCTCGCCTGTCGCTCCCCGCCGGGCAACCATGGGAAGTTCCTTCACTCCGCGAAGCGGCTCAGGCACGCTCAATTCCTGCATTCCCTCATTTAGTTCGGCGGAAAACTCGAAATCGGCAGCGGGCTCAACCTTGGCGAAGATGCGTTCGGTTGACTGTTTGAACCAGCCAACGATCTCCTCGAAAACGAACGGTTTCAGCCCCTCGAGCTCGAATGCCACGACCCGTAGCATGTTGCGTCCATCCGGGCACCATATTCCGAATCTTCCCTCGCCAATTTCGAATGGCGTGCAATAGATGTTCAGCGCCAACAACGGATCGTTCGTCTTGCCCGTCTCATGCAGCGTGACCAGGTGCGCCAGTTGTCCTTCTTCGCCGTGATGCACCCACTCATACTTTTTTCCCGATGCACTCGTTACCACTGGAAAATTCTTCCAGTACCACGGCGCCGGACCGGTCGTCTTGCTGATGATTTCTTGCAAACGGGATTTTTCAGAATCAGAAAGGATGGTCATTGATGAAAGCTTACAAGAAGGGATCTGCTTCACAAGGCTGCTAGTGTCTTCTACTCCACATATGGATTACTCCCCATCCCAGCACCGATATCCCCACCAGGAAGAAAAACAGCCTCTGGTACCACTTCGGAGTGTACTTTTCGGAGGAATATTGGATTCTGAACTGTGACAGCGCGACGGACTGAATAGCCATAATCGCGCCAACGGCGACCAGGAGCATGTCGTCCCATTGTGTATAGTTCTTGCCAATCGTCCCAAGGTACAAGGGTGACATTCTATATGTAGGAAACCGACGGCTGAATTACTTCGCTGCCGTCACGCCGCGCGGCTTCACGTGCTCGCGAATGAATTGGACGATCTGTTCCATCGGCGTTCCCGGCTGAAATACGCCACCCACGCCGATCTTCTTCAGTGCCGCAATATCCTGGTCGGGGATAATCCCGCCCACCAGCACCAGCACGTCATCCATCTTGTTCTGCTTCAGCAGGTCCATGATCCGCGGCACGATCGCATTGTGCGCGCCCGACAGGATCGACAGCCCAATCACGTCCACATCTTCCTGCAATGACGCGTTCACAACCATCTCCGGCGTCTGCCGCAGTCCGGTGTAGATCACTTCCATGCCGGCATCGCGCAGTGCGCGCGCGATCACTTTGGCGCCGCGGTCGTGTCCGTCGAGCCCCGGCTTTGCCACCAGCACTCGGATTTTCGCTTGCTCTGCCATGGGAACCGACTATTTAACCACAAAGAAGGAGGCGGGTCACGAAGCCCCGGTCGGGTGCCCCACTCGTGCGAAGCAACGAGTGGGAACGCTCAAGACGCTGATGCCCTCTTCGCCTTCGGTTTCGCTTGTTTCTTCGGTTTCAATGCGGCCTGCTTCGGCGGAATCGCTGCCGGTGTATCCATGCTCCGCCACAGGTACCAGCACGCAAACGTGCGATACGGACGCCATTTCTCCGCCAGCTTCAGAATCTGTTTCGCCTTGGGTACCTTGCGCTTTCCATACAGTTTACGGATCGCATTGTTGATCCCCAGATCGAGCGTGGGCATCACGTCCTGGCGCCCCAGCGCGAACATCAGGAACATCTGCGCCGACCAGGTTCCGATGCCCTTCACACGAGTCAGGTGCTCAATCACGTCGTCGTCTGACATATCGGGAAGTCGCTCGAAGTCCACTTCGCGTGAAATTGTCTTTGCAGCCAGATCGCGCAGATAGCTCAGCTTCTGCCGCGAAAGCCCGCACGCCCTCATTTGTTCTTCCGTAAGCGCAAGCACGGATTCCGGCGTGATCTTGAATCCGCCGTAGAGCGATCGCTCTCCGCCTTCTCCACCGACCGCCTTCTCGCAAGCGGCCTGCAGACGCTGAAAGATCGTCCTCGCCGCCGCTCCAGCCAGTTGTTGGAAGACAATCGCCCGCGCCATTGCCTCGTACGTCGCTGGACGCCGGTCGATCCGCAGTGGTCCCACCTGCTCAATGATCGTCGCCAGCACCGGATCGCATTTCTTCAAATGTCGAACTACGTGTCTCATCGTGATAAGTTTATCCATGGCAAAGCCCCGCAGCCTAGAGCCAAAATCCGAGCCCGATACTCTCACCTTCCTGCTCGCCTTCGCCGCCATCTACATCATCTGGGGCTCCACCTTCCTCGCGATTCGATTTGCCGTCCAGACCCTGCCCCCGCTGCTCATGATGGGCACACGCCACCTTGTTGCCGGCGCCATCCTGCTGGCCTGGATGCTCACTCGAAGTGACGCTCGTCCCGAGCCTCGGTTATGGCTCTCCGCAGCCTTTGCCGCCGCGTTTTGTTTTCTCGGATGTCACGGTCTGCTCGCCTGGGCGGAATTGCGCGTGCCTTCCGGCCTCGCCGCCTTACTCGCCGCTACTCTTCCGATATGGATGGTCGTCCTCGCACGCGCTCGCGGACAGGAGCACGAGCTCACTCCCAAAGTGTTGGCAGGGATTTTCCTGGGATTGGCTGGTGTCGCGATTCTCGTTCCGTTCGGCATTCATGGTCACCAGCGCGCTGTGTTTCTCAGCGCGATGGCCATCGTTGTCGGCGAAGTCCTGTGGGCCACCGGTGCAATCTACTCACGTGGTGTGAAGACCAAAACTTCCGTCATGACCTTTGCCGCCATGCAGATGTTTGTCGGCGGAATCCAGCTCTGCCTCGTCGGACTCGTCTTCGGCGAAGGCTCGCGCGTACATGTCTCCGACTTCACTCCGCTTTCGGTTGCCTCTCTGCTGTTCCTCATCATCCTCGGATCGCTTGTAACCTTCACTGCCTACACCTGGCTGCTCAAGGTGAGTTCACCCGCAGTGGTTTCCACCCACTCCTACGTCAATCCTCTCGTCGCCGTCTTCCTTGGCTGGATTCTGGCAAATGAGAAAGTCACCGCTCGCACCATGATTGGGACCGTCATCATCCTTGCCAGCGTGGCACTCACGAGCCTCCGCAAAAAACGCGTACCCGACGCGGACCAACTCGCCGCCGAAGCCGCATCCTAAGCCATCGTGCCGAACGTTCATGCGTGCGCGCGCTTTCGTCGAAACCGTACCCGCTTGCGCGCTAACCACAACGTGACCGCGACCGTGACCCAACCCGCCACCGCAATTACGAAGACCAACCAGAGCCTCCAGTCCGGCAGCAGTTTCCAGAACACGCACGCGAAGGCCAGCAGTCCAACGCTGCCTATTGCCGTGCCCGCTGCTTCCGCTCCCGCCGCCAGTCGTCCCCGCACCACGCCCGACAAGCCCTTCTTAAGCTTGCGTTCTTTCTCGCGCTTTTCAGCCAAGGTGGCCGAAGCAGGAAAGATCGCCGGAAATGCCAGGAACAATCCCCCAACGCCGGGACCGAACTTTCTTGCAATCAGACCCGCAGCAACAGTGATCGAGCCGCCAAGCACAAATCGCACCGCGTAGTCGTTCCACTTGGTTTTGCGCAGCACCGACCAGTCTGTCTTGATCAGCATCGATTACCTGAGGAACGCCATCCAGCAAAGAAAGGCCGTCATAAACCACACCGGCATGCTCGCCACGGTAGCCGTCAACGCGGAAATCCTGTGATGCATTAACAGTCGGCTCACCACGATCGCATACACGAACAATGCCGCCGCTCCGGCCAGCATGGAGCGGGCTTCGATTGCCGCGTATGACCTGCCATCTTTTGCGATCGTCAGTGCGAGCGTAGCCAGCGCCACGGACGGGGCAGCTCCGAAGAGTCCGCCAAAGCTCTTGGGCTTGAACAGGTCCCCGATCACGGCAAATGCCGACACTGCAACGCCACCGATCAGGAACCTCAAGAACAGTTCTGACACTCGCTTATTCCTTGTCCGCCGCGTGAGACCAGGCGGAGCCTTCGCTTCAGTCTTCAATGTCTTAGTTACACGACCCTACGATGAACTCGCAATCGACTACAGTTGCCACCGATCTCGCCGTCGACTGTGGCCACAGAGAGTACTTTACAATACAAAGTACTTCATGTACTCTCAATCGCCATGAAAGTGAAACTCGTCCTGCCCGCCCTTACCGAAGCCACCAGCCCGCTGTTTCGCCCCATTAAGTACTCGCTGTTCCCTCCTCTCGGGCTCGCCACTCTTGCCGCATATCTCGATCCCAATGACGACGTCACTCTCGTAGACGAGCACGTCGAGAAGCTCAACCTGAACGATTCTCCCGACCTCGTCGTCATCCAGGTCTACATCACGTCGGCATTTCGCGCGTACCGCATCGCCGATCACTATCGTCGCCAGGGAGCATTCGTCGCGCTAGGCGGTCTCCACGTCACGTCATTACCTGAGGAAGCTGCTGCACACGCCGACGCCGTCTTCCTCGGCCCCGGTGAAGACATATGGCCCGAGTTCCTGCGCGACTTCCGCGCTGGCCACCCTCGGCGCCGCTACCAATCGCGAACCCGTTCTCTGATTGGCATTCCCCCGATCCGTCGCGATCTCATCAAACGCCACCTGTACCTCGTTCCCAACTCGATTGTCGTTTCCCGCGGCTGTCCGCACGTTTGCGACTTCTGTTACAAGGAAGCATTCTTTCAGGGAGGCAAATCGTTCTACACGCAGACCGTCGACGACGCACTCGCCGAAATCGCCCGCCTGCCCGGCCGTCATTTATATTTCCTCGACGACCATCTCTTCGGAAATCGCCGCTTTGCGGAGGCCCTTTTCGACGGAATGCGCGGCATGGGACGCGTATGGCAAGCCGCCGGAACGGTGAACACCATCCTCACTCCCGGCCTCTTAGAGAAAGCCGTCGCCTGCGGCTTACGCAGCCTCTTCGTTGGATTCGAAACCACCGACGAGACCAGTCTGCGCGAACAGCGCAAATTCCAGAATCTCCATCGCGATTACAGCGAAGCCGTTCGCCGCCTGCACGACAACGGCGTAATGGTGAACGGCAGCTTTGTCTTTGGCATGGACGGACACGATGCAACCGTCTTCGATCGCACCATCGAGTGGGCGATCACCAACGGCATCGAGACCTCGACGTTTCACATCCTCACGCCGTATCCGAGCACCGAATTGCACACGCGCATGCAGCGCGAGGGCCGCCTGCTGCACAACAACTGGGATCTCTACGACACGCGTCACTGCGTCTATCGCCCCTCGAAGTTGACCGCCGACATTCTGGAAGCTGGTTACTGGCGCGCCTATAAAGATTTCTATCGCTGGGGATCGATACTTCAGGGCGCTCTGACCAAAGAGAAATGGTCAGGCCGGCTGCGGCACTTCGCCTATGCCGCAGGATGGAAAAAGTTCGAGCCGCTGTGGGATTTCGTCATCCGTGCCAAGCGCGTCACTCGCATGTTGCCGCTGCTGGAAACGATCCTTGAGGAATTCGGAACCAAGCCAACCGCAACGGATGCCGTCAGCGCCACGCGCGAACAAACCGCACCATCGCGCGATCGCGAACTGGTCACCATCGGCTAATAGCCAATGGCGGCACGATTCCTGACACCGTCGTCGCGCAGGACTTCATAGTCATTGGCCGATCCAGCAAAAGGCGCACACCCTGGAATCGGACTGTTTTCGCGAAAGGCAATTCGTAGAGGAGTTGGGCACTCCCTGCGAACCAGCAGAACGTCCTCTCCGGAGAACACGGGCGAGATCCGGAGCACCAGCTCGTAAACCGTCCCATCCGACGCGCCAGCAAGACCCTCGGCCCCATAAGCCTCGGTTCCAAAATAACTGAAGCGCGCGCGGAACCCGTGATGATGACTCATCGCATCGGAGATGCATCCAGTCACGCGATTCGTATGTTCCTCGCGCCCGTCGGAAACGCCGCAATTGATCGCATCGCGTCCCGCAATTCGTTTCGATTCTTTGTCCAGCGGATCACCGAATATTCGCCAGATCTTCAACCGTGCCCGGCTCTTCCATTGCGGATAGTTCCAGCTGAACGCGCCGTAGTACCACCAGCCCATCGCCGCCAGAACGCAGCACAGCAGAATCGCCAGTACGCCGATCCTGGTCATCCCCCGCATCCTTACTATTAGACACCAGCAGAGCCCTTGCGTTCTGCTGGCGTCTATTTTGTTTCGGGATCAGGTGGTTTGCATCGCAGCTTCCGCCCGGCGCTTCATCTCTTCGGGCGAAAGATCTTCGACGTGCGTCGCAATGGTCCACTTATGTCCGAAAGGATCGATGATGTTCCCCGAGCGATCGCCATAGAACTGATCTTTCACCGCCCGATCGACCTTCGCTCCTGCATCCACCGCCTGCTGGAACACGCGATCCACGTCGGGAACATAGACCAGTATCCCCACACCCGAACCTCCAAGCGACTCCGGCCCACGAATATTCATCTCCGGATACTCATCCGCCAGCATGATGTGCGAATCGCCGATCTGCAGTTCGGCGTGACCAATGCGTCCTTTGTCTTCCATTCGCATCAATTCCTTCGCGCCAAACACCTTGGTGTAGTAATCGATCGCTTTCGCCCCGCCCCTCACGATCAGATACGGCGTGATCGCCCGATATCCTTCTGGAATGTAGTTCGGTTTATTCGCCATGAAATCCTCCTCTTATAGCGGCTCGTCTTGCCGCTCTTACCCACGTCCACATTCTGGCGCGCTTCATCAGGGTGGTATTGTAAAAATCTGAACTAATCGAAAATGGGCACGTGATTCGTGTGGCGCGTCCTGTATTTCAGATAAGTGCTGGGGCTGAGGCCAGAGAAGCTGCGGAAGTCGTGTATGAAATGTGCCTGGTCGTAGTAGCCGCAGCCGAGCGCCACGTCCGTCCAATCCACATCCTGTTCAGGCGGAAGATTCTGTATCACGTTCTGAAAGCGCTGCACGCGCGCAAACAGCTTCGGCGTGAGTCCCACCTGCTGACTGAAAACATCTACGAGCCGCCGGCTGCTGATCCCAATCTCGTCGGACAACTCGGCGACCGGCGCATGCTCCGCCCCCAGTCGCACCAGTGCATAGTTGACGGCGCGATGTCGCTCCATTGGCCTGTACAACTGCTCCAGCAGAATCTGCTCGAACCTGCGTAGCTTGGCATCCGGCGTGGGCTCTTCCAGTAACCGATCGCGCAATCGGATCGCCGCTCGTCCCCATAAAACATCGAGCGAAACATGCTCGTTGTGCAGCTCCGAAAAAGGCAAATCGAAGAACGGAAACGCTCCTCCAGCCCTGAAATGCGCGCCGGCAACGCAATCCTGCTCGGCGGTATCGATCACGAAAAAATGCGAATGCGGCCCGCAGATCGCGGCGCCACTAAGCTTATGAACTTCGTCGAAATTGTCGTGATCGTAGATCCGAGTTTCGTCTTCCCGAAGATTGACGACCAGCTCCGACGATCCCTGCGGCAGCAGCCGTTCCTTCGTATGCGGGCCACCAGCCTCTCCCTCGTAGTACCAGAACATCTCGACGAACTGGGAAAGAGGAGGCGACGGCCGGTAGTGCAGGAACGGCATCCCGATATGAGATCACAAGTCCATGTGATCCTCAACCGGAGGACTGGCCGTGGTTTGTGATCTGAGCTAAGCTTTCCGCCGCAAACGTATGAGGAAGCTAATCATCGTGTTTGGTTTATTGGGTGCTACTTGGATGGTATTCCTCATCTATTCCCGCCAAATACAACTCGCATATTTATCGAATTATCCGGGGGTCTTCGTACTTCGGTGGATAAGCTTTAGGGGTATTGCCGCCGCCATGGATGGTGTGGTGCGCAAATGTCTGGATGGTGCTCAGCAGCGGAATCGAATGGATGGTGGTTGCGTTTGTTTTAGCCACTCGGCAAGGCGAATATATCAGCGCCGTACTTCTCGCTCAAATTGCAATCTTCAATCTGAATTCTTACTTCTTCATTCTTACTTCTGCCTTTACGTGATGCTCGTCTCCACATACGTCCCGTACACATCGCGCAGCGCCTCGCAGATCTCGCCCACCGTCGCATAGGCCCTTACCGCCTCGATGATGTACGGCATCGTGTTCGCATCGGAAATCGAGCCGTCCGCCTTCACCTTTGGCTCCTGCGCCGCTGCTTTCTTCAGCGCCTCCAGCCGTCTGCCCACTTCTTCGTTCGACCGCCGCGCGCGCAGCCGCTTCAACTTCTCTGTCTGTGAATGAGCTACTTCGTCGCCGATATACAAAATCTGCGGTGATGGCTCTTCCACCGTAAACTCATTCGCGCCGACGATCACTTTCTCTCGCGCCTCGGCCGCACGCTGGAACTGGTAGCTGGCCTCGGCAATCTCTTTCTGCGGATACCCGCGCTCAATCGCTTTCACCATGCCGCCCATTGCGTCCAGCTTGCCGAAGTAGTCGAACGCTCCGTTTTCCATGTCGAGCGTCTGCCGTTCCACGAAATACGATCCCGCTAGCGGATCAATCGTATTCACCACTCCGGTTTCATACGCGATGATCTGCTGCGTACGCAGCGCAATCCGCGCCGCCTGCTCCGTCGGCAACGCCAGCGCTTCGTCGTACGAATCCGTATGCAGCGATTGCGTTCCCCCCAGCACCGCCGCCAGCGCCTGCAGCGCCGCGCGAGCAATGTTGTTCATCGGTTGCTGCGCTGTCAGCGAAACTCCTGCCGTCTGCGTGTGGAATCGCATCAGCCATGTCCGCTGATTTTTCGCCTTGAAGCGCTCGGTCATCAACCGGTACCAGATCTTGCGCGCGGCCCGGTATTTCGCGATCTCCTCGAAGAAATCGTTATGCGCATTAAAGAAGAAGCTCAGCCGTGGACCAAAGTCGTCCACGTCCAGTCCGCGACGCATTGCCCACTCCACATACTCGACGCCGTCGTAGACGGTGAACGCCAGTTCCTGCAGCGCGGTCGATCCGGCCTCGCGTATGTGATATCCGCTGATCGAAACCGTGTTGAAGCGTGGCGTGAACTTCGATCCAAACTCGAACGTATCGATCACCAGCCGCATCGATGGCGCCGGCGGATAGATGTACTCCTTCTGCGCAATGTATTCCTTCAGAATGTCGTTCTGAATCGTCCCTGAAATTCTCTTCCAGTCGGCGCCCTGCTTCTCCGCCACGACCAGGTACATCGCCCAGAGCACACTCGCGGGCGAGTTGATCGTCATTGACGTGGTCACATTCTGCACGTCGATGCCGTCGAACAGGATCTCCATGTCCTCCAGCGAATCGATCGCCACTCCGCACTTCCCAACCTCGCCTTCGCTGAACGGATGATCGCTGTCATACCCCATCAACGTCGGCAGATCGAACGCAACCGACAACCCGCTGCCACCATGTTCCAGCAGGTACTTGTAGCGCTGGTTGGTTTCCTCCGGCGACGCGAAGCCCGAGAACTGCCGCATCGTAAACAGCTTCCCTCGATACCCGCTGGCGTGAATTCCCCGCGTGAACGGCGCCTGCCCCGGATAGCCCAGGTACTTGTCATAGCTCCAATCTTCCGGCAAATCCGCCTGCGTGTACAAACGCCGTACCGGCACATCCGAGATCGTGCTGTAACGAGCATTGCCGTTTTCGTCCAGATTGGTTCCGGTGGGTGCGCCGATCGGCTTTTCTGGCGATTTCTCCAGCAAGGGATCCAGTGTCTTTTCCGCCCACTGCTGCTCCGATTCAGACGGTTTCCGGGCTGCGCAGACCTCATCGGATGCGCGCTGCTTCAGCTGCTTGCCATTACTCAGATTTTTGGAAGACATAAGTGCGGCTTATAGCTCCGATATTAGAAGATGCCGAATCGGACGGCAACAGTCGCAAGTTTTCGGCGGGAGTAAGCCCCAGGGTTCGTCATTGCGACGTCGTTCTGTTGCACTCACGGAACGTTACTATGCACGCGAATCACCGAATCGGGCCGTGCACGTGGAAACAGTGTGCAAGAGTTTGCATGAGGTGTGTTTTTCTGGCCTCACCCATCGCCTACAAGTCATCTAAAAATAAATGAGTTGCAGCCGCTGAAGCTTTGGTCCTGCAACTGCATCCAACGAGTATTTACCAACTAGGCTCCTGGGGTGAAATGTGGAAGGTAACGAGCGGTCTCTCAAGCTTCCCCGTCAACCACGATTCACGCGTGATGGACTCACCGTGGTCTTGGTTTTTGCTTCGATGATCGTAGCCGGCCTTAGCATGGTGCAAGGTCGCACCATCGATTCGCAACGCAACGTGATTCACCTTCTCTTCCTCGACAGCCAGGAATTGAACGCGATCAAGGTGCATGACCAGCAGCAGAAACACTCAGCTGCCGCGAATGCCCAGAGCGATCAGCAGCAGAAGTCCGATGCCCGCAACAACTGCGCCGATTCGAAGGACAAGATCAGGAAAAGGCTGCGCGGTCCCGCAAGCCACCGCGCCCAGCCAGCCCACGCAGGACAAGAATCGCACCCCTGAGAAATCAGACGACGATAACAGCATGCCCAATCCGCAACGGCTTCTGCATTCTATCTAGGTTAGCGTGGCCGCCTTCTGGGCGGCCACAGCCTCATCCTCTCGAATCATTCGTTTCGCTAATCACAGCACTCCCGCGCGCGTGCCACGTCCTTACGCCAAGTTGAACAGCAGGATTTCCGCATCCTCACTTCCTGCTTGTCCAGTGACCTTCAGCTTTGACTCTTCGCTGATCGCCGCGCCGTCTCCCTGCTTCAACTGTCTTTCCGTTCACTTCCACGCTGCCTCGCGCAACCTGTAACCACGCATGCCGGCCCGGCTTCAGCTCATAGTCCACCGCCTTGCCGCTCTCCAACACGGACGTGTACAGCTCCGCATCCTGATGGATCGCCACCGAACCCTCCCGCCCATCAGGAGATGCCAGCAGTCGCAGCCGGTTCAACTTCTCGTCACGCGAGAAGTTCTTCTGCTCATAGCTTGGCGTGATTCCTCGTTCTTGCGGGAGCAGCCATATCTGCAGCAGGTGTACCGACTCATCCTTCGAGTGGTTGAACTCGCTGTGGAGCACGCCAGTCCCGGCGCTCATCCTCTGAACGTCTCCGGGCAGGATCGTGGAACCGTTGCCCATGCTGTCCTTGTGCGACAAGCCGCCTTCGAGCACATAAGTCACGATCTCCATGTCCCTATGGGGATGCGTGCCAAACCCATGTCCCGGATGTACCCAATCCTCATTGATCACCCGCAGCGAGCGAAATCCCATATTCTCCGGATCGTAGTAATCCGCAAACGAAAACGTGTGATACGTGTTCAGCCAGCCGTGGTCGGCATGTCCGCGCTGGTCCGCTGGACGCACTTTGATCATTGTCTAACTCCTTTCAACAATGACTTAGATGCTTTAACATTAAAATAGTTTCAGAGGCGGGAAGACGGATGGCAGCACGGGTGGCGCGGGCGCCCTCGCCCGCGTGTTTCAAAGCTTCTGTCATTCCGAGCGACTGGCGCCCTTGCCCGCAGGGATCTATGGTTCTGTCATTCTGAGCGACTGGCCGCGGTTGCCTTTCGCGATCCGCTTTTGGATCGCGCGGCCAGGAGTCGAGGAACCTGGCGTTTCGAGTAATTCCCGCGAGGGCGATCAGGTCTATTGGAACCGCGGCAACCGACTCCGACTGGCCATCCGAGTGTGCGACAGGTTCTTGGTCTTGTCATCACGAGCGCAGCGAGGGATCTGCAGTTGCGAGCGCCCGCCCCAACTTCCTACACAGCGCCGCCAGTTCGACCTGCTCGGCAGGCGTCAGCTTCGCAAAAAGTCCCGCAATACACGCCGCATGCTTAGGAAAGACTTCGCCGATCAACCTGGTCCCTTGGTCGCTCAGGCTCAACTTCACGAACCGCCGATCTTTCTCTCCAGTCACGCGCTTCACCAGCCCGCGCCGCTCCAGATTCCGCACCACCATCGTCAGATTCCCGCCGGTTTTCAGGATCTTGCGTGCGACCTCCGACAGCACCATCGGACCCAGGTGATAGAGCGCTTCCATCACTGCGAATTGGCTCGCCGTCAACTCCCAACGGGACAGGTCGCGGGTCGCATGAGCATGCACAGTATCGCTGGCACGCAACAGCTTCACGTATGCGGATAAAGCGCGGCGTTCAGATTTGCTGGAAGAAGATCGTCGGGGCATACCGGAACTATACTTCAACGTTGAAGTATCCGCCGTTGACATTAAAAAAGGCGCCCCGGAGCAGGGCGCCATCTCCGTTCACAGCACACGCTATAGGAGGAGAACTAGCACTACTTTATGAAGACAAACAGGAGCACTACCACTAGAGACAACCCAACGCTAATCCCGTGACGGAGCCTCCCAGAACGGATTATTCAATCCGGTCTGAGCATACGCAGGCTCCTCTTCCGAACCCTTCCGGCCTTCTTTCGCCTCTTGCATCAACGAAGCCAGGGGCCGGGTGGGACAGGAGCAAGGATTCAAGGACGTATATTCAGCGTGACATTTAGGACAGATCACCTTGCCGCCTCCGTATCGGAGATTCACCCTTTCGGGTGACTCCATTACAATCCGCGATCAAGGTGAAGGGAAATTCAAATTTCTGATTTCATAAATCAGAAAAACTACAAGCCCGAAGCGGGACGGGCCGGCTTCTCCACTAACGCCGCAACCGCTGCTTTCATCGCAGCTGTCCGGTGCTGAATCAGTTCCACAAATGCTGCGGCGGCTCGCGGCAGGCTTCGATCGCGCCGGTACACCAGCCCCAGTTCGCGCGACAAATCCACGTCTTTTAGCGCCACCAGCTTCACTTGTCCGGAGCGCACTTCGTCGCGCGCGAAGCTGGTACTGATCAGCGATACGCCCAGTCCGGCCGCCACGAAGCTCTTGATCATGCCCACGCTCGGCAGCTCCATACGCACCTGCAGCTGCGTGTTGTAGGGTCGAAACAGCTTGTCCAGGATTTGTCGCGTGTAGCCCGTTTTAGGAAAGATAAGCGGTTGTTCTGCCACCAGGCTCACTGGGACCGCCGACAGCTTCGCCAAAGGATTATTGGCGTCCACCATCAGCATCAGCTTGTCACGGAAAATCGAACGTACCTTCAGGCTGCTCGATTTCACCGGCATCGTCACGATGCCAACGTCGATCGATCCGTCTTCGATTCGCTCCAGGATCTTGCGGCTGAAGTTGCGATAGATGCTGAGCTGCACCGCCGGATAGAGCCGCAGGTATTCGGCAAACACGTCTGGCAGCACGTAGAGACACGTGGCCTCATTCGCACCGATCGCCAGCACGCCGCGCGGAGCAGTTCCCTGGTCGGCCACCGCGCGTTGCGATTCGCGTCGCAAATTGAGCAGCCGCTGTGCATATTCAAAGAAGACCTCGCCCGCCGGAGTCAATCGCACAGTCTTGCCGCTGCGATCCAGCAGCTTTTCTCCGTACTCGTCTTCCAGTTGGCGAATCTGCGCGCTCACTGCCGATTGTGACCGGAAAACCTTTTGTCCGGCACGCGAGAAACTTCCTAGCTTGGCAACTTCTATGAAGGTGGATAACTGGTCAAAGTCCATGGTCAGTCGTGCTCCACACTATAAGCTATCAGTTCCGTCCTACCAAGAGATGTGACGAACCGTTACGTTCGCGATGCCCCACTTCGAGAGATAATCCTTGCGGAGAACACCATGCGATCCAAAGCCGTCTGCTTTCTGTTGGCGCTGGGACTCCTGCCCTCCCCGGGAATCGCACAAGAAACATCTTTTAAACCTGCTCCGCGAATCGCGCTTGTCCTCGAAGGCGGCGGCGCCCTCGGACTGGCTCACATCGGCGTCATCCGCTGGCTCGAGGAAAACCACATCCCCGTGCACTACGTCGCCGGAACCAGCATGGGCGCGCTTGTCGGTGGTCTCTACGCCGCGGGAAATAATCCCACCGAACTGAACCAGATCGTCAGCGGAATCGATTGGGACCAGGTGCTGAGCGATCAGATTCCCTTCCAGGACCTCTCCTATCGCCGCAAAGAGGACGCCCGCGATTATCCCAACACGCTTCAGTTCGGACTGGAGCATGGCTTGCGGCTTCCCTCCGGATTCAACGCTGGATATCAGGTCTCACTGATTCTCGATCGCTACATGCTGCCTTATTCCGATATCAATAACTTCGACCAACTCCCCATTCCGTTTCGCTGCGTCGCAGTCGATCTCGTCTCTAAGCAGAAGTACGTCTTCAGCGATGGGCCAGTCTCCCAGGCGATGCGCGCCTCCATGTCGCTGCCGGGTTTCTTCAGCCCAGTCGTCGACAAGAAGCACATTTTCGTGGATGGCGGCCTGCTCGACAATCTCCCCGTCGATGTCGGCCGGGAAATGGGTGGCGAACTAATTCTTGCCGTCCATCTTCAGACTAAGCCGACCACGGCCGACCGGAACATCTCTTCCATAGGCGTCCTGTCCGACTCCATCGACGTGGTGATTGCGGCCAACGAACTCCAAAGCATGCAGAAGGCCGACCTGCTGGTTACCGTCGATGTCTCCGAGTTCACTTCAACGGACTACTATGCTGCGCAGAAGTTGATCGCAAAGGGATACGAAGCAGCGCAACAAAAAGCCAACCTCCTGCGCGCCTTCAGCGTGGACGATGTCACGTGGAATCGATATATCACCGAGCGCAATTCCCGCCGCCGCGAAACCATACCGACTCCTGAGTTCGTGGCCGTGCAAGGAGCCACACCCGCGGCCTCGAAGGTTATTCAGACCGATCTTTCCAAATTGGCTGGGCAGCCGCTCGATATCGACAAACTCGAAAACGGTCTGACTCAGATCGTTGGCACCGGACGCTTCTCCAAGCTGAATTACGGTCTGACCGAACAGAACGGACAGCCCGGACTCCTCATCACCGCCGCCCAGAAGGAAGCTCCGATCCTGGTGAATCCGCTGATCGCAATCGACGGATCGCAAATCGAGAACGTCCGCTTCGCTCTTGGCGCCCGCCTCACTAAGTTCGGCACCGGCTCGCACGAAACAGAATGGCGCACCGACCTCGCCTTCGGCTCCGAGTATGGCATTGCCACCGACTACTTCCGCCCCTTCAAAGGGCTCCCGGGCTGGTTCATCGATCCCGGCGCCATCGCCAACACTTCTCCCTTCGACATTTACAACGAGAACAGTCAAATCGCGGCGTATCGTCTACAGAAAGTCTCTGGCTACTTCGACGCCGGATATCAGTTCAGCCGCAGCAGCGAGCTGCGCTTCGGCTACCAGTTGGGCTATCTGCGATTGAAAGAGCAGGTCGGATCACCCGTGTTTGGCAATCCAGCAGATCGCCTTGGACAATCTTCCATTCGTTACCGCCTCGATCTCCTGGACGATCCGGTGGTGCCGCGCAAGGGAGATCGCACTCGACTCAAGTTTCAGCTGGTTCGACTCCTACCTCGGCAGCAACAACGCATTCCCGTCGTCGGAGATCCTGAGTAGGTTTTACGTGCCCGTCAGCGAACCAGGCAGTATTTTCGGGGGCATTTCCGGCGGCACCGATTTCGGATTCACGCGCACCGGGCTTCCCTCCTTCAGCCTCGGAGGCCCGGTACGATTAGCCGCTTTTGGTCGCAACGAATTGCTGACGAATCAGTATTTACTGTTACAGGGCGGATACCTTCAGCAGATTGTGAAGTTCCCGCCCCTCTTAGGAAAGGGGCTGTTCGCTTACGCCGAAGTCGAAGGCGGGCGAGTTACCAATGAGATGAACGAGTCCCCGTGGCCGGCCGACGGAGTCCTCGGTATGATCGTCCAGACCGCATTCGGACCTGTCATCGTCGGCGGCAGCTACGGCACCACCGGCCACCACAAATTCTTCTTCCAGGTGGGACGCGTATTTTGAAACTACATCCGAAAATCTGAAATCCCATCCCAGATCAACTGCACTGCCACCGCGAGGATGAGAAAGCCAAAAATACGGTTGATGGATCCTGTGGCATTCGGACCAAGCCGCTCCACCAGTGGCCCGCCCAGACGCAAGAAGAGATACACCACCAAACCAAGCGCCGCGATTCCAATGATCATGCCCACGTACGCGAGCATGTTCGTGCTGTTGGCCGCCAGCCCCATCACCACGCCAATTGAACCAGGCCCAGCCAGGATCGGCATTGCCATCGGCGTGAACGAAATATCTTCCTTCGTGATGGCCTCGTCGCCTTCCGCGTCCGTGATGCGACTCTTGCTCGTCACCATGCCCCACGCCGCATTGGCGACGATCAATCCTCCCGCGATCCGCAACACCGGCAAGCTGATTCCAAAGAAGCTCAACACGAATCGGCCAACTAAAAGGAAAAACACCAGTATCGCGACGACAAAGAGTGCGACCTTCGCCTCTACCATCCGCCGCTCTGAGCGTGAAGATCTCGAAGTCAGCGAAAAGAAGATGGGAACGGCGCCGAACGGATTCACAATCGGAAACAAAGCAAGAAAAGTGCCGATCGCCGCCGTTGGAAGACCTTTCAGTAACAGATGCTGTATCGGCACTCTTCTCCTTTGAAACGCGGCTTTTATGTCCTGTCATCCTCGAGCGAGCAGCTTTATCGCGAGCGAAGGATCTAGGCGAGCGACCGCGCCGGCGGAGCGAAGCGCAGCCGCAAAAAGCGCGACGCGAGCTTCCTCTTCGTCCTGCCTAGCTCGGCTTCACCACCTGCAGATTGTTCTTCACCGAAAAAATCCCCGGAACTGAATTTGCGCGAATGCCGGCGGTGTTCTTGTCCGTCTCGTTATCCACCACTCCTTCCAGCGTCACGTGCCCGCCTTTGACGATGATCCGGATCGGCTTGATCACCGGCATGTCGTACTTCTGCAGCGGCGGGAAGCCATACACTGCGCGAAACACACGCCGACGTATTTGATTGTCCATCGGCGCCGGTGGCAGAACCTCGATCTGGTTATTGACCGTCTCTACGCCTTCCACCCTCTTCACTGCGTTCCCTGCATCCGACTTCACCACAGGATTCGTCACATACCCAATCAACGTGACGTTATATCCCTCGACTTTGTACTGTATGTTGTCAAACACGTTGTAGTACGGCAGCATCAGCAGTTCGTGCCGTACCTCTTTCGCAATGCGATCGGTATTCATTGCCGGTGCGGCGTGCAATTGTGATTGGTCTTGCGCCACCATCTGCGCAATTCCCAGCAGTAAAATTCCGATCGTCAACACAAATCGACTTCTCGCATTTTTCATGCGTTCCTCCCCAACCTACTCTGGTCAGCAAGGATAATCGATGCGGTCACAAATCGTGAACTGGAAGAATAGATTCGAAAATAGTCGTCTCAGGGCTTCGGCGGAGGAGGATTAGCGGCTTTCCTGTGGAAGACAGCGCGGTCGATATCCGGCCAGAACTCCGAGATAATTCCGCCAGCGCTACCGTATATCAGCGAGATCCCTACGCGGCTCATCGTCAAACCAAAACCGCGATCGTTCGAAGGATAGTACAGGTTCGATAATCCACCCGCAGTAAATGCTCCCAGGATGTTCGAGAAATTTACCGTCCTTCCGCCACTGTCCTTGTGTCCAACAAATTCCTGTGCGAGCGAGTATCCGATCCGGTATTTGATCGTTCCTTCTCCAGACCTGAAATAACGTGGATCTTCTTTGAGCAGCACTGGGTAGGCGAAGTTAGCAAAGAATCCGCTTGATGTACTGTCCGCGAAGGCGGCTCCATAACGCTTTGCGTATCCCGCAGCTCCCTGTCCATATTGTGGAAAGTCGTTGTAGGCCTGGCTGATTCCTGCCTGTATCCCGATTGCCGCCCAATTGAACGGATCAACCGTGCCTTTAACAAAGAGATGGAATTTCTGCCCCGGAGTCAGTGGCGGGGGATGGTGCCGATTGGTCACTCCAAACATCGGGACCACTCCCAGGATGCGCTGCGATTCCTCGCGCTTCCTGATTTCCTCTTCCGTCTCCGCCTGATTCGTTCCGCTTTGCGCCGGTTCCGTCTGATTGCTCCCAGCCGTGGGACTTGGGACGGGTGCGCTCTCCTGTTTCTTAGAACTGGGGTCGGGAGATGTGCTGGACTGTGCAGCCGATGTACTGGAGTGGGCCTCTTGCGCGGTTTGCGCGTTGGCTCGCGAGATTGACGGCAATTGCGGCGAGAATCGCAACAGCCGTCAGAGATCTTACGTGAACAGCATCAACTTACTATAGAGGGCACTCGGCCCAATTCTGCTGCCAACCTACCGAATTTACGTTTCTTTACACGACCAGCGCGGCCGAGGCCCTGCGGCTTGGAAGAGTTTCCGCTGCCGCCAGTACGGACGCGGGTCCCTTACCCGTCTGCCTGGTAAGAGTCATAACCATCAGGCTGGCCAGGAACTGCACCGTCGCCACGTCGTGATCGTCAAAGGCGTACGGCTCGGACGAAAGCACCTCGAGAATCCCGAGCACATTCTTCAAATGCACCAGCGGCGCAACCACCAGCGACTGGATTCCCAAAGACCGGCAAGCCTGAAGATCAACTACCGGATCGCCCGTCACTTGATCGCATCGCCATGCTTTTCCCGTACGAACTGACATCCCGGAGAGACCTCGCTCCAGGCTTACCTGCGCGCCCAGTCCGGGGACGCCCGCTCCCATTGTCGCGTGACATTGCATCTTGCCATCGCTGATCAGCGCCAGCGCCGAACCCGATGCCCGCGTCAGACCCATCGCCCGATCCAACACCATTCGCACTGACGAATCCAGATGCACCAGCGATCCATTTACGACCCGATACTCCAAATCCGGAGTCTGTTCTGCTCGCGCCACCGCCGCAGTACCGTACTCCGCTGAACGAGCGACTAGCCGCGGACCAGGCATCTCCGGTGCCTCCGGCGATTCCACCGGAGTCGCAGGCTTGCGTCCAATGGCTCCCGGACCCAGCAATTCCGCCACGACTCGGCGCATCTTCTCGTCCGTGATTACCGTGGCCGTCTCTTCCGCCAGCAGCGATCCGCCCATGAGCCGTCCCAGGTTCAAGATGGCCTGGCTGCCGCACGCGAAACAATTTGACGTGTTGTTATAGCTGATGAGTTCGCACTGTACGCAAAAGACAGAATCACTCAATTGCAAAAATGCTACGTCCGATGCACTGCGGAAACCCATGTCTTACCTACCCTGGGAACCTGTGGCGTTCACAAAAAAATTTGGGAGCCCTGTTGAGTACAAACAAATTAATTGCTCAGAGTTGCACCACATCAGTAGCAGCATTGGTTCCGGAATTCGATTCTGTGGAAAATTCGCGCGCGCATGTGCACTTCATCCGCTTCTTTGCGCAAAAACTTGCAACTGGAAATTCAATCCCGCTTAACACACGTTTCGTACACTTCTGATGTACCTTCACAATCCGCCACTCGCGGCTCTCTCTCCATGGAGAAACACTTCCAACTTCGCGGCATTATCGACGAGATACCCGAGACACGCGACCAGATGCTCTCCTTCATTCGCGAGAGCTGCCACAACGCCCCGCAGGATTACAACCTTCTCGTGGCCGTCCAGGAAGCCCTCGCCAACGCGGTCGTTCACGGCTGCAAGAACGATCCCTCGCAGATTGTCCATTGCCGCGTCGAATGCAATGATTCCGCGATTGCGATCACAGTTCGCGATCCAGGCCCCGGTTTTGATCTCCAGTCTCTCCCCGATCCCACCTCCACGGAAAATGTCGCCGAAGAACACGGCCGCGGAATCTTCCTGCTGCGCTCGCTGATGGACGAAGTTTGCTTCGAAGATGGAGGAAGGCAGTTGCAGATGCGTAAGCTGAGAAGGCCCGCCTGACGCGGATCTAGATACGAATGATGTGAAAAATACAAAGGGCGCCTTGGCAGACGCCCTCATGTTCTACAAGATCGATTCTCTTCTACTGCAGCGCCTTCTCGACCGCCGCAGTCAACTCGGGCGAGTCTGGCGTCACATTCGGTTCGAAGCGCGCCGCGATCTCGCCGTTGCGGCTGATCAGGAACTTCGTGAAGTTCCATTTGATTTCGCCGCTGTGCTTCGGGTCGGTCGATGGATCGGTCAGAAACTGGTACAGCGGCGTCGTATCGTCGCCCTTCACGGAAACCTTCGACATCATCGGAAAGCTCACGTGATACGTGCGCGTGCAGAAAGTTTTGATCTCCTGATTCGTGCCTGGCTCCTGCGCGCCAAAATTGTTGGCCGGAATCCCGACAATCACCAGGCCGCGATCTTTGTACTTCTCGTACAACGATTCCAGGGCGCTGTACTGCGGCGTGAACCCGCACTTACTGGCCACGTTCACCAGCAGGATCGCCTTTCCCTTGTAGGCCGCAAGCGGCGCGGGCTGCCCGTCAATCGAACTCAGCGTAAAGTCGTAAACGTTGTTTGCAGATGCGGAAAGCATAGTGCTCAAGAGTAGCAAAACGGCAAGTTTGTACACGAATCCCTCCAAGTCAGCATATAGACGATCGCGATCCAGCTAAGTTGCAGGATTTCTATCGCCCCGGCGCAGCGAACATTTCGCGAAAAGCACGCGCGATATGGTATCAATGACCATGGGCGAGGATCAGCCACTTTGGGGAGTAAAAGATCAGAACAGCCGTCTGGCTGAGCTGACCGCGCGCACCTCCGACTCAGCAAAAGAACAGCCACTACGCCGCGACGTCCGCTCTCTCGGCATTCTTCTAGGACGCATTCTCACCGAACAATCCGGCAGCGCTCTCTATGAAGTGGTCGAGCGCCTCCGGCGCCTGCTCATTCAGCACCGCGAACAATCAGCCTCACCCGCACCGCTGAAACTCGACGCCGATCTCATGGAAGAGGTCCGCTCCATCGTTTCCAAGATGGAACTCGATCAGGCTTACAAAGTCACCAAAGCTTTCGCCATCTACTTCGAACTTACGAATCTCGCGGAAACCAATCATCGCAAGCGCCGCCGCCGCGCCGGCAAGCTTCATCTCGATGAACCGCCTCTCCCCGGATCATTCCTCGGCACGCTTTTGCGCATGAAGAAGGCCGGCATCTCCGCCGAAGACGCGGTCAAGACCTTGCGCGAAGTGAAAGTTGTGCCGGTGTTCACTGCGCATCCCACGGAAGTCGCTCGCCTCACCGTGTTGCTCAAGCGCCGTCGCATCGGCCAATTACTCGAACGACTGGACCGGCTACCCCTCACCGATGCCGAAGCCCTCGAGTGCGAATCGATCATTCAAGCGGAGATCACCGAACTCTGGCAGACCGACGAAGTCCGCTTGCGCAGGCCGCGCGTCTCCGACGAAATTCGCATCGGGCTCGAATATTTCCCCATGGCGCTGTTCGACACCTTGCCGCGCCTCTACCAGGAATTTCGCGACTCCTTCCAGAAAGTTTACGGACTCGATCTCCGCGAAGGTGATCTTCCCGCGCTGGTAAATTTCGGTTCATGGATTGGCGGCGATCGCGACGGCAATCCCTTCGTCACCCCTGACTGCATTCAAGAAGCGCTCGACAAAGCCCGTACTGCGATTCTCGACTACTACATCAAGGAAGTTTGGCAGCTGCTCGAAGGCATCAGCGCGTCTGTGCGGCAGGCTGGAATCTCCGAAGCGCTTCGCAAAAAATTGTCGGACTACGAATCGCGCCTCGAGAACGTTGAATTTCGCTGGGCCGCGCAAGCCGAGATCGAACTTTACCGCCGTTTTCTCGGCTACGTTTTTCGCCGCTTGCAGAGCACCCGCAAAGGCTCTTCGCCCGAAGCCTATGCCGATGCGAGCGAGTTCGAAGAAGACCTGCAGCTCGTGCGCAAGAGCCTCCGCGAGAATCGTGCCGCCAACGTTGCGGAAATCTTCATCGAACCACTGCTCCGCAAGCTGCGCGTCTTCGGATTCCATCTCTATGCCCTCGACATCCGCCAGCATGCGCGCGTCCATGCGCACGCGTTGAAAGAACTGTTAACAGCGATACAAGCCGGCGCCCCGCGCGGCGATCTCGCCGGTTCTTTGTCTCCGCAGACTATCGACGTGCTCAATACGATGCGCACAGTTGCGCATCTCAAAACCACGTACCCACCGCCGTCGATCCGCCAGTACGTTATCAGCGGTGCAGAAACCGAGCAGGACGTATTCTCAGTCCTGCAACTGGCGACGCTCGGTGGAGTCAACGTCGCGGGAGACACCGGCAATCCTGGCCTCATGCCCGTGCCGCTCTTCGAATCTATTGACTCGTTGCGCTCCTCCGCCGGCGTCATGCGCCGCATCTGGACTGCGCCCGAATATCAGCCTGCACTCGATTCCTGGGATCGCTGGCAGGAAGTGATGCTCGGCTACTCCGACTCCAACAAAGATGGCGGCATGCTCACCAGCACCTGGGAAATCTACAAAGCGCATCGCGACCTGCACCGCGCCGCTGCCGAATGCAATGTGAAGCTCCGCCTCTTCCATGGTCGTGGAGGCACAGTCGGTCGTGGTGGTGGTCCCACGCACGCAGCCATTCTCGCGCAACCGCCCGGATGTTTTTCTGGTCACATCCGCATCACCGAGCAAGGCGAAGTAATGAACTGGAAATATTCTGACCCAGTGCTCGCTGAATGGAACCTGGAGTTGATGACCTCGGCCTGCCTGGAAGCGCTGGTTCGTCCCAACGGGCCTAAGCCCGGCTCCGATGAGCGCTGGGGTCCCGCAATGGAAGAGATGTCCGGCTGCGCCTATGCCTACTACCGCGAGCACATTGCCGAAAATCCAGACATTCTCGAATATTTCGAGCAGGCCACACCGGTCAACGAACTTGAAAATGCGCGCATCGGATCGCGCCCGACGCGCCGCACCAAAACGCGCGGTCTCGACGATTTACGCGCCATCCCCTGGGTCTTCGGCTGGATGCAAAGCCGTCACGCCGTTCCTGCGTGGTTCGGCGTCGGCTATGCCATCGAGCGTTTCCGCGCCAAAGGGCAGAACAACGAAGCCGTACTGCGCGACATGTTCAAAAGCTTCCCATTGCTCTCTGACCTGATTCACAACGTCGAGATCGCCATGGCCAAAGCCGACATGGGCATCGCTCACATGTACGCCACGCTGGTACCTGATCAGGCGTTGCGCGAACGCGTCTTCAACATGCTCGCGGAAGAATTCCACCGCACGCGCCAGATGATCCTCTGGCTCACCGATCAGAAAGAGCTGCTGGAAAAGAACGCGGTGCTCTCGCGCTCCATCCGCCTGCGCAATCCCTATGTCGATCCCATGAGCTTGATCCAGGTCGAACTCTTGCGCCGCAAACGCGCGGGCACCGACACTGAAATGCTCAACTACTCTTTGGGCGCGACCATCAACGGAATCGCCGCCGGCCTGCACAACACCGGCTAGCCTCGTCTGACTGGCGCGGGCACGGGTGTCCCACCCTCGCCGCGTTTGGCGTGGGTGGAAACACGTCGGGTGCCCCACACGTCGCGAAGCGAACGTGTGGGATCAGATGCATCTGCGCTCTGTTACCTTTATCACCGGACTCGATGCACATCACGCTCATCGCTGGCGGTGTACTCTCACTAGCTGCATGGGTCTATCTTCTCTTCGCACACGGTAGTTTCTGGCGAATTTCAAAATCGCAACCTGCGCTCCCCATCACCAATCGCCCGACCATCGCGGTCGTGATCCCCGCTCGCAATGAAGCTGATGTCATCACCCGCGCCATCACCAGCCTCCTTCATCAGCAGATCGACGCCAACCTCCACATCATCCTCGTTGACGACGCAAGCACCGATTCGACGGCCGAAATCGCTCATCAAGCAGCCGTCTCCGCAAACATGTCGGACTTTCTCACGATCCTGAATGGACAGCCGCTCCCCACGGGCTGGTCCGGAAAGGTCTGGGCACAACATCAGGGCATCTCGAAGGCACTCGAACTCAATCCCGACTACCTCCTGCTCACCGACGCCGATATCGAGCACGCGCCCAGCAATCTCGCGAACCTCGTCGCACTCGCCGAAAACAATCGCACCGACCTCACCTCGTTTATGGCGAAGTTGCACTGCGAATTCTGGTTCGAACGCTGGCTGATTCCCGCATTTGTCTTCTTTTTCTTCATGCTCTACCCGCCTGCTTGGATTCGCGACCGTCGGCGCGCCACAGCGGGCGCCGCCGGAGGCTGCATGCTCATTCGTCCCGCAGCTCTTGCCTCGGCCGGTAGCATTGAGTCGATCCGCAGCGAGATCATCGACGACTGCGCTCTCGCGCGCGCCATCAAGCAAACAGGCGGCAATCTCTGGCTTGGTCCAACCGAAACCGCTCGCAGCATTCGTCCTTACGAATCCGTCGCTGAAATCGGCGGCATGATCTCCCGCAGCGCCTTCAATCAGCTCGGCCACTCCACACTGCTCCTCATCGGCACCATCTTTGGCCTGGCCATCCTTTACCTTCTGCCCATCGCTCTTCTCTTTTCGCGATCCACGCTCGCCATCTCGCTCGCCGCCGCTACCCTCATCGCCATGTTGATCGCCTACGCGCCCATGGTCCGCTTCTACCGCCTCAATCCCCTCTGGACGTTGACGCTCCCCCTTGCAGCTCTCTTTTACATCGGAGCCACAATCCATTCCGCCATTCGCTACTGGTCCGGACGCGGCGGCATGTGGAAGGGCCGCGCGCAGGATCATTAAGACGTTTGGTGGCGCGGGCGCCCTCGCCCGCGTATATGAAAAGCGAACGCCTCGCCGCTCGCCCGCCGTGCATCGCCTTTGACTTTATGAGATGATTCCCCGCTGCGTGTCCCGACTCTCGCCCATCCTGCTGCTACTGATCCTCGCCTGCAACTCTGCCGGCGATACCAAGAAAATCGTCTTCCTTCGCCTCGGCCTCCACATCGTGCAGGAGCGCGTCGGACTCGTTCCAACCCGCGATGAAGATCGCGCCGAACGCATCCGGCAGCTCTTCACGGAAGCGGGACAATGTCCTTCGGACAGGCTCCAGATTCAGGAGACCGACTCCGACTTGCCCAACGTAATCTGCACCATCCCTGGCACCGGACCCAACGCCATCGTCATCGGTGCCCACTACGATCATCGCGGAGGCACTGGAGCGCTCGACAACTGGAGTGGCGCCGCCATGCTACCCATCCTTGCCGAGTCAGTCGGATCAGTTGCGATGAAACATACCCTGGTCTTCATCGCGTTTGGCGGCAAGTATCACGGCGCCAGCGGCGCGCGTCATTACATGAAGCAGTTGTCCGAGGACCAGCAACATCACATCTCTGCCATGATCAATCTCGACAGCATCGGCCTGGTCGCCCCGCACTACTGGCCGGAGAGTGGCCTCGTAACGCCGCTGCAGCTGGCCGCGCTGAACGTCCACATGGCGCAGTTGAAATCCTGGCAAGTGGATCACGAAGGACTATCGGATACCGATGCTTTTCGCAAAATCAGAATTCCCAGCATCACCATTCACTCCCTTGGACGCCAGGGCACCGATCTTCTATACGTCGTGCACTCCCACGACGACACCGTGAGAGCCCTCGACATGCGTGCCTACTACGAGACCTACGAACTGCTCTCCGTCTACGTCGCTTATCTCGATCAGATCACCGCCCCAATTGCCCTCGGAGATTCCGGTCTCCCGCAACATGACAGGATGAACCAGCCCGGCTCGCACCGCCACGGCCATTAACCATAATTCGGGCTATCTGTGATGAGAGACAGAGCTACTGGGATGGAGCCCACTCGCCCTCGAGTGGGCAAAGCATCAAAACTAAATGAGAGACTTGCTTGTTTACTGACGGAGACTTACTTGAGAAAGACTTGCGCGGGAACGGCCAGCCTCACCTGGTGAATGCACCGGCGACACTCAGCGAAGACATATGGATGGAAAAGCTATAGCATTTCGGCTACAAGCTACCGGCTACCCCATCAGGGCCGAATCACTACCCACTACTCGTACACCGGCCCCATCGCTGAATCCACAATGTGCCGCAATCCTTGCAACTGCCGATAGGTAGAATCGAGCGCGTAATCCGCAAGCGAAGGATTCTTCCACTTTGTCAGCGTCGGATACAGCTCCGTAATCGGCTGGATCGGCGAAAACCCCACCGCCGCGCAATCGAGAAAATATTCTCCGCGCGTCTCCAGGAACTTCAGTCCTTCTTCGATCCACCACACGTCCGCCTGCCATAGCAGCACAAACGTCGCGCGCACCAGGTAGTTGAATCTTGCAAACGTAATCAGGATAGTCGGATCATTTGGCTGCCGCCGGATCGAGCTCTTCAGCTTTCTTCCGCGATCCACCAGCTCATGCTTGGTCATGTCCTGCAGATGCTCGTAGGCCTTCATCTCATCGGCCAGTTCGTTCAGCTTTACGCTCCATGGCGGAAGCGGCTTGGCCAGCGGTCCCACCAGCGGTTCGAGCAGAGCAGCTACTTTGTCCAACGGAAAATCATTCGCCTCGGCCTTATCGCCATGGCACGTCGAAAGATACTGCACCAGCAGGAAGTCCAGTTTGTCGAGATCCGGCTGGCTCACGCCGGCGCGTTTCACGTAGCGCTTGATCAACCACTCCAGCGAGTCTTTCCGATTCGCAATCTTGCTCTTCTGTATGAACTGCCGCAGCTGGGAAGGGGTTACTACCGAGTCAATAGCCCCCAGCCACTCTTCGGGATCCACTACATGCTCACCGTGCTCGCCCTCGTGCTCAACAATGCCTTTGGGCCGGGCCGGTGCAGACGGACCCATAGCCTGGGCTAATTCCACGTAAATCGGCAACAGCACGTGATTGGCAAGCTTGAAGCGCTGTGTCGCTAAACCGTCTGTAGGCATGAAGTGGCTGGTCCTTATCTTCCGGAATCCCTCCGGAAGCCTTGGTCGCCCATCTTCATATGGGGAACTCTCCCCGTCAACGTGACTCCAGTCACCATGCCAAAGCTAGGCATCCGCCCCGGCACTCCCCCACCGATCGCGCCTCCCGCTCCACCGTCTGCGGAAAGGCCCCGGCAGCCTGGGTCACGACCGCGCTCAGGGCGCTGCCACCCCTCTCACCTTCTCCGAACCGGGCCCGATTCCTCCCTTACCGGAACGGCTTTTGCCGCCCGTAAGGACTCCAGAATCCCGTCTTCGGAACCATCGCTCAACCGCGGTGCACAACAGGAAAAAGACATGGCTGCGGTCATAGAGCAACCGCGCACTCACAAGGACGAAGACGGAGACTAATAGCGAGACTCCTGCAATCAGCATAGCTGCTCCGCTGGTCTGTCCGAAATCCGCTGCTCAGTCCGATGGATTTCGCTCCTGAGCTGGTTGCATGCTGCTGCTTTCCCGCCGAATCTCCGTTAACTCCCTTGCCTCCATCGCAGCTTGTGCCAGGAACCTCACGAAAATTTAGGAATATTCACCATCTTTTAACAGGGTTGCTGCATTTATCCTCTTAGCACTAACTCACTGTGGGGACTGCTTCCACCCGGAAGGACACATGATTCATTTAAAAGTGAATGGCGCGGATCGTTCGTTTGACGGCGATCCCGAGATGCCTCTGCTCTGGTACCTGCGCGATGAACTTGGACTCACCGGCACAAAATTCGGCTGCGGCATGGGACTCTGCGGCGCCTGCACCGTCCACCTCAACGGCAAAGCCGTGCGCTCCTGCTCCACCTCCATGGACGACGCCGCCGGCAAGAACGTCGTGACCATTGAAGCCATCGCCGCTCACGGCCTCCATCCCGTTCAGGAAGCCTGGATCGAAACTAACGTCCCGCAATGCGGATACTGCCAGTCTGGCCAGATCATGCAGGCCATTGCTCTTCTGAACAGCAACAAGAAGCCTACCGACCACGACATCGACCAAGTCATGTCGGGCAACATCTGCCGCTGCGGCACCTACCAGCGCATTCGCGCTGCCATCAAGTCCGCCGCCAAGGAGACCGCATGAGCACAATTGAAAATGTCTCTCGTCGTGGATTCCTCCAGGGCGTCCTCTCTACCGGAGCCTTCGTCCTCAGTCTCAAAGTTCTGCCGCAATCTGCCTGGGCCGCAGACGCCGACTCCAACGGCACTTCCGCCGCGTTCAATAACTCCGTTCTCCATCCCGATCTCTTCCTCGCCATCGACACTGATGGCACCGTCCATATCATCGCCCACCGTTCCGAGATGGGCACCACCAGCCGCACCAGTCTGCCTTTGATCGTCGCCGACGAACTCGACGCCGACTGGAAGCGCGTCAAGCTTGAGCAGGCCATCGGAGATGCCCGCTATGGCTCGCAAGACACCGACGGCTCTCACTCCGTGCGCGAGTTCTTCGAGCCCATGCGCGTCGCCGGAGCCACCGGCCGCCTGATGCTCGTGCGCGCCGCCGCCCAGCAATGGAGCGTTCCGGAATCTGAATGCACCACCGAGCCCCATGCTGTCGTTCACAAAGCCAGCAACCGCCGTGCCGACTACGGACAACTCGCCAGCGCCGCCGCCAAGCTCCCCGTTCCGAAGAAAGAAGAGTTGCAGTTCAAAACGCCCGCCCAGTGGCGCTACATCGGCAAGGGCATGCCCAGCTACGACCTCGAGGCCCTCTGCACGGGCAAAGCCATCTTCGGCATGGACGCCAAGCTCGATGGCATGCTCTACGCCTCCGTCGAGCATCCTCCGGTTCTCGGCGGAAAAGTTAAGTCGTATGACGATAAAGCTCCGCTGCAAGTTCGCGGAGTCCGTCACGTCATTCCCATCGATCCGTTCACTCCTCCGCACCTGTTCCAGCCACTCGGCGGCGTCGCCGTCATCGCCGACAACACCTGGGCTGCATTTCAGGGACGCAAGAAGCTGAACATCGCTTGGGATAATGGCGCGAACGCCTCCTACAACTCCGACGAATATCGGAAGCAGTTACAGGCGACCTCGCACCAGCCGGGTAAGGTGATTCGCGACATCGGCAACGCCGACGCCGAATTCGCCAAGGGCGGCAAGGTGATCGAAGCCGACTACTACGCTCCCCATCTTGCTCACGCCTCCATGGAACCTCCCGTTGCGCTCGCCGACTATCGCGATGGCCAGGTCTTCCTGTGGGCTCCTACGCAGGATCCGCAACAGGTACAGGAATCTGTCGGGAAGACCCTCGGCATCCCCAAGGAAAAAGTTGTCTGCCACGTCCCACTGCTCGGCGGAGGCTTCGGCCGCAAATCGAAACCCGACTACTGTGTGGAAGCCGCGATCCTCTCGAAGAAAACCGGACGCCCCGTCAAAGTCGTCTGGAAGCGCGAGGACGATATTCAGTTCGACTACTTCCACTCCGTCGCGGCCATGTACATGAAGGCCGCACTCGACTCCAACGGCAAGCCCACCGCCTGGCTACAGCGCTCGGTCTTTCCACCCATCGGTTCAACCTTCGCGCTCAACAGCACCTATGGCGGCGAAGGCGAACTCGGTCTCGGCTTCAGCGACATTCCTTTCGATATCCCCAACCTGCGCGTCGAAAACGGTCCTGCCGAAAATCACGTGCGCATCGGATGGCTGCGTTCCGTCGCCAACATCTATCACACCTTCGCCGTGCAATCGTTTGCCGACGAACTGGCGCACGCGGCCAATCAGGATTCTCTCGAATACCTCCTCGCGCTCATCGGACCCGATCGCGTTCTCCCCAAAGACCGCGTCGCGCCCAACTACGGCGCCAATTACGATCAGTACCCATTCGACACCGCTCGTCTGCGTCACGTAACCGAACTAGCCGCCGAAAAGGCCGGATGGGGCAAGCGCAAACTCGGCAAAGGCCGTGGCATGGGAATCGCCGCCCATCGCAGTTTCCTCACCTACGTGGCCACTGTTGTCGAAGTAGAAGTCACGCCCGCCGGTGATGTCGTGATTCATGAAGTGAACACTGCTGTCGACGCCGGCACCGTCGTGAACCCTGAAACGCTGAAATCGCAATTTGAAGGTGCCGCCGTCTTCGGAACCAGTCTCGCGTTATTCAGCGAGATCACCGCCAAGAACGGTGCGATTGAGCAGACCAACTTCCACCAGTACCAGGTTGCGCGCATGAACCAGGCTCCGCGCAAAACAAACATTTACATGGTGGAGAGCAGCGCACCCGCCGCAGGCGTGGGAGAACCAGGCGTTCCGCCCTTCGCTCCGGCGCTGTGCAACGCCATCTTCGCAGCCACGGGCAAACGCATCCGCGAGTTACCAATCTCAAAGACAAATCTAAGTGCTTAGCGAATTACGTGGGGCAGCCGACCGCGGCTGCCCTTGCGTGTGTGGGGCGGACATTCTTGTCCGCCGCTTTTGTTTTTGACGTATGTCATGTGGAGAAGCTTGTTCTGACCCTGTCACGTTGTGTGGCCATTGTTCTTACGCCTGTCATGTTGAGCGACGAGTTGTTCTGATCTTGCGCTTTCGTCATTGTCTGAGCGAGGCCGCATGGCCGAGTCGAAACAGCCCGAACGAGTCCGTCTCGCAGATGCAGTTTCGAGTCGCCTCTTTTGCGCTGGGTGGGATTCGCAGATTTCCCAATCCGAGCGCCGGCGAGGATCTCTCATGCCGAGCGCAGCGAGGTATCCCTTACCCTCTCTCCCAAGCAAGCCGCATCCCCAAAGCTGTCAAGCCCCCGTTTCCGCCCAAATCCCCGCAACCCTCTCAATTCATTAGAGAAATAAACTTCGCGAAAGTGTCCAGTAGGTACACCTGAATTTGTCACAATAGAGGCAGGGAGATCTGTTCGGGCGGTACGACGTCGCTCGGAGGGTCTTTTTTCTAACAACTAACGACTAGCAACTAACAACTGTCGGCCTCCGGCCGACCTAAGTCCTTTGTTTTGCGGGACGATGGGACTAAGTCCTTTGTTTGCCGGGACGAGCCCTATCCCATGCCTCTAAGTCCTTTAGAATGCGGGACGAGGGGGGAGGGGGGTACCCCATGGGACTTCCTTTTTCGGGAAATCTTGGGGCCGGCGCAGCTACTGATGTACCGAATTACTGACGTACTGAAATACCGATCGACTGAAAGACTGACATACTGAAAGACCGACCATGCCCTCCATCTACTCCTTCACCGCTGCCCTGAACGATGGCCAACCCAAGTCGCTGGCCGACTACCAGGGCAAAGTCCTGCTCATCGTCAACACCGCCAGCCAGTGCGGATTCACTCCCCAATACAAAGGCCTGCAGGAGATTTACGCCAAGTACCACGTGCGCGGCCTCGAAGTCCTCGGTTTCCCTTGCAATCAGTTCGGACACCAGGAGCCCGGCTCCGACACCGACATCAAATCGTTCTGTGATCTAAATTACGGAGTCCAATTCCCCATCTTCAGCAAGATCGACGTCAACGGCGACGCCGCCCATCCGCTCTATAAGTTCCTCAAAGCCGAGAAATCTGGCCTGCTCGGCCGCGGCATCCGCTGGAACTTCACCAAGTTCCTCATCGACCGCCAAGGCAACGTAGTCAAACGCTACGCGCCGCAAACCCCGCCCGCCAAACTGGAATCGAGCATTGAGAAATTACTGAAATGAAAGGTCTTCCTCCGCGCTCTCTGCGCCCTCTGCGGGTGAGGCCGTCGTCAGAACGTAACTGGCACATCGGTCCCCTATCCGCTATCATCTAAGTAAGTATTCTGAAGCGCCGCGTCTGCGGCCTAAGTCTAACCAGCAAGAGAGGATACGTACTCAATGGCAGTACCCGTGTCGCAGATGTGGACGGTCGCTTCTTACGTCCTGAAGCAGAAGCTGAAGGGACGTAAGCGCTATCCACTCGTCCTCATGCTGGAACCGCTTTTCCGCTGCAACCTGGCTTGCGCCGGATGCGGCAAGATCCAGTACCCTGCGCACATCCTCAAGCAGAATCTCTCGCCCGAGCAGTGCTTCAAGGCCGTTGAAGAATGCGGCGTTCCGCTGGTGAGCATTCCCGGTGGCGAGCCGCTCATGCATCCGCAGATCACTGAGATCGTCGAAGGCCTGGTCGCGCGCAAGAAATACATTTATCTCTGCACCAACGCTCTGCTGCTGAAGGAAAAGCTGGACCTGTTCAAGCCCAGCAAGTACCTCACCTTTTCCGTTCACATGGACGGACAGCGCGAGCATCACGATTTCTCCGTCTGCCGCGAAGGCACCTACGACAAAGCTTACGCAGCCATGAAGGAAGCGCTTCGCCGCGGCTTCCGCGTCACCACCAACACCACGCTCTTCGACGGCACCGATCCCAAGAGCGTGCGCGCATTCTTCGACGAGATGATGGAACTCGGCGTCGAAGGCATGATGCTTTCGCCCGGCTACACCTACGACAAGGCGCCCGACCAGGAACACTTCCTCAGCAAGAAGAAGACTCGCCAGTTGTTCCGCCACATTCTGAGCAATCGCCGCGCGAACTGGCGCTTCAACCTGAGCCCGCTCTTCCTCGAATATTTAATGGGACGCCGCGATTACGACTGCACGCCCTGGGGAATGCCCGCCTACAACATCTTCGGCTGGCAGAAACCTTGTTACCTGATGCAGGACGGATACGCCGATTCCTACGCCGAACTGCTGCGCGAGACGCAATGGGAGAACTACGGCGGCCAGAGCGGCAATCCCAAGTGCGCCAATTGCATGGTGCACAGCGGATATGAAGCCAGCGCCGTGAACGACACCTTCGGATCGCTTGGCGGATTCATCGCCACCGTTCGCGCCACCATCTTCAACAAGTATCGCGATCCCGATATCGGTGACGATCAGATGACGCCGAGCCACGGCCCGCTCGTACAGATCAGCACTCCGGCCTCGCAGGCATAAGCCATGTCCGAACCGATGCATGTGAATAACGAAGACACTGCGCCCGGATTCGCGCACGAAAATCTCGAAGGCTGGATTCCCGCTCTCGCCACCGACGCCGAAATTCGCGAAGCTCTCGAAAAAGCTTTCGACTATCGCGGCGACCTCACGCTGACATTGAAAGACGGCCAGACCGTCGAAGGCTATCTTTTTGATCGCCGCTGCGAAGGCGACAATCTCTCCGACTGCTACGCGCGCGTGATGCCGAAAGACTCCGTCGAGAAACGCAAGATCCGTTACAACGAGATCGCCGCCGTTGCTTTCACCGGCAAGGACACCGCCGCCGGCAAAAGCTTCGAAGCCTGGGTCAAGAAGTACAACGAAAAGAAAGCCGCCGGCGAAAAGAACATCGGCATCGACGCCGACCCGCTGGAATAAGTGGAAATTCGGGTGCCCCACTCGTGCGAGGCAACGAGTGGGAATGGTTGTGTGGCGCGGACATTCCTGTCCGCGCACGCGCGTCTGTTTGACTTTCTCATCCTGACGGCCCACGATTGTGAAAAGGGATAATCTGTTATGGCGCGAACCGCCAACCCAGTGCAGCTGCAGCTTCAGACCCTCGACGCATTCAACTCACATATTCGTAAAGCTGAAACGGAGATGGAGCAAACCCTTCATGGAGAAGGATCGTTCCTTTGGTCTGAAGCTAGCTCGAAAACAATTGAGCAGCGCCTCAAAGGAGAGATCCCAGCCGAATTCTGGTCTGGCAAAAATCCTGTCGAAGTGCCAGACGGCCTCATTCACGACTGGATCGGTGCGGTACTGATTCCAGGCGCAACTTTGGATGACCTTCTCACCGTTATCCAGAATTACGACGACCATAAGAACATCTACAAGCCTGAGGTGATCGACTCAAAGCTCATCGCGCACCGCGACAACGATTTCCAAATCTATTTGCGACTCAAGAAGAAGAAGGTCATCACCGTCGTGCTGGATACCTACCACGACGTTCATTATTTTTCTCTGGATCGCACACGATCGGGGTGCAATTCCTACACGACGCGCATTTCTGAGGTCGAACACGCTGGAACATCGCACGAACAAGTGATGCCGGCGGATACAGGCTTTGGGTTCCTATGGCGTCTTCATTCCTACTGGCGATTTCAGCAGAGCGAAATTGGCGTCTGTGCCGAATGTCGAGCCATTTCGCTGACCCGTAACATTCCCAAAGGTCTTGGCTGGATCATAGAACCGATCATTTACCGGCTTCCCAGAGAATCGTTAATCAACACGCTGCGCGCAACCAGGGACGCAGTGTTATCGCGTGTTTTACAGGTACGGAAACTGACAGCCGGGAAAGAACACATAGAAGCCCCACTGCATTCCGCATAGAGCACTTGGTTCGCGGAGCCTTATTCGATCTTAAAACGTCAGTCTGGTCCTACGCCGCACGAGCGGATTTAGTGCGAACAGATTTAATCGGTCGCGAGACGCTGATCTTCTTCTTCAACGCGGACTTTTTGTCTGCAGCAGCACGCTCGGCCATCCGATCAATAATGCTGTCAACCGGCTCTCCGCAGAGCTTCGCTACTACACTCAAATACTCATAGTTCAGGTAGGCGATGGTGCTTGCGAGTTTGTTTTTCTTAGCCATGCATCTATTATCCGCGCTCTTAAAACCCACCGACAGCGCGCGCATAACTATTTCTCTCTTGGACCGTTTCGGTACTCTTTTACGGCGCCTCTAAGTATCAGATAAATCTGGCCCAGAGGCTCTCATCTGGCAACGGTCGAACTTCGCTTCAAGCCTTCGCCGTACTCACCGCTCTCTGATTCACCGACTCAGCCGTCTTAATCAGCACCGGCAGAATATCGCTAATCGAAGCGTCGCACTTCCCGCCGAGCGCGTAATAAAGCTTGCGGTACAGCGGATACAAAGTTTCGTAAACGCCTTGCGCTTCCGCCTCCGGCTTGTAGACCTTGTATTGCGGACACACTCGTTCTTGCGCTTCTTCGATGGTCTTGAACGTTCCGGCCGCAAGAAATGCGAAGATCGCCGATCCGAGACTCACCACTTTCCCTGCTGGCACGAGAACCGGCTTGCCGAGCACATTTGCGTACACCTGGTTCAGCACCGGATTCTGTTGCGGAATTCCTCCACCGTTGATCACGCGCCGAACTTCCACGCCGTGCTCTTCCATGCGCTCAAAGATCACGCGCGTATGAAACGCTGTTCCTTCGATGGCCGCAAATAGCTCGTCCTGCGCTGTGCTTTGCAGGTTCCATCCCAGAGTCACGCCGCGCAGATTCGGATTCACCAGCACCGTGCGATCGCCGTTGTCCCAGCTCATGCGCAGCAGGCCAGTTTGTCCAGCTTGATACGCTTCCAGTCCTTCGCTGAGTTGCCGCACACTTACGCCCGCGCGCGAAGCAATCGCATTGAAGATATCGCCAACCGCCGACAATCCCGCTTCGATTCCCGTGTATCGCGGATGCACGCTTCCCGGCACAACGCCGCAAACGCCAGGAACGAGTTGCTCCGATTCTGTGATCCCAATAATGCACGTCGAAGTGCCGACCACGTTCACCATGTCAGCGATCTGCGCGCCTGCGCCAATCGCGTCCCAATGCGCATCAAATGCGCCCACCGGAATCGGGATTCCTGGCCTCAATCCCAGCTCTTTCGCCCAATGCTCAGAGAGCTTCCCAGCGATCTGATCGGAAGTCGCGTACTCGCCATCCAGTTTCCCGCGAACGCCTGCTAGCAGAGGATCGACGCTGACCAGGAATTTCTCCGGCGGCAATCCGCCCAGCGACGCATTCCACATCCACTTATGGCCCATTGCGCAAATGCTGCGCTTCACCTTCTTCGGATCGGTGATTCCGCACAGCGTCGCGGCTACCATATCGCAATGCTCGAACGCCGAAGCGAACTGCTCCCGTTTATCTGGATTGTGTCGCAGCCAATGCAGCAGCTTCGAGAATCCCCATTCGCTGGAATAAACGCCGCCGCACCAGCGAATCGCTTCCAGCCCCTCGCGATGCGCTGCTTCGGTGATCTCTGCCGCTTCGCCCTTCGCGCGATGATCGCACCATAGGTAATACTCGTTCAGCGGCTGCATGCTCTGGTCGACTGGAATCACTGACGAGCCTGTCGTATCGAGCGCGATCGCCTCGACTTGGTCGCCGCGCACGCCCGTCTTCTTCAGGACCTCACGGCAAGCCGTTGCCAGCGCACGCATGTGATCCTCATGTGCTTGCGTCGCGTGCTCCGGATCTTCGCGTTTGCGGTGCAGAGGATATTCGGCGACCGCCGAATCCAGCAGCCCGCGCTGGCTGTCCACCAGCGAGACGCGGACGCTCAGGGTTCCGAAATCTACTCCCGCAACAATCGCCATCAGCAGGCTCCGTTTTCGCAGCCGTGGTAATACATCTCCCAGCCCAGATACCGCGTCGCCGCTTCGTTCACAGCCGCCCCAACCGTCGACAAGTTCGCTGCCACGTGATGCTCGAATCCGTTTTCGCAGATGTAGTGCAACAACTTCTGCATCTGCGGAATCTCCACCACTCCTGCGCCGCCAAACGTGTTCAGCGGATCATCCGTAAACGCGCCTTCGCCAACGTAGCCTCGAACGCGTCCGCCTAGGTCGTCGGTCGAGAAGCGCGCATAGGTCATCTTGCTCGGCTTCACCAGACCAACACAGGTTCCGTACGTATTCTCGATTCCCACTGTGCCGGCGATGATCGCCTGGTAGTCCATCTTTACTTCGCGGAAGAAGTGCTTGGGAAGATTCGAGCAGTGGAAACAAACCGCCTTATTCGGATCCGAGCCGTAGTTGTTGTTCCAGTCGAGCAGCGCCGAGGGCGTTCCCGACGCCAACCGCAGCGCATGCATGCCGAGCACGCCGCAGATATCCACTTCGCAGGCGCTCGAAAGCAGCTCATTGCTCATCATGCTCATCACTGTGCAAGGAACGACTCCGAGATTCTCCTCCAGCGACGTCCAGCACTGCACTGCGCTGATCGCAACTTCTGTCGACGCCATCCATTGATCGATCACCGCGCCCAGCTTTGCCATCTTCAGCAGCGCCGCCGCCGGCACATTGCTGGAGTCGGCGTATTGCTTGATCGCCGCCAGCTTCGCCTGCGCGTGGTCGTCACCGTCTTTCATGCGCGCGATGCGGCCCAGCACTTCGGAAAGATCCAGCGTCTCGATGGAGATGCCATTCGACTCCAGGATCTTCTCGCTGTAGCGAACCGTGTTGAACGCCGTCGGCCGCGCACCAATCGCTCCCACACGCAGATTCCGGAATCCCTTCACCACTCGACATACCGCCGAGAACCACTCGAGGTCGCTCGCAAACTCTGGCGAATCGGGCGCTTCCGTGTGCAAAGTGGTGATCGAGTACGGAATCCCATACTGTTTCAGGTTGTTACATGCGGACATCTTGCCGCAGAAACTGTCGCGGCGCGCGGCAATCGACATCTTCGCCGGTTCATCCGGCGTTGCCTGGATCAGCACCGGCACTCGCAGATCGGCCAAACGAGCGTATCCGCAATCGCCCGCTCTTCACCGAAGTTCGGCAGCGTCACGATCACTCCGTCAATGCGCTCCCGATTCTTCTTGAACAGTTCAGCGCAGCGCCGCGATTCCTCTCGCGTTTCAACCGCGCCGTACTTGCTCTCCTCCGGTGTGAGCGCGACCACATCCACGCCCGCGCTCTCCAGAACGCGGAGCATTTCCTCGCGTCCGCTCTTCGCCAGGTGATCGGGAAAGAAGCCGCGGTTCCCCACAATTAAGCCCATTGTCATCTTTTGTTTGGTCATATGATTTCAGATCGCCTCTTCGATCACTCCTCTGCCCTTCACTTCGACTGCCCGTAGTAAGCCTTCGCGCCGTGCTTCCGCAAATAATGCCGGTCATGCAGATCGCGCCCAATCGCCGGGGAGTCCTCGTTGATCTGCACGGTCAGATATGCGGTCTGCGCAATCTCTTCGAGGATCACCGCATTGTGTGCCGCGTCCTTCGCACTCTTCCCCCAGGTGAAGGGACCATGATTCGCCACCAGCACTGCGGGCACCGCCGAGCAATTCTCCTCGCCGACGGTACGAACAATAGCGTGACCCGTGTTGGCCTCATACTCGCCTTCGATCTCGTCCCGGTCGAGCACCTCGGTCACCGGCACCGAGCCGTGGAAATAATCGGCGTGTGTTGTCCCAAAGCATGGAATCGCCTTGCGCGCCTGTGCCCACGCCGTGGCAAATCGCGAATGCGTGTGCGTGACTCCGCCGATGTCGTGAAAAGCCTTATACAAGGTGAGATGAGTCGGAAGATCAGACGACGGGCGCAGGCTGCCCTCGACAATCTTGCCCTCCAGATCGGCAATTACCAGATCGGCCGGGGTCATCGTCTCATAGGGAACACCGCTCGGCTTGATGACCACCAAACCCTCGCCGCGATCAATCCCGCTGGCATTTCCGAACGTATAAAGAACTAATCCTCTGCGTACAAGCTCAAGATTGGCCTCAAGGACCTCTTCCCGAAGAGACTGCAACCGCATAGCGGCTCCCAATGTTAGTAATCGTTTACTCTGCCGAAAATAGATGGCCGCTTGCCGCTTTGTCAATTCAGCTGCACAGCTTTACCTTAGGTAGAAGCAGACTCAGCCCTCGCGCCTCCCCCCCACGCACGTATCGCGGCTGCTCACGCGTCACAATCCTCGGTGATTTGCAGCAGCGACTTCCCCTGTCGCGACGACCTACCATGGTGCACGGTTGAGCGGACCTCCGCGGTCGCGCACGACACTTCTTCGGGAGGGGTGCCGCATGTTTGAACAGGAAATGGAACTGGAAAAAGGTAAAGGTGGCTGGGGACCGATGTTCCTGGTCGTTGTTCTCGTCGGCTGCATCGTCGGTGGAATCGGCTATTACGTCTACCAGATGAAAAAGGGCCTCTCACAGGAAGAAGCATCGTCCGTCGTTACCAGCATTTTGACTGCTAAAACGCCGAAGACGCATTTCCGCACCGGCGTTGTCATGCCCAGCATTGATGAGAAACCGAAAGATCCGCACTACCAGTTGCTGGAAAAATCTGGACTTGTCACCCTTCAGAACGCCGTCGGCGGCGGCGAGGTAGTAAAGCTTACCGATGCTGGTCAGCGCGTGATCGAGGCAATCCCCGGTGAGAAGAATTGGAAGAGCTCTGACGGAACATCGCAATATGAAGTTCCCCTCGCTGTTCGTAGACTGGTTCGGATCGACAGCATCAATATGACCGGCCCGAGCCGCGCCAAGATTGAATACACCTGGCAGTGGGACGCCAACCAGCTCGGAAAGATATTCGACGCCTCCGGCGACCTGGTACAGAAGTTCAACACGTGGGATCGCGGCAAGCTTATCCAGAACTACGGCGCCGATTTCTTTAAACCAGACCAGAAGAAAGAATCCATTTTCCTGATTCGTGGCGAAAAAGGCTGGAAGCTCGAAGTTCTCGACTAAAGGCTCGCTGACCCTCAAGTCGCCCAATAAAAAGGCCGGTCGCAGTTGACCGGCCCTTTCTATTGTTAGGATCGCGCGGAAACCGGTGGCGCGGACTCCGCATAGGCAGCTCCGCCTACCCTTCCCACTCTTCCCGCAAAACCGAATACAGCTTCAAATCCCGAAATTCTGCCTTGATCCGCGCGTGCTGGCGCAATATGCCCTCGTATTTCATTCCTGACTTCTCCAGCACCCGTGCCGACGCAAGATTCTCTACATCGCACCGCGCTTCCACCCGATTCAACTTCAGTTCACCAAAAATGAATCCGAGCACCGCCGCCACCGCTTCGGTCGTGAGTCCCTGGTTCCAGAAGCGGCGCGACAGCGCGAATCCCAACTCGGCCCGCGAATCGCGATGCTTGAATGATCCAAATCCGCATGTCCCGATCATCTTCCCTGTGCCGCGTTGCGTAACTGCCCAGACCATGCCTTCGCCGCGGCGGTGTTGTTCGATGATGTAGCTCAGAAACACGCGCGTTTCATCGAGCGTCTTATGCGTATCCCATAGCGTGTAGCGCGAGACCTCGGGATCGGACGCATATTCGAAGATGTCATCTACATCTGTCGCACGCAATTGCCGCAAGACCAGTCTGCGCGTCTCGAGCACAGGCATGCTCGGCAGACTCCACTCCAGCAATTTCTGCTTCGCGAGACTAAAGGCGGTTGATGACCGACGCAACATAAGCGGCTCCGAACCCATTATCGATATTAACCACGCTTACATTAGATGCGCACGAATTCAGCATCCCCAGCAATGCTGCTAATCCTTGGAATGAAGCGCCGTATCCCACGCTGGTAGGAACGGCGATCACCGGAATTCCAACCAGTCCGCCCACCACGCTCGGCAAAGCGCCTTCCATCCCCGCGCACACAATCACCACGCGCGCCGCATGCAATACATCACGATTCGCTAAAAGGCGATGGATCCCAGCCACACCCACGTCGTATAGCCGATCGACTTCGTTTCCCATCGTCTCCGCAGTCACCACCGCTTCTTCTGCGACGGGAATATCGCTCGTGCCGGCTGAGACGACGGCAATTCTGCCCTTGCCGTATTTCTTATGTGTCTTGCAGTAAGCACGATTGCGCGGGCCTGTTCCTGGTAAGTCGCGCCGGGAAAATTGTTGCGCACCATCTCCCAGTGCTCTGGCGTGGCGCGCGTCACCAGTACATTGGTTCCGCGCTCGGCCAGCCGCCCGAAAATCCCCGAGACCTGCTCCGCGGTCTTGCCCTGCCCAAAAATTACTTCCGGCATGCCGTTCCGGAGCAGCCGATGATGATCGACCTTCGCGAATCCGAGATCCTCGAACGGAAGATGATGCATACGCTGAACCGCATCATCAGGCGTGACCTTCCCCGCGCGCACTTCTTCGAATAACTGCCGGATCTGCTCAACATTCATGGAAGATTTGGCCCGGCCTTCAGCTTACCATCTGCAGACGTTGGCCGGAACCGGAGCGTGGCGGGATGCGCTGCAGCTTCAGCCGCTCCACTGTTTCGAAATAGAGTTCGCGCGCGGCGTCGGGCTCACAAAGGGGCGCGCAGAATAGCATTCGCAGAAATCGCTTATTTACCTTACCCGCCACATACGCTTCGTAGATGCGGCTCGCCAGGGTCTGCCCCATCCTGACGCTCGCATCGGCAACACACGTCACCACCCGCGAAGGACAAAGAATCTTCGATCCCAGGTAGGCGAGTGCCTGTTCGATCGCTTTTCGATAGAACTCGTCTTCCGTCGAGTGGGCTTCCGACCCTGCGGTAGAACCTTCTCCCTGGCAGGCGTGATGTACGAACCGGGCGGCCTCCTCTGCCGCTTCCGGCATCAGGAACCTCTGCGCAAAAACAGTGTTCACCGCAGGAACATAGCAGCTGCCCCGTAGCCGCAGCGTGCTTAGGACTTGCGCAATCTCCACCGAATTCAGCCCCGCACGTTGCAGACGCTTGCGAATGCTCTGACTCCGTCGCATGCAGCTCACTTCTGGAAAGTTGTCGGAATGGACGGAGGCGCCGGCATCCTGCTCCAGATTCAGAAAACGGCACAGTGTATCGATCAGGTTATAAATACTCGGAGCCAGGTCTGGAGCACTGGGCTGCTCGCCCTGCCACTGTTCGATATACATCCGGTAGTTTTCGTACTTCTCGAGCGGCGTCGACGTAAATGCGCAAATCACGTCCTCATCCACTCGTACAGCGTCCACACTCTCCCCGGGTTCACCCGCCGCTTGCCAGTAAAGGGCATCTACATTCTGGAGAACTGTAAAAACTCGCGCTTCCGGCTGCTGCTCACGCAGTCGACTCGGCAAGTGATTGGGCGCGAGATGCGATTCACCAAACAGCACGACGATCAGCGCTTCAGGGTGTCGGCGCCGCAGTTCCAGCAACTTTGCTGCCGCATGCCGATCACGCCTCGCGATGGTCCGTAAGTCACTGCGCGGAGGGCAGTCCAGCCCGTACACGCCGTCGGTCACCTTCCGCGCCCGCTCCAGCAACTCACGATACGGTCTCCAATCGTATCCCCAGTCCGTATCGAAGCGAATTCGCTCTCGCAACTCCTCGCTATCGATCTCCTCTCGAAACCACTCGTCCACGATCTTCTGATCCCGTGCCAGAATCGCTTCCACGCAGAACAGCACTGGCCGTGAACCTTGTGCTAATTGTTCCAGGATCGAAGCAGCATAGGCCTGCGCTGCCGAGAGGGCGTGATAGTCGCCGATCAGCACGATGTCAGCCTGGCGGAGATGAACATCCATCTCTCCCGGCCTAAGAACACAGCGGTAACTTTGAAACGCTGCCGTGTAGTCCTTCAAATAACGACAGCGAGAAACGGAATCGTTGGCAGAAATGGTGCGCTCAACATTTGCGAGCGCGTGCAACTGGGCAGCACTGCGACGAAACCGTCGCGCCGAAATCTTGGCCATATCTTTCTTTGGACGGTTCCACAAGGCCGTCCGAGGGGCATCGGCCTTGACTTCTGCACAGGCGTGTCCCTATCCTCACCCGTCCGGCTCATCGGACGTTCTTTTCTACTTTGATGCCTAAACCGACGCATTCAGACCAGCGCAATTTAACCGTCGCCACTACCGGAGCCAGCGGCGCTATCTTCCTGAAACAACTACTACTTACATGCGAGCGAGACGGCCGGATCGCAAACCTGAACTTCATTCCTTCCGACAATGCTCTGCGCGTCATCGCCGAGGAACTCGGCCTGACCGGGCGCAGCAATCTTGTGGAACAGTTGCTGGGGACAAAGTCATCCAAGATCGCCCTGCAGAGTAATGGCGACATCGGCGCAAACGTCGCGAGCGGTTCCTACCCGACCAGCGCCATGATCGTGCTTCCCTGCTCGATGGGTACTCTCGCCAAAATTGCGAATGGCCTCGCCACTCATCTCATCGAACGCGCCGCGGATGTCTGTTTGAAAGAAAAACGGCCGCTCGTGCTTTGCGTCCGCGAGACTCCGCTGAACAAGATCCACATACGCAATATGTACCGGGCGGCCGACGCTGGAGCCACGATCTTTCCTCTGATCCCAGCTTTCTACAATCGCCCGGACTCGATCGAGGAAATCGCGCGCCAGTTCGCCTGCCGCGTTCTCGCCCATATTGGCCTTGATCAACCCGACACTTACCGCTGGAAGGCGTAAAGGGCATCTCACGGGCGCGAGCTCCGCAGGTATGCTTCAAGGGCCATTCGAACCTTCTCTTGCCTGGGCGGGCGTTTTTGCGATGTCCAAAATTAAAATCGCAAACAAATTGCTCCATTTGTCGATTTCGTCTCGTCCCATCCGACGTGCCAGTGGAAATGGATGATTCCGGAATCGAACGCCCGTACGTCTAGCCGCAACCAAACACACAGGAGACATTCTCAATGCGAGTCATGGTAATCGTGAAAGCCGACAAGAACTCAGAAGCAGGCATCCTCCCCAGCCCCGAACTTTTTGCCGACATGAACGAGTTCAACGAAGAACTGGCCAAGGCCGGCGTCATGTTAGCTGGCGAGGGACTTCACCCGACGTCCAAAGGGGCACGCGTCAAATTCGAAGGCAAACGGCGCACCGTGATCGACGGCCCGTTCGCGGAGAGCAAGGAACTGATCGCTGGATTCTGGCTCTGGAAGGTGAAATCGATGGAAGAAGCCATCGAATGGCTGAAACGAGCCCCCTTCGACGGAGGTACCGAGGTGGAAATCCGTCGCATATACGAGGCTGAGGATTTCGGCGACGCGTTGAGTCCCGAGCTGGCCGAGAAAGAACAACGCCTGCGCGACCAGCTCGCAGCCAAAAAGTAGTGCTGGTTTCATAAATACGGGATTGCAGAGCACACCTTCGTAGGCTGCGGGAAAAGAACCTCCGCAGCCACGGAGCGGCGCCATTCGTAAGCCCAGAGCGTAAGGTCTAGGGTGCTGAAGTGCGAGCCGCACGAGCCTTGGAGGCTGGCACACGAGCACCGAGCTGTTCATCGGAGAAGAACGACGTGCAGAAAATCACACCCTTTTTATGGTTCGACGACAAAGCCGAGGATGCTGCGAACTTCTACGTTTCCATCTTTAAGAACTCGAAGATTGAAAACGTCAGCCGTTATGGCGACGCTGGCCCGGGTCCAAAAGGATCGGTCATGATCGTGCAGTTTCAACTCGAGGGCCAGCGATTCACCGCCTTGAACGGTGGCCCTGTATTTCACTTCACGCCGGCTATCTCTTTGCTCGTCGATTGTCAGACGCAGGAAGAAGTCGATGATCTGTGGCAAGAGACTCTCTGCCGGCGGCAGGCCGGACCGTTGCGGCTGGCTGACCGACAAGTACGGACTCTCCTGGCAAATCATTCCCGCCGCGTTGGGCAAGTTGATGAGCGATCCCGATCCTGAAAAATCAAAGCGGGTGATGCAGGCCATGCTCCAGATGGACAAAATCGATATCAAGCGTCTGGAGCAGGCCTATCAAGGGGAAGTAACGACTCCGAGTTATAGGAACCCTACGTGGGGCAGCCGATCCTTCGATCTCGCTCAGGACAGCCTCTCGGCCGCCCACGCTTACTCCTACTTCGCTCCCGGATGCAGCGTCTGCGGCGCAATATTCCATCCGCTGATCAGCACTTGCGGCGATCCATGCGGATCGGAAACCGTGTACGTCGCCGAGACCTCACGTTTCTCGCCGGGCATCAGGGTGATGTAGTTGTCGTCGAAGAATACAGGCAGGTAATCCTGCTCCTTGTTATCCGTGACACGCAGATACGTCATGAACGCCAAATTTTTCGACGGATTCTGTAATGTGACGTGCACGACTTCATTGTTCCCGCGATGCTCCACGGTGCTGGTGGCGGTCAGCTGAACGTTCGGCAGAGAGTTCAGACCCGATAGATTTGCTTCCTGTGTAGTGGGCGTAGTGAAGAAGGACGTCTTGCTCCAGTCGTACTGTTCCGCCTGAGTGGAGAGCCAATAAAAATTCTGGCTCACTAGTTTGCCCGTCGAGTCGTGCAGCGCGAGTCGTACAAAATAGGTTGGCGTCAGCCCATCAATCGCCGGGATATCGAGTGCCTTCACGCTGCCATCTTCGGGAACATCTACATCGGCTTCCTTCGAGAACTTCTCGGATAAATCAAGGTTGTAGACGGTCACCGTAGCTTTCAGCTTCGAGAACGCCTTGTACTGATCGTTCACTACCCAAACGGCGTGATCATCGTAGCCGTATAGAACGTGTACGCGGTTCGTTTGCCAGTTTGGTCGAGAAGAATCCCGCCGCAGGCTGAAGGTAATAGTCGTACAGGTGCCATATCGTGCTGGGCCACGCATTGTCCTGCATCCACTGAATCACGCCGGTCGATGTGTACTTATTGCGGCGGTAGGCTTCGAACATCGCGCGCTCGCCATCGTAGGCCATGGCTTGCGATTTCCGCAGATAGTCATCGAGCGTTTGCGGCTGTCCGTAGCGCGCATTCATCGCGGCGTTGAAGATGTTCATGTTCATGAACTTCCCGCCACCCGCGTGATAGTCCCAGACTTCATTGATTGGCCAAAGCTTGTCCGCAGGGATGAACTTTTTCAGTGACTGCACGGGAACCGGCGCGGGCCCAGGACTCGTTTCGGTATTAAATCCGAACGCGCCACCATCACGACTGGGGTGGCGGGGCTGCGGGTTATCTTTATCCACGAACCAGTAGCCGGGCGGAACGTAGTCATAGGGGCCGCTCATCTTCACGCCCGACTGTCCCGTAACAGTTGTGGTCTGAGCCGTAGCCGAGGAGAGGATAGGATTCGGCCAGTGCAACTCGTCCTCAATTTTCAGATAAGCCTGCTCGACCTCTGCCGGAGGAGGATTGTCGCTGCCGTTCAGCCACATCAGCATGCTCGGATGATTGCGCATGCGGAGCATCTGGTCGTGAAGCGATAGAGACGAAATCAGGTGGTCAGCCGGAACCCAATCCTTCCAGTGCTCCCAGTGATCGCAACAGCACCAGCCGGCCATGACCAATATGCCCATACGATCGGCGGTGTTGTAGAAATCGTCGCTCTCCATTTTTCCTTCGAGGCGTACGGTGTTCAGGTTCATGTGGAGCACATACTCGAGCTGCGCACGATCGCGCATGAAATTTTCGCGCAAAAGCATATCCGGAGCCCAACCGCCGCCGCGCACCAGGAAGTTGCGGCCGTTAATCTTGAACTGACGAAAACCTTTGTCGTTGATAAATGATTCGATCTGACGTATGCCGAAGGTGGTGTGCGCCGAATCGGAAACGTGGCCGGCCTCGGCGAACTCCAGTGACGCGGTGTAAAGCGGCTGCTTTCCCCACTGAGCCGGCCACCACACATGCGGGTCCTTCAACTTCAATTGCGAGAACTTCGCCGGATCGAAGGTGACGACCTTCGTTTCGCCAGCGCCGAGTTCGACGGGCTGATCGAAGCTGATGTTGTTGTCGATCTTGCCGCGCAGCGTTCCCTTCACGGGATTCGTACCGGCATTGTGCAGTTCGGCGCTCACCGTAAGTTCAGCGGAGGAGAGCGAAGGCAGATCAAGCTTGGTCAGAACTTGCGGATTGCGTACCGAAACTGGACCGGACGAAGTCAGGTAGACCTCGCGCCACAATCCCATGTTTTTATCCGGAGGCTGGGGATTCCAATCCACCCAGTTGATGCCAAGATCGTTGTAGTCGGGCGCGGAGACTTCAACGGCAATCACATTTGGCTTGCCCGGCTCGGCGATCTTGGTGACATCGTATTCGTAGGTGCGGTACGGTCCGGCAACGTCGTTGCTGTTGGCGATCTGCTTGCCGTTCATCCATATATTGGCGCGGTAATTGATCCCGCGAAAATTCAGCCACTGCATTTTGCCCTTGGCCGACGACGGCAGTTCAAACTGTGTCCGGTACCACCACGAGCATTTGAAGGGGCTGTCGTCGGGCATGGGCTGGTTCTCGAACAGCGAACCCAGCGGGTAAGTCGTGCCTGGAATGGAGCGCAGATTCATTGCGTAGTAGGGATCGGGATAAACCTTTGCGGCGACCAGCGCAGCAACCACAGTGTTGGGCACAGTCGTCGCCGTCCAGCCGTTCGGCTTGAATCCGGCGGTCGAGATCACATCACCCTTTTCGTCGACCTTGCACGACGACTGAATCTGCCAGTTGTTCTTGAGTTCCAGACGAGGACTCGGGTCCGCGTCCGTGGCAAACGCTGAAATAAAAGGAAACAGCAGCACAAACGGCAGGAGGGCGCCCGTGATCCGTAAACGCATAGAGAATTTGCTCCGTAAGAGACGCTGAAGATTAGTCAATCGAGGGGGTCGTCGTCAAACCGAAGCTGCAGGATTGGCTCTATTGAATCGTTTTAAAAAGAGAATTTAGGCCAACTGCTCCGGCGGAAGAGGAGCACTGGCACGGACTTCCGTTCCCTCTCCAGCCCGTGACGAGATGATGATATCTCCGCCGATGGAATGCATCCGCTCGCGCATGCTGATGAGCCCGAGGTTGGTCCTATGTAGATCCGGCGTGACTTCAAACCCATCGCCGAAATCGCGAATGCTCATTGAGAGCTGTTTGTCGTCGCCGATCAGCTCCAACTCCACCGCTTCTGATTGGCTGTGCTTTACCACGTTATCGAGCGCCTCCTGCGCTACGCGGTAGAAGCAAAGTGAAAAATTACTATCCAGTTTTGGAGGCACGTTCTGGCAGGTACAGTGAGTTTCGATGCCATATTGATCCTTGAACCTGCGACAAAGAACTTCAACGGCTATGCCCAGCCCCAGGAAGTCCAGTTCGGAAGCATGCAATTGATGAGAGAGACGGCTGATTTTGCCTATGATGTCCCGCGTCAGGTCAGAAAACCCTTCCAGCAAAGCGGGCGCCTCGGGATTTTCATGCTGCGAATGTTGAATCCGAATGGCTAGTAGCGCTACGTCCTGTCCAATGTCGTCCAGCAACTCGGTGGCGATCTTGCGTCGTTCTTGTTCCTGGGCGGTCAGTAGCCGTCCGCCGATCTCCCGAAGGGTTCGCTCCGCCTGCTTGCGCTCCGTGATGTCAGCAACGACGCCCAGCGTGCAAGGCTCGCCATCGATTTCAATAATCTCCGCCGATGCTAACCCAACCAGGATCCTCCCCGATTTATGGACGAGGCTGATCTCGACATTCTGAATGGTCTCATCATGAAACAGCCGACTCGTCAGCTCGATTCGCTGCGAGGGATCCGCCCACAGGCTGAATTCGAACGGCGTCTTCCCGATGACTTCCTCTCGTCGATAGCCGGTAAGACGTTCAAAGGTGTCGTTCACATCAATGAAGCGATGAGTCTTCGCGTTGGTGAGACTGATCGCCAGGGGGCCGTGACGGAAAGCTTTGGAGAATCTTTCCTCCGATTTCTGCAACGCCTCTTTGATTCGCATGCGTTCGGTAATATCCAGAGCTACGCCTACTAGTTCCGCCGGACCACCGTCCTTGCGCACGATCTTCGCATCGGTGCGCAACCAGACAACGCGACCGTCAGCTGCGATCATGCGGCATTCAAAATCAAATTTGCGTTGCTTGGCGGCACATCGCGTAAGCAGTTTAAGGACCCGATCCCGGTCGTCTGGGTGGAGTGTCTGTTTCCAGAAGTCCGGATTCGCCGTCCAGGTTTCGACGGGATAACCAAGAATCTCTTTGGCGGGATCGTTCACGGAAATCAAGCGAAGCATGACGGGGTCCAGTCGCCACACAATCGCAGGAACGGTTTCCGTGAATTCCCGGTAGAGCGTGTCGATTTCTTTTCGCGATGCTTCGCAGGCACCGAAAGCCGCCTCTGAGAGCGTGGATTGCAATAGGTTGCTGCGAGCATCTGCTGTCAGTTCCCGTTCCGATAAATATCCCTTCAGCATCGCTGCAGCTGCAAATACCACCAGGGTCGCGAGCACAACCAACTGGCGAACATCGCGAATCTCAGGAGACTGCTGCTGGCGAACAAGATCCCAAATTCCGAAAAGCGGGATCGCCAGCACCACCAGCAATGCCCACAACGGCCCCGAGGCATGCGACTTCATCTCGGCTATTTGTGGGGTAACGTCTTCTCAGGAAGTTTTCCCCATCGTAAAGCGGACCACGCAAACCATGCGGCCGAGGCATTTAGGCCGAAGGCGTACACCGCGCGATTGGAATAAAATCCCGCATCGATCGCGAGGTTAGCGAAGGCCGAACTGAACGCATAAAGCGTACCTGCCCCGAAAAGATTGAGATAAACTGGTCGCCAGGGTTGTTTACCTCGCACGCAATAGAACCCGATCACGAGAACGAGTGCCAGGTTCTCGATCCGGTAGAGGAAATCGAAACGACTGTTGTAGACCTGAGGGTCAGGAAACAGATACTGATGCGGGAAAACGAAGTAAGCGTACAGGAAGACCCAGAAGAAGAGCAGGAGTAGAAAATTGAGCGCGGGCCGATACAGCTTCAGTCGAGTCGATTGCAGATGGGGAGCGAATGCAACCGCTGCCATGAACGGCACAATATGAAGGAACAGTACCGGGTCCGCGATCGAATTATCGGGAATGTCAGACCTCGCACAACGAATTCGTAATAGAGAAATATCCATTGGTCGACCAGCCACAGCGCACACCCAGTCGCAATGAACGTCCAGAAGATGCGGCCGTCACGGTTGTTTTTCAGAGCATTGACTGCGGAGAATGACGTCGCCAGAAGAATGAACAGGAAGTAGCAGACGCTGCCGTACGCCGCTGCCATGTTCGCCCTGTTTGAGGGCTACAGACAGGACGATCTTCAGCGCCAGCATGCTGATCAGCACGGCCGGCCAGAACTGAATTTTCAGCCCAAAATAGCGAATCGCAGTGATCTGGTGCGTCATGCGATTCTCAGCCGCCACATCGCGTCGCAACCACCCCCACCCAAGGATAGTTTCACGATCTGCCTCCAGCCTTTCATGAGGCTTTCTGAATGTGTACGAAGGGACCCGTCCCCGAACTTTACTCCTGCGGCGCTGATTGGAAAATGAGTTTAAGACGAGCGGAAAGAAAAAAGTTCTCGTTGACGGATGAGTATCCTCGACGAGCCAGAATAGTTTCGCTCCCACAGAGCGGTCGCCGCGGGCCAGGGATCAGGGCGCCACCGGGCGGGCCGGCTCGGGCAGACCTTCCTACTTCGACACCTCTGCGTTCTTCGTCTGGAATCGCGTAGCGCGCGTGCACGTACTCTCACGCACCGGATGGGTCACGCCAGTATGGTCGTCTTCGGCAACCACAACGCTATGAATGTTGTAGCAAAGCGTATCGGCGGAATCCGGTCTCGGCTGAGAACCAGAAAGCTGTGCTTTCTGCCACGCATGTGGCGGAATAAACATCTCGGGCAGCAGCGCTGCATTATCAGCGGCCTTTTCCGCGTGGATTATTCCAGCCGGCACAGTCCCCTTCGATTCGGCAGGCCGCCCGTCAGCGGCGAAAGACAGGCTGGCGCAAACGGCCAGGAATGTGACAACGAGCAGAGTTCGTGGAAGGCGCATGGGGGATCCTCCCTTGCGCCGG
>CAWKDK010000025.1:0-97912 GCA_963848375.1 Terriglobia bacterium
CGCAGGGTCAAGTTGGAAATGGAACTACCGGCACGATTCCCGATATTGGCTCGCCGAGCGCCTTTTCGGAAGCCAGTAATCTCTCTGGCTGTCTCGTCCAAGGCAATGGACGCTTCTGGCTTGCTGGCTCCGGCAATGCGGGCGTGTATGCGCTCGAGTCGGGCGATCTGTCGCAACACGTGCATCACGTCGTTCGCGTGAGTGGCTATCCGCTATCGCGGCCCGCCGAGTCAGATAATCGCATGGCGTTCCACGTCGCTAATGTCGTCAACACTGGAGAGCTATGTAATCCGCAGGCGAACGAGCAACTTCCTGCCCTCTCAGTAACCGGGAAGACCGGCAATAAAGGCACTGAAATCCCCGAGACGAGCACGCACGTCAACCAGCAGACCGTGGGAGCTGAAACCCAGGGAGGAATAGCGCAAGCGCGCGGACAAGCTGCCCCGCTCACCGGACAACCTCTCAACGAAAGGCCGGGATATCCCCCGAACTGGGAGCAGGTAGGGGAATCGCGAGGGGCTGCTGCGGATCTCGCCGCCAGCGCGGAACAAACAGAGGTGGGCGCGCCGCAGGGAACCTACGGCGTCGGATCGATGCGCCCGAATTATCAGAATCCCGGGACCTCGCAGGAAATTGGCGGCGCACAATCGCCGATTCAGCGGAGCGCCAACACGGTTGGTTCTACCCAGGTCGGAGCGAACACGCCTCCGAATAGCATGCAGGGCTGCGTGTCGCAGGCGAATGGACAATGGCAGCTAACCAGCGCAGGCAAGATCTACCGACTCCAGGGAAACACGACAAATCTGCGCGGATGGAACGGCCATACGGTGGCAGTCACAGGCCGTGCCTTGAGCGACGACTCGTTTCAAGTCAGTGGCATACGCCACGTTTCTTCGACCTGCGTAGGACAATAATTCCGTCGATAGCAGAAGCCTGATGTGATCTCTTACTGCACGTTGAAGTTGACTACCGCGGATTTTAGAAAGTTGCCTTTCGCATCTACCGCTACTAGGGTCGCAGCATGGGATCCGGCAGACTCAGCAACTGTCGTGTTGATTGTGTTCCCAGGATAGTTGCCAATCTTCTTGCCGTCGATCCACAACTCGAGATGATTCACGGAGACGCTCGCCAGGGCGCCAGCGCCGATGACCTGGACCGGAGAAGCGTAGGTTTGTCCCGCGACCGGGGAACACAGAATCGCGCCCGGGGAACTGGGCGGTGTGCACGCGCCCGACGTATTTCCGACGCTGAAGACTGAAGGTGCAGATTTGATGAACGCGCCCTTCGAATCAACCTCAATGACCGTGGCAACGTGTGAGCCGCCGCCCAAAGCGACCGTCGTATCCACGGTATCTGCGAAGTAGTTCCCGATTTTCGTTTCCGTCGATCCATAACTCCAGATGATTTACGTCGCCACTGGCTCCGACTCCTGCCGCTGTGACCTGCACCGGAGAGTTGTAAGTCTGCCCGGCTTGAGGAGTGCACAAGTCAACCCCTGGTACGCTGGGAAAGGCACACGATCCGCCGGACGAACCGGATGGCGCAAAAAAGTCGGCCATATCCTTCGCGGTGGCTGCGGCGCCGAAATACGGTTGTAGATTGAGAACATCTTCAATCGTACGCAACATGTCGGATTGCGAGTAAGCCGTGCCGGAGAGATAACCGTGTTTGACGAGCGGGCCGATCAGCGCCGAAAAGATGTGCGCACCGCAGGTACTGTTTTCACCGCCTCCGCACTCGTCAAAGGTAAAGAAGAGTAAACCGTCTCCACCCGGCTGGAAATAACTGGAAGCGAGTAATGGAGCGATGTTCGCCTTCAAGAATGCGTCGGCCTGGGCGAGTGTCCCGTCGTGAGCATCGTTAAGGCCGTCCGGGATGATGATGCTGTACTCCGGCAGATTGTTCGCGGCCAAGTCCTGCTGAAACTCAGTAAAAGGAACAACGCGCTGCAAATCAGAGGGATTATCAATGACAGAGCTGTACCATACGGCCGCATTGTGTCCCTTGATATAGGGAGCCGGTCCATTTCCCAAATATCCGACGCTCGGCAGACTCTGCGCATAGACTTTCCAAGTCATACCGCGCATGTCGAGTTCGCGAAAGATGTTGTCGTCCGTGATGGGTTTGGAACAGTTGCTGCCATTACAGCCGAACTGGGCCTCGGTGCTTCCGGAAGAAAGCCACAGATAGGCCCCGAGCGATTGAAAACTGCCGATCGATGACGTGAAATTGGTCGCAATGCCACCATCGGCCTGTGCTTGCGATACGATCCATGGCATGCCGCTGGGATAAACCTGCGAGAATTGGTGATTCTCTTCAATGATCAGCACAACATGCCCGGCCCGCGGCACGGTCGATTGCGAGAGACAGACGCTCACAAGAAAGAGAAGCGAAAGAGCTACACCGGTTGAGATTGTGCGCATCAAGTCATCACTCCCAGGTGAAAGACTATTTAACCCAATGGAACCGAAACCGAGCGGCCGCTTGAAACGGCCGTGCTCGTTCGTAGCACCGTCTTATCTTTAGTTGTTAGAAATTGTGGCGTACGAAAGTGGCGACAATCGTGCCATTGTCTAGTTGCAATAGGGGCCGGGGAAGTTGTCACAGAGGGTTAACAAAGCTGATTTTTTGCAGTGTCGGTGAGAAGCTAATGTGGCGTTGCGATAAACTCCTACTGCAATGCCCAAGCACAAGGCCGTCCACGGACACGGCACACAAAAACACAACCTCCCCATCAACCAGTGCTTCGGATGTGGCCCCGATAATCCCGATGGGATGCACTTGAAATTTGTTTACGACGAACCTGCGCGTCGCGTTCGGTGCAAGTTTCGTCTGTCACATCGCTATTGGGGACCGCCGAAGCACGCGCATGGTGGGATCATCGCGACCATCCTCGATGAAGCCATGGGCAAGGTGAACAAGTTTCGGCAGGTGATTGCCGTCACCTCAGAAATGACCGTGAACTATCTAAAGCCGACGCCGCTAGGGAAGTGGCTGATCGCCGAAGGCTGGGAAGAGAAGGTCGAGGGTCGCGAACACTATAACCTGGCCGAAATCCGTAATGCTGAAGGTGAGGTACTCGCGCGCAGCAGGGGGAAGTTTATCGCCGTCGATCCGGAGCGGATGTTCGCCAAGTACTTGAGCAAGACTGGCCGCAAGCTGCGAGTCTAAGCTAGTCCTATCTTGACTGCGCCGCACCTGCTAAGTTGTTACAATAGAACTGTTCACCGGATTCTGAACCACGCTCCCATCTTCCGGAGCCTTCGTGCGTTCGTCGCAATCCAATTACTCTGGGGAGAAGCAGTATGTCTGAGAAGAATGGCAGCAACGGTTTGCGCCTGAAAGTCGGTTTGGCAGAGATGTTAAAGGGCGGCGTCATTATGGACGTCACCACGGCGGAGCAGGCGGAAATCGCCGAGCGCTCCGGCGCCGCGGCCGTGATGGCCCTCGAGCGTGTTCCGGCACAGATCCGTGCCGAAGGCGGAGTAGCCCGCATGGCGTCGACCAAGAAGATCCAGGAGATTCAGAAGGCTACCAGCATTCCCGTGATGGCCAAGTGCCGCATCGGCCATTTCGCCGAAGCGCAGATTCTGCAGGAACTCAAGGTCGATTACATTGATGAATCCGAGGTGCTGACACCCGCCGACGAACTCCACCACGTGGACAAGCACGCGTTCGGGACTCCGTTTGTATGCGGGGCGCGTAACCTGGGCGAAGCGTTGCGCCGCATCGCTGAAGGCGCGGCGATGATCCGCACGAAGGGTGAAGCGGGAACTGGCGATGTGGTGCACGCTGTGAAGCACATGCGGCAGATCGTTAGCGAGATGCGCGCCCTGACCGTGATGAGCGAAGAAGAGCTATTCGCGGCAGCCAAGAATCATCAGGCACCCTACGAGTTGATCCGCATCGTCGCGAAGGCAGGGAAGCTGCCAGTGCCGAATTTCTCCGCGGGTGGAATTGCCACCCCGGCGGATGCGTCGCTGATGATGCAACTGGGCGCGGAGGCGATCTTCGTGGGCTCTGGCATCTTCATGAACAGCTCCAGCGAATTTGCATCGCCAGAAGATGCATACAAGCGCGCACGTGCCATCGTACTCGCAACTACCCACTACAAAGACCCTAAAGTTTTACTCGAAGTGAGCGAAGATGTGCCTTCTTCGATGAAGGGACTCGCTGTCAGCGGCATCCAGGAGAAAGATATGCTGCAGACGCGAGGATGGTAGGACGGCAGCACTCAGCATTCAGTGAATTAGCATTTAGCCCCTCGAAATTTGAGGGGCTTTGCTTTTTGCCTTGTGTGGCGCGGACACTCCTGTCCGCGCTTTTGTTTTGGCTTGTCATCACGAGGTCGCGAAGCGACGAGGGATCTGCAGTTGTTCTCGACTAGAGGACAAGCGTTATCGCTCTGAAAACAGTTGCCAGAGCTATCTAACTGATCCCCATCTTCCGCTGCATCTCTTCCAGGCTCACGCCCTTCGTCTCTGGATAGAAGAACAGCACCACGAAGAATTGCAGCACCGTCATCGCTGCGAAGAATAGGAATGCGAACCCGCCGGAGATCACCGCCATAGTCGGAAAAACGAAAGCAATGGCGGCGTTCATGGCCCAGTGCGAGAAGCTGCCCAGGCTCTGGCCCTTGCCGCGTACGCGAGTAGGGAAGACTTCGCTCAGGTAAACCCAAATTACCGCGCCTTGCGATAGCGCGAAGAATCCGATGTAAATCACCAGCAGCGGCAGCAGTAGATTCTCGTGGCTGTGGCGGAAGAAGACCATCGAGACACCGAACAAACACGCGGCCGTGCCGACTGCGCCGATGAGCAGCAGAGTCTTGCGTCCGAGTTTATCGATCACGCTCAGGCCGATCACGGTAAACAGCAGATTGGTCGCGCCAATCGCTACGGCCTGCAAGTCGCCGGAGACTTTCGTAAAACCTGCGCGAGCAAAAATATCGTTCAAGTAATAGAGAATTGCGTTGATACCGGCCAGTTGATTAAAAAGTCCAATGGTGATCGCCAGGAAAATCGGTAGCTTGTACTGCGCCGAAAACAACGGCTCATCTTTGCGATGATGCTCTTCGTCAATCGAGCGAACGATCTCTTGCAACTGAGCCTGCGAATCAGGTTCGCCGGTCGCCTGCAACACCGCGCGCGCCTCGTCCGTACGACCCTGCTTTGCCAGCCAGCGCGGACTCCGAGGAATGGTGAACAGCAAAGCGAGAAAGATAAACGCCGGAACCGCAGCAACTCCGAACTTCACGCGCCATTCGGCGTCACCGAAGTGCTGCAATCCAACCGCATAGTTTGAAAAGTAGGCGAGCAGGATTCCCGACACCACGCAGAACTGGAATAGTCCTACCAACCTTCCACGCCAGCGCGCGGGAGAGACTTCAGCAATGTACATCGGACCGAGTACTGACGATCCGCCAATGGCCAGTCCGGTCAAGAAGCGGAACACGACTAGCATCGTCCAATTCGCTGCCATGGCGCAGCCGAGCGCCGAAATCAGGTACAGGACGGCGAGTCCGCGCAGGCTGTCGCGACGGCCGTATTTGTCTCCGATCGCGCCGGCAGTGGCCGCGCCAACAATTGTGCCCACGAGTGCAATCGAGACCGTCAGCCCTAACGTCCCCGGCGTGAGATGGTAGACATCGGTGAGCGCCTGTGTGGTTCCCGCGATTACCGCAGTGTCGAAACCGAAGAGCAATCCGCCGATCGCAGCGACGATCGCGCTCCGCAACAGCGTGGGCGTGAATTTGTGATGGCCAATGGCACTGGCAGGAGAAGTCTGCACCGGGCCTCCGATGGAATCTTTATGACTGCGTGCGCGATTATAGCCTCACTCGCGCGAATCCCCAGTGACGCCGTACATTTACACCGCGCGCCACACAATTTATCTTCGAAGTATGAAGGTAGGAGTTCTGGCCATCCAAGGCGATTTCGCCGCACACCGGCAGCGCCTCGAACAACTTGGCGCTGAGGTCGTTGAGGTGCGCAAGCCCGAGCAACTCGACGAAATCGAAGCACTGGTGATCCCAGGCGGCGAATCGACGACGTTTCTTAAAGTTCTTGGTGAACAGGGATTCGAGAAGCTGAAGCAATTTGTTCTCACTCGCCCGACGTTTGGAACTTGTGCGGGCGCAATCATGCTGGCGAAGCAAGTGGAGAACCCATCGCAGCGCGGACTCGGCGCTCTCAACGTCACCATCCGCCGTAACGCCTATGGACGCCAGATCGACAGCTTCATCGGCACTGGCGAAGCCGCTGCGGATTTGGAGGCGGGCGCGGGACCATTGGAGATGGTCTTCATCCGCGCGCCGAAGTTTGAACAGGTTGGTCCCGATGTAGAAGTCCTGGCGAAGCAAGGGGATGATCCTGTACTTGTTCGCCAGGGCAAAGTGATGGCGTCAACGTTCCATCCCGAACTGAGCGACGACACACGGGTGCACGCCGCGTTTCTCAAGATGGTGAAGAACGGAAGCAAGAGCTAAACCGGTCTCGCCTCCGTCACGCTATCCGAAGCTTTCGTTGGAACAATCTTCGTAATCTCGAATCCGGCCTTTGCGAATAGCGCACGTACTTCTTTCTCCGTACGCTCGCGGCCCCCGGGCATCAGCATCATCTCCAAGTCGATGAGCTTGCCGAAGTGCATATCGGAGTTTTCAGGCAGGACGCAATCGGTCACGATGATCCGGCCGTTCGGGACACCTCTCAGCGCGCGATGCACATTTTGCAGAATGGTGATTGCTTTCTCATCATCCCAATCGTGGATGATGTGCTGCAGATAGTAGGCGTCGGCTCCGGCCGGAATCTCGGTAAAGAAGTCTCCGGCTACGGCTTCGCAGCGATGGTCGAGGCGTAAGTCACAGACGCGGCATTTCGCTCCCTCGATCACTGGAGGAATGTCGAAGACGATGCCTTTCATCTCCGGATGGCGCCGCAGGATCTCGCAGATTACGAAGCCGTGTCCACCCGCAACGTCCATTAGCGTGCTGATTCCGCTGAAGTCGTAAGCGTCCAGCACCGCAGGCACCAACTGCGCGCTTATGCACGTCATCGCGGCATTGAAATCGGCTGCCACCTCCGGCAGCATGTCAAAGCACTCGAATACCGGTTTGCCGTAGATATGCTCGGCGGCTGGCTTTCCGGTTCGAACGGAGTAAGGCAATTCCTTCCACACGTTGAAGTGAAATGGACTCGACATCCACAGCACAGTGTCCCGGACGGATCCAGGGACGTCCGAGCGCAACCATTCGGTGGATGGAGTATTTGCGAAAGTCCGCGGACTGACCTCAGCGAAAATACCAAGCGGCACCAGCGCACGCAGGACGCGATAAAGAGCGTCTTCGTTGGTTCCGGTCGCTGCGGCCAGGTCTTTTACGGGTACCGGACCGTGGCTGAGTTGGTCGGGCACGCCAAGCCGAGTTGCGGTTTGCAGTGCGGCGCTGAACATCATGCCGCAGCTAATCTGAAGAACTTGCCCCATCGCCGCGGGATCGAGACGATGTGGAGTTTCAATCGAAACAGTAGCCATTATTCCTCACCCCAAGAGGATTAGATTCAGGCGAGCAAACTCGCAGAAGATTGACTCGCGGTCAAGCCGAATTGTTAGCAGCCACTCTCGAATCTCTTCGCAGCGACTCCTCTCACGACCCGCAGCTTTGAAACATTCCGTTCACGAACGGGTTATACTGAGCCATATGGCGCAGGGTGAGGAAAAGACCTTTTATCTCGAGACCTTCGGCTGCCAGATGAACGTGCATGACTCGGAAAAAGTCATCGGCACGCTCCTATCTGAGGGCTATCAGCAGGTCGAGACCGTGGAAGAGGCTGGTCTGATCCTCTACAACACCTGCTCTATCCGCGACAAAGCGGAGCAGAAAGTATTTCATCGTCTGGCCGACTACAAGAAGCTTCAGTCGCAGGGCAAAAAGTTCGGCGTACTTGGCTGCGTGGCCCAGCAGGAAGGCCACAAGATCTTCGAACGCGCTCCGTATGTTTCCCTGGTTTGCGGCTCTGCTTCATACCGAAACCTGCCTGAGATGCTGGTGCAACTTGAAGCAGGGAACCAGCGCGTTACCGGACTTGACGACCGCCAAACCGATCAGACCTTCGACACCGAGTTCACCGCGCGCAGCAATCAGCATCGTGGATATATCACTATCATCGAGGGCTGCGATAAGTTCTGCTCCTACTGCGTGGTTCCGTTCACTCGCGGCAAAGAGCGCAGCCGGACTTCAGATTCAGTTCTGGCCGAGGCTCGTCGCATGGTCGGTCAGGGATTTACGGATATCCAACTGCTCGGGCAGAATGTGAACTCCTACCGCGATCCATCGGGAAAGAAGACGTTTGCCGAGTTGCTGGCTGCGGTCGGCGAAATCCCGGGGATCAAGCGCGTTCGCTTCACCACGTCGCATCCGCGCGACTTTACGCCGGATATTGTCGAAGCAATCGATGCGGTTTCAACTCTTTGCGATCATGTGCATTTGCCGGTACAGAGTGGCTCAAGCAAGGTTCTGAACGCGATGCAGCGGCTCTACACGCGCGAGCAATATCTTGAGCGGATCGCGTGGATCAAAGCGTCGAAGCGGGATATCAGCATGACCACCGATCTGATCGTCGGATTTCCCGGCGAAACCCGCGCCGAGTTCGAAGAGACGGTTGCATTGATCGGCGAGGTTCGCTACGACAGTGCCTTTACCTTCAAATATTCGCCGCGGCCCAACACTTCATCCCTGAATTTGCCGGATGTGATTTCCGATGAGGAGAAGACGCTGCGGCTCTCGATTTTGAACGAGCGGCAGAAACAGATCTCCTTGGAGAACAACAAGCGGCATCTAAACCAGACGGTGGAAGCAATGGTCGAGGGCCGTAACGAAGTCCGCAAACAATGGAATGGTCGGACTTCGCAAAATAAAGTGCTAAACTTCACCGCACCTGAGGCGGCGACGCTGCAAGTTGGCGGCTACGTTCACGTGCGCGTCACCCAGATTTTCGCGAACAGTCTGGTGGGCGAACTTGCCGTCTAGGCAGGAGGGACCTGTGGAAGTCGAAATGAAAATTCGTGGCCTGATGATGGACCCAGTCACCAACATGCCCGTCGTCATTCTTAAAGATGTTGGCGGCGATCAGGTGCTGCCGATCTGGGTTGGCATCTACGAGGCTAACGCGATCGCCCTCGAGATCGAGAAAGTTTCGACTCCCCGGCCCATGACTCATGATCTGCTGAAAAATCTTCTCATCGGACTTGAAGCCGAAGTGCGCAAGGTCGTGGTCAACGATCTGCGCGACGACACGTTCTTCGCGGTCATCTGGCTCGAGAGGGAAGGACAGACCATCTCGATCGATTCCCGACCGTCCGATGCACTGGCGCTGGCACTACGCGTCGATTGCCCCATCTTCGTCGAGGATCAGGTGCTCAAGACTTCCCGTCTGGCGAGCGCGCTCTCCGACAAGGTGTCGAGCGAAGAGATGCGCAAGTGGCTCGAGAACCTGGGCGAAGAAGATATGGGGCGGTACAAGATGTAGTTGTTCAGTCGTTGGTCATTGGTCGATAGTCGTTCGCCACCATTGCGAAGGCGACGCTAGGCCAGCGACAATCGACGACCGACTAACGACCAAATGGATCCTGCCGAACAACTGCAACGGCTATACCTTGCCGGATTTGAATTCCAGACATTCGATCTGTTTCCGAACGCCGTGGGCGTGACGCGCGGCGATTGCATCGTCATGGTCTTGCCGCTGCCAACTGGGCTGCAAATGATCGGCACACCCGGATGGCGCGTGGGCGAATCCCTCGGCGTGCTCACCGAACTGAACGGGCGCAAGGTCTTCCAAAACAAGTCCGAGGTGGTGGAAGCCACCCCGGAGCGACTGGAGATCTTGGCTGCGTTTCGCAGGGACGTAGAGCAGGCAATCGCGGCGCAGGCGTAAAAGCGCTCCACTCCCACTCGTTCGCTCCGCGACGAGTGGGGCACCCGTAATGGTCGCCGCTCCCACCCGTTCGGTTCGCGACGAGTGGGGCACCCGCGTTAATCCCTGTAATTTCGTTTCGCGGGAGGTACCCCCTCCCCCTACCTACCTCGTAAAGGCCATCCTTGCAGGCACTTAGAGAGAAGGTTCTGCCAGCTCCCGCATAACAAAGGACTTAACAAGTCAAATTATTGAAACATAAGCACTTATGCTGGTTTCCGCCGCTCAGAAAAGTAGAGCTAATATCAGTGTAGCGAATTTGTGCCGGCGACTAGACACATTTCGCAACTCTATTTCTGCCAGCGAATCAGCAGGTTACGAATAATTCCTCAAGTAAATGCGCTTGACAAGAATTTCCCGAATCGGGCGGCGGAGATCGGCAAGATCAGGCGGAGTCTTATTGAGACTTCGTGATTTTGACCTTCAGCGACTCGGCGGAGGGGGCGCGGCCAACCGCAAACGTGATGTTGCCGGAGTCGTCTCCGTAGTAGGTCCTGGAGACCAATAACTCGTTGATGCCCGAAGGCATGGCGGTGACCTGGAAGTGCGTGTTGGGGCCGCCTTCGGCACCGGACTCCAAGGTGACGATGAACTCGTATCCATGCTTGAACCCGGATTTCAGGTTGGGGTCCGACAGAGGCAGGTTGTCGAGCGCGTTAAAGCCGTTATCTGGGTGCTCGGTGGCGTACTGGATTTCGGCGGCTTCGATGGCGCGGACGGATTCCACGGCGGAAGCCTCGTCGGTGCGGGAGATGACCGCCAGGAGGAAGCCATAGGTCATCGCAGCCAGGACCAATATGATGGCGGCGACCATGACCATCTCGAGGATCGAAAATCCACGTTGGGGAGTGGAGCGCATGCGCGTCCGATTGTGAAGGCAGGAGGAGAGAAGAACAATTCAGGGGAAACCCTAAGTTGCGGGATGAGGGTACTTAGCAGGCCGTATGTTTAGCGGGGCTAGATCGTATTTAACATAATATTTGTTATCGGACATTGCATAACGACCTGTGAGCGCAGTCCATACTTCGTCGGATACGCTCCAGACCTAACGGCAATGATTCTGGGCGAACTTTTCTCTCGCTCTTGTCAACGCTTTCTGGTTCTCATTTCGGAACGGAGCCAGAGGACGCCTCTTGCCGTAGAGTGCGATATAGTCGCCCTCCAACATGGGCCCCTGATCGGAAAACGCTTTTATCCGCGTCGCCGAAATATTCGCAGCGGGCACTTGTAGAGAGGTCCCCTGCGGACTCCAAAACCCGCCCTGCTGCATAAAGATTGAAGAACTCCCGCTGATTCGGATCAGCATCCACGGATTTCCTCGCATAAGACGCAGCCTCGTTTGCCCATTGGTCGCGGAGTTTAGGTTCCTTCGCACTTCGCATTAGATACACCATAGCGATCTGTTGATACATGAACGAGTCCGGAGCACCTTTCATTGCCGCCAAGCCCGTTTGGACCGCCTTGTCGTAATCGCCATCGCGAGCGTATCGCGTCATCTGAGTGGCCGCTTCGCCCAAAGCAGGATTGTGAGCTGGCTCGTTTGTCGGAACACGGTCGCCACAGGAACTCAGTTCTCTCTTAACTCGGGCCAACTCTTCTGCATTATGTTTTCGAAAGGCTGCCAATCGAAAGCTTGCTCCCTGTATTGTGGCGCGGTTTCCTTGGAGCCTCGGAGCGAGCTTTTCCAACACATCGGCGGCTCTTTGGTAATAAAAACAAGACTCACTAGTGGGCAGACTGTCTCCAGCTATCTCGTAAGTCTGGCCGACATTGAAGATGTTCGAAAGGTCATTTGGGTCGGCATTCAAAGCTTTCTCAGAGTACTCAGACGCGAACTTCGCCCATTCACTAGAGTGCTGTGGTTCTTTGTATTCGCGGTACGCATACGCCTGTGCAATTATCTGGTAGAGGAAAGAGTCAGATGGTTGCTGTCTAACCGAGCGAAGCCCCAACTTAATTTCGTCTTCGAACAGTCCCTTCTCCTCAAGCTCTTTCATCTGAGTCACCACATCCACGTACTCTCGCGGCCAAACAAGAGACCATGCGGGTACGGAAGTCTGGAGACGATAGACATAGAATGCGACGGCAGACACTAGCACCGCCACGACCAGTGTCAGAACCAACACCTTTTTACGAAGGATGCTCATAACAATTCCGTAACAACTCTAGCCCGCGATCGCAGGCGAGCAAGTTACGGTGGTGTCAAATCTCCCCAGCAGTCATGCTAGTGGTGGGATCTTCACGGCCGAGGGCAATAGCTTGCGTTTCTGCCTGGGTCAAACGTGAATAAAGCCCGCCGCTTACCCTAGCGAGGCGCCCATGCATCCACGATTGTCCGCGCCATGTGAGCGATGAGTAATTCGGCGGTATTGTCCACGGTCCAACTGTTGTCCTGGTTGTCCCATGTGAACACTGAGATCACGATCGGGCCTGCATTGGTCTCGATGAGTGCCACGTCGTTGCGAACGCCGTCGACCGCGCCGCTCTTGTTTCCAATCTTCGATTCGCTCTCAGAAGTGTCGATCTCTTCCAGGTAGCGTGGGATCGCTTCGCGATAGAACTGGTTATGAAGAATAGAAAGCATCTGCGCGCACAGCGGCTTGTCACCCAGATCGCAGCGCCAGACGCTCTCCATGGCGGCGGCCATTTCGCGTGGCGTTGTCCGCCCCAATCCGAACTTACGGTCCTGATCGGCAACCGGTCCGCTATAGGGCATAAACACCTTCTTGAAGAGGTGCGTTTTCTTCAGCCCCATGAGTTCCATCCGCGCGTTGACTGCCGGAATACCGATGTCATCTATCACCAGGTTTGCTGCGGTGTTGTCGCTGATAGCGATCATCAAGGTGACGGCATCGAGCAGCGATGGCTGCAAGCCTGGCTGCATCAGGGTCAGAACGCCTGAGCCCGGGACCTGGTTCTCCTTGGTCACCGTGAGGCGTTCATCGAGGCGATGCTTCCCTTCTTTGACCTGGTAAAAGGTCTCAATCATGATGGGCAGCTTGATCACTGAAGCGGTCTTCACCTCTGCATCAGGGTTGATGGCCACCGTGGCGCCGGTTTTCAGGTTCTTGGCATAGAGTCCGACCTTGCCCTGGTGCTTCGAGGCCATGTGATTCAGCTGACTTTGCAGATCTCCTGCAAGTGAGAGAGACGAACAGAGCGTGAGGAATGCGAGTAGTTTCTTCACCAGCAAGATGAAAGCAGCCTTGGTGCGTGCCTGACAAGGAGAGTTTTTGCCTTCTTTCCGCGATATGCAAAGTTCCTTTTGACAGCGAAGGAAAAGCGCAGCTAGTTTCACCGGAAGGAAACAGCAGATCCCTCGCTTCGCTCGTGATGACAAAAAACATTCAAAACCCTACTGACAGAATGCTGTCAGTAGCCCTTCCCTATCATCCTCTTCGTTGCGAACTTATCGCACGAGGAGACGGACATGACTACCGAGACTGCCGTTAAGAACAACGTCGTATGGTTTGAGATTCCCAGCGCCGATTTCGATCGCGCTGTCACCTTCTACGAAACAATCTTCGGACAAGCGCTGAACAAGCTCGAGTTCATGGGAACGCCCACCGCCGTATTCGCCTACGAGAAACCGGCAGTCTCCGGATCGATCGTGAAGGAGGATGATGTGCGCCCTGGGGCGAGCGGATCGGTTGTCTATCTGAATGCCGATGGCATCTTCGATGACGTGCTGGCGCGCGTTCCGAAGGCGGGCGGCAAGGTCGTCAGCGTGGTTGAGATGCCGAAGGGCATGGGACGGTCCGCCCGTATAATCGACAGCGAAGGCAATCAAGTGGGCCTGCACACCTACTGAAATGCGACGCGCCGATCGGCTCTTCCGAATCGTTCAATTCCTGCGAGTCGGCCGCATGATCACCGCGCGCCGTCTCGCAGAGAAGTTGCAGGTATCCGACCGCACCATCTACCGCGATGTGCGCGACCTGCAACTCTCCGGCATGCCGATCGAAGGCGAAGCGGGCATTGGATACCTGCTGCGCCAGGATTTCGATATCCCACCGCTTATGTTCACCCGATCTGAAATTGAAGCGCTGGTGCTGGGCGCTCGCATGGTCCGCGCCTGGGGCGGCGCCGAACAGGGCGAGGCCGCGACGCAGGCACTGCATAAGATCGAAGCGGCTCTTCCGGCGGATCTGCGCGACAAGGTGGACGAGACGCTGCTATATGCACTGAACTTCAAGCCCAGTCCGGAGCTGAAGCGAAATGTGGATCTGCTGAATGCGGCCGCGTCGGATCAGAAGTTCGCGGAATTCCGCTACACGCGAGAAGATGGAGAGGCTAGTGAGCGGCGAGTTCGTCCGTTGGGACTGTACTTCTGGGGTGGTTCGTGGACGCTGGCGGCGTGGTGCGAGATGCGCAAGGACTTTCGCAACTTTCGACTGGATCGCATGAGCGAATTGTCTGTTCTGGAAAAGCAGTTCCCGGCCGATCCGAAGAAGTCGCTGAAGGCGTTCGTGGAGAAGATGCGGAAGGACTCCAGCCGGGAGCAGACGAGCGGATGAAGAATCTACAAGCTTTGCTGTTGTTCAGCGTTGCGCTCGTCGCGTTCGGCGATGCATCGGCGCAATGGGAGATGCAGGATTCGCACACGACCTCCAACTTGCGCGGCATTCATGCGGTGAACGCCTCAGTAGCGTGGGCCAGCGGCGCTGATGGGACGATTCTGCGAACTCAAGATGGAGGCGTCCACTGGCAGAAATGCGCCGTGCCTCCGGATGGTGACAAATTGGATTTCCGCGGCATATGGGCTTGGGACGCCAGTACGGCGCTGGTGATGTCAGCAGGGCCTGGAGAACAGTCGCGCGTATACAGAACCAGCGACGGTTGTGCGCATTGGACGGAGGACGTGCGGAATACCGATAAGGATGGCTTCTGGGATGCGATGGTTTTTCAGCCGGAGAGATTCTGGAAAGCATGGGGACAAGCCGGCGGGAGTGGTCGTTGGCGATCCGGTCGGTGGCCGATTCTTCACGATGACAACTGCAGGTGCGAAGTGGTCGATCGATAAAAACGCCTGCGTAGCGCGCGAAGGTGAGTCGGCATTTGCGGCCAGTAATTCGTCGGTCGTCGATGTTTGGCGCAGGCAAATATATCCTCGGCACCGGCGGAAAAAGCGGACCACGCGCATTGCTGTCACCGGTCTTATCCGGCACGGATGGGTGTTTAGGGGTTGCGGTTCCCGTGGCGTCCGGGAACGATTCGTCCGGAGTATTCTCGCTTGCCTTCCGAGATGCGCAGCACGGGGTCGCCGTGGGCGGTGACTACAAGAAACCGGATGAGTCACCGGGCACTGCGGCATGGACAAGCGATGGCGGACGGCACTGGACCGCCGCGTCGAGCCTTCCTCATGGATATCGCTCGACGGTGGCATGGAGGCCGTCGGCGAAAGCATGGGTAGCTGCCGGAACCAACGGCTCCGACATCTCTATGGACGATGGCCACACCTGGCAGCCTCTCGACGCTGGTAATTGGAACGCGCTGTCGCTTCCATATGTTGTGGGACCCAAGGGGCGGATCGGAAAGCTGCGGTCGGATGCGATCAAGCAATAGGTCGAGGCAGAAGAAATAACGTCGGCCCTACGCCTCCACGCAGATTCTTAAGGTCTGTGTGGCCTCCCGTGGGCAGGACCGACGATGGGGATAATCGCATGTGAAAAAAGGTCGAGGAACTGTCAATTCTGACAGGTCTGGTGCCAGGCGTTGAAAATTTTCGCCTCGCCATGAACTTTGAGTATTCATGGACTTATTTCAGGCCAAGACTCGCCACCTCGAAATCGCTCAACTCGACGGATTGGGATAGCAGGATGGAGGACGCTTGTGGGTCAGGCGGCGAGATCGAACTAGTGTCAACAGACAAACCAGCTATTCGCAGCGCGTCCCTCAGTTCGGGCATTGAATCGAAGTCGCGATGTGCGTGGCTGTCGCCGTAGAGTATGAGGCGATAACGCGAATGGCGCGATTTTCCTGACGCAACCCAGTTGTGCTGAATAACGAGCCGGAGCGAGTGCTGGTTCGATGGCGATGATGGGCCCACCCGAATATTGTGCGGCCGATGGGGTCACGTTGGTCTGTGACGCAAATCACACCGGAGTCGATTTTTGGTGCGTGAAGGGATTATTCGCCCAACACAATCTTCGGATGAAACAAGGTTCCTGCGATGCGGCTGGCGATGGCTATCAGATCCGATTGACCGCGGAAAACCTTGACGAGCTTGGATTGGGACAATTCAGGTAAGTTCACGGCTCGTCCGTTGCGGAGCATCCCGGCAACCTCGTCAGTGGCCATCACGCAAGGAAACTGGGGAAGCAAGCGGCGCGGGTGCAGGCACAGCTTCCCTTCGACGTCGTCCAGTGTGGCAGATGCGAGTTGCTCGAGCGTGACGGACTGATCCAGACAGAATTCGCCGACCTTGGTGCGCGTCAGAGCTGAAAGATGTGCGCCGACGTCGAGTGCCTGGCCGATCTCGTGAGCGATGGAGCGGATGTAAGTGCCTGAGGAGACTTCGGCGCGGAAACGGGCGCGATCGTTCATCGCCGAAAGAATGCACAGACTGCGAACTTCAATCTGGACGGGCTTGAGCTCTACGTCTTGCTTTTTGCGGGCGAGTTTGTACGCGGGTACGCCCTGGATTTTTTTCGCGGAAAACGGTGGCGGCACCTGCTGGATGATGCCAACGAATTTGGCGGCGGCGCGGCGGACGTCTTCCAACGTTACGCGAACGTCCTGTTGCGCGCCAACGGGCTCGCCTTCGGCGTCGTAGGTGTCGGTGGCAAATCCGAAGCGGATTTCGCCCTCGTAGGTTTTAGCCGTCGTGGTATAAAACTGAGCGAGGCGAGTCATTCGCCCTAAGACCAGCGGCAACACACCGGTGGCCATCGGATCAAGAGTTCCCAGGTGTCCGACGGACCGCTCCTGCAGGATTTTTCGGACGCGATGCACTACGTCGTGCGAAGTCATCCCAGCCGGTTTGTTGAGAATCAGTATTCCATTCATGGCGCATAGCTATCGTGGACGCTGACGCGGGTTCTGGTCAACCCGGCGCATGTGCGTACCCGTGTTAGGGTGCGCAAGTTGAAAGGAATTTGCACGGCCACTGCGCCGTGGGGCCCGTATGATCCCGATTCGCGACGACGCACCGCGTTACACAACGCCCTATGTGAACTATTTCTTGCTGGCGTTGAACACGCTTGTGTTCCTCATGATGTGGCTGGGGGTGGTCGGACCCGCGCAGGATGTGACGAATGTGTTCGGGTTCGTGCCGGCGAGAATAACGGCGTTCGTTCAGGGTGCACATTATGTGACCTTGCCCGCCGGAGTGATCCCAGTGAACGCCGTGAGCGCGTTTGTGCCAATCTTCACCAGCATGTTCATGCATGCTTCGTGGTTGCACCTGATCTTCAACATGTGGGCGCTGTATATCTTCGGCGACAACATTGAAGACTATCTTGGGCATTTCCGTTATCTGCTGTTTTACCTGGGAACCGGTGTGGTGGCGGCGGGGGTGCATTACGTCTTTAACGCGGGATCGTCAGTGCCGACCGTGGGCGCCAGTGGCGCGATCGCGGGCGTGATGGGGGCATATCTGATCCTGTATCCTTCTGCACGCGTTCTAACATTCGTACCATTATTCTTCATCTTCTTCTTTTGGCTGCCAGCGTGGGTGGTACTCGGCTTCTGGTTCTTCGGGCAATTCCTCAGTGGGGCGGCGACGGCCCTTGCAGTCTCGCATCAAACCGGCGGGGGGATTGCCGTCTGGGCACACGTCGGAGGGTTTATCGCCGGAGTGGCCATCATCAAAATGTTCCCGTCACGCCCAAGGCGATACAAATACTTCTACCGGTAGGACTATAGCCGTCCACTCGCTGGGCCGATCTTGATCTCATCGACAGCGCCCACGGGCGCGACGCGCAATGCCGCGATCAGTACGGCCGCGACATCCTTCGCAGAAACCATTTTTTCGCGGGGCGCATCCGGCCAGAATTGCTGCCAAATATCGGTGTCAGTGGCGCCCGGAACCAATGCCATCACGCGAATGCCGCGGTCCCGCAATTCCTCGCGCAACGTATTCGTAAATGCCAGTGCTCCAGCCTTGGAGACGTTATAGGCCGCAAAATTAGGAAATGCATGATACGCGGCCGCAGAGATGTTGTTCACGATCGTGCTTCCCTGCTTCATGAGCGGAAGTGCTGCACGCGTGCACAGAAAAGTCCCGGTCAGATTGGTCGCCAGAATGTCTTGCCAGAGATCGGTTGGCGTCTTCTCAATCGGCACGAGCGTCTGGCTGTGGCCTGCGTTGTTCACCAGGACATCGATAGAGCCGAAGTCGGATTTAACGGCTTCAAACATCCGCTCGATGGCGACTTCATCGCGAACGTCGCACTGTAGCGGCAGAATACGTACACCATGCTCGGCGAGTTTTTCGGCGGCAGATTCGGCGTCGGCTGACTTGCGCGATGTAATGACAAGGTTCGATCCGGCGGCGGCGAGCTCCTCCGCGATGGCAAAGCCAATGCCTCGGCTCGCGCCGGTGATCACAGCAAGTTTTGACTTCAGCGGATCTACTGTCGGGGTTCGTGGCATTGGGAGATAGGATACCTGAAGTGTTCGCGACGGTTACGGCTTTGAGTAGGTTCCGACGTGAGCTTTGTCGACGGCATCAAAAGCCACCAGAAGAGGTGGATTATGACACTGCACGTAATCGCGCTGGTGGTGCTGGGATTGATGTGCGGTAGCGAATTGAATGTTGCCGCTTTTGCCCACCCGACGTTGAACCGACTGCCGTTGGAATCTCACATACTATTGCGCTCGGCATGGGCCCGACTGTTTGGACGCGTCATGCCATTCTGGATGGCAGGATCCACGCTTTTAACTCTTTTGCTGTTGTTGCCCGTCCTGCATCTGTCCAGCGCCGCATGGCGACTCGCTGCCGCTGCGTTCGCTATCCAGGTGCTAGCCGTCGTGTTTTCGCTCGTCGGTCCCGTGCCAATCAATAACCGCATCGCAAAATGGACGGCTCAATCTCTTCCCCCCGACTGGAGAGAGCAGGAGCACCGCTGGGACACGTTTCATTGGTTCAGAACGTGCGGTCTTATCGTAGCCTTCGCGATTCTAGCCGTGAGTCTCGCAGAGCGTTGACCCATTCGGGCTTACAAGTTCGCATGTGCAGACGCTAGATTCCGTTTCCGTTCTTATTGCGGAGAAGCGCCAGGAACTCGTCGCGTGTAGGGCGTTCGTCACGGAAGCAGCCAAGCATGGCGGAAGTAACGGTCGCGGAATGTTGCTTTTCGACACCGCGCATCATCATGCACAGGTGGCGCGCTTCAATTACAACGCCAACGCCTTGAGGCTGAATCACGTTCTGAATGGTTTCAGCGATCTGCGTGGTCATGCGCTCCTGCACCTGCAGGCGTCGCGCGAAAATGTCGACCAGGCGCGGCAATTTACTGAGCCCAAGCACGCGGCCCTTGGGGATGTAGGCAATGTGAACCTTGCCGAAAAACGGCAGCATGTGATGTTCGCAAAGGCTGAACATTTCGATGTCCTTTACGATCACCATTTCATCGTAGTCGACGGTAAAGAGGGCGCCCTTCAGCAGGGCTTCAGGATCTTCTGCATATCCCTTGGTCAGATAGTGCATGGCCTTTTCGGCGCGTTCAGGCGTGCGCTTTAGACCCTCGCGCTCGGGATCTTCGCCGAGGCGGGCAATCATTTCACGAACCAGATCGGCGTAGCTGGCGTCGGTGAGAGTTGGCGTTTCGATCAAGTTGTTGGTCATAGTTGGTGTTGCGTCCTTATCCGCGGGCATCAGTTCGTACCTGCGTATTCGAACGAATTCATCATGGTTTCTTCGAGTCTTACCTTTTCTAGATGGGCCGGGCGGAACCCACGGTTCAAAATGTCATAGATCCGGATACACAGATTTTCCGTTGTGGGCACGTCAGCCGCGAATTCTGGCAGCAGGTTCAAATTCACGTGATCGAAGCGCTCCAGCACTTCGGCTTCCGACGAATGTATCGAGGTCCACCAGGTTGCAGACCATGCCGTTGGCGTCTACCTGTCCGCTCACCGTGACCTCCATTGCGTAGTTATGCCCATGTCCATGTGGGTTGTTGCACTTGCCATAAGTGGCGCGGTTCGCCTCGTCGGACATCGCGTCGCTATGCAAACGATGCGACGCCGAAAACATATATCGGCGCGTGAGATGAGCCTTCATGCTTCACCGTAGTAGTCGACGAAGAGGTCGGGCGTCTCGTAGACGCGGACGCGATGCATCTTCGCGCCTAGTTAATTTCGGTTCGAGGCGGCGCCAGATAGCGATGGCGATATTCTCCGTGGTTGGGATCTGCTTCGCGAATTCGGGGACCTCTTTGTTGAGATGGCGATGGTCGAAAGCGTCCAGCACCTCGCGATTGAGAACTTCTTTCAGTTGCTTCAGATCGAGAACGAAACCGGTTTTCGCGTCGACCTCGCCTTCAACCGTTACTTCAAGGGTGTAGTTGTGCCCATGGCCATTCAGGTTATTGCACTTGCCGAAAAGGCGCTGGTTCTCTTCCGCCGAAAGATCAGGGTTGTGATAGTAATGCGAAGCTGAAAACTCAGCTTTTCTAGTTAGATATACAGTTTTCTTCATCATTCGCTTGCAGCTAAGCTCGATTCAGACGAACTGGAACTCGACGGTACCGGAGGAGGAGAAACCGGATACGCCCTTCCCTTCCAATCTACTCTCTTTCTCCACCGGTATTGGACGGCGGAGCGCACTAAAAGGACGGCGAAAATCGGCAGTCCCAAAACTGAAAGCACAGTGTTGACCGCGCCGAAATGAGCGCGCAACACGCGCTGAAGAAAATCGGCGAGCATGGTGAGTAGCAGAAAGATGCCAGCCGCAGTCAGCACTCGCGATCCCGAGAGAAGGCCGGCGCTTAGACAGAAGCACGCCCAAGGCGATCAGCAGAAACTCTATGCTGCGAATGATCGCCAGCCGAACCGGATGCGGAAAAAGTACGGCGAGGTTCTTGGTCCAGCCTTCCCACATCTGCGCAAAGCTGCGATACATGCGGGTGCGAACCGCATCACCGCCATAGCGGAAACGGATGATCCGGCCTGACTGCTTCACGCGCTTGGCGAGTTCGACGTCTTCGAGAAGCACACCGGCGATCGCCTGGTGGCCGCCGACCCAGTCATACACGGTGCGTCGAATCAGCAGGTATTGACCATTCGCAGCGGCCACACGGGACCTAGGATCATTCACGTCCACGGTGCGATACGTACGCGTGAGCTCGGCGAAAATCACAGGCATCAGCGCGCGCTCCCAGAAACCGTGGACTTCCTGCTTGGGCGAATAGGAGAGCAGATCGGCACCGAACTCTTTGGCTTCGTCGACACTGCGGCGCAATGAGCCGGAGAGATGGACGGTGTCGGCATCGGTGAAGAGCAGCCATTTGCCTTTAGCGGATTGGGCTCCCAACCACACCGCGTGATTCTTTCCGATCCAGCCTGCAGGGAGACCGGCGGATTCGATGACGCGTACGCCCGGGAACGATCGCGCAATCTCGCCGGTGGCGTCGGTAGATTGATCGTCGACGACGACGACCTCGAATGCGATGCCCTGCTGCGCAACGATAGATTGAAGGCACGCCCCCAGCGAAGCAGCTTCATTCCGAGCCGGTATGACCACAGACACCTCCGGCCGTGACGGGTCTAGCGGCGGAGTGGCGGGCGTTTGCACCATGAAGAGTTATTATAAAGAGGTGATCCGGAGAACCTCGTTTTTACTGACGCTGCTGGCCTTTCTGGTCGGCTGCTATGGCGGGACTAAGCCCACTCGCATTGGGACCGATGCCCCTGATTTTACCGTCCAGGACGGGACGCAGAAAGTATCGCTACGCGATTTTCAGGGTCAAGTTGTGGTCCTGAATTTCTGGGCGACGTGGTGCCCTCCGTGCGTGGAAGAGATGCCGTCACTGGTGGCAATGCAATCGCAACTCAAGGCCCGAGGCGTAACCGTACTGGCTGTCAGTATGGACATCGACAAGGGAGCTTACGAGAAGTTCGTTCGCGAACATGCTGGTGATCTGCGAACGGTTCGGGATCCGGATCAGAAGAGCAATGTGCTTTACGGGACCTACAAGTTTCCGGAGACGTACATCATCGACCGCAAGGGCGTAATCCGGCGGAAGTTCATCGGGGCGGTGGACTGGACGCAGCCGGATATTGAGCAGTACTTGACCAGTCTGTAGCAGTCGGTGGTCGTTTGTCGTTAGCCAATATTTGATCAGACTGACGACCATCGACTAGCAACTAACGACTACAATTCCACTTTCCTCAAGCGCAGCGAATTCGTAATCACGGAAACCGAACTGAAGCTCATGGCAGCAGCGGCGATGATCGGGCTGAGCAGAATCCCAAAGAACGGGTAGAGAATTCCTGCCGCGATCGGAACTCCCACCGAGTTGTAGACGAAGGCGAAGAACAGGTTCTGTTTGATGTTGCGCAGCGTGGCATGGCTAAGTCGCCGCGCGCGAACGATGCCGCGCAAATCGCCTTTGACGAGCGTAATGCCGCCGCTTTCAATGGCGACGTCGGTGCCGGTACCCATGGCGATGCCAACATCCGCTTGAGCAAGAGCAGGAGCGTCGTTGATGCCGTCGCCGGCCATGGCGACAACCCTTCCCTGTTCCTGAAGTTGTTTCACGACGGCGTATTTGCGTTCCGGCGAGACCTGCGCGGCGTACTCAGTGATGCCCAACTTCTCGGCGATGGCTTTCGCGGTATCGGGATTGTCCCCAGTCAACATCATCACGTGCAGGCCTTCGTCGCGCAGCATGCGCACGGCTTCCGGAGTGCCGGGCTTAATCGGATCGGTGATTCCGAAAAGGCCAGAGAGTTTTCCGTCGACCACGACGAAGATGACCGTTTGTCCCTGGCGCTGTAATTCGGTGGCTTGCGCCGCAGCCGCGGGCGGAACGGCAACTTTCAGATCAGTGATCAGGCGTTCATTTCCAGCGGCGACTTCCCTGCCTTCGACGCGTCCGGTGACTCCAGCTCCGGTGGACGATTTGAAGTTCTCTACCGCCGCAAGTTTGAGTCCATTTCCTTCCGCAGCCTTGACGATGGCGGATGCGAGCGGATGTTCACTGCCGCGCTCGAGAGTACCGGCGAGGCGGACAAGATCGGACTCAGCCACTCCCGCCAACGCCACCACGGAAATCAGCTCCGGCTTGCCCTGCGTGAGCGTGCCGGTCTTGTCGACAACGATGGTATCGACTTTGTCGAGGCGCTCGAGGGTCTCAGCTTTGCGGATCAGAACGCCAGCATGCGCTCCGCGTCCGGTTGCGACCATGATCGCGATCGGCGTCGCCAGTCCGAGCGCACAGGGACAGGCGATGATGAGCACAGCAACGGCGTTCACCAGCGCATAGGCCAGACGAGGTTCCGGTCCCCAGATCGCCCACGCGATGAACGCAATCACGGCGATGGCGATCACCCCGGGAACAAAATATCCGGCGACACGGTCAGCCAGTCGCTGAATGGGCGCGCGGCTGCGCTGGGCTTCCCCGACCATGCGAACGATTTGTGCGAGCAGCGTCTCGCTGCCCACCCGCTCGGCGCGCATGATCACCGAACCTGTTCCGTTGACGGTGGCGCCGATCAATTTCTCACCGGACTTCTTTTCGACTGGAATGGATTCGCCGGTGATCATCGATTCGTCGACAGAGGTCGAGCCTTCAAGAACCGTGCCATCCACCGGAACCTTTTCTCCGGGACGCACGCGCAGGCGATCCCCGACCTGCACCTGATCAAGCGGAACGTCGCGTTCGCTGCCGTCGGTGCCGACGCGTCGTGCCATTTTCGGCGAGAGATCGAGCAAGGCGCGAACAGCGGCGTTTGTGCGACCTCGTGCTTTGAGTTCCAATACCTGCCCGAGCAGAACGAGGACGGTGATCGCCGCAGCGGGTTCGAAATAGACGTTCGGCGCGCCGCCGTGCCCGCGGAAACTCGCCGGGAAGATCTGCGGGAACAGGGTGGCAACGACGCTGTATAGGTACGAAACCCCGACGCCTAGCCCGATCAACGTGAACATATTCGCGCTGCGGTTTTTGATTGACGTCCAGAAGCGCTCGAAGAATGGCCATCCACCCCAGAGCACGACAGGTGTCGCGAGCACGAATCCGCCCCACGTCATAATCCACGTCGGCGACGAGTACTTCCAACTGGGAACCAAGTCCATGAGCATGCCGCCGATCACGAGCGGTGCGGTGAGCGCCAGGCTGATCCAGAAGCGTCGGCTCATGTCGCGCAATTCGGGATTGTCGACCTCGACGGTGACAGTTCGCGGCTCCAGAGCCATACCGCAAATCGGGCAACTGCCGGGACCGTCGCGCACGATCTCGGGATGCATGGGGCAGGTCCATTCTGTCTTCGTGGGCAGAATCGGTGTTTCCGGTTCGAGGGCCATGCCGCACTTGGGGCAAGCTCCGGGATGATCCTGACGGACTTCAGGATCCATTGGGCAGATGTAAGCCGGTCCTTGTGATAACTGGAGCCGCGACCGCCTGGTCTGATCCAGGATGCAGGTATTTCTCAGGATCGGCCTTGAAGCGCTCCTCGCACTTCGGATTGCAGAAGTAGTAGGTCTGCCCCTGGTATTCGTACTTCCCTGCTGCTCTAGCGGGATCGACGGTCATCCCGCAGACCGGGTCTCTAACACTGACCGTGACTGCCGCACTCGCCGGCTTTGCCGCGCCGAGAGAGATCAATCCGCTTCCTGACATGTGTTGCGTGGAAGGCTGGTGCCCAGGCTGAAGATATTTTTCAGGATCGGACTGAAATTTCGTCGCGCATCCCTGACAGCAGAAGTAGTAATTCTTACCGCCATGTTCGAGGCGAGCAGCTGCCTTTTCGGGAACCACCGTCATCCCGCAGACGGGATCTTTGGCGCCTGCGCCACCCTGTAGCACAGGAAACGGATTCTTATCCATAGGAGTCCTGGAAGCTTCTGGCTATTAAGATTGCTCGTGCCTTATATTAGATTCGTAAGCAGCTGAAATTCACCAACTTCCTGGAGATGGGATGACCGCAGTCGAGATCAGTTTTCGTTATGGGCGAGTGCCGGGCGGGCCGGAGATGACGGCCATCGATAGCTTTCGTGAGGTTTATGGGATTCGCCGCGTTCATTTCAACGAGGCGGAGCGGGCGATCCTTGTGGAATATGACGCCACCCGGATGAACGAAGCCACAGTGGCCTCGTTGCTAAAGCGTGCCGGAATCGACCTGAAGGAACGGCTTAACCTGGCTTAGCGCACATTCACTGCGCAAAAAATGCCCAATTCAGGAACTTTCTTCCTTTTTTGAATTATCCGTAGTATGCTGTGGAAAATCTTGGGTGTGAAACCAAGAAAACCTCTGGCTGATATCGAGTAGTCTGGCGGGAACGCTGGCTATTCGGATCAAAGATCAAGAAATCCTCTGGCCGAATAATGCAATAGGGGCGCCCAAGAAAACCTCTGGCCGAAGTATCTCTCGAGTGCGCCCCTTTTGCGCGCCACTTCGTCTGTCCTATCTTATTGCAGCCCCCTTGCCATACTCCTTGTCGCTGATAACAAACAACTTGCATATCCACGGTTGATGCTCAACAGGTAGGAACTTCCACCCGAGGGAAAGAATTACGTCTGATGACCTATTCTGTGGGTCAAAGTCGGTGCCAATCTGTGGAAAAGCCGCTTGCCGAAGCGCCGAGCATCGACTTCAGCCCTTTGTCATGCGAAGAATTCGCAAAGTTTCTCCGTTAGACAGCGGTAGCTCCACCGATTCCTGGCCAACATACCCGCGTTTCTCGTAGAGAGGAACTCCAGTGAGCGTGGCTCCCATCTCGAACTTGCTGAAACCCGCGTTGCGAGCCGCCTCCTCGCACTCGTCGAGGATCAAGCTTCCGATTCCCTTCCGGGTCCAGCTGGGATGCACAAAGAACGCGCGGATCTTGGCAGCATCCGTGTCCGGGTCAAGAAGCGTGTCTTCGCGACCCGGACGATGATCGCTGCCATAAGGTGTTTTGCGTTTGCTCCAGCCGCCGCAGGCGACCATGACTGTACTGCCCTCTTGCTCGGTTTCTACGACGAAGTAGGTTCCGTCTGCTACGAGCTGCGAGTCCACCCCGAGCCAGGTTCCAAGTGCGAATTGCAATTGTGATGGTGAATAGGCCGCTGTCATCAGTCCGTGAACGGACAACGCGATGAGTTTGTGTAGGGCCGGTATGTCTGCTGGTTGTGCTTTCCGCAGGTTGAAGCGTTCGGACATGTTGTCATCTCATCGCCAGTACTTCACACGCGCCCAGCCGTCCTTCAGGTTCCACTGCAAGCCCCGGCCGAGAAGGATGGGCTGATTCTCGTACCAAAAGGCATACGGAGTGTGTTGCGTGGCCGCGACCTGGATCGAGTCGAAATCCTTGTGCTCGTTGCCCTGGCCTTGTCCCACGACGATCACGATCTCACCGGTATAGTTACGCGGTCCCCAGAGAAAGTACGTCTGGTGGCCGCTGATCGCTTTTGGCAGTCCGTACTGTGGCCCGAAGAAATCGATGGCCGCAGCCTGCCCGTAGTTGTCGCAGAAAATGGCTGTCTTTTTTTGTTCTTCTGGCGTGAGTGACTGGTAGACCCTTGCGACTGCGGCGACCAGATTCTGCCACGGAAGTTCGTCGGCATAATACTGCGGCAGCACTGCGCCTTCGAAGCTGCGTTCAGATTTCGCCGGCTTAAACGGCAGATGCGATTGATAGCGCACGAACGCCTCAAGGGGAAGAACTGGAAGTACAAGCGGCAAGATCAGGACAATGGCGATCAGCAGCCATGCAAAGCTGAGCGGCTTGAGGACAGCCTGCAATTTTAGACGGCGCGTTTGCAGGACGCGTTCGGTAGCAACGCCGCCGGCGGCGAGAACGAGTCCGTAGGCTGGAGCGGAATAGTAGTCCTTCCCGTGAGTGGCGAAAAAGAAGCCCACAGTGATCAGGAAGGACCAGCCGAACGCACGATAAGGTTTTGCCTCATGCGCGAAGAAGTAGAACAGCAGTCCGCCGAACCAGAACGGAAAGCTCAGCGGGTTCATCATCAGGAGTTGCTGTGCGAAGTATGCGCCCGGAGAGAGGATCACATCTTTTCCTGTTGCCCGGATGTTGTGCATCAGTTCAAGAAACGGCCAGTGGTGCTGGACATTCCAGATCAAGTTGGGAAGGAAGATCAGAAATGCGACGGCGGCGCCAGCGAGAATCCACGGAGTAAAGAGCAGCTTTCGTTGCGGCGTGAGCAACAGTCCGAGCAGCAGCGCCATGGCGAAGATCGCAATGGAGTATTTGTTTTCGAGACCAAGACCAGCGACGGCGCCAAATGCGATCCACAACTTTGTGTTTCCGGTTCGGATGATCCGCAGAACGAGATAAGCACAGCCGATCCAGAAGAGAGGCTCGAGGGCGTTCATCGCAAACTGGTGGTCGATCACCCACCATACCGCAGGCGTTGCAGCCAGCAGAGCTGCGAGTGCGGTACCAAAACGCCGGGCCCCCAGTTCACGCGCGAACGACGCGACAAGAAGTATGCGCCCAGCACCGGCGAGCGCGGGCCAGAACAACAGAGCCGTCAGCGAAGTTCCGAGCGTGTGGCGTGCAATCCACGCGAGCAGGGCGATCATTGGCGGCTGATCAACATAACCGAACGCCAGGTGATACGAGCAAGCGATGTAGTAGAGCGCATCGCGGAAATAGCCGTAGCGTGTCGCCGTCGCAAGGTGTAGCGCAGAAATAGATGAGCGCGATGACGTACACCCAGGGCGCGAGGGAGTGACGATCGTTCGAACTGTTTTCAGGCACTCAGGAATTCTAAAGGCAGTGTTCGGGATGCAGTAGCCAATATTGAAACTCTATGGCCAACGTAAGAGTTAAAACGGTCGTTTCATGCGGCCCGTCTTAGCTCGTCTCGTTTCGGAAAGGGAGTTACCTCGGCAAGGTCTCGTTCGCGACGGGCCTGACGACGGTCCACGTCAAAATAGTCTGCCACGATGCAGGCTGCCATGGATGCAAACATGACGAGGAGCAGGACGAAAAAGTGGGGAAGGTTCATATGCGCTCCCTGAAGCAGCGAATAAACAAATTATATCGCAATTCGAGAGAAGCGTTGGATTTCAAACTAAGGTACCAGAGGCCGCTCTGTATACATGGTGAGCTAGCCTCTGGCAATTTAGGTATCTAAGTTAGAAACGGGTTAGTGCCCAGCGTTCCCGGGCTTATCGTTTTCGTGTTGTTGTTGATGGGGTTGTTGGTGCGGTTGCTGACGCGCCTGCATCTGTTGCTGCTGCTGAGTGTGTCTCTGTTCCATCTGCTGCGTCTGTTGCTGATGCCGCTGCTCAACCTGCTGCTTCTGGGCATCACTCGCCTGGCGTTGCTGAATCTTCTGATGCTCTTGGTCCTGCTGTTTCTGAAGTTTCTGCCGCTCCTGATCCTGCTTCGCATACATATTCTGTTGCTGCTGCTGATATTTCCGATCCATCTTCGGGTTCCCTGTATTCGGGGGAGCTGCGTGTGCGGCGGGCGGAAGGTCTTTGGGGTGGACCGGCGCCGAAGGACGATTTACAGCAGCACTTTCTGGCCGGGCCGCGGGAGTGTAGTGACCTCCCTCTTTAGCCGGTACGGCACCCCGCTCATTGAAGGCAGCCGGTCTGGGAGTGGCTGCTACCGGAGGCTTGCCATGATTTTCTGAAACCCTGAATGCCGGATTCGATCGCGCCGCCTCCATGTGCTGAGTTTGTGAGGCTACGGGCGGAAGACGTCTTTCGCGCGCGATCCGCTCATCATCGGACGTGGGACGCGCGTTGATCCCGCCGTTACCACCGTTGTAACTCACACGAGGTCTGTTGTAGTTGTTCACGACCGTCGTGTTGTAGACGTTGTGAATCTCGGTGACATTGACATTGTTCACCGCACGGTTATAGAAGAAGTGTCCATTGTCCCAGCGTCCGCCTTCATATCCGTTGCCGGAGTAACCGTAGCCGTAGTCAATTCCACCGTAGAAACCGACCTGCGGTCCCCAATAACCCTCGTGGAAAATGTAGCTGTTGCCACCCCAACCCCAATATCCAGGTGTCCAAAAATAGCCGGATTGCGGAGCCATCACCCACGTGCCGGGGACCCAGTAATAGTCGTCTCCATCCCAAGCCCAGTAGCCGGGAGTCCAAATGTAGCCGTCGCCAGGACAAGCAGGTTGCTCGTAGACGGGCAATTCAGGGGGTGCGAGGTTGACCGATATTTCGATTTGAGCAAACGATGCGACCGAAAGCGTCAACACCGCGAGGGCGAGTAGTAATGAACGAAACGAAAAACGTATTTGCATACTCTTTGTCTTTCTCCTGCTCACTCGGGTGCGCCTTACATTCCGTACATTTCCGCGCGTTTATGAGGGAGCAATTTCAGTTCTGAATGCGTTCAGGGGAACTGCCGCGTAATAGCCGAAGACGCAACCGCGTCCCATGAACTTTTCGGGAACACCAGCCGCAGCTTCAAATAGAGTTTCAGACCGCAATATACACGGCAATCACGCGGTTCCCTTCCAAGACGAAGAGGCGGGACCAACAATTTCTCCGGCAAGCACGGTTATCGATCGTGCCGCGACCTTTCCCAGCGCTTAGCTTGCCAGCTCCATCTGTCGTGGCGAGACATAGAAGCACAATCATCCATGCGAGATGCGGGTTTTCAGATTCGGAGTTGCCAACAGGTGTCACCAAGCTTGACGGACGTTATAGATCGACGACGACTCAGGCGAGTGAACAACCTCGCCTTCTGCCGACACGTCCAATCTGCGAGCTGGAGTAAGTCGCTAAGGAGTGCACATGCTGGGAACAGTTCTACTGGTCGTATTGATCCTGATGTTAGTTGGAGCATTACCGTCGTGGCCGTACAGCAGAAACTGGGGCTACTACCCGAGCGGCGGTCTGGGACTGGTTGCGATAATCCTGATCATATTGCTGCTGCTCGGACGTATCTGATCGGCGATGAAGGCGATCGTCAAGAATGCGGAACACAAAAGTGACGGGCTGGGAAGTTGGTTTCAGAACTTCGCCGCCCGGACGTCCTGTGTAGTCGGCAGTAAGTGGGCGTTCTTCGGGGCCATTTCGCTGATTGTGATTTGGGGGCTGGCCGGGCCCTATTTCAAATATTCGGACACCTGGCAGCTGGTAGTGAACACAGCTACCACGATTGTTACCTTCCTGATGGTCTTCCTCATACAGAACACGCAGAACCGCGATGCGCGCGCGATTCACTTAAAGCTGGATGAGATCATTCGTTCGATCGAGAGAGCGCACAATGAGATGATCCAGATCGAACGACTCTCGGACGAAGAGCTCGATGCGGTTGCGGAGAAGTTCGAGACGATCCGTAACGAGCGCAGGCGCACGAGTGTTGGCAACACAGCAGAGTGACCCTTACACTCGAAGACTACTCCCCCGCCGGACTTACATCCTCCAAGCAACTCTGAAAATCCCGTTTGCAACCAAGACATTATTCGTGTCAACGGAGGAGTCTTTGCGCGGAAAACAAAAATTCTATTCCATGATCCTCGCGAGTGCTTTTGGACTGGCGATGCTCACCGGTTGCGCCGAACATCACTACTATCGTGCGTACGACCCTTATCACAATGACTATCACGCTTGGGACAACCACGAGACTGTTTACTATCAGCAATGGGCAGTACAGACCCATCATGACCCGCACCATGACTATCGAAAATTGAACCACGACGAGCAGAAACAATACTGGGACTGGCGCCATCAGCATGACAATGATCACTGATCATCGTTAACGGGGGCGCAGAGCGCCTGAAATCTCGCGAAGTGATTCATCTTGACAGCAGCTCTCAGCGCGCTAGACTGCCGCAGCCCTCCTATGAGGGCTCACCTTTTAGCAGTTGAAAGGACCACAAGATGAGTCGCCACGTTCGCGTTGCCCATTTAGTTGGTTTGTTCTTTCTAGCAACTACGACTCTCCTGGCACAAGATGTCATGAAAGTGGCGTCCGACACCCACAAGGTGATACTTGAAAATGCAAGCGTTCGGGTGCTGGATGTCCGATTGAAGCCCGGAGAAAAAATCGTGATGCACTCCCATCCGGCGAGCGTTGTCTATTTCTTAACTGATGCCAAGTTCAAGTTCACATTCCCTGACGGGAAAACCCAGGACGCTGAGGGCAAAGCTGGGATGGCTATCTGGAGAGGTGCCGTAACGCACGCTGTCGACAATGTAGGTACCACCGAGGCTCATTTCGTGCAGACCGAATTAAAGGGAGAAGGCAAGGCATCTACATCTTCAAAGTAACCGTTGAAAGAATGGCGCGCCCTGAGAGATTCGAACTCCCGACCTTCTGATTCGTAGTCAGACGCTCTATCCAGCTGAGCTAAGGGCGCTCGCGTTGCGGTTGTTCGATTATACCAAATGAGATCCGCACATTTCGCGAACGAAGTCGGCGTCTCTATCGCAAAAGTCAAGCTCGACGCGGAGCGCAAAATCACGATCGGCAGCGGCAGCTGAGATCAAAACGACTGCGTTCAAGAGTGTCACACTATGGCTCGGCAGGTGGGGGCGGCGCTGTCTCCGGCGAGAATAGTTTACGAATGCTGCCGTGCATCTCATTCAGCACGCTGTTGAGTTTGATGAGATTTGGTGTGTCGACGGCAATCCGCTGCGACGCGATGTCGCCAATGATGCGCTCGCACATCTCAGTAGTGCGCTGGATGCGGAATTGAACAATTGCACGATTTATCTCGCCAGGCTTCCTCTCGCTGGCGGTGGAAATTGCCCACAACGTATTTCTCAGATGGTCGAGTGCGCGGCGGAAATCATCGAGGAGCAGCGACGGCAAGCCAACTTCTGGCAACTCCCGCTCAATTCGTTCCAGGTCTTCTTTTATCTCACGAACGTGTTCGACGAGTTGATTGGACATTCCCATCCAAAGGTTTCCTTTTGGCGAACCTGAACTGTTCGTGCTGTTTATGATTTCGCCGGTGAGTGGGCTTCCATCGTAAATCAAAAACTCATAAAACGCGGAGTGAATTTCCCGGCAGGCCGTTCTTCCCCAGCAATGTCGTTTCCAAGATGGTCTGGCTCTGAAGGTGCAAACTTTTGCGCTGTGGACGAAGGATTGATCCTAAGTGTGTCTAAACTGGGACCTTTCTTCCCTTACAACGGGCAACTCTGGACGGCTGCTCGCACTCTTTAATTGTGTGAATCTCGGCATCTTCTCTCGTGATGGTTCCTTCGTTGCAAAGCAAAAGCTCGCCTTGCTAAGTTCGGTCATTGTGGTAGCGTTCCTATCGGGTTGCAGTGGACTTCGTGCCGCGGGCACCGGTTCCCAGTCCACCTCACCATCTACCGCTCCCACGCCGACAGTCTCTCTAAGTGCGAACCCGGCGACGGTGACTGCGGGTCAGACCGCCACTCTGACGTGGAGTTCGAACAACGCGACGTCAGCGCAGATCGACAACAATATTGGTGCGGTACAGCCAACCGGCACGCAAAACGTTTCGCCGACGCAAACGACGACTTACACGATCACCGTAGCAGGCGCAGGGGGGACGGCTACCGCCAAAACCACGTTGACCGTGAATCCGCCCGTAGTTCCGGCACCGACCGTCACGATCACTGCGAATCCAACCGCAATCGCTGCAGGGAGCTCCTCGACTCTGACGGTGGCAGCGACCAACGCAACCACAGTCGTGATTACCGGCACCGATGGCTCGTCGTTCCCCTTGGCGAACACTGGCGGAACGCAACATGTGAAACCTGCGCTCACCACAACATATACAGCCACTGCAACGGGCACCACGAACCCGCCGGCAACAGCGACGGCCACGGTCACGGTAAAACAACCGGGCAACATCAACTCCGTGAACCATGTCATCTTCTTGCTGCAGGAGAACCGAACCTTCGATACCTACTTCGGGATGTTGAATCCTTACCGGCAAAGCAAGGGTTGGAATATCGGTGATGACGGGAAGGAGTACGACGTAGACGGCATCGACGATAAGCTGACGACGTTTACGAATCAGGACGACGAAGGAGATTCCTTCGGACTATTCAAATTTGCCAGCAGCTGCATTGACGACATGAGTTCGGCGTGGCTGGAGAGCTTCGGAGACGTCAACCGTTTCGATTTCAGTACTACGCGCAAGACGCTAATGGACGGCTTTGTCCACACCGCCGAGAACTTTGCCAAGGACACGATCGGCGGTAAGGATCCTGCGACTGACTTGCAGGGCCGGCGCGCGATGGGCTACTACGATCAGAATTTCCTGAATTACTACTACTACATGGCGTCGCAGTTTGCGGTCTCGGACCGGTGGTTCTCGCCCGTCGCCAGCAAGAGCGTTTCGAACCGGATAGCAACTATATCTGGCGGAACGACGCAGGGACTTGTTCACGATCCGGCCAACGATGATCATTTCCCGCAACTCGCCCTGCCCAGTATTTTCCAGGAGCTCGATTCAGCGAAAGTCTCCTGGAAATTTACTACACCGTCACAGAAGATCAGTGCCTTGCGGATACGGATGGCGAGTGCAACAGCGCGGAACCCTAACAAGTATCCCGCGAGCACGTTCACTTACTTCACATATTCGCAGAAGTACCTGTACAAGAATCCGACAGGTGCGGCGTGCACAGGAACCACGAAACCATCGAGCGTGGTGGGAGATACCTCGAACGCCTTCTGTATCGACCCAAATCATATTGCGCCGCTCGATCAGTACTTCACAGATGTAGCAAACGGAACCCTGCCAAGCTTTGCTTATATCGAAGCCGGCTACAGTAACAACGATGAACATCCTGGAAATGGGCAGTCGATTCTTGCCGGACAAGCCCAGGTAGCGAACGTTATGGGCAAGCTAATGGCGAGCCCGTCGTGGGGCGATTCGGTGTTCTTCCTGAGCTATGACGAAGGCGGCGGCCCATTCGATCACGTACCTCCGGTGCCGGGCCATACGAATGACAACACCGACGCGAGCCTCGGAGTCACAACAGACATCAGCACCATCGCCGTCAGTCCGGATGGATTCAAGCCCTGCTTGACGGATGGAACCGTGCACTGCGACCTGGCGAGCACGGACCCGGGCGCGAATCCCACGGATGCGGCCGCTCAACAGGGTTTCACGGCACAGCTTGGATTCCGTTTGCCGAATATGATCGTGTCGCCATTCACCCGGAAACATTACGTTTCGCACACTCCGATGGATCACACCGCGGTGATTAAGTTCGTGGAGGCTCGATTCATCGGGCAAGGTGCGCATCTGACGGGTCGTGATTCAGTCCAGCCAGATCTGCTGGAGTTTTTCGATTTCACGAATATCCCGTGGGCTACGCCTCCAACCGATGTACCGACACCTGCAAGCGCGGGGAGTCTTGGGTACAATCCGTGCACGCCAACGAATCTGGGGCCGTAGAAATGGAGAGCCCGGAGATATCCCCGGGCTTCTACCGCTAGAGTGATAGAACTCAAGAACTCACTGACAGCACGCTGGAGGCTTCTTCTTGCGAGCTCGGAGCTTTGAATAAACGATCAGCGCCAAGATGGCGGCCGCAACTCCAATCGCAATGATTGCCTGCATGGACCGATGATACTCGATAATCCGAAGCTGCCCTTTTCAACAAAAAAAGTGAGCGGCTACTGGAGCCGCCCACTCGTACAGAGGAGGGTTTAGGTGTCGAGGAATATCGTAATCAGCGCATAGGATCGGACTGTCAGGGAAATGTAATTTGTGTGTCGCCTGATCTGAGGAACCGCGAGAGCTTCGCCCCTAGAAACTACTACTTGCGATGGAGCGTTGGGCGGTCAGAGTCGTCGGTGCCTGAGGTCTTGTCGGGAGTTCCCTCCGCGCTACGCTGAACCAGCACCGGGCGTCCGATGTTCCCTTCGTCCACCTTGTGTTTATTGTCGAGAGCAATCACGCGCGCTTTGATCTCTTCGAACTCGCTGGTATCGACGACGTAATCGGGGCGCGGCGGAAGGTGATCCTGGATTTCATCTTGCGCTCGCTTGATGCGATCCTCCGTCATCGGATGCGTGGAGAAGGCTTTGGCGATGAAACTATGCTTCCCTTTTTCCTGCGTCTTGAATTTCTCGAATAGCTTCACGAATTCCTGCGGATCGTATCCGGTCTGGTAGTCGTACTCGAGTCCCAGAAGGTCGGCCTCGCGCTCGGCATCGCGGCTGAACTTCAGAACGCCCATAGGGACCGCGAATCCCATCACCTCGCGCACGGCAAACACCGCGGGTCCTCCAAACATGAGAAGCGGAATCGAAGCCATGTTCATGATCTGATTGCGCGTGGCGTTCTTGGTAGCGTGACGCGCGGCGACGTGAGCGATTTCGTGAGCCATCACTCCGGCAAGCCCGGCTTCATTGTCGGCAGCTTCGATGAGGCCGGTGTTCACGAAGAAGAATCCGCCCGGTAACGCGAAGGCGTTCACTTCATCATCTTCAAGAACCTTGATCTGAAATGGGACACGGGCATCGGAATTGGCGACCAGGCGTTGTCCAACCCGGTTGATGTATTCGTTGATGACGGGATCGCGCACAACGCGAGCACTCGCCTCGACCTGCTGGGCAAGATCATGGCCCATCGCAATTTCGCGTTCGAGGGAATAGAAATCCAGGCCGGCGCCCACATTACGGTCTCCAATGCGCGCGAGATCGTATTTCAGGTCGATCTTCTGAGCAGAGTGCGGAGAACCAACCGCGGTCACCAGCGGCGGCAAAGAGGGCAGATCGGCAGGCGAGCGGTGGAACACAGTATCGGGAGGCGTAACGGCTGGCGACTTCGCCTCGGTCGGCTGGACTTGGCTCTGCAACGCAATGCCAACCGAGAGCAGGAGCAGCAACGAGAGTCCGCGCCCAGTATTCATAAGCCTTCCCGAGGAACGCTCTTGCGGCAAGCGACACCAGCTGAACTAACGTCACGTTAGAACTAAAACTTTGCGGTGTCGTTGCTTCGTTATCTCTGCAGATCAGAACAGTCGGGACGAGGGCCCGATGTTGCGCGATTGTATGCAAATATCAGGGGAACCGGCACTGCAGAAACTGCAAGGTGCACAACGGATTTTCAGATCAAATGGATCGAAGGAGTTGTTAGCACTGATTGGCGAGAAGGGCGTCGCTCAGAGCAAACTGGGCGGTTATCCCAAAAGATCGAAATTTGATAGTAGTATAACTAGCCCATAATCAGTTGGTTACAATTGCCTTAGCGAAAGGCACTCAAGTTCTTGACAAAGCAATTCCCCGTCCGTTACATTAGCACTCGCTGCTATTGAGTGCTAGCAGCGACTCTCGATCCGAAAACCAGCCAGAATTACAGACCGGATCAACCCATCAATTTTGCAATGTTCAACCTCAATACACAGTTCTGAAAAGGAGTCTGAAGAATGGCAACAAAACTAACTCCCCTGCACGACAGGATCCTGGTCCGTCGCGTAGAAGAAGCTGAGACCACCAAGGGTGGAATCATCATTCCTGAAACCGCAAAAGAAAAACCGCAAGAGGGCGAAGTCATCAGCGTGGGCAAGGGCAAGGTGAACGAAGAAGGAAAAGTTCATCCTCTCGATGTAAAGGCTGGCGATCGCGTCCTGTTCGGAAAATATTCCGGAAACGAAATCACCATCGATGGCGAGCTGTTCGTGATCATGCGCGAAGAAGAAGTGCTTGGAATTCTGGAAGGCGCGACGAAGCACGCCGGCGCGAAGAAGTAGTCGCGTTCGAGTTGAGGCAGAAATGCAGATCCCTCGGCCTTCGGCCTCGTGATGACAACCGAAGAAAGTGTGTAGCCGAGGGGAACAGTAAGCACGCAAAGACATCAGAAGGAGCTAAGAGAAATGGCAAAGCAAATCGTTCATGGTGAGGACTCCCGGCAGGCAATCCTGCGCGGCGTGAATGCCCTTGCCGACGCAGTCAAAGTGACGCTCGGTCCCAAGGGCCGCAATGTCGTGATTGAGAAAAAATTCGGTTCCCCGACCATTACCAAGGACGGCGTGACCGTGGCGAAGGAAATCGAGCTGAAGGATACGCTCGAAAACACCGGCGCACAGATGGTGCGTGAAGTTGCCAGCAAGACCAGCGACGTAGCCGGCGACGGCACCACGACCGCAACCGTACTGGCCCAGGCGATCTTCCGCGAGGGCGTGAAGACCGTGGCCGCCGGCGCGAACCCGATGGCGCTGAAGCGCGGCATCGACAAGGCCGTGACCCTGATCTGCGGTACCGTCGACAACGAAGGCACCCGTACCCCGGGCGCTCTGGACAAGCTGTCACAGAACGTTTCGGGCGACATGAAGAAGATCGCCGAGGTCGGCACGATCTCCGCCAATAACGATCACACCATCGGCAAGATCATCGCCGAGGCCATGAAGAAGGTCGGCAAAGACGGCGTGATCACCGTGGAAGAGTCCAAGACGATGGAAACTCAGCTGGACGTCGTCGAGGGCATGCAGTTTGACCGCGGCTATCTCTCCCCCTACTTTGTTACTGATCCTGAGCGCATGGAAGCCATTCTCGAGAACGCGCTCATCCTGATCCACGAAAAGAAAATCTCTTCGATGAAAGACCTGCTCCCGTTGCTCGAGCAGATCGCCAAGGGCGGCAAGCCGCTCGTGATCATTGCGGAAGATGTGGAAGGCGAAGCACTCGCCACGCTCGTCGTAAACAAGCTGCGCGGCACATTGCAGGTTTGCGCCGTGAAGGCTCCTGGATTCGGCGATCGTCGCAAGGCAATGTTGCAGGACATCGCGATCCTGACCGGCGGCAAGGCCATCACCGAAGACCTTGGAATCAAGCTGGAGAACGTTCAGCTTGCCGATCTCGGACAAGCCAAGAAAGTAACCGTCGACAAGGACAACACCACGATTGTCGAGGGCAAGGGCAAGTCGGGCGAGATCGAAGGTCGCGTGAAGGAAATCCGCAGCCAGATCGACAAGACCACCAGCGACTATGACCGCGAGAAGCTCCAGGAGCGCCTGGCGAAGCTCGTAGGCGGCGTTGCGGTGATCAAGGTCGGCGCGGCTACCGAAACCGAAATGAAGGAAAAGAAAGCCCGCGTGGAAGACGCGATGCACGCCACCCGCGCTGCAGTCGAGGAAGGCATTGTCCCCGGCGGCGGTGTTGCGCTGGTACGTTGCATCAAGGCTCTCGAGAGCCTGAAGCTGGATGGCGAAGAGCAGATCGGCGTCAACATTGTTCGCCGTTCGCTGGAAGAGCCTCTGCGTCAGATCGTTGGGAATGCCGGTGTTGAGGGCGCGGTCGTGGTTGGCAAGATCCTGGAGTCCAAGGATCCCAACTTCGGCTACAACGCTCAGAGCGGCGAGTTCGAGGACCTGATCAAGGCCGGTGTTGTCGATCCGACCAAGGTTACCCGCACTGCCCTGCAGAACGCCGGCTCCATCGCTGGCTTGATGCTGACCACCGAGGCGATCATCAGTGAGATTCCGGAACCGAAGTCAGGTGCACCGGCTCCTGGTGGACACGGCGGCATGGGCGACATGTACTAAGAGGCTGTCGGCTGATGGCTATCAGCTGTCGGCTAAAGCAGATCGAGCCCCGCAGAGATGCGGGGCTTTTTTATTGCGAAGACTTGTCCAACCTGCGGAACTTACTTCAGCTTGCGGTCGGCCTCGATCGGAGCTTCGGGGACGATTTCTCCGGCTCCGTGGCACTTCGGGCAAAGCTTACCGTTGGAGTCGGTGCGGCGTCCACGGCAGACAGGGCAAGGTTGCGCAGTCGCAATCAGTCGGAAACTCATATATATCCATCCTAACCTATATTCTTGAATTACTGCACCTATCCTTGTGCTTACCCTCATAAAACTGAGACACTACGGCGTTTGTTCAACCTAACCTAAGAGGTGTACCTGCGTGCCGCGCTGGCTCTCTTCCCTATTTCTCGCTCTTTCTCTTCTAGGTTCCTTAACCGCTCAAACCAAGCCACTCACTCCACAACAGGTCGATACCCGGGTCGAAAAACTGCTCGGGCAGATGACCCTCGACGAGAAGATCGGCCAGATGACGCAGATCCCCGGCGCGCCGATTTTGGACATCCAGGTCAAACCAGAAGAGCTGATTCGAAAAGGTCAGGACGGTTCCCTGCTGTGGCTCACCGATCCCGTGGAGATGAATCGCCTACAGCACATTGCCGTAGAGCAGACACGTCTGCACATCCCAATTCTCTTCGGACTCGATGTCATCCACGGTTACCGCACGATCTTCCCCGCCCCGCTGGCGATGGCCGCTTCTTGGGATCCGAAGATGGCCGAAGCCGCTCAGGCTGTCGCCGCGAAAGGAGGCTCGCGCCGATGGCTTCGCGTGGACGTTCGCTCCCATGGTCGACATTGCTCGTGACCCGCGCTGGGGACGCATCGTGGAAGGCGCCGGCGAGGATCCCTTTCTCGGCGCAGCGATGGCGCGAGCGCAGGTGAAGGGGTTCCAGGGCGACGATTTGTCCAGCCCCGATCACGTGCTTGCGTGCGTGAAACATTTCGCCGGCTACGGCGCGGCCGATGGCGGACGTGATTATGATTCGTCCTATATCTCCGACGACTTGATGTGGAACGTGTACCTCCCGCCCTTCAAGGCCGCTCTCGATGCGGGCGTAGGCACCGTGATGAGCGCCTACATGGACCTGAATGATGTCCCAGCAACCGGCAATCGCTGGCTTCTGCATGACGTTCTCCGCGAGACATGGGGATTCAATGGCTTTGTCGTCAGCGACGCAATCGCCGTCAAGAGCCTGATTACCCATGGCTACGCGCGTGATGGCAGTGACGCCGCCTTCAAAGCTGCGAACGCCGGCGTCAATATGGATATGGCGAGCGGCACCTATGCGGAAAACCTGGCAAAACTGGTGAAGGACGGGCGCATCTCGACGGCGGAGATTGATGCGATGGTTCGTCCGATTCTCGCCGCAAAGATTCGCCTCGGGTTGTTTGAGAATCCGTACGCGAAACTTAATTCGCAGCAGGTGGCGAGCGATCCTCATCATGCGGAGTTAGCGCGTACCGCGGCGCAGAGATCGATGGTGCTGCTGCGCAATCAGGACTCGCTGCTTCCACTGGCGAAATCAGGAAAGTATTCGTCGATCGCAGTGATCGGACCTCTCGCCGATTCCGGCGACGATCAGCTGAGCATGTGGGGACATATCGGTAAACCGAATCCTCCTGTGAGTGTGCTCCAAGGCCTCCGCAGCAAGCTGGGGAATTCGGTCCACATTGAATATGCCAAGGGGCCGAATATCACGCGGGACTACCCATCTTTCTTCCAGGACTCGCTGCACATGCACGTTGATCCAAAGCAGACTCCTGAGGAAGCAAAGAAGGCCTTCGATGATGCGGTGGCGACTGCAACGCGAAATGATCTGACAGTGATGGTGCTCGGTGAGGGCTCGATCATGAATGCCGAGGCGGCCTCGCGTGCCTCCCTGGACTTTGTTGGACAACAGGAACAGCTGTTGGAAGCAGTGGTGGCGACCGGAAAGCCGGTGGTGCTGGTGCTGATCAATGCGCGGCCAATCAATCTGACTTGGGCGTCTGAGCACGTGCCTGCCATCCTGGAAGCGTGGATGCCAGGTCAAGAGGGGGGCAATGCTGTCGCCGACCTGCTCTTCGGAGATGCCGTACCCGGTGGCAAACTGCCGATCACGTGGCCGCGGAACGGCGGTCAGATTCCGATCTACTACGCACATAACCTCACACAGGCACCGGAGACCGATCCGAAGTTCACATCGCGCTATTGGGATCTGCCGACGTCACCTCAGTATCCGTTTGGCTACGGTCTGAGCTATACGACGTTTTCGTACAGCAACGTAAGAGTGAGCAATGCGAATCCGAAAATCGGCGAAAGCATCGAAGTGACCGCCGACGTGCAGAACACCGGCTCACGCGCGGGAGACACCGTTGCGCAGCTCTACATACATCAGCAGGCGGGAAGTGCCTCTCGGCCGGTACGGCAGTTGAAAGGCTTCGAACGCATTACACTCGCTCCGGGAGAAAAGAAGACAGTGCACTTCTCACTTGGCAAAGACGAGCTAACTTACTGGAGTCCGTCGTTGCGAAAATGGGTCGAGGAACCGGAACAGTTTGATGTGTGGGTCGGGGAAGATTCGACGGCGAAGCTGCACTCGAACTTCAAACTTACGCCGTAGAAAAGACTCCTTATCACTGAATCTCAGACTTGCGGTCCGTATAATCCGCGGCACAAGAGGCCGGAGGATATATATGGACCGCAAGGAATTCCTGCAGGGCTGCTGCGCCATGGTGTTTCTGACATCGCTCACTGGCAATGCTGAGACTAGCGAATCGCCAAACGATGCAAACCTGAAATTCATACAGAACTGGGTTTCGGATCTGATGGAGACCCTCGACTCGGACTTTCCTGAAGAACAAAAGATCAAGCTGATGGACGGGTGCGGTCGCGGTTGTTACCGGCGCTTCACCTGGAAGCAGGAGATCGCAGCGAAAGGGAAAGGCTCGCCGGAAAAGCTGATCGAGGCGCTGAAGGCTAACTTCGAGGTGTGGCGCGAAGGAAACACGGTGCACATTCGTTATGGCGCGGTAAACAGCTACGGATGTTACTGCCCCGCGGCAAAGTATCGTCCCGGCAAGTCGAAAGACATTCACTGCTATTGCACGCGAGCGATGCATCAGGCGATCTGGGAAGCCGCGCTCGGCAAGAAGCCGCAGATCGACATCCTGCAGTCGGTACGCCGCGGCGATCCTACGTGCCACTTCTTAGTACACCTTGCGTGACCGACAGAGGCGCTGGACCGCTGCTCCTGTAGAATTCCCACATCTACTTTGGTGGGGATATTCAACGGATGAATCGGCACCTTGGGATTTTGATCCTCTTGTTGGCGGCAGTTCTCGAGGCAGGCGGAGATGCGCTGATCCGCGTAGCATTGCACCGCCATGGCGTCGCCGCACGTGCGGCCGCGTTTCTATTGGGCGCAGTGGTTCTGTTTGCCTATGGGTACACCGTAAATGCTCCGGCGTGGGATTTCGGTCGTCTGTTGGGCCTGTATGTTGTCTTTTTCTTCGTGGTCGCGCAGGTCGTTTCCTGGCTTGCGTTCGGACAGACTCCTTCACGGGCGATTCTTCTCGGCGGTTCGCTCATCGTGAGCGGCGGTTTCGTGATCGCCTTTCTGCAGTAGCAATTTGGAAATCCCGCTGTGGAGCAACGTGAGTACCTGCTTGCCGAGGTGTGTTCCGCGTGGTTTAATCCTCTGCTATCTGCGGTACAAACAATTCAGAGGAGATACGAATGAAGCGACTGTTTGCAATTCTAGTTGCGTGTGTCTTGGGGCTTGGTATAGCGGTAGCGCAGGACGCTGCGACTGGCGCGAAGGACCTTGGCAAAGACGTTGGCAAGGGCGCCAAGGCTGTAGGCAAAGATGTGAAGAAAGACACCAAGAAGGCCGGCAGCGAGACCAAGAAGGCTGCCGATAAGACCGGCGACGCCACCAAGAAGGCCGCTGATAAGACTGTGCGACACAACCAAGAAGGCTGCGGATAAGACCGGCGATGCTACCAAGAAGGCCGCTGACAAGACAGCTGACACCACTAAGGCCGCCGCGAAAGACACCGCAAAGACTACCGACAAGGTAGCCAAAGATACAGCCAAGGGCACGAAGAAAGTCGTAAAGAAGACCGGCAGCGACGTCGATAAGGGCGCGACCAAAGCCGCCGACGAAGTGAAGAAGTAGAGACGATTTTATAAAGGGGACAGATCTAAGATCCGTCCCCTTTTCTGTGACTCGGCTGCCCTTCTCGCGTGGCCCGCCCTAAACTGACGAACGGAACCTACCCTTGACACAAAGATCCACGCCCGCGTCCAACAAGTCATTTGCTGCACTAATGAGAAAAACGATCTTCCTCACGCTGCTGACAACAGTGTGTGCGTTGTCTCTCGCGGCTCAGCTTCCGAAGACGAATCAGGGATGGATCGAGTTCCGCTCGTTTCACTATGAAGGCAGTGTCCCCGAGAGTGCCATCGTCCGGGATTCGGAGCGGCAGTATGTCAATCCGATCCTCGCTGGCTTTTACCCTGATCCGAGTATTGTCCGCGCGGGCGACGACTATTACCTGGTCAACTCCAGCTTTAGTTGGTTTCCGGGTGTGCCGATATTTCACAGCCGCGATCTGGTGAACTGGACACAAATCGGCCATGTGCTGGATCGCCCGAGTCAGTTGCCGCTCAAAGGTGCTGGCGTTTCCAGAGGCATTTTTGCGCCAACGATTCGGTATCACGATGGTCTTTTCTACATGATCACGACCAACGTTTCCGAGGGTGGCAATTTCTACGTAACGGCCAAAGATCCTGCTGGACCGTGGTCCGACCCAGTGGCGCTTCCCGAGATTGATGGGATCGATCCGTCGTTCTTTTTTGATGACGGGCATGCCTACATTGTTCACAACGGGCCGCCGCCCGAGAACAAGGCTCTTTACTCCGGTCATCGCGCCATCTGGCTGTTTCCTTTCGACGAGAAGGCTGGCAAGATCTCCGGCCCTGGCAAGATCATCGTGAACGGTGGAACCGATATCAGCAAACATCCGGTGTGGATCGAGGGACCGCATCTACTGAAGCATGGTGAGTACTACTATCTGATCGCTGCCGAAGGGGGTACAGAGGAACATCATTCTGAAGTAGTGTTTCGCAGTAAGGCAGTGACTGGACCGTATGAACCTTATAGCGGCAATCCGATATTGACCCAGCGCACATTGCCGGAAGGGCGGCCAAACCCAGTTACGTCAACAGGCCATGTGGACTTTGTTGAAACGCAGAAGGGCGACTGGTGGGCCGTGTTTCTCGGTTGCCAGCCTTATCGAGACGACTTTTTTAACACCGGCCGAGAGACGTTTCTGCTGCCGGTGAAGTGGGTTGATGGCTGGCCGATTATCCTCAATGCCGGTGAAAGCGTTCCGCTTGTCGTCAACCGGCCAGCGTTGAAGGCCGCCGCTCCGCCGGCGACTCCTACGCATGGAGCGTTCTCATGGACCGACACGTTTCGCGAAGAGCGGCTCCCTTACGTTTACAACACGCTTCGTACTCCAGGTGAATCCTGGTATCGCCTAGACCGGAAGTCCGGTTCCCTCTTCATTCAACCGCGCGCGGAGGATCTGAGTTCGACGGGCGTCCCATCCCTCGTTGCGCATCGGCAGCAACATGCCAATTTCTCGGCGAGTGTGGAGTTGGTTTTCCAGGCAGACGATCTGATATCTGATGCAGGACTGGTGGCGTTTCAGAACGAAACCCACTGGTATTTCCTGGGCGTGCGGCTTACACGTGACGCAGGAGATACGAATCCGCACCGCACGTTGTTTCTTGAAAAAAGTAATGGCGAGCGCAAGAGCGTTGCTTCTCTTCCCCTTGCTTCAGGCGTGAGCAAAGTCACTTTGAAGGTTGACGGTCGAGGAGCTACGTATCGATTCTCGTTCCTGACACCAGGGGGAAAGTGGCAGCAACTTGGTGACGATCAGGATGGAACAATCTTGAGCACCAAAACCGCGGGCGGTTTCGTAGGAACCTATCTCGGGATGTTTGCCAGGTCGCCGAAGTAAGTCGCCGAAGCAGGATGCCCGCGCGGCGGCAAGCCAGCCTCGTGCGCTTCTATCCGGCAACTTCGGCTTTGGTCTTCATTCCATGGCGTGCTAGCGCCATGTCCACGATCTCCCCGATTAATTGAGTGTAGTTACGACCCGACTTCTTGGCGGCCATCGCGAACTCCTGTGTGCTCGAGAGCCACGGATTCGGATTCGCTTCGATGACGTACACTTCCCCTTTTTCGGACAAGCGCATATCGATGCGACCGTAGTCACGAAGCTTGACTGCTCGATACGCCGCTAGTGCGACTTTCTGAAGCTTCTCGACAGTCGCGTCGTCCATGCCTTCGACCGGAGCCGACTTGGTGAGTTTGTAAGCGTCCGTATCTTTTTCGAACTTCACATCGAGACTGGCGATGCGCGGCGTTCCCTTCGGGAGCTTGGAGAGATCCAGTTCCACGAGTGGCAGCGCTTCGGTATTTTCGTAGCTGCCGAGAACACCTCCGTAGATCTCTCGCCCTTCGATGTACTCTTCGATCAGCGCGGGAGAGTCGAACTCGTCTTGAATGTATTCGACCCGCTCCATGAGTTCTTTCACGCTCCCGACAACGGCATCGGCGCCAATACCGATCGACCCATCTTCCCAAACCGGCTTGATGATCAGCGGGAACTTGATGTCGTGCGCGTGATCGAGCTTGCCGCGATAAGAAGTCGCGAAGAACGGCGTCTGAATGCCATAGAACGCGAACATCTTTTTCGCAATCGCCTTGTCCTGCGCGAGAAAATGCCCATGGGGACCGCTACCTGTATAGGGCATGCCGACAAGGTCCATAAACGCTGCGACGTTCATCTCCTTGGTGTCGTCGCCACCATAGGACTCGATCAGATTGAAGACGAGATCGGCGCCGCACTTGGGCAGCGCGGAGAGCGATTGCATGCGACCGTCGAGCACTTGATAGAAAGGCTCGTGCCCGAGCTTCTGCAACGCTTCGAAGATTTCTTCTCGATCATGCTTCTCTTTTTTCTTCTTGCGACGCTTCTTGGTGCTACGGCGTTTCGGTTTTTCCGGTTCTGGCTCGGCGACGGGCGGATCTTCTTCCCACACGTCGTAGAGAACCGCGACTTTCAGTTTGTCACTCATCAAGAGCTCCAGTGTCCGGGCCCAACTTCATACTGTGATGTATCTCACGGCTGAACAAACTTTCCGCGCGTCAGATAATTCATAGCGAGCGTGGTAGCGTAGGCGGTCAATTCCGTCAGTTGATCGGTCTCCCGCGCAATCTCGACGCGCAAATCCAATTCCGCGACTTTCCCCTGGATCGACTCAATCAGGCGCTTGATCAACGGCCGCGGTACGCCAGTCCAGTAGGTGACCTTATCGATCAGCGCCTTGCGGTGCTCGCGAATCAGATCGGCCGCGGGACGCACACCTTTACGACGTCGCTTCGACGCGTTGAACAGATCGACGAGATCCGTGTTCAGCGGCAGGTCCGCGATCATTGCGCCTTCATCGCCGGAACGCTGATAGAACTCAGCGACGGTCGCTTCCATTTCCTCTACGGTGATATCGGTGCGTCCGCGCTGACGAATCGGATCTATCTCGCCAACTTTCCGCGCGATGCGATCAACGTACTTCAGCTTGGCCATGGCGCGCCATCCCCGGTATCTCTCCCGCCAACGGGAGCCGGGCGTCATCCACACGGCAAAGGTTTCGGCAAAATCCTCGTCAGGATGCTTTTGCGCATACCAGCCTGCGATGTGCCGCACATAGCTGCGCGAAAACGGGATCGGGCGATACGCATCCCGATATGGGCGGCGAAATGATCCGAACAACTCGCGCCACTCGGGAGTCTTGAACAACTCGTAAGCGTAGTTGAAGGCGTGTCCCGCCTCATGACGCATGTACATCATGATTTCGCGAGAGTCTTCCAGATCGTTCATCTCGCGCTCGAGTCGTGCCAGGTGCGAATCCGCCAGGTAGAACGGAATTCCAATGACTGGTTCTCCGGAAGGACAGCCCCATTCGTCGGAGAGATAGCACGCGGGCCGAAACTTGGTGATGCCCTTCTTATCCAGTTCCCGGTAGAGTTGCTGGACGAAGCGCTCAAGCGGAGAACCGTCGAGCCGGAGGCCAAGCTCGCGGATCGGCTTGCTCAGAAGTTCCTGCGCCTCTGCGGCCGGTTTTTCAAAGGTTTGCATGTAGTAAGAAGAAAGTAACCTGCTTCTGGCCCTGTCCCATAGATGACCTCGGAACACGTACCCTCAAGGTAAAGCCGGAAAGCAGCCCTCTAATCTATGAAGTGTACATTCAGAGGTAGGCTGTAAGTAGCTTTGGGCGCGTATCTTATTGGGACTAATAGCGAACTGGTTATTGCGCTTCTTGCTAACCTTTGGTATGATTGTTTTGCGTTTAGATACCAGCGGTTCTCGAGCAAGTCTCTTCGAAGTCACCTGCCTGCAGTACCCCCCGGTAACACGCAATATCAACAAAAGGAATTTGCAACACAATGGAACAAGGAACAGTTAAGTGGTTCAACGACTCTAAAGGCTATGGATTCATCACTCGTCAGAACGGCGAAGATGTATTCGTTCACTTCTCGGCAATCCAGTCACAGGGTTTCCGGAGTCTCCAAGAGGGTCAGGCAGTACAGTTCAACGTAGTGAAGGGCGCCAAGGGTTGGCAGGCCGAGAACGTCCAGCTACTCTAAGACTTTAGAAAATTCGGCAAAGAGGGCGGCTTCGGCTGCCCTTTTCGTTTTTGGGACCGTTCCTTGTAACTGCCCTCAGGCTCTTGGTTTTGCGAGAAACACTAAAGTACAGCGCCTGAAGGCCAACACGCCTTCGTGACCTACAAACGATTACCGCCGCGACCTAGGCTAGTACGAGAAACGAGGTCCGCATGGTCATGGCGTCTGCTCCCCAGCCCGACCGCATGGCGGCCGCGCGCGCTTTCGCCCGCAGCCTGAACATAGTCCTGAAGCACGTGCGCCTTTACGGCGCGACCCACCGGCGCTCCGAAGAACAACTCGATCTGGCATGGAACGATCTTCAGCAGATGCTGACCGGAAGCAGTGGATTGCTGCTGGGTGTTGCTGGGCCAAAGCTTTTGCTCGACGGAGTGCCAGTGGAAACTGGTCCCGCCGAAAAGAGTTTTTCCCAGCTGCTCAGCGCAGCGGGCATTTCCAGTATTCATTTCTCGCCACAAGTTCGAGTCGACCAATTCCAGCACCTCGTGATGGGCTTTGCGGAATCGAAGCCGGCTGCACTACTGGAAAATCTGCGAACCACATTGGGCGAGAATGCCGGAATCAAGGTCAACGAAGTTAAGTTCATCGCGCATGACAGCGGGAATCCCACTACAGTAGCCGCGGAAATCGCCGCAGCTACGCTCGGTGGTGTGCCCGGCCATATGGCTGAGTGGCTCACCGATCCGAAGAAACTGCTGCAGCTGATTTCTGCCGCCGAGGGCGCCCACAGTTCGACGCAAGTGGGACAGGTTGTCGCCGCACACGAAGCCGAAGTCAAAGCTCCGCTCCACGAAGAAGATGTGCTGGGAGTGATCCGCTTTCTCTCCACCTGCGGTGATCCTGGCAACGGAGAGGTCGCGCTCGAGAAGTTGAACGCCGAAGCACAGCAGATTCCGTCAGGTGGCTACGCGGCTCTGTACCAGGCTCTTTATTCGGCGGCTTCGAACGCCTTCGATGGACAGCAGAAAATGCCGGACTTGCTCGAACTCGCAGAGCACCTGGCGATTCGTTACGCCGTGGAGAGCTACGAGCGCGGCGACGTGAAATACAACGCCATTCACCAGTCGCTCGAGCGCATGACCAAAGAGCTTGATTCGCTGCGGCGGATATTGCGCCACCAGGAAGACAAGATGGCGCGCGCGGGAGTGGCTGCCGAATCGCATTCAGACATCCTAGACAAACAATTCTGGGCGACGGTTCCCGATTGGGCGAAGCGCAACGTTCTGCTATCGGATGACTCGTGGTGCGTTCCTCCGCGCAACATTCGCAACTACGTTGAACAGTTAATTGGACGCCGCGATGGCCCTACGTCCACGAAGATTTTGCGCAACTACCTTCGCGGTCTTGAGAACACGGATTCGGAAGCGCGTCGCAAAGCAGCGATGGGCCTGACCGAGATGGCAGATCTTTATGCGCGGGGCGAAACAGGGTTGTTGCAGTCAGCGATACTGGCTGCTGGCCGCCAACTGAGTCGCGAAACCGAACTGGAACTATCCACGCTGCTGAGCGCCACTTTCGTTCGACTCGGGCAGGAAGCCCTCAACACGCGTGACTATGCGGCGGTAGAACAGTCTATGGCGAGTTTGCAACGGATTGAAACCCAGCAACCAATGGTCGCCAAAGATATTCGGCCCAGGATTTCGGTGCAAAATCGTTTGCGCGATTTTGTTGCGGAAGCCAGCCGCAGTGGAATGCCTCCGCAGGGATTGTCTGACGTGCTGCGTCGTACTCCTAAACCAGCGGCCGAGGAATTGGCTCTGCAGTTCTCCAAGGCAGTAACCAAAGATGAATGCACGCGTTTTGTGAATGTGCTGATGCAGCTTGGAAACGATGCAACTGGCCATCTGCGCGACATGTTCTTGAAGAGGACAGTGCAAGAGTCTCTACAATCGCTGGCACTGCTGAGCCGGATCGATATGCCGCTGCTGCTGTCGGAAATTCCGAGCCGCATGGGATTGTGGAATCGGCAACAGCAGGACACTGCGGTGCGAATGATCGCCATGGCGGGATCGGAAGCGCGCGGCGAACTGCTGATGAGCATGTTGGATTATCTCGATCCGCTAATTCTTCCGCTGGCGCTCGATGAAATTGGATTCACTGGTGAAAACCTTCCGGCGCTCAAGCTCACTGATATGGCATCGGGCGGTGGAAAAGCGGCTTCAGTTCCCTATTTGCAGGTGAAGTCCATCGAAGCTCTGGCGCGATTGCGCATGCGTTCTGCTGAGCCTCTGATGACGGAAATCGTGTCGGCGCGCAAGTTCCTGTCGTGGACGCATCCGCGCGAGTTGCGCGTTGCAGCCGCGCAGGCACTGGAAATGCTGAATCCCATTCGCGCCGCCGAAGTGATCCCGAAATGCGGTCTCTCGCAACAAGAGCTCACCATGAAGCCTTTGGATGGCACAGCAAAGTCGTGGGTTCGGCAGCGGCGCTATCCACGCGTCTCGCCTGAGACCGCGTTGAACGCGACAGCTGTCAGTTCCAAGGGGAAAACCGTGGTGTCCCTCTCTGCCTTAAGTCTCGGCGGCGGACTTGCCACGAAGCAAAATCGCCTGCCGCTCGGCATGGACGCGATGCTCGAAATGCAGGTCGGCATGCGGACGCTCCGCAGCCACGTTCTATTTCACGAAGTAGCGGGCGGAATCAGCTTCGAGATCGCCGACATCACACTCGACGAGCGCTCACGTTTGCGGCAGTTGATCAGCAAGCAGATCTCGCAAATGGGAACAGTTCAGGCGCGCGCGGCCGCGATGGCCTAGACTCGACCGCCGGCCCACCGTGTCTTTATTTCGACGAGCCCACCGGGATCATGGCGTGCTCATACGGTGTTCCCACCCACATCATGTAGGGTTTGGTCGGATCCGCATCTGCCGTCTCTGGATATCCCAACATTTTACTCGCGGGACCGAAGAGCATGATGTGCGGTCCGGTTACGATCCAGTGATTGGTGGCTGTCTTCGCTGTTGCATACGGATCGGTGTTGCTGGCGCCGCCATCACCGGTGAGCATGTAGGAGATGCCCAGTTTGTCTGGCGGCGGCTCATGCTTCATCATCGCGTGGATAAACGCCATGCTGTTGGCGTCGTTGCACATCTTGTCGGTACCCATCACCAGGCACGTAAACCCGTTCTTGCTTTCGCGAAGCGTGGTCATACTGCCATCGGTGCCCACCCTGATAACTCCCGCATCTTTTGCAATGTCTTTCGGAGCGGCCGACAGGGCCTGCTTCGTGTATTCAGCATCGGAAACTTCCTTGGCTTTCTGAGCTGCAACTGTGCTCAGCAACGCCAGAATCGAGATCAGTGAAACTCCAATTCTTTTCAGCATACGTGCCTCCTCGGCAGACGATCTTCGGGCAGCAGCTTTCGCGATTCGCGCGAAAGAAACTACACACGATGAGTGGCCCGGTATATAGGCTTTTCCTTCAGAGGGAAGACGATCGGGAAGGAAAAGCGCCCCAATAGCGCGAGATCATACGCCGGCGCCGTAGGCTCGAAAAGGACTAAATCAGAAAACGTTAGTAGCCCTTGGTCTTATCAACTACTCCGAGCAGCGGGCTGCCAGCCAGAAAGCGGCGCAGATTTTCGCTGAAATATTCGAAATGCCGCTCCCAGATTTTGTCGGTCATGCCGGCAACATGCGGCGTGATGATGACGTTCTCGAAACCCCACAGAGGCGAATCGGCTGGCAGAGGCTCGGTATCGAAGACGTCGAGGGCGGCGCCGCCAAGTGTTTTGCTGCGCAACGCCTGTATAAGTGCAGACTCGTCAACCAGCGCACCGCGGCCTACGTTGATCAACCATGCGTCCGGCTTCATATGTGCCAGGCGCTCAGCATTCATTAGACGTCGGGTACTGTTGGTCGTGGGCGCAGCGAGAACTACGAAGTCCGCTTCCTGCAGCATGCGGTCGAGTTGATCGATCCCGTAAACGGCGTGCCGCGAGCGCTCGGGAGAGTCGGCGGGAAGCCAATCAACTCCTCGCTGCGGGTGTTCTCTGACGGCGATCAACGCGCATGCCGACTGCAGATGCCATATGGGCAACATCGCGACCAATCGCCCCAACGCCAACTAGACCGAGCGTTGCGCCATCCACTTCGCGTGGGCGCGGACGCTGTTGCCACAGATCCTCTTGCCCCCAATAGCGTTTCTGCTGGTAGCGAACATCCACGTCAATGCGCCGAGCGGCAACAAAGATCAACGCGATCACGTGCTGCGCAACGCAGTGACCATGAACCTCGCTGGCGTTGGTGAGAATCACGTCGCTGTTGACGAGCTCCGGGAACATTAGTTGGTGGACAGCAGCTGCAGTCGAGTAAATCCACCGCAGTTTTTTCGCAGAGCGGAACTGCTCGGGCCGAAGCGAAGCGGCGACCATGATGTCTGCGTCCGAGATGTAGTCTTCGATATTGTCGTAGTTGGGACGGTAAACAAACTCGATATCCGGGAATTCGCGCCGCAGACTATCCATAAAGGACTGCGGCGCATTCCAGAGCGAGAAGTGGTACTGCGTTACGATGACGACTTTCATTTTTCACGTACAAGCAAGAAAGCAACTGCAGATCTCTCGCTCGCGGCGCTCGCTCGTGATGACAAGCAAAACTCAGTTTCGGGAATCACCACGAACCGATTGTCATGACGAGCGAAACGAGGCATCTGCATTTCGAAGTGTCTATCCCAGCTTGACTCTCAGATCCTTGCCGGACATCTCCTTCGGTTGTGGCACGCCCAGAATTCCCAGCACGGTTGGAGAAATGTCCTGCAGCGCGCCATCTTTGCGCAGGGTGAATTTGTTCCCGTCTTCCGAGACTACGATGAACGGCACGGGATTCGTCGTGTGATAGGTATGCGGGCCGCCGGTCACGGGATCGACCATCATCTCTGCGTTGCCATGGTCGGCGGTAATTAACATCGCACCGCCGTGCTGCTTTACTGCCTGGTATATGCGGCCCAGGCACGCATCGACGGTTTCGACCGCTTTAATCGTCGGCGCCAGTTTGCCCGAGTGACCGACCATGTCGGCATTGGCGAAGTTGACCACAATCACGTCGAAGGCGTTATCGTTGACGGCCTTCACAACGTTATCGGCAATTCCCTCGGCACTCATCTCGGGTTTCAGATCGTAAGTCGCAACCTTGGGAGACTGAACCATCATGCGATCCTCGCCGGGGAAAGGCTTCTCCACGCCGCCGTTGAAGAAGTACGTAACGTGCGCATACTTTTCGGTCTCGGCCACGCGCAGGTTTCGCATTGGACATTCGCCATCACATTAGCAAGGATGTTGTCGAGCGACTCCGGAGGGACGACGTACGGCAGCGTGAACTTGGGATCGTACTGCGTCATGCAAACGTATTTCAGGTCCTTCGGCACACTTGTGCGAGGGATGACGGCATCGAGTCCCTCGGCATCGGGAAGATCGCGGCCGGCATCGGCGGTCACACCGCTATTGCGGCACAACGCTCGAGTGATTTCGCGAACGCGATCGGCGCGAAAGTTGAAGCAGATACAAGAGTCGTCGTCACGAATCGTCGCCAGCGGCTCGCCCTTGTTGTCGGTGCAGACAAACGGCATAATGAACTCGTCGGTAACGCCCTTGTTGTACGAATCTTTAATTCCCTGCACTGGATCGACAAAGCGCGCAGCACCGCCGTTGCCGGTTACCATCACGTCGAAAGCTTTGGACACACGATCCCAGCGCTTATCGCGATCCATTGCATAATAGCGGCCGGAAACCGTTGCGATTTTCCCGACACCGTATTCGCGCATCTTCTGCTGGAGTTGCTCAACGTATCCGGCGCCGTTGTTCGGAGGCGTATCGCGTCCGTCCATGAAGCAGTGCAGGAACACGCGCTCGACTCCCTGCTGCTTGGCCATCCTCAACAAAGCGTAGATGTGTGCTTGCTGCGAGTGCACGCCGCCGTCAGAGACAAGCCCGAACAGATGAAGGCGCCGACCGCCAATGCGGGCATTCTTCATGCAATCCTTCAGCACGGGATTCTCGAACAATTGTCCGTTCTCAATCGCCATGTCGATGCGCACGATGTCCATGTAAACGACGCGGCCAGCGCCGATATTCAGGTGGCCGACTTCGCTGTTGCCCATCTGGCCTTCGGGTAGGCCGACGTAACGGCCGCTGGTATAAATCAGAGTATTCGGGTACTCGCCGAGAAGTTTGTCGTAGGTCGGCTTGCGCGCCAGGGCAATTGCATTGTTTTCGGTCTTAGGGCTATAGCCCCATCCATCAAGAATGATCAGGACAAGAGGTTTTGGTTTCGGCATTCTTCTTCCTAGGAAAATGTGAACCAAGAATTCTAAATGATGGCTCCGGAATTCCCGATGAGACAGGGCTGTAATATCAGCGGCAATCGAGTCGTCTACACTCTAGACGTGTTCTATGAGTAGACGAACCATGAGAGTAGCACTCGTTGCCATCTGTTTTTTCGTCATCTCAGCGGCCCTCGCGCAGGAAACCGTGCCAGCCGCAGTCCACGAGCGCGCGCCAACACTCAACCCAAAACTCACCGCCTCCGAGATCATCGATCGGTCTCTTGCCAAATATCGCGAGAATCTGGACATCCAGCACAACTACATCTTTCGTCAGCGGGAGGTAAACCAGGAGCTCGATGGAAAAGGGCAAGTGAAGAAAACTGAGATTCACACCTACGAAGTCTTCATGCCTTGCCGCGGTGACTGGTACGAGAAGCTGGTTGAAAAGGATGACAAGCCGCTGAATGACGGTGAGCAGAAGAAAGAGACCGAGAAGCTCGACAAATACTGCGCTGAGCAAAAGAAGCATGAAGAACAACACCAACGCGACTTAGAGAAGTGGAAGGAAAAGCACGCGGATGATGGTCAGCCTCCGCCGCTCGACAAAGAGGAACGAGACGAACGCGAAATCGCCGACGGCGTCAAGAAGGTCTACAACTTCAAACTCGATGGTGAGGAGCAGACCGATGGGCGGGAGGTCTATGTAGTTTCTGCAGAGCCGAATCCCTCATATAAGCCGGATAAGCGCTGGGAACATCTGCTGGCCAAGATGCGCGGTAAGCTGTGGATCGATGCTGCCGACTATCAAGTGGTGAAAGTCGAAGCCGATTTGTTCGATGACTTTGCCGTCGGGCTTTTCCTCTTCAAGCTCCACAAAGGCGCGCACTTTGAGTTCGAGCAGGCGCGGATCAATGGCGAAACCTGGCTACCCAGCCGCGAATATCTGAAAGGCAGTGGACGCGTGGCGTTTGTCACTGGCCGCTTCCAGCAGAACACGACATATAGCGACTATCGCAAATTCCGAACCGACACAAAGATTACGGGCGTGGTCGGTGAAGTAGGACCTTCTCAGCCGCAGGCAAGCGCTGATCCACGCTGATCGCGGCTAAGCAGAAACTAGTTTTTGGACTGCGGGTGTGAAGTACCTGTATCCGGGTCGTCAAAAATTTCTTTTGCGCGCTGCTGCATTTCTTCCATCGACTTCGTCATGCGCTCCTGCATCTTGGGTCCGATGATGGCCATCGCCTCCTGCGAAACGTTGGGTGACACATCCAGCAACTTCTTTCCAGCCGCGGAATGATAGAAGTCGGTAATGCCCTTCACATCAGCCTTCGTCAAATACTTCGCATAAACGGGAGCGAAATCATCGATCATCTCCGACACAGGGTAGACATTCATGGACTGCCGCATTTCCTGCTCCATCAAATCGTGGAACTTCTTCTGCTTTTCAGGCGTGAGACTCTTGATATCAGCGCGCTGCATGACCTGGTTAGCCATACCTTGAAACTGCTGTGCTACGCTCTCCTGAATTCCTTTCATTTGTTCTTCGAATCGCATCTCCCGGAACATCACCATCACATCTTGTTTCGTCGCCGGCTGGCTTAGATCAGCGGCCTGGCCAACGGCGAGCGACGACATGCAAGCAACGAAGAAAATGACAAAGGCTTTTCGCATTTCTGCCTCCAAGCGTTCAATCGAGATATACATTCCGGACCGTACCACAATCCCATGTTATTTCGCAGCGGTTCCATTCCCTTGAACACGGGATTAAGAAAAAAGCGGCGACCAAATTCGGCCGCCGCTCTGTTTTTTAGAATTCAAAGAATTACGCGCTGGCTTTCGCCTTAGCGTCGCCGTGGTAATTCAATGCCTTCAGGCCAAGGAACCGTGCAGCCGATCCAAGTTCTTCCTCGATCCGCAGCAACTGGTTGTACTTCGCAATACGGTCGGTGCGCGAAGCGGAACCAGTCTTGATCTGCCCTGCTCCCGTCGCAACCGCCAGGTCCGCGATGAATGTGTCTTCCGTCTCGCCGGAGCGGTGCGAGATAACCGACGTGTAGCCATTCCGGCGGGCGAGATCGATCGAATCGAGGGTCTCGGTCACGGTACCGATCTGGTTGACCTTGATCAGAATGGAATTGCCGACGCCCTTGTCGATTCCCTGCTGCAGGCGCTTCACATTGGTGACAAACAGATCGTCACCGACCAACTGGATCTTGCTGCCGACTTCGTCGGTCAGGATCTTCCAGCCCTTCCAATCGTCCTCGGCCAAGCCATCTTCGAGCGAGACGATCGGGTAGTCCTTTACCCACTTCGCCCAATAGGCGGCCATTTCTTCGGGAGTCTTCGTCGACTTATCGGACTTCTTGAATACGTACTTGCCGTCCTGGAACAGTTCGCTGGCGGCAGGATCGAGCGCTACGCCGATTTGCTCGCCCGGCTTGTAGCCAGCTAACTGGATCGCTTCCAGTACAACTTCGATCGCTTCCACATTCGATTTCACCGACGGAGCGAATCCGCCCTCGTCGCCAACGGCGGTGTTGTAGCCGCGCTTCTTGAGCACGCCCTTGAGCGTGTGGAATACTTCGACGCCCCAGCGCAGCGCTTCGGAGAACGATGGCGCACCCACGGGCATTACCATGAATTCCTGGAAATCGACGTTGTTATCGGCGTGCGCGCCACCGTTGAGGATGTTCATCATCGGAACTGGCAGCACGCTGGCGTTCACGCCACCCAGATAGCGGTAGAGCGGCATCTCGTACAGATTCGCGACCGCACGTGCAGCCGCCATCGAGATCGCAAGAATGGCGTTCGCGCCCAGGCGGCTCTTGTTCTCTGTGCCATCCAGTTCGATCATTTTCTGATCGAGTGCGCGCTGATCTTCGGCGTCTTCCTCAATGAGGGCGTCCGCGAGCTCGCCATTGATGTGCTCGACCGCCTTGGTTACGCCTTTGCCCAGATAGCGCGACTTGTCGCCGTCGCGCAGCTCAACCGCCTCGTGCTCGCCGGTGGAGGCGCCGCTGGGAACGGCCGCGCGGCCAACTGCACCGCTGGTCAGGAAAACTTCTGCTTCTACCGTGGGATTGCCGCGTGAATCCAGGATTTCGCGGCCTCGGATATCTGCAATCAGTGTCATGCCTGTCCTCGTGGGCCGCGTGTTTTGCACGGCCAATTAAGAATTGAAATGAGTGCGCCGTCGAAGGGACCGGAGCCAGCTGGTTCTCGTCCGCAGGGGACCTGAAACTCTTGATTATACGTTATGACTTTTCTCGAAAGGCGTGATGGAGAGCACATCTGCCGCAGCATCACTCACCAGAGCGGCGTCCCACGAGTGACATTGTTCAGTGTGGTTCTCGGATGCTTTCTGTAGTTGTTCGGCGATTCGAGGGTGCTTTACGCTCCGGCCAAGGAGTAGAAGGATGAACCGAGTCTCCCTCATTGCAGCATTCGCATTCTGCGCGGCGCTTGCCGTGGCGCAACAACCGGCTACCACCGAGATTGCCTCAGCCAAACCAACTGCCGACAGAGTCACAGTTACCGACATTCCGCCAGTTACAAGCACAATGTCACTGCCACCCGGAACTGCGATTCGCATGAAGATGAGCAATACAATTACGACCGACAACCGGCGCGGCGATCGCTTCTCGGGAGCTGTGACGGAGGCTGTGTCGTATCAAGGTCGAGTGATCATCCCCGTGGGCTCCACAGTCCGCGGCGAAGTGCTGCGAACCAACTCTCCACGGCGCATCAGGGGCAAGCCCATGATCGATCTGCATCCGGCGTCGGTCACACTGCCTTCGGGCGAGTCTTACCTGATTTCGGCGACCGTAGTGGACACTGGCAATCCGAAGGCCCTTGATGTGAATGAGGAAGGCCAGATCAGAGGCCCCGGGCACCCCTCGCGCCACGATCTGGTTATCGGCGGCATAGGAACCGGGTTCGGCGCTGGAGTTGGTGCATTAGCAGCCGGTCCTGAGGGAGCGTTGATCGGCGCAGGCGTTGGCGCCACGGCATCGACCGTTCGCTGGCTCATGAATCACAACGATCTCATGATTCCTGCGGGGACAGAATTGATTCTGGAGTTGAATCGGCCGATGGGCGAGGGTTCTCGGATAGCCGCTCAGTAAGGGTTCTTTCAGTTCACGCCCCATCCCGCGCAAGCATGGATGGGGTTTCCCTTTTACCGGTAGACGTTTCCCTTCAGTTCGTCCTCTTCGCTCACGACCTGTAGGTGCAGTGCGCCCTCTAGCGGAAGCGCATCCAGAGGAAGCCCGTCGGTCCAAAGGCTGAAGCGCAGCGCGATGTTTGCTCCGATTGCAACTCCCAGCACCTTCAGAGGCAGTTCGAACTCGAACGCACGACGATGCGGCACAAGCGCGACCGTCGTTCCCGGCTGCGCCTGCAAGACGCGGCGTTCATGGCCGTTGCGCAGAGCCCAACCTTGTAGAGTTCCGGCAACTTCCGCCTTTAATTGCAAGCGGGTCGGGTCTTCTGTCGCCGCCGCATTCGGTTGCGTTACTTCGATGTCTACAGCGATAAAGAAAGCTTCCGCCGGAAGCGCGCCGGCGAAGTCCAGTCGTCCATATAAGCGCTCTGCATCGACACCTGCATAGATCGCGTCGAGCAGGAACTGTTTGCCGTGCATCGCGCCCGAATGGCGATCCGCGGTATACATGGCGGCTCCAAGCCAGTCGAAGTAACGCGGGTGTTCACTACCAATGCGCGGATGGATGAACGCAGTCTGCAGAACTGCATGCGGGGCGTATGGCAGTAGTAGTTATTGGCTGTGCCAGGTACGACGGAGCCTCAGCGCCCAGCGCCTGGTACACGTTCGAGAGATGCTTGCGATAGAGTTCGTCGAAGTCGCGATCGTTTGCCGAATGATGCTCGGGGCCGTACCACCAGTTCCAATCGCTGCCCTCGGCAATCATTAACTCTTCGAAGGCAAGTTTCCGTTGCGCATCCGAGACCGCAGGCGCGCGATGCTCGTAAAAGTCGCGCGCATCGGCAAGATAGTCCCATGCACGATTGTCTTCGGGAGCACCGATCCAAACGTTGAAGTTGGCATTGATCCACGACCCGGGAACCAGCGACTTGAGCTGCGGATATTCCTTTTGCCGGTCGAGCGCCTCTCCAATACTCAGCGCTTCAATTTGGGGATCATGTTGAAGCGCATCATAGACGCGCCGTAGGAATTCGCGGCCGGATCCCGGATAGAACTCCCACGCATTCTCGCCGTCGAGGATGATCGGAATCAGTGCATCTTGGCCTTTAGCTAGAACCGGCTGCGCAGCTTCCTTGATGTTCTTGATGAAGTGATCGCAGGCTTCCTTGGCCGGCATGCCGGAATATACGAAGCCAATCAGATCCGACAGGCTGTGGTCGCGGAAGACCATTCGCATCTGCGTACTGCCCTGCCGATACAAATATCCTTGATAGAGCTTCTCGGCATTCGTAGCCGACAGATGTCCGGTATTGCTGCGATCAAACGCCATGCCAAGGCTGCGTCCGAGAACGCCTTCATCGGTGGCCATCCACTGGACGCCGAGTTCATGCGCGATCCCCAGTACCTGTTCGGAGACGCTGCCTTCCGACGGCCACACGCCCCGTGGTCTGTTGCCGAATACCTGCTCGTGCAGATCAAGTCCGCGTTTCAACTGCTCGCGGGCATCATCAGGACGCGCAAACTGCTTCTGCGGCAAAAGCAGATTGGGTGAAGAGACTCTTCCCTGGTTGGAGTCGCACAACAGCGGAAGGATTGGATGATAGAACGGCGACGTCGAAATCTCGATCCGCCCCTTTTGCGCTGCTTCGCGATACGCAGGTAGAACCGAGTCCTGAATCTTCTGCTGAAATTTCCCAACAAACTGCTGATCTTCCAAAGTGAAGTCGCGACCTTTGTGGATCAGGGCTCGCACGTCAGCGTTCAGCAGATAGTATTCGTCGAACCATGCGATCTGCGAGAGCACTTGCAAGTCTGTGAAATCTTGCGCCCTAAATGAAGCAAGGGCTCGTTCGACGTTCTGTCCCGCCCCCTGGAACTGATTCCATAGCTCCTGATAACGCGGATAACGAGCGATAAGGTGCGCTGTATTTGCTTGGAACAAATAGCTGAGCGCGAAACGCTTGTCGGCCGGCGTGAGATCCGCTGCAGGCTTCAAAGCCACATCAAGAAATGGGTCTTGTGCCTTTCCGCCGACGTAATCCTCAATTTGCGTGATCAGCGAAGGAACCAGGTTGAAGGTCTGGTGAACCTCAGGAAACTCACTGAGCAGCTTCACCATTCCGTAATAATCCTTCAGGGCATGCATCCGAACCCAGGGCAGGCGGTATTTGCCTGTGGCCAGGTCCTTATAAAAGGGCTGGTGCATGTGCCAGAGAAAAGCGACGCGAATAACTGACATTGATTTTTAGTTTTGCAGGTTTGTTTGTCGGGTGGCAAGTTTTTGTGCGTTCTGCCCTCGCTGGGCCCCTCCAGCCTTCTGTTAAACTCGAAATACGGCTGTGTAGCCATGCGCATTCTGACCCGCTATATCCTGCGCGAGGTGACCTCGCACGCGCTGATCGGCGCCCTGATCTTCACTTTCGTGATTTTCATGCGCGATCTGGCTCGCATCCTGGAGTTAGTGGTCAGAAACAGCGCCCCCCTTCCCAGCGTCGCGCAGCTCTTCCTGTTCACTATTCCGACCGCTCTTACAGTCACACTGCCTATGGCAGTTCTGGTCGGAATCCTCATTGGACTCAGCCGGCTGGCAGCCGACAGCGAAGTCACGGCCATGCGCGCGATGGGCATGGGTTCGTCCACCTTCCTGAAGATCATTTCGATTTTCGCCGTCATCGCCTGGTTGATTGCGCTGGCAAACAATCTCTATTTCGCGCCGAGATCGGCCGCTGCTCTGAGCGACTTGCAGGACAAGCTGAAGAGTTCCCAGGCTTCGTTCGAGATTCAGCCGCGCGTCTTCTACGAAGACTTCAAGGATTACGTCCTATATGTAGAAGACTCGCGCAGTGGAACCGGTGCAGCCCAGTGGAAGGGCGTATTCCTCGCAGACATCTCCAATCCGGCGACGCCAAAGATCACCGTTGCGGAGCATGGAGTCGTGGTCAGCGAAGGGCCCGACAAGCTGAGATTGCATCTCGAAAACGGTTCATCGCAAGAAACGGTTCCGCGGCAACCTGAACAATATTCGATTTCGACGTTCTCCCGATCCGATATACCGATTCAGCTGCCTACGACCAATTCTCAGAGCCAGGCGACTTTGCCGGTGGCGGAGCTCTCGACTCCAGCGCTTCTAGACAAAGCGAAAACCGCCGACGAGATGCATCGCCGTCTTTATATGATCGAGTTTCACCGGCGGCTTGCCTTGCCCACTGCCTGCCTCGTACTGGCGCTGGTGGGAATTCCGCTAGGGTTATCGGCGAAGAAGGGCGGCAAGTCGACGGGCTTTGTTCTGACCATCGGGCTCGTTTTTCTTTATTACTTCCTTTCACTGGCCGGAATGTCGTTTGCTCGTTCTGGCAAGATGCCCGTCGGCCCGGCAATCTGGATGGGCAATATCGTCTTCTTCTTTACCGGACTCGTGCTGCTGTGGCGGGTAGACCGCGTTCCCATCGAGATTGGCACCTTGAAGGGGGCGTGGAACCGTCTACGCGGTCGCTTTCAGAATGGAACGCCCCTGGTTGCCGGATCGCGAACCTCATCCGACGCCTTCGCCCGGGCAGTGTCGCGCAAGCGTGTATTTAGCGCGCAGTTCCCCCTGCTGCTCGATGACTATGTTCTGAAAGATTTCGTCGTCTACCTGGCGATGATTGTCGGCACATTCCTGATGCTGCTGCTGGTCTTTACCTTCTTCGAGCTGTTGAAGGATTTGGGTCGCGTGCCCATCACGGTGATCGGCCAATATCTGCTCACGGTCACGCCATACTTCCTGTACAACAGCACGCCGATGAGCATGTTGCTTGCGGTCCTGATCACGTTCGGCCTGCTGGAGAAGACCAACGAGATTACTGCAATGAAGGCGACTGGCGTCAGCATCTATCGCATCATCATTCCGGTGCTGGCGGTTGCGGCGATGGTAGCAGTCGGCCTGTTCTTCTTCGATCAGCTTTATCTCCCGCAATTGAACAAGAAGCAGGACGCTCTGCGCAATGAGATCAAGGGCAAGCCTCCGCAGACGTATTTGCGGCCGGACCAGAAGTGGATTTTCGGGCAGAACTCCAGCATCTGGTATTACGAACTTTTCGATCCGGACCAGAATCGCTTCGGCGGCATTTCCGTCTTCGAGTTCAATCCCAAAACGTTCGAATTGACGAAACGAATCTACGCCTCGCGGGCACATTGGTCCGACACGCTGAATAAATGGGTCTTCGAGCAAGGCTGGACGCGCACCTTCAATGGGATGACGGTCGAGGACTACCACACCTTCGACGTGGCAACGTTTGCAGAGCTGCCAGAGCCGCCGAACTATTTCAAGAAGGAAGTGAAGCAGTCGTCGGAGATGAGCTACGACGAGCTTCGCCGCTATATCAACGACCTGAAGCAGAGTGGCTTCGACGTGGTGCGCCTGCGCGTGCAACTGCAAAAGAAGTTCGCCTTCCCGCTGATGACATTCGTGATGGCAGTCCTCGCCGTACCCTTTGCTCTGCGCGGAGGCCGCCGTGGCGCTCTTGCCGGTGTAGCGATGGCCGTGGGCATTGCTGTCCTCTATTGGGTGGGCATGGGTTTCTTTGAAGCCATGGGAAATGCCAATCAACTGCCAGCGGCGCTCGCTGCTTGGTCGCCCGACCTACTCTTCGGCCTCGCCGGTGGATATCTGCTACTGAAAGTTCCGACCTAAGCCGGTACTTTCGCGGAAAAAGCGTCTCTGCGCTTACGATAGAATCTAAATACAGGCAATGCTCAAACAACTGCGCCCACTTTTCCCTTACTTGAAGAGATATCGTTCCGGGCTCTTCTGGGGAACCGTGTCGGTGCTGATGACGAACGGCATATGGATCCTCTTCCCCCAGGTGATCCGGGTCGCCGTCAACGATCTTAGTACGGGGATCACGCACCACAAACTGGTTGTCTATTCGCTGCTCCTGGTAGCTATTGCGCTTGGCAAGGGCATCTTCCAATTTCTGACGCGTTGGATCGTGATTGGTATTTCGCGCGATATCGAATTCGATCTCCGCAACGACCTCTTCTCGCACCTGGAAACCCTCTCCTACTCCTACTACCAGCGCACCCGCACCGGCGACATCATGGCGAAAGCCACGAATGACCTCAACGCCGTGCGCATGTTGCTCGGACCCGCGATCATGTATTCGGCGAACACCATCGTGTACACGGCCGGTGCGCTGGCCTTCATGATCAAGATGAGTCCGCGGCTGACGCTCTTGACCTTCTTGCCGCTCCCCGTCGCCAGCATCGTGGTTCAGTATTTTGGTTCGCGTATTCATGAGCGCTTCGAACGCATACAGGCACAGTTCTCGGATATTTCAGCACGCGCTCAGGAAAACTTCTCAGGAGCTCGCATCATTCGCGCTTTCGCGCAGGAAGATGCCGAGATACGGCTATTCGAGAAAGACAATCAGGAATACATCGCGCGCAGCCTGAAGTTAGTGCGTTTGATGGGCATGCTCTGGCCGACGCTCGAAGCCATGCTTGGTGTTGCCGTGGTGCTGGTGCTGTGGCTAGGCGGCCGGCAAGTCATCGAAGGTCATATGACTCCGGGCGCATTTGTCGCTTACCTCACGTACATGGTGCAGCTCACATGGCCGATCATCGCTCTCGGCTGGGTCATTAATATCTTCCAGCGTGGAACGGCCTCGATGGGTCGCATCAACCAGATCCTTACCGAGAAGCCTGAAATCGTCGACTCGCCACGAGCGTCTTCCCTTGCGAACGCGCCAATCGCGGGCGAAATTGAATTCCGTAACTTAACTTTCAAGTATCCGGACGGATCGACCGTCCTGCACGATATCAACCTGAAAGTACCTGAAGGTACGAGCCTTGCGATTGTGGGACCCACCGGATCGGGCAAGACTACCCTGGTCAGCCTGATTCCCAGGATTTATGACACTCCACGTGGCGAAGTCCTGCTGGATGGGCGCGCCTTGCAAGATTATTCGCTCAGCAATCTACGCCACAGCATCGGCTTCGTTCCGCAGGAAACGTTTCTGTTCAGCGACACCATCCGCGAGAACATCGCCTTTGGAGTAGAGAGCGCAACCGACGAAGAGATTCGGCAAGCAGCGCAAGGCTCGAACATCGCGCAGGATATCGAAGGCTTCCCGGAAGGCTACAACACCATGGTGGGCGAGCGCGGCATTACGCTCTCAGGGGGGCAGAAGCAGCGCACGGCTATCGCGCGGGCACTGATCAGGAACCCGCGCATCTTAATTCTCGACGACGCCCTCTCCAGCGTGGACACCTACACCGAAGAACGCATTCTCGATCATCTGAAGAGAGTCATGGAAGGTCGGACTACGATCTTCATCTCGCACCGTGTCTCCACGGTCCGTAATGCGGATCAGATTGCGGTACTCTCCGGCGGACGCATCGTCGAACTCGGCAAACACGAAGACCTCCTCGCGTTGAATGGCTACTACGCCGAACTCTACAACAAGCAATTGCTAGAAGAGGAACTGGAGACGGTTTAGTTTTCGAAGGAGACCCGTCCGCGCTGACGACGCCGTCGTTTGATCGCAGGCGATGATCCCGCCTTACTAAACGCGACGCTCACCTGCAGTCCGAGCCGTACATTTGTAACCAGCGCAGGTCGAAAGCAGACGATGCAAGTCCCGCCTTTGTTCCGCGCGCTCGGATACACGATCCCCGCTGATCCCGCCGCCAGCAATTCCCTTCCCAGGCGCTGCGATTTCGTGTGCTTCTCCGGATCAATGCAATCGCTGTAACGCTTATCGGCCCGGATGTCGTGGAACTCGGCGCGAAAATCGGCGAGGTAGTCGTCGAAGGTAAACGTCTCAGATTCCGTCCAGTTGATTTCCGCCAGTTCACGTTGCTTGTGAAAAACAACTTCGTCCTCTGAGGTTTCCAGTTCGAACGAGGCATACCACGCGCCGCGGTCGGGTCCATTGAAGCGACTCCCCTCCGGATGCGCATGTGTGAACGCGGCATTCACGATGTGAGCGTAATCGACCCCAAACAACAACTCATGAACGCTGATGCCCGGCAGAAGATTAGATTCTCCAAGCAGGCGGTCATTGGTGGCGCCATCCAGTTCAAACAACTCGGCGAGCTCTTTGTTACTGCCTGACAGGCGGGATAGAACGCTCTGATCGCTATAACGGCTGGGGATCAGACGGTGCGTATCGTCTTGCCGAATATATGTCGTCTTGGGGATCAAAGGCTGCCGCGCCGTGCATCCAGAAGTTGGCGGACGCGCACCAGTGCCGGCACTCCACCTTGAACCATGTATGTGAGTGGAGGTTCGCCTTCAAACATGGGATTTGAATTGGCCAGACTCACCCAGGCATCGGCGAGTTTTCGGCTGTAAAGAATATTCAGGGCTTTGAAGATCCCAATCAGCAGCGATATGCGCGTCAACTTATCCTGATCAAGTGTCTTCTTCTGTCCGCGCTTCATCTGATAGTAGACACCGTTAGAGACTCCGCCCAGTAGCTGCCGAGCCGCCACATCGCGCACCTGCCAGGCGTCCATCAGTTTGAAAAACGCCCCACACGCTGCGGGACTCAGTCGTACCTGTGCCTCTTTCTTAGACAGATCCGTGGATTTGCCGTCTGAGAATCCGGCGATTGGTTGTTGAAGCAAGCCCATTCAAGCTAACTCCATTTCAGTATTAATATACCTCCTGATATGGAGCATCGTCAAGACGGAGAAATAGCGGCCGCAACCTGCTGATTCGGCTACGCATTCGCACACAGGCGATCACGGAATGAACTTACGTGAGAGTGAACTTACGGTGGGCGGTCTCCACTGGCTCAACTGACACTAGCGTCCGTCGTGCGAAAGCTAGCGCGCAGGATAGGTTTCCCGGTTCTCCAACCGCACACGATTCTCGCTTACCGATCGCGGCTCGCCCCTGAGATCTGCCACCTTGTCGGGCGGAATAACGAACGTATTCTTGGCGTAATGATTAGGGTTGAAACGACCTTGCGCCAGGTATCCCGCGGCAATAGTTCCTGCGATCACCGGATGAAAGAACGCTAGCGGGACGAGGTATTTTTTCGACCGCACAATCGACTCCAACACTCCGTGCACCGGCTTGCTCGCCGGCGTGCCCGGCACCTGCGGAATGAACGACGCGCTGAACTCAACATCCGGATGGTGCTTGGAATACTTCACCAGCGATTTGGCGATTTGCTTTGGCGTGGTAATGCCTGCGTCCGCAACGAAATTGCGGTGCATGCTTCCCGGGTAGTAGATACTGAAAACTTTCTGCGCAAAATCAGAGCAGTTGCGGAAGAAGAGATTGAACTGCTCATGATTCGTGCTGGCGTTCAATTTCTCGATCAGTTCCTCATCCTGCGCTTTACTGGACTCAATCTCGAAGACATACATTTTGCGGTCATAGGCTGCGCCTATAAGTTGGACCCAGTCACCCTTCGGTGTGCCTCCATCTGGCGCATCCGGAATCAGCGTTTCGAGGAAGTCTCTCCGGTATTCATCTCTGAGCTGAGCAACGGTTTTTTCGTCAGCGTATGACGGCACTTGATCCAGTCGCGCTACAGCATAGAGATACGGGACCAAGGGTACTGCGATCCAGTCGTATCCAGCCACGCGATGATAACGGCTGATGACGACACCATGCTCACCGGGGAAGCAATTGCGCAACTTGGTTGGACTCTCTGCGCAGACATCGCTTAAGTACACCGCGGCATGACCAGTGGGATTGAAGGCGCCAAATTCCCCGTGTGGCTCTTCCAGAAATAGCGCTATGTCCGCGCGGGCGTATACACCACCGCAGACAAGCAGCCAAAGGAACAGTCCTAACCGCGCACTCATTCGCGCAACTGGGGCCTTCATGAACATGTAAACCCAGTATGCAGGCAGCAAGTCGCGGATCGGAACTGGTTATTAGCCCGATACCCCACACTAAGGGAGATGCACTTCCGGACAATCAGGGGGCTGCACCGACAAAAAATGGGTGATTTCGAATCAGATCTTCAGCGAATGATCAGTACTTCACGCATGTTGTCGCGGGCAAGAAAGAACTTAAGCGAAGCGAAGTCGCGAAACAGATTTTCGATGTGCCGATTATTGAAGACGCGTAAGAGCTTGTAATATCCACCACTTCCCTTTCGCGGGATGGGTTGAACGTCCAGCGTGTCCTCGCCGGCAATGTGATAACGGGAGTAGGGTGAATTGGGACCGGCATCCTTGGTATGGAAAAAAGCCAGGAGATGCCCGCCGGGTTTCATCAGCGAGCAGATACGTTCAATCACTGGTTTCACCAAAGGTTCCGGAAGATAATCCGCAATATCCCAGAACAAGACGGCGTCGAACGACCGCATTTCAAACGCGAGATTATCCTTCAGGAAGCGATCAACGTCGTAGGTAGGATTACCGTCGAAATCCTTGATCTGCAGATCTGGATCAGTCGACGCGACAATCAGGTCTTCGGTGCAGACCTTCATTCCCTTGCTCGTGAAAAGTGAGATATTGGCGGCTGACGTGGCGCCTAGATCAAGGATGGAGATATTTTCTTCGCGCGCGATGTTCCGATGCAGCTCTTTTAGTGCGCTGGAATGCCGCTTCGAACGAGGCAGCACTTCGCGGCCACCTTCGGCCGTGGCCTGACCTGTACCGCCGCGCAACCACTTGAACATTGCTTCCCGATCCAAAGTTCCCGGAACTCGCTTGCTGGTCTACAGCTCCGGTTCTTACTGTTTCATTTTGTAACTTCTGCTGCCTGGGGCGCCGGAACGCTCGCTTGCGCGGGCGACGACTTCGCGTCCCGCTGCACATCGATCGATCCCTTCACATACGCGCCGTCTTCTATCATAATCCGCTGGCTGCTAATGTCGCCCAGTACAGCGGCAGAGCGGCGCAATTCAACCCGTTGCGCGCTCAAAATGTTTCCGTCGACTTTTCCATGCACGATAACTTCCCGCGCTTTGATGTGCGCGCGAACTCGTCCATTTGGACCGACCGTCAGGCTGTTCCCGTTCAGGACGATACTGCCCTCAACTTCGCCGTCAAGGTACAAGTCCTCGCTACCTGACAACTCTCCCTTGATTACGACCGATTTGCCAATACTGGCTATATCCGACCGCCGATCGACAATCTTCGGTGTTTCCGCCATGGCACCAACCTCCTTGGGGGTCTGAGTCCTGATTCTTACAGAATTGATTCGGCTGTGAGGCGCCACCAATGCCGGAGCCGTGTTCCCGGCCGCCTAGTTCTCGAGATCGGAACCCGCGCGCGCTTGCCTGCGCTACAAGTTTCCCAAAAACAGTAGGTTACACCGAATATACTGAAGCAATAGGGTATGCGGCAACCCCGCTTTTGCACAGGTAGTCCTGAAGACACCGACCGTGACAGGAACTTGCCTGCCCATCCGTGGAATAGGAAGAACACAGATGAGCATCAGAACCTATGCTGTAGGTATCGATCGACGGCAGCCCTCGCCTTAACAGCAATCGTAAACGGCCTACTTTCAATTGCTTCTGTCGGACTCCAAAATGCAGCGTGATAGCAACTTTTGGACAGTCCATTGCAAACAGCCTACGTCGGCCCGATTGCAGGTCGCGCGGATCAACGAACCGGAACAGGGGAACGCGGTCCGTTCGTCAGCGTGATATTACGGGACTGCCTCCAGTCGGGCCGACCTCGCCGTGTCGATCCACTCCCACGCCGTAGCAGCCTGTCTCTCCCGGGTAGTAGAATGGCTTTCACTGGACGGGATCGGGAAGGCTTCGATTGCGTGCTCCCGCGAGCAACTTTCGAGGTGTCCTGCTCATTCCAATTAGATAGAGATCTTATCCGGGTTTTCATAGAGCAGGGGTGAATTCTGCCTCATACATGTAAGCCGGCCTCACTGATGCTGATAGCCGCAATTCTGTGCCTGGTGACCACTTTCGCCGTAGCCGGTCAGCAGCCCTCTTCCAATTCCCCAGGGATTTCGGCCAACGACCTCGTTCGGCTGGCCGTTCAGAACGAACTGAAGCCTGAAAGTAATACCCAGCACTTCACCTATCGCGATCAAAAACTGAAAGACAATGGCACCCGCGAAACGAAGCAAATGATCTCCACCAGCCAGGGCACGATGCTGGGGCGAATCATCGCGATCGACGGCAAGCCTCTCGATGCTCAACAGCGGCAGAAGGAAGACCAGAGGCTGCAACGTTTACTCGACGATCCCAGCCAACTCGACGCAAAAAAGAAGGAACAGGCCGAGGACGATGCACGTGTCCGCAAGATGGTGGGCGCCCTACCCGACGCATTCATCTTTGAATATGCCGGGAGCGAGCAGGACAAAAGCGGCGAAGTGAAGATTTTAAAGTTCCATCCGAATCCGAATTTCGATCCACCTACACGGGAACTCCAGGTTTATCAGGGGATGGAAGGGACCATGAAGATTGCTGTCCCCCAGAGCCACATTGTCCTACTGGAGGCGAAGTTATTCCGGCAAGTGAACTTCGGATGGGGAATCCTCGGGCATCTAAATCCCGGAGGCGAGTTCGTCATCGAGCAGTCGGAGATCACTGCGCAGCACTGGGACCTGACGCACATGAAGCTGAACTTCACGGGCAAAGCGCTGTTCTTCAAAACGATTAATATCCAGGAAGACGAACATACGAGCGACTATCAGGAAGTGCCACCGCTCACCATCGCGCAAGCGATCCAGAAATTAAAACAGGCCGACACGGAAATCGCCGTGAATGGCGGCGCCAATAGCCGCCGCTGAGTTCACCGACGCGGAACGGCTCGGATCACTTGTTTTCTCACCGTAAGCTTCTCAATCAAATCTTCGCGAACTTTAAATCCACGCCCGGCTGTTTCGGGTACCTGAATCGTTCCTCGTGACGAGACTTCAACCGCCGGTTCGATGATGTCGTCCTTCCAATAGCGCTTGGAAGCCGACACGTCTCCGGGAAGGCTGAAGTTGGGAAGCGTAGACAGCGCGATGTTATGCGAACGGCCGATTCCGGTTTCCAGCATGCCGCCACACCAGACCGGTATTCCGCGCTGCTGGCAAACATCATGAACTCGGATTGCCTCCGAGAATCCGGCCACGCGCCCAACCTTAACGTTCACGATGCGACAGGCGCCGACCTCAATGGCGGCCTCAGCGTCGCGCGCGTTATGGATCGCCTCGTCGAGGCAAATCGAAGTCTTCAGCTTCTTCTGTAGTTGCGCGTGAAAGTAGAAGTCGTCGTACCAAAGCGGTTGCTCGATCATGAGCAAGCCGAACTGCTCGAACTCGCGAAGATGCTCGATCTCGCTGAGACGGTAGGCGGAGTTGGCATCGCAACTGAGCACGATGCTGGGCCAACGCTCGCGGATTCGCGCCAGAACGTTGACGTCCCACCCGGGCTTAACTTTGACCTTGATGCGCTGGTAACCTGCGGCGAGTTCCACCTCAATCTTGTCGAGCAGGTGCTCGACGGTATCCTGTATGCCGATAGAAACGCCGCACGGGATCTCTGTACGCGAGCCGCCCAGTAGCTTCCACAATGGCACGGACTTGGCCTGCGCCTCTGCGTCCCAGAGGGCATTCTCCAGCGCGGCTCTCGCCATCCTGTGACCACGGATGGGACTGAAACTACGTACGCAGTCGCTCGCGCGTTCAAACTGCAGGCCCGCGACCGACGGCGCCAGGTAAGCGTTGAGCGCATACCAGGCAGTGTCGATCGATTCTTCACTGTAGAACGGACCTTCCCCGGCGACGCACTCGCCCCAGGCGGTGATTCCATCCAGTTCTAAGCTGACAAGGAGAATACGGCGTTCGGTGGTACGTCCAAAGCTCGTCTCGAAGAAATGGACGAGCGGCATGCGAATTTCGCGGAGAGTAACGCTTTCTATCTTCAAGCCTATCCCTGGCGCGCGGGGGAGCTCAAGTTCTTGCGTACGACCACGTCTCGTCCCAATGGCCGAGCAGGAAAGCGCCATTGCCGCGCTCATCCCGCTGATAATCCAAGATTACCAGTCCCTCGTTGAAGGCCCCTAGGAATTTCTCGCGATTGCGATTTTGTAGTTCGGCTGCCTTCGGGCGATCCGTCGCTGCTTGTTTCCACGAGTAGATTTCAGCCGGAACTGCGATGGTCTCTTCCGTAGTAAATGGTCGTGGACCCTGGTCCGCCAGAACCGCCTCTACCCGATCCGATCGCAGCCACCATTCCGCAACCAAGCGGTCCGTCGGCAGTCCTCCCTGAAGCGGGCTAGAGAAGCTGCCATACTGGTTGATGTTGTAGCGCCGCGCGACCGCCCCCAATTTCACAATATTCAGATAGGCGTTTTTGATCTCCAACGGATCGAACGTCCATTCGATCAGTTCAATTCCCTTCTCCAGCGCGTCATCGCGCTGCGCGAGTTTGAGCTTGCGTCCGAGGCCCAGATTGCGGCAGCTCTCTTTCACGGCCAGCATGTGTGAATGCAGATACACGTGTCCATTGCGATTTCCTGGGATCGATAGCGCGTAGCCGATGATCTCATCGCCCCGGAAGGCGCCAATTACCTGGCCCCCAATCTTCGAGGCCACCAGGAAAACACGCGCGGGGACGATGTCGATGTCGTTGAATCCCCACACTTCCTTCTGCAACTGAACACAGGCCTCGAGTTCTTCGAGCCCGTCACAATCGCGAATCACAATCTCGGGAGAGACCCTCGGAGGAGTTGCGCTCACCGGCGCTCCTCCTGCTTGGCAGCCTGCCAGAGCGTTTCCATCTCTTCCAGGTTCGATTGGCTCAGATCTTTTCCCTGTTCGATAAGACGTTCTTCAAGGCGCTGGAAACGCCGCCGGAACTTTGCATTGGTCTTGCGCAGCGCGGACTCGGGGTCGATGGATAAGTAGCGCGCAAGATTCACCACCACGAAGAAAAGATCTCCGACCTCATCTTCGAGTTTCTCTCGCAGCGCTTCTGGGATCGCTTGCTTGCCTGAACTTGCTACGCCACGGTTCGGCGGCTGCGGACCCGGAGGCGGGATTTCAGCTAAATTCTCGCGAAGTTCGTTTGTCTCTTCGGTGAGCTTCTCGAACAAACCGCCGATCTCGGGCCACTCAAATCCGACCTGCGCAACTTTGGAGCTGATTTTCAACGCCTCCATCAACGCGGGCATATTGCGCGACACTCCGCCTAGAATCGACTTCGGCGCTTCCTTACCTGCTTCGCCATTTGTGCTCTGCCGGAGTCTTTTCTCTTCCGCCTTGATCGCTTCCCAGTTCTTGACGACTTCCGAAGACGTGTCGGCCTTCACATCGCCGAAGACATGCGGGTGACGATTAATGAGCTTGGCCGAAAGACGGTCGAGCACGTCATCAATCGAGAAATGGCCTTCCTCCTGCGCCATCTCCGAATAGAACAGTATCTGCAGGAGCAGATCGCCGAGTTCACCCTTGAGTTCATCCCAGTCGCGATTGTCGATCGCCTCGATGACCTCGTAGGTCTCTTCCAGGGTGAATGGCTTGATGGTGTCAAACGTTTGTTCGCGATCCCATGGGCAGCCGCCGGGAGCACGCAATCGCGCCATGATGGACACGGCACGTTCAAATCGGTCGCCAGTGTTCGCCATTGCGTTTAATGTAATTCAGGAGATTACGGATTGCCAGCAGCGCGAGCTTTGATGCGAAACGTTTCGACCGCAAGCCGAGTGTCGTCAATGATCAGCCCGTCCGCTCCGTCTTCTACGAGGGATCGCATTTCCTTCGCGCGATTGGCACCCCACACGAATACCGGCATGCCACGATCGCGGAAGCTGCCGGTGACGTCCCGGCTGACCAGAGATGCGTGCAGCACGATGGACGCAAGCGGCAAAGAAGATGCCGGCGCAAGCTGCTTACGGTTGCGGCAAATTAGCCCGAGAGGGATGTCGACAGTCGATCGCATGAATCCGCTGAAGCACTTCGGGCAGGAAAGAAGTAACAATGCATCCGCGCCCGTACGGAAACTGTTTGAGAAGTTCCAGCGTGACGCGCTCCAGTCCTGGAACCTTGAGTTCGATGTCGAGAAAAGCGCGATCCGCGAACCTCTCAAGCACATCTCCCAGAGTCGGCAACTTCGGTACGCTCTGGCGCTCCGCTCGTGCAATTTCAACTCGATTGAACTTCGGATCGTGACAGATCACCGCCTGCTGATCGGCGGTCAACCTCACGTCAAACTCGAGCCCATCGCACCCATGCTGAAGCGCAAGTTCGAATGCTTCGATTGTGTTCTCGGGCGCGTAGCTCTTGGCTCCGCGGTGGCCGAGTAGTAACGGCTTGGGATGTTCGGAAAGCAGGTCGGAGCCGGAACTCAACATCGGCACAACTAATCCAGGTCGAAGTCGCGGATACGCGGAGTGTCAGGAGCATCCTTCGCCTTCTTGACGGCCTCCTGGAATTTTTTCTCCAGCAGATCGGACCGGTTCTTCTCCGCCTCGACCGACTGCCGGAAGATCGAATCTCGCCGCGAATCCTGTTCCTTCATCGCCCGGGCTGCAGCCTCCAGGTCGTTGAACATCTTAGGAACCACGGCCGCGGTATGACCAATCACCGCTCGCGTCTCGGGATCAATCTTCAGTAGCGCATTGCAGCAAGGGCAGGTTACTTCGAAAGGCTGGCTGTTCTTCGCCATGGGCAGATTCTACCCCAAACCGGTGCTCACCGTATTCGACCGCCCTACGCGCTCGTTTCCATCGTCTCCGACAGCTCACTCCACTCCGCTACCCGCGATTCCAGATCTTTTCTGTGTCCTGCCAGAGCTTCAGTTACGCGCATCGTCTCTTCAGCGCTAACGAAGTTCCCCAGCGCCGTTTCGCACTCCGAGATGTTCTGCTCCAGTTGCTGGATTTCGCTCTCCAGCGTCTGGCAGCGCTCCTGCATCTGTCGCAGTTTGATCGGATTGATCCGCTTCTGCTTGGCTTCAGGAGGAGCTACCGCCGCCGCTTGCGCTCCGTCTTTATGATTGCCATTCTTCGGCGCTGCGGCCGCGAACTGCTGTTGCAGGCTGGCGTCGAGCGCCGCCTGACCTCCCTGCTTGCGCCATAGATAGTCTTCATAATTCCCCGGATAGACGTTCACACTCCCATCCGCAATCTCGAAGATCCGCGTCGCCAGCTTGTCGATGAAATAGCGATCATGCGAGACAAAGACAACCGTGCCGGTGTAATCCTGCAGCGCCTGCAGCAAAACGTCCTTCGCGCGAATGTCCAAGTGATTCGTCGGCTCATCGAGTAGCAGGAAATTCGAAGGCTGTTGCAGCATCCTAGCCAGCGCATAACGATTGCGCTCTCCACCCGAGAGCACGCCGATGCGCTTGTATGCGTCATCGCCCGAGAACAGGAAGCATCCCAGCAGACTACGCAATTCCGTCTGCGTGGCCGTCGGCGCCAGTCGCTCAAGGTCATCCAGCACCCGGCTCTCCGGATTCAGTTCCTTGTACTGATCCTGTGCGAAGTAATCGGCCTCAGCGTTGTGTCCAAGGCGATACTCGCCTGACGTCGGCTTCTCTTCCCCGGCCAGCAACTTGATCAGCGTCGACTTACCCGCGCCATTGACGCCTACCAGAGCGATGCGGTCGCCGCGCTCGATCAGGAACTCCACGTCGTTGAGCACCCGCTTTTCGCCGTAACTCTTCGAGAGGCCCTTTACCTCGGCGACGATACGCCCACTCGGTTTAGGCTGCGCAAACTTGAAGTGGATCGTCTTCTCTTCTTCCGGAATTTCGATGCGCTCAATCTTCTCCAGTTCCTTGATCCGGCTCTGCACCTGCTTCGCTTTCGTCGCCTGGTAGCGGAAGCGATTGATGAATGCCTCCAGTTGGTCGATACGTTCGCGCTGCGTCCGATATGAGCTCTCCAGTTGCTCCTGGCGCTGCTGCTTCTGCGCGATGTACTTGTCGTAATTCCCCGGATAGAAGAAAACTTTCTTGTTCCATATCTCGACAATCTTTTTGACCGTCACGTCGAGAAAATACCGGTCGTGGGAGATGAGCACAAAAGCGTACGGATAATTGTTTAGATAGTCCTCGAGCCAATTGCGCGTTTCCAGATCAAGATGGTTCGTCGGTTCGTCCAGGAGCAGCAGGTTTGGCTTTTGCAGTAGCAGCTTTGCCAGCGATATACGCATCTGCCAGCCGCCTGAAAACTCTTCCGTCTGCCGCGCCCAATCTTCCTTGCGGAATCCCAGGCCGGTGAGCACCGCCCCAACCTGCGCATCGACGGCATATCCATCGCGCGTGCGGAATTCATTTTCCAGATGATGAAACCGGTCCGCGATATCCGAGTATTCCTGGCTCGCCGGATCGACGTCGCCCATCCGATGGGTGAGTGCTTCCATCTCCGTCTCCATCGCTCGGAGATCATCAAATACGCTCATGCACTCGGCGAAAACGCTGCGTCCGGAAAGAGTTAGCCCATCCTGCGGCAGATACCCGGCGCTCACGCCTCGCGTGACGCTTAGCCCGCCATAGTCCAGAGTTTCCAGGCCAGAAAGAATCTTCAGCAGCGTGGATTTCCCCGTACCGTTCGCGCCCACCAGGCCAACGCGATCTTGCGGCGTAATCAGCCAGTTCAGATCTTCGAATAAAAGCTTGTGGCCGAACCGCTTGCCGGCCGCTGAGAGTTGAATCATTTCCCTTCTATTTTCGCATGGACGAAACTGCGGGTGCCTCTTAGAAGCCTTCTTTCGGCATGGTCGGATCAGGAGAGCTTAGGACACGCATTCGCGAACTCGTCTCGCTTTCGGTATATTCACGTGTTTCATCAACTCTCAATGGAGTAATACCGGATGCGCCATCGTTTCGTCGTATATCGCAGTTTTACTGCTCGCCGCCGTTTCTCTCGCTGCACAAAATGTAAGTCCACTTCCCGCCCGTCGCGCTGCTCATCTACGCCACGGGATCAACGCCAGTGAGTGGTTTGCGCAAGTCTATTCGGGTAAGTACGATCCCTCGCATTTCGATACTTACACCACGCCCGACGACATCGCTCTCATGAAGCAGATGGGCTTCGACCATGTTCGCCTGAGCATCAATCCGGCGCCCATGTTTCAAAACGGCAATGCCGATCATCTTCCCGAGAATTACCTCGCGTACCTCGATAAGGCCGTGAACAACATCCTGCAGAACGGAATGGCCGTCATCATCGATCTTCATCCCGACAGCGACTTCAAGCGTCGCCTCACCACTGATCCGGCTTTCCCCGACGAGTTCGCCGACTTCTGGCGCGCGCTGGCCAAGCATTACTCGAGTCTCGATCCGAACCTCGTGTTCTTCGAGGTGATGAACGAGCCTGAGGTCGAGGACACCTTCAAATGGCAAGGATTGCAAGCGAAGTTCGCCGCTGCGATCCGGCAAGGCGCTCCGCAGCACACCATTATCGTCGCCGGAGGGCGCTGGTCATCCGTCGATGAACTTCTTCAAATACAGCCACTTTCTGACCAAAACATCATCTACAACTTTCATTTCTACACGCCCCACAATTTCACGCATCAGGGCGCAACCTGGTCCGGAAATCTGCAGCACTATCTGACCCAGCGCGTACCCTATCCGTCGAAGCCCGCCGACGCTGCCGCGCTTCAGCAGCAGGTCCCAACCGAGTTGGACAAGCTATGGATCAGCCGCTATGCCTACGATCAGTGGAATGCCGCGCGCATCGAGTCGGAGATTTCGATTGCCTCCGAGTGGGCAAAGAAGCGGGGCCTGGTCCTGACCTGCAACGAGTTCGGCGTATACCGCCCTTATGCTGACGCGAACGATCGCGCCGCATGGCTGCATGATGTGCGCACGGTTCTTGAGAAGTACGGCATCGGGTGGACGATGTGGGATTACCGCGGCGGCTTCGGCGTCGTGACCAAAGACGACAAAGGCAAATCTGTGCCTGACCCGGTCACGCTTGCGAGCGCTGGGACTGCAGAACTAATCTGTGCCTAAGGTTTGCGTGGCGCGGGCGCCCTCGCCCGCGCTTAGCTCCACGTAATACGATCGAATTCCCTGGGGCCACTTTCACTGCGCTAGCTTGTCAAGTCCCGCAAAACCAGGAAATCCTCGCAAACCATTCTCACGCTTGGAGAAATAAATCTCGCCAAAGTGTCCAGTAGGTCCCCTTCAATTTGTCACAATAGAGGTAAGGTCTGGCTTCGAGATTTTGGTTCTTGCTTTTTCTGAACAACTAACAACTGACTACTGGACTCACTGCAGTTAAGTCCTTTGTTTTGCGGGACGATGGGACTAAGTCCTTTGTTTGCCGGGACCAGCCTCGTCCCATGTCTGTAAGTACTTTAGAATGCGGGACAGAGGGGGAGGGGGTACCCCCTCGGGATCTCCCATATCGGGAAATTCACACTGGACGCGCAAAGCACCGGGTGGGACCGAACTACCGCGCCGCCGTACTCGAGGCTCGCAGCGGGCGATAAATATCGGTAGCGGTACCGTGCAGAACCTCGGCTGCGCCCATCATCGTCTCCGACAAGGTCGGGTGCGGATGAATCGTCAGCGCGAGATCGGTAGCATTGGCACCCATCTCGATCGCCAGGACGCCCTCGGAGATCATGTCCCCGGCATTCGGTCCGCAGATACCAACGCCCAGAACGCGTTCAGTCTGCGGATCGACAATGATCTTGGTCACGCCTTCTGTACGGTCGATCGCCATGGCTCGCCCGGAAGCGGCCCATGGGTAGCGCGCAACTTTAACTTCGCGGCCTTGCGCCTGCGCGTCGGCTTCGGTCAGTCCGCACCAGGCAATCTCAGGATCTGTGAACACGACGGCGGGAATGGCCTTCGGCTCCCACGCGACCTTGTGTCCAGCAATGTGCTCGATCGCCAGGCGGCCCTCGTGCGTCGCCTTGTGCGCCAGCATCGGCTCACCGGCAACGTCGCCGATGGCATAGATAACTGGATCTTTCGTACGGCGTTGCGCGTCGACTTCGATGAAGCCCTTCGGAGTTTTCGAGACTTTGGTCTTCTCCAGTCCGGGGACCTCGGAGTTCGGCCGGCGTCCCACGGAAACGAGGACTTTCTCGAAGACCTGCTCGGAAGGCTCGCCTTCCTTGGGCTTGAACTGCACACGAATGCCATCCGCTTCTTCTTTGAGCCCGGCAACGGTGGTGTTCAGCATGATGGACGCGAAGATCTTTTCAATCCGCTTCGCCAGCGGATTCACCAGGTCGCGATCGGCGCCCGGCAACAAGCCCGGCAGCATCTCGACGACGGACACTTTCGTCCCGAGCGATGCATAAACAGTTCCAAGTTCCAGCCCGATGTAGCCGCCGCCGACGACGAGCAAGGCTCTTCGGAATATTTTGCAGGGCAAGCCCGCCCGTCGAGTCGAGGATGCGTGGGCTATTGATCTGGAACGCCGGAACTGTCGCTGGACGCGAGCCAGTGGCGATCACGATGTTGTCGAACGAAAGCGTCTGCTCGCCGCCAGCGACGAGCGCAACTTTCAACGTGTTCGAATTGACGAACTCAGCGCGGCCGCGCAGATACGTGACTTTGCGCTGCTTCGCCAATTGGCCGAGACCGCCGGTGAGTTTCTTCACCACGGAATCTTTGAAGCCACGCAAACGATCGAGGTCGATCTTAGGCTGGCCATACTCGATGCCCCATGCTTTGGCGTGATCGGCCTCGTTCACCAGCGCAGCCACGTGCAACAGGGCCTTCGAGGGAATGCAGCCAACGTAGAGGCAGACGCCGCCGGGGTTCTCGCGTTCATCGATCAGAGTCACTTGCATGCCGAGATCGGCGGCAAGAAATGCGGCGGCGTATCCACCGGGACCGCCGCCAATCACTGCAATATTTTTGCTCAAGGAGATGATTGCCTTTCTATGTCAGACCATGTTCAACGGCAGCGCGCTCAACCCTGCAGCGATAGCAGGAAGGGCTGCTCGAAGGCTTCGCAGAGCCACCGCAGGAAGCGTGCGGCATCGGCGCCATCGATCATGCGATGGTCGTACGAGAGCGAGAGCGGCAGCATCAGCCGCGGCTCGAACTTGCCGACCGAGTACACCGGTTCCCAGGCCGCGCGCATCATGCCGAGAATTGCCACTTCCGGCGAATTAATGATCGGAGTGAACGAAGTTCCGCCAATGCCGCCCAGGTTGGTGATGGTGAAGACACCACCTTCCATGTCTTCGGGCTTTAGCTTGCGATCGCGGGTCTTCGCGCCGATCTGCGACAGCTCAACGGCGAGTTCGACAATGTTCTTTTGATCGACATCGCGAATCACGGGGACCAGCAGGCCGCGCTCGGTATCGACGGCGACGCCAACGTGTGTGTATTGCTTGTAGACAATCTCTTCTTTCGCGAGATCGATGCTCGACGCGAACTGCGGGAATTTCTTCAGCGCCGAACCGACGATCTTCAACGCGATGGCCGTCATGGTCAGCTTGCCACCGGCCTTCGCCACGCTCTCGGAATACTGCTTGCGCAACTGTTCGAGCTCGGTGATGTCCGCCTTGTCGTTGTTGGTGACGTGCGGAATCATCCACGCATGCTGCATGTGCTCGGCAGTTTTGCGCCGGATGCCCGTCATCGGCTTATGTTCAACCGCGCCCCACTTCGAGAAGTCGGGCAGCGGCACAGGAGCGATCAGTCCAGCAGGAGCCGTGCGCGATTCCATGTGACGCCGGCGCGAATGCGCCTTCACGTCGTCCATGGTGATGCGGCCGTTGTCGCCACTTCCGTGAACCTCGGCAATGTCGACGCCGATTTCGCGAGCCAGGCGGCGAACCGAGGGAGACGCTGGAACATCGGCGAGTGAGCGGCCAGTCGTTGAAGGAATGAATGGCGCTTCGGTCGAACCCGGTGGAATGCTCGGCAGCGGGGGAGCAGCAGGAGCGGCTTGTTGCGTCGGGGTGGGCTGTGCGGCAGGAGCAGGCGTAGGCGCAGATCCTTGCGACTGCGCAGGCGCCGCAGCTCCAGATTCTTCAACCGTGAAGATCAGCTGGCCGACTTTGATTTTCTGGCCGGGCTGCACGTGCACTTGTTTTACAAGTCCCGCAATCGGAGAAGGAACTTCGATCGCAGCCTTATCGGTTTCGATTTCGAGCAGCGCTTGTTCTTTGTTAATTTGATCGCCAGCTTTGACGAGAACCTTCAGCAGGTCGCCGCCAGCGACGTTCTCGCCCAGCTCAGGCAGCTTCACTTCAGTGGTTCGCGTTCCGCCAGTTGTCGCGGCAGCAGGTTTCGCCTGTTGTCCATTACCTGGCGACGGAACTGTTGCGGTCGCTGTGCGAGTCTCAATGCCCTTCCCGAGCGGCTGCTCAATCGGCGGACGTCCGCCTTGTCCGATTCCCGCGGCGAAGGTTTCGGGAGTTCGCTGCGGCTCCGGCGGCTTCGCGCCGTTCTCGTCGAGAGAAATGATTACCTGGCCGACTTTCAGCTTCTGGCCTTCTTTGACGTGAATCTGGCGCACGACTCCGCTGGTCGGCGATGGAACTTCAATAGCGGCCTTATCGGTTTCGAGTTCGAGCAGCGCCTGGTCTTTATTGATCTTCTCGCCAACTTTGACGAGGACCTTGAGCAGATCGCCAGAGCTGATGTTCTCCCCCAGTTCCGGGAGTTTCACTTCAATGCTCATTGATTCTTCCTTCTCCTAGGCATGAAGCGGATCGGGTTTTTCAGGGTTGATTTCCAGATCCTTAATGGCCTGCTGCACGACTTCCGGTTTGATCTTGCCTTCCTTGGCAAGCGCCGAAAGCGTGCGCAGCGTGACGAAGCGAGCATCCACTTCGAAAAAGTCACGCAGCGAGGCACGGTTTTCACTGCGGCCGAAGCCGTCGGTTCCAAGCGCATTCAGCGTTCGCGGCATCCAGCGCGCGATCGAAAGCGGCAGCGTCTTCACGTAATCCGAAGCCGCAACCAGAACGCCCGGGGCATTCTGCAAGGCCTGTGCGACATAAGGCACGCGTTGCGCTTGCGTTGGATGCAACATGTTCCAGCGCTCGGTCGAGATCGCGTCTTTGTACAGCTCTTTGTAACTGGTGATGCTCCAGACATCGGCAGCCACACCGTATTTCTCGCCGAGAATCTGTTGCGCCTTGATCACTTCCGGAAGAATCGCGCCGCTGCCGAACAGCTGCGCTTGCGCGGTCGCGTTCTTGAGTTGCGACTGGTTGAAGCGATACATGCCTTTCAGAATGCCATCGCGAACGTCTCCGGGCATCGCAGGATGCTCGTAGTTCTCGTTCATCACGGTCAGGTAATAGAAGATGTTCTCTTCCTTCTCGTACATCCTCCTCAGACCTTCTTGAACGATGACCGAAAGCTCATAGGCAAATGCTGGATCGTAGGCCATCACCGTCGGATACGCATAAGCAAACAGCTGGCTGTTGCCGTCCTGGTGCTGCAAGCCTTCGCCTGCAAGCGTTGTGCGACCAGCGGTTCCACCGAGCAGGAAGCCTTTTGCGCGAAGATCTCCTGCGGCCCAGATGAGGTCGCCAACGCGCTGGAACCCGAACATCGAGTAGTAGATGAACATCGGGATCGTGTTGATCCCGTGCGTCGCGTAGGCCGTTCCTGCGGCGATGAACGACGACATCGAACCGGCTTCGGTGATTCCCTCTTCGAGGATCTGGCCGTTTTTGGCTTCCTTGTAATAGAGCAGCGTGTCGATATCGACCGGTTGATAGAGCTGCCCGATATGCGAGTAGATTCCGACCTGACGGAACAGGGCTTCCATGCCGAAGGTGCGAGCTTCGTCAGGAACGATAGGAACGATCAGATGTCCGATGGTTTCATCGCGCAGCATCTTCGCGAGCATGCGAACGAAGACCATCGTGGTCGAAGCCTTGCGGCCTTCAGTTCCCTTGGAGAACTCTTCGAAGACCTCAGCCGGAACGCTGATTGGACGGCTCTTTACGACACGTTTCGGCAAGAATCCGCCGAGTTCCGCGCGCCGCGCTTTCAGATACTGCATCTCCGGACTGTCTTCGGGCGGCCGATAGAACGGCAGGCTTGAGATTTCGTCGTCCGAGATTGGAATCCCGAAGCGCGAACGGAACGCACGCAGCTCTTCTTCGTTGAGCTTCTTCTGCTGGTGCGTGATGTTCTTGCCTTCGCCACCTTCGCCAAGTCCGTAGCCTTTGATCGTTCGAGCGAGGATGACTGTCGGCTGACCTTTGTGCTCCGTTGCGGCTTTGTACGCAGCATAGACCTTGAGCGGATCGTGGCCGCCGAGGCGAAGACGCCGAATCTGGTCGTCGCTCAGGTGCTTCACCAGTTCGAGCAACTGAGGATACTTCCCGAAGAAGTGCTGGCGGATGTAGGAACCTGACTCGATGGAGAGCTTCTGCAGTTCACCGTCTACTAACTCGTTCATGCGGCGAACGAGCAGTCCATCGCGATCCTTCTCAATCAACGGATCCCAATCGGAACCCCAGATGACTTTGATTACGTTCCAGCCGGCGCCGCGGAAGGCTGCTTCGAGTTCCTGGATGATATTGCCGTTACCGCGAACTGGACCATCGAGGCGCTGCAGGTTGCAGTTGATGACAAAGATGAGGTTATCGAGCTTCTCGCGCGAGGCCAGCGTGATGGCGCCGAGCGTTTCCGGCTCATCAGTTTCGCCGTCGCCCAAGAATGCCCAGACTTTGCGATCAGAAGGCGCCTTCAGGCCGCGATCTTCGAGGTAGCGATTGAAGCGCGCCTGGTAGATCGACATGATCGGACCGAGGCCCATCGAAACCGTCGGGAACTCCCAGAAATCGGGCATCAGCCACGGATGCGGATAAGAAGACAACCCGCCGCCAGGCTTCAGCTCGCGACGGAAGTTCTCCAGCTTTTGAACCGGCAGCCGTCCGATAAGAAATGCGCGTGAATACACGCCCGGAGCGCCGTGACCCTGGAAGTAAATCTGGTCGCCTTCAGTACCTTCACCTTTTCCGCGGAAGAAGTGGTTGAACCCAATTTCATACAGCGTGGCAGACGACGCGTACGTAGAAATATGACCGCCGATGCCTTCGCTCTCGCGGTTGGCACGAACCACCATGGCCAGCGCGTTCCAACGGACGAGACTCTTGATGCGGCGCTCAATTTCCTGGCTTCCAGGAAAGGGCGCCTGCTCATCTGCGGGGATGCTATTGATGTATGGGGTTGTGGCCGTGAACGGAATATCGACACCGGCCTGCTTACAGTGAAGCTCCAATTGGCGGAGCAAGACTGACCGCCTGATCCTTCCCGCGGTAGCGGAGGACGTAATCCATGGAGTCCAACCACTCGCGGCTTTCTACGACCTCAAGTCCGTCGTTTTCAACCTCTATTGCCATGTTCGCTTATCGCCTTTGGTCCACAATTCGGGTGATACAAGAATGTTAACAGATGAAGCTGTGAGGAATCTCACCGGGGGAGCGCTGCTGTTAACGAGCTAGTGCCGAACTTGGTCCGGCGACATCAGCTCCGTTTAAATCGATGCCGGCGGGAGGCTGAAAGGCTCAAAGTCGTCATTCCTGCTCAACGTCAGCGCGGGAAAACGGTTCGCTGAGCATCTCCGTCATCGCAATCTCCTGGACCGGATCGCCTCCGGCGAGGCCTTGCGACAATACCATCTTGCGAGCGACCACGCGGAACTCCGAGAGCCGAGTCAGGAACCACACGCCACCGCCCAGACATGCGACCGCGCCAATGGTGATAGTCAGCGGCGCGCCGAGAGGTTTTGCCAGGGCACCCGCGAACAGCGAACCGAACGGTGCCATTCCCATAAACATCATGGTATAGACGGCCATGACGCGGCCTCGCAGATGGTCAGGAACCATAGCCTGAATCAATGTATTCGACGATGTCATTTGCGACATCATGAAGAATCCGACCGGCACGAGGACTGCGGCTGACAGCCAGAAAGTACGCGCCCAGGAAAACGCGATCAGGAATATGCCAAAACCCAAGGCAGAGATACCGATTTGGCGGCCCACTCCTCGCAGACCGGAACGCATCGCCAGACTGAGAGCACCCAGCAGAGCTCCAACGCCGGTCGCGCCCATGAGAATGCCCAAGCCATTAGCGCCGCGGTGCAGGATCTGATCGGCAAAGATTGGCATGAGGACCGCGTAAGGCATCGCTACCAGGCTGACCAGTCCCAGAAGAAGCATCAGATCGCGAATGGGAACGGCCCGACGCACAAATTGGAAGCCTTCAATGATGTTGTCGAATGCGGAGCCAATCGCGATGCGGGGAGGCGAATCAACCTTCATCAGCAAGAGGCCTGCGATCACGGCGATATAACTTACGGCATTCGCGAAGAAACACCAGCCTTCGCCAATCTTGGCTACGAGGATGCCCGCGACGGCAGGCCCGACAATGCGCGCACCGTTGAACATGGACGAGTTCAGGGCGATGGCATTCATCAGATCTTCTTTGCCGACCATTTCGACCATGAAGGCCTGACGTCCCGGTATATCGAACGCATTCACGATCCCGAGCAAGATTGCCAGGACGAAGACATGCCAGACTTGGATGATGTGCGTGAGCGTCAGCCCGGCAAGGATCAAAGCCAGGATCATCGACGAGACTTGAGTTGCGACGACCAGTTTGTGCCGGCTCCAACGGTCCGCAACCGCGCCGCCAAAGGGAGCGGCGAGAAAAGCTGGAATCTGACTGGCGAATCCAATTGCACCCAGCAGAATCGAGGAATGCGTCATCCTGTAGACCAGCCACATTTGAGCGATGTTCTGCATCCATGTGCCGACGAGCGAGATCAGCTGACCACTGAAGAAGAGCTGGAAATTGCGGTGGCGCAACGCACGAAATGTCGTGCGCCAGCGGCTTGGACTCGAGGATGGCGAGTCTTCGGACATTCGTAAAAATCGACTACGGCTCTAAGTAGAGCACATGATGTCCGGTGCAGTCGGTCTGTACGGCGTTGTAGAGGACGTGCAGGAAATCGAGGCCATGCCGCGCAACAAAATAGATGCCCGCCACTTCCCTTTCCTGGAGGGTCTTTTCCGGATGCAAGCTGGCGGATAGTAGATCCGCATGACGGCTGATCTCGTCTGTCCGCCGCGCCTGGGCGCGGGCGGCACGCCCCTGAAGCTGCTCGAGCTGGTACTGCATTTTCGCTTGCGCCTTCTCGGCGGCGTCGACGAGAGTCGGATCAAGCTGCTGCAGGCTTCCGGTGAGAGACTTGATGGACGCATCAATCTGAGCCGTAGCTTCTTCAAACTTCCGGAGAAGGTCCTGGTCCAGAGTGCGCGCGGCAAGCAGTTCCGCGAGATGGTCGCTTCCGTGCAGGAGGTCTGCGAAAGAGAGGTGGTACTTGCGCAGAAGATTCGCCTGGCGCGGCTCGACGATGGTCGCGCTATAGCGAGGAAGCACGGGAGTAACGCGGCCGAGGATCTGTTGATATACCACTCCGACCTGTGCGAAGTACGCTACTTCGGCAGCGCCACCGATATATGCGAGATTAGGAAGAAGGAAGTCTTCCATCACCGGACGAAGCAGCACATTCGCACTGAAACGCTCCGGATGCTCGGTAACGCGGGATTTCATTTCGTCGGCTGAGAGTTCGAACTCGCCGAACGAAAAGATGCCGTTTGAATGACGGATAGGAAGTCGGCGACCGTCTTCAAACGCAAATAGTAATGACGAGCTTGGTGTGACCTTGACCTGCTCCTCATAGCCGGCGCTCTCCAGGGCTTTCCCGCGCTCCAGCAGTTGGTGATTGATTGCATCTGCACGCTCGACCGCGGCGGTGAGTACGGGAGTGGCGATCCGATGGAGTTCGTCGTCCTTAGGATCGAGAAGAATGACGCCCCAGTCGGCAAATATGCGAGCAAAGAGTTTGCCGAAGGCCGATCCGAAGTTCTCGCCGGAACGATAGCTTTCTTTCAGGATGTCAGTAACCGGAGATGGACCGACCAAATTGGCGACCTCGTCGATCACCGAATCGATCTCGTCGGTGAAGACGACGCCTGCGACGGGTGCGTCCTCGGGTCCGCTGGCTCCAGTTCGCAGTCGGTGAAGAGCGCCATCCGAGCCAATCACGGCGGTGTGATTCACTTCTGCGAGATCGTGATCTTCGGAGGCAAGCCAAAAGACTGGGACACATTCAATGCCCATCTCAGTAGCCTGGGCAGCAACTTTAACCGCAGAGATGGCTTTGAGAATGGCGAAGAGCGGACCGCCGAAGAGTCCAACCTGCTGGCCGGTTACCACGGTGTAAGCGCCAGCCCGTAGTCGCTCAAGGTTGGCCAGCGTCTTTTCGGAAGAACCAAAGGCTCGGTTTTGACGTTCAAGAACAGCTGCAACGGATTGGCGGCGGCCGGCGTCGTAGGAGATTGCCGCGGCTTCGTCAGCGATCCACTCGCGAAAGTATGGAGTGCGCGGATAAAACTTCTTCAGATTGGGCGATTTCGCCAGAAAATCGAGAAAAAGGCGAGAAGAATGGGGGATCTCGGAAAACGGGATACAGTCCGTGCGCACTAGCATGCCTCCGCAGTCGCAGATACGCGGAGGTGCCCTTGCACAGTCCAAGCTGAGTCCAGATTTGCGCTCACGAAAGTTGGATGTAAACCGACGAAGCTTGATGCAAGAAAACGGATCATCTCTGTCCCCAGGGTTCCCTGTTACCAAGTAGCGACGACCAGGAATCTTTGATGGTAGCGTACACGGGCGAAAAATCACCAGTGCATCGCTGCTGAACCCGGGAAATTGTGCTCAGAGGTTGGAGAGGTAGTCGAAGAGGCTGTTGCCCATGGTCTTGGAAGCGGCGCTCATTACAGCGTTGAAACTGGCTTGCAAATCTAAAACTTTGGGTGGCCTGCTTCGGGCGACATGATCACGTTTCGTCGCACCCGAGCTTGATCGCAGAAATTCAGGGTCGCATTGAAGATTTGAGCCCCGGAAAGAGGAGAGCCTGGCAATTCGGGCACATTCCGTGAGTACACTGCTCAAGATCGCGGGGCGATAATTGAGGACCGACCTCCCAGATGTCGGAACCATCGTTCCGGCGAAACCTCCCGCATTTTGCACAGACAGGTATCAGTCCGCTTGCCTGCCGATAGCTGGCCAGAGCATCATCGTCCATGCAAAAAACACTACACAAGAATTCCTCTTCAATCCAGCAATATTGACTCGCGTCCAATTGCGATATCCGGAAAGATCGCCACTTGCGAAGGAGAACAATCCGGCCGCCATTTATAATCAAATAATCGCGATGAGCTATCAGGTCCTTGCCAGAAAATACCGTCCACAGAAGTTCTCCGATGTGATTGGGCAGGACCACGTCACTCGCACGCTGAAAAATGCCATTGAGCAGCAGCGGATTGCGCACGGGTACATCTTCAGCGGCCACCGCGGCATAGGCAAAACTACGATCGCCAGAATTCTGGCGATGGCGCTGAACTGCCGCTCGAAAGATCATCCGGTGCCGGAGCCCTGCGGAGTTTGCGAGTCGTGCACCGAGATTCGGGCGGGCAATGCGGTCGACGTCATCGAGATCGATGCGGCCACGAATCGCGGAATTGATGAGATTCGCGAACTGCGCGATGCGGCGCGCTATCGTCCGGCTCGCGATCGTTACAAGATCTGGATTCTCGACGAGGCCCACCAAATCACCGATGCGGCCTTCAATGCCCTGCTGAAGACGCTGGAGGAGCCTCCCGGGCACGTCATCTTCATGATGGCGACCACCCAGCCTGAAGATATCCCTCAGACAATCCGATCGCGCTGCCAGCACTTCAGCTTTCACGCGGTCAGGTTCGAAGAGATTGTTGGCCAACTGGAATCGATCGCTAAGGCCGAAGGGATCGAGGCCGATCACAATGCGCTCTCGCTCCTTGCGGAAGCTGGCGACGGATCGATGCGCGACGCGCTTTCGATCATGGATCAGGCGATCGCCTGTTGCGGCACCCGACTGACGGCCGATGTCGTCCGGCAGTTGATCGGATCGGTGCCGTCGGAGGTACTTGAAGATCTTGATGGGCGCCGTCGAGCAGAACTCCAGCGAGAACGTGCTGAAGCTGGTGGATCGCTTGATGATCGAGGGTCAGAATCCCACGTATTTCGCGAAGCAACTGGTGCGATTCCTGCGGAATGCAATCGTGGCAAAGGTTGCGGGAGCGGATACTTCCCTTCTGCAGATTTCGCGCGACGAAGCCGAGCGCGTGGGACGCGTGGCGGAAAAGTTTACGGAAGAGGATCTGACGCGTTTCCTGCAGATCATGCTGCGTACGCATAATGAATTGGGCTACAAGCAGGAACAGCGTTTCCACCTCGAGCTCGGATTGCTGCGGATGGTGCACGCCCAGCGCCTGTTGCCATTGGAGCAACTGTTGAGCGATGTACCTGCGACGAGCGCTACTAACGCGCCACGAGCCATGGCGGGAAGTTCGGCACAGCGCTCTTCCCTTCCGAGCCGGTTCTTCTTCACGTCCGGTCGAACCCGCGGTTAGCCGTCCCGCACGCCCATCACCGTTTGAAGCTGATCTTTCGCGGAAACGAAACGAACCTAGCAGTTCGATTGCGACAGAGACAGTATCGGGCAGCTCCGCTCTGGCGATGGGCACGGTCGCAGCAGCAGCTCCGGCAGTTGCGGCAGAACCAGTCGCGAGCACTGAACTCTCTCTTCCGAAGCTGCAGGCGGGCATCCTCACTGCGCTCGAGGAGGCGAGTCATCGAACTCCGGCAGAGCGATTGGAAGAGGGCGACTGGAGAGTGCAAGGCACCGAGTTGGTGATTGCGGTTCCGGTAGGCGAAAAACTACTGGGAATGGTGTTCAGCCCTGACGTGCGCAAGATCATTAATTCAGCTGCGGCCACAGTTGCGGCTGGCCCGGTGAAAGTGACGCTGCAAAGCAGCGGAGTTGGAAATGGGAACGGCAACGGCAATACTGCCAAAGCACCGATCTCAAGGGTGGGCAACGGTCTGGGTGCACGGGCGCGTGCGTCGGAGGATCCGATCGTAAAGCGAATGCAGGAAAAGTTTGGGGCCGAGATACGGACCGTAATCGATTATCGCGACAAGAAGTAGTTGTGGTGTGGGGGAATCAAAATGGGTGGGTTTAATCCGCGGCAGCTTCAGGAATTAGTGTCGCAGGCGCGTCAGAAATACGAAGAGATGCAGCAGAAGATGCAGGCTACTGTCGTGGAAGGATCTGCGGGCGGCGGCAGCGTCACGGTGCGCATGAATGGCACGAAGCAGTTGCTTTCAACAACGATCGACCCTGAAATCGCAAAGTCTGGCGATCTGGAAATGCTGCAGGACCTGGTGACGGCCGCGGTGAATGCTGCGAGTCAGAAGGTGGACGAGGAGTTGAAGTCCACCATGGGTGGGATGCTGGGTGGATTTCAGATACCCGGGATGGGGTTCTAATGAGCCGATTCGCCGAGCCCATGGCCCGACTGATTGAAGAATTCAAGAAGCTCCCTGGAATCGGAAGCAAAAGCGCGCAGCGGCTTGCCTTTCATGTGCTGCGTGCGAGCGACGAAGACGCGGAAGAACTGGCTGCTGCGATCCGCGACGTGAAAGCGAATCTTCATCTGTGCTCGATCTGCAACAACATCACCGACGTCGATCCCTGCGTCTACTGCACGAGCGCGACCCGCAATCAGCGCCTGGTTTGCGTGGTGGAAGAACCGACGAACATCGGCGCGATTGAAAAGTCGAAAAACTTCAGCGGCGTCTATCACGTGCTGCATGGATCGATTTCGCCGCTGCACGGCGTTGGTCCAGAACAACTGCGCACCTCGAACCTGGTGAAGAGAATTGAAGCGGACGAAGTTGACGAGGTGATTCTCGCCACCAATCCGACCGTGGAAGGCGAGGCTACGGCCGTCTACGTTTCTGGGTTGGTAAAGCGCCCAGGCGTGCGTGTCACGCGCATCGCAACGGGAATTCCGGCGGGAAGCGACATCGAATATGCAGACGAAGTCACGATTCTCAAGGCGATGGAAGGACGTCGCGAATTGTAGTTTTCGTTCACCGATTTGCAAGGTTTCCCAATTTGAGAAACAGTGAAGCCAACGCACTGAAAAGCTTACAAAACCTACCCCACTGCTCTAATTCTTCTTTCAGACGTTAACGCACGGCGCCAGTTGTACGAATACCAGAGATATTCCACAAGAGCTGACGTATGGAACCACGAACGTTTCAGCACGAATTGAGGAATGCTGGAAGCAGTCCTCTCGGGATCTTTCATTTGGCTGCTGAATGACATTCGAAAACGTTTTCGACGACGGCAAAAGTGAGAGACGTCGACGCGACGCGCCGACGCTGGCTTCTGCTGGAAAGTAAGGATGGATCATACGATCCAACTTCGTTCCACGCATATCTGATAACGCAAACCGCTCTCCGCACAGTCGCACCCATTCTCGAATCGGCTGCGGCAGCTTCGGCATAAGGCACTCGTCGACAATCTCAGGGAGCTGAACATTGAAAACTAGCGAACAGAGCGCGAGAACCGTCCCGCAAGCATCAGACGTGGGCTGATCTTCGCTGACGATCTCCACAAATTTCTTCCAGAAATCGTCATCTTCTCGATTGTGATTGAGAAAGTAAGAGATCTCATATAGCCAGGACTGCCGAATCCAGGACGACAGCAGATGACGAAAGGCGTGCAGCAGTTGCAGAATCAGCATCGAAGCCATCGACAATCCGGGATACTGTATTCCCATCAGAGAGCGTTCTTCGCGGCCCGAAAAACACTGCTCCGGCGGTTGTAGTGAAATGAATTCTCGCTCCTCCCACATCTTCTGATGAAGTTCCACTCTGCTGAAGCTCTGTACTCCATAAATTGGATGGCCTTGCTTACGGGACTCATGCATGGAGCTCACAAATCTGAGTTCGCCGCTCGGGTGCTCCAACTCGAGAACATATCCGGCCTGAATGAGCGCGTGTCTTGCACTGGCGACCGAAAGCGGAGGGACATGAGACATCGATGTCGGTTTGATGACGCAGGTAAATTGACGAACAAAAATTCGGCGTGAGGGTAAAACCCTTCATGAACGTGAAACTAGCTCCACTGGCCTGCAAAATACTATTTACCCTCGCAAACTCTTCGAGGAGTGCCTGTGTGCGAATTTGATTCGCATGCAATCGATCAGAAAGTTCATCCTGCAAGGAATGAGGCAGCTTGGTCTCTATGCCGAATGTTCTCAGGTGGGCCAGGAGATACAACGACAGACCGCCTTCGTCCAACCACTTGAGAAGCACTCGCGATTCACGCTTATTCAAGCGAGAAAGCTGTGTAACTGCGTCCTCACGGGGAGGCGATTGCAAACAACGGATTGCAGTCGTTGCGAGTCTCCGGTTCATCGGTCAGGCGATGCTAAGATGCGCACGACTGATACTGTATCGTGGCTACTAGCGGAGATTGACTAACCGAGGAAGCAAATTACAAAAAGGTGACGAGTTCTCGACAAAGTGAGGCGTTATTGAAGATCTGAATTGAGTCTCAGGAGGCTGCGTTCAGAAACCAGCGCCGTTCAGATCAAGGAACGATTGCAAAAAGGAAGTTTCGGTTAGTCGTCCGAGAATGCCACGCCTGCCCGATGACTGTCATGACGTCCGACCAACACCTCGTCGAGTTCGGGAACATTGGTCTTGCCGGCGGAAGTCCTTCTATGTCGACGTGCGACGCTTCGGATTCTTACCATCCTCGCGATGAGCTGAATTGGCATCAATTTGTAAATCAATAGGCTTATTCAGCTGATGGAACTCTGGCACATATTTGTGGTATCCAAAACCAACGAAGCATCCAGCAACACAGCACAATGGCAAAGTCGACAGCAGCATTAGGTGCGTTGGCATCGTTACCGACAACACACTTATCGCACCAAAGAAGGCGCTGATGGTATACAGGGCAAATGCCGAACCTGGCACCGACAGGCCACTCGCAACGAGTTTATGGTGCATATGCTCGCAATCGGGCATATAAATTGGCTGCTTCTTGAGAACTCGACGAACTATCGCAAGGATTGTATCCAAAACCGGAAGTCCAAATGCCAGCAGGGGGATCAGTATTCCGGCTGGAGAAGAAGTGAACTTCAGAAGCACCAGACCTAAGGTGCTCATCAGAAAGCCAATAAAGAGGCTTCCGCAATCTCCCAAAAAGATCACAGCAGGACTGAAATTGAATTTGAGAAAACCCAAAAGCGCACCGGCGAGGATTGCGCTCACGAGTGCTAGTTCGATTTGGCCTGCAAGCGCGAATAATACCGCCAAGGTGGTCGAAGAAATTAGAGCGGAGCCGGTTGCCAGCCCATCGAGCCCATCAATCAGGTTGAAGGAGTTCGTTATTCCTAAGACCCACGCCACGGTCAGGCAAAAGGAGAGGGCTGGAGGGAGTGGTCCGCTGAAAATAGGAGGGAAAGCTTCGAAACGAACGTGCCCTAGATAAAGAATCACACCGGAGAATGCCTCTAAGGAGGCCTTCAAGAATGGGGGAATTGGGCTGAAGTCGTCCCACAGACCGACCCCGAAAACCACTGTTCCCGCAAGAAATACTGCCAGGATCTGCTCCCTGTAGCTGGCCCAACTGCTCCGAAACACCATCGAGGCTAATACAAGAATGAAAACTGTAAGAAATATCGAAATTCCGCCGAGCCTGGGTACCGGACCATCGTGGAAATGGTGTGGCATAGCTTGCCCCACCCAGTTCCGACTTAACGCCGTTCGTTTAACTATGAGAGTCAACGCGCTTGCTAGAGTCAAACCAACTATCAAAGCGCCTGCAAACCAAGTCTCCATCCCTGGTTACTCCTCAAATAATTCGAAACGGGGCTGAGTCACACTAGGAATGATTAGAGATTCGTCCATAGGTATTGTTTGCATATGAAAACAAATATTGTGCAGAAGTTGCTACTTAATCATCCACTTAATCATCTACTTACTCAGCATTATCAAACCCACAGCTGTTTACCCTACTTCAAGAATCCGAACATACCACAAAAGTGAGACTCTGACGCGTTCTTCCTTGTTTTGTTCTGATTGTAGTAACGAAATGTTCATAATCGTGCCCGAAATGGTAGAGCCGGGTCCCTGCGCACAAGCCGCGAGGCGACCCTGATTCGCAGGCGCTGCCGTGCTCTACAGACCGCTGAGGACCGCGATGGATGCTGCTCCCAAGGCTAACTGTGAGAATATTTGCGTCCAATCCCTCAGCTGCCTCTGGACATTGCCCTTCCACAGGATCTCGGGCACCACGACGGCGTCTCCGGGATCAAGACGATAACTGTCAATTCCTCCGCCCCAGAAACCGCTACCAGAGTTACTACTGCTGATCACCGCCCCGTCGGCACGCAGTATAAAGATATGTTTCTTATCTGCATTGCGGTTTGGACCACCGGAATCTCGCAAATAGTCACTCATCCGCTTATCTGACTTCCAAATGAATGCGTTGGCGTTGTAAACGGATCCGAGTACTTCGACCGACGCAGGCCGAAAAGGAACGACAAACCGATCCCCATCCTCGAGAGGAATTTTGGGTATATCTTGAAGCGTGGCTTTGGGCCGGGCAGTTCAAGAACTATTCTTCCGGTTGGACGCAACTGTCGAACTTTTCCACAAGTCGTCTCTGTCCCTCAAGGGAGGGACCTAACAGAGCGGCCTCTTCGGGGCTGGCGACATTGCTGGCGCCGGTGGTGGCGTTTCGTTCTACTTGCACTTCCAGATCGCCAACTATGCGATTTAGTTCCTGTTGCTGCCGTTCCCGGGTGGACTCTCGCGTGAATTCTGATCCAAACAGGTATGCGTTCGGCGTAAGCCCCCCGACACGCTGAACAAGTCTCGGAGTGTCTCCCCAGGTTCGACTCTATACACACCTGAGGCTACAAACTCTCCCTCGAGGCGAACAAATTTCACCTGTTTTTCGACTGGAACTTTAATGTCTTGTTGCGAAAAAACAGTCACCACATCACCCGGATATAGGACCAGGTTCTGCGACTGATCGTTATCCAGGATCGCCTTCCCTAAATTAAACGGGATCAGAGTCGTAGAGAGATCATCTTTGTTGATTCTTTGAATGACCGCGTAGTCCCAGTTGATTTCTGGCGCCGTCGCCTTGATGTCATTGCGAAGCCTAGCCTCGCCAGCACTCAGAGTTGAAGCAGCATAGGTGCCCTGGCGAACCGTATTCTCGGCATTTGCGTGCGAGATTGTTTGTCTTGGAGGATATCTCCGCACCCGCTTGGGCTATAATTGCTTGGTTCGGAATTCGTCGTGGCTCTCTGTTCTGACGATTGCTGATCCGTGTCCGTGCGCAGGTTGCATTCGCTCCCGCACTCGATTCCCCAGTTCCGCTCCCTTCGCGTGGTTCGTATCCAGCATTAGGGACTCAAGCGAACCTCTCCCGTGGCCGAATACACAGGATTTTGCTGTCGCCAGAAATCTCTTGTGAGTAAAGCTTCTTTACTCGGGATGAGGTCACGAATCCGCATCCCCTCATGCCATGGATATCGGCCCGGGCCACGCAACATTCCCTCTCAATGTTACCGTCTCTTCAAAACGAGGAAGCATCGGAGCAATCCGAACGATATCGCCATTTTGCAAATCCTTGTTGAGACCCGACATCGTTCAGAGGAAAGTCCTCGACTCTCCGAAATGTCTGATGATCGCCCTGTTCAACTCTCTCCACGGTCGCTTTATTGTTGTCCGTAAGAGCAGTAAAGCCACCTGCCAGCTTCACTGCCTCTGCCAGAGTGGTCTTTCCTTTTAGTTCGTAGATCGCTGGTGTATTCACACTCCCAACCATCGCGACCTGAGGACCGACCGGGCGGAATAAAAATGACATCCCCTGGTAGAAGGGTGACGTCCTTCGACTTGTCACCCTTTAATAGCAGGTCGTAAAGATCGAACTCCACGACCACGGTATCACTGCGCCGCAATTGAATTCTGCGCATGGATCCGGTGTTAAGCGGGCCGCCTGAGTAAAACACTGCATTCACCAAGCGTGCTCAGAGAGCTGACAGTGTAGCTTCCGGGACGCCTGGCTTGTCCTACAACAAAGATCTGGATCGACCGTAGTTGTCCCATCGAGACACTCAAATCGAAATTGCGAAAGTTGCGACTGATTACGCCCTTTAAGGTAAGGCACAAGCTCGCTGAATTTGACGCCAGTGACACTTACCATTCCGACCTTCGGAATGTAAATGTTCCCGGAGCGATCGACCGTGGCGCGGACGTTGATATCAACTTGCCCCCATCCTCGAATCAGCAATTGATCTCCCGGACCGATGACGTAATCAGCGGGGACCGGCGCTCGATCGACAGGAGCAAACGTACTGGGAGCATTTACAAACAGGTTGGCGCCGAAGATTGTGAGTCTCTGCCCCACAGACGCATATACAAACTTCTGAAACTCCGTAGGTGGCTGGGGACTTATCGGGAAAGTCCTAAGAGACTCATCTCCTCTACCCGCCAGCGAGTAGTACGCATCCATCCCTGACTCAGAGCTATAGATTTGCGGGATGCCGGGAGATCCACCAAAGCCAGACATCCCCGAAGCGCCGCCTCCGCTTAGAGCCGCACATTCCGGGCCCGCATCTGGTCCATTGCAGCGAGACCGCAGTGCGTCAAAGCCGTTGGACTGACCCGAACTACCTTGAGAGCCGTAGTCACCTTGTTGGTCGTAGCCACCTGAGCCCGCACTCTGTGAAGAGGTCTGTGCAATAACGGGAGGGATGGAAACGACAAATTGAACTGCGACTATGCAACCGGCGATAATCCGGCGGGTTGAAAGATAACTAAGATTCCACATTTGTGTAGGTTAAAGCATTCTACGACGAACGGATCGGTTCTCGGAACTCTGGTTCGAGAAATCCGCGAACCTATATTGAACCCATTTAACTAATACAAGTAACCGCTAATGCTTCTAAGACTCAGTGTTGAAATGTGCGAAGCAACCTGCTCGCGGTAATTCCACCTGGCGGAGCAAAGCTTAGCTGAACGGAAACGGCCAAGTTCGATTGTGTACTCGGCAGTCAGTAAAGGAAAATTCCAACGTTCATACTGTAGGTAACCGGATAGTTGCAGAGCTGAGTTCAGCATGTAGCGTCGTGCCTGCTCGGCCATCGTACAACGTACCCCCACCAAGCAGTTCGGGATTGGCCGCCTGCTTTCGAAACGTGGCTTCTATATTGTTACGAGCGGAAAGCCAATAGGTGCCTGTCGCCTGAATACCGCGTCCCTGCCTACCCACCCAGCTTCCAATGATTTGACCGAGATTCGTATATCCGCTGTTGTAATGGTGCGTTCGAATAGAACGTTCCGCAACATACGAAGTCCGGGCAAGTCCGTATAGCCACCTTCTGCGCGCAATTGCAGTTTGTTCAGCCCTGGCATTTTGGGCATGAAGAATCCCAGCCACCATGCCGAACGGCGCGGATACGCCACAGGCGAAAACTCATCCTCAGTAGAATGAATCTGCATAGAAGGTCAGCCAATCCCGAACTCCCGGTATCCGATAATTGAAGTCGAATGCCGATCGACGATCGCCCGGATCGTCTGGACGCCCAGGGCTCGTATTACTGATTCCATAGCTACGCAGAAACGTCCGGCCTGTGAATCCATATCCGGGGCCACCAAATATCGTTGTCTCCGAGAATCCGAACTCAAAATTAGGCGTCGGTTTGAAAGTGAACTTTTCGCCATGAATCCAAGGATGAGGCTGAATCGGTGGGCCTACTACAACAGAACTGTCCATCCTTGGTGAAATACGAGACATACTGATAGCCCTCTAGTTGGCCTAAGAATAACTGAATATCCAAAGGGCCAAGTAACTTTGACACAAGAGGAATGACATAGGGAGCATTACGAGCATAACGAAACATCGGAATCGGTCAGCATTTGTGCTAAAAAGTAGCGGACCCGACTTTGGCTCGGTCCCCACCAAAGCGACTGCTTTCCAAACGTTAGCAGATTATTCTTCACGTTCAGTGACAGATAGGCATCCAGAACGCGAAATTGATTCAGGCGTGGCAGGCTGGCGGAACCATCCATGGTGATCCAGGTGGCGCGCACGCCGGCACGTCGTGTGTGCAAGGATTCGCTTGCTGAACCGAAGGGCTGAGGTTCATGGGAGCGGCACCATGCTGATACTCCCCACGAACGTAAGCACCAAAAGGACCCGCAACGAACCGGACTGATGATCCCGCCGTGCTGTTGAAGCCCTCTCCATATGGCCGGCCAAAGTCGTTCGTGATCGTCTCCCCGAAGTCGTATCCGTCCGTGAGCGGGGGCCCAGCAATTCCTAAAGCTCCAGCATAAGCAGATTCGACTCTGGCATCAAAGTCTGTGTTGATCTCGTCGTGCAGTTCAGGGGCAAACTCGAGCCAAGAGTGCTTGATATCGCACTGTAGGCGGAACTTCTGGTATCCGCTGACTCTCCATACGTACTGCTGCTTCTTTCAGCAGTCGCGCACACTCTTGTCGCGTCCATGGACGCTGTCCCTCGAACGCACTGTTGATGTACCCCATGGCTGCAAGCCGATCCATGAGTGGATACACCCAGCTATCCAACGGAACAAAAGTCGTCCCGGTAACTGACGGGCTGGGAGCGTCCGCTAGCTTTTTACAAATGTGCCGTAGGATGCTCCTGGCAGTTCACGATCATGCCGCGTTCGATATACCTGTCGGCCAACAAAGTAGCCAAGCGTGCTTCCGATGAAAACGTCCGATGGAAAGTGATTGAGACTCGTGATCCGAGCGATCGATATTGCTGACGCCGTGCCATACGACAACAATTTGACGGCTGGAGATGGGTATTCATTCGCAAATACAGTCGCGAGGGACCACGCGACCGCAGCGTGCTGAGATGGAAACGAACTACCGCCCACCCAGAAATGCCCTTGGCCATTACCTTCGTTGGGCCGCTGCCGTTGTGTGGCCAGTTTCAGAACTTCAGAAATGACGACCGCGTCGATCGCGGCCTCTGACGACAGAACACCGGTCTCCCGCGCATGTTCGTTGCCGCCAAAGCGCCCGAAGAGATACATACCTCCTCCGCCCGCGACCATCGCCGCCACGCCGAAATTGGAGATGTTATTGCTTGTATTGATGCGCGAAGGACTACGACTGAGCTGACTGGAGAAATCCGCATCTGATGCGAACAGACCAGCCGTTATGGCCGCGACCGGAATGATCGTCTTCATCTGCGACCGCTGAATATGCGCTGGAAACGTCCAGAAGGACCGCTGGTCCTCTGCCAAGTGCTTTAAGTAATTGATGCCAAGAGAATTGTCTGGAGAAGACGTACCTTGTGCTGGCGCAGCTTCGTCCTTGTTTGCAGGATTAGCA
>CAWKDK010000026.1:0-90688 GCA_963848375.1 Terriglobia bacterium
CTAACCCGCTACGCGTTTGCCTGAGAGACGAACGTCTTGCGCCGCTCGGTCAGTTCGTTGGCGATCTTCTGGTTTGTTTCCCGGCTAATGGGATAGAAGAGCAAACAAAACGCGACGGCGAAGAATGCCAGTCCCGCCCAAACGCTGGCCGTCAAGCGGATACCCATCTGAGCGTGCGCTGTCTGCACGCTGGCTTCGGATACGAAACCATACAAAGAGAAGAGCCATCCGGCCACGGCACCACCGAGAGCGAGACCCGCCCAGAGTGCGAATACGACTGCAGCTGTTACGGTGCCGCTAGCGCGGCGGCCCGTCTTCCACTCGCCGTAATCCGCGACATCGCCCATCATTGCCCACAGGATAGGTCCGGACAATCCAAAGGAGAATTGGCGAAGCACTTCGACTCCGATAATCACAACCGTGGCGCTCGGTGGAATCACAAATAGCGCCAGGCTAAACACGCCCGCCAATGCCATGCTGGCAATGAAGAGCTGACGTTTGCCAACACGGACCGACACGGCGGTGGAGCAGGCAACACCCAGAAGCAGTGAGGCTAGTCCGAATCCGTTAAACCATGCAAAGAGGTCTACGTTGCCTGCTACGAATCGGAAATAAGGCAGCATCACGTTGCCGCGTATCAGGATCGCCATGAAATAGAACAATGTGGCCAGGAATAGCACGACCCAAGGACGATTCTTGAACAGGTCGGAGAGGTCCTGGCTGAGTGAGGTCTTCTGCTGGGGATCGGGTTGGATCCGCTCCTTGGTGGTTGCGAACGCAATGATGAAGAAGATCACGCTCACCACCGACAGCAGACCCATAGTTAGCTGATAACCGCGCGCATCGTTGCCGTGACCAAATAATCTCACCATCGGAATGGCGAGGCTGGCGACGATGAAACCTGCAGAATTGGCCGCGATCTGGCGATACGACGAGATACTGGTCCGCTCGTCGGGGTCTGAGGTCATGACCGCCGTGAGCGACGCATATGGCACATTGTTCACGGTGTAGATCACCCGAAGCAGGATGTAAGTCGTCCAGGCGTAGATGATCTTGCCGGCGGGGCTGATATTCGGAGTCGTAAAGGTGAGGACTCCGATGATGCCAAAGGGCACGGCCGTCCACAGCAGCCAAGGCCTGAACTTGCCCCATTTCGTGCTGGTTCGATCTGCAATTATGCCCATGATCGGATTGAGGCAAGCCACTGCCAAACCGACGACCAGGAAGAGCGTTCCTGCCTGTGCCGCAGTGAGGCCAAACGTGTGGGTGTAGAAGTCCAGTTGAAGGGCCAACATAGCCTGGAATACGAAATTCGCGGCCATGTCGCCAAGAGCATAGCCCGTCTTTTCACCGATCGAGAGTTTCTGAATCATGGATGCCTCACTGTGCCCACTAGCTCGAGTGCGCGCCTTATATAAGCATTTACTTGCTCAACTGCAAAGTCACTTTCTGGAGATCGGCAAATGCAATGAATGGCCGACCGTCAACGTAGACTTCCGGCTCGACGAGATGCTTCCTGTTCATGCAATAGCACGTGAGCAAGTTCGTCGTAACTTCGCAATGTCACCACAAACCTTCGCAGACATCGCCAAAAACGCACCGGACCAGCTTGAATTCATTCGGGGGTTGGACTATATCATACCGGCCTGACACCAATCGTGATGAGGCTCACAAGCGGATCGGTCAGTATTTCTGCTCTTGCCGTCCTTGACAGCGCATTGTCTGCCAGCGTAAAAGTTGCGAGTCCGTACTAAATCTCCGCTGAAACTTTTCTTACGAGGAATCACCGTGACCAAGCGCGCTCCGATCTCATATCAACTTAGTTTCAATGCTCAGCACTCGCCGATGGGCGCGTTCATGAGCTTTACTTGCGGGAACTTCGGGACTCGTGGCGGCATTGGACTGCAGATCGGACAACCGGGAGATCAGGAGGTCTTCGTTGGATTCAAGGAAGGCGATCGGCATTCGGACGCCACGCTGAAGTGCCTGCCGTTTTACGTTGGTGCGGTGAATCGTGCCGCGGACGCCTTTTTAGTCGAGCAAGCAGGCCCCTCAGAACAGAACGTGAAGCCCGACGCCGAGCCCTTCAAGGATGGCGAATTTGAGCGGTCATATAGCTGGTCCACAGACGAATGGCGTGCCGATGGATTGACGTTCACGGTCTATTCGCCGTTTGGGCCAATTCCTGATCCGGCGAAAGATGGGAAGCAGAAGATGCGGGACGGTTTACTGCCCGCCGTCATGGCCCGGCTCGTCTTCGATAACACGAAAGGCAAGACCACAAAGACGGCGATGTTCGCGCTGAATCATGCGCGTCCCGGTTCGCGGATTCTCGAAGATGACCTGGGCAAGGGCCGGTTGGGATTCGCCTTCCGTCGCGAAGCAGGTGGCGCCGCGGAGTTGTTCGACTTCACTTCATCCGAAAAAGGAAAGAAGACGTCGGCGGAGCCATTCGTGTTTCATGCGCTGGTCCGCGAGCGATGGCGTGCGCGAGCGCCACAACCCGATACATCTGCTTGGGTCATGTCCGGGATTTGGGTTTGAAGTCCCGGCTGGAAAGAAGTACGGGCTGATGATCGCGCTCGGATCGTATCTGGAAGGCTTCCAAACGAACGGGTTGGATGGACGTTATCTGTACACCCGCTACTTCAAGGGATTGGCGGACGTATTGAAGACGGCGCTGAATCGCGCAAGCCAGGTGATAGCGAAGTCAGAGGCGCTCGATAAGAAACTGGATTCCGCGAAGATTTCTGACGACCAGCGCTTCATGATTGCGCACGCAACGCACAGCTACTACGGAAGCACACAGCTGTTGGAGGTGAACCGTCAGCCGTTGTGGGTGGTGAACGAAGGCGAGTACTGCATGATGAACACGCTCGATCTCGCGGTGGATCACGTGTTCTGGGAGCTTGAACACAATCCGTGGCTGGTGCGGAACTTGCTCGACACGTTTGTGAAGCAATACAGCTACACGGACGAGGTGAAGGTTTACAAGGCCGAAATCGCAATGGCTGCACACGTTGGTCAGATCGATCCATCGCAGGCACCGCCACCGCCAGATGAGGCGCAACTGAATCGTCCGTACGACAAGAAGCCGGGCGGGTTGAGCTTCTGTCATGACATGGGTGCGCACAACAACTTCTCCCCCAAGGGACGCAGTAGCTACGAGCTGGCAAACCTGACCGGCTGCTTCAGCTATATGACCCAGGAACAACTTTGCAACTGGATCCTGACGGCGGCTTGTTATGTGGCGAAGACGCGGGATAGCAAGTGGCTCAAGCGCAACAAGAGTGTGATCAAGGCATGTTTGCAGAGCATGATCAATCGCAGCGGCGATGTCGGCTTCGCGCAATATGACAGTACGAAAACCGCAGGCGGACAGGAGATCACCACCTACGATTCCCTCGATCACTCGCTGGCGCAGACGCGCAACAACGTCTACATCGCGGTAAAGAGCTGGGCAAGCTACCGGGCATTAGCACTGCTTTTCCGTGATCTGGGCGCGAGTGCGGATCAGAAGCGCTCAGAGGATCTGGCTGTAAAGGTGGCAGGAGTTGTGGCCGACCAGGCGGTCGACGGAGTGCTGCCCGCCATCTTCGAAAAGGGGAATCCGGGATACGCGTCGCGTATTCTCCCGGCAATCGAGGGGACTGCGTATCCGCTGTACTTTGTGAAAACTAAGTGGGCAAAGAAGACTCTGGATCAAGTGTTTGGAAGCACGTCAGAGAAGCGGATGTATGACGCGTTGAAGGAACACACGCGTAAGCTGTTGCTCGATCCTCAGCGGCGCAGTCTATTCGCCGACGGTGGAATCAAGCTGTCGTCGACCAGCAACAATTCGTGGATGAGCAAGATTTCCATCTTCATGCACGTGACGCGGAAGGTGTTCCATCTGGATCAGGATGCGGGAGTTGCAGAAGTATTTCGCAAAGCTGACGCGGCCCACGTCAAATGGCAGACAGAAGGCAGTTCCTTCTGGGCGTGCTGCGACCAGATCGTATCAGGAGAAGGCAAGGCAAGCCGCTACTACCCGCGCATCATCACCAGCGCACTGTGGATGGATTGATCCATTGAGCTGAAATTGTGGGTAGACACTCCGGCTTATGCGCGGCTGCTTTCGCTGGCACTGTGCGATCAGAATTTCGTCACGATTAAAATCGCGCCCACAATAGCGATGGCATCCTCAACCAGCGCTGCGGGAAGATCCTTGCCGAATGCCTTTCCCAGCCGAGCCCTGAACTCAGATCCGCCCAGTGTGCCCGCGACTGCTCCGATCGCGCCGGCGACAAGTCCGACAAGAGTAGACTGCCGCGAGGCACCCAAAGCCGCTCCCGAGAGCGCTCCGGTCAGCACGCGTATGATGAATTGCGGCGGGACTTTCCGGCTTGGAGTTTTCGGCAACTTATCGTTGATAAGTTCGCCGATAGCTGCCACGCTCAGGACATAGCGAGTAATGGCGTGTCCCCAGAAGTGTAGCGGGGTCCCCTCCAGATGCAGTGTGCCGAGGCCGGCAGCCCAACTGACTACCGTGGGAGCCATCATCGCCCGCAGGCCGGCAATTACACCGATCAGAAATGCTGCCAGAACAACATTCATATTTCATCTCGCTTTCTTTGCTGAGTTAGAGAGGAAGCAGTCTATTTGGCCGGAGATCAACAATCAATGACGACATCCTCGCGCGGCTGCGAGCAGCAGATCAGCAATCTGCCGGGACCAGGCATGTCGAGTGGTTCGGGTTGATAGCTGACGGATCCGCTGATCAGGCCGCTCTCGCAGGTGTGGCAGACGCCGGTCCGGCATGACCATCGGACCGAGACGTCGCAGGCTTCAGCCAGCTCAAGCAAACTTGCGAATTTGGGATCCCACGCCACCGTAATTCCGCTGCGCGCAAATGAGACCGATGGGCCGGGTCCCGGCGGGCCTTCCGGTGCGTGTGGAGTGTGAGCAACCTGCGCCATGCCCGGCGTTGTGGATTCGAGCGCACCGAACAATTCCATATGCACGCGTTCAGGGGACACTCCCCACTTTTCCAGGTCGTCCCGCATGGTCTGCAGGAATGAAGTTGGGCCACAGAGGTAGAAGTCGCCATTGCGAGGCACACCAAGCTTGTCGAGCGCGGCTACGCTAAGGCGGCCAGGAGCATCGAAGTCCACACCTACGTGATCCGCCGGACCTGGCCGGCTGTACTGGACGTAGTTGTGGCCAAGCGCCAGTTTTTGCAAGAGAGCCAGCGACTCTTTTGCAAAGGGATGATCCTCGCGATTGCGTGCCCCATAAATCCACCAGACTTGCCGCTGCGAGTTCTCCGCGACAAGCGCATGGAGCATCGCCAGCACCGGTGTCGCACCAACGCCGGCGCTGAGCAGAACAACTGGGTCATTACCAGCCCGCAGGGTAAAGCTGCCGTGCGGCGCACTCACGTCCAGCACATCCCCTACATGCACATGGCTATGCATGAATGCGCTTCCGATGCCATTCTCTTCAAGCTTCACACTGATCCTGAAGTGATCGGCTCCCGGCAGATCAGACAAAGAATAGCTACGAAGTATGGGCCGACCCGCCGGATTCACTGGCAATCGCAAGACAATGAATTGTCCGGGCAGAGCGGCGACCAGCGGCTGTCCGTCGGTGGGCTCAAGCACGAAAGAGGAAATCGTGTCGCTCTCGCGGTCAATGCGAGAGACCTTCATCGGCCTGAAACCGGGCCATGCGGGCGGTGGCTCCTGTTCTGCGAGGCCGGAATTCCCTTCAGGTGCTCCTGTGCTTGATTCCTGCTGAAGCATTGCCTCGAAGGATGCCTGCCAGCCTTTACTGAGTGCCGGGATTCGAAGCGCACGCTCGAGGTCCACGCGAGAATGATGACCGGACAAGTAGAGGAGCGCATCGACGTCTGCGACGGTCACGCATTCCGGGCCATCGCCGACTTTCTCGATCTCGTCGCCCGCTCCGACTTCCCCCTCTTGCAAGACACGGAAATAGAATCCGGGCCGGTGATGCGCCACGAGAAGGGCCGGCATGCGAGGCTCGTTCATGCGAATGCCTACCCGATAGCAGGTAACGCGAGGCTGCGTCACCTCAAACACGGCGCTACCGATGCGGTAGCGATCGCCAATGCAGACTTCATTGTCGAGAAGACCTTCGACAGTGAAGTTTTCTCCGAACTGTCCAAAGGTGAAGTCGGTACGACCAAGTTGTCGTTCCCAATAGTGGTAAGAATCCATCTGGTAGACGAAAACCGCCCGGTGCTCTCCGCCGTGACCGGCGAGGTCTGCTTGCTCATCGCCATCGATATTGAGCTTACGAACCATTCGCCGTCCCTGAACCGGAAGTTTCCAGACCGCGGTTCGGACGGCTTTTCCGTTCCACGTAACTTCACGAGGACGCCCGACATTTACCGACAGGAGTCGAGCCACTGGTCCCCCTTTCATGGGCAGTCATGTTGCCCAACGACCTCCAGGGTAGCGAACAGCGTGGCTTTGTTCGAATCCCGCAATGAGATCGAGGAGCCGCGCTAGCGGCCATATTTCAGTTGATGATTCGGAGTTACTCTGGGAGGCACAAAACTACCGAATTCAGCGCGTAAGTAACAGGAGGAATGTTCGAGACAGAGCCGTCACCAATTAAGCGGCCTGCTCGCGCCAAACCTCGAGTGTTTGAATTTCAAGCACGGTGATGAATCGAATGAACCCGCATCGGCATTCCACACGAATCACGTCCGCCGATTTGGGTGCAGGATCGCAGGAGCGAAGCACGGGGACACGTGCACCGCATAAAGGACACGTAAAGCCCACAGAGACAATCGCGCTCGACACGAATGCGTCCTCCTAAGTTAACTGCTGCTGGAAAATTCCAGCCTCCTAGATGATGTGGCCGCCAGAATGGGTTGAGATAAACACACTGCCAGCTAAAACGCGTTCGATGGCCACGAGCAAGTCGGCTCGCAGCCTGCTTTTGAATACGTAACCGCAAGCGCCCGTCTCTAGCGCTGCCGCAACGTAATCCGCTTCCTGGTGCATACTGAGAAAAATGATTCTTGTGCAACAGCCGGCCTGCCGTAATTCGAGTGCCGCATGCATGCCATCAAGCCTCGGCATCGCGATGTCGAGCAGCAGAAGGTCGGGATTCAGCGTGCTGGCCGCCTCCACCGCGCTTCGTCCATCGCTCACGGCCGCAACAATCTCAAACAGTGGCGACAACATCCCCGAGACTCTCCGCAGCATATCCGGATGGTCATCCGCGAGTACTATGCGGCGGCGTGCCTCTTTCTTTTGTAAATACTTCGGGGATGCCGAAAGCTGTCCCATAACCGAATATTCATTCCTCTCGCAACCCAGCGCTACTGGCAATAGGCTCAGACTGCTGACTGAGCCTTTAGGAACTGTCACTTCAGGAACCGCTTATCGCATGGCTATTATTTCGAACGCTGCGGTGTCCCGCTTTATTCGAGGCCATCTCGGTCCCGGTATTCTGATTCATCACAGAGCAACCAGCGGCCTGTCAGCAACTATGCATGACCCGATTCGGCCGGCGGTCCCAACTAATTCCAATGCTCTTCTAGGGCGAAAAGTTATACTCGAGTGCTCCTGCCCGAAACTGTCAGTTCTGACAGTTGGGTTGTGGGCGAAGAGCGACTACAAGATTTCGGGGTAGTCCTGTACAGTCAGCTATAAGTTTCTGAATTCGATACGGTTAGTACATTTTGCCATTGAAAAAATGGCAGGGGCAGAGTCTACACTGAGATAGGCTCAATCTTGTTTAGGGGAGGTCAGCCATGGCAAGGGCAAGAATACTAGTGGCTGACGATCACACTTTAATTGTCGACGCATTCAAAAAGCTGCTGGAGCCTGAATTCGAGGTTGTCGCAACGGTTTCGGATGGACGTGCGCTCCTACGGACGGCTTATGAATCGAAACCTGATATCGCGATCATTGATCTGGGCATGCCTCTGCTCAATGGAGCAGATGCCGGGCAGGAACTGAAGAAACTGCTGCCCCAGATAAAGCTGCTGGTCGTCACCATGAGTGAGGACTATGAATTGGCCGCCCATGCAATGAAGCATTGGGCATCCGGCTTTCTGCTGAAGAAGTCTGCCGGCGCAGAATTGATCAAAGCGATCCGCGAGATCCTGAAAGGAAACTCCTACGTAACGCCAAGAGTAGCCCAGCGGCTTCTGGAAGAATTTGTGCGTGATCCGCGCCCGGACCGGTCGCGTCACCTTACGCCTCGCCAGCGGGAGATATTGCAGTTACTGGCTGAAGGACGAACCATGAAAGAGGTCGCCGCAATTCTCAATGTTGCGACGCGGACGGTGGCATTTCACAAATACCGGATCATGGAAGAATTTGGGCTGAAGACCAACTCCGACCTAGTGAAGCTTGCTATTAAAGAACACATCATCAGCGCGCCGTGACATGCGCCGGCGCACACACTGAAATACTACTGATCCTTTACGCAGCGAAAGCCCAGGTGATTCGTGCCGGTGCTGACCTCGCCTTTGCCGCGCGTGCCCACAATATAACGCGAACAATACTGATCGGTGCAGAGGAACGAGCCTCCGCGATGAACCTTCTTGCGTTCACTCGGTTCGGTCGGGTCGTAGGGCGATTCCGGCCCTTTGGGATTGCGCGCAACGCCGCCCAATGCTGCCAATTGCTGGTAGTAGTCGGGACGATACCAGTCACTCGTCCATTGCCAGACATTCCCCGCCATGTCATAAAGCCCGTAATTATTTGCAGGATATCGCGCGACGGGAGCGATCCCGATATATCCGTCGGCACCCGTGTCCTTGGTGGGAAAGTGTCCCTGATGCGTGTTCGCCATCCATTTTCCGTTCGGACGAAATTCATCTCCCCACACGAAAGGCTTGCCGGCCAAGCCGCCCCGGGCGGCGAACTCCCACTCCGCTTCGGTAGGCAAGCGCTTGCGGGCCCACTTCGCATATGCCTCGGCATCCTCGTAAGCGACCTGCACAACCGGGTAGTTGTCTTTCCCTTTGATGTCGCTGCCAGGACCAAGCGGGTGTCGCCAATTTGCTCCGGGAATATAACCCCACCACTGAAGATGGTCGTTTAGCGATACATCATGATCGGGCGGAGAAAACACCACTGATCCTGCAACCAGGTTCTCTGGTGGCGCTCCCGGGAAGTCCGCTGCGTTCGGCTTGCGTTCCGCGACTGTGACGTAACCCGTCTCCTTTACGAATTTCGCAAATTCGGCATTGGTGACGTCCGTCTTGTCCATGAAGAATCCATCGACATAAACACGGTGGATGGGACGCGCATCGATCGTAGCTTTCATTCCCACTTCGTCCATGTCGGGCGGGTCGTTAGCACCCATGGAGAATTCGCCTCCGGGAACCCAGGCCATTCCTGCAGGGGAGAGCTGAGGGCTGCGCGTAGAGTTCACAACCGTGGGCGCAAAAAGGGTTGGAGACGGCGTGGGATTCGCGCGCGCTACTGAGATTCGACGGGAGCTGAAAATTCCCCAGGCGATGGCACAGCCGAGAATTGCGACTGCCAACAACACAAGCCATCTGCTTACAGGTGAATGTTGGCGTTGAGCCCGGTGGCGAGATTTCTTCTTGTGGCGCATGAGCGTACACGCTCGGGCATGCGCACGAGCACGACTGACATGGTTGTGCGGCTTCACCAGGTCTACCACTGTCAAGATTGACAGTGCACTGGAAGTTGAAAAGCAGGACTGCCGGTTAGGCTACTTTCGCGGCCATGGAGGAGCGCTCGATCGGTACTTCCGCGATGACCTCAGTCCCGCTGTGCGGAACTGAATCGATGCGGAATGTGCCGCCAACCATTCTAAGTCGCTCTTGCATGGTCATGAGTCCGAGGCCCGAGCTGGGCGCATTTAGATCGAAACCTGTTCCAAAATCCCTGACGTGCATACAAAGTATTTGCTCTCCGCTGACGATTCTGACATCGATGCGCGGCGAACCGCTATGTTTCACCGCGTTCTTTAGCGCTTCCTGGGCAATCCGGTAGAAGCAGAGTGACACCATTTCAGGGAGATCTCGCGGAACACTCTGGGCATTCAATTCGATCGGAATGCTGTGGCGCGAAGAAAATTGCTGGCAGAGCTCCTGCAAAGCAGCCTGGAGTCCGAGGTGCTGCAACTTGGTGGAATGCAATCGGTGCGAGAGGTTGTGAACGTCGGTGGAAAGCTCGTCGAGCTGCGCCATCACGCGTTGCAGCGTGGAATGGTCGGAAGCTCGCTGGAACGGAATTTCGCCTTGCCACGCGTCGATATCCATCATGAGGAGCGCAAGACGCTGGCTGATGTCGTCGTGGAGTTCGCGCGCGATCCTTTGCCGCTCCACCTCCTGACTCTGAATGAGCCGGGTGGTCAGTTGCCGGAGCTCGGTATTCAGCTCGTTCAATTCGGCAGTCGCCTTTTTTGCCGCACTGATGTCCTCTACCGTCGCTACTACAACGGGCTGCCGCCCATCTGAGCTTCTCAGCATGGTGACGTTCACACGCCCCCAGATACGGCTTCCATCTTTTCTTGTATAGCGCTTCTCCGTGCGGTAAGTATCGGCAAGGCCCGCTCGCAACTCCTGAAACTGGTGCCAATCGTTCCCTTCTGCCTCTGCGTCGGAGAATTCGCAGCAATTCATTCCGACGATCTCATTCATCTCATATCCAAGAATCGAACAGAGAGCAGGATTGGCGAAGAGAATCTTGCCATCCACATTTTCGATCGCGATTCCAATGGGCGCCTCTTCGAATAAATACCGGAATCTCTGTTCACTCTCTTCCTCGGCCTGCTGAGCTCGTTTACGCATGAGCGCGCCGGCGAAGATGTTTCCGAGCACGGAAAGGCGTTCGACCAACACGTTGGGCCACGAGACCTCATCCGATAGGCGGACAAGCGTTAATACGCCCTGAAGTCCCATTCCCGAGCCACAGGGAATAAAGGCGGCGGCCTTAATCGATCTATTTGCGAGATAACTTCTCTCGCTCTGAGCCTCTGACGGAAGTTGATCAAGGCTACCGAGCACTACCGGTTCATCTTGTAGCAGAGTCTGTGTCACCCAGGGAAGTTCAGGGCCGGTGTAAAACGTAGATGGAAGGCCCATGTCGACGTGAGCGGAATAGACATGCGCAGCGGAACTGGCGTCGAATACAAACCACGACGCCATATCGATCTCTTCTGACTCGACGATCGCGCGCAGTCCTTCTTCGATTTCGGAATCGACTCGCGCGGCTGGACAAGCGGATAGCCTTGCGGAGCATCGGGAGATGGCGGCTTCGATCGCGAATCGCCGGTCCAGTAAAGTACGGGTTCGCGTCGCTCGTTTTCGCGCAGCAATCAGCACTGCGATCAGCGCGGTTTCGATCGCCAGGAAAAAAATTGCCCCGGTTATGTAGAGATGCGAGGGTCTGGCGGCAGCCGATCCGGTCAAAAGAGTTCGCCCTGTTGCCGAGACTGAGACGGCAAACAGCGGAGCCCATATAGCTCCATGCAAGTCGTGAAGATAATCCATACGCAATCTTGCCCCTGGGTTCGGATTAACCCCAGCAATTTGGAAATAGTAGTCCACTCTGTGCTGAAGTCAACAAACACACGGTTTTTGTTCTGACTTTCGCGGCCAGAGATGAACAGAGACCCTGGCCAGCAGCTTTTCTCGAATCCCGTCCCCACTTCTATGTTACCCGTACCTGCCTCGTGCCCCGCAGATTACTTCAGAATGCCTCAATAACTGGAATGCAGACATCCCGCTGGATCATTCTGCCGCCTCACTCTGATTCGATCTGCTTCAGCTCGCCTTGAGTTTTCCCGGCACAATCGTCCATCTCGATCAGAGGAGAATCGCTGTCTGTGTACCTGACGCAAGTTCGACAATGGCGGAGACTAGCTCAAAAGCTCCAACCAAGGCTGCTGCTGATTCCCAATTCATTTTTCTTTGAGTTCAAGAGTGGCCTGCTGTCGAAGTTATCCCAGAATGAAAGGTCATAGTGGAAGTTGTTGGTGAGCTTTATGCTCAACGTATTCTGCGTGGATGAACGAATGCGCCCGGCGTCCGATAGGCCCGGGAATACGAGGAGTTGCGACTGTACGCTGTAGCGATCAAATTGGAACAACTGGTATTGAGCACCAAGCAGAGCTTCGATATTTGCCTGTGACGGCGCAGCGGTTCCTGACTCGAAGGTCTCGTGCGTGTACACGAGGCCAGTGATCCAGCGAAGAGCGTTGTGGTTCGTTCGCACCCAGTAACGGCCGTAGCCGCCACCCAGCGTACTGCGAAGATTCAGATCCTGCTGCGAGCTGTGCAACAGGTCCCCAAGAGCAAGCAGGAAAGAATTGCGATTCAGGAAGCGCTCGCCAGTTCCCTGGATCTCCCATAAATTTGCCGATGACCCGCCCGATTGCCCGCTGAAGGATGTATTGAACGAGGCACCTGCCGCCCATTTCGTAGCGGTGTACGTTGCATTTCCATCAGAGCTGAACGCCGTCTGGCTATTTCCGCTCGTAAAGTTGTAGCCGAAATCTATGGCACCTTTGAGCTGACGCCAGAAGCTGCGTTTCTGCGATTCGATGTTCACGACATCGCCCGACGAAACGTGCACCTCGCGCTCCGGCCCAGCGACCTTGAACCCTTTATTCGAGTTCTCGTTTTCGGGTTCTTTCCGGATAGTTCCGGAAATACGTTCGCCATTATTGAGCACAACCTGATAACTTCCGGTGCTTTCGATTTTGGCTACTTGCAGGTAGTCGAGCCCGATCGATCCGGAGACATAGTTTGTATCGAGATAGAGTATGCCATTCTCCAATTTCTTCACTTCCCCGGTTAGTCGATCACCATTTTTCATAACGACAACGTCCGCACGCTTTGCCTCTACCGGCAGACAGACGATCCCAAGAAGGAAGACCGCCAGCCCGAGTCGTGCTATCGGAAGGTAAGCGAGGAAGTTGGACATGGCTCGGTTCTCCGTCTGTGTTTACTTGGGGAAAAGCGGCGGGCAAATGCTCACAGTGGCGCGCTCTGCTGACGTCACGCAACAGGGTTCTAAGCCTCGTAGGCTTCGGCGTGCTTCGGCCACAACACATTCAATCTCCCGCGTCGCGGGCTTCATAACTGTCAGAACTAACAGGGCCAAACTCTCTTAGCCCAAACAGCGAGGAATCCAACAACTCACAATGCGATACAAAATCACCCAGCCTGTTACATCTGACAGTTCCGAACATTGATAGGTTTTGAAAGCCTCGCCAACGCTGTCGTCCGATCCAAACAACCAAGACGAATAGCCGTTGCGGAGTTTCAACATCTCTGAGCAGGAAGGATATTGCGATGCCAAAACAAGGGAATTTGAGACAGGGGCTGATCCTGGCGGTGTTGGGACTTATCTGGTGTTCGTCTACAGCTCTGGCACAAGCCAGCAAACCAAACATCATCTTCATCATGGGAGACGACATTGGCTGGTTCAACATCGGCGTCTACAACCAGGGAATGATGGCAGGCCGGACGCCGAACCTCGACAAGCTTGCCGCGGAAGGCATGCGCTTTACCGACTATTACGCGGAAGCGAGCTGCACCGCCGGGCGCGCGAACTTCATTACAGGGGAGCTGCCGATACGTACCGGGATGACCACGGTAGGCCAGGCGGGCGCAAAAATCGGTATACCGGATGAAGCGCCAACGATTGCCGCCGCATTGAAAGCTCAGGGCTACGAGACTGGACAATTCGGCAAGAACCACTTAGGCGATCGCAATGAGTACCTGCCAACGGTGCACGGCTTCGACGAATTCTGGGGCTATCTGTATCACTTGGACGCAATGGAGGATCCCTTCCATCCGAACTATCCGCAGAGTCTGAAAGACAAAGTGGGTCCGCGGAACTTACTCCACACCACGGCTACAACTGTGGATGACCCCACAGTCGATCCGCGCTGGGGCAAGGTGGGCAAGCAGAAGATCGAAGATGAAGGGCCACTTCCACCTCACCCGACGCCCGGCATCAAGTACAACATGGAAACGGTCGACGACGTGATCCTCGACCATACCCTCCAGTTCATCGACAAATCAAAAGCGGATGGAAAGCCATTCTTCATCTGGCTGAACCCGACGCGGATGCACGTGGTCACGCATCTCTCCGAGAAATATCAGAACATGCGGACGCCTGAAAATGGCTGGTCGATCGAAGAAGCCGGGATGGCCCAGCTTGACGACATCGTCGGGTCGGTGATGCAGAAGCTCAAAGACTCCGGCCTCGACGACAACACCATCGTGGTATTCAGCACCGACAACGGAACTGAGAATTTCACCTGGCCTGACGGTGGTCAGACGCCATTCGCCGGCGGCAAAGGGACTGTCCTCGAAGGCGGTTTCCGCGTGCCCTGCATCATTCGATGGCCTGGACACGTGCCGGCGGGAAAAGTGGACAACAGCATTATCTCTGGCCTTGACTGGTTCCCGACTTTCGTCGCGGCGGCTGGAGATCCGAACATCGCCGACGAGTTGAAGAAGGGAAAGCAGCTCGGCGACCGGACTTACAAAGTTCATCTTGATGGCTACAACCAGATGGACTTGATCACCGGCAAGGGCCCATCGAATCGTCACGAGATCTTCTATTTTGCCGAGAGCACGCTCGGCGCGGTGCGCGTCAATGACTTTAAATACCGCTTCATCGACCAACCCGGAGGTTGGCTGGGCGGCACTGTGAAAGTCGATTGGCCGATCCTGGTCAATCTGCGGCTTGACCCGTTGGAGCGCACAAGTTTGCCAAGCCAGTCGATGAACCAGTATTCGTGGTTTGCCTACGAGTTCTGGCGCTTCGTGCTGGTACAGCAGATTGTTGGTCAGTATGCACAAACCTTCCTCGATTTCCCGCCGATGCAGAGAGGCGCAAGCTTCAACATGGAGCAGTTAAAAGAGGAACTGCAAAAGAAGATGGCGGCGCAAGGTGGCCAGTGAGTTGAGTTCAAATCTCGCGCCAGCTGCGAGGCTGGATATGAAGCGTGACTGGAAAGTGATATTCCCGCCTGTGTCGCACTGAGTCGGCCTTACATGCGTTTCAATTACTGCGACAGAGTCGGCATTGTTGTGTTAGGGCATAGGTGTGAAACTGTCAAATCTGACAGGTTCACATTCTTCACTCTTCGAAGATGCTGCTGGCGCGTCTGATTCGAGCGTCCGAGAACGACTTTGTCCCGTCTGTGCGGCTCTGTTGTCTTCACGATTTGCGCGTGCGCATCCAAGTATCCGCGGAGTTATGTGAGGTGGGCAGATCAGCAGCTCACCCGAAGGTTGGCTCTTCGGAGATGCATCGCAGCCAACGGGCAGGTGCCGTATGGCTCCTTTTAGAAAGCAACGATCCAGTCAAACCGACAGCAGCAGCCGTATTGCGCCCGAACATCACGATTGGTATCGCTCCATCGTCAAGAACGCCCCGGAAATCCTTGCCCTGCTAAACGGCGAAGGCGGCATTCTATACGTGAACCCATACGTAGGAAGAGTGCTTGGTTACCGCAACGATGAGCTCGTCGGGCACAACATTTTCGAGTTTGTTCATCCCGACGATGCATCCCGCGCTGCTCGGGAGTACGAGGACACGATCCAGCACGAAGGCGAGCGTATTCCCTCGGTCCTGCGGCTTCGAGACTCTGCTGGTCAGTGGATTCCCTTCGAGATCGTCGCGAACAGCCGTTTACAGGACCCAGAAACTCGAGCCGTAATCTTCACAGCGCGTGACCTTCGCTTTCGCAAAGAAATCGAATCCGCGATTCTGCGCTCTAACGCTGATGTCGAAGCAGAAACCGCAAAGCGAACCACCGAACTGGCCAAGATCAACGCCGCTCTACGCATCGAGAACCAGGCGCGACTCCAGGCTGAGAACCGGTTGCAACACACCGTGTCGCTCCTGAACGCGACTCTAGACTCGACTGCTGACGGAATTCTGGTTGTATCGAACGAGGGGAAGGTCACCAGCTGCAATAAGAAATTCATCGAGATGTGGCATTTGGGTTGCGATTCGTCGATTGGCAAAGAAGACCAGGACGTTTTGGAGAGAGTGATCGATCAGCTTCAAAGTCCCAGTGATTTCCTCGAAAAAGTACGATCGTTGTACACAGATCCCGCCGCGACAAGTTTCGATGTTCTGTATTTCAAGGACGGCCGCATCTTTGAACGCTACTCGCAACCACAACGCATTAACGACAGAATCATGGGGCGTGTCTGGAGCTTTCGCGATGTCACCCGCGCGAGAAATCTGGAACTGGAGCTGCGTCAGTCTCAGAAGATGGAGGCAGTTGGCAGGCTGGCCGGAGGCGTCGCTCACGATTTCAACAATCTGCTAATGCTGATCTCCGGTTATGTCACGCAGTTGATGGAAAATCCCTCGCTCGCGGAGGGCTACGGTACCTGCGAACAGATACTGGCAACAACAAGGCGAGCCGCTTCCTTGACCAAACAACTTCTTGCATTCAGCCGCAAGCAGCCAGACGCGGCGACAACCGCCGATCTGAACTTGATTCTGTTGAATCTGGAGCCTCTGCTTCGACGTCTGCTCTCCGATCAAATTCAGCTGGAAGTATCGGCGGCACCCAATCCCCAACCGATCTACGCCGATGTATCGCAAATCGAGATGATGATCATGAACCTCGCCGTCAACGCACAGGACGCGATGCCTGAGGGCGGCCAACTCTCGATTGCGACGACAAATCGAACATTGTCCTCGCGCGACGACCAGGGAAATGAGATCACCAAGGAATTTGCGATCCTCGAAGTGCGCGATACGGGTCATGGCATGACACCCGAAGTGAAGGCGCGGATCTTCGAGCCATTCTTCACCACCAAGCAGCTCGGAAGAGGAACTGGCCTGGGGCTATCAACCGTGCTGGGAATTGCGGAACGCGCTGGAGGGCGGATCGACGTGCAGAGTGAACCCAATCGTGGAGCAACTTTTCGCGTCTTCTTGCCGAAAACTAAAGCTGCTCCGGCAGAGCAGGTCCAAACATCCGCTTCAGCTCCCGGCGGCGGTACCGAAACCATACTGCTTGCTGAAGACGAGTCCGGAATACGCGCCATGACGCGAGCATACCTGGAAGCGCTCGGATACCGTGTAATCGAAGCCGTCGACGGCGCAGAGGCGATCCGACGGTCGATGGAATACGCAGGCCCTATTCATCTGGTGCTCACTGATCTTCTGATGCCCGGAATGCGCGGAGACTCTGCAGTCAGAGCGATCCGCTCGCACCGTCCCGAAGTAAAAGCGATCTTCATGTCAGGGTATACGGATCAGGATGTGACCGGAGATCCCGCGGCGATCTTAAATAAGCCGTTTGAGTTTCCCGAACTTGGCCGGAGATTGCGCTCGATACTGGACAATGATTCAAGCAGAGTCGTCAAGAAGCGTGAGCCCAACCATCTCGATCCTGCCGCCGACTGACCCTCTGGAGGATTGAATAAAGATATGCTGTACTTTGGACGGTTAAGTCTCTTCTAAATCTGAAGGAGATGTGGTGAGATTTTCAGGCAAGTTAATCGTGGTGACTGGCGGAACAGGTGGCCTGGGACGGGCAGTCAGCCTGGCATTTCTGCAGGAAGGCGCGCGCGTCGCGGTAACTTACCGGGATCCAGCGGAATTCGACGCATTGAAGACCGCTGCCGGATTGAATGCGTCTGCGCTCCTGGGAGAGGCTGTCGATGTAACCGATGAAGCTGCCACCCGACGCTTTGTCGATGGCATTCTCGCCAGCGGCGGGCAGATCGATGCGCTGGTAAACGCCGTTGGCGGGTACGCCGGCGGAATCAAGCTTTGGGAACTCGATCCGCAAACGTTCGAGAAGATGCTCGCCTTGAACCTGCGCTCCGGCTACACACTGGCCCGCGTAGTGATACCGTCGATGCTCAAGCAGAAGCAAGGAGCCATCGTCAATGTCTCGTCGCAAGCGGCCGTTAATCATGCTGCTGGCGCTTCGGCCTACGCGGCATCGAAAGCGGCCGCCCTGGCAATGATGGACTCTTTGGCCGAAGACGTGCGCGGCACTGGCATCCGTGTGAATACGATTCTTCCGAGCATCATCGACACGGAGCCGAATCGACGGGCGATGCCCAAAGCTGATTTCGCGAAGTGGCCAAAACCGGAAGAGATTGCGCGCGTGATTTTGTTCCTGTGCAGCGATGATGCACGGGTGATTCATGGGGCGGCGATCCCGGTGTACGGCCAGAGCTAGAATCCCGCTTTTTTCCGCACAAACTTGCACCGACGCCACCCAATAATCGGGTACAATTCACGCAATTGCCAAGCGTGGGGAACATAAGCTTCATTGGGGCGAAGGATCTGCGCGGAATCTTGCGCAAATCTCGACCACCCAGCCGGATTCTCACGCCTGCGAATTCCTCTAACTCCACTAACCTATGGTCTTGTCCCGGATAGCAGTCTGGCTGCTCAGAGCGACGCGTGCTGCGTTGCTGGTATGCGTAACGGTCGCAAGCTTATGCTCCGGACTGGATGCAGGTTCCCAGCCGACGTGGATCTCTCTCCCCAGCGACAATCGTTTCTCCTCGCCGGACTGGTGGCCGCGTAAGGGTACTGCGCCCCGAAGCGAGTACGTAGGAAATGCGGCGTGCGCCGAGTGCCACGCTGAAAAGGTCGCAACGCAAGCAAAGACTGGCATGGGGCTCGCAGCAATGACGGCAGACAAAGCGCCACAGCTGAGGAACCATCCGGAGCTTGCATCTCAATTGGGCACTTATAACTATTCGTTGCGTACGGCCGCGGAAGGATCGACTTACAGCCTGACCAATGGTTCCGGGAAGGTCACGCATCCGTTGCAGTGGGCTTTGGGCCGGGGCGATTTCGGACAGACCTACGTTTACTCCGACTCCGGCAAATTCTACGAGAGCCATCTGAGCTTCTACACGAAGATCGACAAGCTCGATATCACGCCGGGGCACGTGCGCTCCCTGCCGACAAGCATCGATGTAGCCGCGGGAAGAGTGATGTCACCGCGAGAAGCGCAGGAATGTCTTGGATGTCATACGACCGCAGCGACGGTGGCCAATGAGTTTGATCCGGAGCACGCCATGATGGGCGTCACCTGCGAAGCCTGCCATGGGCCGGGGCGTAACCACGTTGCAGCTGAGATGGCCGGCATCGAGGGAGCCGCGTCGCTTATCACGAATCCTGCGCACTTGAGTCCCGAAGATGCCCTCGACTTTTGTGGATCATGCCACCGCAGTTTTGGCGACGCGATTACGAACGGATGGAACAAGATCGGAGTGCCGAATGCGCGCTTTCAGCCGTATCGGCTGGAAAAAAGTAAATGCTGGGGTAATGGCGATGCGCGTCTCCGCTGCCAATCGTGTCACGATCCGCATGTGCCGCTGGAGGAAAACTCCGTCGCCTACGATGGAAGCTGCCTCGCGTGCCATGTGAACACTCCGGGAGCCAAGCCCACGCATGATCATCCCGGAGCCGCATGTAAAGTTGCGCAGAAGAATTGCGTCAGCTGCCATATGCCGCAGGTGGAGTTGCCGGGGGCGCACACGGCATTCACCGATCACTGGATTCGCATAGTAAAGCCGGGCGCGCCGTATCCGGATTAGTGGGTTCTCGCGAGAAGATTAGCGGCTGGCGAGCTTGGTTGGGCGGATCGCGTCATGCGACACGATTCCCTTGCCTTCCAGAATCGAATAGCTGGAGTCCACCTTCAACCCTTTGCCAGGGATCTTTTCGATTGCGCCCGATGGCCAGCGAATCTCCACCGAATCGACGGCGGCAGCAGATCCCAGCCCGAAATGCAGACGAAGATCGCTTTGCGATAGATAACTTCCGCCGCTGCGCACTTCGTCCACCTGTGTCACTTTGCCGGCGATTACGGTCACCTTGGCTCCGACTGCCAGGCGATTACTCTTCGTGCCTTGCAGTTCGAAACCGATCCAGTGGTTTCCAGCAAGCCCGTGGTTGCGCAGGATTTCGGGCTGACCATCGAGGTCTTCGATCACAAGATCAACATTGCCGTCGTTGAAGAGGTCACCGGCCGCAAGTCCGCGCAAGACGCGGTTCTGCTGAATCGCGGGCCCAGCTTGCTTGCTCGCATCGCAGAAAGTGCCGTCGCCCTGGTTGATAGAGAGAATCGCAGGTTCCGTGTATTTCGCACCCGATGTGAGTTGGTCTGCCTGCGGGTAGACGTGGCCGCTGACAGCGATCAGGTCGAGCCACGTATCGTTGTCGATGTCGAAAAAGGCAGTTCCCCACTTTACCCAGGGGAGCGATGCCACCGCGAGGCCCGCGGGAAATGTCACGTCACGGAAGTTTCCGTCGCCGTCATTGCGATAGAGAGTGTCGTACTGATCGGCAAAGTTCGTCACGAAGATCGAGAAACGGCCGCTATGCATGTAATCGCCAACGGCTACGCCCATCGTGCCCTGCATGGAGCCGTCGTCGGTCAGAGCGGTTCCCGACTCCATCCCCATCTCGCTGAATTTGCCGTTGCCCTCGTTTTTGTAGAGGAAATTCGGCGTGGCGTCGTTAGCAACAAATATGTCCTGTCGACCGGTACCGTTGAAGTCGGACCACATCACACCCAGACCGTAGTAGCCATTGGGATCGTCGACGCCCGCTGCCTTGCTTACGTCGCTAAACGTACCATCGCCGTTGTTATGAAATAACGCATCGCCAGCGCCAGGCATGCCGCGCGGCCCGCATTGCACGTCGAGCCCACGATATTTGCAGGTTGGCGTCTTTCCGAAACCCGGAAGATCGTTGAGGTGAAAGTCGAGATAGTTGGTCACCATCAGATCGACGTAACCATCGCCGTCGTAATCCGCGAATGCCGCGCCTGTGGACCAGCGCCCATCCGCCACTTTCGCCTTCGCGGTCACGTCAGTAAATGTTCCATCGCCGTTGTTGCGATAGAGGACATTGCCGCCCAGGCAGGTGAGGTACAGGTCGGGCCATCCGTCGTTGTTGTAATCGCCAACCGCACCGCCCATGCCGAAGCATGCTGTATTGATTCCCGACTTCGCAGTCACATCGCTAAATGTTCCATCGTGGTTGTTGTGATAGAGCGCGCCCGGTGCTGGCTGGTGTTTTAGTTCCTGATCTACGCTGGGATTATTGGTGAAATAAATGTCGGGCCAACCATCGCGGTCGTAGTCGATGAGCACAACGCCGCCACCCATGGATTCGACGATGAACTTCTTCTCGGGAACGTTGGTGTGACGAAAGCGAATGCCCGCCTTCTCAGCGATGTCTTCGAGTTGCGGTATCTTGCGCCCGGAACAGGCGAGGCTTTTTGCGCTGGGTGGCACGACGGAAGGCGCGTGGCCTTCCTGCGCTAAGGAGGCTGCGCACAGGCAGAAAATCAACCACACAGCCACCAGGGATCGGGAAAAACTCACGCAGCCAGTATAGCTGGTGACCTTCGCAAACCGGCACGGCAGCCTAGTTCGGAATCGTGATCGACGGATCTTCTTCCTTGGCTTTCTGGTAGCAGATTTGCGCTTTAGAGCCCTCGCCAATTTCAGAATAAAGCTGGCCAGCTGCGACGAGAATGGCCGGCGGAATCGGATTGGCGGTCAGCTTTTCAAGAACATCGGCCGCGCGCTGCTTGTTGTTCGTTCGCGCCAGCGAAGTTGCCCAGGCGTAGGCCATGAACGGATCTCCCATGGGCGCATCGCCGAGACGGTCGAATACTGTTACGGCATCGGGGTAGTTCTTGATTGAGTAAAGAGCAAGCGCCAGCATTCCCTGTGCACGCTGGTCTTGCGGATTCTGTGCGACGTAGGCTTTCAGCGCGCGAGCACTCTCGGCGTAATTCTTCTGCAGGAACGCAGCGCGTCCGATGTTGCGCATCAGGTTAGGCGTCTCAGGATCCCAACGCTCGGCTTCCTGGAAATCGGCCAAAGCCGGCTCATATTGCTTCTGGCGCGCTTCGGAAGTTCCTAGATCGTTGTAGGCGTTTCCGAGTATCGCGCGCAACTGTTTCTCGGCAGCCGCGAGTTGGGTTTTCTGCTCATCGCTCAGCTTGGCGGCTGCAAGAGTGTCAGCATCAACGGGGGCAGCCGCGTTCGTCACCGGCGGCAGCGGGGTGCTCGGCGCGGACGTATCTGCCGGAGCACTGTTCCCGGCGGCCTCGCTGTTCGCGAGCGCCTGCTGCTGACGCCCGGCAACCAACAGCTTTGTCTCGATCTCCTTCGATCGCTCGACGTATTTGGTCCCCTCAGCCTTATCTCCCTTGGTGATCAGAATTCGACCGAGGGTGAAGTAAGCGCGGCGAATCTGATAATTGTTCCGTCCTTCATCTTTTCCGGTCAGTTCGATGGCCTTGCGAAGAAACTGTTCGGCTGCGGCATTGTCCCCACGACCATAGGCATTCAGTCCCATATAAAGGTAGGGCTCGGGCCAGTCGGGGCGGGCGGCCGCAGCAAGCTTCAGGTAGCGATCCGACTCCGCGTAGTTTTTCTCATTCGAGGTGATGTACCCCATGAAGTAGTTGCCGAAAAAGTCGGTGGGATTCTGCTCGACCTCAGCCAGAAACTCTGTGCGCGATTGCGGCGTCGGCTCCCAACCATTCTTCGTGAGGTAGAACAATCCCAGATAGTAGTGGCCGCGCGATTCTTTCGCGTTCAGGGCGATGGCCTTCTTGTACTCGGCCTCGGCATCGTCTGGAAAGCCAACCCGTTCGTACGCGCGTCCAGCCATGACGTGGACCGCGGCCTTGTTTGCCGACGAGTCCTCCATCTGCGTAAAGATCGTTGCCGCCTTGTCTTTCTCGTGCAATTGCAGCAGCGCAGTTGCCATGCTGTAGGCGACTTCCATGTCAGGCTGTAAATCCAGAGATTTGCTCAACGAGTCGACGGCCTGGCGGTAATCCTTCTTCAGGATCCAGAGCTTGCCCTGCAGATTCCAGTAAACAGCGTTCTTCGGATCCGCTTTCACCAGAATCTCGCTCTCCTTCAGACCCTCGTCGGGCCGGGACGCGCCAAAGTAGGCAAACGCCAGCGAATAACGGGTCCCATCCGTGGGCTCCAGTTCGAGGGAGCGCTTATAAAGCTCGATGGCCGCTGGGTAGGCGCCCACCAGGTTGCGCAGATCCCCCATTTCCTTGAGTCCGAGGGCGATCACGCGCTTGTTCGCAGCTGCAATCGCGTCAGGATCACCCGCTTGTTGAGCGGCAGAGGCGGCCTGTAAGCGGGACTGAAGCTCCGTGGCGGCACTCGCCTGTGGGGTGGGCGATTGCGCAAGCGTGGTCGGCAAAGAAGCAAGAATCAGAGCGAAGACGACTAAATAGAGGTAAGCAGGGTAAAAATAGCGTCGGAAAGGGCGAAAAATCACACGAATAAGATAACTCTTTGCGATGGAGCATGTCTGTGAAATCAGGAGTCAGAGTGCCGGGGGCGGGTTATCATTTTGCAGGGGTTGGGGAACGGATCTGAAAAGAAAATCTGAACGGGTGTCGAGATTCCGACGTCTGTCCGTCGTATCGATGTAGGGCTGAGACCGGCCCGACAGGAGACTAGCGAATGCGTTACATGATGCTGATCTATACGCAAGAAGCCCAGGGTGCGATGACCGAAGAGGAAATCGAAGATGTGAAGCAGAGACACCGGGCGGTGATCGCGGAAACGGCCAAGGCAGGGATTTTCCGCGGAGCCGAACCTTTGCAGCCGACCAGCACTGCAACCACACTCCGCGTCCAGGACGGACAGGTACTCGCGACCGACGGGCCGTTTGCCGAGACCAAAGAACAGCTGGCCGGCTACTACATTCTCGACTGCAAGGACCTGGACGAAGCCATCTACTGGGGCAGCAAGATTCCTACTCTCTGCGGCGGACGCAAAGGGAGCTTGGAGATTCGCCCGATCCAGGAGATGACTTCCCGCGCGATTTCAGAGTTAGCGGAAAAGGAACTCACCACAAGCTAGCGTGGCGGATGCTCAGAAAACTGTCGAGGCCGTCTTCCGCGAGCAGTCCGGGCGGATTATCGCCTCGCTGATTCGCATGTGCGGGTCGTTCGACCTGGCGGAAGAGGCCATGCAGGAGGCCTTCGCCTCGGCGCTTACGACGTGGCCGCAGCGAGGCATGCCGTCGAACCCCGCAGCATGGATTACGACCGCGGCGCAACGGAAGATCATCGATCAGGTGCGCCGCCAGCAGACGCGTACCGAAAAAGAAGACGCACTGGTTTATGAAACCAAAACTTCCACCGAGCAAGAATCCATTGACGATCCGATGCCAGAGTATCCCGACGACCGCCTGCGTCTGATCTTCACCTGTTGCCATCCGGCATTGAACCAGCAGGCGCAGGTAGCGCTCACTCTTCGCACACTCGGTGGATTGACCACGCCAGAGATCGCGCGCGCGTTCCTGACGCCGGAGCCGACGCTCGCACAACGGCTTGTGCGCGCCAAAGCAAAGATTCGCGAAGCTCGCATCCCCTACGAGGTTCCACCGCTGCAGAAGCTAGCCGAGCGGCTCAGCTCGGTGCAGGCGGTCATCTATCTCATTTTCAACGAAGGCTACTCGGCGACTGCGGGTGAAAGCCTGATTCGTCGCGAACTCTGCGCGGAAGCGATTCGCCTGGCGCGCATCCTCGTGCAGCTCATGCCTGACAATCCGGAGAATATTGGCCTGTTGGCGCTAATGCTGTTGCACGATTCCCGCAAACTGGCGCGCACGAATGCCTCTGGTGACCTGGTCACCCTCGAGGAACAAGATCGGTCGCTGTGGGATCGTGAGGAGATTGCTGAGGGCCTGGCTTTAGTGGAGCGTGCGTTGCGGATGCGTCCTACCGGACCATATCAGTTGCAGGCAGCGATCGTCGCTGTCCATGCCGAGGCGAAGAGTACGGACGAAACCGATTGGCGGCAGATCGAGGCGCTTTACGAAGAGCTGCTGCGCATACAACCGTCGCCGGTGGTCGCACTCAATCATGCCGTCGCAGTCGCGATGAGCCGCGGCTACGAAAAGGGCTTGGCGCAACTGGACGAGCTCGCGAAACAAGGAAGGCTGGGGGATTACTACCTTCTGGAAGCCGCTCGTGCCGATCTGCTCCGCCGCCTGGGTCGTTTCGCGCCAGCCGCTGAGGCCTACAAACGAGCGTTGAAGTTAGTAAGCAATCCTGTGGAAGAACGCTATCTACGGCGTCGCCTGGACGAGATTGGTTCGTCCATCCCTGCGAGTTAGAATTCAGCTGCCACTCTCGCAGTTCGTGGCATAGAAACTGGCTTTTCATAGCAAGGCGATGACTTCCATCTAAGCAATTTGTCGCGCTTCCATACAAACATAGGAGCCTCATGCGGATCGCATGTGCATTGTGGTTTGTCCTTCTCTCTGGCTTGATCATGGCCCAAAACACAACGAAGACCGTGGCAGAACGGTTGGGATATCCAGCGGATTCGCGATTGCTGGTGATCCACGCCGATGATTTCGGCATGTCGCATTCGGTAAACCAGGCGACGATGCAGGCTCTGGAAAAACACTGGGTCACCTCTGCCAGCATCATGGTTCCCTGCCCTTGGTTCCCGGAAGTCGCCGAGTGGGCCAAGTCACATCACGACGCCGATCTCGGAATCCACCTGACATTAAATAGCGAATGGAACAGCTATCGCTGGCCGGGGCTGACAACATCTCCAGGCTCAAGCCTGCTCGATGCGCAAAGTTATCTTCCGTTAACTACTTCCGAAGTCTTGCATAACGCAAAAGCGTCAGACGTGCAGACAGAGGCGCGCGCACAAGTCGAGCGGGCGCGGCAGGCGGGCATCACGCTCTCGCACCTCGATACGCATATGGGGACGATCGTTAGCTCTCCCCAATTCTTCGCCACCTACATCGGGCTGGGTCGCAGTTATGGTCTTCCAGTCCTGTTGGAGCAGCGACCTGACTTCATGGGCGTCGAGTTCCCTCACGAAGGTATCCTTACCGACAAAGTTCCCATGATGCTGCCCGGGCCTTCGAAGGAACAGTGGGTGGCGGCTTACGAGAAGATGCTGACTTCCCTGCCGCCGGGTTCGTATCAGCTGATCGTCCATCTTGGATTCGACAATGATGAATTGCGCGCTGCAACTGCCGGTCATCCCGATTTTGGGGCTGCATGGCGCCAAAGAGACTTCGACATGGTCAGCAGCCCTGAGTTTCAACGCTTCCTCAAAGACCAGAAATTCGTACTGGTCTCATGGGGACAATTGGCCAAAGCGCTGCCGGGAAACTGGCGGCAATAGCGGACTTTCGGCGGAATCGGCAATCGGGATATGGCCGCACCTGTTCCGCCAAGGGTTGTAGCACTTCTGGGCTGGAAGTCGTGCTCGCCGTTGTGAGAAGCTTTTCCGGTCCTTAGCCGGCTGAACGGCACTCGGAGGAATTCGTGTTCCTGCGCATGCTGCTTTATTGTGCTCTATGCGGTCTGTTCCTCTCCTGGGGTGGCCACAACGGTAGCGGCCACCTGATGGGTTGGTGGTGGCTCCAGGGAATAGTGCTGACGGCAGGCGTCTTCCCCATCGTGCACTTCGGTCCTGCCAACTTTCTTCGGCGGTTCGCCTCAGTTTGGATGGTTCTGGCTCTCGTCAGTTGCTTCTCGACGTGGCTCGAGGGTCGAGTCTACTTACCTCTGGCTGACTGGAATCAGCCCCACGCATTAATGGCCGGTTTTCTTCTCTATACGATCTTGGCGATCGTTATTGCTGGACTTGCTGGACTGTTCGAACTAGTCGCTGAAAATGGCGAGTCACCTGAGACTCGAGATGCTGACGGCATCGTACTAGTGATGCTTGCAGGAGGCATTGTTTACCTCGTATGCCACTGGGTTTTTGGCACGCTCTTCTTTCGTTACTCATCGCACTCGTTCTACAGCTCCGTGCTGGAATTGAAGGTTGGCATGGATGGCGCAAGGAGCTTGGGGGCTCGCCTGCACGCGATTGAGTTTGGGCGGGGCGCCCTGATGGCTTTAGCTGTAGTTCCCGCGATCGCGCTTATGCGAGTTGATCGCATGAAGGCAGCTATTCTCGCAGGAAGTGTCTTATGGATTGCCGGGGGACTGGCGTTGCAGATTGCTCCCAACCCGATCATCCCGCAACATCTGCGCTGGCTCTACACCTGGCAGACTTTGCTTCAGAATTTTCCCGTTGGGTTTGTCACAGCCTGGATTATGCGAAAGACCGCAGAGCCTGCTGCTGAAGAGCCTCAAGTTCAAGCCGCATCCACGACCGCATAGTTTGGGAGCCCGCTCGAAGGCGAGTGGGCTCCGCTATCTCTACGCTGTGGTCACCGCCGGTTTCGCCACTGTGTCGCTGTAGTTGTTAATCGCTTCCAGCGTCTTCATGTGGTCGTACCAGGTGAATTTCAGAATGAGCGAAGTGACCGCGACGATACCGAACGCGATCGCCGCATTCCGCAGGTGCCAGGTCACGATGTAAATGGGCAGCGCCACCAGACACACCTGCCATACGATTCCCACCACGATGTTGAACATGTCGCGGAAGAAATCTTTGTTGCGTTCAAAATTCGGCTCTTCGGCGCGAACCTTTGCGAGGATTGGTCCCCAGAAGCCCCAGGGGCGCACACGCCGGTAGAAGTCCTTCAGCACTTCTTCATCTTCCGGTTTGGTGAGAAATGTTCCAAGCAGGCAGCCAATCAGCGAAATCCCCAACACGATAGGGAAGATCAACGCGACATCGACGTTGCCCTTGAAGCCGCTGAGATCGAGAATCTTCGGCAGCGCCTTCGGCATAATCAGCGACGCGGCGATACCGGTCACCATTCCCCAGAAATAGCCGTAGCCGTTGAAACGCCACCAGTACCACTTCAATACGTTCGAGGCTGTATAGCCACCCCACAGCCCGGAGACGATCCACAGCACGACCGAATTGACCGACGCAACGTACCAACCGATCAGAACGCCGATCACAACGACCACGAACGACGCGAGGTAGCTCAGCCGCACATAGGTGCGTGGGCTGGCATTTGGATTGATAAACCGCTTGTAGATGTCGTTCACAAAATATGGCGGCGCCGCATTTACCGTCGCAGCAAAGTTCGACATGAAGGCCGCCAGCAGGCCGGCGATCAGGAAGCCCAGCAGTCCGGCGGGAACGAATTTTCCGAGCGCGTAGGGAAGCACGAGCTCGAAGTCCATGTGCGCACCCATGCCGCGAATGTTGTCGCTGAAGAAGACAATCGCCAGCACGGTCAGGCCGGTGATGAGGAAGTAGCGCGGGAAGGTCAGCACCACGTTCACCCAACTGCTCATCATGGAAGCTTCGCGCGGATTCTTCGCAGACAGAATGCGTTGCATGTCGTAGTTTGGCGCCGGGCCGGCCATGCTGATCAGCACGCCCTTGAACGCCAGCATCATGACGAAGAATCCGAAGAGCCCATAGCCGTCTTCGGTAATTTTCGTTGTCGCCGCGGGAACCAGTTGCGCCCAATCGAGTCCCAGATTCCACTTAAAGAAGATGTTGTCCCAGCCGGCAGGAACGAAGCGCGCCAGCGTTCCGGGTGCCACTTTCGTCATCGCGATGATGCCCACAGCAAACGATGCAATCGACAGAATGCAGAACTGGATCACCTCGGTAAGCACCACGCTGATCATGCCGCCCTTGATCACGTAGATCGCGGTAATCGCGATCAAGATCACCGCGTATTGGTTCGGCGAGAGATGCCAGGGTAGGAACGTCGCCGCAAATTTACCGATGCCTTTGAAGCCGTAGCTGAAGAAGCCGATGATGCTGACGAACGCATAGACAACAACGATCAGGTGCGAGAGTTGCGCGCCGCGTCCGGTTCCGAAGCGCGTCTTGATCCACTCCGCGCCAGTCATCACGTTCGATCGCCTGAGCCATGTCGAGAGATACACCATCAGGAAGATCTGGTTGAAAGTCGGCCACAGCCATGGAATCCAGACGCTCTTCAGTCCATAGATGAACATCCAGTAGACCAGCAGCATGGTGCCGCTGATGTCAAACATGCCTGACGCATTCGAAATGCCGAGCATGTACCACGGCATGGCGTTGCCGCCGAGGAAGTAGGCTTGCATGTCGCGCGAGGCGCGGTGGGAAACCCAGTATCCGATAAATACGGACGAACACAGGTAGGCGATGATGATGGCAATATCGATGGTATGTAGATGCACGCGTATACCTCGGTTCCGAATGTGGGCGCCGTTAGAAAGTCGCCCGGTTTAAAGCCGGGGTCCCTATCGAGCCCTCTTTTGGCTTGATGGGGTGGTCTTGGCACGCTCCGAGACGGCGCGAAATCAGAACTGGCTCAGAGGATCGCTCACTATACACCAGAACTAGCGCAAAAAAGCGAGTACTCAAATCACGTCGAGCAGGTTGCGGAGCGCCGAATTTTGCGGCTCCGACGCATGTTTCGCCCTGCGTACGAAACTAATACCCTTCGTAAAACGTTTTGCGAGTTCCTGGAAAACGAAGACGTGGCGTAGCCGACCTTTCGGCTGCGTCCTTGAACCCTCACAACTTGCGCTGACTACTTATTTCAGCTGACCCGCCAGAACGAACACCAGCATCGCCTGCCAGTTGATGGCGATCTCGTTGCTCGCATACGACGCCTGCTCGTCCGCGTAGACCTTCGCGGGCGGTGTATCCGCCGGAAGCTTCTTCAACACGTCATCCTGTCTACCAGCGTTCGGTCCTCCCGAGAGCAGCCCCGGCCACGGCTCGGGATTGTCGTCGGCGCCACTCGGCCGGTGATGCGGATGCCTATACGGATTAGCCCCCAGTTGCGTCACCCAGGAGAGTGAAAATGTATTTCGTCCCAGAAGGTAGTGCAGGTTATCGAGTGCCGTGTTTACGAACGCCGGATTCGGCGAAAACGCATTCGCCACCAGGAGTTGCATACCGTAGTTCGCCGCGACACCGTTCGATCCCCAGACGTAGTCCTTGGTCAGCAGGCTCACGTGATAGGGATTTTTTGCGGTTTCTTCCACCACCTGCTGCGCTGCTGCCGTCGTCAGCTGCTTGATCTCCGCCACCGCTTTCGCATCGGCACCCTTGCGCGTCGACAGCGCATAGGTCCACAATCCCATCGGCGCGACCTGTCGCCATGACTCGGCGTCGGGCTTGCGCAGCAGATCTGTGAATCCTTTGTAATTCGCCAGGAAATACTGGTTGTAGCTCGTATCGCCCGTCGTGCGCCAAAGTTCGGCCGCAGCCCACAGTCGCTCGTCACTGCAATTGTTGTCGCCGTATTCTCCTGTGCTCACGCCCGGAGGATTCTTGAACGTGACATTCGGGTTTTGCTCCGCCCAGTGCCACGCCTTCTTCGCAGCTTCCAAAGACTGCGCTGCGAACTTCTTGTCGAACGGTGCGTAGACACGCGCGGCGATCGCAGCGACAGCCGCCAGATCCGCGGTCGCGCAGGTGCTCTTGAACGGGGCGTTACCGGTGCCAATCACTTCGCTTGGCAGCGTATCGTCTTGTGGCATCACGAAGCCGCTGAAGTGAGAACTCGTCTGTTTGTGCCAGACGCCACCGTCGTCGTCCTGCATCTTCAACATCCACTCCAGGTTGAAGCGTGCTTCATTGAGGATGTCAGGTGTCCCGTTGCCGCTCTCTGGGATGTTGAGCTTCACGTTGCCCACTTTCGCCGGGAACAGCTCGTAAGCCCACAATACCGATCCCGTCGAAATGCCCGAGTTCACTACGTAGCGGCCATAATCGCCAGCGTCGTGCCATCCGCCAATGTTGGCGCGCGGCCCTTGCTTCCCGGAAGACTCGTGAAATTCGCCATTAAGATGACATGCAGGATGTTTGTAATCGGCAAACTCGGGACCCATGTCGACCGCCGTACCGCAACGTTGTCCGTAGAAGCCGCGCATCGCGAGATAGAAGGCGCGACTGTAGACATCGGGCCCGATCGCGAATGGCCAACTGCGTCCCACGCCAGCGATTTCGAGATAATAGTTCCCGGTCGTCTTCAACGATGTGAAGTCTGCGGCCTGCACCGTGTCACCGGTATCCTGATCAGTTGCCGGAGCCGAAAGCTTGCCCTGCAGCACTGTTTTGCCGTCGCTTGCACGCTTCACCACGAAGCTGCTGCCCGGCGCGCTTACCAGCGCGACCTTCGGACTGGATGACAAATATCCCGCTTGGTCGACTTTGATCGCAGTGGTTGGGGACTGCGCATGACACAGCAACGAACTGATAAAGAGGTAAAGAAGAGCACGCTTCATTCATCCCTCTCGCAACAACTAGATTGCTCAGATAAGTACAAACATTTGTAAAGCCTGAGAAGCTGATTGTCTTGTGATTTTCGGCTTTGGCCGCGATAAATCACTTCCCATTTCTGCAAGCGTTTTAGTAAATCGATTAGTTCAAAATGCCTGTATTTTCGGTGCTTTAGCGCACAGGTTGAGCTGAGTCACTCTTGTATAATCGCGCCGTCATTCGTTCCACAACTGTGACTGGTCGTGTCAAGGACTGCCCGCGCGGCAGGAGCGACAGTCGCTAATTTCGTGCCAGGGAGTCCTCATGCAATACGGGCATTTCGACGACGCAAATCGCGAGTACGTAATCACGCAACCGGATACTCCGCTGCCGTGGATCAACTATCTGGGATGCCAGGCTTATTTCGGACTCATTTCCAATACCGCGGGTGGTTATTCATTTTATCGTGACGCGAGGCTTCGTCGAATCAGCCGCTATCGCTACAACAATGTACCGTTCGATTTCGGTGGGCGGTATATCTACGTCCGTGACAACCAGAGCAGCGAGTTCTGGTCGCCCTCGTGGCAGCCCACGCGCAACCAGGTCGAGAAATACAGCTGCCGACACGGCATGGGCTACAGCATTATCGGCTCGGAATACAAAGGCATCGAAGCACGCACTCGCTACTTCGTCCCTCTCGATGAGAACCTGGAAATCTGGCAGCTGACTGTGACCAATCACCGCCCGACGCCGGCGTCGCTCTCGATCTTCTCGAGCATCGAGTTCTGCCTGTGGGACGCGCAGGACGACAGCACGAACTTCCAGCGCAATTTCAGCATCGGGCAAGTGGAGATCGAAGACGGCGTCATCTATCACAAGACCGAGTACCGCGAGCGTCGCGATCACTTTGCCTACTTCGCCTGCTCCGCAAAAACTGCCGGATTTGATACACAGCGCGAATCATTCGTAGGCCCCTATCGCGGATGGGACAAACCAGCCGTGGTCGAACGCGGAGAATCTGCGAACTCCGTGGCTCATGGTTGGGCGCCCATCGGATCGCACCATGTAAAGCTCGATCTCAAGCCCGGCGAGTCGCAGCAGATCATCTTCGTGCTCGGATATCACGAGAATCCAGTCGCGGAAAAATTCGATCCGCCGGATTCCCAGACCGTGAACAAGAAGACAGTGAAGCCTGTCATCGCTAAGTATCTGAAGGCCGCCAATGTTGACGCCGCCTTCGATCGCCTGCGCGCTTACTGGGATGAACTGCTCAGCATTTGCCAGGTGGAAACGCCTGACATCCACACCAATCGTATGGTCAACATATGGAACGCGTACCAATGCATGGCCACGTTCAATATGTCGCGCTCGGCGTCGTTCTACGAGTCAGGAATCGGCCGCGGATTGGGCTTCCGCGATTCCAACCAGGACCTGTTGGGCTTCGTGCACATGGTGCCATCGCGCGCGCGGGAACGTATCCTCGACCTCGCCTCGACGCAGTTGCCAACCGGCGGCGCCTATCATCAATATCAGCCGCTCACCAAGCGCGGGAACAATGACGTTGGCGGCAACTTCAACGACGATCCGCACTGGCTGATCATCGGCGTGTCCGCCTATATCAAGGAAACGGGCGATTGGAGCATCCTCGACGAACCGGTTCCCTACGACAATGAACCAGGCTCCGAGAAGCCGCTCTACGAGCACCTGCAGCGCAGCTTCCAGTACACGATAGACCGCCTGGGGCCGCATGGACTGCCGCTCATCGGTCGCGCCGACTGGAACGACTGCCTCAACCTGAACTGCTTCTCCGATACACCCGGCCAATCGTTCCAGACCACTACGAACAAAGAAGGTAAGACCGCCGAGTCTGTCTTTATCGCGGGCCTGTTCGTGCTCGCAGGAGAAGAACTGGCGGCGATTGCCGAGCATCGCTGTCATAAGGACGAAGCGAAACGCTATCGCGCGGAAGCGAAGAAGATGGACGAGACCATCCATCAGCACGGTTGGGATGGCGAGTGGTTCATCCGCGCCTATGACGATTTCGGTAAGAAGGTCGGCTCCAACGAATGTGCGGAAGGGCAAAATCTTCATCGAGCCGCAGGGCTTCTGCGTGCTCGCCGGAGTTGGCCTGGACGATGGACTGGCGAAGAAGGCGCTCGACTCCACGCGCAAGCATCTGGCGACCAAACACGGCATCGTTCTGCAGCAGCCGGCGTATTCGCGTTACTACCTGCATCTAGGCGAGATTTCTTCGTACCCGCCCGGATACAAAGAAAACGCCGGCATCTTCTGCCACAACAATCCATGGGTCATGATTGCCGAAGCGAAAATCGGCAATGGCGACAATGCCCACGACTACTACTCGCGCATCAACCCCTCCGCCCGCGAGGCGATCAGTGATCTGCATCGCTGCGAGCCCTATGTCTATTCGCAAATGATCGCCGGTAAAGACGCTCCCACCCACGGCGAGGCCAAGAACTCATGGCTGACGGGAACCGCGGCGTGGAACTATTACGCCATCGTCCAGCAGATCCTGGGCATTCAGACCTCACTCGATGGACTGCAAATCGCGCCGGTGATCCCGACCTCGTGGAAAGGCTTCAAGGCGACGCGCAAATATCGTGGCGTGACCTATAACATCGAGATCGAGCGCCTGGGCACGGGGAACGCAATCACCCTTATCGTTGACGGCAAAAAAGTGGAAGGCAACACCGTTCCTGTTCCCCTCAACGGCACGAAAGAGATCAGCGTCAGAGGAACTCTGAGCTAGGAGATTGCTTTGTACGTAGCGAATCAACAGCGGTACGACTCGATGCAATACCGGCGCTGCGGCCGCAGTGGGGTGCAACTGCCCGCAATCTCTTTGGGCCTCTGGCACAACTTCGGTGGAGTCGACGTTTACGAGAATGGCCGCGCCATCGTGCTGCGCGCGTTCGATCTCGGCATCACCCAGATCGATCTCGCGAACAATTACGGTCCGCCGCCAGGCTCAGCCGAAGAGACCTTCGGCAAGATCCTGAAGCGTGATCTGGGTTCTTATCGCGACGAACTCATCATCACCACCAAGGCCGGATACGACATGTGGCCCGGTCCGTATGGTGAGTGGGGATCGCGCAAGTACCTGATCGCCAGCCTCAACCAGAGCCTGAAGCGTATGGGACTGGAATACGTCGACATCTTCTACTCCCACCGACCTGATCCGAAAACGCCGCTTGAAGAGACGATGGGCGCGCTGGATTTTGCCGTGCGTTCCGGCAAGGCTCTCTATGCCGGGATTTCCAATTACAACGCGGAGCAGACGCGCGACGCCGTTCGCATTCTGCGCCAGCTTGGCACGCCGTGCCTGATCCACCAGCCCAGCTATTCCATGTTTCGGCGCGACATCGAGCACGGCGTTCTGGATGTGCTTGGCGAAGAGGGCGTGGGATGCATTGCCTTCAGTCCGCTGGCACAGGGTTTGCTCACCGATCGTTATCTCGACGGCATTCCTGCCGGTTCACGCGCGTCGAAGCCGCATGGTTTCCTGAAAGCGAAGGACGTGGATGAGCACCGCGTCGGGCAGGTGCGCGAACTGCAGTCCATCGCGAAGAAGCGCGGTCAAACTCTGGCACAGTTGGCAATCGCGTGGGTGCTCCGCGACGAGCGCATGACGAGCGCGCTGATCGGCGCGAGTCGCGTCGAACAGTTGGAGCAGAATGTCTCAGCAATCAGAAATCTGACGTTTTCGGCGGAAGAATTAACGCAGATGGATCGGATCCTCGCGCGTTAAGGCAAGTACCGGGTCCCTGCCGGGTACCAGGTCTCTGCCGGGTGTCCGGTCCTTGCGAAGCAAGGGCCGGTTTACCTTACTGTTTCGGTTTTCCCGGCGCGATCTGCTCGCGCGGCACAACACCCCTACCCTCCAGCACCGAATAGAACTTATCCACCTCGAGGTTGGTCATCTTATCCACGGTGCCGGAAGGCCAGTCGATCTCGACCGAATCGATCTTCGTGGCCGACCCAAGCCCAAAATGCTGCCGTAAATCGTTTTGCGACAGGTAGCTTGCCCCGCTCAGCACCTGGGAGGTCTGGGTCATGCCGCCTGCGGTGATTTTGATTCTCGCATTGATTGCCAGCCGGTTTGTCTTCGTACCCGCCAGCTCAAAACTCACCCAATGCCGTCCGGGGAGACCCTTGTTTCGCAGGACCATCGGCGGTCCATCGAGGTCTTCCACCACAACATCAACATTACCGTCATTGAAGAGATCGCCGATGGCAACTCCGCGCGAAACCCTCTTCTCCTGGAGCGCAGGACCGGCTTGCTGGCTGGCATCGCAGAACGTGCCGTCACCCTGATTGATGTTGAGTATCTTCGGTTGCTGATATCCGGCGCCCGGCAGCCCACCCATCTGCGGATAGACCTGCCCGGAAACGGCGATCAGATCGAGCCAGCCGTCGTTGTCGAGATCGAAGAAGGCATCGCCCCACTTAACCCACGGTAATGACGGTAGAGCCACGCCCGACTTGTAGGACACGTCATGGAAATCGTAGTTGCCATCATTCTTGTACAGCGTGTCGTACTCGTCGGCGAAGTTGGTGACGTAAATCGAGGGCCGGCCAGAGTGGTCATAGTCGCCGATGGCGAGGCCCATCGATCCCTGTTCGGAGCCATCCTCACTCACGGCGGTTCCTGACTCCAATCCCATCTCGCTGAACTTGCCTTTGCCTTCGTTCTTGTAAAGGAAGTTCGGGCCGGAGTCGTTAGCCACGTACAGGTCAGGCCGACCTGTATTGTTCAGATCGATGAACGCTGCTCCCAGTCCGTAGAAACCATCGGGATCATCCGTCCCGGTTGCTTTCGAAACATTCGTGAACGTGCCGTCGCCATTGTTGTGAAAAAGCGAATCACCGGCGCCTCGCAGCCCGCGAGGACCGCATTGCACATCGCGTCCGCGATATTTGCAGGTTGGAACTTGTCCGAAGCCGGGAAGATCGTTCAGCTTGAAATCGACATAGTTGGAAACGAACAGATCGACGTATCCGTCGTTGTCGTAATCGCCGAAAGTCGCTCCTGCTGAGTAACGGCCCTCAGCCACTCCGGCTTTCGCCGTCACGTCAGTGAACGTTCCATCCCCATTATTGCGATAAAGCACGTTGCCGCCGAGACTGGTGATGTAAATGTCTGGCCAGCCGTCGTTGTTGTAGTCGCCGACAGCACCGCCATCAGCATAGCCGGGAGTGGCAATCCCCGCCTTCTCGGTAACGTCGGTAAAAGTTCCGTCGTGATTGTTGTGATATAACGCGCCGCGTGCCTTTTCACCCTTCAGCGCACCCGCTACGCTCGGAGCATTCGTGAAATAAATGTCGAGCCAACCGTCGCGATCGTAGTCGAGCAACAGCACGCCACCCGACATGGATTCGACAATGTACTTCTTCTCGGGATCGTAGAAGTGCTGGAATCGTATTCCGGCTTTTTGGGTAACGTCTTCCAGTTGAGGGATCGTGCGGCCCTCACAAACGATATTCTTGGCAGACTTCGGTGGCGGTGGGGGCGCCGCATGTCCGCCCTGTCCGAAGCTGGGGGTCAACAACCCGAGTACAAGGAACAGGGTGGAAAGTTCAGGGCTGAATTTGCGCATCGATGTCAGTTAGGACCGGAGCCGTCTGCTTTCTTCGAGTTCTCTTCCAGGCGTCTGACTGAAGACTCACGTTTATCCGCTTTAATCTGTTTGTAGACCGCGAGTTCCCGATCTGCTTCTTCTCGCCTGCCGTCCTTACGATAAGCCATTTGGAGCTGATAATGCACGTAATCCAAGTCGGGTGAGAGCCGTGCAGCAGCTTCCAGATAAGAAATCGCGTCTTTAGTCTGGCCGCCATCCAGCAGGGCCTTGCCGAGTTGGTAATTCGCGCCTGCATGTTCCGGAGCCTGGTTGAGGACCGCTCTCAGATGACCCAGTGCTTCGTCTGTCTTCGACTGGCGCAGTAGAGCGTAGGCAAGGTTGTATTCATTCTCAACGTCGCTGGGCGAGACCGCCATCTCTGCACGAAATTCATTTACCGCTTCGTCGTACTTCTCCAGCCTCATATACGCGTTTCCCGCGATAAAGTGAGCGCGTGGTAGTTGCGAATCGATCTGAAGCGCCTTGTGCGAGGCGGTTGCGGCCTGGGGATAGTAGCCCATCTCCGTCCAGGCTCGCGCAACAAGCAGCAGGATTTCCGTAGACGATTGTTGAGTCTGAAGTTTCTCCAGAACAGTGGACGCCGGCTGATACTGATTTGTCTTGATAAGAGAAATCGCCCAAGCGTATGCAATGCGCGGGTCCCGGAATGCATTGTCCCCTAACGGTGTAAAAGCCTGCGCAGCCTCGGCAAATGAATTGGTGTTGAACAAAGACATACCGAGCATCGCCCGCAACGAGAGATCCTGAGGTTCGGCCGGTACCTCGATCCGTAATGCGCTGACGGCTTCCGGGTAGTCTTCCTGCCGGAATGCGGCAATTCCGAGATTTCTCATGAGTCCGGGTGTTTGCGGATCCCATGACTTGGCTTCTTTGAACAACTCCGTCGCCACGGCGTAATTCTTCTGCCTCGCCTCGGAAGTGCCCCAGTCGTTGAAACTCACGCCGAGAATTGCACGCAATTGTTTTTCGCGGCCGGCGATGGCGGCCTGCTCTTCGGGACTGAGTTTCGGCTTGTCCGCCTGCGCCTCCTCGCCGGAGTCGGGCGCCAGCGATCCAGCGTTCTTCGGCGGGGCGACAATGCCAGGCAGATCTCCGGGCGCGTCTCCGCCGCCCATCCCCGCTACCGCGGCTCCCTGACCGACCTGTTTCTCCACCTGTTTCATATACAAGGCGAAGAGCTGTTTGGAGTGTTCTAGCTGTTGCGTCCCTTCTTCCCTGTGCCCATTGGTAATGGAGAGCCTTCCCAAGATGATGTAGGCCTTGCGTATCTGATAGTTATTTCGAGCTTCGTCTTTTCCGGTCAGCGCGATCGCCTTAGTCAGATATTGCTTTGCCAGGTCGTACTGCTTGTTCTGATAGGCATTCGACCCCAAGAAGACCCAGGGGTCAGGCGAGGTCGGATCTGCTTCCGTCGCAATTTTCAGATGCTCATTTGATTCCGCAAACTTACCCTGCTTTGACTCGATAGCCCCGAGATACTGATTCGCGAGATAGTCTCTGGGAGCCAGACGGATCGCCTCTTCCAACTCACTGATTGCCGCCTCGGTTGGTTCCCACGTATCGCGCTCAAGTATTGTTAGCGCGAGAAAAAGATGCACATGAGGAAGCTTTGGATCCAGCTGAATCGCGTGCTTGAACTCGCGAATCGCATCATCCCGATAGCCGTTGTCCCGATAGCCGCCGGCAAATACCATGTGCCAAATTGCGCGGTCTCCGTACTCACCAAGCATCGTCTGAAACACGTGTTCCGCTCTTTCTTTCTGTTTCAGCTGTAGGTAGGCATTGGCGAGCGCAAATTGGGCATCAGGGTCGGTCTTCAGTTCCAAAGATTTCTGAAATGCCGCTATCGCTTGTTCGGAATCATCCTTTTGGACAGCAGCTTTACCCTTCGTAAACCAGACAGCGGAATCTTTGGGGTCGGCTTGAAGGATCTTATCGGCTTCGGCTATGGCCTCATCCGGCTTCCCGGCGACGAGGTAGACCATTGCCAATCTCGATCGCACACCAGCGACATCTTCGAGAGTTAGTGAACGCTTGTAGTGGAGAATCGCATCGTCGTAACGGCGTTGTGCAACGTCAAGGGCTGCCATCTCCCGCAGGGCCATGGCTGCCAGCTTCTGACTGGCATCCTCCACGTCAGCCGGAGATCCGTTTCGCGCTGCCGCACGCTCCGAGTCATACAGTTTCTGAAGTTGCTCAACCGGCGTAACAGTTTGAGTTTTGGAAGCCGTAGATCGCGGAGGACGTAGAGGTTTGTCCCTGGCGCTGCTCCGCGAGCAGATGTAGCGGGATTAAGCCAAACAGGAAACAGAGAAGCCATGTGCCCAGGTGAAGGCCGCGAGGACGGAAAATGATTGTGTTCTGGAGAGCGGCGATGCGCAGTTGAAGTAAGTCTTGACACAATCAGAGCCGGGTTTTCCACAGGCCGAAAAGCAAAACGGCAGGACCTGATTCTATCAGGTCCCGCCGTTGGTTGTAGGTTATGTGACGAAACCAGTTTGGCTAGAACGTAATGTGCAAGCCGTACTGGATTTCGCGACCAGCGTTGCCAACTACCGTCGTCGCCTGGCCAAAGTTATTGGTTATGGTCTGATGGGAGATGACATTGTTAGTAGTGCTGCACGGTGCATAGAAACCCGTTACAGCATTGACCGGGCCGCAGTTCACATTGGCGAACGTGGTGCCGCCGTTTACGCTGCCAATATTGTCTGCGCGGAAGTTTGCATGGTTGAACGCATTGAACAGATCGATACGGAACTGCATTCTGACTCGTTCTGTCAGCTTGAAGTTCTTATCGATTGACAGGTCGGTATCCAGCAAGCTCGGTCCATGGCAGTAGCCGCGAGGCTCCATGTTCGGGCTGATGGTTCCGATCTGGTATCCGACTAGCGTGAACGCATTCGGGTTGAACAGTTGATCGCCGTTTCGTTCAGCGCAACTCTGCCCCGCGAACTACCAGCGGACGCTGGGCTTGGTTGTACCGCGTGTTGAAGAGCGAGTTCAACCCGCCCGTCGGCCCACCGGTGCCAGTCGAACTGGTGTTTTCACTGAGTCCGTTCTGATAGGCAGTGATGGAGTTACCACTGGCTTCCGTGGTGATCAGACCAAGCTCCCATCCTCCGAACGCTCCTTTAACCAATTTATTCGCCTGATTGAGATCGGGCAAATAGTAGTTAAAGTTCGCCGTCAGGATGTGGGGACGGTTGATCGCGGAATTACCACGATCCAGTCCCGGATTCCCAGAATACATATAGCTCTGGTATCCAAGGCCGCCGGAGGAGTCGTCCATGATCACGTTCGCGATCGAGTGTGACCATGTGTAAGCCGCGGTCAACTGCGATCTCTTGTAACGCGTCTTGAACAACGCCTGGAGCGAGTGGTAATTGGCATCGCCCTGGTGCGTCCACCATGTCAGAGCAGTGTTGTAGTTGTTGAAAGCGAAGAACCCGGCAGTCTGGGCCTGAGCAGCCGTCATAAAGGAAGCTGCCAGCCAGTTCTGCGGAGCGATCGAGTTGATGTCATAGCTCGTGGTCTGGTGGTAAGCATGGTTGCCAACGTAGCCGAGTTCGAGAGTCGTGTCTCGCGCCAGGCTGCGCTGAATGCTTACGTTCCACTGCCACGATTCAGGAAGGGTAGCACTCGGATCCATACCACCGGCCGGTGCTGCGCCGCCGCCCGGAGGAAGCGGGATAGCGGTATCCAGAGGCCGGTTGAAGCCTTGTGTTACGGCGAATGGGGCATTTGCCACGAGCGTGTAACGGCTTACGCGCTCGCGCTGGAAGAAGCGGCCAGCGCCGATGCGGACTGCCGTGTTGCCATCACCCCAGGGATCCCACGCAATACCGAGACGGGGAGAGAAGAGATGGTTGTTGTTGTTGACTAGCGAGCGTCCTGGACCAGGAGTTCCAGACGAGAAATTGGTTCCGAACTGCGCATTCGCTGCACCGCAAGGATCCGTGCCAGGAACTATCCACAATCCGTTGCAGGCATCAGATGACGGCAATGCAGGATTGTAGAGACTGGGCTGGAAGTTGGTGGCCTGGTTGTTCGGCTGGTAAGGCGCATCCAGTTTGTCCCAACGCAGACCGAGGTCCAACGTTAAGCGCGGAGTCACCTTCCAGTTGTCGGCGATGTACAGCGCGTCATCGTGCCAACGCAACTGTGCGCGGACGTTCGTTGACGTCTCAGCGTACCCGCTCCAGAGCGCTCCGGGAATCATCAGGTTCGCTAGGTCGTTTCCGGTCGGAGTGTTCGTTGCCCAACCAGCGGTACCAAAGGTGGCGCGTTCAGAACTGGAAGTGCTAGTGTCTTCGTCCTTGCCATTCCAGCTGATCTGGCCACCAAACTTGATCGTGTGCTTGCCAATGACTTTGGATGCGTCATCTTTGGCAACATACAGATCGAGCTGGTTCTGCCATGGAGCAATCGACCAATAGTTTTGGTTGTTGCCATAACCACCGATACCACCCCAGAGTGTCGGGATGCCGGCCGAAGCCGTCTTAATCGACTGTGGATATTCGGTCGGGATTGCAGCACTGATGGCGTTCAACAAGGCTGTGCCCGTCAAACGACCACTGTTATCGCCGGTGCCGCCCGGAGTAATGGTGATGCGGTTGTTGGAATAGCTGAACTCGGCATCGTTCACCATCGTTGTTCCGATGGTCCGAGTCCACTTTCCAACGATGCTCTTCGAAGGCTGTATCCAGTTGTCGTTCAGAGCGGGGAATGTGATCCTCACCCCAGTAGCCGGCGTTGTAAGCATCGTTCGACCAGCTATCCTGAGTGAAGCGTCCCATGAACGTGTTGTTCTTGCTGAGGTTGTAGTCAACACGAACGTTTTCCTGGCGCCACTTCAACGGAGTCGGCAGCGAAGCAGACCAGTTATGACCCTGCGCGTCAGTTGCCTGGTTCGGCAGGGGATACTTCATGATCATCAGCAATGCAGCAGGACTCGGGTTCGCAATCTTCAAGCGGATTGCCTGCAGCCTGATCTGCAACCGGAATGGTTCGGTGTTGCCTCGCCGCAGCTAACTCCCTGCGAAAAGTCGCCTAGAGCTTCCGCTGCCGTTGGAACGCACTGACTTCTCGTGATACCACGAATTTCGTGGTTCCACTCCTGGCTCCAGAAGAAGAACAGTTTGTTCTTAATGATCGGGCCGCCAATTGAGTAGCCCCAGTCATTACGGTTTACTTTGTCTTTGCCGTCATGGGGAAGGGTAACTCCAGCGGCATTGGCGATGGCAGTGCGTTGCGCTGCGAAGTAGGTGCGAGCGTTGAGCGCAGTGTTACGGCCGCTGTACAGCACGCTGCCGTGCCAGTCATTGCTTCCGCTGCGGGTAACGATATTGATAACCGCACCAGCAGCTCCGCCATACTCAGCGCCGTAGCTGTTGCGCAGCATCTTGAATTCCGCAATCGATTCGATCGAAGGATAGATCAGAATCGTACGGTTCGAACCGGTGTCATTGTTGTTAGCGCCATCAACCAGGTACAGGTTGTTGGTGGTTTGGTTTCCGTTGACCGAAAAGTCAACGCCGCCTTGCAGACCTTTGTTCTTGCTGTCGAAGTTGTTCGCCGCGGAAACGCCAGGCGCCAACTGCGTCAACTGCACAAAGCTGCGTCCATTCAGAGGCAGTTCACGAACCTGCTGTCCTTCGACGGTTTCGCCGAGAGACGCATTGTCCGTTTGCACCTGGATAGCATTGGCTTCTACGTCCACGTGCTCGGTCGCGCTACCAACTTGCAATTTGACATCTGCAGTCGTGGTAGAGGACGCGTGTACTTCCACGCTGTTGGTGACCGACTCTTTGAAATTCGGAGCCTTCACCGTTAATTGATATGTTCCCGTCGGCAAGGCTTCAAATCTGTAGTCGCCGCCGGAACTTGTATTCATTGTGCGCGTAGCGCCAGTCGCGGTATTCGTGATAGTCACTGGGACATTTGCTGCTACTGCCCCTGTTTGATCTGTCACTGTACCCGTGACGATACCTGTGGTCACCTGAGCGTATGCAGGTAACATCAGGCAAGCTACGCAGAGAATCAGCGAAACGATATAGCGTCTCATCGGGTCTCCTGCTTCATCTTTCTAATGCCGATCTTCTGGCTTCTTCACTGCTTTTTTTACTTATTGATTGAAGCTCACTGCAGACCGGGATTCGCAGTGCCCTGTTGAGGAGTTCTTCGGGGTAATTGGTCTACCCCTTCCCCAAGCCTGAACGTATAGTGCAATACGCGTGTTCTTCGACACTTAGTATTTTTGTACTATACGGCTCGGTTTGTACAACTACTCTGCCGTACATGTCAAGAAATTCTGCGGCAGCTTATCCCTGCGAATCTCCTTGTGGGGACGGCAGTTGGCCGATTTCTGACATCTACTTTCCTGCCCGCGACTCAATGCGGTGACTAGTACTTTCTAATTAGCTGATTTTTCAACAGCTTCCCTGCTTCGCAAACTTGGTACGAGAACACAAAGCGGGGATGCGCAGCCACCAGCACATCCCCGCCTCATAATATTAGTTATCGCCAAGTTAATGTCGTGACCGATTTGGGAAGAAGCTCCACCACCGTGCTCTTTGCGCCGTCGCTCAGAGCGATTCTCCTGGACTCTCCGGAATTGGTTACCACAACCACATTTCCGCCGTCGGGATTAGAAAATGCCACGTGCGTCACATCCGTTATATCGCCTGACGACTCAATTCGCGTCGCACCCTGACGCACACTTCGCGAATAGTGCGCGAATGCCCAGTACTGCCCGCTGCGCGTGACTTTTTTCGTTTGCGAATTTACAGTCACTACGCCGCCGCAGGGAAACGGCCCGATATTCGGCTTGCCCACCTCATCGAGCACCAGGTTCCATGCGATGATGCAGCGCCCGGAATTCCGCAGCACGCCGGTAAACGTATTGCTCCACTTCACCCAATCGGTTTCGTAATCGGGAGCCGTGTAGTCCGGGCCACCTTCGGTCCAGTACATTTCCGCATCGGGATGAACCGCCAGCACCTTCTGCATCCACTCGGGTTTGCCCAGGTATCCATGCCACGCGATTGATTTCGTGTACTTCTGCACATTCGGGTCGTCCAATTCGCAGATTGCGCGCCCCCACAAGTTGTAGTTGTGATCGATCAGCCAGATCTTCGTTTTCAAACCAGATTTCTCGATCGACGGGCCCAAATCCTCTCCGACGAACTGCACTTCGATTTCTTGCGGCCATGAGCACGCAGGCATCTTGCCATCCTGATCCGTGTCCACTTCATTCTGCGAGCTGACGGCATTCACGACCACGCCTTCGCCTTGATATGCCTGCAGGAACTTCACGATGTACTGCGCGTACACGCCGAGATGGCTCCGCGAGATCGTTCCTCCCAATAGCGTGTTCTTGGTGGACTTCATCCATCCCGGAGGGCTCCACGGCGTGCCTAATAAGAAGAGCCCTGGATTGAATTGCCTCGCGCTGCGCAGGGTTGGCAGGATGTATTCGCGATCGTGTTCGATGGAAAAGCGCTTCAGCTCCGGATCCGGATCGCCGTCATCATAGCTATAGGCGTTGCGAGAGTAATCGCTCGACCCGATACAAACGCGGCCTACGCTGAGTCCCATCTGCGATGGATCGAACAGTTCATGCAGCAGTTCTTCGCGTGCTGCTTGCGGCATCTGGTGAACGTTCCAACATGCTGCATCGGTGAACGCACCACCGAAGCCGAGAATCGGCTGGTACTTCTTGCTCGCATCAACAGTGATGGCCTCGCCAGTCCCAGGACCTGAACTCCATCCAATTTTCGGCTGCTCCGCGTAACGTTTGGTCTCGTTGGTGACGAAGACTTGCAGGCCTGAACCTCCGGAGCTTGTCTGGGCCGCGAAGGCCTTGGTGGGAAGTGCTTCCGATATGGACGCCAGAGCCGCTGTGGCTCCGGCAATCTGTAGAAATTCACGACGAGTACGAGATGACATGGTCTCCCTTCTGAAAAGGAAAATGGCAGAGCAGTGTACCGCACCAGTGCGGAAACATCTGTATCAGCGGGGATTCTTCCAGAGAGAGTCCCGGCCCAAATGCCGGGAAAATTATTTGGGACTGTTAACTAACGTCTTGGGACCAACGTCGTCCAAGTAACAGGCAAACGAAAAAGGCCCACAGGAGCAAAGGTTATGTTGAGCAACGACAATCGCAATCGGATCTTAGGGGCCTCTCTGGTATTTGCCGGCATCGTCGGCCTGATCGCGCCACCTCTTCCAGCCGTGCGCCTGTGCCCAAGCTAGTTGCTCACCAAGGCTGGAATAGGAGTTAGCTATGTAGCGCCTCCCGCGCCGCCCGCGTGCACCTCGCGCGCCCCAGGCGAGAGTTATCACCGCTCGTGCTCTCAAGCTGGTTCTGCCTGCGCTGTAGTCCGCATGGCAACTCTGGTTCTGCTTGCTCCCACTCGAATTGACCACCCTGAATAGCCACAGCGATAATGGAACCGCCTGGTAATCCGCTCAGCGGTGGTGAAAAGTGACCGAACCGAAATCGAAAGAATCCTGGGAAGACTTCAGCGAACGCGTGGGTCGCGAGATCGGCAAAGCAGCCGGCGAGGCCGAGAAGGAAGCCGAACGGCTGATCGCCTACATCAACTCGGATGTGGTTCCTGCAGTTCGCACCCACTCCACTCGTGCGTTGCGCGTCGCCGCGCAGAAAATGGCGGAGTTCGCCGATTACATCGACGATCAAAAGAAAAAATCCTGATGCGCTCCCGGGCCCTCGTCGCGCTTCTGGGAATTCTGATTCTGCTCGCAGGCTGTGGCGGACGCAAAACCACGACCACTAAGCTCCCACCACCGCCGCCCATCGCGACCACTTCTTCCACTGAGACGACAAAAGTAGAGTCGCCCAGCAAGCCCTCCGCACACACAGAAGACGAGTTCGGACCCGACACCAAGCCTTTGCTCACACAAACCGGCATGGCGAGCTGGTATGGACCCCCCTATCACAACCGGCGCAGCGCGAATGGCGAAGTCTTCGATATGAACCAGCTCACCGCGGCTCATCTGACATTCCCAATGAACTCAATCGTCCGGGTCACCAATCTGAAGACACATCATTCGACGATCGTGCGTATCACCGATCGCGGCCCCTTTGTTCCCGATCGCGTGATCGACCTTTCCGCCGCAGCGGCGAAAGCCGTCGACGTCTGGCGTCCCGGCACCGCACCTGTCCGTCTTGATCTATTGAAGACTCCGAATGATCTCGGCATTCCTGGCCGCTGGTGTGTGCAGATCGGCGCCATTAAAGACGAAAAGGAAGCGCTGCACCTGAAAGAAAAACTCATTCGCCGTTATCGCACCGCACAAGTGCTCGAGTTCCGCAGCCCGGTCGGAGATTACTGGGTTCGAGTGCGTGTAGCTCAAGATGACAAGCGCCGCGCCGAAGAGGTTGCCCGCGAGAATTCCGCTCCTGAAGGGAATGTCTTCCTGGTGCGTTTAGACTGAGGGTGCCCGCTCCTTTCCGTCTTCGGAAAGGGCCGGAACTACTCTGCAACCTGCGAGAATCATATCGAAGGAGGAGATGGAAATGTCCGACTGCCTCTTCTGCCGCATCATTCGCGGCGAGATCCCCTCGAAGAAAGTTTATGAAGACGATCGCGTCTACGCCTTCGAAGACATCAACCCGCAGGCGCCCACTCACTTCTTGATTATTCCCAAGGAACACATCGCCGGACTGGATGAGGCAACGCCCGACCATGCGGAGATTATCGGTTATTTAAATTTGGCGGCTGCGAAGCTAGCGCAGAATCGCAATCTAAAGAATGGTTATCGAACTGTGCTCAACGTCGGTCCGGATGCTGGACAGAGTGTCTTCCACATTCACCTGCATCTGCTCGGCGGGCGGTACATGGCGTGGCCGCCAGGCTAAAACGGGCGGCGAACGTCTGGAGCTTGCGTTGGCTCGCGGGTGGGAGCGGCTCTAGGGGGATTTCCCAAGAGTTATTTCAAAGCCAATTTTAGAAAGGTGGCATCAAAGTTGACGTATGGACATCGAGAAAACCATTTCGGACGTAGAGTTGCTGGAGCGCCTCTTGGCGTTACCGGACGGGAGACCGGTCTCTCAAACGGACCGGGAGGCTGCTAATCGCAGGCACGATGAGAACTGCAGCAGGAATCCATGGTTCCGCGTATGGCAGCAGTTTGGTTTGCCTCGCTAACACTGCGCCAGGTTGCGAGTGTGCGATCAACGAAGAGTTAACTGTCGCCATCCCTCAAAGATGGATCCTCATCGGAGGTTCGACATTCGCGCGCAAGACTCCACCGTTAGCGTCAAATTTACGGCGCGAACACTGGCAATGCTACCTTCTCCTTAACCCCCGATCCTTCTACCACCGTATAGATCGCATCTGCAGCTACGTCCTTCAATTCCTCTTCTTTGCCATTCGGCCAGCGGATCACGACCTTGCTCATCGTGGCATCTTTCCCGAGTCCAAAATGAAGGCGCAAGTCGTTCTGCGAGATGTAGCTCGAACCGGATCTCACTTCGCGCAGCTGCTGCCCGCTCGCTGTCTGCACCGTCACTCGCGCTCCAATCGCTGCGCGGTTGCTGACCGTCCCAACTAGCGGTTTTTAATGTTCGCCACGATGGAGTCAGAGTGTCTTCCAAATTCACCTGCACTTCCTCGGCGGACGCCACATGGCGAGGCCTTCCGGCTAGGCAAGCTGGCAAAGTAGAAGAACTCGTGTAACTACTGTGGAGGTTCGGTGATCGTTAGGGTCCGATTGATGCTGCAGATCTTTCGTAAGAATCTGCTTGGTTCCAGAGGGCCAATCGACTTCGATGCTCTCAATCTTGGTCGCAGTTCCCAAACCAAAATAGAGCGGCAGGACGCTCTGTGCCAGATATCCGGCCTTTCCGTCGTTGTATTTAGTGAAGACTTGGCTCCCTTGCTTCACTCGAATGGTGGCGCCTAGGCCATTGCGATTCGATTTGGTACCGTTCAGCACAATTTTTAACCAATGAATCTGTTTAAGCTGGGCGAGGTTGCTGATCAGTAACATCGGTCCCGAGTTGTAGTCGTTCGTAACGATGTCAAGGTCGCCATCATTATCAATATCAAACATCGCTGAAGACCGACTGGAGAGACTTCCCATGACTTTCAAAGTTCCCTCGGTACGTCCGCCGCAGGCCCGCTCGGCCTGCACCGATGCACCGGCAGAACCGCAATCGAAAGAGAACCAATAGGTGTGCGTGCGATTGTCGCGACGCGGTTCGATTCCAAGTATGAATTCGGAATCCAAGAAGCCTTCTCCGCGGTTGTTTAGCAGCATAGAATTGATGCCATAGCGGAACGGAAAGCCCATGCCTGCTGTAACGAAAACGTCGTCCCATCCATCGGCGTTCACGTCCCCCACGCTCACTCCCCATGGCCAGTACGTTTCTAAGCCTAATGGATCCGATATCTCCTTGAATTTCCCATTGCCCAGATTGTGATAAAACGCGTTTCCGAAAATGCTCTTTTCTCCGCCGGGTCGATTCGCGTCTTCCGGCATTCCGCCTCGCAGGTAGTCGGCAGGATATTTCATGTCAGCTTTCAGCTTTTCTCGATCCGGACCCACCTCCTGGCTCATATCTGAATGCATGTCGGTTACGAGTAAGTCCATTCTTCCGTCATTATCGAAATCAAAGAACTTGATTCCCATTGAACCCCAAGGTGTCTTGGCAAAATATTCATCGGTTTTGTCGACGAACTTCTTCCCGCCGACATTCTCGAAGTAGTGATCGTCCCCCTGCATGTTCAGGAAGTAGAGATCCGGGAAGCCATCACCATTCAAGTCCGCGAAAGTCGCGTCACCTGTCCAGGTATTCATCTGCAGGCCCACTTCGGTGGTAACGTCGCGAAACTTTCCGTGTCCCAAATTCTTATAAAGCACAGAATGTTCGAAGCGCTCCGGATGCAGGTGCCCGGAAAACGCATCCACGAAACCGACATACGCGCCGTCGGAGCCCTTCTCGTTCGATGTGTATTGACCGACATTGCAGACCACCAGATCGATCAGGCCGTCATTGTCGTAGTCGACAAAAAACGCGCCAGAGGTGTGTGCCACATCATTGATGCCTGATTCGGCGGTGATATCCGTGAAACGCCCGTGTCCATCATTCTTGAAGAGAAACACTCCACCCATAACGGTGGTAATCACAAGATCTTGTATGCCACGATTCTCAATGTCACCGAACGCAGCACCTATGCTTACGACTCCCGGCAGCGCAATGCCTGCTTCCTGGGTGATGTTCTTGAACTTGCCGTTGCCTAGATTCTTCCAAAGTTCATTCCCGCCGATCTGGCTAAGAAAAAGGATGTCGTACAAACCATCTCCATCGACGTCTGCTACTGCCAAAGCGCTGCCATGGTCGTAGTGCGTAGCCTTGGCACTCTGCAACTGATCGGCGACCGCGTGATGCTGAAACGTAATACCACTCTCTGCGACCTTATCCGTAAACTGAAATCCGTAAAACACCTTGAAGTCTTTTTCCGTCTGCAACTGCACCTTTTGGCGCAGAATGAGCGTGTCGGTCCCGAAGTCCGGATCGGGAACACTGTATCCGCCAGCTACGGAACCGTGATTCATGGACTGCATCGGGTCATCAGCTGCGTCTAGCAGAGAGCAGAAGAGGCACAGACCCATGATCGTTAACAGAACCGTGTGGAACTTCGAAAAGTGCATTATTCCTTTGTTTCCGGCCATTTCTGAATAGGTGGTCGGAGATTAATGAAATTTGAGAAGAATTTTGTTCTGATAAAAAAAGGATAATACCGCGGTAGGAGCTTGGGACTTGCGACTCTGGAGAGCCTTTACAAATATTTACATTGCAATGTGGATGCTTATCGCGCTCGGCCTTCGTTGCGGTACCGCGCGGCAAACCTTAAATTAGGCAGATTTGTGGTTACGCACACCACCACACACTACATCTCCGATTTGGAGGCGCGCAATCATTTAGCAATCGCGTCACATGACATCACGCCTAAATAATCATGCCGCGCGCTGCAACTCCTGCAAGTGATCCTCGGCGCGATTGAAGCAGTAGTCTGAATCCTCACTCACCGGGCTTTCGAAAATCTGCTTTTCTTCCCCATTTACCATTTTGCGAATGACGTAGCGAAATCCGGTTCGGACTCGCGAACTGGGATCGATGAAATCAACCACTTCCGCGACGTATGGCTCTCGCGTGATCTTCATTGGCCACCTCTAAAAGACGATTGGGTTGGATTGCTCAACGCGGCTTTTGGTTGTTTTTGCTACATCCTGTGTGCAGCTCTGCCTAAGGGTCATCTCACCCTTGAACGACAAAGCAGACATGCCAGTTCTTCGGCCTTGTAGAATCTCCCCGCGACCATGACATCCAATCTCACACGACGAACCTTCGTCTCTTCGCTAGCAGCTCTTGCAATCGCGCGCTTAGTGCCAAGGGCATTCGGCCAAACCACCCAGATGAGCGCCAAGGAATTGGCTGACGCGGCGCGCGCCGAGGCCGCCCACGAAGGAGACGCGCCCGATCAAGCTCCCCCTCTGGCTCATCTCGCGCCCTCTCTCAAGCCATCCGCCGTGAAGAAAGCTATGGAGAAGGTCGCCGATTGGGAACTCGCTCGCTCTCAGCCCTACTTCAATCAGGACTGGACCTACGCGGCTCTCTACACCGGCTTTATGGCAGCCTCGGTTGCCACGGGAAACAATGCCTATCGTGACGCCATGCTCGCCATGAGCAACAAGTTCGATTGGAAGCTAGGGCCGCGCGTCGAACATGCTGACGATCAGTGTATCGGCCAGACTTACCTCGCCCTCTATTCGCAGTATCGCGACTCGAAGATGATCGCACCCTTGCGCGCTCAGTTTGACTCCATCCTCGCGCTGCCCCCCGCTCCCGATGACAAGCTTCCCTGGTGGTGGTGCGACGCATTATTCATGGCGCCGCCTGTCTGGGCCGGTCTGGCCCACGCCACGGGTGAGCGCAAGTATTTGGACTTCGTGAATCGCGAGTGGTGGCGCACCTCGGCCCGTCTCTACGACCCTGAGCATCATCTTTTCTATCGCGACGCGAGTTTCCTCTCATTGCGAGAAACAAACGGGAAGAAAGTCTTCTGGTCACGGGGCAATGGCTGGGTGATGGCGGGACTAGTTCGTGTTATGGAAACTCTGCCGGCGAATGATCCCGATCGCGCCCGCTACCTCGAGCAGTTCAAGCAAATGTCGGCAGCGATTCTCGCACTGCAGGGAAACGACGGCCTTTGGCGCTCCGGATTGCTCGATCCAGCGTCGTACATGCTGCCCGAAATCTCGGGCTCATCCTTCTTTACGTATGCGATGGCATGGGGCGTGAACAATGGCATCCTGGATCGGAAGACATACGAGCCGGCAGTGGCTCGCGCATGGAAAGGACTTCTGCAGCACGTCTACGAAGACGGGCGCCTTGGATCGATCCAGCAGGTGGGAGCTGGACCGGCGCATTTCAAGCCGACTTCATCGTACGTTTATGGTGTGGGCGCTTTCCTGCTCGCCGGATCGGAAATAATCAAGCTCCAGAAAAATTGATTCAGCCCGCCGTAAGGGCCACGGCAGGTCGGCGCCAGCCTGCGTCGAGCGCCCGATTAAGATCGCGATGCGATCAGTCTGCTTCGGCAGCCGTTCCGTGACGCCGCAGCAGCGACGGCAGATTCTGCGAGAACGCGGAGCGCGGCAGCACCATATCGCAACCGGCTTCCTGCGCCTTCATCTTCAACTCGCCCTGCACATGCGAAACAAAACCGATGATCGCCGTTCCCTTTTTCAGTTCTTTTTTCAGCTTGGGGATGATCGTCAGCGGCTTGGCGTTGATGTTATTCAGGTCGATGATGATGAGCGACGGTTTTTCATCGCCATTGTTTTTCACGCGATCGAGAATGTCTTTGTCGGTCTTCACGAACTCGACTTTTACATTCAGCTTGCGCGCCACTTCCTGGATCTTCGCCAGGAAAAACAGGTCGTCGACGAAAGCGAAAATTTTCGGCGCCGCATTCTCATCCTTGTGAACCACGGGTTCGATATCCGGATGTATGTAAGGAGTTGCGACTGCCGGGCCGCGTCCGCGGGATCGGCCGCCGGAAAAATCCTGCTGGCCATTGCGATAGCTGTGATCCATGGGACGGGTGAAGACTTGGTTTTGCTGGTTATTGCGGCTGTTGTTATGACCGGGTCCGGAATGTCCCGGCCGGCCGGGCGCACCCCTGCGTCCACGGCGCCGCCTCCCTTTCCCTCCCGAGGAACCGGAGGGATTGTTCGGTCCAATATTCATATTTTTCTCTTTGCTGTAGTTACCGCTGTCGCGGTGAAATTCTTGTACCTATCAGGTCCACGAACACGCACCTTCGCGCTCGTTGCAGCGTGGGCAGACTGCGTTCTGGAACTCTGTTCTCTTCTGATGTTCTGTTCTCGACCGCCTAGCGCCTGGATGTTCGCGCTTGAATCGCCAGAACGGGAGTAGCAACGGAAGACATCCGTGATGTTACCCGTCAGCCTTGTGGAAGTGCAAGATGAAAACGACTTTCAATCCGCAGGCTTTTCTGGCAGGTCTCTCGCCCGGGAACTACGGGACTCTTTTACCGCCCCACTCCTTGATTATACCTCACCTCGACCAAATGCCCCGACTTCGACCTACGCCCGTTTAGATGCAAACACCGGCAGACGCGAACTAATCATTTATCCACGGCGACCGGCTTATCGGGGAGAAAAACACTCAGCGTGGCGTGGCAATCTTTTTGACTGTCCAGCAGCACCGTGTTGCTTCGCCCTTGATAATCCGCGTTGAACTGCAGCACATCTCGCGGCCGCTCGGGCAGGCCCGTAAAGCGCGCTTTACCATCCACATTGGTGCCGACTTCGAGATCCAGTTTCTTCACGCCGGCAAATCCGGAGCGGATTCGTGTGCTGATGTTTGCCTTATAAATCGCATGATGCCCGGAATCCATCACCGTGATGTCTGCCGTGCACGAGCCCATGGCGGCATCGATCACCGGGACCTCATTGGTGCCAGCCTGAGCACCCGCGGATACTCTCGCCGCTATCAACAGAATCAAAAATATTCTTGTTCTCATCGGGAATTTCACGAAATTAGAGCGACCGCCTCAATCGCAGCTGCCATCGCTACTGATGGGGCCGCCCGCAACGTTGCACTTCGAACCGCCGCCGTTGGAACCGCCTCCATGCGCTGCCACCAGGGCGATAATCGCCGCTCCTCCGCCTCCGGCGGCCGCATAGTAAGCAGCTTTCGGAACTCCGCCCGTCTTCAGGTAAGCGAGTGGTTTGCGGCGCGATTCATCCAGCTCCACGACCTGGCCCTTGACCGCGGCCACGTCGCTCGGTCCGCCGGTCACGTTGATGCTTCCCTCGAGAACGGTCGCGTACCCGCGCAGATCGTGCCACGTTACTTCGTACTTAGTCTGCGCAGTGGTCGGCGTGATCGTGAAATGATGAACCTTCGTCGCCATGGAACTCTTCGTGTCAATCGTCGCGCTACCAGCAAGCAGCATGATTGCGTGCGCGTCATATTCCGCTTCCGACTCGCTGCCCATGGTCACAGCGTCGTTTCCATTGTTTAGATGGACAACCGATTTCGCGGGGATACGCAGCTTATCGCCAGGCAGGACCTCTTGCGCCAGAGCCGGATATCCGTTCACAGTGACTCCAGGACCTGCATAAAGCATGGCTGCTCCGCCGGCCGCAAACAGCTGGCAACACAGCAGACCCACGGCTCCTGCTACCTGGAATGCACGGAACACACGTCACCCTGATGGAGGCCACATACCTCCAGCTCAATGCTAGGGTGCTATTCACTGGAAGGTCAACGGTACTGGAGCCTGAGAGTAACCCAGTTGATAACTCAGACCACGAGTTCGGATCCGCAGCAGGCCACTCTGCCGAGCTGCGGGGAGGCGAGATGGAGAAGATTCTTTACGCTGCCTTCGCTTGCCCGTTTGTCGAGTCTCTTCTTCTCTGGATTCGTCAACCCTGCATTCGCGGTGATATTCAAGCCGAGCAACCGAAACCACTTCGATTCCGGCTCATCCTTGAAGCCCATGAAATCGGGCAAGGTTGCTGCCATTGCTGCCAGCCCCATATCGATTCGCAAGTGCGTGGGCAGATCGATCACCTTAGCAACACCGCCGGGAAAATCCGTCATGAGCGTTGTCCCCAGTTCCGCTGAGCCGCACATCAGGGAACCCAGCGCAGCCCTCTTATTCCGCCGCCAAAAGGCCGCAGTCATGACAAAGAAAGCTCCTACTGTGATGTAGTCGATGATGGCGTGAGCCGTGGGCGAGATGATGCTCGGCATCCGGTTCGTCGCAGCAGCCACTCCGCGTTGCAACAGGGCCATGGTGATCCTCCGCGTGAAAAGATGCGGCCCGGTTACAGAAGGTGGCTGTCTACGAAACGGTCACGGATTTCTTTCTTGCCAAAGCGCGTTGCAAGGTTTGATCGAGCGCCGCTTTGGCCTTCTGATAGTCGGCTTGTGAAATGCTTCCCTGCTGAAGCTCGACTTCCAACTGGAACAGCTCTTCTTTTAGCGCCTCGAGAATCATCTGCGAGCGATCCGCCGGTGCAGCAGTTGCAACGGGAACAGCCGCCGCGGAAATCACTGGTCTTGGCGCGACTTCAATTCCGTCACCGATCTCGTCTACTTCAACCGCACCCGCAGGCGCGCTCTTCGATCGTGAAACCGCCAGGTACCCGCCGCCCGCCAGCACTACTCCCAGTGCGCCGAGAATTATCCAACGATACTTCGACAGCGGGTCGGGAGTGTCGATCGGGCGTCCCAAACCTCCGCCCGGACGATTATCCGGCGCTGCGCCACCGCCCTGCATCCCGACTTGTCCATTCGGCGCTGGCGCTTGTTCGGCCTCATCCTTCAGCAAGCCCGTGCCTTTAACACGGAAGCTGAGATCGCTTCCCGCCTTCGCCTGCGTCGAAACTTCCACCAGGGCATCTCCGCCCTGCGGATCGTTCATCGTCGAAAATGCCCCCGGATTCTTCGCCTCGAAGGTCATCGACTTCGGCATCATCACCACGAAGTGCTGCATGTCGCTGAAGATCTTCGGCGTGAATGTCAGCTCGCCGCTATAGGGCAGATGATACGCAATCTGAAAACGCGTCTCGCCCGGCCGCAGTGGAAACGCGAAGTAATAAGTCCCCTTCTGTTTATCGTCGGGCACCGGCATCGAACTAACCGGCATTCCATTCGGCGCCTGTGCCACTGCTTCGTCGATTTGCGCTCCTTCAGGTAGGCTGAACGCATAGCCTCGATCGGTGTTGAGCGTGCGCGGCGGAGTCGAATCGTTTTTCACGGCGAGCAGTTGCATCACCTGCAGCGCGCCACTATCGCTCTGCACGCGCATGACGCTCACCGCTGTGCTGACCGGTAGATTCTTCGCAACGTCATACACGGTGATATCCACCGTGCTCACATTCGGTCCCACCGGTCCGCTCTGCGGAAAGTAGTTCACGCCATCATGCGTGACTCGCACTAGGTGAGGCGTCCCATTGCTCTCAAAGCTGAAGGAGAATTTTCCCTGTGCATCGGTCTTGCTGCGCGCCGCTTCCTGCATTCCCTGCGAGAGCGATAGCAATGCGACGTCATCGCCGGCGGCTGGTTTGCCGGTGGTCGCATTCGTGACCGTACCGCCCAAAGTTGCGGCCGATGCCGTCATGCTTGCGGCGAGCAACAAAACGGCCGCCAATGTGTACCGTGCTTTCAATGAGAACTCCAATCGTTTTTCGGGTGCCCGGTCCTTTCCTTCCGTTGGAAAGGGCCGGAACGAGTCTATGTTCGCGCGGCTTTTTCCAGTCGCTCGATTTCCGAAAGCACACCGGCGGCTTCTTCTTCCAGCGAGGCGCGCATGCCCTGGTAATCAGCCTCGGGGAACTTTCCAGCCTTGAATTCAAAATTCAGGTCGCGAAGATTGTCGTAGACGGTTTCTTTTCGTTCGCGCAGGAACGCCAGTCGCGTCTTCTCCGTCGACGCCTCCAGATGTTGTGCAGGAGACGAAAACGAATACGAGCACGCCTACCGTCAACAGCACGCAAGCTAGTCCTAGCATCATCGGCTATAGCTCCGTTTCCTGGCGGGCACGCGTACGAAAAGTATCCAGTTGCGCTGTCGTGGCTTGCGACACGACTGCAGGCGCCACGCGATACTTCCATTTCCGTGCCAACACGGCCGTCAGCCAAATTCCGCCCAGCAGCACTGCTCCCGGCATGATCCACGCGACTAAATCGAAACCCTTCTTAGTAGGAGCCGCCAATGCTGTGTTGCCGTACTTATCCGCGAACTGCTGCAGGATGGAATCGTCGCTGCCACCTTTGTCGATAGCGGCGGCAAGCTCCTTGCGCATCGTCTCCGAATACGCGCAGCCCACGTGATTGCATTCCAGCAGGACTTGCGAGCAGCCGCATGGGCACATCAGCCGATGTCCCAGGTTGTTGAAGCGGGCATCGTTGCCCGCGCCCAGCAGTGCAACGCTCGCCACCACGATCATCGCAAGTTGTAACCAGTGCTTCGCAGCCAGTCGCGGCATCAACTCCCCACTCCCACCGGTTGTCCCGGCTTGCCGGAGACCAGTTCCGCCGCGCGCACCGGCGCGCGCACAGCCACTCGTGCCGCTGCCATGTTCGGAATCAACGCTACGATCGTTCCGATAATCATGATGTGCACACCGATCCATATCCATAGCACCAGCGGATTCAGATGGGCTTTGATAATCGGATTGCCTGTGTCCTGATTGATCCCGCTATACACCAGGTAGAGATCTTCTTTCAGCGTGGTATGCAGCGCCACCATGCTCTGCGGCTGCTGGCTCGCCTTGAAGAAGCGGCGTTCCGGATACATCGTAGTAAGCGGCTTCCCGTTCTTGCTCACATCGACGATGGCCCATTCGCTGCTGTAATTCGCGTTATCGTCCTGCGTATTGGAGCGCATCGTCAGCGTGTATGGCCCGATCGACATGCTCTGACCGGGCGTCAGTTCGCGCTCGATATCCTGATTAAAAGCCGAGCCCGCAAAACCGATCATGATTACGATCACACCGAAGTGCACGATGTACCCACCGTAACGTCGCGTATTGCGCCGCGTGAGTTGCACCATCGACGCGAAAAGATTCTGCCCCGTGTGGCGTCCTATGACTCGCCCGCCGCGCACGAACTCCGAAATCACGGTCGTCGCCACGATCACCGAAAGCACGATCGTCATCAGCGAATAGAATTCCGACTGTCCCGTCCACGGCTTCACATAGCCGATCGCCACTAACAGAGCGCCTACTGCAAGTCCTGTCAGCACCGGAATGCGGAAATTGCGCTTCAGGCTCTCCATCGACGTCTTGCGCCATGCCAGCAGCGGTCCCACACCGGTCAGCAACAACAACAGCAGTGCCACCGGAATATTCACGCGATTGAAAAATGGCGGCCCAACCGTGACCTTGGTTCCCTGCACCCACTCCGAGAGCACCGGAAACAGTGTTCCCCACAGCACCGTGAAGCACGCGACGAGCAGTAGTAGGTTGTTAAACAGGAAACTCGATTCGCGCGAGACTAGTGACTCCAGCCGGTTCTCACTGCGCAGGTGGTCGCGGTTCCTCAGGAACCAGTACAGGCAGACCGCAAACGTCAGTGCCAGGAAACTCACGAACCACGTTCCAATCGACGACTGCGCGAATGCATGCACCGAACTGACCACGCCCGATCGCGTCAGGAACGTACCGAAGATTGCCAGCATGAACGTGGAGAAGATCAGCCACACGTTCCACACTTTCAGCATGCCGCGCTTTTCCTGCATCATCACCGAGTGCAGGAACGCCGTGCCGGTCAGCCACGGCATCAGCGACGCGTTCTCCACCGGATCCCATCCCCAGTACCCGCCCCAGCCCAGCACCGAATAGGCCCAATGTGCGCCGAGGAAGATGCCGACGGTCAGGAATCCCCAAGTCACCATCGTCCAGCGCCGCGTAATGTGAATCCACTTCTCGCCGGGATACTTCATGATCAGCGCCGCCAGCGCGAATGCAAACGGCACGGTGAATCCCACGTACCCGAGATAGAGCATCGGGGGATGGATCACCATCTCCGGATACTGCAGCAGCGGATTCAGTCCGTTTCCATCTGGCGGGAGATTGCCAATCGTCATCGCAAACGGATTTGCGGCGAAGTTCACCAGCAATAAGAAGAAGACCTGGACGGCCGAAATCACCACCGACGCGAACGCCACCAGTCGCGTATCGACTTTGTGCCGCAGCCTGAGTACCAGTCCGTAGGTGGAGAGCAGTAGCGCCCAGAACAGCAGCGAGCCTTCCTGGCCGGACCAGAGCACCGCAAACTTGTAGGGAATCGGCAGATCGCGATTGCTGTGGTGCAGGATGTAGGAAATGGAGAAGTCGTTCTGGAAAGTCGCCGTCACCAGCACCACTGCCGCCAGTGCCACAGCCCCGAAGACTGCGATCCCAGCACGCCGGGCGGTTTCGCCCAGCCGGTCGTAAGCATCACCTTTTCTTGCTAAGGCAACAATACCGGCGACAAACGCGTATACACCCAGCGCAAGCGCCAGAATAAGCGAATAACTACCTAGTTCTGCCATGAAAGGAGCGGCCCACCACCACTGGCCGTTATTTTTTCAGAATCCCACCACACCCGCAACTCTGTGCCAATTCGGAAAGCGCGCCCATCCCGGATCAGCGCTCGTCTGCCGATGCCGATTTTCTTCTAAAGCGCCGTCCAAAGCACGTTACGGTTTGTTCACAGGCCCGCGTGCCATCCTACGCCTCTTCGTCAACTTAGGGTGGCCAATCTCGAGCTTCTTCTCTGGATTGACGGTCAGTGGGCCCACGGATAGGAGGCGAGTTGTGAAATCGATACTCGTAATTGAAGGGGATGCAATGGTACGCCGCTTCCTGCGCGCAGCCCTCGAGGCGTCACACTATTCCGTAATTGAAGCTTCCAACGATCTCGAAGGTCTCAAACTGGCTGCCCGCCAGGATATCGGCGCCATAGTTCTCGATTGCATGGGAACCCAGGCCGGAGGATTACGAACACTGAAGAAGCTGCGCAGCAATCCTCGAACGCATGCCATTCCGGTGATTGCGATGAGCGGTCTGGGACAGTACGGTTACGATTTACCGCTTTGGGCGAATGCGTGTCTGGTGAAACCATTTCGGCCCAGCCAGCTTATTCGGAAAATACAGGGATTACCTCTGCAGATTCAGCAAATGCTGCTTCCAGAACCGGAACCGGCGCCGGAGTTACGAGCCGCTGTGCTGTGATTTCGCCAGCAACTCTCGCACCAGCGCGATCAACTGAGGCGGGGGCAGCGGCTTGGCTCGGAAAACGATATCCATGTCCTGATATTCGTCCTCGGCCTCTGGCATTCCGCTAATCACCATCACCGGAATCTCAGGCTTCACCTCGCGCAACGCACGCACGAAGATCGCCCCACTACATCCCGGCATGATGTGATCGGTAACTACCACTCCGATGGTCGGCCCGACCCGACTCTTGAGCAGAGCAAGGGCACTTTCCGCCGTCGTCGCCACATACACTTCCAGCCCAGCGTCGCGCAAGACGGCTTCGCGCACGCGCAACTGCAAAGGATCATCGTCGATGAGCAGGATGCGCGACAAATCCGGTGGTGAAGCTCCCCAGTTTCTTAAAAGCGCCGGGCGAATTTCCGGCGCCAGACTTCAATCACGCAGTGCGAGCACCGTCGACCGAAACCAGTTCGGTTTCCGCCTGTAGCCAGTCTTCCATGGCGGACCCGTACGGCTGTCCCCGATGTTCCCACAACTGATATGCGCGAACGCGAATTGCTTCTTCGATCTCAGTTACTTGAGTACTCTTCCCTTGGGTCCCTTGGGGCGTCAGCACTGCGATATTTGTCTTCGGCTCAGCCGTCTTTTTTCGGCGGGTGGTTTCTGACGAAGCTGCACGTGGACGCTTTGGTGTCGCCATTACTGATGTACTCCTGAAAATGATTTCCCGGACAACTCATCGGAATCGCTCCATGTTGTTGCCCAGCTGATAACTATATCGCGTTTGTATGTGGATTTCTGAGCTACTCGCCATTAAAAAAATGTTTCACCAACATTCGCATTTCAATAGGGGAACACAATGCCCAGAGATGGCATGGATGTTCCCAATCTTCTCTGCTTGCATAAAGAAAAACGGGCATCACCCCGGAGGAGGTGATACCCGTGTCGAAGGAAATAACTCTGCTCTACGGCAAGTAGTAACGGAACGACGTGAAGAACATATTCTCGTCGGTTGTGGGCGAACCTCCCGTACCCTGCCATGTCATGCGCTTCACGTACGAGTACTGGGGTCCAAATTGGATTCGACCACGATCGCCGTTGTAAACCTTGTACCAGAATCCGCCCGTACCCTCGAAGAGCGCACGAGTGTTCACCGTGCACGCGGCTGCAGAACCTGGCGCGAATCCTCCGGCACCCGGTACCACTTCCGAGAAGCAACCGGTCGAGGCGAGCGACTGCACTCCGTAACCCACCAACTTCCCGGCTGAATTCAGATACGAGTTGCGGCCCGCATATTCTTCGCCGCCGTTGAAGTAGACGTCCCACTTCTTGGTGTGGAATTCCAGCGTAGCCAAACCTTGATAGGCTCGAATCAATACCGGCGTTCCATCAGGATGCACGGTCACGTCTGACAAGCCAGCCGTTCCGTAACGGCCGAGACCGTTGCCGCCCAGGAAGTGCAAGCCGAAATCCACCACCTTATGCGCTGTGAATCTGGCATTCGCGCCGATGCCGCCACCCGTCACGTTGCTATTAAAAGCGCCAGCGGCGGATGGTGTAGCGAGCGTCGCACCCGGGTAGACGCGAGCACGCTCATTCGAAACGATGCCGAAGACTTCATAGTGGCCGAAGCCGGGTTCAAACGCCGCCTTGACGATAAAGTCAGGCGTGTAGTTCGCCGAATACAATCCATTGAAAGCATTGTAAGCGCCGCCATTGTTTCCCGCCCCGCCGAAGAAGAAGTTCGTTGGCGCGTTGGCCGCCGTAAATGTAATCTGCGGATTTTCGACCGAGGCGCCGAGCCAGAACTTGTTATTGAAGTTCTTGGTAACGCGGAACCCGTATTGGCGTGCCCAGCTGAAGCCCACCGTATACTGCGGATCAATCGTCATCGGCAGCGCTTCGGTCCGGTTATCCAATCCCTTCCTGGTTTCCGTGACTAAGCTCCACATTTGTCCGCCCGTGATATTCCACCCGCTCTGCGTGGCGATCTGTCCCCACAACTGGCGCTGGCGGTTTACGTAGCTGTTGCTCTCATTGTTATTCGAGGTTGTACCGACTCCCAACCAGTCCATTTCGTAATAGCCGGTCAGGTTCATGCTCTTCAGTTTTCCCTGCACCAGGAAGGACAGCCGCGACTGGCGGCCTGAACCGAAGAATTCAGAAGTGTTGTATTGGCCGGCGCCGGGGAAGACGAGAGAGTTGAACGGCGTGTTGATGTCGGCAAAAAGAGCATGCTGCCGATACACTGTTTCACCCGCCAGGAAAGCACCCGGTGTAATCGTGACGCCCTTGTAGTGAATCGCAAGCGGACTCTCAACTCCGGCGATGCGCTTCTGCGTCTCCTGCATCTCGAGAGCCGCAGCCGTGCTGTTCGCCTTCAGGTCGGTTACATCCTTTTCCAGCGTCGCGGTACCTTCACCAGCCTTGGCGCTTGCCGCAGCGGCTTCATCAGCCTTCGCCTGCGCGGCCGCAGCCGAACTCTGGATCTGGTTCAGTTGTTGCTGGGTCTGCTGGATTGCCTGATCGCGTTGCGATACTTGCTGTTTTAATTCTTCGATCTGGCGTTGTTGGGCAGCCAATGCGTCCTTCATCTGCTGAATCTCAGCCGATACCGAGGACGAACTCGTGGCTTTGCGTTTGGTGGTGGTTTTAGAAGTCGCTTGCGGACTTGCAGGATCTGCCGCGAATGCACTCATCGACACTAAGATCGAGAGCGCTAGAGCTGTTGTTCGTTTCATTGCCTCTCCTGAAACAATTGAAATCGTTGGGCTTCTGATGTCCCGGTGTTGTAAATAGACGCAAGTTGTTGTTTCGACCGAATCGTAGTGAACCATTGTTAATAAGCGATGAACGATAAGTGAATATGCCGTGAACGACTGGAGCCGATTTGCCGAAGCCGGGGGGAAAAGACGCGCCGCCTGTTCTATATAAGAACAAACCGTCTTCCGACCGATTAAGATGCGCTCCCGCGCAGTTATGACATCGACCGAAACCGATTTTACTTAATCATCATTCGTTACAAATGGTTCAAAACGTAACAATACTGGTTGGACAGCACCGGGGGGTGGGTGTGCCGTTAGCGGCCATCAGAATGAGAGTCAGGGGCCGCATCATCGCGAAGCGACCCTTCAGGAGTAGGGGAAACCGAAGCATAATCATGTCGGTGCCAGCCCGGAAGAGAAACGAGCCCGGACCGTCAAGGCCCGGGCTCGAGTGAAGAGCTGAAGACGTGAAGAGTTGGCTAGAACTGTCCTTCTGCCAGCGCCGTCAACACACGGTTCGAGTCCGTCTCGACCAGCAGGAAGTGCGTCTGATCGATCGGGTAAAGAACCAGCGTCGAGGTGGCGAACAGCGAAGAGGGAGTACTCACCGACATCGTTACCCTCCCAGTCGGATCGACAAGGTACGACCCGCTCAGTGGTGAGCTGGGAGCGAGGTTGTTGTTCAGGTTCAGGTCGAGCGTGCCGGTGATCGCGCTTCCTCCGTTCAGAATCAACTGGCCCGATCCGGCTTCGAATCCGCTGCCATTCACGAAACTGATCCCGGAGACGCGGGTCGCGAAGTTCCCACCCAGCGAAGCGCTGTCGACCACGAAAGTCTGTTGCGCGTAGGCGGTGCCCGCCGCAATCAAGGTGTCCGTCTCTTCAATGTAGAGATTTTTGTTGTCTGCCGGATACGCCACGAAGCTGTAGGTCTTTCCACCGCCGGTCATCGTAACTACGGTGCGTCCGGTTGTTTGGTCGCTCACCGAATAGGTACCCGTAACGGCTACGTCATCCAGCACGTTGCCGTTCAGGTTGGAATCGATCGTACCGGTGACGGCGCCCGCGCCATCAAGCGCGAATTGCGATCCGAACGTTCCAGGACCGCTGGTGGCCGTTGACCCTAAAATCGCTGTAGCGAATTGCCCCTTTACGTTCGCAACCGTAAACGGTCCGGCGGCCGCCTGTTTCGCCAACTGTCCTGAAGACGCTCGCGCCGCGCTCTGCTCGAGCAGTTTGAGAGTCGTCCCGTTCACCATGTAATAGGTGAACGTCTGGGCGCCGAAAGAACTCGACAGCGTCAGCGTTCCACGTCCAGTGGTTGCCGCCGGCGCGACGTACGTGCCCGTAACCGCCAGCGAAGCCTGTGGTCCGCCCGCTGTGTTCACATCCTGCAGTCCCGAAGGAATATTACCCGCGCCGTCAGCTGCAACCGCGCCGATCTGTGCAACTGCGGATCCGCTTGCGCTTGTAACCGGCGACGTCAACAGTAGAGCGTAGCTGCCAGTAATCGCGGCTGTGCTGAATTGCGTCGGATCCTGCAAGTCGAGCGTGCCGACCATGGTGCCGCTGGTCGTGTCGCTCGTCACCGCGAACAGACGGTTATGGCTCTCGACAACGAACTGCCATGTGCTGCTGCCGCCGCTCAAGGTTTTAATCGTTGCAGTGCCGCGGCCGTCGGTGCCCAGATGATAGGTCCCACCCGTAATCGTCGTGCTGGTTACGCCGGCGTTAGCGATGTCTTCGGCTCCGCCGGTGATATTCCCCGACCCGTCCAGGCTGACGCTCCCTACCGCCGCAACCGGAACTGATCCGTTTTCACCGGAGAAGGCAAATGCGTACTGTCCGGCAACTGAGCCGTTCGAATACTGTATGGAAATCGTCGCGAAACCCGGATTCGCGCTGTTATTCGTGCTGGTCGCCGTGACCGTAACTGTCGCACCCGGAGGCGGGGAAAGCGGCGCATTGTAAACGCCGTTGGAATCGATAGTTCCGCAATCGCCGCTAAATGCCGCTTTGCAGGAAATCTTCCAGGTCACTGTCACCGGGGCCGAGTTCACCGAGGCTGCGAATGTCTCTTGCCCACCCGAGGGCAAAGTCACAAATGTCGGAGATACAGTTACGTACTGTGCGCTGGCCGTCGCGTTCGGGGTCAATGTCACAGACGCTGTTCCCGATTTCGTCGTGTCCGCCTGCGAGGTCGCGGTAATCGTCTCCGTCACGGTTGAGGTGACGGTCGCTGGGGCAGTGTAGCTACCGCTGGCGGTAATCGTTCCGTAGGTGGCATTGCCTCCCTCGATTCCATTGACGAGCCACGTCACCGCGGTGTTCGACGTGTTGGTTACACTCGCTGTAAAGGAAGTCGTCTGGGAAGCGCTCAGCGTTGCCGTCGTAGGCGTAACGGTGACGGTGATAGTATTGCTGCTGGAGTTACCGCCTCCGCATCCTGCTAGAAAAAGGGTGGAGATCATCAACAGCATCGCGGCCACGGTGACCGTTGATGCTCGAAGAATTCTCCGAGGCGACACGCGAGATCGGCTCCCGCTAATTCCGGCGAACCTGCTTACAACGTGATTGGTAAGAAATAATTGCAAGTGCGATATCTGGAGCTGCACTTCTCCCCCATGAAACAAGAACTGGCTGGATCCGAGGATCAACAGCTCATCACCGAATACAAACTGTTAAATTGCTCAGGAGCGGTCGACACTGGGCTCAGAACCTTGAACTTAACACGGGAACTCACGTTGGGTTGTGCCAGCTCGCGTGATTTTTTCCAGGAGCGCCTTATTATAGCGCGGTCGATTATAGCGGTTCCGGCCTCAGACCGCACTCCGCGCCGTCGGCGTGGCTGTTCGGCGCTTTGCATCCCGTTGTAATCTTTGCGCACGTAATGGACGTCAATCCGGTTGAAGAGATTACATCGTTATTTTTAAAAACTATTGTTTCAACGTTGTGTTTACAATCGTTCAAAGTACAACGCAGGAGTTTAAATGAGCGTTCGAGCTCGTTCTTCGTACATGCTTGGGTTGAAGAATCTCGTATCTGTTCCGGTGCGCAAAGTTGGTTTTTCGTTCTTATTGTTGACTGCAGTTCTTCTGCAAGCGTGCGGCGGAGGGTCTTCCAGTTCGTCTACGGTCGCGTCGATCACCGTATCGCCGACTTCCGGTTCCGTGAGCGTGAATGGCAGTCAGACCTTCGCGGCGACCGCCCTCGATTCCAACGGTCAAACCGTAACCGGCCAGACTTTCACCTGGGCTAGCAGTAACACCGCTATCGCTACGATCACCTCGGCAGGAGTAGCCACCGGTATCGCTGCCGGCAGTTCTCAGATCACGGCGTCTGACGCCGGTGTTACCAGCACCGCCGCCACGCTTACGGTGAGTCCGGCGATCGCGACAGTTACGCTCTCGCCCCTCAGCGCCACCATTAAAGTTGGCCAGACTCAGCAATTCACGGCTTCGGCTACTGATGCCAGCGGGCATACCGTAACCCAGGCGCAGTTCACATGGCACAACACTTTCGGTGGTGTCGCCAGCATCGACGCGAACGGACTCGCAACCGGACTGGCTCCGGGCACGGTGATGATTACTGCCAGCGCGAGCGGAATGACCAGTCAAGTAGCCACACTGACCGTGACGCAGTAGCCGGCGTATGGGCTTGTGTATCCAGCGTCGCGGTCTGCAGTGTTTTTGTGTGGCCATTCAAGCCTCGGTGCGAAACACCGCCGGATCCGCGCATCCTTCGATGTCACGATGCGCGCCGGTTCGCGGCCATGGCTGTAATACAGGAGATATTGTGAAGCAACTGGCTCTGGCCATTGTGATTGTTCTCGCCGCACTGGCGACGGGTTGTGGCGGAGGAAGCCTTTCGGTTTCGATTTCGCCTACTACTGCTACGGTTCCTCCCGGAGCGACGCAGCAGTTCACGGCAAAGGTCAGCAACTCCAGCGATTCCACGGTCACCTGGCAAGTGAACAGCGTCGTCGGTGGCAACAGCACCGATGGCATCATCTCCACCAGCGGGTTGTATACCGCGCCCACCACGATTCCTGGATCCGGCGCTGTCACTATTACGGCTGTTCCCACCGCTGATACCACCAAGAGCGCGACCGCGACCGTCACCATTGCGAATGCAGTTTCGATCTCGCCCAACAACGTTCTCGTTGCTGTGAATGCGACGCAGCAGTTCACCGCGCTAGTCACTTTCTCGACGAACACAGCGGTTACGTGGCAGGTGAATGGTGTAGCCGGAGGTAATTCAACCGTTGGCACGATCGGAACCGGCGGACTCTATACCGCTCCCAGTTCAGTTCCCTCTAATCCCACTATCACCATCACTGCGATTTCCGAAGCCGATACCAGTAAGAGCGCGACTGCCAACGTCCAGATCACACCGCCCACGCTGGTGATATCGCCCACCGGGGTCTCGCTGACTGCCGGTTCGCAGCAGGTATTTACCGCAACGTCGCTTCAGCAGCCGGTGAAACCGACTTGGAGTGTCACGTGCGCCAGCCAGACCGCGACTGATTGCGGAACCATCACCTCCGACGGCGTCTATAACGCGCCTCTCGCGCCGCCATCTGGCGGAACGGTCGTCGTTACCGCAACCATGCCAGATGGCAGTGCGCTTCCCGCGAACACCACTGTCACGATCCAGATTTCTCCTGCCCTCCTCGCAGGCACTTACGTTTTCGGCGTCGCGAGTGACGCAGTAACCGGATTCTCGGCTGAAGCGGGAGTCATTACCTTCGACGGCGTCGGCAACATCCTCGGCGGCTCGCTTGATCAGAGCGGAACCGGCGCTGGGCCCATCACCATCACCGGCGGCACCTATCAGGTTGGCACCGACGGGCGCGGCTCGGCTCTCCTTGAAACCAGCCAAGGCGCGATTGCATGGCAATTCGCGGTTGCAACTCACGCGAAGACATTTCTTGCACGCCTTGCCGCAAACGGCGTTACCGCGATGGGCACGATGGAACTTCAGCAACCCTCCGCGACCACTGCGATCAAGGGCGGATACGCCTTGAACCTTACCGGCGTCACTACTGCCAGTCCTGCGAGCCCGTTCATGATGGCCGGCAGTGTCACAACAGACGGAACCGCTACCGTCACCCGCGCTGTCCTCGACGCCGCCACCAATTCAGGGGTGAGTTCGAATCTGACTGGCACGGGGACGTATACCGCGCCTTCCAGCACTGGTCGTGGCACGATTAGTTTCTCGACCACCCTGGGGAGCCAGACTTTTACTTACTACCAGGTCGACAGCACTCACTTGCAAGTGGTCGAAACCGATGGCACTCAGTTAGCGGGTGGCGAGTTGTACCAGCAAGCGGCTGGGCCGTTCTCCGCCTCCAGTTTCAACGAGAAGCTCGCCTTCACGTTAAGCGGCTTCAAGTCGGGAGCCGTTTATGCAATCGGCGGACTGTTTACCCTGAACGGTAGTTCAGGAATCACCAACCGTCTTATCGACGGAGTAAGTCAGACAGTCTTCGATACCAACGGTTCGTATCTGGTCACCGACACGGCCTCGGGCCGCACCACCGCAACCTGGACAATCGCTGGTGGAACCACCTCGCAATTTGTCCTGTATCCAAGAAGTGATGGCGGCTTTGTGATGCTGGAAACCGATGGCGGCAACATTGCTCAAGGCCTCGCCTTGCAGCAAACGCTTACTTCGCCAAGCGTGTTTTCACTGGCCGGAAATCTCGCGTTGGGTATGACGGGATACGAGGCAACTGCTACCACTCCGGAAGTTCTCACCGGCAATCTAGTGATCACTCACCAGGGAGCGCTCTCGGGAATTCTGGACACCGCCGACAGTACTGGCGTCACCGTCAGAGACGTGTTGCAGATCGGAACCTTCTCCGTGGCTCTCGATACCGGCCGCGGCACCGCCACGATTCTGTCCTCTTCCCCGGTTCTCGCGAACGGTACCGTCATCATCTATATCCTCGATGCGAACAACGCGCTGTTATTCGAGTCCGATGGAGACCGCATTCTGACAGGTACGATTGCACGCCAGTTCTGAGCGGCACCTCACGTAACGAAACGTAACCCCGGTGCATAAACACCGGGGTTTTCAGCTCGTCCCACCTGATTTTCGCAAGCGACCCGAAAACATCTTCATACGTCGCGGCACGGGAGTTGCCGCCTTCCATATTGTGCAAATCCAGTGCTGCGGGATTCTATTTGCTGTCAGATGGTTATTGCCCTGCCTCGGGGAACAAGTATTCGGTTTGGAAGGCCATCCGCGGGTTTCGGGACCAAGCCTCCATGATGCAGGGATACCAGTTTTTGTACGGTGCTCTCAACCTCTCGGTTCAAGTGATTGAAATCAGGCAATCGCCTTAGGAGACGACAACGGCTCCAAATTTGCATTACGCCGCATGGCTAAAAACCAATGCAGAGTTGGTCTTTGTCCGAACTATCGGCCGAACTGTTATCCCGTGTCCGGAGCTTTTGCGATGAGCTGCGGCAGGCGCGACGTTTGGTTTGGCCCGGGAGAAAGAGTCTATGCGATTCTCGCTCATGCCTTCTGTTCACCTTGCTAATCACCGTCATTGCCTTTGCCATCGTGATTCCCTATGCGTCGGCGCAAAGCTTGACGCAAGGCGGTGTCCGCGGCACCGTCACCGATCCCAGTGGCGCTGTTATCCCCAATGCGAATGTCGAGCTGAAAGACCTAAACACATGGTGCAACCCAGACACGCAAAACATCCGGCACTGGCGCATATAACTTCGCGCTTCTGCCTCCAGGAACCTACAGCCTCACCTACAGTGCTCCGAATTACGTGACCACTACCCGCAACGTGCAGGTCACCGTCGGCCAAGTCTCGACCCAGGACGTGAAGTTGGGAGTGGAATCGGCAAGTCAAACCGTGACCGTAACTGCAGAAGGTGGAGTTCTGCAGACCAACACGCCCGATCTCACCACGACCATGTCGAACGAGCAGATCCAATACGTACCGAACGGTGGCGGAGATTTGAGCTACATCGCCCAGACCGCGCCGGGGTCGGTCATGAATAGCCAGGCAGGCTTCGGAAATTTCTCCAGCAATGGCGTGCCCGCGAATGCCAATAACTTCACCTACAACAGCATGCCGGAAAATGATCCGTTCCTTAGCCTTAACAACTCTGGCGCGACGAATATTCTGCTTGGTCAGAACGACATCAATGAAACCAGCGTCGTCAGCAATGGATACTCCGGCGAGTATTCGATGCCAGGAGCCAACGTCAATTACGTGAGTAGGAGCGGCACGAACACGTTTCACGGGAACGCCATTTGGCGCTGGAATGGCAGCTATGTGAATGCAAACAACTATTTCAACAAGCAGAATGTTCCGGTGACGCCGCGGCCCTTCGTCAACGACAACATGTGGCAGGCCTCATTCGGCGGACCCATCAGGAAAGATAAAACATTCTTCTTTGTGGATACAGAAGGTCTCTACCTTCTCATACCAGTATCCACAAGCGTCAATGTTCCCTCCGCGGGATTTCAATCGGCGGTGCTCTCGAATATAGCGACCGCACAGCCCACCGCGCTCCCTCTGTACCAGAGCATGTTCAGCATCTACAACCATGCGCCCGGCTCCAATACTGCGAGCAACACGCCTTCAGAATGGTGGATGCGGAGACTTCACCGGTACTCTCGGGTTCGGCGCCGGTAACCCTTGCGCCCTTCATTACAACTCCACCGTAACCGGAAACACCCATGAATGGCTGGTGACCGGACGTCTCGACCAGAACTTTCGGTCCGAATGACAGGGCATTCATCCACTTCCGCACCGATCACGGAGTGCAAGCTACCTATACCGATCCCCTGACTCCGCTCTTCAACGTCACCAGTGACCAGCCTCAGTACGAAGGTCAACTGCAGTGGGTGCATAATTTCGGGGTAAATACGACAAATTCGTTTAATGCCACCGGTCAGTGGTACAGCGCGATATTCAAGAACTCTAACCAGGCCGCTGCCCTTGCCGTTCAACCCGCTCAAATCTCATTTAGCGGCAACACCCTGTACAACCTGGGAGAGGGCTATCAGTTGCCTTTCGGAACGCCTCAAGGTCGTGACGTCACCCAATGGGGCTTCGTGGACGACGTGAACCATATAAGAGGGAACCACTCGATTAAGGCTGGAATTAACTTTGCACGGTATGACATCTCAACCCACGGCCCGGGCGTAGGAACGTTGCCGCTCGTTGGAAGCGAAACGCTGACTGATTTCTTCAACGGCATGGGAACCACGTACACCCAGTCATTCCCCACGCGGCTTGAACAGCCCATCAACCTTTATGACTTGGGCTTCTATGGGCAGGACACCTGGCGCGTTAAAAGCAATCTGAGTCTGACTTTCGCGGTTCGCGCTGATCGCTATTCGAATCCGAGTTGCACCACGAACTGTTTTAGTCGCTTTGACAACAATTTCCTCGACGTCGCTCACGACGTCAACATCCCCTACAATCAAACCATCGCCTCGGGACAGAACCTTGCTCTGCCGGACTATCATCCCTGGCAAATTCAACCCCGCTTTGGTTTTAACCTCAGTCCTTTCGGAACGGGTGCAAACCTGGTGATCAGCGGCGGGTTCGGCCTGTTTGCTGCAATCTTGCCAGCCGCATTTACCGACAGTTTCCCGGGATTGATTAACAATCTTCCCAATGACCCATCGTTCACCATTTCGGGGCTGCCATTTGCGCCTGCGACCCCTGGTAACGCGGGAGCGGCGGCTGCGGCTGGAGCAACTGCATTCACTACCGGGTTCAACAATGGGGCAAATTTCGCCGCCTTGAACTCGGCAGTAACGGCTGCCACCGGGACACCGTTCAGCGTGCCCAATTTCTTCAACGCCGCAACCGGGCAACATCCGCCCAGATTCCAGGAGTGGAATCTGCAAGTCGAGAAGGGATTCGGCAACAACACAGCGTTGACCCTCAGATATGTTGGGAATCACGGTATCTGGGAAACGATTAACAATACTGGCCAGAACGGCTACTGCGGTCCGACGGCAGCCATCACCGCTCCGGCTGGAACCGCAGACTGCTTCTCAACGCTTGGGATTACGTCCTTCACTGGTCTTCCAACTTCGCCGATCGACCCGCGGTTCCTGACGGTGACCGAAATCTCCTCGGGTTACAATTCGAACTACAACGGTCTGACTGCATCTTTCCTGCGGCGCTTCTCCTCGTTCCAGTTCCAGTTCAACTACACCTGGAGTCACGCGCTGGACTTTGCTTCCAACTCGGGGCAAGCGAGTACGCCGTTCAACGCTCTGACCAACGCCAGCATCACGAACCCGCAAAATCCGTTCAACGTGCGGCAGAACATGTACGGCAATGCGGATTACGATATCCGTCATTACTTCAGCGCCAACTACGTCTACACCACTCCAAAGAGTCTGCTGACCAACAAGTGGGGTAAATGGTTGGGTGACTGGACCATTGCCGGAACAATCTTCGCCCACACTGGCACTCCATTCACCGCTGTGGACACCGGAACGGGAGGCGCCCTCGCCGGGTTCGGATATGGTGGCACAAATCTGTTCGGCGGTATTTTCGCTAATCAGACGGGAAATATTGTGAACAATAGCTGCGGTTCTCAATTCGCAAACACGGCCACCAACGGACCGTGCCCCACCCTCACCAGCAACTTCGCCGCATCCCCGAGCGGATTTGGCAACCAGCAGCGAAACCAGGTACGCGGACCGAACTTCTTTGACACGGATCTTTCGATCTTCAAGAATTTCAGGGTCAAGGAACGAATGCAGTTCACAATCGGCGCTACCGCTTACAACCTCTTCAATCATCCGAACTTCGATCAGCCGCAGGGCGATGTCGCCTCCTCCCAGTTCGGCCAGATTGTGACGACCGTCAGCCCCCCGACTTCCATCTACGGCTCCTTCCTTGGCGCAGACGCGTCACCGCGCGTTCTGCAATCGCAGATCAAGTTCAGCTTCTGAAGGAACTTGGTAACTTGCTGGCGCGGACTTCGGTCCGCGCCTTTTTCTATCTCCGATAAACCACGCCGCCCTTCATCACAAAGCTCACGCGCTTGAGTACGCCGATGTCCTTCGTCGGATCACCCGGCACGGCGATCACGTCCGCAAAATATCCTGGCTTTAACGCACCGATCTGCCCATCCCATCCCAACAGCTTTGCGCCATTGATAAGGTCCGCCTGCAGCACCGCCACCGGATTCATTCCGTACTCCACCATCAGCTCGAACTCGCGCGCCTGCGTTCCATGCGGAAACGGCCCCACGTCCGACCCCACCGCCATTGGCACGCCCGCCGCCAACTGCTTCTTGAATTCCTGCGCGTGCAGCGCTTGCAAATCCCGCTCGCGCTTGGCGGCGACTGGCGTCTCCGCATGATCGGCGAAGTACTCCGCAATCGCGAACGTCGGAACCGCTGGAATTTTCTTCTCGTGCATCAGCTTCATCGTTTCGTCGCTGAGTTGATACGCATGATCCACAGACTCCACCCCAGCCTGCACGGCATAGAGTGTCCCCGGTTCGCCAGTTGCATGCACCGCAACGCGCCTTCCCGTTCGCGCCGTCTCTTCGACCGCCGCCGCCAGTTGTGCTTCGGTGTACTGATACGGAGTCGAGAGCCGCCCGTCCACCAGCGTATCTTTCCCGGTTTCATAAATCTTGATGAAGTCAGCGCCTTCCTTCACCTGCCCGCGGATCGCTTCCACCAGTTGCTCAGCATTGTTGGCGTAGGTCGCATTCGAAAGCACATGTTGCGCCGGATTAAACTTGTTCGCGTCTTCGTGCCCGCCGAGAATGTCGATCGCATTCCCGCTGATGCGCAGGCGCGGCCCGGGAATCTGTCCCGAATCAATTGCATCGCGAACCGCTGTATCTGCCGACCCCGCGCCTTCGGTTCCCATATCGCGTTCGGCGGTGAAGCCGGCCATCAGATCCGCCTTCGCCGCCAGCGTCGCGATGATCGTGCGTTGCGGCACCGACTCTTCTACTGTCTGCAAATCCTCCGCGCCCGGGTGCAAGAAGAGATGTATGTGCGCGTCGATCAGGCCCGGCATCAGCGTCGTGTCGCCCAGGTCGATGACTTCCGCTCCCGCGGGACGCGTAACGCTCGCTCCCGCCGCAACGATGCGCTCGCCCTCGACAAGCACCTCACCAGGCGTGACAATCTTTCCACTCTCAACGTCGAATAGCCGCGCAGCGTGCAAAACGATGACGTGCGCTTGGGTTTGCGCACTCAACCCATAGGTCAGCAGTGACAGAAGAAGAATCGCGAACAATTCCCGCTTTCTCATAGCGCAGAAATGCTAGCAGAAGAAACAAAGAATGGAGCTGGGAATCAGGGGGCGGGCGTTGCCGGTGCGCAGCGCGTCGAATACACATCATTCGTGATTTGTGCCGTGGCGGCGCTGGTTCCGGATCTGGAGGAGCCGTCCATGTCGCGCGCTCGGTCCTGCTCGGCGCTTTGCAAATCTGGATGATCGCGTCCGTTGATCATCACATCGAGAGTGGGACTCGAGCAGGCCTGCACTGCCGCATCTCTCACCTTCGCCATCTGCGCGCGCACCACCTCTTGCGGAGTTGTGTCGACCTGGCAATACGGAAACACGCTGGTAAAAACGTACGCGGTCCTGCCATCCTGGCAGTCAAAGCTGATTCGTTCCCACGTGTACATCTGTTTGGGCCGCGTGGCAGGCGTCTGCGGAAATACAGTCAATGCCGAAAACGCGAACAATAGGAAGCCGATTCCGTGTCTCAGATTCACACGAAATTGGATGCCGATTCAGGCACAGTGTGTCGGCTACAAATTTCCCACAATGCGGGCCTTGAGCGATTCGTACTCGGAGTCTGTAATCAGGCCTTTCTCGAACATTTCCTTCGCCTGTTCGAGTCGCGTCGCGGCGCCATCACTGCTTGACGCGTTCGCGCCACCACCCGCCCCTGCGGCCGCTCCCAGCTGAATGCCTCCGGACTTCGCGCGCAGCTCTTCCAGTTCGCGGATGCGCCGCTTCTCTCTCCATGCCTGCTCCTGCGCCTGGCAGATTCGATACACCGCCTCCGCCTGCTCTTTGCGCAGCCCGGGAAAACTGAGAACTCTTGTCTGTCCGGCAACAGCCAGGTCAGGGCTCGACAACGCCACGATGCTCAGATCCGCGCCAAATACCCGCACTTTGATTTCGACATCTTTAATGTCCTGCCAGCGAACCGTCTCCGGATTGAATCCTCCGAACAGTCCCCGCGACATCCCAATAAAACGTCCGGACGTGGCGCAGATCAGCGTACGACGACGGAACAGCGCAAACAGTCGTCGTTGCACCGCATAGGCTTCAATCGACTCGCCGGGAACCAGGAGCGACGCAAACTCCGCGATCGCCTTCTGTACGCGAGCATCTTCGCCAACTCCAGGATTACTCTTAGGCGCGTCTGCCACGGTTTCCTCCACCTGACTTCGCACGCAGTCTAGGCAGGCTCGTGCCGTTTGTCAAAGCAGTAGAACAAGTAGCGGTCGGAAGATTTGTGTCTGCTATCCAATCGGCCAAATGCAAACCTGACTGGTCTCCAGATGATAAAAATAAACGCTCCAGCGAAACGACTTCAGGGAAACTCTCACTATCCAAGTAGCTCAAACTCTCAGTCAACTCAAAGCGAGGACTTCCATGTACACCGGCCTTCTTGTTGCTACGGGCACCCTTGATGTCCAACAATTTTGGCCGAACGGCACCTCTGACGCCGATACCGCCAACATCATCGTTTCTTCCGGTGCGTTCCAGTTCAGCCCGACCGGCAAGACCCAGGACCTGAAGACTACGACTGCCTTCGACGGCGCCAAGATAAAAGGCGAGAAGAACGGAGTGGTGCACAACAACAAGCTGACCATCAGGTTTCAGGGCATTGACGCCGCCGAGCTTCACTTTGCTGCCCTGCTTCATAAGAAGGGCTTAAAACACAATGGCACCGAGTATCGACAACCCTATGGTGAAACCGCCGCAGCCGCACTTGGAACGTACGTGAAGTCCCACATGAAGGGAACAGCCTGTCGTGTGGAGACCCGCGTCGATTCGCCGAATGACGTTTTCGATATGTATGGACGATTTATTGGCGATGTCTTCGTGAACACCGCCGGCGGTTGGATAGACCTCAATCACTGGCTCGTGCAGAACGGATGGGCTTTCCCTACCTACTACAACTCCATGCGCCCGGATGAGATTCATGCGATCCAGACCCTCGCAAGTGGCGCACAGAAAAACTCCAAGGGCATTTGGGCACACGAGACTCGCAATACGGCAATCTGGGATAACAAACTTGTGTTTCGCGGCAAAGGAGCCAAGCCTCAACCCACGAAGGACGTAGGCCCCGTGATGATGCCGAAGATCTTTCGCCGTCGCACCAGGTTCGAGGTTTCACACATGAACGACCTGCCTGAAGCAGCAGGCTCGTTTAGCTCATATCTCGGTTCACTGGACGACAGCTGGATCTCGACGAAGGCCTTCTTAGCCGATCCCGCCGTGAAGAAGGCGCCGAAGGGCCAAACGACTCTTAAGCCTCTAGTCGATGCGCATGACCTGTTCGCTGATAGTCCGGGCGATCTGGTGTTCTTTGAGGCGGCATCGACCCTGGTGGGCGCCAACGGGAAACCAGTCACAAAATGGTTTTGATGACAGGCCCTATTCGTAGCGCAGCGCTTCAATCGGATCCAGACGCGACGCGCGGATCGCTGGAATCATGCCGCTGACCAGTCCCACTACGGCCAGGATGCCGGTGGAAACCAGCACGCTGATTGGTGAAATGATGAGTCGAATGTCGCCCGCCTCTCCGTGCTTCGCCAGCGCGCTATAAAACGTGAGGTTTCCCATAGAGAACGAAATCACGTAAGCGAACACGATGCCTAACAGCCCGCCCATGAACGTAATCGCCAGCGCTTCGGACAGAAACTGCACGAGGATATCGAAGCGTCGCGCACCCAGTGCCTTTTCCACCCCGATCTCGCGCGTTCGCTGGGTTACGCTGACCAGCATGATATTCATCAGCCCCACACCGCCGATCCCCAGCGTCAGAGTGCCGATAAAAGCCAGCATCACTTGCAGAGCCATCGTGATGATGCGGAATTGCGAAAGCTGCTCCATCATGCTGAATACAAACAGAGCTCGCTTATCGTCGGAACGGAAATTGTGTTGGACGGCCAACGTGCTGCGAACCGCTTTTTCGACGTCGCCATAGTTGTATCCGAGAAAATCCAGCCAGATCATGTCGACGTAGTACGTATTGCGAAAATCGCTCATGGCTGGAAGAGGGATATAGACGACGCGGTTGATACTGTTCTCCGTGCCTTCCTGCGGTCTGGCCTTGAGCACACCGATCACTTCGTAGGGAATGCCGCTGATACGTATCTTCTCGCCCAGAGGGAAGCGCCCGGAAAATAGTTTTTCTTTCGATTCCGAGCCCAGCACGCAAACACGCGCGCGCAGTTGCATATCTTCAGCGCTGTAGAAACGGCCTACCTCCATCTGCAAGTTCTGAATCTCCTGCAGGTTGGGATTGCCACCGTGAATGTCCCAGGTATAAGAACGCCCCTCGTAGCTGACTGGCCCGTTGTAAAACGACTCGGGAGTTATGCGCGTCACTTCCGGCACATTCACGACCACGCGATCAATGTCGTCCCTGGTCAACCGGATACTGGTACCGGCCTTGTTGCCTCCCGCCTGCATCGACGTACGCCCACCCGCAATGCCCATCGCCTGCATGCTGGCGTAGCTCCTGAATATGTTGACAATTGCTGTAGAGAAACCCGTGCCGTAGGCCAGCAGCAGGACCACGGTGGCGATTCCCCACGCCATACCCAACATCGTCAGGGCAGTTCGCCTGCGGTTGTGCTTAAGCGATACGTACGCTTCCGAGATGACGTCTTTCGCCTGGCTCATTCCTTACTCCTGACGAAGCGCTTCCACCGGCTGGAGCAGGGCCGCTCGCCGCGCCGGATAAAGTCCAGCGACAATGCCGGCCAGGGCAAGGCTCACGATGGCGAGTGCAGCAGTCGCTGGGTAGATATGGGGCAGTTCGAATCCATCCATCGGCGGCAGAAGCCCAAAAAGCAGGGTGGCTATATACGCCGCGCCCACGCCAATGCCCCCACTGATTCCGGTAAGCATCAGGCCTTCCATAAAGAACTGGAGCAGGATGCTGCGATTGGTAGCGCCCAAAGCCTTGCGAAGGCCAATCTCGCGCGTACGCTCCGTTACCGATATCAGCATAATGTTGATCACTCCGATTGCGCCCAGCCCAAGTGTCACCAGGCCGACGGCTCCCAGGAACGTATCCATGGCATCGGAGATTTTTCCCATCATCTCCGCGCTTTCGATGGAGTCCCAATCGTCGAAAGCATCCGGCGTCTCGGGATCGAAGTTATGGTTCCGCGCAACAATGGCGCGGACGGCTTTCTTCGCTTCCTCGTGTCGCTCCCGAGTAATCGGCTGGTAGGCTACATACTTGATTGCCTTCGCATTCCCGTCGCCCTGCATCGGGAAATAGATACCCATAGTGGAGTACGGCATGAGCAGGCGCATGTTCTGGTCGTTGTTGTTCCCATGACCGACCTTCTGCATCGTCCCAATCACCTGGAACGGTATCCCATTGATGAGCAGCGTGCTGCCTACCGCCGGATGACCAGGAAACAATAAGCGCACGAATTCGTTCCCGATCACGCAGACATTGTGGCGCTGGCGTTCGTCGTCCCAATTCAAAGAGCGCCCCTGTGCGATCGGCTGGTAGCGAATACCCGTGAACTGCGGTTCGGCGCCGTCCACGTAACCATTGCTGCTGCCATACTCGCTTACCAGGCGAAGATCACCGCGGTAAATGACCGGCGTGGCATTACGCACGAACGCCGAGCTGCGAATATCCAGATAGTCCTGGTAGTTCAGGTAGTACTGGCGAGACGAAAGCTGGCTGCCACCCACCGCCGGCACCCGCCCATTGAAAATCTGCAAATAGTCTTCGCCGAAGCTTTCCATGCTCTTGGCGGTTCCGGCACGAAAGCCCTCCCCTAACCCCACCAGGAGCAACAGCGACCCCACGCCCCACGCAATTCCAAACATGGTTAGGAACGAGCGAAGTTTGTGCGCCCACATGGCGCGTAAAACCTGGCCGAAGCTGTCGCTAAATCGCCTCATGTTTCAAGCTACGAACAATAGACGGACAAAGTTCCTACTTATGTCGAGATTCGCGCGCGACCTGTACCGTTTTTGCATGCTCTGGTCCCAGATCACAGCGGCATTCACACTTTGACATAGGCGCTATGAGTTTCGCCTGCCAGCGCGGGGTTCCGTCAAAATCAATTTCCTGTTTCGGAACTGCGCGAGCGAGAATCGCGGCGCCTACTCTCTTAGACGCCAAGTTTGGACAAACGATTTGCCGCGAAGCCACGTTCCCGATGTGAAACGACGTTTTGTAACAAGAATCTCTTTCCCCATCGGATGGAAGCGAATTTTTATGTAGCATCCGTTCACGTATGACGAGAGTGACATCAGCTGTACTGTGGAGCCTTGGGGCTGTGGCGCTCACTTACGCGATGTTCTTCGCAACAGCCTGTTTGAAAGCCTTTCGGGCGAACCTCGCAATGGGCATGGGAGTTTTCCCAGGAATCCTGATCACACCAGCTTTCTGGATAGTGTCGGCAGTCGTTTTTGTCGCAATAATGATCTGGAAGCTTAGATAAGCATCGCTCGCTGACGTCTCCGCAACGACCTACGAAACGTCATCGAGTAGCGGAGACCGCGAATTGCCCGCTTTCTGTTCCAGTTGCGCCCAGCGTTCATACAGAGCGTCCAGCTCTGCTTGCGCCGCTACCCGTTCAGCATCCACAGCTAACAGCCTCGGACCATCGCTCGCGATCGCCGGATCTTCCAACTCCGCCTGCTTGCTTTGCAGCACTCTGTTCCGCGTCGGCAATGCGCTGCTCGATCCCGGCATATTCCCTCGCCTCGAGATACGAGAGTTTCTTTTTGGACTCCGCTGAACTCCCGCCCCCCGAAGCCGGAGCAGGCTGAGTCGACCGACGTGCCCTTACCGTTGTCTTCCTCTCAGCTTGCCATGTTTCCCACTGCGAATAGTCTGCAAAGCTTTCTGCACTGCCTTGCCCATCCAGACCCAGCACAATCGTGGACACGCGATCGAGCATGTAGCGGTCATGGGTCACCAGCAGAAGCGAGCCGCGAAATTCCAGCAGGCTTTCTTCCAGAATTTCCAGCGTGGGAATATCGAGGTCGTTCGTGGGCTCATCCAGCAACAGGACGTCGGCAGGCTGCAGCATCAGCTGAGCAATCAGCACGCGCGCTCGTTCTCCTCCGGAAAGCCGCCCCACCGGTTGGTCGAGCTGTTCGCCAGTGAAGAGGAACTTCGCAGCCCAGGAGGCAACGTGAACCACGCGATCCTGGTAGACAACCGAATCCGCCTCTGGAGCCAGCGCTCGACGCAGAGTGGTATTCATATCGAGCTGCCGGCTTTGGTCGAAATACACGATGCGCAACTTATCGGCCCTGCGGATTTCCCCGGCCGCGGGTGTCCATTCTCCCAGCAGCAGGCGCAGTAGACTCGTCTTTCCGCTTCCGTTCGGCCCGACCAGGCCCACCCGCATCCCCGCTGTGATGACGAAGTTCAGCCCTTCGAACAGCGTACGATCCGCTATCTCGCAAGTAACGTTCTGAACTTCGATCAGGCGTTTCGTTTTTCGATCCGTGGCCGAGAAATCAATTTGCGCGGTCGCGCTCCGAGTTCTGGCATTCAGATCCGCCAGGTCGCTCATCAGTTCGCCGGCTTTATCGATCCGCGCTTTGGATTTGCGGGTACGTGCTTTCGCTCCTCGCCGCAGCCACTCGATCTCCGAGTGAACCAGATTCTCCAGAGCTTCCTGCCGCTTAGCCTGTGCGTGCAGAAACTCTTCTTTCTTCTCCAGGAAGGCGCTGTAATTTCCACGTACGCGCAGCACTCCATCGGGATACACCCGGCTGAGCTCCGCCATGTCGGTGGCCACGTTCTCCAGAAAGTAGCGGTCATGGCTCACCACGACGCAGGCGAATGCCGCTTCTTCGAGCAGCGCTTCGAGCCACTCAATACCGGCGAGGTCTAGATGATTGGTCGGCTCGTCCAACAGCAAAATGTCGGGCGCCTGCACCAGCGCCTCCACAATCGCCAACCGCTTCTGCCATCCGCCTGATAACGCCGCCGCTTCCGCTTCTAGATCTTCAAAGCCTGCGCGCCCCAGCGTCTCGAACTGGTTGCTGGGTTCCGAGCCATTTGTCGCCGACCTCTGCAACGCCCGTTCCACGACAGATCGCACCGTATCGCCCGGCTTGAATCTGGAATCCTGCTCCACGTAGACGTTGCGAACACGCTTGCGGATCGATAGATCGCCACTGTCCGGCTCTTCCATCCCAGCCAGAATGCGCAGCAACGTAGACTTCCCAGAACCGTTCGGCCCAATTAGCCCAATGCGATCTCCTTCCGAGATTGTGAAAGAGACGTCCTGAAACAGAGGTTTCGCTCCAAACGCTTTCGAAATGCTTTGTGCGTTAATGATCGGCGGCAACTGGCTGAAATCCCTTCTAGTCCTCTAAAAGGTTATCAGGAAATGCGGAGGTGTCTGGAACCAAACGGATTAGTGGTGAGACACCCATTCAGTCGTTTCGGACTAGAATCTCGATCATGGACGGGAACGTTCAATCCGACCTGGTTCGTTTCTACAGTGGCGTCGGACCGGACCACCGAGGTCGCTATCTCAGTGACATCCAGCAGTGGTCAGATGATCGCCTGGAAGCTGTTCACGACTACATCCAGTGGCTATTCCCTTTGCTTGAGCCGAGTGCCTTTAATGTCGCAGCCCCGGTTTTGACCTCGACGTCCATACAACAGTTTCGAGCGCAGCCCGAGCTACAGCAGAAACTACGGGCCTCTTTTCTGCGCATGATGGACTTCTACGGGCTCCAGGTTCATTCAGGCGAGAAGATCGTCGTAACTCGCGCCGCCGGTTTTGCCGCGAGATCGCGGGTATGGCTTTCAGCCGGGAATCACAATCATCTGCGGATCACAAGAATTCTGCGAAGTCTTAGACTCCTCGGCCTGGAAGGAGAAGCAACGGCGTTCTTCGACTGTTTGTCTGAGATCTATCGAAATGAGCAGAAAGAACCGTTCGCCGCGATCAGCGAGGAAACGATGTTCTATTGGAGAGAAGCCGCGACCCGGCCTACAAGCCAGGCGAGATAGGCATCCGGCACGACGTGTTTGGCACATTGGAAGGTAGTCTCTACAGGTCTTTAGAATATCCGGTGCTGAGACACGTTCTGATAAACGAGTGGCCGAACTGGTGAAACCGGCTCAACTGGCTACAGTCCAACCCAGATACGCGTACGCCTCTTCCAGCGACTTGACGACGTGCACGTTCGGGCGATGCCCGTCAGCGTAACACTGGAACATCCGCGTGACGCCGAAGATGTGCCCTTGCGGCGCAACAATGACGCGCACGATCTCTTCCGGAAGTGGTGACGGTGCCCGTGCAATGAACCGGACTACTTCAGTGGAAATCTCAAAGCCGGTGACGCCGGACAGGTCGACGAGAAGAACATCGGGTGCTTGGGATTCGAGAAGTCTTCTTACCTCGGCAGTCAGTTCTATTAAGGTCTGCTCGGTGACAATTCCGTCCATCGAAGCGCGAAGTACCTTGTTCCCTGCCTCAAACTCAACCACGAACTCCACTGCCGACTCCCCAGGGAACAAGTAAAACGAGGAAAAATAGGACCTTCGTACCCACCTGTGTTCCAACTGGAATGCAAATGCTCAGATGGCTCTATTGCATGAAGATGCTGCGTAAATCGGTTCAGATGCAGAGTATTCACATAGTGGGTACTATCAACACGGTTACGAGATCGAGGAAAGAGAGGAGTTGGTAGCGCTACCGGGAATCGAACCCGGGTTTGAAGATTGAGAATCTTCCGTCCTAACCCCTAGACGATAGCGCCACTGGGACCACGCAGAATACCGCGGACAACTCGGATTATAACAAAATAGACGCTCAATTCCGGCACTCCCCCGCTCGTTGCCGGCGCACTCACGCGATCGTTCCCGAGGATCATTGCACGCCCGAATTACACGTCAAACCACTCGTCCCGACCTTCGTCCCCGCAACTTTTGGACAATCTTTTTACAACTTTCATGTCTAGCCCGCGCTAGAATTTCCGCAGTGGGGCGCATCTCTCTGTTCTTTTAGTCACTTCAACATTTCCGCTCAACATGCAGCAAAGGCGCATCTTCAGGAGGTTTCCGATGCGTTCTCGGGGCTCTCGAGTCTTCGTATTTGTGGCAGCGCTTACCGCTTGCCTGCTTGTCGCTATCGTCCCTCGGCTTAGCGCGCAGGATTCTGTGCCCACCGTTACCGCGCGTCTCCTCGATCCAGATGCGGGGATGGTCACCATTTCCAAGCGCGTCGACGAGGTGAGCCTGCTGTTCACCGTTACTGACACCAAGGGACGATTCGTCACCGACCTGAACGCATCCGATCTCCAGGTCTTCGACAACCGCCTGCCGCCGGAGAGCATTCGCCTTTTTCAGAGGGAAAGCGACCTGCCCCTGCGCGTCGGACTGGTCGTCGATCTCAGTGAGTCGATCACCCAGCGTTTTAAGTTCGAGAAGAAGGCGGCGGCGACTTTCCTGAAGAAGTCGTTGCGCCCTGCCACCGATCAGGCCTTCGTGGTTGGATTTAACGAAAGGGTTCAGCTGGTGCAGAACTTCACCAACGACACCGCCGTGCTCGGGACATCCGTCCAGAAGATGCACGCCGGCGGAAATACATCACTCTACGATGCTATTGTTTTCGCCTGCCGCAAACTGCAGGAGCAACCCCGCGACCGCCTGGTGCGCAAGGTCCTCATCCTCATTACCGACGGACAGGATACGGCCAGCAAAAGCATCCTCGCCGACGCGCAGCAAGCCGCCGCCCGGGCCGAGACCGCGATCTTCGCCCTCAGCACCAACGATCTCGCTCACGATGAGTATCCCCGCGGCGAAGCCGTCCTCGAGTTGCTGACCAGGTACACCGGCGGGCAGATTCTGCGCGCGCGCGAATCGGACGAACTTTCCCATGCCTTCGCGCAGGTAGAAGATGCGCTGCGCAGTCAGTACTCTCTCGCCTACAAACCGGCCAACTTTGCCCCCGACGGCAGCTATCGCACTATCGAACTGCGCTCTCCGAAGGCGAAACTGCGCATCCAATGCCGGCGCGGTTATTTCGCTCCCCGCGAGGGACAGTGAATTTGGATCGAGATAGGTTTGCGGATTAAGAGAGAATCTGCGAGTGCCCCATCCTATGCGTCTTTTGCGTACGGTGGGATTCCACAAACGCCGCGAGTGAAACTCTTAAAAGACTTCGCCCTAAAAAACTTCGGCGCCCACTCCTTAGCCTGATTGGCCCCAGAGTAAGCGCCTTGCAGATCACAAATTACTCAACTACCAATCCCACTAGACCGGCAGCAGCTCCGGCGCTCGCGGCAACTCCTTCGCGGACTCCGGTTCATTCACATGCATCTTCTTCTCATTCTTATGATCCGGTTTCTGCATGTCGATCGTGCCATGGAAATAAGCGCCTTCTTCAATGCTTAGCCGGCGAGTGACAATGTCGCCATTAACCGAGCCACCACTACGAATCTCCAGGCGCTCGCTCACTTGCAGATTGCCATTTACTGCGCCGCGCACCACTACTTCAGCCGCGTTGATCGTGGCTTTTACTTTGCCGCTCGGCCCAATGCCCACATAGCAGCCGCCGACGTTCACCGTGCCTTCCACCGTTCCTTCGATCAGCAACGGCTCTGTTCCTGAAATCTCACCTTTAATAATAAGGTTCTTGCCGATCACGGCGTTGGGTGTGTTGATCGAGGCTTTCGGCCCGTCTTCCGGCCGGAACGTTTGTGGTTTGCTGTTTGCAGAGGCGGAGCCATCAACTGGCTCGGGTTTCCACATGAGCGTCTCCTCCCGTTGGGATTGGTGCCCTTTGTACAGGGACTTGCGCGTAGTGGCGAGATGACGGAGAAACATGGCCAAGTAGACGATGCAGCCTCAGTTAATAACTCCGGGCTGCATCTTCTACTTCGGCGCAATGAGCGAAAGCTTGAGGCGACGACGCAGCCTGAGTCGGCGCCGGGGCCCTCGCCCGCGCACTTCACGAACCACGACTCTTTTGCTTGTCATCACGAGCTCGCGCAGCGAGCGAGGGACCTGCATTTCCGCCTTCTACTGCTTCGTCTCCAGCGGGTGCTGCGCCTGCTCGAAGAACTCATTCTGCAGCTTCAGACTCGTCTCGTCGGCCTTGATCACTTTCACGGTTTCAGCAATCCCGTCCACCCAATTCTTCATCGTGTACTCACCCAGCTCCTTCGTGCCCAACGATCCATCGCCGGAGTAATGATTCGGAAACCGCGCATACCACCAGATCCCCGTATACACCGCCTCCGGCAGCGCGCTCAGCCTTGCCTGATCAGCTCCCGACTGCGATTTCGCGCGATCCATATGCACCAGATTCGGAGCCGCTATCATCATCGTCGACGTCTCCGTCTGACCCGCGTGCATGTCGAGTTTGTCCTTGGCGCTAACCGCAGGCCCCGGGCCATCCGGCCTCCGTATGCTGATCGGGATCACGTACACAACGTAGTCCCGCTTCGACGCCATCTGCGACTGCGCGAATAACGGCAGCAGGCTATCGTTCCCGCCATGACCATTCACAATTGCAATCTTCTTGCAGCCGTTGCGCGCCATCTCGGCTACCGTCTCCTGCAGCAACTGAAGCTGCAATTGCAGGCTGTAGGCCAGCGTTCCGGGCTGGTGCCGGGCCTCGAAGATCTGTCCAAAGTAATAAGGTGGAAAGATGACCGCATACTCCTGTTTTGCCGCCTGCTCACTCGCGTAACGCACGTCAATGAGATCGGTGCCCAGCGGCAATTGCGGACCATGCTTCTCGACTATCCCGAACGGCAGCATGCACGTGCCCTGTGCCTTCTGGATCGCCTGTATGAAATCGGGACCAGTCAGTTCCTCCCATTTTGCGGGCAGAACCGACTGCGCGAATAGTGATGTGCTGAATAGAATCGTGACGAAAATAGCGACTATAGCGGCCTTTGACCTGTCCATACGCCTCCGGGGTTCCTGAACGAACACTTTCGGCTCGGAATTGTAGTCCATCGCCTCGGACATCGCCTGTGCCGTTGTGAAACGCGGTTACCTTTGGTTCGGAAATTCCATCTCTGGTTAATAGAATTACCGCTCCAATCCAGTATCATGACTTGCCATGAGCAAGCCTAAGGTGCTGGTCTCTCTCACGACCAATGACAACGACTATCAGCTGGAACAAGCCGCGTCGGCCGAAGAAGCCGCCAAGCGCTCCGGTCTCGAGATCCAGATCATTTACGCTGAGAATGATGCCATCAACCAGAGCCAGCAATTGCTCAAAGCCATTCAGTCTCCCGCCGGAACACGTCCTGACGCCGTCGTATTTGAACCGGTCGGCACCGGATTGCCCCAGGTAGCCAAGGCTGCCGTTGCCGCCGGAATTGGCTGGATAATCCTGAACCGCGAAGTGGACTACCTGAACGAATTGCGCCGTACTGCGAAAGCTCCGGTTTTCGGACTTACTACCGACCATACCGAAGTCGGACGCATCCAGGGCCGCCAGATCGGGGCCTTACTGCCGCAAGGTGGCTCGGTCCTCTACATCCAGGGTCCTTCGGGTAGCGATGCGGCACAACAACGCACCAACGGCATGTACGAAACCAAGCCTGACAATGTGCAGGTTCGCGCCATGAAGGCGCAATGGACCGAAGCCAGCGCCTACCAGGCCGTTAGTTCCTGGCTACGTCTCTCGACCTCGCGCGATGTCACCTTTGGTGTCATCTCCGCGCAGGACGATTCCATGGCAGTGGGTGCTCGCAAGGCATTTCAGGAACAGCCTGCAAGTACAAATCGTGACAAGTGGCTCGCCTTGCCATTTATCGGATGCGATGGAATGCCCGACACTGGCCAACTCTGGGTTCGCGAGGGATCGCTTGCCGCAACTGTCATCGTTCCAGCGAACGCAGGTCAGGCGGTTGAGATGCTCGCCAACGCGCTCACCAAAGGCACGCAGCCGCCGGAGCGTACCTTGACGGTTCCGCGGTCGTATCCAGCGGTCGAAGCGCTTTCCCGAAAAGCTGTGAAGGTTTAGTACGCGCTTTTAAAGGTAAGGGGCATCGCCGCAGTGCGCGACCGCCGAGGTGATCGCCGCTCGTTGCATGGCGCTCAACGTAACAAACTCGAATCCATATTCGAATCCCTGCGAGCGGCGCACTTTCGCCGCAACGCGCAGCTTCGGCGCTCCTGCTTCGAGCGTCAGGTCCAGATTCACCTGTTCGCCTTCGCGCAGTTCCACCGGGATATAGGCTCCCATCCCGCTCTCGCTCAGATCGCGCGACCATCCACGGAAAGAAACTTCCTTCCCATAACGCTGGACAAAACCGCTGAATTCAATACGGAATTCGAAACGCCCCGAAATTCTCTTTGGGTCCACCATGTCTAACGTCATTGAACCTGCCGGATCTTTGGGAGGTGAGTCACCAGCGGTTCACTCTTCCTATCTTGACTTGTTATACCATTACATCTGGGCAAGCTCTTAGCTCAAGATTCTGCTAAGATTGCGAGTTCTCAGGAATCGCCCTTCTTCCAGATTCTAGATAGTCTCAACATTGGAACTCACTTCTACTCGGGTTTGCGACTGGAAAGTTCGCTTCCGGACTCACAGCGATTACGATGAAACGTTTTAATACGCGGAGGTACCCCCCTTATGGACCGAAAATACCGCCAGCACGGCTATATGGATAAAGAAAAGGAGAAGGTGGAGAAATCCAAAGGACAGGCTCCGTCTCGTCCACGATCCGAAACCTTCGGCCCCCGCGCTCTCAACATGCCCAACGCGCGTTCGGTCTCCCGCTGCGCCGAGTGCGGTAACGTTCTCCAGGATCTCGCCGCCCATCCCGACCGTTGCCCAAAATGCGGATTCACCCTGCACTCCTGCAAGCAATGCACGCATTTCGATCCCAGCAGCCGTTTTGAATGCCGCCAGCCGGTCCCCGATCGCATCTCGCCGAAGGATGCCGTCAATACTTGTACCTTTTACTCGATTCGCGTGATGGTCGAACGGGAAACCACCAGCAGCGGACATGTCAGCAGCCCCGGACCCAGCACTTCCGGTGGAAATAGCCGCCTCGACAATGCCCGCCGAGCCTTCGATAACCTGTTCAAGAAATAATCATCGAAAAGTCTCTCACCCAGTCGCGCGAACTGAACAAGCTTGGGGCGTAAGCGGCACCCGCGCTCGAATCGTGGTCCCTTGCTCGATCTCAGACTCGATCGAAAGTTCTCCATTCACCAGCTTCAGACGTTCTTGCATGCTGGTTAAACCGATTCCACGGCCTCGCATCGCCACCTCCGTATCGAAGCCCAGTCCCGAATCGTGAACGTCGAGAGTGATCGTGTTGTCTACTTCGCGGAACTCCACTTTGAAATGACGAACCCCGCTGTGCTTGACGGCATTATGCAAAGCCTCCTGCAGGATGCGGAAAAGACATAAAGAAACTTCCGTCGGTATGCTCCGCAAAATGTCGTCGTGACGGAAGTCAATCTCGACTTTTTGTTTTGCGGCGAGTTCCCTGCAGAAGCCTCGCATCGCCGCAATTGGCCCCAGAATTTTCAGTTTGGACGAATATAGTTCGTGCGACAAATCGTGTACGTCCTCCGATATCGAGGAAGTCTGCTCGCACAATTCCTCGACGCACCGCGCTATTTCTTCCGAACCAGGATTGCTCTGCTTGAGTTGCTGCAGATCCACTTCCAGCAGCGCCAGCCTCTGGCCGATATCGTCGTGCAGCTCTCTTGCGATTCGCTCGCGCTCTGCTTCTTGTGCTCCGATCAGTCGCTGGCTCAGGGTGGAGAGGGCTTCCTCTCCAAGTTTCCGCTCGGTGATGTCCGCAACGATCCCGATCGTCCGCAACATCTTCCCATTGCTATCAAAGAAGCTGCGCGCGGTCTTCTCCAGCCAGACCACCGATCCGTCCGAACGAATCACTCGGTATCGAACTCGGCCGATCGGGTCCTCCGGGGTACAAGCAGCGGTTGCAGCAAGGACCTCTGCTTGGTCATCCGGATGCACGGTCGTCAGCATGTTCTTGCAAGTAACAATGCCCGGCGCACCCGTAAGTCCTAGAATGTCGGCGAACTTCCCCGATCGCACGATCACATCCGACGCCACGTCCCATTCGTAGGCATACATCCGTCCCGCCTCGACGGCGAGACGCAATCGTTCTTCACTCTCCCGCAATGCCGCTTCTACCTGCTTGCGCTCCGTGATGTCCACGATCAGGCCCTTAATCCCTGTCAGCTTGCCCGCGGCATCGAAAAAGGCGCTACTCAATCTCTCTACCCATATCGTCCCGCGATCATGATGAATCATCCGGTAGCTGATTCGAATCTCGGGCTTCTCAGGCGTGATTGCTGTCAGCACGCTCTTGACCCTCTCCACGTCATCCGGGTGAATCTTCGACCAAACCTGCTGGCCCGTGACCGGAGCCTTCTCATCTACCCCGAGAATGTGCGCGCATTCTCCGGAGCGAACTATCACATCGGTGGCAGCGTCCCACTCGTAGGCAAACGCCATTCCTGCCCGCGCTGCCAGGCGAAATCGTTCCTCGCTCTTGCGCACCACCTCGGCTGCCTGCTTCTGATCGGTCGTGTCCACACACGATCCGATGTAGCCCGCGAAAGAACCATCTTTCTTGAATCTCGGAACTCCGGTATCGAACACCCAACGGTACTCTCCGTCGTGACGTCGCAACCGGTACTCCATCTTGAATTCTTCTCTCCGGTCAAACGCCCGTTCGTAGACACTCAAGCATCGCTGCAAATCCTCTGGGTGGACTCCGTCCGCCCATCCATTCCCCAGCTCGGATTCGAGCGATTTGCCGGTAAAGTCCAGCCAACGCCGATTGAAGTACGTGCAGTGTTTGCTGGTGTCTGCCATCCAGACGAGCACCGGTGCGGCATTCGCCACCAATTTGAAGAGTTCTTCGCTCTCAGGCATGTTTGCGTATTCAGAATTTGTTTCGGGGGTGCGATCTTTCGGAGACCACTCAGAACTCACAGAGCCCTCCCAGCCACGGTAGAGGCTTCCTTGAAGTTAACGATTCATCGCGCTAATCGCTCTTCGCTTCAGCGCGCTAGAACAACACTTCTTACTGAAGACCCGTAGACGAGGCGGTGTGATCCTGGTGCTCTGCCCCACATCAGACAGCGCCATTTTACATGCATTTCAAAGGTTACAAGCTTCACAAATCACGCTTAGGGCTCTTCAGATAAGTTCCGTTTCACAAACCGGGCTTTGGATGCGCAAAATGAGCTCTCGTTTTTGAAAGAAAAATCTTGCAGAAATCTAAGGAGGGCACGCCAGTTAAGCCTTTCAACTTTAACTACAGTTTGCGTATACCTCCTTCACGGATTGCGCCGTGATCGTGCCATATCCAACACCGGTCGTGGATCCGGAGTTGTACAGGCCGTTCGTAGTCGCACCCGATTCTTTCTCCCCAACGGCTCCTGTTATTTCCACCGTATGTCCAAGCTTATGTTTTAGCGCCTCAACATCTCCGCCGACGATCCGGTACTGCCGCACCGGAGTGGTCCCAAGCAGGACATACGTGTTACCCGTCTTGGATAAGCACCCTCGAACCGTTTGTACCGTCTGCTGCGAGTTCGAATTGTCAGCATTCGGTGTAGCCGAATTTCCTGAACCTGTACTCTGCCCAGCCAGTGCTCCGGAAACGAGAAGAAGAGCAACGTTCAAAGCGGCGACGGTTGACGAGCGTGATGGCAATGGCCGCGCCAATGGCAACAACGCGAAGGTAAAACAGCTCTTCAAGATTGATCTCGATGGCGCCGTTGACGTCAGCGCGATGGATGGCTTGACCGCCGCAACCCACTCAGTAGCTAAGACGCTGTTCCTCGATATCGTTCAGGTGCTGACCGCGAACGGCATTGCCGCCGGGAACATTCCTGCCAAAATGGAGGGCGTTGCCTTCGGTCCGGACGTCCGGAGCGGAAAGAAAACGATTCACACCCTCTGGATGGCCAACGACAACGATTTCCTTCAGACAGTTCCTGATGCGACTGGGAATCTGATTCCGAATCCCAACCAGTTCTTCGTCTTCGGTTTCACTGACGCCGACCTGGCTGGCTCGAAATTCGTTCCGCAGGAGTTCCGGGAGTTCCGCTGGTAGTCGTGCACAATCTGCGTGGGGCAGCCGACCTCGGCTGCCCTCCGTCGTAAACTTCTCCCATGCCAGCCGAACTGATCATCGGCGTCATCTCCGATACCCACGGCCTGCTCCGCCCGGAAGCCGTCGAAGCCCTACGCGGCTCCGATCTCATCCTGCACGCTGGAGACGTGGGCTCGCCTGAAATCCTCGAAGAACTCCGTCACATTGCACCCGTGAAGGCGGTTCGCGGAAACATCGATTCCAGTCCCTGGTGCGAGACTCTTCCGCTGACGGAAGTAATTGAAGCCAGCGGACTCTCGCTGTACATGCTCCACGATCTGAAACAGCTCGACCTGAATCCCGCAGCCGCCGGATTCGCCGCTGTCATCTCCGGCCACTCCCACGCACCGATGAATGAAGTCCGAAACGGCGTCCTCTATTTCAATCCGGCCAGTGCCGGACCGCGCCGCTTCAAGCTTCCCATCTGTGTCGGGCGACTTCGCGTTCGCGACGGCAGCCTTTCCGGCGAAATCATCGAACTCCATCTCGACAAGTAAAGCGGCGGCGCGGACGCCCTC
>CAWKDK010000027.1:0-71402 GCA_963848375.1 Terriglobia bacterium
CGTTCGCTTGTGTAAGACAGGTGAGAGAGACGCTCGAAAGAGCTTCAGCGTCGGCTACTGAATATCGCCCCCCGTTTCAATCCCGTCCAGATTGTGAGTGATTAGGCGATTTATCGCCATCTATCCCTTAGTGGCTCGGGAAATGAAGATTAGGTCATCCTCTTCAGTGTCGGTACCAGCACCTGACCGAAAGCCTTCGGCTCTAGCATCATTTTACGTAGAAGGCGATAGAAATAGTTCGCGCCAAAACAGTGTCGGGAGGGCTAACAACCGCTACTTCATGGAAGCATGAATTACCCCCACGGCATGGGGCGCAACAATCGTTACGCGATCTGGCTTAGTCCAGGACGCCTTCCCGTCTTTCAGTTCAAGTCGATTCATCGTGACGGTCAGTTTTTGCGAGGCAACATCGACTAGAAGGTAGTGGTAGTTCACGTCCGTGCTCTGGAATGGATCCGCTGGTGCGCGCTCGATTGGATACGGGTGTGCGCCGCCACCACCAGTAACGAAGTACAAGACGCCGCCATGTTCATGCCGTTCGTAATTGTGGACGTGCCCAGAGAACACCACAATTCTAGACCGCATGCTTTGTTGTCGCTGTTCCAGAATTTGTGCCAAGTTCTGCTCGGCCGTGCGACTGGAGTGTCCACCTCCATAGATCTTCGCGTCGGAAGAACTTGTGTAAGGCGGGTGGTGAAGAATGACAAAAACGAAATCAACGTCACTAGAAACACTATCCAGTTTCCTCGCAAGCCATTCCCCTTGCTGGCCTGAGACTTCATCTTGCGAGCTATCGAGCACCAGCATAAGAGTGTTAGCCGCTCGCATGCTGTAATAGCGACTGTCCTTCAGTTGCGGAAAGCGCTCGAAGTAGTTCTTGAGGGCGGCGGCCTGGTCACCTTTTAGGTCATGATTCCCTAAGACAGGGAGAACCATAATTCCGTGCTGGCGCCAGATTTCCGTTTCACTGTCCCATACTCTCCAGTCTGCAGTCCGGTCGCCAGAATAGGCAATGTCACCGCCGATCGAGATAAACGAAGGATTCGCCTCTGCAATGGCGTTTACTAATGCACGGCGAACTTCGGCGTTGGATGCCTCCGCGTCACTGGGATCCGTGAATCGCGTGTCTCCGTAAGCAACGAATCTGAACGGTCCCTTTGGTTGCAGTTTCAGTTCGACAGGCTTCGTCTGAGCCGTGGCTGATGCCAAGCAGATGAGTACGATTAGAAGGCATTGCAGCCACTTTCTCCAAGGGCGCATAGGAAACTCCTCATTGGCTCGGTTTGCCGACCAACTTGTTTGCGAACGATGTCTGTTGGTGCTATCTGTCGAGCGGTCGTCTGCCGCTCAATGGGAAAAGTGATTGGGATGCTGCGGAGCAACGACACCACGCGGCATCCCGAATCTGGTCACGCTTATTTCTCCCTCGAGAAGATCCAGCGCACGCCGCCTGCAATCGTCGGTTTGTAGTATTCCCGCTGAACGACATATTGCTGGCTACCGTTGTAGAAGCCGAAAACCTCATTATTCAAGTTCAGTCCGTACGCAAACAGAGTCAGACCTCTGTGAACCCGCACACTTCCCTGGGCGTCTACTTGAAAGTGTGAGTACAGATAATTGTCACCACCTGGCCCCTTGAGACCACCGGCTGGTAAGTCAGACGCAGCGATAGGTGTTCCGTCGCTGTTCAGATTCTGGTACTGGTACGCGAAAATGTTCGCCCCGTTATACGCCATGCCGACTCGAACGGAGAAACGACCGCGGTCGAATGTCGGGCTAATGTTCCACGTGTTTGGCGCCTGGCGCAAAAGCGCGGGATGGTCGGTACGCAGGGGGATGCCGCTAGCCTGGGAAGCCGTGTAGCTGTAGTTGGTTGCGACGCCAAATCCCCTGAAACGCGCGGGCAAGAAACTCAGCTGCTGCTGGTACGACACCTCAAAACCCACAAGGTATGCACTGCCTGCGTTTCCCGGCTGTGACACGATGTACCCGGCGTATGGTCCTGAGGTGGGAATCACCTGCGTGGCGATGATGGGATCCGTTAAGTTTTTGTAGAAAAACCCTGCCTGAAAAATCCCAAGCGGGTTCAGGTAATGCTCATACAACACGTCAAAGTTGTTGGCGTGCTCCGCCTTTAGGTTCGGATTCCCTAGACTAACGGTGGGAGGGTTCTGCGTCGTATCTACCGGGCCCACAGCTTGCGCAATGTCCTGTGGATCGGGCCGGGCTAGCGCACTGCTATAGACCACTCGCAGATCAGAATTCTGATCGATTCTTATGCGCAGCGCCGCGCTTGGGAGCACATCGACGTAAGATCCATTCGCGTTGAAGTCCAATAAGTTTGTGTTCGAGTCGAAGGTCACCGTCGAAACTTGTGTTCCTTCAAAGCGAACACCTGCGATGAGGCGCAGGCGCGGGGTGAGATCGATTGTGTTCATGAGGTAACCGGCGGAGACCCGCTCCACCAGGTCGAAGTTATTCGAGTTCACTCCAGGACCACCGCTAAAGGTGAACATTCCGGGATTGGCGTTCACGAAGGCGTTAACCTTTGTGTAGTCCACATTGGACGGCGCGAACGGGTAACTCTTGCCGTAGTAATTGGGATCCGTGAAGTTGCCTGCGAACTGGGCAATCGGAATCACGACACCATCGTTGACTGAATAGGATCTGCCATACGAATCATCGAACTTATGGGAATTTCGGACCTTACCTCCGAACTCGAATGTTCCGAAGTGAGAACCAGCGTGATAGTTCCTCGCGTAGGAGGCCGAACCAAGAAGGTTGAGCTGAGCCGACTTCCCTGACGAAGGTAGATCGAAGCTCGATAGCTCGTAGTTCGAGATATCAAGAGCGTTCCCGCTCCCCGGAGTAAAGCAGGACGGGCTGAACTGCGGACGATACACAGTGGTCGTGGCCGCCGGGTCGGAAAAACAATTTACGGATCCCCCGTTCCATGCAAACTTGGCCCCGCCGTCTCCGCCGGATGCGAGCATTCGCGACCGTGCAACGGACAGATCCCAAGCTAGCCACGAAGATGTGAATACGTGGTGGCCACCGGCCGAGACGCTCGCAATCGAATAATTAGGGCGCCTCCAGTCAATACTCGATTGCGGCACATCGCCGTCGTTCAGCGTGTACACCCATTTCTGACCAAAGTCCTTGAATTCGGAGTAGAGTCCTCGGATAAAAACGCTGGAAGCGTCGCTTATCTTGTAGTCCGTGCTTCCCGTAAAGCCCCATCGCGTGCGGTAGTACTTGTAGTCGCGCAGATCGATACTGTCGTAGTGCGGACTGAGGCTACTAACAGTCGGCGACGGTTCGACATCATTGATGCCGCGCCCATTCCAATCGTAAGTGCCACCGACCAGGAGGCCGAATCGCTTGCCGGGACCAAATCGTTGACCATACGTTGATCCGAACTGGTCTACACCACGTCCGCCAATGATCGGCGTATATCCTCCCAAGCCGTAAATTGATAGCGTCGGAAGGTCGCCCGCGGTTTTTGTCCTCAGGTTTACGGATCCGCCGATGCCGTCGGCATCCATATTGGCTTGCAGGGTCTTGTTGATTTCGACGGACTCGACCAGATCGGAAGGTATCGTGTCGAGCTTAATCTGGCGCACTCCGCTTTCTGGCGAGGGCACATTGACGCCATCGATAGTGACGTTGCTGAGGCGAGGCTCCGTTCCGCGAATCTGAACGTATTTTCCTTCACCTTCGTCGCGCTCCAGCGTAACACTGGGAAGTCGCCCAATCGCGTCAGCCACGTTCGCGTTCGGCAGGCTGGTAATGACTTCGCTAGGGAGTACTTGCACGATGTTATCGGCGGCAAGTTGGCGATTAATCGCTTCCGCCTCTCCATGCGGACGTTCCGCTGTGACAAGAATCTGTTCTTTCACCGAACCCACCCGCAGCACAGCCTGCAGGTGTGAAACTTGTCCGGCGTTGACCACTACGGTCGCCGTGAACGGGGCAAAGCCTCTGTAGGTAACCGTTATTTTGTATTGTCCAGCTGCCACATTCGAAATTGTGAATTCACCTTGTTGATCCGCAAATGCCGAACCTGCCTGCGGTTCGAGTGCGATTTGTGCACTTGGCAGGACCCCGCCCGAATCGTCGGCTACCCGTCCGGTAATTGTGCCTCTGGCACTCTGAGCGACGGCGCCAGGCAACAAAATAGTGGTAGTGACGAGTGAAATCAGGAAGGTTGAAAGAAACGTACGCATACACTTCTCCTTACCCACATAAACCAGCGTTAGGTAAATGGCGCAGTGGTCCTTAAATATCAGGTGAATGTGTAAGGTATGTGTCTGCTCGATGGAAATCTGGTTAAAATTCTTACTTTCAGGAATCGGCAATATATCGGTCCGTGCATCGCTGTGAAGGAAGGGCACTCGCTATCTTGAAGACAACGGAAAATTCGCACGCATCAGATAGATGTCGGTAACGGAGATTATCACTCCGTATCCCGACCTTCGTTTCGACATGTCAAGCCCTCACTTTCCCCCAAAACCCTGCAAACATCTCATTCCACGATAGAAATAAACTTGGCGAAAGTGTCTAGTAGGTACCGTCCAATTTGTCACAATAGAAGTGGAGCCAAAAACTAAAGAGCCTAAAAACAAAATAACTGCCGTCCTTTCAATATTTTGACTCTTAAGCCTTTTGTTTTGCGGCAACTGGCAGAACCTTCGCCCGATCACATTCATTACGCGAGACTTGCGAGCGAGAGGGGGGAGGGGGTACCCCGATTTTGTGCGGGCCACCAGTGAACTTCCCGATTCGGAAGTGCGTAGACAACTACACGAATCAGGAGGATTCCTCGATGGTTGAAGCTCCCACACACGCGGCGCTGCCGAAATGGCTCCCCCTCATCGTCGTTCCCGGTGCGTTGCTCTTGGCGGCCGGTGCCATCGTCGCTCTGGTGAATCCGGCGATGCTGGCTTCACCTGGCATCGCCATCAACGGCGCCGTTCACGTCTACGCCGGATATCTGGTCGCGCGCAATCTGGCGCTGGCTCTTCTGCTTCTCGTCACTTTGAGCATGGGCGCTCGGCGTTCCTTGAGCACGCTCATGGTCCTGACAGCGCTTATCCAACTTCTGGACGCGGGTATGGACATGGTGGAACGCCGCTGGCCGCTGATACCAGGCGTTCTCATATTCGCTGCGTTGTTTTTATTTGGCGCCGCCCGCATCACTGGCGCTCCCGTATGGAGACGCGCCGCGTGGCGTGACGCGAGCTAATTACGGTCCCGGGTGCCCCACCCGTGCGAAGCAACGGGTGGGAACTTGAAAGGAGAAGGTCGGAAACTCTACCTCGGAGTGCCCAGCATGCCCGCCACCTTCGAGCCTTCGCGCACGAATACCGGCAGCACATTAAGTGGCGCTGCGTAGCCGCGATGCCAGCCGCCATGCAGACCGCCTGCGCCGTTGAGGTCGCGCCATTCGCCATCGGGCAGATAGACGTCGCGCGAAACCGCGCCCTGCACCACCACCGGCGCAACCACCACGTCGTTGCCCAGCATGAATTCGTCGCTGAGCTGATACGTATTCGGGTCGGCCGGCGCTGCATACCACAACGGCGCAATGATCGGCTCGCCCGTCGTCCGCGCGCGTTGCGCCAGTTCGTAGATATACGGCGTGAACTTTACATGCAGCTCCGCAGCTTCCCGACAGAGACGAACCGTCTCGTCGTCGAAGTGCCATGGCCCAACGGAGAACTGCAGCAGCGGCATCAGCGCCGACGCCTGCGCCCAGCGGATCATCAGCTCTTTGTCGATTTTGTCGGTCCCATACTGATTGCCGCCCACCATGTCCGGCATCACGTACGGATAGCCACGCATGGAGACGTTCAGCGCTTCAGGAATAATCGCCGCCAGTCCATTTTCGCGGCCCCAGATCGATTGCTTGTCGATCAACCGCTGCACGATTCCCAGCGGCTGCGAGTACACGCCGACACGCGCTTCGTTGTACGGAAAGTGCGCTGCCGCCTCGCGGTTGTAAATGTCCGCGTATTGCGCAGCGGTAATGTCGCTGTGAGTTTTCAGATCGCGCGGCACCAGGTTCACGTCGCCGCCGTCGAACTTGAATCCGTCGAAACCGTATTTGCTTTGCAATTCAGCCAGCCGCGCACGATACGCGGTCGCCGCCGCCGGATTGGTGAAGTCCCAGACTGCGCCAATTCCCTGCCACCACCGAATCAGCCCCGCGTCGCCCGTGCGATCGCCGATCGAGATCGCCCGAATGCCGCAACTGCGCATAGCTTTCAGAATCGACATTTACGAAAGGATGGACCCACAACGTGACTTTGAATCCCAGGCCGTGCAACTCATCCACCATCGCCTTCGGATCGGGAAACTTCCCGCCGTCGAACTGCATGTCGCCATATTGGTTCTCCCACTTGTCGTCGATCTCAATGAAGCCCGCTGGAATCTTCGCGTCGCGAATCGCGTGCGCGAACTCCAGCACCTTCAGTTGCGAAACTTCGGTCTTGTATTCGACCCACGTGGTGAAAATCGGCTGCCGGAAATAATCTTCCGGCGGCGTCGCTTGCGGATATCCGATCTCGCGCACGATCCGCTGCACTACATCTTTAATATCGTTTCCGATCAGGATGTCGTAGGCGAGTTCAGAAGCCTGCGGCATTTCGACAAACAACATGCCGTCGGGCTTGTCGCCGGCCATGGCGTTAAAGCTGTAGCGGAAGTCCAGCGGCGTTCGCACCCAGATCGCTGTGCCCTTGGTGTTGTACCAGGCTGGTGTTCCCTGCGTGGATCCGTCCGCGAAGAATCCGTTCTTTACGATGTGCGCATTGTTCAACGGAAATACTTGCGGATCGCTCCAGCCCTGGAAGCCGCCGCCGAACCATAGTCCGGAAGGACCGATGCGATAACGAAGACTTGGGATCAGCTGTCCACCAGAGTTCAACGCCCACGTCTTCACGTGAATTACGTTCGCTTCCGGCGTTAGTTCCACGCGGACGAAAGCGTCGTCATTCAGATCGGTGCGATAGAGCAGCACCAGCGTTCCGCCTTCCATGTGCGACGATTTGACGCTGGTGGCGTTGTAGACCGCTCCGTTAGTCCGGAACGACAGGTTCGACTGCGCATCGTGCGGCTGTGCGCTTTGCAGCACGATGTCCCCATTGCGCTGGATCGTCAGCCCAAAACCGGTTTTCGTGATGTGTATCTGATATCCCTGGCCGTGGAGGACATACTCTTGATGAGTCTCCGTCAGTTCGAACGACGGTTCTTTCGGTTGCTCCGCGAAACCCGCAACCAAAGCCACCGACAGCAGGCACGCTATCACTGAGACACCTCGACCCACACTGCGCAGCATCGCAAGAATACGGCGAATCACCCGGGAACCCATAGCTTCTCCTTGCGCAACTTCGATTGCGCGGAGTATATGTGTTCCTCGCTCGCCCGATAAGTCGCAGAATAGGTGCCACTTACGGATCGGATTGCAATCATGGGCCATACGAAATCCAGAGTCTTTCAGGTACAATGAAAGCTCAGGGGCCCCAGCAAGCTCGTTTTGGATCGATGGGACAACCAATCCCAGACCAAGGTCAGAAACGAGGAAAGGCTCCGCACGCCTTAAACGACAGGAATTATTTGCGTCAACTTAAACGATTTGCGTTTGTCGGACTACTCAACACCGTAGTCGACCTTGCAGTGCTGAACATTCTGATCTTCGCCACCGGGCGGGGTCACAATGGCGGTTTCTATTTCACTGTTTTCAAGATGATTTCGTTCGTGGCCGCCGCTGCCAACAGCTACGTCCTCAACGCTCGCTGGACCTTCGAACTCAAGCACGAACGCAATCCGCTGGAAGTCATCCGCTTCATGGCGTCGAGCGGCGTGGGATTCATCATCAACGTCACCGTCGCCTCCTACGTCGCGTCTGTATGGTGCGCCCACTGTGGAGCTCCGGCACTTCTGGCCTTCGATCGCCGCTATTACTGGAACCGGCGTTGGCCTTGCCTGGAACTTCATCGCCTACAAATGGATCGTATTCATCCCTACTGGACAGAAGCCTCTCTCGCTCTTTCACGGACATGACGAGCTCGGCGATGATCAACACAAAATTCCTGCACGCTACGAAGTTGGCCGCTAGCCGAACTCAGCCGTGATCAAGAAACCCAGCATTGCGCAGGATTCGCCGCACCTTCTTGGGCGAAACTGAAAGCCGCTCCGCGACGCGCGAGATCTTTTTCCCTTCGCGCGCCCAGACCTTGGGGATCACGATCTCGGCGAATTCTTCGGCTACCTGCTGAAATGTCTTGTCGCCAACCATGCCTTCAGACCACGCTCGCAGCGTGTCATCGATCCCTGAAGCACGCAGAACCCGCGACTTCAGCAACAGCATCTCTTCCCACACGTGATCGCGATCCTCCGGGCTGAGCAGGTCGCTGGCCGCCGCGACGCAGCGCTTCGCCTCCTCCCAGTCCTGAAAGAAGTCATTCGCCGCAGTTGATCCACGTGACAAATGCGCTTCCGCAATCAGCGACCGATTCTGCGTCTGCTGCGCCAGCGTGATCGCCTCATCCGAATATTGGCGCGCGGCAGTCGCGTGGACTGCCGCATCGGCATCTTCGCCTAACTGTTCGTCGACATGAGCATTCTCGGTTGCCGCCTGCAGAATCCGGGCTCGCGCCATCAGGATGTGATCGTTCTTATCGTGCGCGAGTTGATAAGCACGAAACGCCTCGCCTGCTGCAACATCGATTTCGCCTCCATCCAGATGCAGATAACCGGTGTTCACCAGCACCGAACCTGTTCCGCCGTAGTGCTGGTGCAATGCATAGATCTCACCAGCGCGCTGCAGATCCTGTAGCGCCAGTTGGCAAAGTTCGTTGAAGCGCTGCTGATATCCATCGACGCGAGTCGCGGCGCTTTTCCGTCCTGACTGGCGCGCGCGTGCATCAATCCGCTTCCGCAGATGCAATGCCACCAAGCGCCTTACATATGCCGCATTCACCAGCGCGCGTGCCAGGTTGCGATGATTCGGATCACGATGACCGTACGTCTTTACTGCACGATCGAAATGCTCAAGCGCTTCGGCGAATTTGCCCACCTGCCGCACAATGCGTCCGCGCGCGGATTCGATATTGCCGAGGGAAAGCCAGTCATCCGTCTTCGCCAGCTGTCGTTCAGCCTGGTCTAAAAGACGCAGCGCTTGCTCGGACTGCCCCTTCTGGAAGAACAGCCAGCTTTCCTGAATGCGAATCACGGCCGCCAGCTTGGGCGCGCCGATCTCTTCCATCAGTTCGCGACCAGCAACGATATCGGTCCGAGCTGCGTCGTACTCGCCCTTCTTGCGATGAGAGCGTCCCTTCCAGAAATGAGCGATTGCGATCAGGCGCTTGTCTCCCAATTCCTCTCTGGCGTTCAGTACGAAGTCGAGCAGGCGAATCGCAGAGTCAGACTCCTCCAGCACGATGGCGCAAAAAGCCTCGGCCATACGCAAGAGCAGGAACTCAAGGAACGGCATCCGCCGCCGGATCGCGTGCGGGAATTTGGCAAGCGCCTCTTCTACCAGCTTCGCATCGCCGTAGCCTAAGTCCACCCATTGCGCGATCGAGAGCACCAGGGCAGCGGCATTGGGTTGTTCAGGGGTAAACCCGCGCAGCAGAGCTTTATGTTGATCGAGCAGCGAGAAGCCAAGGGAAATACGGCGCTCGATCAGCGCGTCAATCAACGCCTGATTGAACTGGTGAACCGACAGTAGCCGCCTGGGCATATGCTGATTCTAAGCCGCTGGTCCAAATTGGTCGAGTAGCGTCTATTTTCGTTGTCGAGTAGATGAGCCATCTTCGCCAATCACGCCTCCACCGCCCGCTTTGTAGCGGTTTCGCTGCATTCCGGCACTCACCTCTTCGGCGGCGGTCCATTTGCCCGCTCGCCCGATTCGGACTGCACCGATTGCTCCGCTACCGAATCTGGCTTCTAATCAGTGCCAGTTCAAATACGGGAGAAGACGATGAATCAGCAACCAACCAACCACCACTGGAACACACCTCGCTGGGATGGCATTACTCGCACTTATACGCCGGAAGATGTTGCCCGCCTTAGTGGCACCGTACGCATCGAGCACACGCTGGCGCGCAATGGCGCTGAGAAATTGTGGCGCTTGCTGAAAGAAGAATCCTACGTGGCTGCTCTGGGCGCTCTCACCGGCAACCAGGCAGTGGAGATGGCGCAAGCCGGTTTGAAGGCGATCTATATGAGCGGCTGGCAGGTCGCGGCGGACGCCAATCTCTCCGGACAGATGTATCCCGATCAGAGCCTTTATCCCGTGAACAGTGTCCCGACGGTGGTTCGAAACTTGAACAACGCTCTGTTGCGCGCCGATCAGATTTCGCACAGCGAAGGCCGCGACGGAATCGACTGGATGCTCCCAATCGTGGCCGACGCGGAAGCTGGATTCGGCGGAACGCTGAACGCGTTCGAGCTGATGAAAAGTATGATCGAAGCCGGCGCCGCGGGTGTGCACTTCGAGGATCAGCTTTCTTCCGCTAAGAAGTGCGGCCACCTCGGGGGCAAGGTGCTTGTGCCCACTCAGGAAGCGATCCAGAAACTAGTCGCAGCGAGGCTGGCGGCGGACACTCTCGGCGTTCCCACGATTCTCATCGCCCGCACCGATGCCCACTCTGCCGAGCTCATCACCAGCGATTGCGATCCGCGCGACCGGCAATTCCTCACCGGCGAACGTACGACAGAAGGCTTTTTCCGCATGACCGGGGGTCTCGATGCAGCCGTCGCTCGAAGCATCGCTTATGCGCCGTATGCGGACCTCTTGTGGTGGGAGACCTCCGAACCGAACATGGACGAAGCGCGCCGTTTTGCCGACGCAATTCACGAGTTCTTCCCGGGCAAGTTGCTTGCTTATAACTGCTCACCATCTTTCCACTGGAAGGCGAAGCTTAACGAAAACGACATTGCTAACTTCCAGCGAGAACTCGCCACCATGGGATACAAGTTCCAGTTCGTGACCCTGGCCGGCTTCCACGCGCTCAATCTCTCTATGTTTGAACTGGCGCGTGACTATGCTCGTCGTGGGATGACGGCCTACTCCCAATTGCAGCAACGCGAATTCGAAATGACAAAAGAGGGATACGGCGGTGTGAAGCATCAGCGTTTTGTGGGCACCGGCTATTTCGACGCGGTGGCAACCACCATTGCGGCCGGCGAGACCTCGATCGTGGCTCTTCCTGGCTCGACCGAAGCCGACCAGTTCGAGATCGGTATGGGTAAACACGAGGAAAAAGACGAATTTGCCGACATCGTAATGTCGCTCACGAAGACCCAAACTGGAGCATCATCCCCCGCCGGCGTAACTGACATCTAACCAGATGCACGCAGCGAGGAATGGCAGATGAGTTCAACCACCCAAATTCCAACTGGCGAGCGCACTAGTCTCGAGCAGCAGGTGCTGACCCCTGCTGCTATCGAGTTTCTCCAGCAACTGCATCGGCGCTTCGAGCCAACGCGGCAAGGGTTGCTGCAGGCGCGGCGCAAGCGTCAGGAGCAGCTCGATCGCGGCGAGCAACCTGATTTCCTCGAAAGCACACGCGAGATCCGCGAGCGTGAATGGCGCGTCGCCCCCATTCCTGCCGATCTGCAGGACCGGAGAGTGGAGATCACCGGCCCCACCGATCGCAAGATGCTGATCAACGCGTTGAATTCCGGCGCGAATGTCTACATGGCGGATTTCGAGGATTCGAATACGCCGACGTGGAGCAACTGCCTGGAAGGCCAGCAGAACCTGCGTGACGCCGTCGCGGGCACCATTGAGTTCGTCTCCCCTGAGGGGAAGGAATACCGCGTAAAGCCGAATCCCGCCGTGTTGTTCGTCCGCCCACGCGGCTGGCACTTGAACGAAAAGCATTTCAAGGTCGACGGCGCTGCAATATCAGCTTCGCTGTTCGACTTCGGATTGTTCTTCTTCCACAACGCGACCGCGCTGAAGAAGAAAGGGACTGGACCTTACTTCTATCTGCCGAAGATGGAAGCTCATCCGGAAGCGCGGCTCTGGAACGACGTATTCGTCTTTGCGCAGGAGTATGTAGGCCTTCCCAAGGGTACGATTCGCGCGACGGTGCTGATTGAAACCATCACGGCCGCCTTCGAGATGGACGAGATCCTGTACGAACTGCGCGATCATTCCGCTGGCCTGAATTGCGGACGCTGGGACTACATCTTCAGCTTCATCAAGAAATTCCGTAATCATGCGGATCACGTTTTGCCCGATCGCAGTGTGGTGACCATGGAACAGCCGTTTTTGCGATCCTACGTCGAACTCCTGATTCATACCTGTCACCGCCGCGGCATTCACGCCATGGGCGGAATGGCCGCACAGATTCCCATTCGCAACAATCCCGAGGCAAATGAAGCGGCGATGGAACGCGTGCGGCAAGACAAGCTCCGTGAAGTTCGCGCGGGGCACGATGGAACGTGGGTCGCGCATCCGGGACTGGTGCCGGTTGCGCGCGAAATTTTCGACGAGTACATGAAGTCGCCGAACCAGATTCAACCGCCGAAGGAAGCGCGGTCGCAATCACCGCGGCAAATCTTCTCGAAATCCCACATGGCGCCATCACCGAGAAAGGACTGCGCCGAAACATCGACGTCGCGCTCCAATATCTCCAATCATGGTTGGGTGGATTGGGTTGCGTTCCGATTTACGATCTGATGGAAGACGCCGCCACGGCGGAAATCTGTCGCGCGCAAACCTGGCAGTGGCTTCGCTACGGCGCTCATTTCGACGACGGACGACCGATCACGACCGATTTGTTTGAAAAGCTCCTGAACGAAGTGGTGGCAGATGTCGGCAGGAGGACGGCGGGAAATGGTGGAACGCCAGCTAACCTGCAAAAAGCAGCTGATTTGTTGCGGCAAATGTCGGAAGGCGAGTTCGAAGAATTTCTCACGACTGTCGCCTACGAATATCTCCCTTGAGTTGTTCCCGGACGGCTCGTCAGCTCGGTAATCCGCAGTTTTTGCGGAGCCGAGTTGGCGAACTGGTATCTCCCGTCTTTTAAATATTGAGCACCATACCTTGCACTCGCTTCATCCTTTATAGCGAAAGCGAGATTCGATGAACGCAAGACTGAACGCTCCACGCATGTTGGGCCTCTTATTCCTGCTGTCCTTGGCAGCGATCGACACGACAGCAGGGCAACTGGCACCGTCCACGCAAGTGGCAGCGCGCATGGTGGTCACCGCAGTAGCTTCCAAGGGCTCAGACGTACCGGTAATTTCTCGCGAGGACGTCATGGTCCGCGAAGGCAAAGATCGCGATAAGGTCCTGGATTGGGTGGCAGCAGCGGGCGATCATGCCGGGCTCGAATTCTTCCTGATGATCGATGACTCCGCGGGCGACAACGTCGGCTCGCAGTTAGAGGACCTGCGGAGGTTCATCCTGGCGCAGCCTGCCACAACCAAGGTCGGCGTCGCATACATGCAAAACGGGACCGCGCAGGTGTTACAGGCGCCGACCGCCGATCACCAGCAAGCAGCGAAGACACTGCGGTTGCCCACCGGAGTACCCGGCGTGAATGCCAGTCCCTATTTCTCGCTTTCCGATCTAATCAAGAGGTGGCCGTCATCGCCTAATCGCCGCGAGGTGCTGATGATTACCAGCGGCGTCGATGCTTACTGGAGCAACGGCCCCGACGATCCTTACGTCGACAGCGCCATTGGCGACGCACAGCGCGCCGGCGTCATCGTGTTCTCGATCTACAATCCCGGTGCCGGGCACTTTGGTCAAAGCTTCTATCGAGGCTGGTATGGCCAGATGTTTCTCTCCCAAGTTTCAGAGAGAACCGGTGGCGAATCCTACTACAGCAATTTCTCCGGACCTGCGGTTTCGTTCTCGCCTTATCTGAATCAGCTATCCGAAAGACTGCTTCATCAATACTGGCTGGCATTCGCTCCGAAGCCGCGAAAGAAAGCAGGCTTGCAACCGGTTAAGGTGATGACGGAAGTTCCGAACGCAGAATTGGTCGCAGCCGATAGAGTATGGGTGCCAGCGACGCCCGGGGCGCCAGAATAGACCCCGGCGAGAGCGCAGAGCAGATCGCAGCTACATCTTCTTCCAGACCACGTCCTCGTTATTGCGGCGGTCGATGAGGGCATCGACTTTCCCGTTCTCATCGCGTCGGAAGACGAAACGGCCCTCCACTCCGGCGCGGAAGAAGATGTCCGCAGCTTCCACGGTCAACAACTCGCGCTTACGCCCTGTTCTCTGCGAATAAAGTGCATTTGCCTCGACAGAAACGGTCCTGGTGATCCCGGGCGCGAGCTGATAGGTTCCCACGTAGTCGCTGAGTTTGTTGACGTCTGCTTTGCCGGGCGCGGGATCTTCGTAGTAACGAAGCGCCTGTCCCGCCACGATTTGCCACTGACCGTTGCGCAGCATCCACGTGTCGGTTCCGTGATAGCGCGCTGTCATATTCTGACCGTACACAGTTTCGGTTTCGTCGAGATCGTAGGTCAGGATCGCGGTCTGACCGAGAATACGGCTCTTCGCTCTGACAAGTCTGATCGTGCCCGAATACCCGGTCGGAAGCGGTGTGACATCGGCGACGAGCGCAGCCTTGTCCATGGCGCGGCCTTTCTCATCGAAGTACATCGCGTCGTCCGCGAAATATTCCTTCCACGGCTTCTGATCTCCAATCGCGACCGCGTCGAACAGCTCCTGCGTTCTGCGCACGAGTTCTTCCTGCGTGATCACAGTGCTAGCAGAGGAGGACGGTACCGCGGTCTGCGGCGCGAGCAACAGGGCAGCGAAAAGAATGGACCACATGGGCATCGGGGACCTCGGGTCGATTCTATCGCTCCAGCACGACATGACCGTACTTGATGATCACCAGATTTGCGGCAGTCGTCCCTGTGGCCCGTCTATCTGCTCCCACGGCGTGTCAGCCGTGCCACAGACATGCTTCGTGACATTTTGCGCAAGTGCTTGCGAATCAATTGCTGGATATATGGCGCGAACCGTGCACTTCGACAGGCGCCCCAAGGAGGCGCATATGAAATCCAGCAAGACGAACAGCCCAACCACCAACCATAATCGCCGCGCACTTTTGTTGCTCGGCACAATCGCTACGTTGTTGGCCGCGGTAGCGTGCACCAATAAACCGAAGCCGTCTACGAGTTCCGAAAAGCCTGTGGGCGCGATGGTTCGCCCAGTGGCGATGGAAACCAGCGCGACTCCGATCGTGAAACCCGCATCGGCAGAAGTCTCCGAAAAAACTTCTTTAGCAGAGAAGCCGGCGGCGAAACCAATCACCTTCAAGAGCCGCGACTACGGCGTTTCATTCGTCTATCCCTGGCAGTACACGTTTCTTAATGCAAAAACGGTGGCCAAGGGTGACGAATCGTTTCGTCCAAAGCCGGATGGCAGCGACAGTCAGTTCACTCTCGCTCGGATCGAAATCCCAAAGGGCTTCTATGCCGATACGGACCTGAAAAACGCGTACTTCACGCTCAGCCTCAACCAGGACATCGCCGAGCAGGATTGCGTGGCTTTGGTCGGACCAGACAAGAATGGTGAGGTCCAGAACGAGTCGATCAACGGTGTGAACTTCCGCTGGACGGAGTTGGAGAACGGTGGTCGTGGCCGCGCGAGCAAGATTCGGAATTACGTCAGCTTCGCCAACGACACCTGCTACGAGGTCGAGATGGGCGTGAAGACCGAGAGCGACGGTATTTCGCGAGAGGTAGATCCCGATCAGGTGATGCGGCGCCTGAATGCGATCCTGAAGACGGTTGTCATCCAATCGTCGACCGACAAAACGGCCGCGCCTCAACTGAAGAGCTCAGCGGAACCAAAGCCGCTGGTTCCACAGAATTGACCCGCGTCATCACTGGGCGCAGCCAGCCGCAGGTTGCGCCCAGCTTCAGTCAGTTCTGCGGGAGATATCGTCCCTCAACCGGCATCCGCTACAATTGAGCTACTCCGAATGAGTTCGATACGGGTTCTTATCACTCTCAATATGTGGGGGAATTTTGCATGATTTTTGTGTCTTCGTTGCGACGTTGGACGTTGGCGGTTGTTCTGGTGGCGATCGCGCCTGCGCTCCACGCTCAAACATCAGCGGGTGACCCGGATGTTCCCGCTAAGTTCACAGCGCCAACGGCGTCTTACGACTACATCAAGCGCGACGTGATGATCCCCATGCGCGACGGCGTAAAACTTTACACCGTCATCGTGATTCCTAAGGGCGCCACGCATGCGCCCATGATCCTGACGCGCACTCCCTACAACGCCGCTAAGCGCGCCGAACGCTCCCGCTCGCCGCACATGCTCGACATTCTTCCTCAGGGCGACGAGGTCTTCGTCCGCGACGGCTATATCCGCGTGTTCCAGGACATCCGCGGCAAATATGGATCGGAAGGCGAGTATTTTATGACTCGCTTCCTGCGCGGCCCGTTCAACACGAGCGCCACGGACGACTCTACCGACGCCTATGACACCATCGACTGGCTGGTGAAGAACGTTCCCGAGTCGAACGGCAAAGTCGGTATGCTCGGCAGTTCCTACGAGGGCTTCACGGTTGTGGAAGCACTGGTCAATCCGCATCCTGCCCTGAAGGTGGCTGCGCCGATGAGCCCGATGGTCGATGGATGGATGGGCGACGACTGGTTCCACTTCGGCGCATTCCGGCAAACTAACTTCGATTACTTCACCGATCAAACGACTGTCCGTGGCGAAGGCCACCCGATTCCCCGCGAAGGTTACGACGACTACACCAACTATCTTCGCGCCGGATCAGCGGGCGATTTCGCAAAGGCCGCGGGCTTGGATCAATTGCCCTGGTGGCGCAAAACTGCCGAGCATCCTGCGTACGATGCATTCTGGCAAGCACAGGCACTCGACCGCGTGATGGCTGCGCAGCCGCTGAAGGTTCCGACCATGTGGATTCAGGGACTCTGGGACCAGGAAGATATGTGGGGCGCCATTCACAGCTACCAGGTGGTTGAGCCGAAAGATACGGCCAACAACATGAACTTCCTGGTGATGGGACCATGGCGGCACAGTGGAGTGAACTACGACGGTTCGTCGCTCGGTCCCCTGAAGTGGGATGGCGACACTGCACTCCAATTCCGGCGTGACGTGCTCAAGCCTTTCTTCGATCAGTATCTGAAGGATGGCGCACCCAAGGCGAATACTCCGCCAGTGTTTATCTACAACACCGGCGCGAATCATTGGGACCGGCTGAAATCGTGGCCGCTAGCTTGCCCTGATTGCGCCACAAAGTCGAAGCCGCTGTATCTGACGAGCGGCTTTGGATTGTCGTTCACGGCTCCGTCTGAGAAGAACTCTTCGGCGTCTGGCTATGATGAATATGTGTCCGATCCGCAAAGGCCTGTGCCCTACATCCCAAGACCAGTAGAGGCTGACGATCACGTTGCGTGGACGCGATGGTTGGTCGACGATCAGCGCTTTGTGGATGGTCGTCCTGACGTCCTGTCCTATACAACACCGACGCTAACGGAACCGGTGCGCATCAGCGGCACGCCCGTCGTCAACCTCGTTGCGTCCACTACTGGGACTGACAGTGATTGGGTCGTGAAGCTGATCGACGTTTATCCCGACCAGGTGCCAAGCCAAAAGGAAATGGGCGGCTACCAGCTTGCTGTTGCGATGGACATCTTCCGCGGACGTTATCGCGAGAGCTTCGAAACGGCAAAGCCCATCGCCGCGAATACTCCTTTGGCCTACAAGTTCATCCTGCCAACCACGAATCACGTTTTCCAGCCGGGACACAAAATCATGGTGCAGGTGCAATCGAGTTGGTTCCCGCTCTACGATCGCAATCCGCAGACGTTCGTTCCCAACATGTTCTTCGCGAAACCGGAAGACTATGTGAAAGCCACGCAGCGGATCTATCACGCAGACGGAGCGGCAAGCTTCATCGATCTGCCCGTGGTTCCGGTGCAACAGCAATCTTTTTCGCCAGTCGCAGAGAGGTGACGAGCGTCCTGTCGCCTGTTCGCGTTCAGAAAGTAAGATAAGAGAGCAGAGGCAAGCAGGGCCTGGGACTGAAGCGCATATGCGTTTCGGTCCCAAAGTCCCAAAGTCAAATCCACTCTGCCTGACGAATCAAAACCGGGCTGATGCGCGAATTCCTCGAACTTCTACGCCAGAATCGCAACTACCGTTATACCTGGATGGGGCAGGTAGTAAGCGAGATCGGCGACAACTTCAATAACATCGCTGTCTTCGCGCTTGCGATGGCATTAACGCATTCCGGCCTGGTGGTCACCGGCATCATGCTGGCGCGCGCGATTCCCGTTGTGACCGTCGGACCGCTTGCCGGAGTGTTGCTCGATCGCTTCGACCGGCAACGCATCATGATTGCCAGCGACTTAGTGCGCGCCGTCGTGGCACTGGGTTTCATCCTGGCGCTCACCCGCGAGCGCACGTGGCTCCTCTATCTGTTCAGCGCATTGCTGATGCTTGCTTCTCCGTTCTTCACCGCAGGCCGCTCGGCGATTCTTCCGACAATCACCAGCGACGAGGAACTGCACACCGCCAACTCCCTCACGCAAACAACGCAATGGACCACGCTAACAGTCGGCACCTTCCTCGGCGCGACCATCATTGCCATTGGATACAAGTGGGCTTTCTTTTTCAACGCGCTCTCTTTTGTATTCTCGGCGTGGGCGATCTGGAAGCTGAAAGCGCCTAGAGGTAAAGGGTTCCGCGCCGAACGCAAGAGCCTGACGGAAACAGAAGTTGTCAGGCCGTGGCACGAATATCGCGAAGGCTTACGGTACATGCGCTCGGTTCCGCTCGTGATGGGTATTGTTCTCCTCGCAGTAGGTTGGGCCACCGGTGGGGGCGCAGCTCAGATTCTTTTCACGCTCTTCGGCGAGGTCGTCTTCAACGCCGGCGCTGCAGGAATCAGCATGATCTGGGGATGCGCAGGCCTTGGCTTGCTGCTCGGTGGAATCCTGGGAAATTGGCTCGGCAAGCGTCTCTCATATAAAGGTTACAAGCTCACCGTATTCATCGACTACATCATTCACGGAAGCGCGTACATTCTGTTCAGTCGTATGCCGCGGCTCGATCTGGCGCTGATTTTCATCGGCCTCTCGCGCATCACCATGGCCCTGAATTCCGTGATGAATTATTCCTACCTGCTGCGCACGGTTGAGAACCGCTACCGCGGCCGCGTCTTCGCCACCATGGAGGCTCTCACCTGGTCGATGATGATGATCTCCATGATGGGGGCCGGAATTGCCTCGACGCATTACAGTCCGCGAACTATTGGGACGATTGCGGGATTACTCAGCTCTACCACGGCGATCTTCTGGGGATGGGCGAACTGGACGGGACGTTTGCCAAAACCGGACAGCCTCGGAATCGAACTGCACGAAATTGAAGTACACGGCGATCCGGTGACGTAGGGCGTATTGTTCGAGAAGCTCTCCGCTGCGCGTCTGCGCCGGCCGCGATTCCCGGCAGGCTACGTGGCCACGGTTACAGTGCGGGAACCTTCAACAACCATGCCACAGCAGCCAGAAGGATGGCGAAATCACTTTCGCAGTCGGCTGGATTCTCTAACCACAACTTTAGGAAGCAGAAGGATTGCCTTGGGCCGCTTCTGCTTCCCTTCGCCAATTAGATCCACGGCCAAACTGGCCGCGCACTGCCCGATTCTCTCGGACTGTTGGTCGACGGTACTTAAGGGGACTCGAAGCGCCGTATCCAAATGGAGATTGCCGCTGCCAATCAGCGCAACATCTTCTGGAATCCTCATTCCATTCTCGAGGATTGCGCGCATCGCTCCAATTGCCACCGGATCGTTGTAGCAGAATATTCCGTCAGGGAGAGTTTTCAGGGCTAGTAGTTGCATCGCTGCGTAATATCCCGCCGAGTCAGCCGATTCGTCCATGCGTTTCGCGGTGATGATGTATGCCGGATCTACCGCGAACTTATGCTTCTTGAGTGCTCGCTTGTACCCTTCCAGCCTGCCACTCGCAGTACTGATCTGAACTCCTCCGATGTGCGCAATTCGTCGGCAGCCAACCTCAATGAGATGTTCTGTTGCTAAAAAACCAACCTTCTCGTCGTCTACTCCTACGAAGTTCGCAGACAATCCCTCCACCTTTCGGTCGACGAGCACATAAGGAACTCGCGGCTTCACGGACCGAGGAAAGATGTCCTTGTCCTGTTGCACTGTGGCAATCAGCAACGCATCCACCCCCCTTGCCAGCAGGTGAGTCAAGGTCTGGCGTTCAATCTCGGGATCTTCGTCTGAAGAGCAGATCAGGAGGCTGTAACCGCTGTCTCGCAGCACTCGTGAAAGCGATTGCGAGATCTCCGCGAAGAATGAGTGAATCAGATTGGGCACCACCAATCCGATCAGATTCGTTCGGCCCGTGACCAAAGCGCGTGCCGTCAGATTCGGGGAATAGTCGTAGTCTTCGAGCACCTTTCTGACGCGTCGCGCCGTGTCGGGACTAACCTGATGGGGAGTATTAATCGTGCGCGAAACGGTTGCGATCGAAACTCGTGCCCGTTTAGCGATCTCCTTGATGTTCATAAGGGTCTAGTGCTCAAGACTTATGCGCGGAAAGCTGATTTTAACAAACGCTTGAACTGCCATCTTGTAGAAGTGAGCTTACCTTCTACGACACGCTTGCCCGTGTGCCCGGCTCGTTCTCGAAGATCTCTCTGCCTACCGCTATTTCTCTCTTGATCTAGCAAAGAAAACGTTTACATTCGTAATCTAAAGTTACAGACCCTTTATGAAGCTAATTCGACACGGGGAAGCGGGCAGAGAACGGCCCGGAGTCCTGCTCGAGAATGGAACCAGGCTGGATGCCACTGCTTTCGGCCGGGACTATGACGAAGCGTTCTTTGGGGATTCAGGCTTGGATTCCCTACGAGAGTGGGTGAAGAATACTTCCTCTGCTACCCCACGAGTTTCTCCTTCGGCACGTTTGGGACCGCCAATTTGCCGCCCGAGCAAGATCGTATGTATCGGGCTCAATTTTCGGGATCACGCATCTGAGAGCAAGATGGAAATTCCCACGGAACCGGTCGTTTTCTTCAAAGCAACTACGTCGTTGGCGGGCCCTAACGATCCCCTCGTGATTCCCAGGAATGCAACGAAAGTGGATTGGGAAGTAGAACTGGCAATTGTCATCGGAAAACGAGCTGTATACGTACCACGAGGGCGCGCTCACGAACACATCGCCGGATTCGCCCTGCACAACGACTACTCCGAGCGAAGCTTTCAGCTGGAACGCGGCGGTCAGTGGGTCAAAGGCAAAAGTGCAGATACGTTTGCTCCGCTTGGACCCTTCCTCGCGACTCCTGACGAGATTCCCAACCCTGGCGATCTGGCGATGTGGCTGAAGGTGAATAGCGAAGTTCGACAGAACAGTTCCACCAGCAACATGATCTTCGACGTCGCTACCCTCGTTTCTTACGTGAGCGAATTTATGACGTTGCTCCCGGGAGATGTCATCAGTACAGGTACACCGGCCGGCGTGGGACTGGGAATGAAGCCGCCGCAATACCTGAAACCCGGCGATATCGTCGAGTTAGGGATCGAGGGCCTTGGAGAGTCACGGCAACAAGTGGTTCAGTACCGGCCGAGTGTTTGAATGTATGCGCATTGACGCTCACCAGCACTTCTGGCAGTACAGCCCGCAGGAATACGCGTGGATTGATGACTCCATGTCGGCGCTGCGGCGCGATTTCCTGCCCGCTGATCTTCGACCAGAACTGGAGCAATCCGGTTTCGACGGCACCGTTGCGGTTCAGGCCCAGCAGACTCTCGCAGAAACGAAATGGCTCCTGGAATTGGCTGCGGCATCTCCGTTCGTTCTAGGCGTGGTCGGATGGGTCGACTTACAATCGCCAGACGTTGTTTCGCAATTGGCCGAGTTGGCTGGAAATCCCAAGCTGGTTGGAATTCGCCACGTAGTACAGAGCGAACCGGACAACCAATTTCTGCTGCGACCGAGGTTTCTGCGTGGCATCAGCGTTCTGGAGAAGTTCGGTCTCGCGTACGACATCTTGATCTATCCCCAACATCTTCCGGTGACGATTGAGTTCGTCCAGCGCTTTCCGCGACAACGCTTTGTTCTGGATCATTTGGCCAAGCCTCTCATCAAAAGCGGCGCACTTCAGCCATGGGCCGCTGGGATACGCAGGCTTGCAGAATTTCCGAACGTGTATTGCAAGCTCTCCGGGCTCGTCACCGAAGCAGATTGGAACGACTGGAGGCCAGCGCAGATAAGGCCATATCTCGACGTCGCTCTGGAATCCTTCGGTTCAGAACGGCTTATGATAGGGTCCGACTGGCCGGTCTGTACTGTCGCGGCCTCTTATTCCAAAGTCATGAGTCTTGTCACTGAATACTTCAGTTGCTATTCGGATGATGTTCGCAATGCTGTCCTGGGTGGTAACGCTGCGAAGTTCTGGAACCTGCAGCATCGAGAAGAAACACTGGAATCGAAACGGGCTTAGAAGATGCAGAGTGTCCTACAACTCGACCCCCGGGATAACGTACTCATCGCCCTCCGTGATTTGAAATCTGGCGAGCAAATCGAGTTCTCAGGCAAAACCTATTCCCTGGTTTCGGATATTCCGGCCAAACACAAGTTTGCTGCCTTCGACCTGCCTCTCGGCGCCGCGGTCTTCATGTATGGCGTACTCGTCGGTAAAGCCTCCCAGCCCGTTCGCCAGGGAGAGCTGTTGACTCTCGCCAATCTGCGCCACGAGGCCTCTGCCTATCATGCAAAGACCGAACCATTCCACTGGACGCCACCCGATGTGACGCGGTGGAAAGAGCGCCAGTTTCTCGGATACCACCGCTCAGACGGTCAAGTCGGGACTCGCAATTACTGGCTCGTTGTGCCGCTGGTATTCTGCGAAAACAGGAACATCCTCAACTTGAAGCAAGCGTTCGAGGAGGAGTTGGGGTTCGCCGAACCGTCGCCCTATCGACAGCAAGTTGCGAACTTAGCCGCGAGCTACCGCAAGGAGAAGTCTGCGCCACTCGATCGAGATACGCATGGAATCCCTGCGCGAGCGGGCAGAGTCTTCGAAAACGTCGACGGCATCCGGTTCCTTCTGCACGAAGGTGGATGCGGCGGTACCCGTGAAGATTCGAACAACCTGTGCGGCTTGATCGCTGGGTATGTCAATCATCCCAATGTTGCTGGCGCTACCGTTCTTAGCCTCGGGTGTCAGAACGCGCAGATCGACATCCTGCGCGAGCAAATCAATATCCGCAGCCCGAAGTTCGACAAGCCACTCGTCATCCTGGAACAACAAAAGAGCGGATCGGAATTCGCGATGCTCTCCGAGGCAATTCGACGCACCTTCGATGGATTGATTGAAGCGAATCGAGCCGTACGGACGCCTGCGGCCCTCTCTCATCTATGTGTTGGTCTTAAATGCGGTGGATCCGACGGGTTCTCCGGCTTATCCGCCAACCCATCGATCGGACACGCGTCCGATTTGCTGGTGGCCTTGGGCGCTCGCACCATTCTTTCCGAGTTTCCGGAATTGTGCGGGGTCGAGCAAGACCTCATCAATCGCGCGACAACGGCAGAAGTAGCTCAACGTTTCACGCAACTCATGCAGGACTATGCCAGTCGCGCACGCGCTGTGCGTGCCAGTTTCGACATGAATCCCTCTCCCGGCAACATGCGCGATGGCCTGCTCACGGACGCCATGAAATCGGCAGGCGCTGCCAAGAAGGGCGGCACCTCTCCCGTAACTGCCGCCCTGGACTACCCCGAGTATTCAAAGCAGCCGGGACTGAATCTTCAGTGCACGCCGGGAAATGACGTTGAATGCGTTACCGCACAGGTGGGGGCGGGCGCAAGCGTTGTTCTGTTCACGACTGGGCTCGGCACCCCTACCGGCAATCCGATTACTCCGGTCGTGAAGCTTTCGACGAACACTCCATTGGCACAGCGCATGCCCGATATCATCGACATCGATACGGGCCAAATCATCTCCGGAGTATCCGATATCAAAAAGATGGGCGAGAGCGTTCTCGACCTGGTGATTCAAGTCGCGAGCGGCGAGGTTCGCACAAAGGCCGAGCAGAATAATCAGGAAGACTTCATCCCGTGGAAACGAGGAGTGTCTCTCTGACCGGTGAAGCTCACATCGCGAACGAATTTCGCCTGGACGGAAAATGCGCTGTGATCACCGGCGCGGGCAGCGGCATTGGCCGCGCGATCGCGCTGAGGTTCGCGGCGAGCGGAGCCAAAGTTTGTGCTCTCGACATCAACCAGCCGGACGCCGAAGCGGTTTGCCGTGAGATTCAGAGTGCGGGAGGAACTGCCTCCTCGTACGCGTGCGATGTGACCAACCTTGCCGATGTCACAAGAGTCTTCGACGAGATCTCGCGGCAGGAACGCATTCACATCCTGGTGAACAATGCCGGCGTCTCTCATATCGGCAATGTTGAAAACACTAGCGAAGAAGATTTTCACCGCGTCATGCGCGTGAACGTGAAGGGCTACTACAACTGCATTCACGACTGCATCGGCCGCATGAAGACGAACGGCGGCGGCGTGATCCTGAACATGGCTTCCGTAGCCGGCTCTGCCGGACTGGCCGACCGTTTCGCATATTCGACCAGTAAAGGCGCCGTGATCGCGATGACCTATTCAGTTGCGCGCGATTACATTTCCCACAACATCCGTTGTAACTGCATTTCTCCGGCGCGCGTGCACACGCCATTTGTCGATGGGTTTCTGCACAAGAATTACCCGGGGCGCGAGCAGGAGATGTACGAGAACTTGGCGAAGACCCAGCCCATAGGACGGATGGCGGAGCCACCCGAAGTGGCTTCACTGGCCCTATTTCTGTGCTCGGATGCGGCATCGTTCATCACGGGCGTGGACTATTTACTCGATGGCGGCTTTATGAACTTGCACGGCTAAGGAAAGACGATAAGTGGACCTGCACCTGAAAGATAAGGTTGTGCTGATCACGGGAGGCGCAAAAGGCATCGGCGCCGCAATCGTACGCGCGGTTGCCGCCGAAAGCGCCATTCCCGTCATCGTGGATCGCGACGCTGAAGCTGGTCGGCGACCTACAGGGCGAGTTTCCAGCCAGCGAACTAATTGTCGGAGAACTCTCCCATCCGGAAAATTGCGAAGCTGCGGTTCTGGAGACCATAGAGAAATGTGGACGGATCGATGCGTTGGTGAACAACGCTGGAGTCAATGACAAGGTTGGACTGGAGCACGGGAGTCCCGAACAGTACGTAAATTCGCTCGAAAGAAATCTGCTCCACTACTACAACATGGCGCACTATTGCCTGCCCCACCTTAAGAACTCCAAAGGCGCGATTGTAAACATCGCGTCCAAAACGGCCGTGACCGGTCAGGGCGGCACATCCGGGTACGCATCTTCTAAAGGCGCCATTCTCGCTTTGACTCGCGAATGGGCCGTGGAACTCCTGCCGTATCGGATCCGTGTGAACGCGGTCCTTCCCGCTGAAGTGATGACGCCGCTCTATCGCCAGTGGCTCGATACGTTTTCTGATCCTGAAGGAAAGCTGCAATCGATTCTTGCCAAGATCCCGCTGGAGAATCGAATGACCGAGCCAGCCGAGATCGCTGCGATGGTAGTGTTTTTGCTTTCTGCGCAGGCCGCTCACATTACCGGTCAGCATCTATTTGTGGACGGCGGATATGTGCACCTCGATCGGGCGTTAACGTAAAGAAGGATTATGGCGATTTCTGAAATCTCATCGGCAGCAACCCAACGACAGGAGCCCTCGCTCTTCCCGCGCGGCAACTTCTTGCCATTTTTCCTGGTTACTGCCCTGTTCTTCCTCTGGGGCGTGCCAAACAATCTCAACGACGTTCTGATCCGCCAGTTCATGAAGTCGTTCGAAATTAACCGGTTCCAAGCTGGATTGATTCAATCCGCTTTTTATGCCGGATATTTCGTACTCGCAATTCCGGCCGGCCTGATCATGCGGCGACTCGGATACAAAGCCGGATTTATCATCGGTCTCACGCTCTTTGGAACCGGAGCATTCTTGTTCTGGCCCGCGGCAATCGTTGGGCGTTATGCATTTTTCTTGGTTGCGCTCTTTGTAATCGCCAGTGGCCTTTCGTTCCTGGAAACTGCGTCCAATCCGTTCATCGCTCAATGTGGTGACCCGGAAACTTCAGAACGCCGCTTGAATTTCTCACAAGCGTTTAATCCAATCGGGGCGATTTCAGGTGTGCTCGTCGGAACTGTCTTCATCTTTTCCGGAATCGAACTTTCACCTCAACAAATCGCCGGCATGCGTGCGGCAGGCACCTACGCTCCTTATTTGCAGCACGAGATTCTCAGAGTAGTTCGCCCTTATGTTGTCCTGGGATTAATCGCGCTAGTTTGGGCCGTTTTCATTGCGCTCACCAAATTTCCCAGTGTTCGCGGCGAAGCGCACTCCGCCGACGAAACCCGGGGCCGGAGCAGCGATCTGTTCCGCTACCCGCACTTCATTCTCGCCGTTATCGCTCAGTTTTTGTATGTCGGAGCTCAAGTCGGAACCTGGAGCTATTTCATTCAGTACGTTCAGGACTACACACATCGTCCGGAAAGAACGGCGGGGTTTTTCCTTACGGGCACGCTCGTCGCATTCGGTGTAGGACGATTCGCTTCTTCCTACATGATGAAGTTCGTTGCCCCGAACAAGCTGATGGGCGCGTACGCCTTGATCAACGTGGCTTTAGTATCTGTCGGCGTCTTTTTTCCCGGGCCGGTGGGACTATGGGCCATTTTCCTTACCAGCTTCTTCATGTCCCTGATGTTCCCTACAATCTTCGCACTGGGACTAAAAGGCCTTGGCGATAACACCAAGATTGCCGGGTCTCTGCTGGTCATGGCAATTGTCGGAGGAGCATTTCTCACACCTCTGATGGGACTCATTTCGCTGCGCACTCAGAGTCTCGCGCCAGCGTATCTGGTTCCCCTCTTCGCCTATGTATTCATCACTTATTACGGATTTTTCGGTTCTCACGTACGCGGAACTGCCGCCTAGGTATCGCACGATGACACAGAGATATTGCTACAGCCTAGATCTGAAAGATGACCCAGCACTGATCGCTGAATATAAGAAACATCATGAGAAGGTTTGGCCAGAAATTACAGAGAGTTATCGAAAGTGCGGGATCGAATCGATGGAAATCTATCTGCTCGGCACACGCATGTTTATGATCATGGACGTGAACGAGTATTTCTCCTTCGAGAAGAAGGCGGAGCTTGATCGTACCAATCCGAAGATTCGGCAGTGGGAACAACTCATGAGCAAATTTCAGCAGGTGTCTCCGCATGCGCAGAATGGCGATAAATGGATACGCATGGAATGCATCTTCAAACTCGAAAGTTTCACTCCAGTCCAATAGGCGTTGCGGTTAGCGAAGTTACAGAACGATACCCGCGTCATCCAGCATGGTTCCCGCCACTTCAGATCAAGCCAGATTGTCCCTACTCCACCAGGTCTGCAGCGTATGGCTTCAATCGAATGACGCCTTCATATGACGTTCCACTAATGATCCCGCGTTTGCTTCCCCGGATCGCTAGCGTTTTCTCTTCGCCAGTTGTATTCACGTAAAGAGTTCGCCCTTCAACCACCCGCGCATACACGCCCGCGGGAGTCTCTGGTCCCCTCTCGATGCCGACGGTTGTGTAGAGACTTCGTACCAGCGGAGCAAGCACAGCCATCTGCGCGGGAACGCCAACGTAGATGGCACGTCCCCTTCCGTAGGTATTCACCGTAATGGCTGGCGATCTTTCAGGCGTATTGGTAAACGTTGCCATTGTCTTCGCGGTGCGTGGTTCGAGCACTTCATAGAAGCCGATGCTGGTCTTCTCAACTGTGCCGTTCAGGCTGATTTCGGGAAGAATCGGCGGCCGGTAGAACTCTGACGTGCGAATTCCGAAAACGTCGCTCAACCGTCCGGGAAGCGGCGTGTCGAACCACTGATTGTTCTCATCCACCTTCGCGGAGAAAGCGGTCATGATCACCGTGCCTCCGTTCTGAACATAATTGCGGATTGCGTTGGCACTCGCAGTATCCATCAAATAGTCCGCTGGAACGATCAACAGTTTGTAATCAAGCGTGCTGTGGCCGATGTTGATGATGGCGACATCGATGTTGTCTTCAAAGAACGGCTGCAAGGCGCTTTCAACCTGCTCGGTATAACCCACACTAAAATAATTGCGCACTGTGTTGCTGGGGCCGGGAGGGCGCGATGCGACATTGCTTTCGAACGAGTAAGCGATGGCAACATCCGGCTTGCGATAGCGCGGAAAACCCAATTGCTGCAACTTGGAAAACTCGCTCGCGATCTGCTTGAACTCCGCGTACTTCCAGGAGGGCGTGCCGTCATGATCGAGCAAGCCAAAGAGCGCCTGCTCTTCGCCCCCTCTGTGTGTATTGAAAGTCCACGCAAGAAATGTTTGTCCGTAATCGATCAGGGCCAGATAGGCCCACATGCGAATGATTCCCTTCGGGCCGCCGTAATATCCCCCGCCACCGGTTGTGAACTCGTTGAACCAGGCTGGCGTGGGCAAATCGCCCTTTATGAGCAGCGCGCCGAGTGAAACATCCAGCGGATTTGCTGGGTAGAATCCCTCTGCTCCATAGCTCACGTAGTTCTTATATGAGCTCAGGTAATCGAAGCCCCTTCGCCCGGCCGTGTCCCACAGGTTGGAAACCGCGGGCAGATTCGGAACGTTGCGCTTACGAACCTCTTCCAGATCTTCAAGGACCGAAATGGTTACATCGGACCAGAAGCGGCGGAGATCCAGATAGCGTTCTGGTGGAGACGGTCCGTCGGCATACGGCAATTGCACGTCGTCGAATGAATTCAAATGTCGCGACCACCGCTGTGTCGCCCACACCTTATTGAGGTTCTCAATCGTTCCGTACTTCGCTTTCAACCATTCGATGAATCTCTGGCGATCCGCCTCGGAGTACGACATAACGCCATTGCCGATCTCGTTGTTGTAGCCGATTGCCGCCAGTGCTGGATTCCGGGCATAGTGACGCGTTAGCTCATTAGCAAAGCGAATCAGATGCTCGCGGTAAGCGGGATCGCTGATATCGTCCATGTAACGTTCAGCAGGCTGCACGGTCGCCCCGCGTTCGTCGACAAGGTTCACCGAAGGATATTTGTGATGCAGCCAGATTGGGGCCGGCGATCCCCCGATATCGACAATCACCTTGATTCCGGCCTGGTTCATCTGTTCCAGAATTTTGTCGAACCACAGAAATTCGAATTGCCCTTCCGATGGTTCAAAGGCGTCCCACGAAAGGTCGCCCATGCGGACCATCGTGAATCCAGCCTGCTTCATGAGGGCAATGTCTTGATGGATCTGTTCCGGTGAACGGTCCACCGGTTGGTAGCAGGTGCCTACGAAGAGTTGCCCCTTCCGAGGCCAATCCGGATGTTGAGCAGCACTCTGTCCGAAGGTCAGCGCGCCGCTCAGGCATAACACGACGGCAATTAAGGTTCGTCTCAAGCTCTTTGTCCTTTGCTGCAATAAACTGGCTTCGGAACCGCCTGCTTCTGCGCTTCGCGGAGATCTCTTGTCAGCTCGCAAGGATTCGGAACGAAAATGCATACTTGCATGGCGGAACATCAGGCACTTGAATCTCCAGGCCTTGTGTTCCCCGCGACCACTTCAGCTCACTTTTCGCTCCAAGCAACTCTACCTTCCGAATTTGGCGAGGATAGTTTGCGGAGCCTTCGGCCAGTGACTTGATAACCATCTTGCCTTCAGTTGGCCAGCCCAGCCCGATGGCATAGAGTGCTTCACCCTTCGTAGTGAATCGCAGGTCTGTGTGGTCGAACTTGTACTTCGATAATTCGTATGACGATATTTTGTTGGCCTGCGTCGACGGACCTTCCCCATAGATCTTCCACGGGCGCGTACCTTTGATCGCTTCAGAATTAACCTGTTGCCATTCAGCGAGCTCGTCCAGGAATGACATCTCGTCGCTGTCCGGCTCTCCATGGCCGGGCAGTGGAATGCTTAACAGGAGATTGCCGTTCTTGCTGACGATATCCACCAGCAAAGGGATTATCAACGAGGCTTTCTGGTACGTGTGGTTTGTAAAGAGAGTCCGGTTGTAATGCCACTGCCCTATGCAAGCCTCTGTCTGCCATGGTTCTGCCTGAAGGCGATCCGCCATCGACATTTCGAAGTCGCGTGTTAGCGTGCCCCACACCGGCTCCGGAACCTCCTTCAGGTCAACCACTCCTTCCAGGCGACCGTGATTTGCCTGCATATTCTTGTTGTAGTAATAAGCCATGATCTGCGGAGCCAAATCCGGGATTCCTAACCACACCTGCAAATCCGGAGCGAAGGCACCGCCGGCGTCAAAGGTGAACTGAGCGCCGTCGTCGAAGTTCAAAATGTCGGGACTATAGCTGTCGATGACATCCTGCACGCGCAGCAGGAATTGCTGAACGAACTCAGGGCAGGGCGTATTTTTCGCATGCGGTTTGCCGTTGAGCATCTGGGGATCCATGCCCTCCCACCATTTGCCCTTGCCATCGCGCATTGTTTGCATGCCGTCGTACGGAACTCCAGCCAGCGGCCCGGTCTTGTCACTTTTGTAACGAACGGGAAGAAACTCATCCCATGTGCGGTGCGGAGTTCCGTGGTAGCTCACGCCAAATCGCAGCCCGTTAGCCCGTGCGACTTTGGCCCACGTCCCCACTATGTCGCGCTTCGGGCCTACGTTGACGCAGTTCCATGGCTGATACTTCGAATTCCAACAATCGAAATTATCGTGGTGGGTGGCTAGAGCGACGAGGTACTCCGCTCCGGCGCGTTTATAGAGTTTGACGAGGGCTTCCGGGTCCCATCTTTCTGCTTTCCAGAGATGACAAACGTCCTTGTATCCGAACTGTGATGGGTGGCCGAAATGCTTTACGTGGTATTCGTATTGCGCAGACCCCTGCATGTACATGTTTCGCGCGTACCAATCCCCCTGCTCAGGCACGCATTGCGGACTCCAATGCGCCCAGATTCCGAATTTCGCGTCACGAAACCAATCTGGGCAGCGGTATGACTTCAGAGACTCCCAGAACGGCGAGAAAGGCCCATCTGGAACTTGCCCTTGAAAGAGCCGCGAGTCACCGAATACCTTGGAGGCTCCAGTCAATGCCAAGGCACAAGCTCCGCCTAGCAGGAGTGATCGACGGTTCAACCTTGCGTACCTCCTTCAGTGCGTCGGGACATCTGCTTCTTTATCTTCTCCAAGGTCGCCCTGTACAACATCATTGCTGCGCATCGGCGGCGACAACCCGAGGGGGCCGTCTTCTCCGACTTGGACAACGCGACCAGCTTCCGGAAGATCGCGTGTGAGTTTCTTTAGCTCATCAAGTTGTGCCGGTTTCAAATCCCTGGGTGCACTCATCTCTATAGGCTGAATAGGCATCGTTGGCGCGGAAGACCCGGTGCGATGGATCTTCAAACGATAGCTGCCTGCATTCATGTGAGCAAGAGTAAGTTCTATTGCTGGTGCGAGTGTGGCGGAGATGGTTTGCTCGACTCGCAGGCACGCAGGCCGATCAAGCGCACTGGCCTGGCCTGGAATGCTTCACCGTTGTTGTCCTGCCTTGAGTGAAGCAAGAGCGTTGCGGACGCTCCCGGCCTGAGGGCTGTCTGGTTTCTCTGTCAGAAAGAGCTGGAACTGGGCAATAGCTGCTTCGGGATGATTTTGCATTGCAAGGACCTTACCAGCCATGATGTGCACTTCCGCGAATTCTTCGTGATTGGCTAGAACATGAATACGCTGAACGTCCAGAAGGGCCTTGTCGTATTCCTTATTCGCGAACTCCGTGCCGGCAAGCACGGCCAAAGCGTCAGGCATGGATGGATTTAGAGCCATCACTTTCTCCAGTAACGACTCCGACTCTGCGTAGTTTTGATCCTGGAGATCCATTCGTGCCAGATTGACATATGCCGGCAGGTACTTGTCATCAACCTGAATCGACCTCGAGAAGAGTTCTCTCGCCTGAACGCGATGAGAGTCTTTGATCGCAATCACTCCCAAAAGGTTAAAGGCGCGCGCATATTGCGGATACGCGGCAATGGCTTTTTCGAAGTGTGCAGTAGCCTGCGCCATGTCACCCTTGGAATACGCATCCAGTCCTTTTTCCATTTCCGCGCCGGCCTTCTTCGGAATATTCATTTCACTGACAGAAATAGTCGGCGATGCTGGTGCTGATTCCGTTGTCTCCTTCCGGTTCGCAAGTTTCACATAAACGGTTTCTGAGTGCATCTGCTCTAGCGCATTGATCGTGAAATACGCAGTGGTAACCGGCTCAATGCCGATTCCGGACACTCTCAGCCTGTAGGTCCTTCCAGTGCCTACTTGTAATTGCGCGGGCTCATCTCCAGTCACATGGCTGGTCGCAATCGTCGTTCCCTCGGCGGAAAGCACCTCGACCTGGATTGGCACCTCGATGCTCCGCTCGTCATTAGCCCGAACGCGCACCGACAGATCGCAGTTGTCATTCGACTGCATCTGGGCGACGAGGCATGACGAGAGCGCCAGCAGGACCAAAACGATTTTGACAGACTTGTTAATAATTCTTCCGCTCCTCAGCAATCTCTGGCTGCAAATGTCTTCGCGGTCCTGGTCGGCTGTGCCGACAGAGGGTCGTGACTATAACTCCTGAGTAGGCGAAGAGCAAATAGGATGCAAGCGCGCCACGGATTCGTTCCTAAGGCTCAGATTCGATACCAACAAATGTGAGCTGTCTTATAAGATTACGGCGATATGGATCGCCGCGAATTCCTTGCCATCCTCGCCGCAGGAGCCGCAGGAGCCGGTATTGCCGGGGCACAGGAGTTGGGGGGCATGGCCTCCCGTGGGGTTAGGCCACAACCGCGCGGAAAACCTTCGGGGCTTCCATTTCACGCGCACTTCACCGATGTCGCCGCGCGCGCTGGCCTGCGCGCACCGGTGATCTTCGGTCCCCCAAATCGCATGGATTACATCCTGGAGTCGATGGGTTGCGGTGTCGCCTTCCTCGACTATGACAACGACGGCTGGCTCGACATCTTCCTGCTGTCGGGGACACGCCACGAAGGGCCGGTGAAGGGGGCGACCAACCGGCTCTATAAGAACAACCGCGATGGCACCTTTACCGACGTCACCCAAAAAGCGGGTCTGGTAAGCCAAGGGTGGGCATTCGGCGTGACCGTCGGTGACTACAATAACGACGGTCTCGAGGATCTCTTCATCACCGGCTGGCCTCAGAACATCCTGTACCGTAACAACGGCGATGGCACTTTCACCGACGTCACGGAGTCAGCTGGTCTGCTGCATCCAGGCCCGCGCTGGGGCACTGGTTGCACGTGGGTGGACTACGACCGCGATGGCCGCCTTGATCTATTCGTCTCCAACTACCTGGTTTTCGACTTCGACAAGATCTCACCCACGGGGAAGGACCCCAACTGTAACTTCAAAGGTGTTCCGGTGAATTGTGGCCCGCGCGGTCTGACACCGGAACGCCCCATGCTCTATCACAACAATGGCGACGGGACTTTCACGGACGTCACTGCTCGTTCCGGCATCGGTGCCGTGCCGCCAACATTCGGCCTGACTGCCGTGGCGGCGGATCTGGACGGTGATGGCTGGCAGGAAATCTATTTGGCCTGCGATTCCACTCCCAGCCTGCTCTTCCACAACCGCGGAGACAACACCTTTGAGGAGCAGGGACTGCAATGGGGCTTGGCCGTGAACGAGGACGGCAACGAACAGGCCGGCATGGGTATCGGCATCGGTGATTTTGACACCGATGGCTCGCTCGACGTGCTGAAGACCCATTTCGCAGAAGATACCGTAGCTCTGTACCGGAATAAGGGCCGACTCGGGTTTGAAGATGTCACCTTGAAATCTGGGTTGGGTGTGGAGACCCGCTATGTCGGTTGGGGCAGTGGCATCGTCGACTTGGACAACGACGGACTGCCGGACCTGTTCTGGGTGACGGGAAGCACCTTCCCCGAGGTTGAACAGAAGCATCCGGAGTTTCCGCATAAGACGCCACGGGTGTTATTTCGAAACTTGGGCGGCGGCCGATTCGAAGAGCTTCTTGATGCCGCTGGTCCAGCGATCGCGGAGTCCCACGCCAGCCGCGGCGTGGCCTTTGGCGACTTCGATAATGATGGCGACCTCGATATTCTAATCATGAACATCAACGAACCACCGTCGTTGCTGCGCAATGATGTCAGTGGCACCGGGCACTGGCTGAAAGTGAAGCTGGTGGGAACTCGTTCAAACACCAGCGCCATCGGCGCAGTGGTCACCGTGGCGTACGGTGGCCGCAGGCAGGCTCAGGGAGTGCTGGCGTCCTCGGGATATCTTTCCTCCGGAGACCGGCGCTTGCACTTCGGTCTGGGAGCAGCTACGACTGCGGACGTTGAAATCGCCTGGCCCAACGGCACGCGCGACACCGTGAAGAGCGTCGGTGTCGATCAGTTGGTCACTGTGAAAGAAGGCGCTGGAATAGTCGCGAAGGAGCGATTTCACCGATGACTCGGTTCGTGACGGCCCTCTGTTTGTTAGCGATCGCAGCAGGAATCTCTCTGGCACAGGATCAGAAGAGCGACGCGGATCCGCACCTTGCCCGCGGCATGCAACTGATGCAACAGCAGCTGTTCGAGGCGGCTGCCAACGAATTTCAGCAAGCCGTCACGCGCGATCCGGCGAATCCGCGGGCGCGGTTAGAATTGGCCGTCTGCCTCTTGTCACTCGGCCGCAATGAGGAAGCACGCCGCGAGTTCGAGAAGCTTCAGAAGCAGACCGGCGAATCGCGCTACATCACTTACTACCTGGGGAGGCTGGACCTCTTATCGGACGACTACAAATCGGCCATCCAGCGCCTCGGATCGGTCGCCGAGCACCCCCCGTTTCCAGACACCGCCTTTTATTTGGGAACGGCATATATATCGTCAGGCAACGTAACGGAGGGAATAAGTTGGCTGGAGCGCGCAGCCAAGCTCCTGCCTCACGACTATCGCGTCCATTACCGGTTGGCTCGCGCCTACTCCAGCGCCGGACGCGAGGAGGAGGCGACTCGCGAGTACAGTCTCTACGCCCAGTATAAGGATGAACATAAGAACACAGAAAAGGACGTCCGCGACTGCACTACCGCCCTCCGAACCCGACCACTGACGGAAGCGCGCGAGATCTGCCATCGTGTGTCCGACGCCACCAACCCGGAGAAGCTCACGCTGCTTGGGCAGCTGTTCGGCGATGCGGGCGCCTTCGCGGATGCTGTCGATCCGCTAAGTGAGGCGACGCGTCTCGATCCTGGCTCGTTCGAGGCATGGCATAACCTGGGACTCACCTACTTCCGCTTGCAGCAATACGCAGAGGCGCGCGCACCGCTGGAGAAGGCTGTTGCTTTGCGCCCCGACTACTACGGTTCAGTGGTGCTCCTTGGTGCGACGCTCTACATGTTGGGTGATAACGACGCCGCGCTGCCGGTGCTGGAGCACGCTAACCGTCTGAATCCCGCCGATACTCAGACTGCGGCCGTGCTGGAAAAGCTTCGCGCCGAAAAACAGAAACGATGAGCGTCCTCGACTCGGAACATTGAGGTCGCGAGTGTCCTCATCCCCAGCATTTTCTACCGCTACAGCTCCGAGAAAAAATGGGGATCTAGAGGGCTAAAAGGAATTGGCTTCTCGATGCTCGACAGAAACGAGTAATCGTTTACCGATTTTGACAGTGTCTCCCTGTGCCTACCCGTGGTGCTGATCCTCTTATCTCGCTCCGCGCACGAAGAACATGGTGACGTAACAATAAAAAAGGGCGGCCCGGGATGCCGCCCCTTTTCTATTCACAGATCGAACTACCAGCTGAATTTGATCGCCATCTGCATAATTCGGTGGCCGAGTCTTGTAGCTTGCGACTCCGAACGTTTTGCCTCCGTTGGCGACCAGTTGGCCTTGCGGATTGAAGTTCAGGTTCAAGGCCGGATCGTTTGAGATGAAGGTGGGATTCGCATGGTTCAGGAAGTTGTATCCCGAGAAGCGGAATTGCAATTTCTTGTTCTCGGAGGCTCCCCAGGTGAAATTCTTGAACAGCGACAGGTCGGTATTAAAGAATCCTGGGCCGGTCAAAGTTGGGAAGACATAGCTGCCCTGCTGGCCAGGTGTGGCAAAACCCTGGAAGCAGTTGCCGTTGATGTACTGGTGCGGCCCAAGATTTTTCCGTGGATCGCAGATCACCTTCGGCATGAGCAGGACGTCCGGGGTGCCAAGTACGTTCTGGCTGCTTGCCTGAATCGGCACAGCAAGCGTCTTACCCATGAACGTTGTACCCGCCGGGATATAGGCGGTGTAGTTGAAGTTGGCGATTGCTGCCGCTTGCAGCTTGCAGGTCTGCGCCGCTTTGATACTGGCCAATGCCGGAAACCTGCCAGTTGTTGAATACGCTTTTCACCAACTTGTTCTCGCTGTTGAGATTGGGAACCTGGTAGACGTAAGCGAGGTTGAAAATATGCGTGCGGTTGTTGGGCAGCGTTCCGTAGTTGTTCTTGAGATTGGTCGGATCGCCGATGTTTCCTCCGCCGCCATTCTCGCCGCGAATACCCAGCGCCTTACCAAAAGTGTAGTTAGCCATGTAGGTGAAGCGCCCTGCCTGCTTGTTCCACGACACCTGCAAGCTGTTGTAGTTCGAGTACATCTCGATGGTTGAGGATCTTTAGGGTCCCGCCATAGTGCGCGCCGAACGGGCGCGCTGCCAGTATGTGAGGGTCCGAAAAGCCGTTGCTATGGCTGCGGTCTCGGATTGTCGCAAGAAGCCCCACTACCGTCCGTCGAGTGTGGGATCGCAATTCGGCAGCCAGCCTATACCGGACCGCTGATTGAACAAACGTGCCAACTCCCAAGATCATTGATCTGGGAGAAGTTATTGTTGTAGTTGCTGAGATAATCGGCCTTATTGCCGACGTAAGCAACTTCCAGCACGCTATTCCATGGCATACCGCTCGGCCACAGTTAAGCTGTAGCTCTGTACCCTTGGCTGCGCCGAGTCAGTCGGATCCAGCGCAGACACACTGCTCGGGCGCGGAAACGCTGGAACTGAGCGGCGCCAGTGAAGTCAGGTTCGACTCCTTGAGTGTCGGAGACGAGAACGATCCACGCACAACGTTGTAAGCGCGGTTCTGCACGTTCTGTTCATCGTGGTAACGATACATACCGTACCCGCCACGAAGAACGGTTCGCCCGCTGCCGAACACATCCCAGGCAAAACCGACGCGCGGATTATAGAAGAAGGCCCTGCTCGGCGTACCCGAGAGTGGCGTTGAAGCGTTGCGGCTGTTCCATTCGATACCCGGGAACGTCACTCCGTTTGACCGCAGCGCCTTGGCCAGCCGCGTACAGGTTGGGATACCAGGCGGCAAAGCCATAGCCGGTGGTATCGGTCCAGGGACCGAGGTGAGAGACTCGCATGCCGTACTCCAGGGTCAGGCGATGCGAAACCTTCCAGGAATCCTGCCCATAGAACTCCGTGGCCATGTAACGGAAAGCGGGAACGACGTCGTAATTCGTTTCCGAATACTGGGTTGTCTGCCCGATGAGCATGTCCGCATATGCATTGCCGCTACTGCTTCTGCCCCAGCTGCTGAATACAGCGGACCGTTGACGGTACTGTTTCCGGGTTGCGAGTTCCAGGCGCGCTCCCAATAGAAACCAAACTTGCTGGTGTGAGTTCCCCAAACCTTGTAGACATTGTCCGCCACTGAAGGCAGGGTCTTCTTGGCGTACACCGTTCCGTTGAGCTCAAATCCGGCGTTGAGCATGTTGGAAATACCGTCGCCCCAGCCCGTCATCTGCGGGAAGATGAGCTTGTCCTGGTTATGCGTGGTTGAAGAGCATGTTGTAGTTGAGGCCCAGCGATCCACGCTGCACTTTTGTCGGATCCTGAAAACTGTTGGGCAGGTTCAGCCATGTGTAGCTGAACACCACCTCGTTGGTCAGCGTGGGACTGATGACCTTCGTCAAATTCGCAGTTACCACTTCGGAATGACTGGTTTCGAGTAGATGGGGTGGGATAGGGAGTCGTCGGCGAAGCCCAGCTCTGTGCATTTCCCGTCCACAGCGTATCAAGGCTCTCCTCGGCGGAATCATTCTGCCGGTTGTACGAGACATACAACTTTGTCGAATCGGTAATGTTGTAGTCGACACGTCCCCGGATTTGGAACATGTTCGAATAGCGTGTTTGGGAGTTGATATAGTTCACGCCGCCATTGGCCCCCGGATCCACGTTCGGCAGAGGATACGTATTCATCAACGCAAGCCCATTCGGGTCGATGAGATTCGAGGGAAGAATCCCGTTCACGTATCCGTGGATTGTTCGGCACGCCCGTGATGGCAGAGCCGTTCAGCAGTTGCTGAGATAGGCAGCATCGCTGAAATCTCCGTTCCGCATCGCCTGCGTCGGAACGACTGCGCGGTAAATACCGTTGTCTACGTTCTGTCTGTACGCCTGCGTGGCGAAGAAGAAGAACATCTTATGGTGTTCCCGGTTGAACTTCGTCCATGGGAAAACCACAGGGCCGCCGATTTGCGCGCCAGGATACCAGTAACTCGTCTCCGGGCGAGGCGCACCGCTGGCCGGCGGGTTCCGCTGGAATGAGGCCGGCATTGTTGTTGAGCCAGTCGTTGGCATTGAAGATGGAATAGCGGTTGTAGAGATAAATTTCGCCGTGGTACTGATCGCCGCCCGATTTGCCGATGGCATTGATGACAACCGGCCCCTTCGACGAGTCGGCACCGAAGTTCGACGTCAACACCTTCACTTCCGATGTCATGTCGGCGTTGGTATTCATGGCTTGGCCGCAGTTGCACCCAGGATCAATAATGTGGGCGCCATCCGAGGTGATGTCCATGGCCGCGATGCGCAAACCGTTCGGAGCGAAGTTCTGCACCGGTCCATTGCCGGTGCGCTCGTCCGATGCGGCGTACGACGATTGGTTTATGACTCCGCCCGTCATAGCCATGCCTGGCATGATCTTGACGAACTCAGCGGCGTTCTGCCCGACTATGGCGACATTCTGCAGGATCTTCTCGGTGATAAGGTTCGACTTCTCACCCGAGTCGATCGGCGTAATCTGGGCGGCGGTGGCTTCAACAGTAATGGTTTCCTTTGCCGCACCCGGCGTCAGCTTGATTCCCGATACATTGCGCTTATCGCTCGCGTTGAGGACGACAGACGTAGTCTCCCACGCGGCAAAACCAGCCATCTCCACCCTGATCGTGTAACTGCCAGGTGGGACTGCAGCGAAGGTGAAGTAGCCATCTGAGTTACTGACCGTGCGCCTCAGGTCGCCGCTCGACTCATTCGTCAGGATCACATTCGCCTTAGGAACGATCGCGCCTGATGAATCAAACACGGTTCCAGTAAGGGTCGCGTTGGTCGTTTGCGCATTTCCCGCCAAGCTAACAAACATCAGCATGGCAGCGATTGCTAAGATCGAAAATCTCGCTAGACAGCCCCTATTAATATCCATAGATCTGCGCCTCTCCAGTTAACCGGCGATTTGAGTCCTGCTCCGACCTTCCCCTTGTAAACGTTTACTCAAGTTCAGTAAACGTTTACCCAAAAAACCGGATGGCTCAAACCACTCACAGATGTCCAAGCGCAATACAACAGGGCTAATACAAATCAACAAGGTGTTTCACGGCGGTTTCACGGTGTATACCCCGTCCTTTTGTACATTTCACCGCGAAATTTTCTCGATAAGGGAGAGAAGTCTTGAGGTTGTGCTTCCTATGCTGGGGTTTACTTCGGTTGGGCGTTTGACCAGTCTGGCGATGGGTTCCAAATCCAATTTCCGGAAGCCTAAGGCCAGTTTGGCTGCTCGACCTTTAATCGATCGTATTCACCCTGTTCGCGCCGCATGTCGTCAATGCGGCCAAGAGCGCGGTAAGCGTTTACTAAGTAAAGTCGGATCTTGGGGCTGACCGGATCAAGCCGCTTCGCTTCCAGGTAAGCGGCCAGCGCTCCATCGTCATTGCCCTGAGCTCGGAGCGTCTCCGCAAGCGCTAACTGCGCTCCCACGGAATCTGGGCTCAGTGCCACCGCCTCTCGAGCCAGTTTCAACGCCTCGTCAAGCTTCATTTCAATGATGTAGCGCAAAGCCAATTGAACTCGGGCGGGCACACTGTCAGGACTGACGCGTAACTCGTTCAGGAATTCGGGCGCACATTGTTCGGGATGGCGCGCCGCCAGATATGTGCCATAAAAATAGTGCACATTTGGATAGTTGGGATACTTCGAGACAAGCGCGTTGAAATCCGCTTCGGCTTGTTCGGGTGGTTGTGTGGCTAAATCCCAGAATGCTTTACCCGCCATGGTCACCACGTCGCGCTGGCTCACAGGAACATCGGACGGCAGGATCGGCATGCGAAGCGATGTCAGCCCGGTTGCAAACATCATCTCTGGGTTACTTTGGACCTTCAGCGCGACGCGTACGAAAATCTCCTGTGCCAATTCGAAGGCGCCTTGTCTTGTCAGTAGCAATGCCAGGTGGTAGTCGGCCATATCCAGCAAGGGGCCGCCTGACTGCCGTACCGACACCAACATATGCGCTTTTTTCAAATGTTGGAACGAAGCGTCGTATTGTTTGGTGCGAAATTCGCAAAGACCGAGAAGAGCCCAACCGGGAGCCGCCGAGGCATCCAGCTTCACCATTCGCGTCAATGCATCCCGGCACTCGGAGTAATGATCGCGTTCATACTGGATCATTCCGAGCGCCCACCAGCCTTGGGCCCAATCCGGACGTAGTTTGACCGCCTTCGCGTAGAGTTGCGCCGCTTCTTCCGGACGGTTCGCCTCATACGCTTTCTGGGCGGTCGTGGAGAGCTCTTCAAACGTCTGCGGTGCTGTCTGTCCTACCGCACTCGCCAGCAATGCCAGGACCCATATCGCTTGCTTCACTTCAGACTCCGCCCTAGCTCCTGATCTTTTGCCTGAATTTGCGCATCGATCTCTTCCGCGAGTTTCCTTTCCTGGCGGCCGTCCGCCACACGCCCGACACGAAAGTAGATTGTGGATAGACTGCGATGCGCCTCAGCATAATCGGGGGCATCCTTTATCAAGGATTCCAATAGCGCGGCTGCACGCTTGTCATTTCCCTCAGTTGCACACTGGAGCGCGAACTGATACCGAGCCCTTATCTCTTTGGGCTGCACCTCGAGCGCGCGTTCCAGTAAGGGGTGCGATTCCTTCAGTCGACCCTGCTCACGCAATAGCGTTCCCAAAAAGAAGAGCGCATCAAACGAGTTCGGATCCAGCGCTAAGGCTTTACGGAACGCCGTCTCGGCACTTGGCAGGTCTGAGTCAATAAACTCCAGCCTTCCGCGCAGGCTATATGCTTCCGGCAGGTTTGGTTTCAGCACCAGGGCCTGGTCTATTTCCGCCATCGCCCCTTTGTGGTCATTGGCCTTCATCCGAGTGAATGCCATCAACATGTGTGCTTCGGCGCTGTCCCCGTTCTGCAGGATCCGCTGGATCATGAGCGCGCCGCGCTGTTCTTGGCCCTGACGTAGTAGCGCGGTGCCGAGCAAGTAGGCGGCAGCAAGGTCGTCTGGTGCTGTTTCCACTAGCGGATCGAGTAGCGCCACGACGCGCTCGTCTGCGCCCTCGCGCAGATAGCATTCCGATAGCAGCAGCGTCAGACGCCGTCGCTCCGGATCATCAACGGGCAGGACCGCGTAAACAGCCTCAAACTCTTTGACTGCTTGATCGATCTCGCCCATCTTGTAATCAGCGAGCCCCAGATTCAGGCGAATTCCATAGTTTGCGGGCTGCACCGCCAATGCCAGCTTGTATTCCCGAACGGCTTCGGAGTAGCGTCCTTCGTGAGCTAGCGCCGCCCCCAGATTCGAGCGAACGGCGGCAGCTTCCGGATGAGCTTTCAGATAGGTCCGATATTTGACGATCGCTTCAGAGTAATGACCGGACTGTTGCAACTGAACCGCTTGTCTTAGCAGTCGTTCAGGGGATTCGACCTGTGCCGCCAGCGACCCCACCAATAGCATGCCCAACAACATCCACTGCCACAGCAGCGTTCCAGCTCCGAGGCAGTACCACCCGATGCGCTTCATAGGATCCCGGCTACTCTATCTGAAATGCCACGTTTTCTTCCACACTCGATTTGCCTTGGCTAACCCCGATGCGAATCTGATAGGCCCCCGGAGTGAATTTGTCCGCGGGCAAATTCGCGATATACGGAATTCTTCCATCTTGCTGCACTGGCGGCAGGGGCGCTTCTGCGGCACCTAGATATTGCCCTTCCTTATAAAAGGACATGGTCAACTTGACTGGGTCTTTTGTGGCACGATCCGGATAAACCGCAAAATAGAATGGCAGAACATTCCCAGGGCCACCCTTAAGCGTGCCACTTAGGGTTGGGACCACTTTACCTCCGGGGAAGTAGAAAGCGTCCAGGATCTGGTTGTCTTTCAACGTGTCGGTCCTGCGCACTACAACTATATCGCTCAGCGACAATGTGCTGGAGGGATCCGGCACCTTGACTGTACCTTTTTGTACTCCGATCTTATTGCCGCTGCGATCCATTACCACAGCTTCCAACGTATACGTCCCCGGAGTTAATTCCGCTCGAAAAGTTTGAACCAGGTTCCCCGCCTTGTACGCCTCTATCTTGTCGACCGCCACTTGCACTGCGAAGTCTTTGCTGAATTTCGCGACGATTTCGCCGTGGGAGTCAGTCAGCACGGCCAGCAACGCCGCATCGACCGCAGCAGTTTTTTGGTCCAGCTGCGGCGCAAAGGTCAGTCCTTTCAATGGAGCTTCGAACGTCACCATGTACTCAACCTTCTGGCCGTGATCGTTGAAGCGTTCTGCCGCAACGCGGAAAGCGACGTCGACAGGAGTTGGGGTGGAGTTCAAAGCGTTAAGTAGCGGCATTTCGTAGGCAAACAATTGCTGCCCGCCCTTAAGTTGAGGCACGGCAAAGTATCCGCTGCGGGTGTGGACCGCAACATCGGGGCGGTCTACGTGGACAGAAATCCTGCGAAACTTACCGTCATACACAGCGATATGCGGAACGTAGGTGGCCTCGTAGTACGTTCGCACTTCGTCCATAGCAACTCTGAGTGGCGCCCGATAATCGTTCGTTTCGGAAATGGTGGCACCGCCGGTCTCCTGTGCCAGGTTGCGCAGCCATTCCAGAGGATTCGAGCGAAGAGCGCTTTCCGCATTTTCAGCGGCACGGGCCTGTTGTATGGAAACTTCGCCGACGCCCCCTTTCATCTGCTGATCGCGTATTTGCCCGATAGCCCCGCTCAGTTCCTCGCGCCCTGCACTGCCTTGGCTCGTCGTGATAAGCCCCTTTGGATCGACTGTATAGAAGCTGACGTTCGCACGATTCGCGATGCTGATCAGGTTGTGGTACTGCTCCTTCACTGTTTCCGATACGAACAACCATGGATTGAAATACAACACAACCTTGCGCCCTGGCAGCTGCGACTGCGCCCGAACCAGCGCCGTTAGTGCATCCATCGTCGCGTGCACGTTGTCTTCGCGGTCCTGGCTATCGGCCTCCTGCAGCATGTCATACTGCATCTGCGCCATTTTGAAGTTCACCGCGCTTTGAATCTGCCCCTGGCTCGGGGCGCTTGTCCCGCCGCTTTGTAGCTGTGGCTCTCCGCCGGAGAGGGTCTGTTTCAGCTCTGACTTAACCTCCGCTGATTGGTTCGTGTATTGAATAAAGGACCACATCGACGACTTGTCCAGGCTCTTCAGCAAGGCAGCGTGATCGGCGGTGAAGGGCTGGATGCATTGCAGCTTGTGATCAACGGTGAGAACCGAGAAATACAGATTCGGCTCCGGCGACATATCAAGAATGTCCTTCACCGCTTGCCGGAAAAACCTCTTTCCATCGATATCCAGATTCTCGAAAACAAGTGTGACCAACCGGACTTCTCGCGTGGGATCCAGCGGCACTGGCCCGCTCTCTGCTGATTTGGTCGCGTCGAGGGAGCGAACCGTCTTACCATCCAGCAGTCGGAACGATGTCACCTTTTGTTCCACCCCATCCTCTGAAATACGGATTTCTTCGGGCCGGAGATCGCGGATTGTCTTCCCTTTCCGGTCGCGGAATACCATATCGAGCACTACCTCTTGTGCCGTCGATTGGATAGTGGAAGCGGGAACCGGATCCGAGTTGTTTGGGCGCGTTTGGCCGTAGGCTGCAAAAGCGAATAAACCCAAGAGGAATCCCGCGAGAGGGACAAATAGTCGCTGCATTCTCGAGCCTCCTTGCTGCTTAGGAAACTTTCTGGACGGAAGAAGGAAACTGAACTTCATATCACAGCAACGGAGAACTTTTGTGGATTTCACGGTGTATACACCGTGCTTGCGAACGGCTTTGGGAAGCCAAATCTACCCGAGCACCCATATTTTTAAGCTGAGAGCTTATTGATCGCATGACAGCATCCTGAACCCACGTTTCATGAAGTTTCCGATCGCCGCAAGCGGACTCTATCGTGCCTCGTCGATCACCTCTATCGCCCTTACTTCCGCATAGTTCACTTTTGGCAAAAACGACAGCAGGAGCTTGCCTTGACCATTCGGATGTAAGTTGTGAAACGTGCGAACTAATGGACGAAAAGCACCGCCAGCAGCTTGAAAAATATCGAAATCCTTGAGGAGCATCTCTCCATTGCAGGTGACATCGAAGACTCTACATCCGGCGCCGCGGCAGAGGCCGGTTGGAACTGATGGGCCAAAAAAGGACTCCATGAAGTGCAGTTTGACCGTATAGCTCCCTTGCGACACCGGGATTGCGTAGCCGAAATTCCCATACCGCTCAACACTGTAAAGCTCGGGGATCTTCGTGTCCGGCTCCGAATTGGAATAGGAAGTAGTGCGCCCACTGATGAAGTAGTTGTCCGCGTCCCACTCGATTCCGTCACCATCGACAAAATCGGACTTGCGTGCCGAGAAGCGGATGGGCTTCAACTTTCCTCGAGTTCCCGGTGTCAGTTCGATCGCACTGACGAAGGGACGCTCGCCGGCAGGCACAAACTGCAGATGTACTCTTCCATCCGCCGCCGGAGACACATCCTTGAATGCCCGAATGTCGACCGAAGCCTGGCCCGCATCTGCGATTGGATCGAAACCCATCAGGATTGGCCGCCCGTTTAAGTTGACCTGGAAATGCCGGAGATTTTGCGCATCTTCACCAGATTCCGGCACCGTTTGGCGAGCCGGATCTGCAAAGTAGAGCCTGAGCTCATATACACCGGACTTCACCGGAATGTCGTATCGAAACTCGTTTTGCGCCTGGGGAGCCGACGTCTCAGTCGCCGCTCCCTGTCGCAGGTTCCCGAAAAGGGAAGGGTCCGACACTGGAGGAAACAATTCCTGCGGACCAGGGCCGGAAACACCCCCGTTATAGAACTGATCTGAATCCCACCGGCGCCCCCGAATATCAACGTAAGGCGCCCCCGTATTTCCGGCAGCGATGCGGACTTCTCCGTCGACAGGCACGGCTGCTCCCCGGGCGACTTCGGGCTGGTGTCGATGCACGGCGGCAATCGCCGGTTGAATCGAACTGGACTCCTTAGAGCGAAGTGCTGTTCCCGCGAGCCACACAATTCCCAGGCCGAACACTACGCTCACCATCACCAACAACGCTTTCAGATAGCTCGGACGAGATTGTTTTGGACGATCAACGCCTGGTACCGGCGGGTGCGTGGTGAGAGTGCCGTGATCCCGTTCCTCAAAGCTCGGGAGATACCGCCCTTTAGGAATAGTGATCAGTACCGGCTCGTGACTGCCTTCATTAGAAAAATGGTGCTCCAGCTTGAGCCTCAGCAGTCGGGCTTGCGACCGAACAATATTGTCTTCATTGGGGTTGTACCCAGGCGAGCGCCCGAATACGTGAATTCCGATTTGTTGTTCAGTGGCCGCGGCCGGCTCGTTATCGAAGGCACAACGGCAAACGTAAATAAGAAACGCTCGGAGCTTGGGTGATTTCTCGAACGTGCTGCTCGACACTACTCGACGAACCAACTCCTGCCGCGTGCCGGTCGCTCCGGCGGAACAGTCTGCAGGAAGCAATGCCGACGAACCCTCTCTGTTCATGCGGAATTCAACACCAGAAGCCACAGCGCCGTCTCCGAATGTGGATTATCGGACGAACAACATCCTTGTGCACCAAGTCCGTATCGCGAATTGCTAAGGGGGAAGCCCGATGCGGAACGCCCAGCTATGGGCAAGCTTATACGATGAACTGGACTAAAAGGCAATACGGAACTACAAATTCTGGAGGTGGTCCATAAGGAAACAAACAGCATTTGGTCGAAACATGCCAAACCTTCGGCACCATTTATCGTACAGCGTACCTCCCGATTATCAATTATCTGGTGGTAGTCTTTGGGGGCGCTGCAACGATGCTGTGATAGTTGGGTAACGTGAGTTTTGTTCCATATGACTGCAACGACAATGGGAACTCAGGCAGTTCCAATGAAGGCTGGCAATCGGCGAATCTTCGGTGTTCTCGTTCTCGCGCTGTGCGGAACCATGCCCTCAAGCGCCCAGAACTCCGTTCCGATGCAACCTAAGGTCATCGAACATGACAAACAGATACCGGCTAGCGCGCGTCCCGAATCCTTCGAGCAACTGGCGACGCGCGCGCAGGCAGCGATGTCCGCCGAGCGCGTCCCGGAAGCAATCCGGTTATATGCCCGTGCCACAAAACTCCGGCCAAACTGGTCTGAGGGTTGGTGGCATCTCGGAACACTCTTGTTCGATACAGGACGTTTCGGGGAAGCGCGCGATGCTTTCGCACAATTCGTGACCGTCGAACAGAAACAACCGGGCCCCGGGTTCGCGATGCTCGGCCTGACCGAGTTCCAATTGCAGCATTACCCGAAAGCACTTGCCGCGCTGGAACGCGGCAGAAAGCTCGGCTTGGGTATTGATCCGGCTTTCATCCATAGTGTCCTGTATTACGACGGGATTCTGAACAATCTCCTCGGCCAACCGGAAATCGCAATCGTGCGCTTGACTCTCATCGCAAACCAGGTCGCAGCCGCGCATCCAGACGCCCCTAAAGATGCGGTATTCTCCGACGTCGAATTGCTGGACGCTTTCGGAATGGCGGCGCTGCGTATCGCGAAGCTGCCCTCCGATATTCCAGCCGCGCGAGTTTCGCTGGTCCGGAGTGCAGGCCACGCTCAGGCCCTGATCGCATTGCAGGACCGCGTGGCGGCGGAGTCAGAGTTGAGACAGTTGCTGGCACTCTACCCGTCCGAACCCGGCATGCACTACATGTACGGTGTGTTTCTGCTTAAGGAGCACCCTCCTCTCGCGATCGACGAGTTCCGCCGTGAACTAGAAATTTCTCCCTCTCATGAAGCGGCTCGCATCCAACTCGCTTTCCAATTCCTGAATGCAGCCGATTATGAGCAAGGTTTGAAATACTCCAGAGAGGCGGTCGCATTTGCGCCGGGGAATTTCGTAGCACACATCGTTTGTGGCCGGCTGTGGCTTGCGCTTGATAACACCGATCGAGCGGTAGACGAATTGCGAGTGGCTGTTAAGCTCGCTCCCGGCAGCCCGGACGCTCATTTCGCCCTTTCCCGGGCCTTGCTAAAAGCGGGAAAAAACGCTGAGGCTACGCGCGAACGAGCACAGTTCGAGCACCTGAAGACCTTGGCCGATGCCGCCGATCAATAACTATCTACGACAAAAAACCTTGTGCTACACTGGCGCACGCCAATGCTCCGGTTTTTCGTCACTGTTTTCGCCCTCCTCACGATAGGAATCCTGTTTGATCAATCAGTAGATAAGGTGTCCGCAGGCAGCAGCAGCATCCGGTTCGAGGATGTCACGACCCGCTCGGGCATACAGTTTGTGGCCGACAGCAGTCCTACGCCGAACAAGAACCAGCCGGAAACCATGCTCTCCGGTGTAGGCCTCATCGACTACGACAATGATGGATACCTCGACATCTTTTTGATCAACGGGGCTTCACTTCCATCGCTTAAAAAAGATTCCCCGAAATACTACAACCGCCTGTTCCATAACAATCACGATGGAACCTTCACGGATGTCACCGAGAAGGCCGGGCTGGCTGGCGATGGCTTCGATATGGGCGTAGCGGTCGGCGATTTTGACAATGACGGCTGGGAGGATATTTACGTCGCCAGCGTGACGAAAAATCATCTGTACCGGAACAACGGTGACGGGACTTTCACAGATGTCACGGATAAAGCTGGCGTTGGCACGCCCACTTACAAGGGCGAGAAGATGTGGAGTGCGGCAGCAGGCTGGGTCGACTATAACAATGATGGCAAGCTGGACCTGTTCGTTTCGAACTACTGCCGATGGCATGTCAATGGGGATCCTGTGTGCCTCAGCGGTGGCCGCCTACGAGCCTACTGTCATCCCAAGTTTTACGAACCGTTACCTTCTACCCTATACCGCAATAACGGAGATGGGACCTTTACTGATGTCTCCGAGGAAACTGGCATCGCCAAGCGCCTGGGTAAAGGCATGGGAGTTGGCTTCAACGATTACGATGGCGACGGCTTTGTAGACATTTTCGTCGCCAACGACAACATGCCGAATTCCCTCTTCCACAATCTGAAGGGCAAAGCTTTTGAGGAGGTGGGGCTCGATGCTGGCGTCGCTTATTCCGAAAATGGCAAAGCCGTTTCTGGTATGGGAGCGGAGTTCCGCGATCTCGACAATGATGGCTTGCCTGACATCTGGCACACTGCCACTGAACTAGAAACTTTTCCTCTCTTCCGTAATGTCGGCAACGGAATTTTCATCGATGTCACCGGCAGGAGCGGGCTGGCGCGGCCGACGCTGCAAATGTCGGGTTGGTCCAACGGCGTTGCCGACTTTGACAACGATGGCCTTAAGGACCTGTTCGTCGCGCGTTCCAATGTTCTCGACAACATCGCAGAGTTCACCAGCCGTACCTATGGCGAGCCCAATACCATCTTTCGCAACTTGGGCAAGATGAAATTTGAGGATGTGACATCGCAAGCAGGACCGGACATGCAAGTCTCCGCTGCTTATCGTGGGGTTGCCATTGGAGATTTGGACAACGACGGAAGAATGGATCTCGTTGTCACCGTGCTGAACGGAAAAGCAAAAATCCTGCACAACGTCTCTGCGAACACCAATAACTGGATCATGTTTAAACTCGTCGGCACCCGCAGTAACCGCATGGCGATCGGGGCACAACTCAAATTGACGACCGACGATGGAGAATCGCAATACGATATAATCTCGACAAGCGCGGGATACGGAGCCTCGCGAGACCCCCGTGCGCACTTTGGCTTGGGCTCGTTCAAGACGGCGAAACAGCTCGAAATCCGGTGGCCCAGCGGCACGCGCCAGGTGATTAAAGATTTACCCGCCAATCGACTCCATCGCATCGAGGAGCCATAAGACTGGGCTGGAGCGCCTGATCTGCTGAATTCTGTGCGGGTCTAAGAGATGGGGTGCCTGGTGGGATTCGAACCCACGTCATCCGGAGCCACAGTCCGGCGTTCCACCGCTGAACTACAGGCACCATCTGGTGAGGATTGGACTCGAGATCGCTAGTGCTTCCGCGAGCGGGTCACTACTCGCTGGCAAACGGGAGCTCTGCCTGCCAGTACATTGATTATAGCAATCTGGCTCCGGCCATGTCAGGCGGAAAGGATCGTCCTTCAGGGATCGGCGTCGCTCTCGAACCCCATCGCCACGCTTACCCCCGTCGGCACGCACAAAAAAAGATCCGCCTCGCGGCGGATCTCAGTTACACATGCGTTCCAGAGAGATTATGCGCGGCCCACTCCCACATACTGGTAGCCCATCGAGCGGAGCCGTCCAGGATCGAGCAGATTCTTCGTGTCGATAATGATGGGACGCTTGAGCAACCGCTTGATCTTCTCGAAATCAAGCGCGCGGAACTCCGGCCATCCGGTGCCCACAACCAGCGCGTCCGAGCCTTCGGCCGCAGCGTACGGAGATACGCAGCAGCGGATACCGTCGAGCTCCGAGTTCCCTTCCGCAACCGCAACAGGATCATAAGCGCGAACATGCACGCCTTGCGTCATCAGATTCTTCGCCAGCAACAACGACGTCGATCCAGCGATGTAGTTCGTATTCGGCTTGAAAGCGAGCCCGAGAATTCCCATTTCCTTACCCTTGATGTTGTCGACCAGCGCCGTGATCTTGTCGACGATGCGATCCGGCAGAGAGCGATTCACCTCACGCGCCGCACTCAGGATGCGCAACGAAACGCCATTGCCGTTCGCGAGACTGGCGAGCGAATCCATTTCCGTCTCGGCGAAAGGCCCAGCAAATACTGATCCCGGCTGCAAGCAGCGCGGACCAATCTTCTTATCCAGTCCAAGTGCCAGCGCCAGGTCCATCGCATCGGCCTTCACGCGCTCGCTCAAGCTTGCGATCTCGTTGATGAACGCAATCTTGGTCGCGACGAATGCCGTAGAAGCTTCCCGCACCAGTTCCGCCGTTTCGTGATTCGTAACAATCACCGGCACCCCGCGCATCACCAGCGGACGATAGGTCTGCTTCAGCGCCATCACGGCGTCGCTGGAATTCGTTCCCAGCAGAATGCGATCGGGCCAGTTGAAGTCTTCCACAGCGCAACCGTTGGTAAGGAACATGGGCTGCGAAACAATCGTGATCGCCAGTCCAGCTTCCTTGATCCGCTTTTCGATGCGCGCGCAGGTTCCCACCGGAACCGGGCTGCTCACGACAATGATCGTTCGCGGACGCGCCATCTGCGCCAACCGCAACGCCAGATCTTCGACCTGCACATGCGTGTCTTCCGCCAGGAAAATTACACTCGACTTGGCGGTGGCCGCGGCGACTTCCGTCGAATACATCAGCCGTCCGGCGCGCATGTTACGGCGCAACACTTCTTCCAGATTCTTTTCGTAGAAGCCCAGCTTGCCTTGCGCCACTTCTTTCAGTCGCGCGCTGTCTTCGTCAAAGCAGGTGACCGGCAATCCAAAATCAGCGAGGCATGCGGAAATGATCGTCCCCAGATAGCCGGAGCCATACACTGCGGTGTGCATACAATTTCCTTTCGGCCAGCGAGGGCCAGCAGGCGAGCACTATTGGGGGAGGGCTTAGCCTGCGTCAGACCGTAAGTTGTAGCGTTTTCAACAGTTCATCCGCAATCCGAAATCAGGCCATGTCCAGTAGTTTGGAGGTAATCCAGACGCTAACGGCAGGAAGCCGCAATGATAATGAAGGAGTAATGAGAAGCGGGTGCAGAGGGTCAGCACAACTTACTTGATTCCAACTGAAGCCAAGCGTCTTCCCAGCGGAATTGGCGCTAAATCAGTCCAGCGCTCTTCGGCAGCTTCGCGGACGAACGTCAGTTCCTCGATACAGACTCGCCGGGTCCCTTTGAACGTCTGCCAGCGTTCGCGAGCCACATTTTCCGCCACTTGCGCCGCTTCCATGGTATCCAGCTTGGCAATAGTGAGGTGCGGCATATACGGCCAGCTCTCCTCCGCCCAGAGCGCCGCGCGGTTCATCTGATCGTGCAATTCCCGCATTCGATACGCCGCGTGCGCCACCCGTATAAAAATGGTCGGCGTGATGGGCATGAACGTTTCCACCTCACCCATTTCAATGACGAACGGATTCGCGCCCTGGCAAACCAGCTCTACCTGTTCACGCGCCTGTTGTTCCGAGCCGCGTAAACAGCGTGGCGGCAGGACGGTGATATGCGCGGGGAGATGAGCATGCGGCGGATGGAGTTCGCTACGCAAGTTCTCGACGAACTCGCCCAGGGTATTTCGAATGTAAGCCACTAACGCGTAGCGCGGACTCTGCATGCAGTAGGCAATTATAGACTTCCCGACCCTCGATGTTGTAATGCGAACCGCGAGAGCACACGAATGACTCTCGTGGCACCTGCCCCGTAACTCCGGAACCCACGATTGACTCCCGTGTTCCAGCGCACTAACATGCAACGCGACTGGAGTACCTGCGATGCGCCCATGTTGTCGTTTCCGCCGGGTTCTTTGTGCTGTGCCGCTGTTTGCGTTGCTGACCGGAGTAGCGCTGTCCCAAACCAACGTTCCACCTAAAAACGCTCCACCTAAATATGATGTCTCCACCGAAACCAAGGTGAAGGGCATCGTCGAGGAACTGAAGTTCCTCCCGCCTTCAGGCGCAAAGCCGCAAGCACGGTTGCTGATGAAGTCTGGTACCGATGACGTGGAAGTCTATCTTTGCCCCAAGTCGTTTCTCGACGACATGGGGGTGACCTTCAAAAAGGGTGACGAGATCCAGGTAACCGGATCGAAGGTAAAGCTCGACGGTGCCGAGCTGACACTCGCGCGCGAAGTCTCCAAGGGCGAAGACAAACTGATCTTACGCTTCGACAACGGCAAACCGGTGTGGTGAATTGGTTTGTGTGGCGCGGACATTCCGGTCCGCGTGGTTTAGTTTTTTCTGATCCCTCTTAGCAGCTCTCTCCACTCGGGGCATAATGCGGCCGAGTCTTGTGTGGCGCGGACATTCTTGTCCGCGGATGTTAGCTCGTGGCGCAGCCGATCCCTGCTGCGCGAACCTGATCCCGCCAAACCTCTCCATTTTCCTGTGTTAAGATTTTTGTGACCCCTCGTAGCAGTTCTCTCCACACAGTCGGGGCGTAGCGCAGCCTGGTAGCGCACCTGCCTTGGGCGCAGGTAAAAAGCACGCTCGCTGATTCTAACGAACTTACCGCTTTTCCAACCAAGCCAGCACACCTGCTTGGAGGAAACATGAGCTTCGCTCAGTTCATTCGTGAACGTCAGTATCTGCAAAATGTGAGCCTACAAACTATATCTTGGTACGAACAGAGCTTCGCCTGGCTCTGCACAGAATCACCGACCGATACCGACTTGAAAGACTTCGTACTGCGAATGCGTGAGCGCGGTCTTAAGGCGACCGCATGTAACAACCGCATCCGCGCTGTGAACTCATATCTGAAATGGACAGGCTCCGCGCTTCGCGTCCACAAACTCAAAGAACCAGAGATCATTTTGCCGACCTTCAGCCTGCCGCAGGTATCCCTCTTTACAAGGCACAAGCCCAAAGACAGTTACGACCTACGACTGCAATTGATCGTGCTCGTGCTGCTCGATACAGGCTGCCGCATCTCGGAGGCTCTCGGGCTTCGAGTGCAAGATGTGGACCTCGACAATATGCTGCTTACGGTAAACGGCAAGGGCCAGAAGCAACGCCGCATACCGTTCTCATTCGAACTACGCAAGCGTTTGTGCAAGAGCCTGAAGCAAGGTTTGGTGTTCAGCACGCGCGATGGTCGCATGCTAGACCGTCACGTCGTATCGCGTGACGTGAAATTGCTCTGCAAGCGCCTAGGCTTCGATCCTCCGGCGCGGACCTTGCACGCGTGCCGTCACACCTTCGCACTGAATTACTTGCGCAAGGGCGGAAGCGTGTTCCACCTGCAACGAGTGTTAGGACATTCGTCGTTGGAGATGACACGCCGCTACGTGAGCCTGAACTACCGACGATCTACAAGCGCAGCACGAGCGTGTCTCGTTGCTGTCCTGAAGTACCGGGATGAGTGTGGTGATCCCGCACTCATCCTATTTCCCTTTAATGATTATGACCACGGTGAGAGCGATCAGCACGGCAGTCATGGCGACCAAAACCCATGTGAGGCCAATTAGCCACTTAGTCAATTTGGTGCTGCTGCCGTCGAGCTTCTCGATGCTCTCCTGAAGTCTGACGCTCTGGTCGAGTGCCAATCTCGTTTGAATGAAATTGAAATCCGAAAGGGATGCCGCGATAGTACCGCTGCCGATAAACTGCCCGATCAGCTCCCTAGCTTCATCAGCCGAGATGGGAGTCTTGTCTTTACATCGCTGAGTGTTTAGAAGCTGAATTTCTATCCCACTTAGATGTTCTCTAGACATTCCCCAAGTGTACTCACGATATTTTCGAACCCAAGAGGAAAAGCAGTCTTTGTTGTTTTCCCATGAACTCCACAAGTAGCGCGCGGACCGCACAGGTATTGCACAGCCTTTGGATCGCGCTTCCACGTAAATACCGCGTGGTCAGTCGGCTTTCCTTTGGTTGATCCCGACAGCTACCCACAGTAATCCCATGCCCGCGCGGGAATCATAACTTTGTTTGATTTCACATGAGTTTCACACAGGAGTTTTGCAATTCTGCGGATGACTTGTTTGGCGATCTCAATATTATTGAGTAAGAGGCTAGAATGAACGAGCAACAAAGATCGTCCCGCGATTGTTCCGAATGTGAGTTCCTGTATGCCCAGCGGAGCCGTGCTCAGAGAGCTTTGCGCAGCGCAAACGACAACATCACATTCCACATAAAACATCAGCACATCAAGCGAAGTGCGAAGCGTACGACGGTTCGATTTCCGCGAGTAAGGAAACCAATGCGTCCATGCACATCTCAGCCGTGGCTCCCTTTCCAGATGTCCGCACCCTGAGTCCCACGTTCGATATGAGCCGTACGTAGACACGTTTGTGCCTCTCAGCGTCGCCGCTGCATCAGCGAACGTTTAACCATCCGACTTTTACTCCAGCAGGCAGATGAGAACGAATTATCCCTCTCCCAAGGAACACTGGCACAGGAACTCGGCTGCTCTGTAGCCAGTATCGCCAGAACGACAGAGGTTCTAGTAAAGCAGGATTGGATTTCGGCCCGTAAACGTGGACATAAGCAGATGCCGAATCTCTATGCCGTCAACCTTGATAACCTGCCTCTAGGAGAGCTGAAGAGGACAGTCATCGGTGATTGGGCGAAGCAGGCAGCTCTCGCCTACAAAACCTGGCAGTTGAAGCAGAACCCGAAGAAGAGATTCTCAAGAACAGCCCTACAGCGTTACTCATTTAGACTTCAGGCCATCCTCGACAAGAAGTGCAAGGGAAACGTGAAGTACATGCAGGCCATTTTGAATTTTGCACTCACTTCCCCGAAATATAAGACGGAAGCGTTGAGAGGACCGCATCGACTGCCGAACTACTGGAAGAGCATTGTATTCGACTACGAGAGGAGCACAACCGAATCCACTCGGCGAAAAGAGGATCGTCAGTCGCAAAAACGCTCGGAGCCAGTCGCACCAGAGCGACATAGCTCTGTATTAGAACCTACCTCTGTAAAAGACAACTCCGTAGGTAATACCTCTGTGGGCGCACCGCCTGCGGCTGTGCTGAATAAAAGTCAGAAGGCAGGGGAAGGATGCAATCCAAGTTTGAGCGCCAGTCTCGGAAATGCGACTGGGCCTCACACTATACCGATTAAGGCGCAGCTGAGGGCTTCAGAGCAAGAGCAGCGGAGGGCTGACAGGAAAGCGAAGAAGCAAGCCGACGCAGACGCAGCGTTTATGGCAGCCAAGCAAATATACGAAAGGGAGGTAAGAGAGGCAAAGCAGAAGGCCGCCGTCGAAGGAGCAAAGATACCGACGATTGCGGAGATGAAGGCCACCATACCGACGCTTGCGGAAATGAAGGCCACGTTCGCCCGGTACACAGACAAGGGCGGATGCTCAACGGAAGAGTATGAACTTCTGAAAAAGCAGATTGAGTTTCTAGAGAGCTAAAGCTCAGTCAGAGCAGTGCGTCATGCTGCTCTGTGTAGTGCTCCTGCGGTCGCTGGGAGTTATTGAGGACCTAGCCTCACCCCGCGACTGTCTACAGCTTAAATGGCCTGTTTGGCCTGTATATCGTACGGAGACATACGCTTGAAGAGAATACCGCTCACCCAAGGGCACGACGCTATGGTCGATGATGAAGATTATGACCTCCTGCGCGTCTACTCATGGCGCGCGCGAAGGAACAAGGCGACATGGTACGCAGTGACCGACATCAACCGGAAGGTCACCCGGATGCACCGCCTCATCATGGGCGTCACCGATCCGGCCATCAAGGTCGATCACGACGACCACAATGGCCTGAACAATCAGCGTTACAACCTGCACACATCTACTGACCTTGAGAACAGCGCCAACAGGGTCAAGCTGGACGGCTGCTATTCGATGTACAAGGGCGTTGCACGATCTTCTAGCATCTCGAAGCCGTGGAGAGCGCAGATCACGATTAACGGGAAGAAGAAGCATCTCGGTGTATTCGTGTCAGAACGAGAGGCAGCCGAAGTCCTACGATCTAGCAGCGCGCGAGCACTTCGGAGACTTCGCAGTGTGCAACTTCCCGCCCGAGTTCACTTGCGCCGAATAGCGCCCCTGCCTTAGACTTCATAATGGTCGGAAACGCGGTCTAACTTCTTTAGATCGGGGCGTAGCGCAGCCTGGTAGCGCACCTGCCTTGGGCGCAGGGGGTCGGAGGTTCGAATCCTCTCGCCCCGACCAATGTTTAACTACAAAGTTCTTCTAAGTTGCTCGTATTAAAGGGCAGCTCTTGACGGGAGAGCTGCTCCTTCACATCGTTGGACACAATTGGACACAAAATTTTGCCGAGGTCATCTGCAGCTTTACGGTCATCGCCACTGGTGGCTCTGGTGTAGTGCTTCATTGCCTAACCGACACTACCCCGCTTTCAAAGTGAACGTCCTCCCATCGCAACCCGCACAACTCTCCAGCTCGCATTCCGGTTTCCGCCGCCAGCCAGTACAAAGTTTGATACGGCTCCCGCGCTTCTTTCAGAATGGATTGAAGCTCTTCGAGCGTGAACACCTCCGGGTCGCCCTTCACCCACTCAGGAAGTCGTACCCCTATGAACGGGTCGAAATCGACAAGGCCCCACGCTTTTGCCGTTTGCCACATCGAGCGCATCGTAGCGACTGCGTTACGGACCGTCTTTGCACTAACCTCACCGGCCCACTTGGTTATGGCTTCCTGAATCATCTCCGTCCGAATCTCTCGAAGCCGTTTTGTACCGAAGGTTGGAATGAGACGTGACCGCAACTGGCTCTCTTCGTGCTTGCGAGTTGAAAGCTTAGACTTCACTGCTTGTCGTAGACAGCGGTACTGGTGTATTTCTTCCCCGCTGCGTTGGTTCCACTTATGGTGAGGGTACGGGTCTTGCCGTCAGGAGAAACGACAATATGACCAGTTGATACGACCTTGTCTGCCTTTTTGCTGCTCACCGCCAGCGTGTGGTCATTAACCTTCTTGGCCGAGCGAGAGTCTGCGTTTGGATCGCCGGTCAGTGGATAGTATTTCCCGTCGAATTTTCCGGTCCATTCACTGTGGGTTGCAGTGCCGCCGCTGTCGGTTCCGTCCACGGTAACTTTCACGGCATCACCAGCTGGCTCGTACACAACCGTATTGCCCTTGGGTGCGCCAGCTCCAATTTTCGATTTCGCCTCGTTCAACTTCCATGTGCCTATGTTTACGTCTGCAGCGAAGCTCGTTGCCGCCCCAACAACGAACAGCGCCAGCATCAATGTAAGCGCTCGTTTCATACATCCTCCTTACTGAGAAAACGGTGTAGGCCCATTGCGCGGAATCGTACGCCGCACCGCTACGCTCTGCAACCCGTGAACTCGATTGCATGTTGTCTTGGGTCTACTCTCTATCCAATGTGATTTTTCGCGTACGCTGTGGCGCGTATCACATCGACTTGTTCAAGTGCGGATATGCTCGTAGTACCGGGCTAATTCCGTCGAGGAGTGGGCGAGGCATGAACAAACAGGAAATTGCCGAATCGTTTGCAGTGCTCCTAGTCTGGTTGTCGCTGGCCGCTCTCTTGTTCGCGATTTTCACGGTGTTCATCGAGCAAAGATAGTGAGTACCAGCGTGTGCTTCACCCTGCGCTCGCGAAATTTTTTGCTGACAATTTCGGCCAAAGGACGGCCTGTAAAACCCCGTCAGGAGCAAGCCAACGGATTACTAGTGATAAGGGATTTCAAATCGTGAAGCGTCACGGACGGAGAGGGGACATCACACCCGACGAAGAAACTCCCGAATGCTCGGCACATATTCTCTGAAAAATGTTGGTGGTGTCTTGCTTGTTTTCACAGATTGTCAGTGGATACCCGCAGAGAATATCCACGTCATGTGTCTTGGCTATCTCATCCCAGAGTCGCTCAAGCTGAATCGCTGCCTCCACCTTACCTTGTGCGCACAGGAGAGGCGCACATTCTCCACAGGCTGCAACGCGGGGATGCTGTGCCTTCGCAGCCTTGATCGCTCCCAGAATCAGATTGGTTGTGATTCTCATGAATTCAGCCGGATCAGGGAGGTCATTCACCATGAATGGTGAGATGGTCTCTTCAACATCTAAGGCGACATACCTCTGCTGCTCAATCGCGGCTCCGATGTCTAAACCATGCGCTTGCAATCTTGGAAGTAGGCTGTCCCGGTGTGATTCCGTCGCAAGAACAATCGCCACATTCCCGTCCTTGAGCGCGGCCCCAATGAACTGAGTAAAGCCCTCTAGAAGAGTGTTATTGTCAGAATAGAACGCCACCTCGTGACGGCGGGGGACTTCAATCCTGCGCTGTCCGAGCGGTGAGATAATCTCCCTGAGCGGGAGGTCGAAAGTCCGCGAAATAGAACTTCCGAAGAAATCGCTTGCCGCAAATCTGCCGCCAATAAATCGTTCGCCGCGGAGAACGGCGTTCACCGCGGTCAAGAGGTCCCTCGCCACATCCGCCTTAACGACATAGCCCGCCGCACCCGTGCCAAGGGCTTCTCGCACTGCATCCGCGGAGGATTCTTGGCTCACAAATAGTATCTTGGAGTTAGGGCAAAGCTTATGGATTTGCCGGGCAGCCTCGATTCCATTCAGGCTTGGAAGTCCGATGTCGATCAGAACTAAATCTGGTTGCAGCTTTTCCACGTTCCGAACAGCTTCTAATCCGTCCAGCACTTCGGAAATGATTTGCAATTCCGGATTGGTTTGCAGTATCGAGGAGAGGACGCGACGAAAAGGTTCGAAATCCTCCACCAGGATAATTCGCACGGATGAAGTGGCCAAGCAGCCTCCGGGTAAGTCCGGCTGGCGAACTCAAGAACGTAGTGCAGACTTATATAGGAGATGTGATGCCCTCGTATACAGGAATGATGGTTCGTTCAATTCGTATCAGGCCAGATTAAAATTCCACAAATGGATCATCGTTTGCCTACATGGCGCTTTCTGAAATGATCTACGAAGCTATGAACGATCTGCTGCTCCCATTCGTCGCGTGCCGTTTTCTTGTCCGGTTTAACTATCTTGAAATCGGGACACGCGGAGCAGCCGTAAGCGGTTTTGCTGATCTTGATGAGCTTGGGTTCTTCTGCCATCCCGCCCATTCCTGTCCCTCTCAGAGACGGATTTCCACGCTATCGGAAGGCGATACTAGGTGAGGCCGGCTGCTGACGGCTAGGCTGGGTCTCACCCTTACCGGAGTGCTAGTAATGCTTGGGGTCTACCTTCGCGGCGTCCTGACCAACAGCCGCGGTCACGGCCGACAAACACACCATTGCACTCAAAAGCAAGATGCGCCTTTTCATCGTTGCTCTCCTTTGTTGCGGTGTTGTTGAGATGGGGCGAGAGGATAGTTGCTAACTATGAGTCACGCAACCTGTCAGATTTGACAGTTCTCCGCGATCCGGCAAGATTCCAAACTGAGCTACCCTGGTTCCGAATCTTGTTCCATTAGAGCTTGCTATGTTCTCCAAAGTAATGGACGCGCTCTTCGGGTGTATCCACGCCAACCACAGTTTTCCCAGAACTCTCAAGCCCGTGCGTAACAGTCAAGGCGTACCCAGTAAGCCGCGAACCTACGTTGTCTGTTTGGACTGTGGCAAGGATGTGCCCTACGACTGGGATACGATGACGGTGATACGAGAAGAGAAGAAAACGGCTTGCTGACGACGATAGAAGCCAAGAGCCACTGTGGCGAAGGGTAAGTGCTTAGACGCATGAGGGACCACAAGGAAGTCCAAGTGGCCTTGCATTCACTCGTGGGATCGTCTTGCCTTGTCAAAGATAAGGAACACGGCGACTTGCGCGGACGCATCAGAGGGATTGCACTTGAGTGCATTGTTGAAAACCTGAGCAGAGCATCAATCTGACAATCTTCGTAGTTGATTTAGGATTTGGCGACTTTCGTGAACTTGCAGGATCAGAACTTTCGTTAAACAAAAAAGGCTGACCACCCTGAAGTAGCCAGCCAAAGTAATCATCGTAAGAAGAGGCGTCCAACCCTAATTGGCAGACTGTGGCTGTGAATATTAAATTCCGCTCGGAAAGTTTGAATGCTCGGGCGCGGGTGTATCGGTGAACGCGGTCGTGATCTTTAGAGGCACGATATGAAAGCGTCTACGTTCTATCGAATCGCTAGTGCTTTTCTGCTGCTTTTTGCTGTAGGCCACACGCTTGGGTTTCGCCAATCCGATCCCAGATGGGGCGTTGACGCGCTTCTTAGTTCAATGCGGTCGATTCACTTTCAGGTGCAGGGGTTCAACCGGACGTATTGGGACCTCTTTGTTGCATCTGGACTCTCTGTTGGCGTGTTTTATCTATTCTCCGCCATACTCGCCTGGAAGCTGAGTGGCCTTCCAGCAGAGACTTTGGCAGTCATGCGCGGCATTGCCTGGGCCTTCGCTCTTTGTTTTGCCGCCATCACGGTTGTGAGCTGGAGATACCTCTTTATCCTACCTATCGTTTTCTCAGTCGTGATTACAGTGTGTTTGATTGCGGCTGCATGGCTCTCATCGAAGTAGGTTTATCGTAATGCGCGACTACGACGGCGTGTGGCGTAGCAAAAGCGTTATGCGCTTCTGTCCAGTTGCACTTCGTGAGCACTGTGCAAATCGCAACCTCAGAGGTGCTGTGCAGTCTGATTGAGCAAGCTTTTCTGGTTTGTTGCGCTACTTTTCTTCAAACCAGAAGACGGCGCCACGCGATATGTCGGGCAGCGTGAACACTGTTTTATCGCCCGAAGTTTTGCCTTGAACGTCCTGGGTCTTTCCTAAGAAAGGCAGAAAATGGCCAGCACCTACTTTGCGCGACACCGTCACGATGACGTCTTTCTGAGTGGCGGGAACGGCGACCTCGTGTGGCTTCAGTCCCGAGAAGTTTGCAAAGAAAATGTGAGGCGATCCCTCCACGAAGGAGATCGAGGTAGCGACTTGTGGTGACGCGCTGATCTCGATATCACTACCTGACACCATCGCAGCGAGAAACTTCTGTTGGGAGTCGGGCGAAATACCGGCAAAAGATTGTTCCAACTGGTCGTAGTAAGCCTTTCCCGGAGAGTTAGCGAAACGGACGATCTTGCCGCTTTCAGAAGCGAGAGCAGGTGCGTTCTCTCCTGTTAGCACGAGAGTGTGGCCACTTTTCACATAATCCTCGAGGCTCTTCTGTTCCGGCGTTTCGAGAATGCGCACGTCAGGTAGCACGAGGGTTTTTCCTTTGAATGCCGAGAGCGTTCGGGGTGTCACGATCTGGAATTCCAGGTGCTGCTGCATCAGCAGAATCAGCGTGCCCCGATACGACTTTAGAAAATCATCGGCGTAGAGATTGCGAGTTGCTGGCGAGAAGTAAACACCCACGGGGTTGATAGGCGAACGTGGCGAGTAGAGCACCTTCTGATTCGCTTCGATCCATCGAAAGATTTCAGTGCGAGTAGCGACATCGTTCGATCCGGCCATGCTGTGGCCGGGAGCATCCCAGAAGTTCGCGTTGGCCATCACCTGCGACATCGCGAGATTCTTCATCGCTTCGCGAGCATCCACATTTTTGTCGCCATCCCAGGAATAATTCAGGATCCATGTGGCTTTGCCTTGCGCGAAGGCGCGGAAGGTGTGCATGCCGACCTGGTAGTTGAACCAATCGAGCTGCGAACGCGAAGACGCCATGTGGTCGCCTTCGCCGAATTCATATTCGTGGGCGATGGCATCCACTACAGGGTAGAGACTGTAAACGTCGGCTCCAACGCGCACAGCCTCCTGCTCGATGCCGGGGTAAATCTCGGGAATTGTTTTGATCTGCGGGTTCACACTCTTCGCGGTGCGATCGATCTCCTGGAGAAAATTCGTGATCGTTTGAATGCGAAAGTCGATCCACTTGCGAAAATTGGGATCGGAGAAATCGCCGAGCTTCAAATCCTTCTTCGCATCCAGTCCGGTTTGCTGTTTGAACGCGGCAACGGTGTAATCGTCGAAGCTGGCCCAAGTCTGTTCCCAGCCGGTGAAATGAGTCATCCAGTAAGGAATGTCGATGTAGATACCGTCAATGCCGGTGGCAGCGATCTGGCGCACACGCTGCATATAGATCTTGCGCCACTCGGTAGCGTAGGGACTGACCCAAACGTCTTCATCGCCTTTTGTGATCCAGAAAGCGGCTTCTGCGCTGAAGATTGCAGGCTCGCCGGTGATCTTTCTCTGCAGCCAGTCGGGATGATCTTTCGCCAGCGTATGAGCTGAATTCGGGGCGTTCGCAGTGATGCACTCGGTGCCGGCAATGTAGACGAAGGCATAGTTGCCGGCGTCGTGAGCTCGCTTTGCGACAGCACGAATTGCTTCGAGCTTCTGGGTGGGATCGAGAAAGCTCTCGTACCGGCCAGGAATGTCGTTATCGACCTCGATACCAAAGACATCGCTTTGCTGTGCGCGTTTCACGATGTTAGAGGCATCAGCGCCGTTCAGACCGTAGGCTCCAATGCGAACGTAGTTGGTCCAGTTTTGCTCGTGCTGATCGGGAGCGTCTGAGGCGGCGAAAAGGGCCACACTGCTTAGAAGAATGCCGGCAAGAATCCTGGTTTTCATTGTTGTCCTGTACCGCACAGAAAAAAATGGCCTCTCGTTGAGCGAGAGGCCTGGTTGATGTTCGGGTTCGCCGATCGAAGTTCGCGCATTGCGCTAGAACTCGAACCGCACTCCCAGTTGACCATGGCGGGGGTTGCCGAGAGTCGACGTAATCTGGCCGAAGGTTGAGTCGCCCCACAAATTGTCGGGAAGCGCGAAACGCGGCGTATTGAAGAAATTAAAGAAGTCGCCACGCACTTCGAACTTCATGCCCTCATGTGGAACGAAAGACTTAGAGAAAGAAAAGTCGATGTTGTGAATTCCGTCAGTCCGGAGATTGGAGAAATACCGAGGTGCGTCTCCGGCCTGTTCATACCCGGGATCCGCAAAGCAGGAGGAGTTGAACACGCTCTGCCCGGTCATCGCAGACTGATGCGGACTAGTGCCGCTTGCGGGATTACAGATTACGTTAGGCCGTTGCGTGCCGTCATCGAGAGTCGCTTGCGACATGCCGATGTAGATGGGTTGACCCGACTGCAAGGTGACGATTGCCGACAGAGTCCAGCCCCCCACGACGCCATCGAGAAACCGATTCATATTTGCACCGATCAACCGGTTACGGCCGATGGGAAGGTCCCCGACCATCGCGAGCGCAAGGCGATGCGGGGCGTCGCTGGCGCCGATGGAGTGCTCAGCTTTCAGGTTGTCGAGTTCCTGCGGGTTGTCGTTTCCAAGCGAACCTACCCAGGCGTTTCTTCCAACCGAGGAGTCGTCCGTTTCTTTTGAGAAGGTGTAGCCGCCCTCGAAGCTGAAGTAATTCGACATGCGCTTGCGGAAGCGAATTTGAAGCGCGTTGTACCACGAAGAGGCTTCCAACTTGGGTAATCCCGCGAACGCTCCATCGAACTGCGGATAGGGGCGCAGCAGGTTAAGCAGCGGAATCGAATCATTGTTATAGATGGAGTCGGGCTGATTGAAGACCGCGTTTGGTCCCTGGAACATAGAGTAGAAGGGATTCGCGACATTGCTGTGCAGGTCGTTGTAGAGGGGCTGCGTATTGAACTGGCTGCGAATCGATGAAGGGATGAAATTGCGATTGCTCGTGCTTAGGTTGGCACCACCCCATGGCAGATGCGTGCTTCGGTTCGCCGAATAGTCGACCGAGATAACGGTATCACCCGGCAGCAAGCGCTGAACGCCGAAGCTCCATTGATAGATATCGGCATTCTGGGCGGCAGAGGTTCCGAGATCGTTCTGGTTTCCGTAGCCCCACATCGCCAACGCGCCGTAAGAGCCATTTTGCGGCTCCGGGAGACCGGCGGGGAAGGGATTTTCGAGCGTGGCATACTGGGTCTGGAAATTGTCGAGCGTGAAATTGATGTTGCCGTCTTTGCGGAACGCTGTGCCGGTGTACTGGAAGTTTGTGGCCACGTTCATTCCGTAGTAGACGCCACCGCCGCCACGTACCACTGTGTTTTTCGTAAGCGCGTAGGCGAAGCCAAAACGAGGAGCGAAGTTGTTGCGGTCGACTGGAACGTGACGATCCCCTGAACTGCCCAAGATCGTGGTTCCGAGCAGGTTGGCAGCATTGTAGGACGAGGTGACGTTCACGCCGTCCTGGTTGAAGGTGGTTGCGGGAATGCTGATTCCGCTGCTTCCGGTGAAGTCGCTGTATTGAATGCGATTGTGGCGCTCTGTATACGGATCGCTCCATTCATAACGCAACCCGAGAGTGAGCGTGAGTTTGGGCGTGACCTTCCAGTCATCCTGCACATAGAACGCAGTTTCCATCGACTTATTGGCAACGGCTGGATACACCGAAATCCCGCCGTAATCGCCCATGCCGAGAAGAATGTCCGCAAAAGGATTGCCCTGGACAGGATCAAAGGCGCCGATACTTTGTTCCGTGACAGTTTGGCCGAAATGGAAGTACCCAGTTGGATAGTTCGGCTGGAAGAAATTGTTAAAGAACTGCCGCTGTTCACCACCGAACTTCAGATTGTGCTGTCCGTGCGTCCATGACAGCACCGAAGAATACGAATACAACGTGTGCGCAAAGCCGGTGTCTGCGCAACACTGGTCGAACATTGAGGTCCATGGCGAGTCGGTAAGGATCGCAGGCATGCGATCCAATCCAGCGTTGGCGTTCAGTACTGACGGGAATCCAACCGACTGCGCTGTCGGATAGTTGTTGCTCTGGCCAGGCGAGGAGACACGGTCAACCGAAAAGCGCGAACTGAGCAGCAGGGTGGGTGAAATCGTCCAGTCATGCTGCAATCCTACGTTGTTGACGTTGGTCGTGCCCTTGATGCCGTCGTTGAAGGTGTCGCCATCGCCGAGAATGGTTGGGGTATTGAATGAGCTGCCCGCGTGACTGTAGCGGCCTGCGAGATGCTGCTTTTCGCTAAGTTGCTCGTCGATCTTAAAGTCGAATTGGGTTCCGCTCGACGCCCCAATGGTGTTCTGGCGGAAGTTATTCGTGCCATCCGCATTTCCTGGTTGGTTCGGCATCGGGTAAAGGTTCAACACCTTCTGCCCAATCGGATCGATGTACTGCGACGGGATGGTATTGTTCGCGAAACCAGCGCGAGTGCCATCGGGCGAAACCTGAAACGGGTTGAAGATCTGATTCGCTACGACGCCGCCACTGTCTGGGTCGGTAATGAGAGCGCCAGAGAAATTTCCATTTCTCTCGTCCGCCGTCGGAACCGTCGCAACGATGTTGACGGGATTACCTTCTTTTACCCGCTCGAGGTCGAAGAAGAAAAATGTCTTGTTCTTTCTGATCGGACCGCCGACAGAGAACCCGTACTGATCACGCGAGTGATCAGGTTTCGGCAGCCCCGCCTGGTTGCTGAAGAAGTCGTTCGCGTCGAGACCGCTGCGCTGCCCAAACCACCAGCCGCTTCCGTGAAAGTTGTTAGTGCCGCTCTTCAGCGCCATGTTCACAACAGTGCCGCCGTTGCTTCCGAACTCCGCCGAGTAAGCGCTGCTTTGAACCTTGAATTCCTGCACCGCTTCCACAGAAGGCTCGTAGTAAACGTTGGTGTTGCCGCCTTCACCTTGTTCGGGGGCGCTGATTAGAGCGCCATCGAGCCGTACTTCAGCGGTCGCGTTACGTTGACCGTTGGAGACGAAATTTGTTCCTGAAGGATAATTGTCGTTGGTCCCCGATCCGGCAACTTCGCTGACTCCGGCGTTCAGAAACACCAAACCGAAGAAGTTGCGATTAGGTAGAGGGATCTGTTTCACGTATTCATTCGTGATATCGGTGCCGAGCGAAGAATTGTCTGTATCAAGCAGCGGAGCCGCCGCGGAGACCTCGACCTCGGTCTTCGTGCCAGCAGGGTGCATGGCGAAGTTCATGCTCGATTGCTGGTCCACCTGGAGCACAACATCTTTCTTTACTTCCGTCTGGAAACCCGTCGCCGTTACTTCGACCGTATAGGTTGACGGGCGAAGTGCACGCACGATGTAGGCTCCGGCGCCGTCTGTCTGAACGGTGCGATTCAAGTTCGTACCTGCTTCTGTCACGGTTACGGTCGCATTCGGCAAAGCTGCGCCTGATGCGTCCTTGACGGTGCCGCGCAATTGCGCCTGAAAAGATGCTTGCGCCGCCAGATATGGAGCGGAAATCAGAAAAACGGCGGCAATAGCAGTGACAGAGAGACAGCGAAAAAAGTTAGAGCAGCTCACGGAAACTCTCCCTAGCGAGTGGACGGATTTTCGAGCCTTACGCGGACTGAACTGGTGCCTCACAGGAGACTTCCGCCTGCGACGCACAAAGAACCCAAAGTTTTAAGGTACGTTTTGCTTTGAAACATGATCTTTAATTACGGATTGCTACTTTTACTTTCGTATTGTGTTATTGTCAAGCAGATTTGTAATCAATTCTATGAATGGGTGCCATGGACTCTATCTCGGAACGAAGTGATAAGTCGAGTCTGTAGAGCAATTCCGCAGTTAAACCAAGCAAAGCGGTCGTTAGTGCTGGCATGCGCCGGTCTGTTCGGCTACCCGCCGCAGCAGAAACGGGCCAGAGCGCCTATAAGGCGGCGATGCTGACAGCACGAAGACGCTGCTGTTGAAGAATTTCCATTCGTAACCGATGCTGCATGTTCCCGGGAAAAATCGTGGAAATGGTGGATCAAAATATTAAAGACGATCGTCGTTCTAACCGGCCTGTGGGGATAAGCTGCAGGGCGCCATTGATCAGATGATGAAATCGTTACCCTTGGGCAGTTCGTGGTCTTTGCTCAGACGGATTGGAGTAAGATCGACGATCCCAACTTTAGCCAACTCATGGTGAGGCAGGTAAACGACTCGGTCCGACGCACGTCGATGACAAAGAACTTGGCACGATAGACAGCGCAAGTCCTACTCTGGAAACGTCGTTCACCGGGCACCTGCTGATTCAAGCGGTCGAGGAACAAAGACTCGTAGAAAAAGACTCGTAGATAAGAAAGCCAGAGCATGCCACATCAGAATGGAATGTTGAACGAGGAGCGACGCCGGTCGATTCTCGACGTCTTGCAGCAGGAGGGCCGGGTAGTGGTTACCGACCTTGCCCGGCAGTTCCGCACTTCGCAGATCACGATCCGTAAGGATCTGGAAGCTCTCGATGCGCACGGGTTGATTCAGCGCACGCATGGCGGTGCGTTGCCTCTACATGCCGGAGCATTACTCGATCCGACCTTGCGCGAAAAGGAAAAGCTTCATCGCAAAGAGAAGATGAGAATTGCGATCGCGGCTGCGAAGCTGGTGGAAGAAGGACAATCCGTGCTGCTGGATTCGGGCACTACAACCACCGCAATCGCGGCCGCGTTGAAGCATTTCGCCAAGCTGACGGTCATTACCAACGCGACGAACATTGCCGCCGAGTTAGCAGGAACGAATGTTGAAGTGATCCTGACGGGAGGCACGCTGCGCAAGAATTCCTTTTCGCTTGTAGGTCCACTTGCGGAGCAAACACTGCGGCAGTTGAGCGCGGACATTCTCTTCCTTGGTGTGGATGGTTTTGATACCAGGGCGGGATTGTTCACCCCCAACATTCTCGAAGCCCAAGTCAACCGCATCATGGTGGAAATTTCCAGTCGGAAGATTGCCGTTTGCGACTCCAGTAAATTTGGTCGCCGAAGCCTGTGTAACATCATGCCATCGTCGGCCGTGGACCAGGTAATTACGGATAAGAGCATTGGCAAGCACGACCTGGAAGTCCTGCGAGAGTCAGGGGTCAAAGTCACGCTGGTTTAGTGCCACGACTCGCCCTCTGCACGATCTGTGGCCAATGGTGCCGCGCTTCTATTCCGCCCTATGCGGCACAGCGGAGCTGCCTTCGAAGGCCGTTGGTTAGATCATCTTCCGGAAACCATTCGCGTGTATTTCCTAGTTCGTCCATATCGTGTATTCCCGAAATAGCTCGGTAACGATTAAGGATGGCCGGTAATTTTACTTTCGATATGTTTCTGTTATCTTCGTTTATCTGCCAGGAGGACAATCGCGGATGGAAACCGTGGCTCCAGAAAAGAGTTGGCTCGGCACGCTTGCAGGCAGTCAGAAAACGTTGGAGGAGCTGCTTCGCAAGCCAGCGGAAGAGCAGAAGAAGCTTGGATACTTTCATACCTTGCGCGAGATCTGCCGCCAACCCCAAACGTGGCGCGAAACCTGTGAACTGGTAGTGAAATCCGCTCCCGCACTGAAGAAGTTTCTGAGCGGCGCCAGCAACATCATTCTGACCGGTTCAGGTAGTTCGGAATACGCCGGAGAGTCGGTTCGGCCAACACTGCAGACGGAGTTGCGTTGCAATTGCTCGGTCATTGGCGCTGGAACACTACTCACGGATACGAATGTTGTGCGCGCGAGTATGCCGCAGCTAATGGTCTCATTGGCGCGGTCGGGCGATAGCCCCGAGAGTGTGGCGGCCGTGTCTCTGATGCTGGAGCTCGAACCGAGAATGCGCCATGTGGTATTTACGTGCAACCGCGACGGCGCTCTGGCTCGTACATTCGGGTCGCACCCGAATGTCCATGTGGTCGTGCTCGGCGAGAACACGAACGACGAAAGCCTGGTGATGACCAGCAGCTTTTCGAACCTCGCGCTGGCCGCCCGCTTTCTCGGATTGACCGAGCGCCCGGACACTTACCGAGCTATCTGCAATCAAGCCGCTGATATTGCCGAAGGCTTACTGCAATCGAACGCTGATGCTTTGGCGCAGTTCGCAACGGCAGGGTTCACGCGGGCCGTGTTTCTAGCCAGCGGCTGCCGCTTCGGTGCTGCACGCGAGACGGCGCTAAAGATGTTGGAGATGTGCGCGGGTCGCGTTGCGTCGGTGAGCGAGACATATCTCGGGCTACGACACGGGCCCATGAGTTTCCTCGACAAGAACACAATGGTCGTTTGCTACCTCTCGTCCGATCGAACGCGACGAAACTACGAGCTGGATTTATTGCGAGAACTCAACCAGAAGCAATTGGGACGAGGCAAGGTGATCGTGGGAGAGTCGATTCCTGGCGACGTGCTGAGGGACGAAGATGTTGCCGTCGAATGTCCGGGGCTGGAGCGCTTGGGCGATGCGAATGCCGTTTTTCTCGACGTCATCGCCGGGCAACTGCTCGCCTTATTCCGATGCATGCGAGAAGGTCTGCGTCCCGACTGGCCATCGCAGGATAACGTGATCAACCGGGTTGTGCAGAGCTTTCCGCTGTATCACGTATAAGCGTGTCGCTTGAGTCCGGTTGCCGCGGCGGTTTTCAAGAAATCGCGGCGATCTTGAGTGGTATTGGCGCCATGGCATGGTTATTCGTCGAGTCCAACCGCACGCTCCCGCAGACAGAAGTAAACGGAGCTCAGCAACATTTCCAACGTATTGTTCGGTGATGCGCGGCAAACCGGAATGGGGGAAAGCGTATGAAGCGTCGCCTCTTTTTGAAGACAGTAGGCACTACTGGCTTGGCGGTAGGAGTCAGTAAAGCATCGGGCCTGTCTTTTATCGCGAAGCCAGAGGACTCGAATTCGAGTTCTTCTGCTGTTACAGATAAGACAAACCACGATTCACCAAAGACGATTTTGCTGAAGGACTATCGTCCAAAATCGCTGTACAAGATTCCCATCACTGAAGTTTCCAAAGCAAAGTTCCCCGTCATTGATATGCATTCCCATCCCTATGAGAAGTCGCCGGAAGAGATTGCCGAGCGAGTGCGAAATATGGATGAGGTTGGAATTGAGAAAACCATTATCCTTACCGGCGCGACGGGGAAAAGGTTCGAAGACATTTATCGAAAGTATGCTGCCTATCCAAATCGCTTTGATTTGTGGTGCGACTTCGACTACACCGGCTACAAGCAACACGGTTTCGGTCCCGAAGCCGTGCGCGCGTTAGAAAGGTGCCAGCAGGCGGGGGCTCGTGGAGTCGGAGAGCTCCACGATAAGGGCAAGGGCCTCACTTCGGGCACGATGAATGCCTACGGCATGCATCCGGATGATGCCCGCATGGATTCTCTGTTCGAGCGCTGCGGTCAGTTAGGAATGCCGGTGAGCATTCACGTTGCCGATCCTATCTGGATGTACCAACCCATGGACAACACGAATGATGGGTTGATGAATGCCTTTGATTGGCGCCTGGACAATCAACCGCACATCGTGCAGCTCTCTGGAATGATTGACATTCTGGAGCGTACGGTCCAAAAACACCGCAACACAACTTTCGTCACCTGCCATTTCGCCAATCTCTGTTATGACCTCAACCGCCTGAGCGAAGTACTTGAAAGGCACCCCAACTTGTACGCTGATATTGCCGCGCGCTATGCGGAAACAGCGCCCATTCCCAGATTTGTATCGCAGTTTTACGCGAAGTATGCCGACCGGCTGGTCTATGGCACAGACATGGGATTCGACAAGAAGATGTACCAGGTTACCCTCCGAATCCTCGAGAGCTCAGACGAGCACTTCTACGAACACGGCATGTTCGGTTACCACTGGAGCCTGAACGGATTCGGACTTCCAGACGAAGTCCTGCGCAAGGTCTATCGCACTACCGCAGAGAAAATTCTCACTGGAAGGTGAGCTTGAAAATCTTTACTTTTCTTCCCATATTCTTGTCGGCCATCTGCGCAGTTGGCCAGGTCAACACCTCGTATTACGTGGCAACTACCGGGAGTGATTCGAACCCAGGCACTAAAACTGCGCCCTGGCGCACGATTCAGTATGCCGCGAACACAGCCCGCGCAGGTAGCACGGTTAATGTGCGCGGCGGAGTCTATGAGGAGCTTGTCAATATCAATGCATCCGGCAACGCGAATGATGGATTCATTACATTCAGAAGTTGTCCCGGCGAAACCGCGGTTCTCGATGCACAGCATTTCACCCCCGCTGACAGACAGGGCATAGTAACGATTCACAACCGGAGCTATGTGCGCATTGAGGGTTTCGAAATCCGCAACTTCTATACCGCGGAGCATCGGCTTACGCCGATGGGAATAAACGTCATCGGCTCAGGCTCTCATATAGAGCTGCTCCATAATAACGTTCACCACATCCAGCAGACGTTTGAGGGCCGAGATGCACCCGGGCGCGGCGGCAACGGATTCGGCATTGCTGTTTACGGCACGGATGCCAAGACTCCGATCACGGACCTGATTATTGACGGCAACGAAGTCCATCACCTCAAGACC
>CAWKDK010000028.1:0-431577 GCA_963848375.1 Terriglobia bacterium
CTCACAATCCCAGACCGGTTCATGGGCCGACCCGTAGGACGTGGGCTCGCGCCATTCAGACTTCTAACTCTCGATTGGTAGAGAGAAGTTTATTTCCCGGTGCTGGCGGCCATCTTCTTCACCATCTGCAGAACGAGTTTGCGATCGCTCTCGTTCAGGCCGGAAGAATAGCGGCGCACTTGATTCAGGAAGCGCACCTGGTCGTCGCTGAGTTGCGGCAGACTGCGGTTGCCGTTTCCATCCGACTCGTGATCGGAAAAGAAGCTGGCGAGAGGCACGTCCATCGCGTTGGCGATCTTCGCCAAAGTGTCGAGCGAGGGAATGGTGTGGCCGTTTTCCACGCGCGAGAGATAGCAGCGCAGCAGCCCCGTACGCTTTTCAATGTCGCCTTGCGATAAAGCTTTTTGCAAACGGAAGTTTCGGATCGTCTCGCCTATGTTCATCGTGGTGGGTGCGCCGGCATTCATTTTAGGGGGTGCTGAATAGTAACCAGAGTACAACCGTGTTGCAAGCCTATTTTTTTACTCACAAAACGAAAGTAAGTAACCAGTGAAATCGAATCTCGCAACGGGACAGGATTGCGAAAAGCGCGTTAACTCGCGCCTTTCTTCAACTTTTGCGAGAGGAAATTTACCGTGTCGGTCCATGCTTTGGCCGCATCTTCAGGGCGATAAGCGCTCTTATTGTTCGGATTTTCGAAGGCGTGGCCCGCATCAGGGAAGATTACCACTTCGACACTCTTGTTCAGGCCTTTCATCTGCTGTTCAAACTTGTGTACCGCGTCAGGAGGAATGCCCTTATCCTGTCCGCCAAAAATTCCCAGAATGGGTGCGTTAATTTGCTTCAGGGTCGCGTCCTCTGTTGCGAGGTGCCCGTAATTGATTACGGTAGCCGCGAGTTTCGGATCGTGAATCGCCAGATCGAGCGAATAGCCTCCGCCCATGCACCATCCAATCGATCCAACACGCGCGGGATCTACCTGCTTCAGCGAGCGCAAATAAGTGGACGCGGCAAGCAAGTCACGGGTCGCGCGATCGTCGGGAACTCCACGCATCAGTTCATGCGCCTGTTCAGGAGTAGTGGCGACGTTGCCGCGATAGAGGTCAATCGCCAGCACCACATATCCCTGGTCCGCAAGCTTCGACGCCTGTTCTTTGACCCAGTCGTTGAGTCCATACCATTCGTGGATCGCCACCAGCGCAGGAAATGGACCTTTTCCTTCGGGCACGTAGAGAACGCCTTTTACGGTTTCGTCGCCGCTCTTATAGGTGACGTCTTTGGCGGTGGCGGAAAATGCGGTGGAAACGAGCAGAAGGACGATCGCGAGGACGACAGGCTGCTTCATCATTCACCCCTGATGATGATGTTGGTTGAAAACTGGATGCTTGCGACGGAGTAAGAAGCTATATGCTGATGCGCGCCTGCTGCAAGTCCAATTCCATGAAAATGGCGCCGGGCACCGGATTTTGCGTGTAGGGCTCGATTTCCTGGAATCCGAACCAGCGATAGAGCGCCACTGCTTCCCGCATCTCGCGCTCGATAGAATCCAGCCGCAGGCGCCGGTATCCGATGCGGCGTGCTTCCTGGATCGCGACCTCGGCCAGCACCTGTCCTACGCCTTTGCGGCGATGTTCCGGCCGGACGTAGAGGCGTTTCATCTCGCAGGTCAGATCTTCAAGTGGCCGCAGCGCGACGCAGCCGGCATAGCTTCCATCCTGATCGGCGAGATACAGGCGGCCGAGCGGTGGGACATACTTGCCGGGCAGCGTGGAAACTTCGTCGTCGAAATTCTGAAAACTGAGATCGAAGTCGAGCGACTGCGCGTACTCGAGAAAAAGTTCTCGCGCGGCGGCGATGTGTTGCGGAATATCGGCCTGAAAGATTCTCAGCATGCGGGCACCGGATCTAAGTTTGTCTCTGGTTCATATTGTCGCAAAAGACTGTCATGAACGCGACCCAGGGTGATCAGCGCAATCAATGAGGCTATTAGCGCGGTCGCCATGTCCTCCTGCGTGTCCCAATTATCGCCCTGCGTTCCAAGAAAATCATCGGCACGGGATCCGGTTCCAACAGCTACCCGCCATTCCACCAGTTCGTAGGCGGCGCTGATCGCCAGACAAACACAAACAACGATGAAAAACATCCATCCGCCACGCCTTACGATCCTGCGCCGGATGAATACTTCACGCGCGATCATTGCGGGCACAAATCCCTGCGCAAAGTGGCCGACACGGTCGTAGTAATTTCGGCTGAGATGCCAGTGATCGCGAATCCAGCTGAAGACCGGCTCGCGCGCGTAGGTGTAATGGCCGCCAATGCACAGGATAATCGCCTGCGCACAGATCAGAGCATAGACCAGGTTGGTAAAGCGAAACTTCGGATAGGTAAAAGCCAGCACGGCCAAGCCGATCAGCGCAGGCGCCACTTCCAGGAGCCAGGTGAAGTAGTCGTGCGGGCGTATGGCGGACCAGCCTAACACCGCAAGGAACACAATAAGCATTGAGACAACGAAGCGCGCCGATTGCGGCGGTTGCACTTCTAGCGCTGTTTCGGTTTGGACCTGCATATCAGCGGGGCCTCAGCCCATCAGCATGCCGCCGTTCACGTTCAGCACGTGCCCGGTAATGTACGACGCGTCCTCGGACGCGAGGAATGCTACGGCCTTCGCCACTTCGACGTCGCGTCCCGGGCGGCCCAGCGGGATCATGGTATCGACTTTCTTCTTCAGCTCTTCCGGCAGATCCGCCGTCATGGCGGTCTCGATGAATCCCGGAGCAACAGCGTTCACAGTAATGTTGCGTGATCCAACTTCGCGCGCAATCGCCATGGTCAGACCGATGAGTCCGGCTTTTGAAGACGCGTAGTTCGCTTGCCCAATCTGTCCCATCTGTCCAAAGACACTGGCAATATTGATGATGCGTCCCCAACGCTGCTTCATCATGGAGCTGAGCACCGCCTGCGTACACAGGTAGGCGCTGGTCAGGTTCGTGTTGATTACGCTGTCCCAATCGGCGCGCTTCATACGCAGAACCAGTTGATCGTGAGTGATGCCGGCGTTGTTCACGAGAATATCGATCTTGCCCAACTGTCCGATGACGGCCTTGATCGCGGCTTTGATTTCCTCTTCGTTGGCGACATCCATTTTGAAGACCGAAGCCTGGCCTCCGGCCGCGGTGATCTCGCTCGAAACTTCGCCGAGCTTCTGCTCGTTCCGCGCTGCGAGCGCTACGGTTGCGCCGCGAGCCGCGAGTTCCAGCGCGCAAGCCCGCCCGATGCCCTGCGATGCTCCGGTGACAAGTGCAACATGCCCCTGCAAATCAGTCATGCAATGACTCCATTTGAGATGAACTCGGGATTATAGCGAAGTCGGGTCTGTGCCGCTGAAACCGCGCCTCTTCTGAACTGTGAACCCAGGTTAGCGCCAAAGGAGGCGCGAACCTGGGGCACCACGCCTGCGCGGCTTAGAATACTTTCAGCTTGATGGTGAGGTACTTCTTCGGATCCTGGCGAATGGCGCTCAACAGATTGCGGGTCTCGATCAGCATCTGGTCGGCGTTCACATAGAGTGACGGATCCTTAATGAACTTGCCGGCCGTGCCCTGCCCGGATTCGATCTGATCCATAATCATCGACAGCTTGGTGATGGTGTTATCCAGCTTGCGGGCGAACTCCTCGTCCTTCGCAAGTTTGCCAAGTGCGCCCTTGCCCTGGTTCATTTCGGTGGTCAACTTATTTAAGTTCGCGACGGTCTCGTTCGCGTTGTTATACAGAGCCGGATCTTTGATCAGCTTGCCGACTGAGCCCTGTCCGTTGTTGATCTGATCAATGATGGCATTGAGCTTATCTACCGACGAATTCGCCTTCTGGTAGAGTTCGTCGCTCACTACCAGCTTGCCGATGGAACCCTGGCCGCTGCTGATCTGGTTAACCATGGTCTGGACTTCGTTCAGCGTGGCGTTCAGCCGGTTATAGAGTGACTGATCGTAGATAAGGTGACCGATGGAGCCCTGGCCACTCTCGACGAAGCTGACGATGCGATCGACGCGCCGCACGAGAGTGTCGATATTCTGCAAGCTGGACTGGCTGGAGCGGACCACGTCCATAATGTCGGGAGTGTCACGAATCTTGAGGACATCGCCATCTCTAACGGGTGGCCCCGTAGCCTTGGTGCGGTCGATATCGATATACGCTTCGCCTAGAACACCCACACTCGCAATGCTCGAAACCGCGCCGTTGGGAATGTCGGCGGCTAGTTTCTTGACGATCTTCATGTCGATCTCGACCGGCGTTGGATCATGGTTGGGAACTACCCTGACCGCGCTCACATTGCCGACGGTCACGCCCTGCAATGCGACCGGCGCACCGACACGAATGCCTCCGGCATTGTCGAAATAAGACCTGATAACAATTTTAGGCGTGAATAAGCCGCCCGTGCCCGTCATGAGGAAGATGAGGACAGCCAGAACCAGGACGGCGAAGATCACCGTCAATCCCACTTTCAACTGCGCCCATTTTATCTGGCTTTGACTAGGCAACTGGCTCCTCTGGCTGCATTCGATGCTTCACAACGACGGCAGGCCCCAAGCAATGTAAGCGTCCGCCGGCCAAACTGTGGAAAAAACGAATCATAGCAAATGCAGTGCGATCAGTCAGCTTTCTAAACCTCGTCAGGCGTGGCGCAGGCGCGGTAACAGCAGAAGCGCAAGAACATACGCCATAGCCGCCCCCTCGAGCGTCACCAGCAGGCCAAACTGAATCGCTACAGTCATCGCCAATACCGAACCCAGAACACTGGACGCGGCATTAATGGCCCAAGCCCACTCGACCAGGTTGTCGTCAGAGCGCGACTCGCAAAGCATCCGCAGGCCGCTGGGAAATGGCATGCCCATGACAAAGCCCAGCGGGATCAGCATCAATGCGCTGAGTACGAGCTTGACGCTGAAGGGAGAGCCGACAAACCTGTGCAGCACCGCTGATAGTCCAAACAAGTACACGCCCAGCAGAGCGATCACCGCCAGCAAAGCTTTCCAGACTTGTGAAGGCCGCTCTAGCCAGTGTCGCGATGCAAAACTTCCTGCGCCGCTCGAGAGCAGCATCAGGAAGACGACTACCGTCATGGCGTAAATGGGATGACCGAGGAACAAGACCAGGCGCTGGATCATAGTGATCTCGAGCGCAATGTAACCCAGTCCAATTGCCACGAAATAGAGCAACGGCAGCCAGCGATGGCTACCCGAGGGTGCTTTCACTGCCAGCAAGGGGAAGATAAGAAACAGCAGCACCGCCAGCGCGGAGATGAGCAAAAGCATGAGCAATACGAGCACGCCCATGTTCACTTTCCAGTCGATGGCATTGCTGTTCCCGAATCCGAGCAACTGACTGGGCTTCAGTGTGAAGAAGAAAAACGGCGCGTTGTCGTAGACCGGTTCGACGTTGTAGATGTAGCTTGCAGCGAACTTCTCGGGATTCTGCGACCAGATGAGATCGCGAAATGGCTTCGCGCCCTGCGGTTCCGGCCCTGCTGTGGTGGCCAGTGAAGGCATGTAGAGCGGAATCAGGTTGGGATACCGCGCGAGATGTGCGCTGACCGCCAGCTCTTCTTCCTGGGTGAATGGCGTTTTCTTGGCAAGAACCGTGACAGGACGGCCATCTACGTCGAGAGCGCCATCGGAGACGATGATGAAGTGATCGCGAAGATCGCCCCCGCCGAGCGCACGCATTGCCTGGGAAACGACGCGAAGAGCTTCTCGCGGATTTCTGAACTCCCAGCGCGTGATGGCGATGAAGCCGTCCGGCCGCAGATGCGCGAAGTACTCGCGGAATGCCTCAACCGTGTACAGATTGTTCTCGCTCAACGCAAATGCGCCGGCCGCGGTCGAAGCCCAGGTGTCCACCAGTGTCATTTGGAGAACGTCGAACTGCTGGTTCGCATTGCGTACCCACGAACGTCCGTCGCTCACCTGGATGTGCACGTCTGGCCGCTGGTAGAGGTGATACGAATAATCGGCATAGCGGTCGCGCATGATGCGCGTCGCGATGATCGGATTGATCTCGATTCCGGTCACGCTGGGGCTGCCGTTCGAAACGGCACGAAGCACGTCGACTCCGCCACCGGGACCAATAATGGCGTACTCACCGTGGGGGCGCAGGATGTTGGCGATCGACGGCGCAGCTGACATCAGGTTCTTCTGATAGTCACTACCTTCGAATGGAAGCTTCGGATCGAGCGCCATGATGTAGGTGGATGCATCGGCGTCGATCACGACGACTTTGGCGCCGCCCTGATTGTCGACTTCAATGCGCGAGATGGCGTTCCAGCGCGAATATTCCACCCAGGGCTTGTCGCGCCGAATTCCCTTGGCATAAATGATGTCGATGAGACGGCCAGAGTAGTTGGCTGCGATCAGGAGCAGCAAAGCAGCGGCGAGCACGCCAGCAATGGTGCGAGTGCGTTTCGCATCCGTCCAAATGAGCGCAGAGCCTGCGAAACACAGTGCAGCGACCAGAATCGTGTTGGGACCACCGAGAAAATTCAGCAGCGGCACGATCGCGAGACAGGCCGCGGCTCCGCCGAACAGATCGGCAGCGTAGAGCTGCGAAATGTTCTCGGTCTCGCGGGCAAAGAGTGCGGAGAAAAATAGTCCGGTACAAAAGAACGGCAAGGATGAAATCAGATAAATGACGGTGAGGCGAAATAAATTTCCGGAAGTAAGATGCAGTTCAACAGGAATATGAAGATCGATCTCGAGCACTGCCACCATCAGGATGGAACTGGCGATGCCGAGTGCGCCGCCAAGTTGAGGAAGCGTCCACTGAGCCAGGCGCGGCTTGAAAACATACGCGAATACTCCGCCGGCGCCCAGGCCGAGCAAAGCGATCGAGATCGCCAGAAATGCAAAGTGATAGAAGAGGATGACGGAAAACAAGCGCGTGAGAGAAAGTTCCAGAAGCAGGCTGGCCAGGCTCATCAGCAGCACGCCAGCAAGCATCGTTTTACTGCTTTGCCGCACCGGTTGTACTACTTCCGGCGCCGCGATCGTTTGCACCATTGAGCTCTCCTGCTGAAAGCCGTTTCGCGTTTCACGTTATTCGTTTCGCGTTATTCTGCCCACGACTCTGAGGGCGAATCCGGAAAATTACTCGCAGTGCTCACGAACACAGAACGCGTTGTACTCCGGTTTTCGTGAAACGTGAAACGTGAAACGGCTCTTAATCTTCCAGAATTACCTGCGCGATCGCGTGCTCCGCGGTGTGTGACAGTGAAAGCGAGGCACGCTTCATTCCGAGGCGTTGCGCAAACTCGCCGGCAACTCCGCTAAAGGCGATGGTGGGGCGACCACCGGGTGCGCGTTGCACTTCGAAGTCGCGCCATGTGACTCCCGCTCTCCAGCCGGTTCCGATCGCCTTCATGGCAGCTTCTTTGGCAGCGAAACGGGCCGCGAAACGCTCGACGAAGTTAGCTTTGGATTCGCAATACCGGATCTCTGCCGCAGTGAAGATGCGCTCGGTGAAACGTTTCCCGAAGCGCTGAATCGCTTCTGCGACTCGCGGGACCTCAACGATGTCGATTCCCGTTCCGATGATCATGGTGGATCTCTGCGTAGAGAGCGAGCAGAAGAATACGGTATCACAGGAGTTTCAGTGAGCTGGTTCGCGCGTGAGCCTTCTGAGCACCAGGTTCACCAGCATGAGAACGATTGCGCCCACGAACGCAGCCCAGAAGGTATCGATTCGAAATCCGGGCACGAACAAGGTCGCCACTCGCAACATGAGCGCATTCACGATCAGCCAGAAAATGCCCAGCGTCAGGATTGCCAGCGGGAAGGTGACCACCTTCAGGAAGAAGCCGAGGGTCGCGTTGATCAGTCCAATCACAAGCGCCGCGATCAGCGCCGCCATGAAACCGTTCACGTGAAATCCGGGAACGACATAGGCGACAATCATCAGCCCCAGAGCGCTCAAGAGCCAGTTAAGCAGGAGTTTCATGCTGCGTTCCTTTCGGGAGAGCCGGGAACCACAACTGCTGGATACGACTGCCGCTAACGTCTCACATCGACCTTAAGATTGATGGTCGGATTCTTGCGCGAATCGAACTGACTCAAAGTTTTCGGATCGCTCTTGTGGCCCTGGAAATCGGCGTACACCTGGTAATCCACGTCTGGAGACAGATTGGTGAAGCGGTAGTTCCCATCTTTATCCGCAATGTAGGTGTGCACGCTCTGGGTGGAGCTGTTCTTCAAATAGACAACGGCGTCGGGCAGCGGCGCACTTGTGTCTGAGTTCATGACCTGGCCGATGAGGACGCGGAGGTTGGCATTCGGATTTTTCTCAGCAGTCGCAGCGAGACTGAGAAGACAGAGCATACATACGAACAAGGCTGCAGCTTTTGCGGATTTCACGAAAACCCTCCCGGGCCGGACTTAGTTGTGCACGCGTGAGTGCTGCTCACATTCTATCGCTCCAGATGGGTTTTTCTGAATTACTGAGGAAGATGAAGGCTGGTGTCAATGCGCTCGTCGTTTTCGATGTGCACACGGGTTTCCGGCTTTGGCTGGCCTTTCTTCGTCTTTATGTCGGCCCAGATGATGTAATCGGCCTGCCCGGGCGGTACCCGTTGGGCGAACTCTCCAGAGTGGTCGGACATCAGCTCCCAGCGCACTTTTTTGGGCTTGTCATCGGCCCGGCGAATCTTGACGGGAACCCCATAAGCGGGCCGATCGTCTGCCGTCCACACGGTGCCGGAGATCAAAGCGTAATCCGCTTTCGCCTTGTTTTTGCTGGAGCCGCTATCCTGACCAAAGGCAAGAGAAGAACTCGCAAAAGCAAAAAAGAAGAGAACCAACAGGAAAAATGAAAAGTGCAAACCCTTGCTGATCGGCCGCGGGACCGTTGATGCCCCGCCGCGCTCACAATAGAGGGGCATCGTCCTAATAATCTCCATCCTCTTTCTCTTCATCTTCGTCTTCGTCTTCGTCCTCTTCCTCCTCGATTTTTGAAAGTTCCAAAGGTTCGGTCGTTACCACTTCGAAGTCGCTTCCACACTCCGGGCAGGAAACAATTTCGCCTTCGTCTACCTCTTCCGGGTCCACATCGATATCGCTTTCACAAACAGGACAAGTAACCACGATTTCTGCCTCCTTCTAGGTACCCAAGACTCAGAATAATATTTAGAATTTCCGCCTCATACGTCAAAGAAATTCTTTCGATGAGGAAATAGTACAGATGATTCAATCTCGTTCGGCGATCTTTGGGATGCTTCTATTGCTCTTGTCGTGCACGATTTTTGCTCAACAACCAGCAATTCATCATACTTCGTCTCAAAATACGCATCCTGCGGCTACCGCCAGCATTGTTGACCCCGGGATGAAGACCACGGCGCCCGATCCGGCGATAGCAGCCGCGCTGAAGCAGATCTCCGCCGACCATGCCCGGCATACGATCGAGAAGCTGGTCAGCTTCCACACCCGCCTGACCATCTCGCCTGCAACCCCCAGCGCCATCGCCGCTGGCCGGGGCGTAGGCGCCGCCCGCGAGTGGATTCGGTCCGAATTCCAGCGCTATTCGGATGCCTGTGGCGGCTGCCTGGAGGTGAAAACCGATAGTTTCACCGAAGGCCCGGTCCGGCGCATTCCTCAACCTACCGAGATCGTAAACGTCTATGCGGTATTGAAAGGCACCGATCCTGCCAATTCCGGACGGGTCTACGTCGTGGTTGGCCACTACGATTCGCGTCCCACCAACGATCAGGATGCGGAATCCCCCGCTCCCGGTGCCAATGACGATGGCAGCGGTACGGCCGTGGTGCTGGAGTGCGCCCGGGTGCTCAGCCAGCAGAAGTTTCCCGGCACCATCGTCTTCCTCGCGGTTGCCGGGGAGGAGCAGGGACTAAACGGTAGCCGCCATTTTGCCAAAATGGCACGCGATCAGAATTGGAACATTGAAGCTGTTCTTAGCAACGATATCGTTGGGGGCGACAAGACTCCGGGGCAGGATCCCCGTATTGTGCGCGTCTTCTCCGAGGGTATTCCGTCCAGCGCAACGCCCGATGAAATCAAGCAAATCCGCGCCATGGGACAGGAAAACGACTCGCCCTCGCGCGAGTTAGCCCGCTACACACGCGAGATTTCCCGGCAATATCTACTGCCCGCGTTTGGTGCAAAAATGATCTTCCGGCCCGATCGCTATCTGCGCGGAGGCGATCACCTCTCGTTTAACGACCAGGGATATGCGGCCGTTCGGCTGACGGAATACCGGGAAAACTTCGCTCATCAGCATCAGAACCCTCGCAGGGAAAACGGCATCGAATATGGGGATTTACCCAAGTTCGTGGACTATGATTACGTGGCGAATGTGGCACGGTTGAACGCTGCAACTTTGGCCTCCCTGGCAGCGGCTCCCGGTCCGCCGGTTGATGTGCGCCTCGATACGAAGCAGCTCACGAACGACTCGACTTTAATGTGGAATCCTCCTCCGGGCGGTTTGGCATCGAGTTACGAAGTGCTCTGGAGAATGACCACGGCTCCCGATTGGGAAAACGCCGAGCCGGTTGCGAATGGGACCAAATCGACGATTGACCGCTCGAAGGACAACGTCTATTTCGCGGTACGCGCCGTAGACAACAAAGGGCATCACAGTTTACCGGTGATACCGAAGCCAGAAAGATAAGCAATGCGAAGGAACACCAATTTTCAACTCGGAATGCCGCGGTTCAGCGGGGCCGTCCGCGGCCTCGTCCTGCTCAGTTCAGCCATTTATGGGTTGCTGTTGCTGTTGCGGCTGATGCAGCCTAACCTTGCGGGATTAGTCCTTGCACTGGGTGCGCTGAGTCCCGCGGGCATCAGTCACCATTGGTACTGGCAATTCCTGACTTACGGCTTCCTGCACCATCCGGAAGATCCGCTGAACCTCCTGCTTTCCATGCTGGCGATCTACTTCATCGGTTCCGCGGTACAGGATCGTATCGGATCACGAGCTTTCGTGGAGATGTACCTGATTTCCATTGTGGGAGCAGGCATCCTCGGCTACCTGCTTTCGTTCACCGGATTCGCACAGGGCGCGGCGATGGGCTCCGGACCGGCGGCCAACGCCATCCTGATGGTGTTCTTTCTACTGTTCCGCGACACGCCGATCTTCGTATTTCCTGTCCCAATCCCCATTCCGACTAAATACGTTGTCATCTTCACCGCCGCCATCGAAGGGGTCTACTTCTTACTCTCGCATTCGCTCTTTAACGCCATGCTTTTGCTGGGACTGCTGGTTGGTTTCCTCTGGTTCCGGCTTTTGTGGCACCGGAAAAGCCTGGTCGGTGCAGTGGAAGACCAGGTATTTGGCGTGCGCAACGCATATTACAAATGGAAACGCCGACGCGCTGGAAAGAAGTTCGAAGTCTATATGCGCAAGTATGACAAGGATCGCTACTTCGATCAGTACGGGAACTACCGCGAGCCGGATCCCAAGGACAAGAAAGATAACGGCGAGAACCGCGGTCCCTGGGTGAACTAGCACCTGCTCTTAGCGCTGTTCCACGGCTGTCCAGTTTTCAGTCAGGTTGTGCAGCTTCTCGAAGACCTGCTCGACTTCGCAGATTTGGCTGAGCCGTAGCCAGCAGCGTTGCACGTCGGAGTCGTCGTAGGCATGGCGCCGCGATTCTTCTGACTTCCAGTAGCGCAGGTTGAAGTAGCGCTCGTCCTTCGCGTCCTGATAAAGCTCGTCCCTGCTATACCCCTTGCGCGTCAAGATCGAGTAAAGCTCGCGGAGCACCGCGAGCACTTCGGCATCCTTGCCTGGATAGGGTCGAACGATAGCAATCGCAAGAATCTCTGCTTGCATCCTGCCTCCGGTGATGAACCCGAGAGACTTACTTTTTTCGCCGCTCGGTTGTCGCTCGAGGGCGAGACATCTTCTGCCGCGTGTTGGGTAAATCAGTCCGATCGGAACCCACAACGTGCAGCCGCATCAGGTTCGTTGAGCCGGACATGCCCGTCGTTCCCGAGATGACGCCAATCACCTGCCCGGGCCTCGTCACGCCACGCTCTTCCAGAATACGTTCCGCGCCGAAGAGCATGTCTTCTGCCGTGAGGGTATGCGGCCACAGAATCGGGTGCACGCCCCACATCAGGTTCAGCTGGTTACAGATGCGTTCTTCGAGAGCGAGTCCGAAGATACGGCACTGCGGCCGATACTTCGAGACCAGTCTCGCCGTGGTGCCCGTTTGCGTGAACACGGCAATTCCGCTCATATCGAGTTCATACGCGGCATGCGCTACTGATTCGCAGACCGTTTCCGAGATCGACAATGCGCGGTGGTCGGCGCGGCGTCGCAAGACCGGATTGTCCTGCATGTGCGCCTCGGCTTCCACGATGATGCGCGCCATCATGTCGACGGCTTCGCGCGGATATTTGCCGCTCGCGGTTTCCGCCGAGAGCATTACGGCATCGCTGCCGTCGAAGATCGCGTTGGCAACGTCGCTGGCTTCCGCGCGGGTCGGCCGCGGATTTTCAATCATCGACTCGAGCATCTGCGTAGCGGTAATCACCGGCTTGCGCCACTCCGATGCGCGCCGGATCACCTGCTTCTGAATGATCGGCACTTTCTCTGCCGGAACCTCCACGCCAAGATCGCCGCGCGCGACCATCACACCATCGGCAACATCGAAGATCTCTTCCAGATTGTCGATCGCCTGCGGCTTCTCCAGCTTGGCAATCACCAGCGCGGGATGTCCATGGCTACGGATCATCCGCTTCGCTTCGAGCACATCGTTGGCGGAACGCACAAACGAGAGCGCAATCGCATCCACGCCGTGCTTCAGGCCAAACTCGAGGTCTTTGCAGTCCTTCTCCGTCATCGCCGGCAGGCTGAGCGCAGTTCCAGGCAGATTGATTCCCTTGTGCTGCCCGAGCATGCCACCGTTAATAATGTCGCACTCCACATCTTCGCCTTTGACCGACTTCACCTTCAGCTCGATGAGGCCATCGGAAAGCAGAATACGCGCGCCGGGCTGCACTTCGCGGGCGATCGGAAACGTAGTGGAGACCATCGCGGCATCGCCCGGAACTTCCCGGCCAGTAAGGGTGATCTTCTCGCCCTGCGTTAGCAACACCGGAGCTCCGGAAGCCAGTTTCCCTGTACGCAGCTTCGGTCCCTGCAGGTCTTGCAGAATGCAGATGGTGCGATCCTGCGCGGCGGCTACTTTGCGTACTCGCTGAATTGTTTTCGCGTGATCTTCATGCGTGCCGTGCGAAAAGTTCAGACGCGCCACGTCCATTCCATGGCGCATCAGGTTGTGCAGCATCTCCTCGGAGTTGCTGGCCGGCCCAAGCGTGCAAACGATCTTCGCGCGCCTGTCGCCCAGCGCGTGACGGTGCTCGGTGGTGATATCAATCTCAGTGCTGGACTTGAATTCCGTTGTGGCCATTTAAAAAAGTGTTCCCCATATCCCCGTGCTCTGTCATTCAGAGCCGCCAGCTACTTGCTACCCAATTCCGAGTTCAACTCGGTGCGCTAACTTGCGACCTTACGCTCTCCCGAGCTGCCCCCACCTGCGACGGCTCGAGGATAGAGAATCGCGTTGAACTCAGCCCCTACCAGAACGATAACCGAAATTATGTATAACCACACGAGCAAAACGACCGCCGTTGCCAGCGATCCGTAGAACAGGCTGTACTGCGCAAAGTGCCGCACGTAGACGCGAAATCCGATGGTTGCCGGAAACCAGAGCGCGGTCACCAATGCTGACCCGGGCAACACACTGTGCCACGGTTGCGTGCGCGGGACCGCATGGTGATAGATAAGCGCCATCACCGCGTTCAGGGTCAGGACGGCAATCACCCAGCGCGTCAGCGTCCATAGCGTCAGGATGTACGGCTCGACCTCATGCCCGAGTTGCAACATCATGCCTTCAGCGAGGCGCTGCTCGATCTCGTTGCCGAAGGCGACCAGCCCGGTCGCGAAGAACATTGGGATTCCGGCCATGATCACCAGTCCGAAGGCGATCATGCGCTCCTTGATAACGCCCCACATCTTCGGCAGGCGGTAGGCGTTTCGAAAGCCCTCCATCCAGGAGATGATCACGCCAGAAGCCGTCCACAACGTGATGATGGAGGCAAGCACCACAATGCGGATTGGGCGATCGTGCGTCGTCTGGAAATAAGTTTCGGCCGTGGACGCGGTGCCCGGCGGCATCACCCTGCCCACTGCGTTTGAAATCTCGTGGATGAAGGCCTGGGTCTTCGCAAATGAGATGAGGATGGACGCGCTCAGCATGAGCGCCGGGAACATGGTGAGAATGGAGGAGTATGCCGCGCCCTTGGCGACGCCAAACGCGTCGTGCCGGAAAGCACTCCACACCGCCTTACGGAAGAGGCTAAAGAAGCGCAACATGGGCTAAACGGTTCAGCGCTCTTAGCTTACAGACTATCGGCGGAAAAGGGCAATTGCGAAAGAAGGAGCACATCCGAGCACGAGCTGTTCGCGAAAGGCGCCCTTCCTCCCGCGCTCCCCTCTCTACTGCGTCAACCGAACGGCGCGCCAGAACTGGATTTCCCCTCTCATGCCGCCGGCTCTGTCGATAGATAAACCTCTTCCTTCGCCGGTTCCGTCTTCCACGTCTCCTCGGGATTCGAGGAAAGCAGCGGCAGGCCCTTGCTCAAGATGTACCGCAACCATGTCCCACAGGCTTGGGAAGTGACGACGGCGGTGATGACCAGCGCGGTATAGAAAGCTGCGTTGATGATGCCCGAATCGTACGCAACACTTGCGAGGACAATTCCGGGACCGCCGCGCGCATTGGTGGTGACTGCGATATTCACTACATCGAGTCCGCGAAAGCCGCCAGCCCTGGCCGCCAGCGCGCTGGAAAATATCGAGATCGCCGAAGAGGCGAAAAAGAAGATGAGCAGCACCGCCATGGAGAATTCGCGTCCGAATACCAGGCGATACCCGACGATTCCGAAATAGATCGGCACGAATACTCCGAACGAAACCTTCGCGATGGATTCAAGCGGTACGGCAAATCGCTCGCGTTCCGTCCCCTGAATTCCCCCAACGATGCCGTAACCGGCGAGCAGCGCAGCAAACTGCAAGTTCACGTCAATCAAGGCCGCCACCGCGCAATACGCCATCAAAACGAAGATCACATAACCCACCGGCGACGCCTGGTGCAGGATGTTCCAGCGGGAATTGCTGATCCACCGCAACAGGTACGGCATGATCACCATTGCAACGAGCATGAAGATGAACGTGCCGAGCACGTGTGACGATACCGTGCTCGCCACGTGCTGATTAGATAATGTGCTGGATTTTGCCAGCGCCGTCGCGAATGCCAACACCGTCCACAGGGCGACGTCTTCGAGGACTGCATATCCTAATAGCAGGCTGACAAAGCGCGTTCGCATGATTCCTAAATCCCAGAAGATCCGCGAGATCACTGGAATCGAAGTGACGGAGGTGGCGATCGCCAATACCAGGAGTGTCGAGGTATGTTGACTGGCTGTCCCGGTGAGTCTCGCCAACGGGATGAAGCCCAGATAACCGAGTCCGAGGACGAAGATGAAGCTGGTGACATCCGACAGTATGATCAGCAGAATAGTCTTCTTGCGGTTCTCTTTTGCCAACAGGCGGCGCGTCTCGGCACCCGAGCAGAACATGAGCAGAATTAAGCCGAGCTGGTAGAGGAATCCCAGAACAACGTTGGCGCTGGGCGAGAAGGTGAACAGCTTTGCGAATACCGCAGGCGCCAGCAACTTAAGCGCGAAGGGACCAAGAATGATGCCCGCCAGAATTTCTCCTACAATTCTTGGCTGCTTGAGACGCTCGGAGAGGTAGCCCAGTCCGTGCACAGCAGCCAGAAATGCGGCAATCGTGAGTACAAATTGACCAAAATCAAGCGGTGACATAGTTGTTCTCCTTCTGTGAAACAGTGGAATTGGTTTGCAAGGTGGTATTCGGCTGCGAATAAGAGCGGGGCTGCCGAATGACATAATGGCGGCGACCGGTGATCAGTTACTTGATCAGTCGAACGATCTAATTTGGTGGTGAACTTCTGCGAACAGGAGGGACTAAAGCACAGCGCTTGAACGAAGCGGCAAAGCGGAAGCAGCACGTAGATTTTATCCGCTGGGGGGCCATGATCCCGTTCGACGGTAAGGTACGGAGCGTCGCGCTTGGGTTCCTCGAAGGCTCTTTGCATTGCGCCGTGCAGGATCACAGGAACGCGCGATGCACGGGGCGTCCACATAACCCGGTTCTGACTGCTGCTTGCTGATCGCGCGATGTGCCTGCGATACACCTGGGCGCGCGTAAATGGGGGCTGAGGATTCGCAGTCTCTGGGTGTTCGTCGAGAGTGCTCGAGCTCGACTTCAGCGGTGCAACGAACAATGCGAACAGCGCAAAAAGGACGAGCCGAACTGCGCGCACTGCCGCTGAACAATCTGCATTCAACTCAGGATCGGACGAAAGCCATGGCGACCGGCCCTTTCGGACGCGATAGACCGACCGCAGCATCGGAACGGAGGCATAGCTGTGAAGCAGCTCTCCCGAATTTTCCGGTGCATTCATTGGCATGGCTACCATATGGTCTGTTTGCCCGAGATCTTATAGGTCGCGCCGGCCGCAGCGGCGAGTGGCGGCAACAGAGTCAGGCGCAAGGCGGCTGCATGATTCCGCCGCTTCCACGTCTTGACGACCTGAGCGCCCCACAGGGTTGCTCCTTGTGGGAACAAAGGCAGCCTGAAGTACGAGGCGTGTGGATACAGACGTTCAATGCCAAAGCGCGCTGCCTTGCGCACAAGTGCGGGTAGAGCGGGCGGAGTGTTTCGATAATGAGCGGTAAATTCGCTGATGATCCGTAAGTGAGTGGCCACCCCGCGCCAGATCCCTTGTTGCCTCGCAATTCGATGCAGTTGCTCAAAATCAACGTTATTCAGAAGCGGAACCGCATCGACGAAATCGCAAATCCTATAAAAGAAGTGGCGATAGAGACGTTGCAGCGTGGCAAGGACGATTTGGTCTTCGGCAGCAGGGACCCAAAGCGCGACGTGCCCTAGCGCCTTACGACGCCGCCTGGCGATAAGCTCCTTGCCATAGGCTGCAAACTCGCCAGTCTGACCGAGCCGTTGGATGTGAATCTCGACAAGAGGCCGGAGCCCGGGAACTCTGAAGTTCCATTTATTGGCGAGCTGGTCCCCCCACGTCTGCGGATTGAATCTCGGCGTCGAACTGCGCTCGCATCAGTTGCTGGACGGCACGTTCATCGCCAGTTGTGAATAGGTCGAAGTCGTTTCCCAAGTCAGGCCAGTGATCCGGCGACTTGATCGCCATTACTGGGCACCCATGCTCCTCGAGCGCGTCGCACACTTTCGCAATGGTCGTAACCGTCTCGGCATTCTGTGCGCGCCGTGCAGCCATCTGCTGCTCGAACCCCACGTGGGAGTTTGCCACCGGTTCGAATGTACGGATCAGGATGTGATGGAGCTCTGCGAGTGAAACGAGCGCCGGAAGCTCTTCGTCATCGAGCAGCGCCAATGACTCGCGAAACTGATCGTTCGTTCGCTGGCCGTTCAGGGCCGAGCGGTTCAGGGCGAAGTACGACAACCAATGGAGCTGTTCGGCTTGGCGGTCTACCATCAATCGTCAGTACCTGCTAAGACGATTTCGATGTACGCAGTCACCCAACGGTTGTTCTCTGAATGCCTGCAGCGATGACAGGTAAGCCATTTAGCTCAGGGCGGGCGCCTTGGCGACGCCGAACGCGTCGTGCCGGAAAGCACGGCCTAAACGGTTCAGCGCTCTTAGCTTACAGACCGTTGGCGGAAAAGGGCCAAGTGGATTCCTGGACACTGGCGCGCTTGTCGTTACTTATCCTTGCGGGCTAGAGGACGATGCCCATCTTCTATGATAGAAGGTGGGGGAAAGATGGAACTCAAGCAGTACGAGATCGCTGCGAATGGCATCTCTTTGCACGTAACTGAGGTTGGGGCCGGGCCGGTCGTTCTTTTCTGTCATGGGTTTCCGGACACCTCTTATACGTGGCGACAACAGATGACGGCCGTCGCGTCAGCTGGCTTTCGCGCGATTGCTCCAGACATGCGCGGATATGGGCGCAGCTCAGCTCCATCCGACTCAACCTTGTATACGCCGCTCCAGACGGCTGGAGACCTGGTCGGACTCCTTGATGCGCTGAATATTCCCAGCGCCGTGATCGTGGGTCACGACTGGGGTGCAACCCATGCATGGAATGCCGCCATGATGCGTCCGGATCGATTCACAGCGGTGTTCTGCCTGAGCGTGCCTTACTTTCCGCGCGGTGATGTTAGCGTCTTCGAGCGCATGCGTGCATCTGGACATGAAAACGATTTCTACATGTTCGAACAGATCAAACCGGAAGCCGATCTAATTTGGGCCGATGCTGCAGTAACTATTCCGGGGGTTTTGTATTGGGCATCAGGTTCTGCTCCGGCCGACACGCGATGGAGCCCTCTGGACCCTGCACGAAGTCTTCATCGTCCCGCTCCCTGGCCGTTGCCGTCGTGGGCGGAGCCAGCTTACGTCGCTCACAACGTAGCGGAGTTTACGCGTACCGGTTTCCATGGCGCCTTAAATTACTACCGCGCCGCCGAACCGTATTTCTATATGTCCGCCGCCTGGAAGGGTGCGAAGATCACTCAACCTTCGTTTTACATCTCGGGTAAAGCTGATGGCCTGGGGGCGCTTTATCCCCCTCTTGAAAAGCTTCGCACTGGTCTTCCCGGTCTCGTGGGGAATCTCGAACTCGACAATGTGGGCCACTGGATACAACACGAAGCCTCTGCCGAAGTCAGCGAACAGCTTGTGAAGTTCCTGCGCATGGTAAACCCTACCTAGAGGAGCGCTCGATGGCAAAAGCTTTGGCACTCACCGACGCCACTTTCCACTCGCCACGCCACACGACGCACTACTGGGAGGCCGGTCCTGCAGGCGGCCCATTGATGATCTTCCTCCACGGCTGGCCCGAGATTGGTCTTGTGTGGCGCGCGCAGATCGAGGCTTTCGCGACTGAGGGCTGGCATTGCATCGCTCCGGACATGCGTGGCTATGGCGGTTCATCTGCGCCTTCCGCGTCGAACTGACTTCTTCGCTGCTGCTGATCTTTGCGGATTAGGAACGATAAACGCGCTTGTCGCCATCAACTCCAGAATTGTCGGCAAACCGGAAACTGGCACGCTCAGAAGCGAGTCTGACAGCCAAGATGGCCTGTCCCACAAAAACAAAAAGGGCGACCCTTTCGGGTCGCCCTCTGATAACTACTAACTGACAACTTACTCCGCTGCCAGCTCTTCTGTTTCGCCTTCCTGGCGCATGAGTTCCAGTGCACGTTCTGCCTCTTCGTAGGCAGCCGTGACTTCCTCCTGCACCTTGGCGGCGGCTTCTTCGAGTTCCGGTGCCAGCTTGACGTTCCGGTAGTACTCCATGCCGGTGCCTGCCGGGATCAAGCGGCCCACGATCACGTTCTCCTTCAGGCCGCGGAGGTGATCCACCGCTCCCTGAATGGCTGCCTCGGTCAGGACACGCGTGGTCTCCTGGAACGAAGCTGCCGAGATGAACGAATCGGTCGAGAGCGAAGCCTTGGTGATACCGAGCAGCAACGGACGGCCAGTTGCCGGACGTCCACCCTGCTTGATCGCGCGTTCGTTTTCCTCGCGGAAGCGGAACTTGTCGATCTGCTGTTCCAGCAGGAACTGCGTATCGCCCACGTCTTCGACTTTCACCCAACGCATCATCTGGCGAACGATTACTTCGATGTGCTTGTCGCTGATGTTCACGCCCTGCAGACGATAGACTTCCTGGATTTCGTTCACCAGGTATCCCTGCAGTTCTTTTTCGCCAAGCACGGCGAGGATGTCGTGCGGGTTCAGCGGACCATCCATCAACGGTTCGCCGGCCTTTACGCGCTCGCCTTCCTGCACGTTGATGTGCGAGCCACGCGGCACCTGGTATTCCTTCTCGGTGCCATTGTCAGCCGTGACGTACACCTTGCGGTGACCCTTGCTGACTTCGCCGAACTTCACCACGCCGTCGATCTCGGTGATCACGGCCGGCTCATGCGGCTTGCGGGCTTCGAACAGTTCGACCACGCGCGGCAGACCACCGGTGATGTCCTTGGTCTTGGTGGTTTCGCGCGGGATCTTCGCCAGCACGTCGCCCGGGAAGACCTCGTCGCCATCCTGGACCATGAGGTGAGCGCGCGATGGCAACAGGTACCGCTTGCTGCCCACCTTGCCCGCACCCTTGATCATGATGGCCGGCTGGTGTTTCTCGTCCGGCGACTCTGCCACGACTAGTCGTGACAGGCCGGTGACTTCGTCCACTTCTTCGTGCAGCGTCAGACCTTCGTGCAGGTCCTTGTAGCCGACCGTGCCGCCGATCTCCGTAAGGATGGAGAAGGTGTACGGATCCCACTCGACCAGGATCTGTCCCATCTGGACAGTCTGCCCTTCTTCGGTCTTTAGCTTGGCGCCGTAAACGACCGCGTAGCGTTCCTTTTCGCGACCCTTCTCGTCGAGAATTGCAACCGAGCCGTTGCGGTTCATCGCCACCAGATCGCCGCCCTTGGAGCGAACGGTCTGCAGGTTGATGTAGCGGACAACGCCCGGGTTCTTGGCTTCAAGGCGCGACTGCTCGGAAACTCGCGACGCCGTACCACCGATGTGGAAGGTACGCATCGTGAGCTGCGTTCCCGGCTCGCCGATCGACTGAGCAGCGATGACGCCGGTTGCTTCGCCGAGTTCCACCATGCGTCCGGAGGCCAGGTTGCGTCCGTAGCAAAGTGCGCAAACGCCGCGCTTGGCTTCGCAGGTCAGCACCGAGCGGATCTTCACCCGCTCCAGGCCAGCCGCGGAAATCGCGTTGGCCAATTCTTCGGTGACTTCCTGGTTCACATCGACGATCACGTTGCCTTCGAAGTCCTTGATCTTCTCGAGCGAAACGCGTCCAACGATACGGTCGCGCATCGGTTCGATAATGTCGCCGGCTTCTACGATCGATCCGACATAAATACCGTCGACCGTGCCGCAATCGTATTCGCTGATGATCACGTCCTGCGCCACGTCGACCAGACGGCGGGTCAGGTAGCCGGAGTCAGCGGTCTTCAGCGCCGTGTCAGCCAATCCCTTACGGGCGCCGTGCGTGGAGATGAAGTACTCCAACACGGTGAGGCCTTCGCGGAAGTTCGCCGTGATCGGCTGCTCGATGATTTCGCCCGAAGGCTTGGCCATCAAGCCGCGCATACCGGAGAGCTGACGAATCTGCTGTTTCGAACCGCGGGCGCCGGAATCGGCCATGACGTAAATCGGGTTGATTGCTCCCGACTTGTCGGCCTTTTCCATCACCGAGAACATTTCGTCGGCGACGCGCTCCGTGATGCCCGACCAGATTTCAACGACCTTGTTGTAACGCTCGCCGTTGGTGATCGCACCATCGAGATACTGCTGGTGAACCGCAATCACCTGCTTCTCGGCGTCGCCCACCACGCGCTTCTTGCTTTCCGGGATGACCATGTCGTCGATACCGATCGACAGGCCAGCCTTGGTGGCGTAGAGGAAGCCGAGCTGCTTGATGCCGTCGAGCATCTGCACCGTGGTTTCAAGACCGAAGCGCAGATAGCCGTAGTTGACCAGCGAGCCCACACCCTTCTTCTTGAGCAAGCCGTTGATGTACGGCATCTCTTGGTTTTTGCCTTTAGGAAGGTGGTCGTTCAGGATCGCGCGGCCTACTGTGGTGTTGATGAACTGGCGATCGAAATGAACCGGTTCGGTGCGAACCACGTCCTGATCGTCGTACGCGATCGTCAGGTCGATGACATCGCCCGTATAGCGCAAGCGGATCGGGCTGAGCGTTTCCACTTCGCCCATTTCCAGCGCCAGGGTTACTTCTTCGATGTTGGCGAACGCGCGGCCTTCGCCCTTCGCGCCCGGCTTCGCCTTGGTCAAGTAGTACAGGCCGAGCACCATGTCCTGGGTAGGAACGGTGATCGGGTGACCCGACGCCGGCGAAAGAATGTTGTGCGAGGCCAGCATCAGAACGCTGGCTTCTACCTGCGCTTCCGGAGAAAGCGGAATGTGCACGGCCATCTGGTCGCCGTCGAAATCGGCGTTGAACGCCGTGCAGACCAGCGGGTGAATCTTGATGGCCTTGCCTTCCACCAGCACCGGCTCAAACGCCTGGATGCCCAGACGGTGCAGGGTCGGAGCGCGGTTCAGAAGAACCGGGTGATCCTTAATTACCTCTTCGAGGATGTCCCATACGATCGGTTCCTGCGCTTCCACCATTTCTTTCGCCTGCTTGATGGTGGTGCAGTGACCGGTCTGTTCGAGCCGGTGATAGATGAACGGCTTGAACAGCTCGAGAGCCATCTTCTTGGGCAGACCGCACTGGTGCAGCTTCAACTCCGGACCAACCACGATGACGGAACGGCCCGAGTAGTCGACGCGCTTGCCGAGCAGGTTCTGACGGAAGCGGCCCTGCTTGCCCTTCAGCGTATCGCTGAGAGACTTCAGAGGGCGATTGTTCGCGCCACGCAGCACGCGTCCACGACGGCCGTTATCGAACAGGGCGTCGACGGCTTCCTGCAGCATGCGCTTTTCGTTGCGCACGATTACTTCCGGCGCGTGCAGGTCCATCAGCTTCTTCAACCGGTTATTACGGTTGATCACGCGACGATACAGATCGTTCAAGTCGGATGTGGCGAAGCGGCCACCATCCAATGGAACTAGAGGACGGAGCTCCGGTGGAATGACCGGGATCACGTCGAGAATCATCCAGTGCGGCTTGTTGCCGCTCTTGCGGAATGCCTCGACCACCTTCAGCCGCTTGGCGTATTTCAAACGCTTTTGCAGCGAAGGCTCGTGCTTCATCTTCTCGCGCAGCTCGGTGGAGAGCAGCTCGATGTCAACGCGCTTGAGCAATTCCTTGATCGCTTCCGCGCCCATCATCGCTTTGAAGCCAGCGGGACGGTATTGCTGATCGAGCTCGCGGAACTTCTGCTCTTCCTTGATGATCTCGCGCTCTTTCACCGGCGCGTCGCCAGGTTCGACGACTACGTAGGCTTCGAAATAGAGCACGGACTCAAGGTCGCGCAGCGAAATGTCGAGCAAGTGGCCAATGCGGCTGGGCAGGCCCTTGAAAAACCATACGTGCGAGCAGGGCGATGCCAGCTCGATGTGGCCGAGGCGCTCACGGCGAACTTTCGACAGCGTGACTTCAACGCCGCACTTGTCGCAGATCACGCCGCGGTGCTTCATGCGCTTGTATTTGCCGCACAGGCACTCCCAGTCCGTGACCGGACCGAAAATGCGTGCGCAGAACAAGCCGTCGCGTTCTGGTTTGAAAGTCCGGTAGTTAATCGTCTCCGGCTTCGTCACCTCGCCATGGGACCAGCTCCGGATTTTTTCCGGCGAGGCCAGACTGATGCGGATAGCATCGAAGTCGGCGATATTGCTTGCCATGTCAAAAGGGCTTGAACGGTACAAAGTTTCCTCCGGTGCGATCTTGTCGTTGACCGCTCACGGCTCCCGAAAAAAGTGGCCAGTGACTAGTGGTTAGTGGCCAGTATCATGACCGGAAATCTCGGGAACATTGATCTCCGGCTCTCGTTCTTGCAAAAAACCTAAAACTTAAGCGTCGTGATCAGTGGCGGTGGCTTGTCTAACCACTAACCACTGATCACTAACCACTCTTAGTCGGCCGCTGCGGTAGCGAGCTGCTGCGGACGCCGTCCTTCGGCCGTCTTAATCAGCTCGATATCCAGGCAGAGCGACTGCAATTCGCGAATCAGCACGTTGAACGATTCCGGCACGCCCGGCTCGATCGCAGCTTCGCCCTTGACGATGGCCTCGTAAATCTTGGTGCGGCCATAAACGTCGTCGGACTTCGCCGTGAGCAGTTCCTGCAGGATGTACGCAGCACCGTAAGCTTCGAGCGCCCAGACTTCCATTTCTCCGAAGCGCTGTCCGCCGAACTGCGCCTTGCCACCCAGCGGCTGCTGCGTGATCAGCGAGTACGGTCCGATGGAGCGTGCGTGAATCTTGTCGTCGACCAGGTGCGACAGCTTCAGCATGTAGATGTAGCCCACTGTGACCGGCTGTTCGAACTTGTCGCCAGTCATGCCGTCGTACAGCGTGGTCTTGCCGGAGGTCGGCAGACCTGCCTGATCCAGCAACGCCTTGATTTCCGCTTCACGCGCACCGTCGAACACCGGCGAGCCGATGTAAACGCCCTTGGTCATCGACTTCGCAAGCTTCTCGAGCGTGTCCTCGTCGAGATCGTCGAAGTGATGACCGAACGCGACGTCCTTGAACATGCTCTTCAGCTCGCGGCGCAGATGCTCCGCGCGACCGTTGTTCTTGATCAGCTCAGCGATCTTGGTGCCGAGGACCTTGCCTGCCCATCCGAGGTGGGTTTCGAGAATCTGACCCACGTTCATACGGGAAGGAACGCCCAGCGGGTTGAGTACGATTTCTACCGGCGTGCCGTCTTCCATGTACGGCATGTCTTCATCCGGCAGAACGCGTGCGATCACGCCCTTGTTACCGTGACGTCCGGCCATCTTGTCGCCGACGCTCAGCTTGCGCTTCATGGCGATGTAAACCTTCACCAGCTTGATCACGCCCGGAGGAAGTTCATCACCCTTCTGCAGCTTTTCGGTCTTCTCGCGCATGATCTTGCGGAGCACATCGATCTGACGCGAAGTCATTTCTTCGATCTCGTCGATCTGCTCGTTTACGCGAGGGTCTTTGTCGTTGTACTTAATGCGCTTCAGGTTGCGGGTCGAGATGCGCTCGATGGCCTCGCGGTCCAGAATCGCGCCCTTGGTGAGCAAACGCTTGTTGGTGCGCTCGTCGTGCAGATCGGCGGTTACTTCTTTTCCGCCGAGCAGCCCTTCCAGGCGCTTCAAACGCTCGTCCGTCAGGATTCGGATTTCGTCCGAGAGGTTCTTCTCGAGCTTCGCGATTTGCGTTCCTTCGATCTGCTTGGCGCGCTCGTCTTTTTCCTGTCCCTTGCGGGAGAAGATTTTCACATCGACGATGGTGCCTTCGATTCCCGGAGGGCAGCTCAGCGAAGCATCGCGAACGTCGCCGGCCTTTTCGCCGAAGATCGCGCGCAACAGCTTCTCTTCCGGAGTCAGCTGGGTTTCGCCCTTTGGCGTAACTTTGCCGACCAGGATGTCGCCTGCCTTCACCTTCGCGCCGATGCGGATGACGCCGCTCTCGTCGAGATCACGCAGCGCGGACTCGCTCACGTTCGGAATGTCACGCGTGACTTCTTCCGGACCAAGCTTGGTATCGCGCGCTTCGAGCTCGAACTCCTCGATGTGCACGCTGGTGTAGTAGTCCTCTTTCACCAGCTTCTCGCTCACCAGGATTGCGTCTTCGAAGTTGTACCCGCGCCATGGCATGAAGGCCACCAGCACGTTGCGTCCGAGAGCCAGCTCGCCGTTCTCGGTGCAAGGACCGTCGCCGATGACCTGCCCCTTCAGAACGCGGTCGCCTTTTTTCACGATCGGCTTCTGGTTGATGCAGGTGTTCTGGTTCGACCGCTTGAACTTCGTGAGCTGGTAGATGTCGCTACCAACTTCGCGGGAGAGCTGCATCGGATGATGCTCGCCTTCCACGCGCACGATGATGCGCTCGGAGTCGACCGAATCGATGATGCCGCTGCGGCGAGCCAGCACCACGGCTCCGGAGTCGCGGGCAGTTACGCCCTCCATTCCGGTTCCGACGATCGGCGCTTCCGCCTTCAACAGAGGCACTGACTGGCGCTGCATGTTCGCACCCATCAGGGCGCGGTTCGCGTCGTCATGCTCCAGGAAGGGCACCAGCGAGGCAGCCACCGAAACCAGCTGCTTCGGGCTGACGTCGACGTAATCGACCTCATCACGGCTGATCAGCACGAAGTTGCCGGCTTTACGGGCGTTGACCAGGTCCGCAACAATGCGGCCCTTGTCATCCAGCTCGATGTTCGCCTGCGCGATTACGTGCCGGTCTTCTTCCCATGCCGACAGATAGAAGGAGAACGGTTCCCATTCGACGGGCCGCTTGCGGCGTCCCTTCAGGTCATCGTTCATCTTCATGACTTCGCTCTTCTCGACGTGATCGCCGACGTGATAATCGCTGTCGCCAGCATTCACCACGGCAACGTAGTCGATGATCCGGCCAGCTTTGACGCGGCGATATGGCGACTCGATGAAGCCGTAGTCGTTGATGCGCGCATAGCAGCTCAACGACGAGATCAGTCCGATGTTCGGACCTTCCGGCGTTTCAATCGGGCAGATACGTCCGTAGTGCGTCGGGTGAACGTCGCGGACTTCGAATCCGGCACGCTCACGTGACAAACCGCCCGGCCCAAGGGCCGACAGACGCCGCTTGTGCGTAATTTCCGACAGCGGGTTCGTCTGATCCATGAACTGCGACAACTGCGAAGATCCGAAGAACTCGCGGATGGCAGCCATGACCGGCTTGGCGTTGACCAGGTCGTGCGGCATTGCCGTCGACATTTCCTGGTACACGCTCATCTTTTCCTTGATCGCGCGTTCCATGCGAACCAGGCCGATGCGGAACTGGTTCTCCATCAACTCGCCGACCGCGCGTACGCGACGGTTGCCGAGGTGATCGATGTCATCCACCGAACCAATGTTCTTGCGCAGCTTCAGCAGGTAGCGGATGGTCGCGTAGAAGTCATCCGGCTCCAGCGTGCGGCTGTCGAGATTGGTGGCGTTCTGGTTTTCGTACAGCTTGATGTTGAACTTCAAACGGCCCACGCGCGAGAAGTCGTACTTGCGCGGGTCGAAGAACATTCCCTGGAACAACGCGGTCGCAGTGTCGAGGGTCGGCGGATCACCCGGACGCAGCTTGCGATAAATTTCGATCAGCGCTTCCTGCGGCGTCTTAACTGAATCGCGCTTCAGGGTTGCACTGACTACCGTGCCCACGTCATCGCGCTCAGGGAAGAACACGTGGATGTCGCCAATGTTGGCGTCCATCACCTTCGAGAGCACTTCGGCGGTGATTTCGCTGTTGGCTTCGAGCAGCACTTCGCCGCTCGTGGTGTCCACGATGTCAGCTGCTGCGTAGGCGCCTTCCAGATCACCCGGCTCGATCTCGATCTCGCTGATCTTCGCCTTGTGAATTTCGCGCATGATTGCCGGAGTGACTTTGCGTCCGGCGTGCGCGATCTCATCCCCGCTCTTGCTGGCGAGGCGATGCGAAAGCTTCATGCCAACCAGTTGGGTCGGACGATCAACACCCGGCTCCAGTGTCCAATGAGGCTTCTTGTCGCGGAAGGTGATCCGGTCAACGGTATAGAAGGTGCGCAGAATGTCTTCGTTCGAACGCAGACCGAGAGCGCGCAGGAAGATGGTTCCCAGGAACTTGCGCTTGCGATCGATGCGAACGTAAAGAACGTTCTTCTGGTCGTACTCGAACTCAACCCACGATCCGCGGTAAGGAATGATCTTGCCGAGGAAGTAGGAGCGGTTGTTCGCGGTCTCGAAGAAGACACCAGGCGAACGGTGCAACTGGCTGACGATAACGCGCTCGGTACCGTTGATGATGAACGTACCGTTGTCGGTCATCAGCGGAACGTCGCCAAAGAAAACTTCCTGCTCTTTAATATCGCGGATGGATCGGTTACCAGTCTCCGGATCCTTGTCGTAGATGGTCAACCGCATGGTGACCTTCAGCGGAGCGGAGTACGTCATGCCGCGCTCTTCGCACTCGGCTACGTCGTACTTCAACTGCAATCCGACTGGGTCGCCGCACTTGTTACAAAAATCGGGTGTGTTCGCGTTATAGGTTCCGCAACGGCCGCAGAGCACTTCGCCCGGATGAAACGGGTCAGTGATAACGGTCGCTCCGCAATTGCGGCAAGTAGTACGAAGGTGGTGCAGTCCCTTAAGGTGTCCGCACTTGCATTCCCAGTTGCCGATGGCGTAATCCACGAACTCCAGCTGTGAAACATTGCGGAAGTCCGTAATGGGAAAGACCGATTGAAATACGGCCTGCAACCCGCCATCATCGCGCTCGCTGGGCAAGCGGTCCATCTGTAGGAACCGGTCGTATGAACGCTTCTGGACTTCGATCAGATTCGGGATCTGTATGGTCGCCGGAATTTTTGAGAAGTCGAAACGCATACGGGAGGCGCTGTTCTTATTGGGCATCAAAAGACTCCTGAAACTCTTGACTTACCGAGCCGGGCGCTTACAATCGGCGCATCAAACATCCTGGAGGCCCGATTCGGGTCCCCCGGAGAGGCCTGTGCAACCCTTGCACGGCATCACATAACGTCCGTTGTTCCGAGAGGAACCCGGACGGGTAAAAGCGGCCTTCGCCTGTTTTGCCGCTAAACGGCGAAGCTTCTGATAGAGACGACAAATGCGCCCGTAGGGACATGATTTCCCGTGGGCGCCATTCGCGGCACTCGAACGTTTCTAAATTTGTTTTTCAGCGTCAGTGTAGAAGGTCTGTTCTGGCCCCCTGCCGCCTTTCCTGCATACCTCAGGCACCGCCGTTACCTGAGACCCCGCGGGAAAAACGGTTGGAACCGCCGCCGTGAATCTGCTATCTCCGGGGCGAGAGTAACTGTGATTACTTAGATGCCTGGGTTCTCGCTCCGATTCACAACTTGCGAATTCCAGGATTGGCCTCCAAGCGGGAAAACCAATCCTGGAACGATTCTACGCCCGGGACTAGCCCGGTGGCCAACTACTTAATTTCTACAGTTGCGCCAGCGTCCGCGAACTTCTTCTTGATAGTCTCGGCTTCTTCCTTCGAGACGCCTTCTTTCACGGCCTTCGGAGCTCCATCGACCAGGTCCTTGGCTTCTTTCAAGCCCAGGCTGGTGACTTCGCGTACGGCCTTGATCACATTGATCTTATTGCCGCCGACTTCCTTCAAAACGACCGTGAATTCGGTCTTCTCTTCGGCCGGAGCCGCTGCCGCTGCACCCGCGCCGCCAGCCATCATGACCGGAGCCGCTGCCGCTGCGGAAACGCCCAAACGCGATTCCAATTTCTTTACGAGCTCTGCCGCTTCGAGCAGCGACAGGCCAACAATCTGTTCTTCAATTGCTTGCAAGTCAGCCATCTGTTTCTCCACCTTTTCGTTATCAGTTTTTAGTTAGTCGTTATCCGTTGCCAAGGTTTCCAGTGCGCCAAGCAATTTCAGATCGCGTCCAGACAAACGCAAATCCCTCGCCGTCGCAACACCTGACTCCTGATAAACGAACTTATTGTGAGATCTTGCGATCCCACGAACTCTACTGGGCAGCCGCTGCTTCTTCGCCGCCCTGGGCAACTGGCGCTGGTGCTTCTGCGCCGCCCTTGAACTTGTTTTCCTTTACGCCCTGGTTGACGACGATCGCCAGATCGCGGCCGGTCGCGCCAATCACCGTCGCCAGACGCTGCGCCGGAGAATTGATCAGGAAGAGCAACTTCGAGTAGATCTCTTCCTTCGACGGCATGTTCGCCAGTGTCTCGATCTCCTTGATCGAGATCACGCGGCCTTCGACCACGCCTGCCTTGAACGTGTACTCCGGATTGTCTTTCGCGTACTTGGAGAGCGCCTTTGCCAGCGCAACCGGATCGGCCTTGGTGTAGGCGATCGAGGTCACGCCCGCCAGGTTCTTCAGCGCTTCTTCGATCTTGGTGCCCTTGGTGGCCCGTTCCGCCAGGGTGTTCTTCACTACCTGGTACTTGCCACCGGCGCCGCGGACCGCTTTGCGCAGTTCAAAATCCTGCGTAACCGTCAGCTTGCTGAACGTGCCGACGATCACATTACCCACCTCGTTCAGTTCCCCGGTGAGCTTCTCAACTTGTTCAACCTTCTTTGCTCTTGTGACAGCCATTTCAGAATCCTCGTAGTTCGCTCTTTACGCCTTGGCGGCGGTTTCAACGGCAGTGGTATCGATCAGAATGCCAGGACCCATCGTCGAGCTCAGGGTTACGCCCTTCAGGTATTTCCCCTTGGCGACGGCCGGCTTGGCCTTGATCACGCTGGTGAGCACCACGGTTGCGTTCTCCACCAGCTTTTCCGGAGCGAACGAAATCTTGCCCACAGGCACATGGACCAGTGCGGTCTTATCCGTACGGAACTCGACCTTACCGGCCTTTACTTCCTGAACTGCTTTGCCCACGTCGAAAGTTACGGTTCCGGTCTTTGGATTCGGCATCAGTCCACGCGGACCAAGCACCTTACCCAGACGGCCTACCGACTTCATCATGTCGGGCGTGGAGATCACGGCATCGTAGTCGGTCCAGTTTTCTTTCTGGATCTTCTCGACCATATCTTCGCCGCCAACGAAATCAGCTCCGGCAGCTTCCGCTTCGCGCTGCTTGTCGCCCGTCGCGATGACCAGTACTTTTTTCGACTTGCCCAGTCCGTGCGGCAGAACGACGGTACCGCGGACCATCTGATCGGCGTGCTTGGGATCGACTCCCAAACGCATCGTCAGTTCCACGGTTTCGTCGAACTTGGTGAACTTAACTTTTTGCAGGAGGGGAACCGCGTCATTCAAAACGTATGGACGCTTTTCGACGGCCGCCCGCGCTTTCTCTACATTCTTTCCAGCTTTACGACTCATTGCTTTTCCTCGTCTCCCACCGCCTGCTTAATTTTGCAGGCCGTGGTCATTTCGACTTACTTCTAAAGTTGCTTGTTAGCCAGCGACTTCAATGCCCATCGAACGCGCTGTGCCCTTTACGCTCTTGATCGCCGACTCCAGCGACGCCGCATTCAGATCCGGCATCTTCTGCTTCGCGATCTCTTCAACCTGCTTCTCGGTCACCTTGCCGACTTTGTCTTTATTCGGCGCGCCCGATCCCTTGGCGATGCCCGCAGCGCGCTTCAACAGAATCGAAGCCGGAGGCGTCTTGGTAACGAACGTGAACGAGCGGTCGTTGTAAACGGTGATGACGACCGGGATGATCAGGCCTTCCAGCTCTTTCTGGCTGGTACGCGCGTTGAATTGCTTACAAAACTCCATGATGTTGACCTGCGCCTGACCGAGCGCTGGTCCGACCGGCGGGGCTGGCGTTGCCTTGCCCGCGGCGATCTGGAGCTTCACAAATCCTGTTGCCTTCTTTGCCATTACTCTCTGACTCGCTTTCGGCTAACAGCCTTTAGCTCTAGTGGCCATTAGCACAGCATTGCCTCAATTGAGGCGAAACCTACGTCACTACCTTTTCGACTTGCGCGAATCCCAGCTCGACCGGAGTCGAGCGTCCGAAGATCGTCACCATGACTTTCAGCGTTTCGCGATCTTCGTTTACTTCGTCCACGATGCCGGTAAAGCTGGCGAACGGTCCTTCGGAGATGCGTACCGACTCGTTCTTCTCGAACTTGACCTTGAGCTTTGGCTTTTCCTTGCCCTCGGCCACGCGGTAGACAATCTGATTGACCTCATCCTGCGATAGCGGAGTCGGATCGTTGGCCGTACCAACGAAGCCAGTCACGCGCGGCGTCGATTTCACGACATGCCACACATGGTCGCCTTCGCCGCCGGTGCGGAATCCAGTCAGATCCATTTCCACCAGGACGTATCCGGGATAGAACATGCGCTCGGAGGTGTACTTCTTGCCGCCGCGAACCTCGGTCACTGCTTCGGTGGGGATCAGCACGCGGCCGATCTTTCCTTGCAACCCGAATGCAGCAACGCGCGATTCCAGCGATTCTTTGACCTTGCGTTCGAATCCCGAATAGCTGTGGATGATGTACCACTTCATATTCGGATTCGACGACGCGCCCTGGCCACTCTCAGCGCCTTCTGGGGGCGTTGTGCCTTCTCCGCCGTTCTGCGGGATCGCGCTCTCTTCGTGTTTGTTTTGATCTTCCTGCATTTGCTCTTTCATCCGGCGCTATTTCACAAAGTAATGAATTAGCGCGTTCACGCCGGTCTGAATAACTTTGTCGACAATGAAGAAGTACACGGCAAACAAGAACACCGCGATGATCACAACCACCGTGGTGGACTGAACTTCCTTGCGGGAAGGCGTCGTAACCTTCTTCATTTCGGTGCGCACGTCGCCGTAGAACGACTTCACGCGCTGTGGCCAGGACTTTACCTGTCCAACAAAACCGCCTTCACTCGGAACCTGTATTGCTGCTGTCTTTGCCATGTCCTGTACTACCTTCTTTACTTTTCCGGCGCCGTCTTCGTCGCCAAAATCAAACTGGCAGGGGCGGAGGGATTCGAACCCCCAAGTCCGGTTTTGGAGACCGGCAGTTTAGCCGTTGAGCTTACGCCCCTTTATTCCTAAGGCTCCGCAACGCTTCGCTGCTTCGCCCTCTCGCTCGGCCCGCGCACGACAGCGCGTTCCTCGCGATTCACCCACTCTGAAGTATTACTTAACTTCCTTGTGGTCCGTATGCTTGCGGCAGCGTTTGCAGAACTTGCTGAACTCCAACCGCTCCGTCGTCGTCTTACGATTCTTCGTCGTCGAATAGTTCCGTTCTTTGCAGACCGGACACTGTAACGTCACAATTTCACGAGGCATTTCAAACTCCCATTTCTGTTTTGTGTGGCGCGTCACGTACAATTCCTGTCCGCGCAGTGCGAACTTAAAGTCCGCACCACACAATCAACTCTTAGTCCAAGATCTCCGAGATCGTGCCAGCGCCCACCGTACGGCCGCCTTCACGAATCGCGAACCGGAGTCCCTTTTCCATCGCCACCGGCGTGATCAGCTCAATCTGCAGGCTGACGTTGTCGCCCGGCATCACCATCTCCGTGCCCGCCGGCAACTCCGCCACTCCCGTCACATCCGTCGTGCGGAAGTAGAACTGCGGACGATAGCCCTTGAAGAATGGCGTATGACGCCCGCCTTCTTCCTTGCTCAGCACGTAAACTTCGCCCTTGAACTTCTTGTGCGGCGTGATCGATCCCGGCTTCGCCAGCACCATCCCGCGCTCCACGTCTTCCTTCGCCGTGCCGCGCAGCAGTAGACCAGCATTGTCGCCCGCCAGACCTTCATCCAGCTGCTTCTTGAACATTTCGACGCCCGTCACGACCGTCTTGCGCGTCTCGCGGAAGCCCACAATCTCGGCTTCTTCGCCCACCTTCACCTTGCCACGCTCGATACGGCCGGTAACTACAGTTCCACGTCCGGAGATCGAGAAGATGTCTTCGATCGGCATCAGGAACGGCTTGTCGATATCACGCGCCGGCAGCGGCACGTACTTGTCGACCGCATCCATCAGCGCGTCAACCTGCTTTTCCCACTTCTCTTCGCCGTTCAACGCACCCAGAGCCGACAGCCGTACTACCGGCAGATCGTCGCCCGGGAACTGATAGGTCTTCAGCAGTTCGCGTACTTCGAGTTCGACCAGGTCAAGCAGTTCGGCATCATCGACGGCATCGCACTTGTTCAGTGCAACCACGATGTAAGGCACACCGACCTGGCGGGCAAGCAGCACGTGCTCACGCGTCTGCGGCATCGGACCATCAGTCGCCGCAACGACTAGAGATCGCGCCATCCATCTGCGCCGCGCCGGTGATCATGTTCTTGATGTAGTCGGCGTGACCCGGGCAGTCGACGTGCGCATAGTGCCGATTCGCCGTCTCGTACTCGACGTGAGCCGTCGCGATCGTGATACCACGCTCGCGCTCTTCCGGAGCGTTATCAATCGAATCAAAAGACCGGAACTGGATCTTCGGGTTGTGCTTCGACAATACCTTCGTGATCGCCGCCGTCAGCGTCGTCTTCCCGTGATCAATGTGTCCGATCGTCCCCACATTCACGTGCGGCTTACTACGATCAAATTTCTCTTTCGCCATGATTGCCGTGCCTTTCTCCCCGTCGCGCCTACACGCGATTCGCGGGGGCGCGTTTAGTAATAGCGGTAGATTTTCTGGAAGTGCGCCCGAACTTCGGGATTCACTTCCTCAATTTTGGTCAGATAAAACTCTCGCATCTGCGCCTTGTCGGTCATCGTCAACGCGTCATACAGCGCCTGCGCCGACTGGCCCGACTTCGCCAGATTTTCATCCGCCTGTTCCATCAGGCGTTTCGACAACACCGCTTCGAACTCGCGAATGCGGATATCGTTCTTCTGAATCTTCTTGAAGAATTTCTCGATCAGCGCCGCCGACAACAGCCGCTCAATGGATTGCTTCAGCGCCGCAAACTCGGCTTGCTTCTCGATCTTGATTCCCGCTTGTTCGAAACCAGTCGTCATAAATTTTTTCTGGCGCGCTTCAAACTCTGGAGCCGATGACCAGGATTGAACTGGTGACCTCTCCCTTACCAAGGGAGTGCTCTACCAACTGAGCTACATCGGCTTACTGTCATCCCGAGGGCGCCTGCTTCTGGCGAATCCGAGGGACCAATGCCGTGCGCGTAGCGCACTTCCAAAATGGAGCGGGAGACGGGAATCGAACCCGCGACCAACAGCTTGGAAGGCTGTGACTCTACCACTGAGTTACTCCCGCCCTTGCCTTCACTCCAACTGCTATTTCTCGTCGCTGCTGTCCAAACTCCGCAGCGTCTCGCGCCGGTGATACACCCAAGTCCGCAGCGCAAACATTCCAATCACCGCCATCGCGATCAGCTGGACTTTCCTGTCCGACAACGTTTGCCATGCCAGCAGTTCGAGAACTGCGAAGATCACCATGGCTATTCCAAATCGCGACACAATCAACTTCCCGATCCAGACGATTCGTTCGCGAATCACCGGATCCAATCCTGGTGCACAGGGGAGGATTCGAACCTCCGTAGCTCCTGGGAGCGGCAGATTTACAGTCTGCTGCCATTAACCACTCGGCCACCTGTGCAAACCTAACGCCGAGTCACCATCCCGACAGGCAGCGACGTGCAGTATGAGGGCACTTCATTACCAGCAAATCGCTCGCAAAAATTATGACCGCTGCCTTCAGCGACGGGGACATGCGAAACCGCGCGAACAAGCTTCCGCTTTCCGATCTCCTGTTTACGGAAGCGTCCTTTGGAGGTTTATCTCTGAGGAGCTGCGCGCTACGCCGAGTGAGTGCGCGCACAACCACTGCGCGCTGATTCATCTTTTGGAGCTGGCGAAGGGATTTGAACCCCCGACCCTCTGATTACAAATCAGATGCTCTACCAGCTGAGCTACGCCAGCACCGGTTGCCGGTCCCCAAATCTGAAGACAGACATCCAGAAACTTCCCGCCGCACGGGACAAAGTTCAGAGATTATCACAGCGGAACTTGACGTGCAAGCGCCTGCCGGACAGAGATTTCCAACGCTTTCGCACAGCCTTCGAACGGCCCGCATTTCGGTCCGCTCCGGCCCACGTGCGCAAGCCAAACTACTCTGGCTACTCTTAAATTCTACCCAAAACCCGCCGCCTCCGCTACTCTTGACGAGAATCTGTTGGCTTTCGCAGGTTTTTTTCGCAAACCTGGCGCGGTTAGCGCCCAAATCTCCCGCGATGCGACGACGAAAACTTGTCCTGATCCCGCTGTTGGTGGTTCTTGCCGTGGCGGTAGCAATCGCCGCAGCCGTCTTCCTCCGAAAGGCAGCTCCTCCTGAACCTGCCCGTCTGCTGCCCACCGCCGAAGGGTACGTCTATCTCGACTTGTCGCCGCTGCGCAAGGCTGGGCTTCTCGATAAGCTTCCACCAATTGTTCCTGAAGGCGATTATCAGGAATTCATTCGACAAACGGGATTTCAGTTTGAGCACGATCTGCAGGAAGCCGCTTTCGCCATTCACGTCAACGGCGGCAAGGATCCCAGCGGTAGACCAGAGAACCGATATTCGGAAGTATTTGTCGCCAACTTCGATTCGCAACGCGTAGCCGCCTACCTGCGCAAGCTGTCTTCCTCGGTGGATAGCTATCGGAATCGAGAGATCTTTAACGTCCCCCGCGAGAATCGCATCGTGCGTGTGTGTTTGCTCGGGCCCGATCTCGCCGCGATCTCGAACCTCGACGATCCCTACGTGATTCGCGGCATCATCGACCGCTACGGCAAACTGGCCTCACCCTTCGGTGGGCCGCGCCTGCTGCGACGATACTATCGGCGCGTTCCACTCGCCAGTCTTGCGTGGGCCGTCCTGAACGTCGCGCCCAATTCCGAGAAGAACTCTCCGTACGTTCTGCCCGGAGGCTTCGATCTGTTCTTCCCGCCCGATACCGTCAGCGTGATTTCTGTTCGCTATCTTGGATCGATCGACCTCAAAGCCCAGGCCTTCACGAATTCCGACGAGAACGCCGCGCACGTTGCGGAACAGTTGAATTCTTTTCTGAACATCTTTCGCTCGCTCGAAGCTAACGCCAGCGGAGGCGATCCGGATGTGAAAACTTTCTTCGACAGCATCGAGGTGAAGGCCAATCACAATGAGGCTGTCCTCAACGCCGAGCTTCCCAAAGGATTTCTAAAGAAGATTCTGGCAGAGCCGCCAGCGACCTCGATCGCGCCGGAAGCAGCCGCTCCACCTCCAGCCGCTCCACAGAAGAAGCCGGCTAAATCAAAGCGTCACTGAAAACTGCTGTCGTGCGCACCCATAGAACGAGCTGCCAGAGACATCCGTCCTTGGTTGTCATCACGAGCTCGCGCAGCGAGCGAGGGATCTGTAGTTGATTATTGGACGAGAAAGAAAAAGTCTTACTTTCCAGCGGCAGCGATCGTCTCGATGTGAGTCATGCGCAGGAATTTGTGAGGATTTACCGGAGTGCTGTGGACCCAGACTTCATAGTGAAGATGGGGACCGGTGCTGCGGCCGCTCGTGCCTACGTACCCGATCACCTGTCCACGCTGTACGTGCTCGCCTTCGTTGACTGACCAGCTCATCAGGTGTCCGTAGCGGGTGAGGATATCGTGTCCGTGATCGATCTCGATCATGCGTCCGTAACCTGCAGCCAGTGCGGCGAAAATTACGATGCCATCGGCCGGAGCCACAATACGCGTTCCCATTGGACTGGAAATATCAATGCCACGATGGAATGCGCCTTCCCCGTTGAATGGATCGATGCGCTCTCCGAAGTTGCCGGTAATCGGACCTTCCACCGGCCAAAGCGTAGGAGCTGCGGCCATGCGCTGCCAATCGGCGAGTGTTGCCTGCTTCAACCCAAGCCCGACCCCAATGTTGGCGACTCCCGTCAGGGCTGAGCGGCGTAACGTATCAAGCTGATCGAGCGAGGTCTGCACCTGCTCCTGATCGTCGACGTCGGAAGTTGCAACCAGAAGTGGTTCGGCCTTCAATCCGTAAATCGCCGAGACTTCACTGGCAATCGATCCCAGCGAAGCGACCTGGATGTCTTTCTCTTTCGAGGCTTCTTCCAACTCGGTGTAACGCGACTTCAGGGCTTCTTTTTCGGACCGGAGTTGATTGAAACGGGTCACCTTGGTCAGCATGCGGACGTAGGACCCCGCCATGCCGGTGATGGTCAACATGCCGAGCAGAGCGCCCGCCATGAAAACGTACACATGGTGAAGAGGAATGGGGATTTTGCGTAGCTCACCTTCCGGGTCGCGTGCCACGAAAAGGATGTAAAAACGCTTACGCAATATCTGCTCTCCTCAGAATTTCTGACCTGGGATACCGCCAGCATCCCGGTGCGCGCCGGCTGGTTGGCCTGTTGCGGAGTTCGCGCGCGATCGGCTCGAAGAATCGAACCGAACATCTCAAGCTGCCAGTTGCACTTACGGCAGCTCAGGAAGGGATGAACTTACCAGACGGATTTTAGCCGTGTCAACTCTGGTTCAACCTAAGACAAAAACTTTAGGCCCTGTACTTACATCGCTTTAGGGCAGCCGGGGATTGTACTGAGAGGCGCTTACTTGATTACCGAGCGTATATTGTTGCTGCCTTGCCTCGCGCTGAACGACAACTGATCTCCGCAATTCGCCGCCAGGCAGCACGTGCCGGGCATAACGCGGAACTTACCCTTGGAATAGGAGATGATACGGCGATTCTCCGTGTTGCTCCTGGTTCTGAGCTGCTGGTAACCACTGATTTCAGCCTGGAAGGGGTGCATTTTCGACGTGAGTGGCACCCACCTGAGAGTGTTGGCCATCGCTGCCTGGCTCGCGGCCTAAGCGATATCGCTGCCATGGGTGGAAAACCTGTTGCGGCCTTCCTTTCGCTGGCTCTACCCGCGAAACTTCCGCAGAGCTGGGTCGATCGCTTTATGAAAGGTTTTCTCGCGCTAGCGAAACAGTTCTCCGTTCCGCTCGCCGGCGGCGACACGGCACAAAGTCCTTCGGGCGTGCTCGCCGATATTGTCGTGATTGGCTCCGTTCCCAAGGGGAAAGCGATACTTGCGCTCCGGAGCGAAGCCTGGTGATCGCATTTATGTCACCGGCACGCTTGGCGGATCCGTCGCCGCCCTCAATCGCTTGCGACGAGGCGAACGCCTGCGCCCGAAAGATTTTCCCGAGCACTTCTCTCCTACGCCGCGCATTGCCGTCGGAAGTACCTGCGCGAACATCGTCTGGCGTCCGCGATGATCGATCTCAGCGACGGCCTTTCCACCGATCTCTCGCATATCAGCGAAGAGAGCCGCGTTGGCGCGCTGCTGCACGCCGATTCTCTGCCCACCATCGACAACTCGCCCGAGAGTCTTGCGTACGCACTCCACGGCGGCGAAGACTACGAACTGCTCTTCACGGCGCCGCGCAATCGTCGCGTGCCGAAGAAAATCGCGGGTGTGCGTGTGACCGAGATTGGCGAAGTCCTCCCTTCGCGACGGTCACAGATGTGGCTGGAAAGCGAAGGTCTGCGCGTGCCGCTGAAGCGAAAGGGTGGGAACACTTCCGGAAGTAGCGTTTTCTGCAGGGTACGCAAATCCCTGCTGGACTGGACTTTTCGCGTTTCCGAATCGACAATGCCACTTACGTAATCAAAGCTGGCCAGCTCGACTAACAACTGCTTCATCGTTTAAGCCTATAATCAGATATGGCGACGCTTCGCCAACAGATCGCGACCAACATGTTGCGGGTCACGCGCTTCCGTGACCTCACCAAGGCGGTCAGTACCTACCGTCCTAACGACGATCTGGAGATCATTCGCCGCGCTTACGACTTCTCCACGCAAAACCATACCGGCCAATCGCGCGCTTCCGGCGAGCCTTACGTAGTCCATCCGCTGGAAGTCGCCATGATCCTTGCGGACATGAAGATGGACGCCAACGCCATCGCCGCCGGCCTGCTGCACGATTGCGTGGAAGACACCACGGTGACGATCGTCGACGTGCGCAAGGAATTCGGCGAGCAGGTCGCTCACCTGGTCGAAGGCGTCACCAAGATCAGCAAAATTGATTTCGCCACTCGCGAAGAGCGCCAGGCCGAGAACCTGCGCAAGATGATGCTCGCCATGGTCGACGACGTTCGCGTGGTGCTCATCAAGCTCGCCGACCGCCTGCATAACATGCGCACCCTCGATGCGCTCCCGCCCGATCGCCGCGAGAAGATCGCCCGCGAGACCTTGGAGATCTACGGCCCCATCGCGCACCGTCTCGGCATGGGCAAAATTCGCGGCGAACTCGAAGACCTCGCGTTCCGCTACGTCGATCCTATTGCCTACCAGCAGGTTCACGACGAAGTGGAGCAGCGCCGCAAAAAGGGCGAAGAATTTCTTCAGCAGATCGTCGGGCTCATCCGCGACAAGCTGAAGGAAAACGGGATTGAAGCCCGCGTCGAAAGCCGCATTAAGCGCCTCTTCAGCATCTGGCAAAAGCTGCAACGACAGCGCATTTCCGTCGACCAGACCTACGATCTCTTTGCCATCCGCATCATCACCTCGAGCGTCAACGATTGCTATGCCGTGCTCGGCATGATCCACAACCAGTGGCGGCCAGTCCCAGGTCGAATCAAAGACTTCATCGCCATGCCGCGGCCGAACTTGTACCAGTCACTGCATACGACGGTGATCGCGGAAAACGGCAATGCCTTCGAAGTGCAGATCCGCACCGAAGACATGCACCGCATGGCGGAAGAGGGCATCGCCGCACACTGGAAATACAAAGACGGCCCGATTTCAGCAAAAGACGAGCAGCGCCTTTCCTGGTTGCGACAGCTGGTCGAGTGGCAACGCGACATATCGGATCCCGATGAATTTCTCACCACCCTGAAAGTCGATCTCTACCCTGAAGAGGTCTACACGTTCACTCCCAAGGGCAAAGTCGTTAGCCTGCCGCGCGATTCCACTCCCATCGATTTCGCTTACGCCGTGCACACCGAAGTCGGACACGCTTGCGTCGGCGCGCGCGTCAATGGGCGCATGGTGCCTATCCGCCACAAACTGCGCAGCGGGGACATCGTCGAAATCGTCACGCAGACCGGACACAAGCCGAGCCGCGACTGGCTCTCGCTGGTCAAGTCAACGCGTGCTCGCCAGAAAATTCGCCACTGGCTCAACATTCACCAGCGCGAGCGTGCCATTGAAATCGGCGAGAAACTGATCGAGAAGGAAGCGCGCAAGTACCGCGTTACGCTTAAGGACATTAAGACCGCGGACTACCAGCGCGTCGCCTCCGATATGGGTCTGGGTAAGCCCGACGACCTGATGGCCGCCATCGGTTACGGCAAGTACTCCGCGCGCCAGATCCTCGCGCGCCTCGCTCCGGCCAGCAGCCAGAACAGCGCTCATCCCGAAGAGGACACCAGCGGCATCTCCAGCGTGGTGCGGCGCGTCTTTGGCGGCGATACGTCGGCAATCCTGGTGAAGGGTCACGACGATCTGCTCGTCTATCGCGCGCGTTGTTGTAACCCGATCAAGGGCGAGGACGTGGTGGGCTACATCACCCGCGGCAAAGGCGTCGCGGTCCATTCCAAAAATTGTCCCAATGTTCTGAACCTGATGTACGAACCGGAACGCCGCATCGATGTCGATTGGGCGCGCAAGGAAGCCGCCGCCGGCTCCTATCCAGTGAAACTCACGCTCTTCACCGACGACCGCCCCGGCATGATGAAGCAGATCACCGCCATCATCAGCGACGAGAACACCAACATCCAGAATATGAGCGCCCGCACCGGCGACCGCCAGGCGAACATCGACGTGACCATCGATATCGAAGACCTGAAACACCTCGAACGCATTCTCGCGGGCCTCCGCAAAATCCCGGGCGTACACGACGTCCAGCGTGTGCAGAAGAGTAATTAAGAAGCAGTCAGCACTCAGCAATTAGCATTCGGTCCTTCAACATTGTTCCCCGCTGATTGCTGACCACTCCTGTAGAATTTTAGGTTCTCAGGAGAAAGCACATGAGAGACGTGGTCATCACTGAGCATGCGCCCCAGGCCATTGGACCCTATTCCCAGGCGATTAAAGCAGGTGGGTTTGTTTTCGTCTCCGGCCAGATTCCCATTGATCCTGCGACAGGGCTGATCGCTCAGTCGGAAGTTGCTGCGCAGACTGACCGCGTATTGCAGAACCTCAAGGCCATCCTCACCGCCGCCGGCACATCGCTGGAGAACGTTGTAAAGACCACGGTATTTCTGAAGAGTATGGGCGACTTCGCCGCGATGAACGAAGTCTATGCGCGCTTCTGGAAGAAGGCTCCTCCTGCGCGTTCGACAGTGGAAGTCTCGCGCCTACCCAAAGACGTCCTCGTCGAGATCGACGTCATCGCGCTGGTGTGATTGTGTGGCGCGGACATTCCTGTCCGCGTGTCGAGGCTCGCGTGGGGCAGCCGACCTCGGCTGCCGATTCTGCTCAACGGATCCCGCTTACAGCTCCGCTTCGTGCCCTTTGCTCTTTGCCACCAGGTACACCAGCGAATAGATCGTGCCGCCGCCATCACGATCGACGCTCACCAGATGCTGCACCTCTTTTGTGCCGGCCTTGAAGAGCATTCCGCCCGCGTCGGCCTTGTCGTCATCGCAGCTCAGGGCATTGGGACTATGTTTTTCATCGGCCTGGCTTGGAGGATTCGTGCAGTCCAGCACCGTCCCGTACTTCGCGAGCGCCTTGCGGTAGTAAGAGGCGACCTTCTCTGGCGAGTCCGGTGTCTGCATCTTCACCACAACCAGCTGGAATCCGGTACCGCCAAGCCACAGGCCCATGTTCGCGGACTGCGAATCAGACTTCTTATCTTCAGACTTCTTGTCGAGGGCAGGCTTCGACCCCGGATACAGCGGCAGTCCGACATCCTTCGCCGATGCGTCCTGGCTGATAAAGGCGCCTGCGCTCTGCGCGTGCAATTTCGATGGGTGGTACGAGAGAACAACCAGGCACGCAACTGCCGCCAGCAGGATCGCGACGATCCGCTGCAAAAGGCTAGAGCTCTTCATGGAAACCCCCACACTTGCCATACGCGAGCACCCGGCCAAAAGTTCGCGGCGGCGAAAGATTCATGTGGGACGAATCGCGGTTTGTGTGGCTCGGACTTTTCTGGTCCGAGCGGAGCCAGCAGGAGCGCACGCGCCACGCGAGAAACGACTTCACAAACGAAAGCCTCCTGCTGGGAAGAGGAGGCTCGAAAAGGAACTCTCGGCTACGCCTTGACGATTTTGCCGCTGCGCAGGCAATCGGTGCAGACGCGTACGCGCTTGGTATTGCCACCCGACGCCTTCGCACGGACCGGCCGCAAGTTGATGTTCCAGCGGCGCTTAGTCACATTGTGCGCGTGGCTGACGTTATTTCCGGTGCGCGGCTTCTTGCCGCAAACTTCACATACTTGTGCCATGACAACCTCAGATGAGCTTAAACTTGATGACGCAAAACATTGATTTTAGCAGAAGGGGTCGCATTTCACCAAAACGGAGATCCGTCGCGGCAGATGTTCTAGTGCTTCAATCGCCAAGCGCAAATCATGAGCCACGACGATCCAATGACGCCCACGGTACCCACCATGCGCCAGAACCACAAGGGTTTTGATCCGAATCCCATGCCCCGATAGCGTTCACTTTCGTTCGCGCGCTTAACTGCTTCAGGGCGAAAAAGCATGTACGCACTCATTGAGCCACAAATCGAGGCAAGTATCGCCATCATTGGCGCTTCGTTCATTCCGTCTCACATCTCCAAACGACCGCCTTATCTAAACAGCTGCGGCGCCAGCTCAATCAGATTCCGTCTCCACACCATCCACGTGTGCATTCCCGGAGTCTCCACGTCCGTGAACTTCACGTCCTTGCTCTTCAGCCATGTTTTCAGTTTGCGATTCAATTCGATCAGGTGATCTTCGGTTCCGCACGCGATCATAAGCAGCTTGATCTGGGAGTTCGCGCTCGCATTCAGATTCGGGAAGTCTTTGTCGAAGTCCGGGGATATCCCGCCCGAGCTGAACGCACCGATGTAAGCGAACTTATCCAGATTGTTGAGTCCAGTCAGCAGCGTTTCCGATCCGCCCATCGAGAGACCGGCGATCGCATGGTCGGTCCGTTTGGTCGAAATACGATATTCTTTTTCCACCCGCGGCATCAGCTCCGTGACCAGCATCTCGCGGAACTTGTCGAAATTCTTCTGCGTGAGCTGCGGATGCCCCCATGTCTTCCAGCCATTCGCCAGGATTTCCGGCGCGCCGTAGCCCAATGGCATCACTACGATCATCGGTTTCGCTTTGCCTTGCGCAATCAGCGAGTCGAGGATGTAATTCGCTTTCCCGACCGCCGTCCATCCGTCGGCGCCGTCGCTATAGCCGTGCAGCAGGTACAGCACCGGATACTTCGTCTTCGCCTTCGGATCGTAATTTGGCGGCGTGTACACGTAGTAGTCGCGATTGTCACCAACGATGCCAGACTTGTAGAAGTGGTGATGAACTTCGCCGTGCGGAATGTCCTGCACCTCCCACGGTTGCGGCGGCGCACCGGGCACCAGCACCATGTTCTCCAGGTTCAACAAGTTCGTCTTCATCAGCGTGTTGTTCGGATCCACCAGGCTTACTCCATCGGCATCGAAGTCATACCCGTAGAGATCCGGTTCGACGGCGCCCGTGGTTGCCGACCACACGCCCTGGGCGTCTTTTGTCATCTCCAGTGGCTTAGCGCCTTCGACGTTTACGGTCACCTTCTGCGCACCTGGATCGACGAAACGGAAGGTCACTGTGCGGTCCGCATTTACTTGCGGCGACTTAACTTCCGGCGGCGTCTGCTGAGCAAACATAGGAAGGAAACTGGTGAAAATACAAAAGGCTGCGAGACAGTGGTTCCACTTCAGTGCTGGTTTCATGAGCGTTCAGCAGTGTACAAGGTCCGAGCACAACTTCTCCAGTAATCCAAGATTTCTCGTTTGCGTCCAACCATTAATCGGCTTGCGATTCGACGAGCACATATACTTCGCTGCCTGCATCCAAGAAGAAAACGAAAGTACCGGGCCCGAGGTACATAGCAACTTACCGATGCATCCGGTGTTTCAAAGTTCAGAATCACACGATCTGTTTGTTTCAACCGAACCCAGCAGCAGTGCTGGGAGAAATTGGAAACGGAACTCATGAGATCCATCGCAATTCAGTGGTCCCATCGGGGATTGCTGCTCTCACCCCTGTTATTGATCGCGTTTGCTTTGCCGGTTTTCGCAACTCTCGGAGCCGACGTTTCCTCTGTGCAATCCGACCAGGCTCACATGAAAGCCGCGGTTAACGTATCCCGCGCCACAAACTACACCTTGCACGAGATGAAAGCTGCGGACGGCACTGCCGTTCGGGAATTTGTTTCTCCCTCGGGCCAGGTGTTCGGTGTGGCATGGAGCGGCCCTTTCCGTCCGGATCTCAAGCAGGTTCTGGGCAGCTACTACGATCAGGTACTGGCAGTTGCGAAAAACAGGCGCGCTGGTCACAACACACCCTTAACGATTCACGAGCCCGGACTCGTAGTTGAAATGAGCGGCCATATGCGTTATTACACGGGCCGCGCATACGTTCCCAGCATGCTCCCGCAGGGAGTACAAACCACCCAGATTAAGTAAGGAGACTCCTGTGCGTAGAGCGCTCGTTTTGATTTCCAGCTGTGCCCTAACCGTGTTGGTTGCTTGCGGCGGCGGTAACAATACTTCGTCGCCAGGTGGAAACCCGATTACTCCTCCTTCGTCGGGAACCAATGTTGCGGCGATCGTCGTTGACCCCGGCCCATCTGCCATCCAGGCAACGGCTCCAGCCACGAACGGACTGTTCGTAACAGTAACTGTGTGTGTGCCCGGCACGACCACCTGCCAGTCCATCGATCACGTGTTGGTCGATACCGGATCGGAGGGGCTGCGCGTGCTTGCATCCGTAATGACGCTGCCTCTCACCACGCAAACCAACGCGAGCGGATTGTCTGTCGCCGAGTGCGTTCCGTTTCTCGACGGCACTTTCGTTTGGGGACCAGTGCAGACGGCCGACATTCAGATAGCCGGAGAAAAAGCCAGCTCGGCTCCGATTCAGGTCATCGGGGAAACCCAGTTCTCGGTTCCAAGCGGATGCACGGGAACTGACGATGATACGGTGCAGGCTCTGGCAGCGAACGGCATCCTCGGTATCGGTCCTTTCCTTCAGGACTGCGGATCGCTCTGCGTGACCGGAATTCCCAGCACTGCGCTGTACTACGCGTGCTCTTCCGCGTCGGCCTGCTTGCCAACCACTCAGCCGCTCACCGCCCAAGTGCAAAATCCGGTCTCAATGTTTGCGACGGATAACAATGGCACCATCATCGAGCTTCCTGCGATATCAAATACGGGGGCAACGACCGCTGCAGGCTCGCTGGTGTTTGGAATTGGCACCCAATCGAATAACGGCCTAAAAGGCGCAATTCCTCTGGCGGCGGATGCCAACGGAAACTTCGGAACCCAATTCAACGGCACACAATACACTGCCTTCATCGATAGCGGCACCAACATCCTGGGCATTTTGGACGCCGGCACTCTAGGCGTTACCACCTGCGCGAGCCCGAACGATTCGTTCTACTGCCCGGGCGCGCCCAACAACAACGCGCTCAATCTGAGGAGCCTCACGGCTATAAACTTCGATACCCTTGGTGACCAGAGCACCGTCAGTTTCGGTATCGCGAACGCTGAGTTCCTGTTCAGTTCGAATGGTGGCGCGAATTTCGCCTTCAACGATCTGGGTGGACCGAACGCGGGTACCTTCGATTGGGGACTGCCGTTCTTCTTCGGACGGAACGTCTTCACCGCGATTGAGAACCAGAACACGCCAGTCGGTGCGGGACCGTTCTTCGCCTACTAGGGCATTGGGCCATTGTGCTGATTGTGTTATTGAGTCATTTGCAGAGACGCGCAATAACTCAAGCAATCACGCAATGGCCCAATCACTCTAATGACTCAATCGATTTAGAGTTTCTGCTGTTTAAGCCACTCCCGCAGAGGTCCGCCAAGATCGCTGCGCTTCAGAGCGAACTCCACCGTCGCCTTCAGGAAGCCAAGCTTGTCGCCTGTATCGTGGCGCTTCCCTTCAAAACGGAATCCATAAATTTTCTCGTGCTTCAGCAGCTCGCGCATGCCGTCGGTGAGCTGTATCTCTCCGCCCGTTCCACGTTGCGTTGAGGAGAGCATTTCGAAGATGCGCGGCGTCAGAATATAGCGGCCGATAATCGCGAGGTTCGACGGCGCTTCCGATGCTTTCGGCTTTTCCACCAGGTCGGTGATCTCAAACAGCCGCCCACCAAACTTGCCCGGCACCTCATGCCCTGCGATCACGCCGTACGAAGAAATTGCCGGACCTTCGACTGCCTGCGTCGCGATCACCGAACACTGCGTTTCTTCGAACACCTGCATCATCTGCTTCAGGCAAGGGACGTCGGCATCAATCACGTCATCCGCCAGCAGCACCGCGAACGGCTCGTTGCCCACCAGTTCGCGCGACATCAGAACGGCATGTCCCAGTCCCAATGCTTCTTTCTGGCGAACATAGGCTACGTGGATCATGTCCGAAATCTGGCGCACGATGCTCAACAGCTCGTACTTCTTCTTCTCCTCGAGCATCTTTTCCAGTTCGTAACTCACGTCGAAGTGATCCTCGATCGCGCTCTTGCCGCGACCGGTCACGATGATGATCTGGTCACAGCCGGCGGCCATCGCCTCTTCCACTCCGTATTGAATGATCGGCTTATCGACGAGTGGCAGCATTTCTTTTGGTTGAGCTTTTGTTGCGGGCAAAAATCGCGTGCCGAGCCCGGCGGCAGGAAAAACTGCTTTACGAACTTTCATTTTCATAATGGCTTCTCGATATTTATTACCACTATCACGTTAGAGCGAAATTACTACGATGCAAGAACTGTCATCCAGGAATTCTGGCCCGCTCAAACAAACGCGACCGAACACGCCCTGCTTGCTCACCTCCGGGACGAGCGTTAGACTCTCCGCGGGGTGGGGTATGAAACTTCGCATTGTACTGCTCGCGGCGGTAGTCTTCCTGTATTGTTCCGTCCTGTTCGGTGACCAAGGTCATTCGCACACTTACAATCCGAATGAAAAGCTCGGTACAGTTTCTTTCCCGACCTCATGCGCACCAGCCGTTCAAAAGTCATTTGAGCGCGGCGTAGCACTCATGCACTCATTCTGGTACGAGGAAGCTGAAAAGCAGTTCGCAGAGGTAGCCGCGAAAGACCCGACGTGTGCCATCGCATATTGGGGAGAATCGCTCAGCCTCTGGCATCAGCTTTGGGAGCGTCCTAGTGACGACACGATGAAGCGCGGCCTTGCACTGGTTCTGCAAGCCCAGGCGGCCAAAGCCAAAACGCAGCGCGAGCAGGATTATGTTGCGGCAACAGCTGCTTTTTACGTTCCGGACGCCAAAACCGATTTCGATCAACGAACCGCTGCCTACTCGAACGCGATGGAGAAGGTCTACAAAGCCTACCCGAAGGATCACGAAGCCACCGCCTTCTACGCGCTCTCGCTATTGGCTTCGGCTCCCCCACGCGATCCTACTTTCGCCAACGAAAAAAAGGCGATCGCGGTCCTGCAACCCCTGGTTGATGCGCAGCCTGATCATCCGGGAGCCGCGCACTATCTGATTCACGCCAGCGATTCGCCACAGCTTGCGCCTCTCGGGCTAACCGCAGCGCGTCGTTATGCGCAGATTGCGCCTGCTTCGCCTCACGCCGTACACATGCCGTCTCACATCTTCGCGCGACTCGGCCTCTGGCAGGAAGACATCCAGTCCAACTTGGCCTCTGTAGCTGCCACGCAGAAAGCCACTGAGATGCACATGGGCGGCGCCGCCCACGCTCTCCATGCCATGGATTTTCTGGAGTATGCCTATCTGCAGATCGGCGACGATGCGAAAGCCAAAGCGATCATCGCTCAGATGGACACGATGCAAGAGATGGACATGGGCGACGGCATGCACGGCTATCTCGACATGGCTCGTGCTGCTTTCCCCGCGACCTATGCCATCGAAACTCGCAATTGGAAGGATGCGGCTGCACTGAAAGCGATCCCAAGCGCGAAGCCTTACCACGCTGCCATTGTCTACTGGGCACAGGCCGTCGGATATGGCCATCTTCACGATGCTGCCAACGCGCACAGAGCAGTATCGCAATACGATGCTATGGTCGACGCCACGAAGAAGACGACCGAAGCCTACTACGCCGAGTACATGGACACGGACGGCGATGAAGCGCGCGCCTGGGCTGCCTTTGCCGACGGCAACAACGATGAAGCCCTGCGCCTGATGCGCAGCGTGGCCGACAAGCAGGACTCGCTCGGCAAGGGCGAGACCGCTCTACCCGCGCGCGAAATGCTCGCCGACATGTTGATGGAGATGAAGCGTCCCGCCGACGCACTTGCTGAATATGAGAAGTCGATGAAGGTCGATCCGAATCGCTTCAACGGACTCTACGGCGCCGCGCAAGCCGCTGCCGCCGTGAATCAACCCGACAAAGCAAAGGCCTACTACGCGCAGCTTTTGAAGAATTGCTCCGGCTCGACTTCCAATCGCCCCGAACTCGCGCAAGCCAAAACGCTCGTTGCGATGAAGTAAGTTAAGAGTGGCGCGGGCGCCCTCGCCCGCGTTTTCTTACCACTAGCCACTGCCTCACAGCACTGGACTGTCATTCCCCAGCATTGTCTGCCGGATCAGCTTAATCGGCGGGAATCCCTGCTTCAGAAACGTCATCGTGGAACTGCTGCAGGTTGAAGTTCGCGCCTTCTCGGCGTTGATAGTCCGCGCGCAGCTTCATGATCTCCAGTTTGCCGAGCGTATAAACCAGATAGGTCGGATCGCTCGTACCGCGCTTCGTCTCCACCTCGGCAACCGACTTCGGCTGATACCCTTCCTTCTGGAAGAACTCAATCGCCTGGTCCATCGTCATCTTTCCGGTGTGCATCGAGATGCCCACGATGAAGCGCGCATTGCGCAGCAACGCATCCTGCAACTGTCCCAATCGCAATTTCGGATCCCCATTCCCGTATCCCTGGTCCAGCATCATCTGCTCGCTGTAGTGCGCCCAGCCCTCGGCATTCGATCCGCACCCCAGCAGCTTGCGAATCTTCGACGGCGCCGATGGCACCCACAGAAACTGCACATAGTGTCCCGGGTAGACCTCGTGGATCGCCACCGCAATCATCGTGAAACGATTGTCTCCACCCAGATAAGACTCGGCGCGCTCTCGCGGCCACCTCGGGTCAGGCAGCGTCACGTTGAAGAACGCTTCTTTCGCGACCTTCTCGTAGGGACCGGGCGTGTCCATGGAGGCAAACGTCAGCGCACGCATGAACGGCGGCGTCTCTTCCACAATTGGCGGCACCGGCGATGGGATCGTCACAATTTTCTTGTCGACGATGTACTGCCGGATTCCGCTGAGATCATCGCGATAGGCCTGCAACAACTGGTCCGCGCCCGGATGGTTCTTCTGCATCTCCTCCAGAAGTGCCTGCGGCGTCTTGTGCGGACTGATCTGCTTCGCCGTTCGCTTGAACCACTCCTGATTGCGATGCAGGTCGTCGTAGCCGATCTGCAGCAAGCGGTCGAGCGGGATGTCGACCATCTCGTCGTATGCCAGCTTCTTCTGATAATTCTCGGCGCCAATGCGGAAGTCGCCCTTGGAAATGGGCAGCAGGTCGCTCTTCAGGAAATCCTGATATTTCTCGAGGGCTGCAATCACGCCATCGTTGCTTTGCTTGAACTCCGCGAGCAGTTGCGGATCCTTGACGTCGGTGAACGCTGCGGGCACATCTTTCTGGAAGAAGCTGACGATTCCCGGGATCTGCTCAATGGCAACTTCTGTATAGACTCGCGGCGGATTGCTTAGGTTCGCGCGCGCCGCATCAAACACCGCCGGCATCAGTTTCTCGCGCGCAATCAGCGAGCGCAGACGCTCATCCGCCGGCGCGAAACTTCGCGACATGATCACATACGCGCTGTTGGTGATCCCACTCGAATAGCGGTCAGGATTCTTCTCCCACTCGCGGATCGTCTCCAGGTCCAGCAGATTTCCATTCAGCGTGGCCATCAGCAGTTCGTAGTCCTGCTGCGCGTCGAACGGCAGACGCTTGGAATCGAACGTCTGCAACCGCGTGCGGAAAAATTTGTAAAACGCAATCTCGTCGTCGTAGGCGGACTTTGGTCCGCGGCTCGAGTTGCGAGTCGTACTGATGGAATCCGGCCTGAGTGCCGTCCGTCGGACGATATTTGAAGAATCCATCAAAGTAGTCGTCGACGAGTTTGTTCCAGTCGGACATGACGGCGCTGTTATCGGCGGCGGCCGGCGTCTGGGAGTGCATTGTGGATGTCAGCGGAAACAGCACGAGCAGGGCGAGTAGGAATGCGCAGTGTTTCTTCACACGAAGAAATTAGCACAGCTGAGGAATTGGGTGAAACTGGAGGGATGGGATGTGGGAGACCGGAAATCGCCTGCTTCAGGTCTGCAACGGTTGCGTGGGGCAGCCGACCTCGGCTGCCCATGCTTCTGCCCAACTCCACTTATAGAGCGCCCGCCTCGCGGCCAGACCGGCTCTCACAGGATTCTCCAGCACATAAGTAATCTTCTGATCTAGACCTTCCGAAGCCCTGATCACATGATCAAACGATTCGTCTTGCCACACATGACCGGCTGCTGCATAGCGCCTTGTTGATCCGACGCGCCGAAACACTCTTGATGGAACTCATGATTCTCGCGAGCGGTGTAATTTTCCTCTGTTCTTCGTCGACAAGCGGACTGAGGATCAGGTGGACATGGTCGGGCATGACAACGGCAACGTGAAGCAATGCTGATTTCTGATGAATATATTTACAGCACTCTAGTGTGATATCACGAGCCGTAGGTGGCAGAATCCAGCGGTCGTAAGTTGTGAAGGTAATAAAGTGAGGCTTACTGTCTCGCTGAAGGTGCGGCAATCGCCTTCGGTAGAAGGTCATAGAAGATTTACTGGGCAGCCGAGGGCGGCTGCCCCACGTAAACCATTGAGTCTAGGACTGTGTCGCACGTCCCTGCAGTGATAACCGACCACGAGAATGTTTGTTGTGCATCGATCCAGCCTGCGTCGGCAAAACCTACGTGGGGCAGGCGACATCGGCTGCCCGCGGTCCATCACAAACCTGCCGCCTTCGTCTCGATCAACCCCTTCACCCGCTCCAAGAACTCCGCCGTCGCCAGCGTCTCCGTCTTCTCTTTGCCGCGGGTACGGACATTCACCTGGTTCGCTTCTGCCTCTTTGTCGCCGACCACCAGCATGAACGGCACCTTCTGCATCGCGTGTTCGCGGATCTTCGCATTCATCTTCTCGTTGCGCGCATCCACTTCCACGCGAACTCCAATCGCTTTCAGTTGATCCGCCACTTTGTTCGCATATTCCACGTGGCGCTCAGCAATCGGCACCAGTACTACCTGCATCGGCGACAGCCAGACTGGGAAAGCGCCTGCGTAGTGCTCGATCAGCACGCCGAAGAAACGTTCGATGGAGCCATAGAGCGCGCGATGCACCATCACCGGCTCGTGACGCTGACCGTCTTCGCCGACGTATTCCAATCCGAAGCGCGTCGGCAGGTTGAAGTCGAACTGCACGGTTGAAAGCTGCCACAGACGCCCAATCGCATCCACCAGCTTCACGTCGATCTTCGGTCCGTAGAACGCTGCCTCGCCGGGGATCGTCTTGTACGGAATGCCGCGCCCATTCAGCACTTTCTCGAGGGAGTGTTGCGCCATCTCCCACTGTTCGGCCTTGCCGGTGTAGTGCTTCTGGTCATTCGGATCCCAGGTCGACAGTTCTACCTGGAACTTGTCGAAGCCGTAGGCATTCAGCGTCGCGATCGCGAAATCGACGCAACCGCCGATCTCGTCTTCCACCTGGTCGCGAGTGCAGAAGATGTGAGCATCGTCTTGCGTGAAGCCGCGCACCCGCAGCAGTCCGTGCATCACGCCTGAGCGCTCGTAGCGATACACCGTTCCCAATTCCCCAAGCCGTACAGGTAGATCGCGATACGACTTGAGCGAATCCCTGTAGATCAAAATATGGAACGGACAATTCATGGGCTTCAGCCGATACTCGGCATCGTCCAGTTCCATGGTGTCGAACATGTTCTCGGCGTAGAAGCCCTCGTGGCCGCTGGTCTGCCACAACTGGCGCCGCGCTACGTGCGGCGTATATACCAGCGAGTAACCGCGCTTCAGGTACTCGTCGCGCATCCAGTCTTCCATCAGCTTCCGCATGATCCCGCCCTTGGGATGCCAGAAGATCAGTCCCGGCCCTGCCAGCTCCTGGATGGAGAACAAATCCAGCTGCTGTCCGAGCACGCGATGGTCACGCTTCTTCGCTTCTTCAATCTGGTGCAGGTACTCGTCGAGCTCTTTCTTCGAGTAGAACGAAGTTCCGTAAATCCGCTGCAGCTGCGGATTTTTCTCGTCGCCCAGCCAGTACGCCCCGGCAATGTTCAGCAGCTTGAACGCCTTGATGCGCCCAGTCGAAGGAATATGTGGCCCGCGGCAGAAGTCGATGAACTTGCCGGTTTTGTACAGTGACACCGGCTCGCCCTGCCCGGTGAACTGCTCGATGAAGTGGCACTTCATGAAGTCGCCCTCGGCCTTGAAGCGGTCGAGCGCCTGGTCGCGCGGAATGTACTCGCGCGCGTACGACTCATCTTTCTGAACGAGCTCCTGCATCTTCTTTTCGATCTTCTCCAGGTCCTCGGGCGTGAATGGCGTCGGACGATAGAAGTCGTAAAAGAATCCGCTCTCGGTCGCCGGACCGTGTCCCAGCTTCGTCTCCGGGAAGAGTTCCAGCACCGCTGCTGCCATCAGGTGCGCAGACGAGTGGCGGAACACTTGCAGCGCCTCCGGATCTTTTTCCGTCAGGATACGGAGATCCGCATCCTGCTCGAGCGGACGGGTCAGGTCGACCAGCTTGCTTTCATCTTTTTCCGGCGCAGCATGATCGCCGTTGCTGGGCGTGACCTTTGCCACCAGCGCAGCCTGCGCCAGTCGCGGCGAAATGCCTTTCGCGATGTCCAGCGGAGTGGTGCCTTTAGGAACTTCCTGAACACTGTTGTCGGGGAGCTTTACACGTATTACATCAGCCATGGCAGCACCTATATGAATTCCGAATCATTGAGTTTAACGTAAACATCGCCGCAGATTAACGCTGATGTACGCTGATCTCTGTTGTTGAGCCAAGAGCGAATCGGCTGATCCGCAAGGAAAATCAGCGTCTATCCGCGTTCATCAGCGGCTAAGTTAATTCAGATATCAGATAAAAGAGAGAGGAGCCGCGCCTACGAGTGCGATTCAAGGCGCAGCCGGCGTGTTCGACGGATTTCCGTCGTCAGCATGGCAACAAAGCTGATCACCAGCACCATCGCGGCAAGCGGAACCGCAGCGAAGCGATAAGCCATGGTCATATCCGCACGCGCGCCGCGCACCGCCGCATAGAGAACGCTGGCGATGATCCCGCACAGCAATCCCACGGCAAACGCCACCAGCGTGAACAGTACGGTAACGACGACCACGCGCAGGGCGATCTCAACTGCAATCCGGAACTTGGATTTCTTTCTTTCCACTTTAATTCTTCACCGCAGCCACCACTGGCCGCTGATCGAGACTATCGTCGCGCCTCAGGTACCGCATAGCCAGCACGAAAAATACGACGTACAGCACGCCGCTCACGGGCAGGCCAACCACTCGCAGCACGTGCTCCGGATTCACCACCGCCGATTGCGTGAACGTCGTCCCACGCCGCGCCAGCACCGACATGATCGGAATCGTCAGCATCATCACGAAGAAGAAAAACGTTGCCGTCCCGACCAGTGCCAGAAACGCGCTCTTAAGTAAGTCCTTCAGCATAGTTGCAACTACTATTGTAGCGCTGGCGTGTGTTGGACAGACGATCTCGCCTGCGAGGATCGCGAGAGTTTTTCTCCAAAATCGCCCAATTCCCCCGCCTGCGCTAAAATGTTCGGAATGTCAGGAGTAGCTCAGGTCGTGACTCTCTCTCCATCCGAAGTAGTCCGGCAGGCTCCCGTATCTCAATCCAGTAATGGGATTTGCTACGCCGTCTCTGGCGAAACCAATATTCCCGCAGCCGATCTGGAACGCATGGTCGCCACGGTTCCCCGTCCGGTTGCCGCGGCACTCACGCGCAAGGCTTACTATTTCGTCCCGCTGACCGTGGGACAGGGCGACGACACTGTCATCGCCGACCGCTACGACGTCGCGCTCAGCGACAGCGCCGTCTGCCATCGCAATCTCAATCTTGGCGACTCGCAGTGCGTTTTCATCTCCACGCGCCTGATGGACGACAAGTTCTCGCTTGCTTTTGAATTTTTCATCAACGTGGCGCATGCCTTCGTTGAACAGGCCGGTGTGCCCGCAGAATTCTCCGATCTTGCGTGGAAGCAGGTTCAGGATCGCCAACGCGGCGAGACTGGACTCGATGCCTGGGAGTTCCGCAAAGCTGCCGGTAACGGCTTCGGCGACGTGGAGAAGGCGAAAAACGAATACTTCGCGGCAGCGTTTTCCGACGCTATCGCCATCTACATGCTCTCTACTTTTACGGATGTGGATTACTACGACTTGCGGGAGCGTGAATATCCTCTACTCGCGCCGAATGCGCTGGCAGAACGTTTGCGGAAGATTGCCGAGCTGCTCCCTGTAAATCAGGGATTCGAATTCAACATCTACTATCGCCGCCGCCCGAACTAACAAATCTCGGGTGGCCCATTCAAGCCTTCCTTTGGCTTGAGTGGGGACGTGATTCAGTCCGCGCTCTTCGGAAGCTGGAAGTCGACTCCGCGCTGATCGTTCACCTGCGCCGTTTTTTCCAGATCCAGGTCAGCCAGTTTGATCTTCTTCGCCGTCGAACCACCGATGTCGTACAGCGTGTCGCCCACAATCGCGTAGTTCCGTACTTCCTGCTGATGTCCATCGCGGAACACTAGCACTGTCGGATCCACCGGCGGCTGAGCTGCTGACGTAATCCCTGTCGGCGCTGACTGCGCGGCGCTGCGCTGCGGCATTGGGCCCATGTACTGTCCATTGTCGAACATCGTAGGCGCAATCCGGTTCGGATCCTCCGGTTGCTGCTCATCTACTGCCTGCTGCTGCTGGTTCGGATCGTAGCCCTGGTCGTATCCGTTGTCGTAGCCGTAATAAGGATACGCATACGGGACGTATACGTAGGTATTGCGGCGTCGCGATCCACGGGTATCGAACTGTTGTCCAAATTGGACCTGCCCCGTGTGGAAATTCACCGTAGGCGTGAACGCCGGATTCGTGCAACCCAGTGCCGACGGCACCAGCCCCGAGTTCGTGCATGTGTTCGAGAAGCCATTCGGTCCTAGCGAAGTCACACTCGGGCGCACCGGAGTCACACGTCCACCTTGAATGCCGCGGCCAATCGAGGTCACGCTCGCCGGAACACCGGGCGCAGGACCTCGTCCCGGCCCATGCGACGTAACCGACGCGGGAACTCCGTGAACCTGGGCGAACAGAGGCAACGCAGCTAACAACAGTCCGACCGCGAATTTTGGAATGAGTTTCACGAACTGTACCCCCGAGGCAGAGCCCAACGCATCTTACGCCCGCCCTCATCTATTTAGACACATTTACCTGCCCCAAGTTGCAACTCTGCAGGGCAGCGAAGGTAACGTTACCTTTGTAGAACGTTGAAGCCGCGCCGGCTTGCATCCCTGTCATCCCGAGCGACTGGCCGCCGTGTCTTCTCGCGATCCCGCCTTTGGATCGCGCGGCCAGAAGTCGAGGGACCTTGCGTTTCGCCGGGCCACCGAATGCGACTTCCCATCACATAACCCCATCCAATTCACTGTTACACTGAGAACCGGATGATCCTGCCGTTTGTCCGCGATCTTTTTGCGGACGTGGAACGTATCCCTGCTTTTTCGCGTGTTGCCACCCACCTGAAGTCGGCCACGGGGCGTGTACGTGTCTCCGGACTCACTCCCACGGCCAAAGCGCTCCTCGCCAGCATGCTCCAGAAAGCCGCCGCGCGCCCGCTCATTCTGATCGTCCAGAACAACCGTGCTGCCGAGGCAATTCTCCCTGTGATCCAGGGATTTGCCGAGATCACCGGCGATCTCGCGCCCGACTCCATCGTGCATCTTCCCGCCTACGACGTGCTGCCCTTCGAGAATCTTTCGCCGCACGCCGAAATTCAGGAAGACCGTGCCCGCGCGCTCTGGCGCATCACCACCGGCGAAGCGCGACTGGTGGTCACGCCGATCAACGCCGCGCTCATGCGCCTGCAACCCGCCGAGTTCTATTTCGATCTCGCCCAGGTCTTCCGTCGCGGCGAGACCGTCGACACCGAAAAGCTCACCGCGCATCTGAACACCGTCGGCTACACCAAGACTGACGTGGTCGAAATGCCCGGCGAGTACGCCCTGCGCGGCGGCATCCTCGACGTCTATCCCGCCGACTCCGATCGCCCGCTCCGCGTTGAGCTCTTTGGCGACGAAGTCGATTCCATCCGCAAGTTCGATCCCGGTACTCAGCGCTCCTCCAGCGCCGTCGATGAATGCGTGCTCCTCCCGCTCACCGACACGCCCGTGCGCGAAGAGCTGCTCGCCGTTATTCACACGCGTCTCTCCGGACATCGTGTTATCGGCGACGAAGAGGCCATCGAAGAAGCGATTCGCTCCGGCGGCATCACCGTTTTCCCCGGTTGGGAGATGTATGCGCCCGTCGCCAGTCGCGGCGACAATCTCTTCTCGTTGATGCCCACCGCGGCCGTGCTCCTCGACGAGCCCGCGATCACTCGCGACGAAGCCGATCAGTGGTGGGAGAAGGTCAACACCTCGCACGAGCGCAGCGGCGTCGGTAATCTCGTTCGACCCGAAGATCTCTACCTGCCGCTGGAAGAAGGTTTCGCCGCGATCGAGAAACTGCCTGGCGCCGACCTCGAGCACCTCGGCATCGGCACCGAAGAAGAGCAGATCTCTCTCTCGACGCAGCCGACCATGCGCTTTCACGGCTCGATTCCGGCCGTCGCCGAGGAAGTGAAGAAACTCACCGCCGAAAACCAGCGCGTGCTCTTCGCCTGCGGTACCACCGGAGAAGTCGAGCGACTGGCCGAAGTCTTCACCGAGTATGGCGTGTCGTTTCGACTCGGCAGCCGCACTCCTCGACCGGGCGAAACTTACATAGACGACGCTGCCTATCTTTCCGGCGAAGAAGTCAGCACCACCATCGTGAAGGCGTTTGTGCCCGAAGGCGTCGCTGTTCCCGATGCGCGTCTCACCATCTTCGGGGCGCGTGATCTCTTTGACGAATCCGAGATTTACGCGCCGCGTCCGGCCCGTGCCAAATCGAAGACCTCCGCTTTTATCTCCGACTTCCGCGATCTCGCCGTCAATGACTACGTGGTCCACGTCGAGCACGGCATCGGCCAGTACCAGGGACTGAAAGAGATCCCGCAGTCCGACGGCACCAACGCCGAGTTCATGATCCTCGAGTACGCCGAGGCCGCGCGCCTCTATGTGCCGCTCACGCGCCTCGACCTGGTGCAGAAATATCGCTCCGCCGAAGGTGCCGCGCCGCAACTCAGTCGCCTCGGAACCACAGCTTGGGTGAAGACCAAAGCTAAGGTGAAGAAGGCCATGCGCGACATGGCCGAAGAGCTCGTCAAGCTTTACGCGCAACGCAAAGTGGCGGGCGGTCACGTCTACCCGCCCGACAGCGAGTGGCAACGCGAGTTCGAGGACTCGTTCGAGTTCACCGAAACCGACGATCAGCTCCAGGCCATCTCCGACATTAAGAAGGACATGGAGAACGGCACGCCCATGGACCGCCTGCTCTGCGGCGACGTCGGCTACGGCAAAACCGAAGTCTCCATGCGCGCGGCGTTCAAGGCCGTCAACGACAACAAGCAGGTCGCGGTGCTCGCGCCTACCACCGTGCTCGCCTTCCAGCACTTCGAAACGTTCAAGCGGCGTTTCGCGGCGTTTCCCATTCGCATAGAAATGATCAGCCGCTTCCGCACCACCAAGCAGCAGAAGGAAATTGCGGAGAAAGTCGCCAACGGCCAGGTCGACATCATCATCGGAACGCACCGCCTGCTCTCGAAGGACATCAAGTTCACCGACCTCGGCCTCGTCATCGTCGACGAAGAGCAGCGCTTCGGCGTCCGCCACAAAGAGCGACTGAAGCAATTGCGCAAAGAAGTGGACGTGCTCACCATGTCGGCTACGCCCATCCCGCGCACGCTACACATGTCACTCGTCGGACTGCGCGACATGAGCGTCATCGAGACGCCGCCCAAAGATCGCATGGCGATCCAAACCGTAGTCGCCGCCTGGGACGAGAAGCTCATCAAGTCAGCCATCGAACACGAGCTCGAGCGCGGCGGCCAGATCTACTTCGTCCACAATCGCGTTGAAAGCATCTACGAAATTTCTGACAAGATTCGCGAGCTGGTGCCGAAAGCCCGCATCATCGTCGGCCACGGCCAGATGTCGGAAGGCGAACTGGAAAAAGTGATGCTGGCGTTCATGCGCCACGAGTACGACATCCTCGTCGCCACCACCATCATCGAGAACGGGCTCGACATCCCGCTCTGCAACACCATGCTCATCAACCGCGCCGATCGCCACGGCCTGTCGGAGCTTTACCAGCTTCGCGGACGCGTCGGCCGCTCGAATCGCCGCGCCTATGCGTATCTGCTGATTCCGCAGGATCGCGAACTGACGCCTCTGGCGCGACAGACGACTCGCTGCGCTGAAAGAGTTCTCCGACCTTGGCGCGGGATTCAAAATCGCCGCGCTCGATCTCGAACTTCGCGGCGCGGGAAATCTATTGGGCGGTGAGCAGAGCGGACACATCGACGCCGTCGGCTTCGAGATGTACACATCGATGCTCGAGCGCACTGTGCGCGAACTCAAGGGCGAGATCGAACCGGAAGAAGCCGAGACCCAGCTCAACCTTGGACTCAACATCCGCATTCCGCCCGACTACATTCCGGAAGAAAATCAGCGCCTGCGCATGTACAAGCGCGTCGCCGGAGTCGAAAACGAGAAGGCGCTCGCCGACGTCTCCGCCGAACTCACCGACCGCTACGGACCGCCGCCGAATGCCGTGCGTCACCTGCTGGAGTACGCGACTCTGCGCCTGATGTGCCAGAGCCTGGGCGTGGTCGCCATCGATCGCCATCGCGATTCGGTCAGCATCAAGTTCGGCGAGAAGGCCGGGCATCAATCCCGAAAAGCTGATGAAGTTCGTCGCGAAAAATAAAGGCACGCAGTTCACGCCCGCGGGAGTGCTGAAGTTCTCAGTCACCGCAACCGCTCCGGATCAGGTGCTGGGCCGCCTGCGCAATCTTCTAACGGAACTCTCCGCCCACCAGATCGCGCCGTACGAGGTGAGCCCGACAGGACCACCGGCAAGAACGCCGACACGCTGACCGCCACCATTCTGTTTGTCATCACGAGCGGGCTTCAGCCCGCGAGGGATCTGCAGTTGGTTTTTTTGGCATGTGCGTCGCCACCACGGTCATAGTGAGCGGAGCGAATCCATCTGCCGTCTTGGATTTCGGGAACAGCCTGGTTTCCACAGAGGCGTCAGGAAAGGCAGAAGTCATGGTGAGCGGAGCGAATCCATCTATGTATTTCGCAAAATGCATAGATGCTTCCGCTTCGCGTCAGCATGACAGGTGGTGTGGGATGTTTTCGTGAAGGTGCAAGCCGTTACGCGAAGGCAAAACGCAAGGTCTCTCGACTCGGAGCGCATTTGTATCGCGCTCCTCGCTCGAAATGACAGGGCACTAGTAGAGTTCTGGGGCTAGATTCCCAGGTCCGCGAGTTTCTCGGCCGGTCGTGCCAGCACCGCCTTCTTGCCCTTCACCACCAACGGACGCTGGATCAGTTCCGGATGCTTCACCATCAGCCGGATCAGTTCTTCGTCGCTCAAATTTTTGCCGGCGACTTTTTCTTTGTAAACGGCGTCGTTGGTGCGCAGCGCTTCGGAAGGCTTCAATCCCGCAGCGCGCAACAGTTGCTTCAGCAAGTCGGCGTTCATTGGCCGCTCGAAAAAATTGATCGCTTCGAACTCAACGCCCTTCTCGGTCAAGACCCGCTTGACCTCGCGGCACTTGGTTCACGTCGGACGCTCGTAGACTTTGACCTTCACGCTATCTGGCATGAGCTTTGTCTCCTCGCACGAGTTCATCATTTATTCTGAAATAGCTCTCAGCATTCAGTAAGCAGCACTCAGTCCATGCGGCTGAATGCTGAAAACTGACGACTGAAAGCTTTATTCAATGGCAATTCATTCTACTTCGCAGCAGGCTCCTCTCATCGACTTCGCGCACGTCAACGTGCAGCGCGGCGAGCGCCTCATCCTGCGCGACTTCAATCTCACGATTCACGCGGGCGAGAACGTCGCCATCGTCGGCCCGAACGGCTGCGGCAAATCGACGCTGCTGAAGACCATCACGCGCGAGATCTATCCCCTCGCGCTCGACGAGACGCGCGCGCAGATTCTCGGCCGCGACCGCTGGAACGTGATGGAACTGCGCGAGCATCTTGGCATCGTGTCGAATGACTTGCTGGCGCATCCGACGCGCGATCTCACCGGACGCGATCTGGTCGTCTCCGGCTTCTTCAGCAGCATCGGCGTTTGGCCGTATCAGACCGTGACTGAAGAGATGCAGCGCAAGTCCGACGAAGCCATCGAGCGGCTCGGCGTCGCGCACGTCGCCGATCAACTGGTCGACACAATGTCGTCGGGCGAAGCGCGCCGCATCATGATTGCCCGCGCACTGATTCACGATCCGCAGGCGCTCATCCTCGACGAGCCCAGCAACAGTCTCGACATCGGCGCCTTGCAGGAATTGCTCGCGACCATGCGCAGACTGACGCAATCCGGCACGAACCTGATTCTGGTGACGCATCATCTGCCCGAGATCATCCCGGAAATCACGCGCGTGGTGTTGATGCGCGACGGCCAGATCTTCCGCGACGGTCCGAAAGAAGAAGTCTTGTCGGCGCGCACGTTGTCCGAACTGTTCTGCACCGAGGTTCACTTGCATCGCAATGATGGTTACTTCCATCTGTCCTGGTAAATCGTGACGAGCCGCAAACACATTCCGCGCCCGATCGCCGCAACTACGATTGTCCTCGCCGGCTCCATTTGGGGAGGCAGTTTCGCCGTCATGCAGCATGCGTTGCGCGGAGGCTTGTCCGTCGGCGCGCTGCTCAGCCTGCGCTTCCTGATCGCAGCCGTCGCACTCGCCATTCTGGCCGGGTTCATGCGTCTGCCGTGGAATCGGCGCGCGGTCCTGGAAGGCGTTTGGCTTGGACTGATCCTGACCGCAATCTTCTGGCTGCAAGTCGACGGGCTTCGCTACACGACTACCGCAAAGTCGGCTTTCATCACTGGACTGTATGTGATGTTTACTCCGCTGATCGCCACGTTCTGGGGAGAACATGTGCGCTGGCAGCACGCTGCGGGCGCCGCGCTTGCGACCGTTGGTTTGTACGCGCTGGTTCACGTTCCCGGCCAGCCTTGGGGCGGATGGAATCGCGGCGACTTCGAAACCCTGCTCTGCTCGGTGCTCTGCGGAGTGCAGATCGTTCTCACCACGCGCTATAACCGGCGCTCGAATACGTGGATCCTGCTGACGGTGCAAGTCGCCGTCGTCGGGATTCTCTCGGCGCTGATTACGGCTGTTCTGCCCGGAGCTTACGGTTTCCACGGCACTGCTGAGGCGCTGCGCAAGCCGGACGTTCTCGCGTCGATCGCATACGTGGCCGCGCTCGCGACTTTGTTCTGCTTCTGGGCGCAGAACACGATGCAGGCGCATCTGACCTCGACGGAAGCGGCGGTGATGTTCACGTCCGAGCCGGTTGCGGCGGCGGTGATCTCCATCTTCTGGCTGCACGAGGCGATGAGACCAACGCAGTTGCTGGGCGGCGCGGTGATCGTGCTGGCCATGCTGTTCTCGGAGATTGTGCCAGCACTCCAGCGGCGCGCGGCGGCGGAACAGGCGGCAGATTAGTCTTTGCCAATCTGGGAACACTTTTTATCGAGGGATGAAGAAAGTTGATCGTTTCGAGATGAAACGGCCACATACTGTCCAGTAGTTTTTGGCAGCCTCCTACGAGGTTCCCAATTGGCCGGACGTTCGCGGGGGAGTGAGCGTCCGGCTTTTTGTGTCTTCAATTACCTGCCACAGAGGGCTCGATTTCACCGCAGAGGTCGCAGTCTGTCAGGAGTTTCTCGCTCCACCCTCCACTCACCTTTGACCGATGTACCATGGAACGGTGCTAGAGCGGCTGCTCCAATTCGCAGCAGAACACGAGTTGTTGCGTCCGGGCGATCGCGTTGCGGTTGCCGTTTCGGGCGGCGCGGACTCGGTGGCGCTGCTCCGCTTGTTGCTCGATGCGCGAAGTGAGCTGGGCGTCGTTCTTTCCGTCGCACACTTCAATCACAAGATTCGCGGTCCCGAGGCCGATGCAGATGAAGCCTTCGTACGCGCTCTCGCCGAGAAATATGATCTGGCGTTCGCACGCAGGCCGCGCCGATACGCCGCAGTTCGCGCGCGAGCATCATCTGGGGCTGGAAGCCGCAGCACGCCAGTTGCGTCACGAATTCTTCCGTGAGCTGATCCGGCAGAACAACGCAGACAAAGTCGCAACTGCGCACACGCTCGACGATCAGGCTGAAACCGTTCTGCTTCGACTGATGCGCGGCGCGGGAACCAAGGGTCTGGCGGGGATCTATCCTGAGATCAAGGTTGAAGGCGGCAGCATCGTGCGCCCGCTGCTGGGCGTTCGCCGCGCTGAATTGCGCTCATGGCTCGAATCGCTCGGGCAAACCTGGCGTGAGGATGCTACGAACGCCGATCTCTCATTTACGCGCAATCGTGTGCGACACAAACTGCTGCCGCTGATTGAATCAGAATTCGGGTCAGCGTCGCTTGAGCGGCTGGCGGAAACCGCGGAGATCGCGCACGCAGAAGAACGATATTGGGAAGCGCAGCTACAGCCACTCCTGCAAGAACTGACCGCAGACGGCGAATACCGCCTCTCTGTCGATGCACTGCTCCAGCAACCGCTTGCAATCCGGCGCAGGCTGGTGCGTGCCGCAGCTCATAAGCTGAACGTCACCCTGGAGTTTCAACACGTGGAACAGGTGCTGGCGTTGCCGCAATCGGGTGAGCGCAAAACCATCTCGCTGCCTAACGGCCTGCGCGCTTCTGCTGACAAGGGAAGCCTGCGTCTGCGAATCGAACACAGCGACAGCAAGGTCCAGCCGTTTTCATATAAGGTCTCCGTCCCGGGTGAGATCAAAATTGCCGACTTGCAGTGCCGGATCCGCTTTCGTCTGATTCGTGGAAACCAGGCTCTCGCATCCTGTGATCCCCGGCAGCTTCTCAGGCCTGAGCTCACCGGCAGCGAATTGATCATTCGTAACTGGCGCGCCGGCGATCGCTTCTGGCCCTTGCACAGCAAATCTGATAAGAAGATTAAGGAGCTGTTAAAACCAGATCGCGTCCCTGCTGCCCTGCGAGCGCTTTGGCCTGTGGCGGAGCACGAGGGCGAGATTGTATGGGTTCGTGGACTGCCTGTTTCCCGAAACTTCTGTCTACGGGATGAACAGTCGGCTGTCGTGGTGGAAGAGCTGCCGTTTGCCGCAGATGACCGCAGATCGATGCTGATCTTCAACGACTGATCGGCGAAAATCGCGAAGTCAGCGGCTACGGTTTTTGAGGGTCATCCTTGGATCAACCAGCAGGCGCACCACCAATTCAAAGAGTGGTCATCAGCGCCGATCAGATACAGAAACGTGTGCGCGACATGGCTCGGCAAATTTCCAGCGACTATGCTGGCCGGAGCCTGTCTGCGGTTGGGATCCTGGAAGACAGCTTTGTGTTTATGTCCGACCTGGTGCGGCAAATCGAAGTGCCGATCACCTGCCAGTTCGTGAAGCCCGAGATACGGGAGTTGAAACAGGGCGAAGTAGTGACCCACGAGATCATGTTCACCCCGGAAGTCAACGTAAAGGGCATGGATGTCCTTCTAATTGAGACGCTTCTGGTGAGCGGGGTTACGGCTGAGTTCCTGGTTCGAACGATTGCGAGCCGGGGAGCAGCGTCTGTAAAAACGGCAGCGCTGCTTGACCGTCAAACAGCCCGGCGAGTTCCATTACAGCCGGACTACTTTGGATTCCTGGTCGATGAGACATATATCTTCGGCTACGGACTTGGTGCTCCCGAATTGGGAAGGAACTTACCTTTCGTAGCGACGAGTGCGGAGAAACCCGCCCGGATCAGCTGATTTGGCCCGCTGGCGGTGCAATTGCGGCCGGTGGCATCTTTGTCAGCGGGAAAGGGTTACAATCGTACGGGGCAGAATAACTGGAGTCTGAAAAGAACCAGGGGCATCTAAAGAACAGTGAAAAGTGCAGGTTCTTGGTGTCTTTATATCCAAGGGCAAGGTAGTTAGGAGCAATCAGTGAATTCAACTGTTAAGACAGTAGTCTTCTGGCTGGTAATCGTTTTGTCGGGCGTTCTGCTATGGCAGGTCGTCAAGGCTGGCGGTTCAAGCTCGAAGGACAAAGAGATCAGTTTTTCCACGTTCTTGGCGGACGTGAACCGGGGCGCAGTTAAAGAGGTCGATATCACCGGAACGGAAGTTCGCGGACACGATACCGACGGCGGTGGGTTCCATACGCAGGTTCCCGCGAACTACCCCGACATGTATAAGGCGCTCACGGACAAGAGCGTCAATATCAAGATTCATGATGCGCAGAGCGGCACGTGGCCAACCTGGCTGCTGAACCTGGCGCCGCTGGTGCTGCTGGGAGCTCTCTGGTTCTTTATGATCCGCCAGATGCAAACCGGCGGAAATAAGGCACTCTCGTTCGGCAAGAGCCGGGCGCGCCTGCTGTCGATGCAGCAGAAGAAGGTGACATTTAAAGACGTCGCCGGCGTGGATGAGGCCAAGGAAGAGCTGAAAGAGATCATCGAATTCCTGCGCGAGGCGCAGAAGTTCCAGAAGCTGGGCGGCCGCATTCCGAAAGGTGTGCTGCTGGTTGGACCTCCGGGAACCGGCAAAACCCTTCTGGCGAGAGCCGTTGCAGGCGAGGCGAACGTTCCGTTCTTCTCGATCTCCGGTTCGGACTTCGTCGAGATGTTCGTGGGCGTGGGCGCAAGCCGCGTTCGCGACCTGTTCGAGCAGGGCAAGAAGAATGCTCCCTGCATCATCTTCATCGACGAAATCGACGCCGTTGGGCGTCATCGCGGAGCTGGTCTTGGCGGTGGGCACGATGAGCGCGAGCAGACCCTGAACCAGTTGCTGGTGGAGATGGACGGCTTCGAATCGAACGAAGGCGTCATCCTGATCGCTGCCACCAACCGTCCTGATGTGCTCGATCCGGCGTTGCTGCGGCCTGGCCGCTTCGACCGCCGCGTTGTAGTGCCTCGTCCGGATGTGCGCGGCCGCGAAGAGATTCTGCGCGTGCACAGCCGCAAGATTCCATTGGCGGACGATGTTGATTTGTCTGTACTCGCCCGCGGCACACCGGGATTCTCCGGCGCTGACCTGGCGAACCTGATCAACGAAGCTGCCCTTAATGCTGCCCGTCAGAATCGCAAGACGGTGCTGATGTCCGACTGCGAACTGGCGAAGGACAAGGTACTGATGGGCGCCGAGCGGAAGTCGATGATTCTCTCCGACGAGGAGAAGAAGGTCACGGCGTTCCACGAGGCCGGTCACGCACTCGTGGCCGTATTGAGCGATCACTCGGATCCGCTGCACAAAGTCACGATCATCCCGCGCGGAATGGCGCTGGGTGTGACCATGCAGCTGCCGATCGACGACAAGCACACATACACCCGGGATTACCTCAACACCCGGCTCGCCATCATGATGGGTGGCCGCCTGGCTGAGGAGCTCTTCCTGAATACGATGACTACCGGCGCCGGCAACGATATCGAGCAGGCCAGCGAACTCGCCCGCAAGATGGTATGCGAGTTTGGCATGAGCGAATTGGGGCCGATGACGTTCGGTAAGAAAGAAGAGCAGATCTTCCTGGGCCGCGAGATTTCGCAACATCGTGACTACTCGGAAGATACGGCGATCAAGATCGACATGGAAGTTCGCCGCCTGGTCGATACGGCCTACCAGAGCGCCAAAGGGATTCTCTCCGTCAACCGCGAGGTGCTGACGAAGATCGCCATGGCTCTGCTGGACCGCGAAGTCCTGGATGCGAACGAGATCCGCCTGCTCATCGACGGGAAAGAACTTCCCGCCAAGCCGCTGCCAGTCCCGCACGACGACGGTGGCGTACAGCAGGTGCTGAAACCAGCTCCGGATGGGCGGCCTGGAATCGTCCCGGGAGAGCGTCCGAGCCCGGCGTAAAAGCAAGTGCTTAGTGGCTAGTGATTAGCAAAGGCGGCCTGAAATGGGCCGCCTTTTTCTTTGCCCAGAAGGAAGTCATCAGTTGCTGGATAATGCCAGCGCAATGATTGTCATTGCCCAACTTCAGGCCCTTGCGCTGGCTATAACGGTCTTTCTAACCACTAGCCACTGACAACTAATCACTGTTTTTTATGACAAACGTCAACTGACAACCGTCCAGAGCAGCGGTAGAATCTCGCAAATCCCAAAAAGCGTGTCGTGGAGGACAGTCATGGGCACTACACCTGCTCCAGCACCAAATGGTTCCGTCTCTGCAGTTCCGCCGGGTGAGGGACTCTCACAGTCATCGCGTGCTCATCGATACGTTCATCGCACCAAGTAAGACGTTCACCGACATCAATCGCAACCCGAGCTGGTGGGTACCGTTTGTGCTGATGACGATCGTCTCCATCCTGTTTGTCTTCGCCATCGATCAGAAGATTGGATTTCAGCGGGTCGCGGACAACCAGCTGAAAGCTAATCCCAAGCAGATGGACCAGTTCGAAAAGCTGCCACCGGATCAGCAGGCAACGCAGATGAATATTCGAGTAAAGGCCACGAAGTACATCTCGTACGGCTTCCCTGTTTTTATCCTGCTCGTCGTCGTGATTAGCGCCGCGGTGCTGATGGGAACCTTTAATTTCGGCGCCGGTGCTCAGGTCAGCTTCGGTAAGGCGATGGCGGTCGTAATGTATTCGCACCTGCCCGGGATTATTAAGACAATACTGGTGACGGTCGCGATATTTGCGGGAATGGATCCCGAAGGCTTCCAGATCGATAATCCGATTGCTACGAATCCGGGTTTTTTCTTCAGCCCAACTGACCATCCTGCGCTCTATAAACTCGCTTCCTCGATCGACATCTTCACGATCTGGACATTGGTTCTGATGGCAATCGGCTTTACTTATGTCTGCAAGGTGAAGAAAGGTACGTCGATGGCAATCGTGTTCGGCTGGTACGCGGTGATCACTCTGATTGGCGTTGCGTTCGCCGCGATGTAGTGCGAGTTGCATACTGCGCGTCGGGTTAAAGAATGAACCAAACGTAATCTGCAAGAAAGAGTGGCGTCACCGTTCCAAGCTAGATTGAATTGGTATTCCCTCCATTCCCTTTGACCGGCAACTCTGGTTGCCGGTCGGTTTTTCTTGGGCGCGATTTGTTCTTCTCTCCCCGGCGATTTATGCTTTTGCTCCAGGGGTGAGTTGATGAAACTGTCTCTCTGTTGTGCGTGCCTGTTCCTTGCCGCCAGCTCTGCGCTGGCCCAGCAGTCCTCAAATCCAGTCACTGATTCTGTAAAGCTGATCATGCAGCGGCAGGCGAAGAATCTTCCGGCTGCCGTCGACGAAATGCCCGCCGACAAGTTCTCGTTCAAACCGACACCGCAACAGGAGCCGTTCGCGCATATCGCGGTGCACGTGACGGAGTCGAACAACAATCTCTGCGCGCAGCTGGGCACGGTCCCCGCGCCCGCCAAAGAAGACCTCAGCGATACCACGCCGAAGGACAAATTGGTCGCGGCCATGAACGCCTCGTTCGATTACTGCGGGAAAGCGCTGGCGGGATTCAGCGATGCCAAACTCGGAGACGAGGCGACGCTGTTCGGTGGACGCAAGGCGACCAAAGCGACGGCCCTGTTCTTCATGGTGGGCGGCTGGTCGGACCATTATGCACAAGCGGCGATGTATCTGCGCCTAAGCGGGCTGCTGCCGCCAACGGCTAAGCCTGCGAAGTAATGGCGAGCGATTCCAATTCCGATTCTGATTCCAATTCGAAGACGCGTTTTTCCGACCGCGTCGAAGATTATGTTCTTTACCGACCGTCGTATCCGGCGGACGTGGTGGCAACGCTTCGACGCGAGTGCGGGTTGAAAGCAAATTCGATCATTGCCGACATCGGAGCTGGCACAGGCATTCTGAGCCAGCTCTTTTTGTCGAATGGGAATACCGTTTATGCGGTCGAGCCGAACGAGCCTATGCGGCGTGCGGCGCTCGAATGGCTGGGCGGTAACTCGAAATTCCATGCTGTGGCGGGTTCGGCAGAGGAAACGACTCTGGCCGCGGCGTCGGTGGACTTTGTGACCGCCGCGCAGGCTTTTCACTGGTTTGATCGCGCACGCGCCAAGCAGGAGTTCACGCGAATTCTGCGGCCGGACGGTTGGATTGTCCTGCTATGGAACGACCGTGATGAGACGAGCACTCCGTTCGCGCGCGACTACGAGCAGCTGCTCGTTACCTACGGCAAGGATTATCTGCAGGTAAAGCATCGCAACATATCCGAGAACGACATTGCCGATTTCTTCCGGCCGTCGCGAATGCACACGACCAAAATCGGCACGTTCCAGGATTTCGATCTCGAAGGGCTGTTGGGCAGGCTGCGATCGTCGTCATACGTTCCAGCGCCCGGAGAACGCAATCACGAAGAGATCATGCGAGCCGCGCGGGACTTGTTCGCGCGATACCAGGTCGAGGGGCAAGTGCGAATGGAGTACGAGACGGTGATGTACTTCGGGCGGGTTCTTTGACGGGTTAATGATAGCCTCAGTTCTCCGGTTAGCTATGACCAACGAAACACACCCTCTTACGCTTGCCGACGTCTTACAGCGCTACAAAGACGAAGGGCTTCCCGCATTCTGTGGAGTTCCTCTAAAATGACGCGAATCAGGTAGGGCTCTTTGGAGAACGCCCGTTGCATGTAGCGTCTGTGCGAGGAAATTTAGAAGAGATGGACGCCCTGATACACGGCGGCGCCGATGTAAACGCACCTGGAGAACATGGCTATACCGCTCTGCATGAGGCGGTAACCAAGGTAATATTTCGGCGGTTAAATTCTTGATCGCGCACGGAGCTCGCCTCGACACGCGAAATGATTTCGGAGAAACCGCTTTAGACATAGCACGCGCGCGCGACCAATCAGAGCTTTCGGCGCTACTTAAAACGCCGTAAGCGGTGAACGAAATAAATGCCAATCGTTATGGAGCTACCTTCCCTCGCAGCACCGTCACCGAAGCTTTCGGCAGCGTGAATACCGTATCCGCCGCGGCCTGCACCGTGCTGACTACCGCGGGTCCTGCCGGATCGGCGTTGCTATCCGGCCCATCGGAATGCCAGACATATTGCTCGCTGCCGAAGCTGACCACGCGCACTGGGCCGGCGAAAGACTTCTGCGTGCTGCTGTCGTCAATCACGATGCGGACGGCATGTGCATTGGACTGATCGCGATTCACCGCCATGATCGACCACTGCCCATCCGGGCGTTGAACGGGATAGGCGGTCACTAGAGCGTGCCCCGCATCATCCGTCAGATCGACTGATGCAGGAAAGATCTTGTGCTCGCCGGGTCCCTGCTTCACCCATTCGAGATTGATCAGCTGGCTCGCGAAGTACTGAGACGTGTGGTTGCGTACGTGCAGGTTGGCATCGGCGACAAAGTTGCCGTACGTGCCCCATCCGCGGCACCCGCTGCGCAGCGGCTCGGGCTGAATGGGCGAGTGATAGAAGACGTCACCGCCAGCGGTTAGAAATGCTCCGGCGTTATCGGCCAGCCAGAGAGCGGCAAAGACGTCGGTCATTGCCGCATTCTGCGCGGCGGCAACGTTGCTCTCGGTGATCATCATGGGCACATTCGCCGGCAGGCCATCGTCGCGCCAGACTTGCAGAATGTGGCTGACCAGTTGTGGCTCGCGATACAAATCCGACCACGTCGTCTCGCATGCGTCGAAGGGGTAGTGCTCGAATGACATGAAGGCCAGGTCGCCGATCCTGTCGTGCGACTTTCAGATAATCGACGAAGCGGCCCGAGCCAGGAGGTGCGCCCCTGCGCGATCCGGCCAGACCTTAATGTCTTCGTTCACGCCCTCGAATACCGGACCGCCGAGTTTGAGCGCCGGATCAACCTTGTGGATCGCCGTGGCGAACTGCAGATAGAGGGCGCCGTAATCTTCCGGCAACATGTTCTGGCCGTCGGGCTCCTCGCCCATCTCAATGTACGAGATCGGATAGCCGCGCTGCTTGATGTACGCGATCTCGGCGGCGGCATCGTCGGGCGTGCCGTAGAGCATGGCGACCGGGATCATCGCAGGCAGGTGATTGGTGATGCCGCTGGTATAGAAGAGATCGAAGCCAGTCTGGTCGTGATCTTCAACGAGATCGGCCGCCGAGTGCCATGGATCAATCGACGAAACATAGGTTACGGTCTGGTTCTGATCGGGTCGATGCAGTACGAGATCGACGAAATCTCCATTGCTCGTATGGTTGCCCGCATAGATCTCGTTGATCGCGTATCCGACGCAGTTTCGCGGATCGTTGCTCCCGTGCGTGTCGCAGGTGTTCGAAGACTCGGTCATCCATATGCGCAGGAAGCGAGCATGAACCGGAGCCGGCGCCAGCTTCAGATCGGCAGTCCCACCTTGCGAGCCGGTGACCTTACCATTTGTGAATTCACTCCACGAACCGTCGAGAGGCTTCACAAACGGATCACCCGCGCCCGTCCAGTACTGAACTTCGTAACTGCGCGCATACGGATTTGCCCAGGCGATCCGCATCGCGCTAACCTGCTCGACCGCACCGAGATCAATTACTACCCACGCCGGATGCTGTGCGTCAGGCTCGCCCGTGAATTTCTGGCTGAGATAAGGATTGCTCTTCCAGTAGGAGTTCGCGTCGCCATCGGTCAGTCGCGAATAGCCATGCTCGGTGCCGCCATTGCGCGTGTTGCCGCGATGCGGCAGCGGATATCCATACGAATGGCGCAGAAACTGTGTAGGCGTCGCGCTTCCGGTGAAATATCCGCTTCGATGGGCAGCGTCGCTCCACGTTCCATTCGGATTCCAATGCCACGCGGCAATCTGCAATTCCGTATTCTGGCGGTAAGTAATCGGACCCCATCCGGCGGAAAGCGATTCCTTCAAAATTTCCGGCGTGTAGACCTTATCGACCACACCTTTCGGAAGAATGTCGATGGAGGTGCCCAGCGCGCGATTCGGTATGAAGGTGTGCGCGTGCGCCGGATTGGCATCGACGTGAAGGATGGCGGGGCTGTTTTGGGCAACGAGTAGCGGTTGGACGAGGGCGAAGAGGATCCCGACAAGAATTGGCTTCATGGATTTCGGCGACAGGCTACCTCCCAGCAACTTCGTCTGTCCAATTTCTCACCACGGAGGCACGGAGACACGGAACTTGAGAATCAAGGATTTCAGGCTTCAGATTGTGGATTCCACCTGAACATCGTCCAATCGGAAATCCGAGATCTTAGGCCGGTGATCCTCCGTGTCTCCGTGCCTCCGTGGTGAAACTAAGCTGTTGTAATCGCACGGCTTAGCTCGTTTCGGCCGTAGATAGGCCCCGTTCACCGCATGAAAACTGCCGTCCGCGCCTTCTCTGCATCTTTTTAGGTTAACAATCGGTAAACTCTTACCAGTCAGAATGATGGGGAACTCCAAGGGTCTAAGCCGAAAAGTAAAGGCAATGCATCGCCGCTCGCGCGAGTGGAAGATGATTGCCAAGGCACTCGTGTCGAAGGATCATCCGATCCTGGCGCACCTGATTCCGATGCGCCGCTGCAATCTCGATTGCGCCTACTGCAACGAGTACGACAAGACGTCGAATCCCGTGCCGCTCGAGACCATGTTCCGCCGCGTCGACAAGCTGGGGGAGCTCGGCACGACGATCGTCACCATCAGCGGCGGCGAACCGCTACTACATCCGCAGCTGGATGACATCATCCGGCGCGTGCGCAGCAATGGCATCATCTCGGGCATGATCACCAACGGCTACCTGCTCACCGCCGACCGCATACAGCGGCTGAATCGCGCTGGCCTCGAGCACATGCAGATTTCCATCGACAACGTGAAGCCGGACGACGTCTCGAAGAAGAGCTTGAAGACGCTCGACAAGAAACTGCAGCTGCTGGCCGAACACGCCGAGTTTCACGTGAATATCAATTCCGTCGTCGGCGGAGGCATTCACGATCCGCACGATGCGATGGTCGTCGGCAATCGCGCCGTGGAGCTGGGTTTCACATCGACTGTGGGCATTATTCACAACGGTGACGGACAGTTGATGCCATTAGGCGAAGCCGAGCGCGAGGTCTACCACGCCATGAAGGCGATGGAAAAAGGCAGCTACGCGCGCATCAATGGATTCCAGGACAATATCGCCGCGGGCCGGCCGAATGAGTGGCGCTGCCGTGCGGGCAGTCGTTACCTGTATGTCTGCGAAGACGGGCTCGTCCACTACTGCTCACAGCAGCGCGGATATCCTGCCAAGCCGCTGGAGCAATACACCGTCGAAGATATTCGGCGCGAGTATGTAACTGAGAAAAGCTGCGCTCCCCACTGCACCGTTTCATGCGTGCACCAGGTATCGGTGCTCGATCGGTGGCGTGGTCCGCAGAAGAAAGCTGCAACGCCTTCTCCTGCGGAAGATGGAGAGCTGGTTCAAATTCAGTAGCTAGTAGTTAGTTCTCAGTAGTCAGTTTTCTTCTTCCCACTTACTAGCTTTGGATCGCTCCCACCCACGCTCCAACAGAAGATCGAGGGTGGGGCACCCGAATTTCTACTGACGACTGACTACTGTTCTTCCTACCGCCAGTGTCCCTCGATCCAAACGTATCCACCGTGGCGCTCAGCCCAGTGTCCGGCTACCCACCGCGCATGCGCGCGTGGCGGCATTACGTAATGACCGGGCACCCATACATAGGCGCGACCATCGTACTGATGGAATCCAGGCACCCATACGTAGCCAGGTCCAGGGGCAACGGGGACAAATTCGTGACGCGGCGGCGGGGGCGGTCCGATCCGCACCACGATCTGCGCGCTCGCGCTACCTACGAGAAGTGACATCCCAAACAATGCTGCTATGAGCTTGTTTTTCATTAAACTCCCTCCCGCTGAATATGAACGTGAGTACACAAATTTAGTCGCGCTAGAGTGGAAATGTCATTGGATCGACAGGACATGTACTACCGCGAAACTGCACGTCAGTGGCCAGTTTTCAGCTGTCAGGGTTATGACACGAATGGTTACATCGGGGAAAATGAGTCTGGTAGGGATCTTATTACTACTCAGCTTCGTCAATTTGTTTCCAGCCACGCACTCGCGGCTCCCACGGTGTAAATCGATCCGGTAATCACCAACAGGCCGCCCTGATTTTGCATGGCCAACTGGAAGCCCTGTTTCATCGCGCGGGCGAAATCTGCTTCGGCCAGGATGTTCGCTCCGGTACGCGCTCCGGCAGCGATGATTTCCTCGGGTGAGGCAGAGCGCGGATTCTCGACGTGCGTCGCGACGACCGTATCGGCTATCGGAAACAGGATTTCGGCGATTTCGCTAACAGCTTTGTCGCGCAAGCACTCCGAACAGCATCGTAATGCGACGTTCAGAATATCGCTCGGAGAGAGCCGCGCGTAGCGCCCACGCCCCCGCCGGATTATGCGCGACGTCCATCACGATCTCTGGCGAAGTCGCCGTCGCCGGAATCACCTGGAATCGGCCGGGCCATTCGGTTTCGCGGATACCGCGCTCGATATCGTCGGCAGAGACGCCAATCCCAGCACGATCCAATTGCTCGGCCGCCGCGATCGCCAGTGCGATGTTGCGCAACTGATGCCGGCCGACAAGCGGCGAATCCACCGTGATCTCCTTGCCCATGACAGTCAGCGGATAGCGATTGCGTCGCGCCTGCATGCGTCTCCCATGCCGTTCCCTCGGTCCCCGGCGAAACCGGAGGCATGTACTGCACCGCGCTCACTGCGGTTGCATTGCGCTCCATCACGGCTTTGCCGATCACGTCATTGGCCTGCGGATGCTGCGGAAGGGTCACCAGCAATCCGCCCGGGTGGATGATGCCCGCTTTCTCCTGCGCGATCTCGGCGATGGTGTTGCCAAGGAACTTCTGATGGTCGAGCGAGATGTCCGTAATCACCGACACTATTGGCTCGACAACATTGGTCGCATCCAGTCGCCCGCCCATGCCGACTTCGAGCACCGCGATCTCGACCGGCTGTTCGGCAAAATAGAGAAACGCCATTGCCGTAAGCATCTCGAAGAAACTGGGGTGCCAGGGCAACGATCCAGCCGAGACCAGTTGTGCAGCGACGGCTTCCACCCGCTCATGGGCCGCCGCGAAGTCCGTCTCGCTGATCTGGCGCCCACCGATGCGAATCCGCTCGTTAATCGTGATCAGGTGAGGCGAGGTGTAGAGCCCCGTCTTGTGTCCGGCAGCGTGCAGGATCGAGGCCAGCGTCGCCGCGGTCGACCCCTTGCCATTGGTCCCGGCAATCAGGACGGAACGAAACTTGTGCTGCGGATCGCCCAACGCCTCCAGCAGCACCCGCATATGGGCCAGGTCGAATTTATGCGAGGGCATTTGCGCCAGTTCGTGGCCCAGGTGATAGAGCTGATCGACAGCCGTTTGGTAGGACATGCAGACGTTCAAAACGGATTATAAATGCTGGCTTTATGCGGTTTAGACGAGCTTTTCTGGCACAACCGGCAAGTCCCGTGTAGGATGGAAGCATGGCGAAAGCAAATTGCGAATGCGGGCACGAGAAGCGCGATCACCGTCCCCCGCAGCTAGGTATGTTCGGCTACGGAGAATGCAAGATCTGCTTGTGCGAGTCGTATTCCAAAGTTGGAAAGACAGCGCCGGAACCCGTCCCCGCCAACCTCGTAGAAAACAATTAAAACCCTAAGAGTCTTCGTTCCAATGGAGCCTGCTCGCCCCCGAGCGGCTAGGCAATTCTCCGTGAGATGTGCCCTCGTAATTCAGAAGCAGATCGTCTAAGCTAAGAGGGAGTAGCGCTGCGAGCTTTGCCCACTCGAGGCGAGTGGGCTTCAATTCCGACTTCGCTCGAGTAGTCTAAGCTTTAGATGGAGTAGCGCTTCGAGCTTTGCCCACTCGAGGGCGAGTGGGCTCCAATAATTCCCGACTTCGCTTCGACGCCGGAGGGATCGCTTAGGCTGACTTCGCCCCGTTCGGCGACATGAATCCAATCGCGCGCGCGATATAGGACTTCAAGTCTCGCCGGTGTACGACTGCGTCGAGCATGCCGTGCTGCATGAGAAATTCACTGCGCTGGAAGCCTTCCGGCAATTTCTGACGAATCGTCTGTTCGATTACGCGTGGTCCGGCAAAGCCAATCAGCGCGCCCGGCTCGGCGATATTCAGATCGCCCAGCATCGCGAATGACGCTGTAACGCCGCCCGTCGTGGGATCCGTAAGGACGGAGATATAAGGCACCTTCTCGCTATCCATGCGAGCAAGAGCAGCTGAGATTTTCGCCAGCTGCATCAGGCTGATCACACCTTCCATCATGCGTGCGCCACCCGAGGCGGATACTACGATCAGCGGCAGGCGTTCCTCGGTGGCCTTCTCGATGGCGCGGGTGATGACCTCACCCACCACCGTTCCCATGCTCCCGCCGATAAACGCGTACTCCATGGCGCTGATGATCGCCGTATGGCCCTCGATTCTTCCACGCGCATTGATGATTGCGTCGGAGAGCCCGGTATCTTTCTGCGCGCGCTTCAGGCGGTCGGAATAGGCCTTCAGGTCGACAAACTTCAGCGGATCGGTGGTAGTGAGATTATTGTCTGCCACTTCATAGTCGCCGCCGTCGAACAGTTGCGCCAGGCGAGTACGCGCGTCGATGCGGAAGTGACGGCCGCAATTCGGGCAGACATTCAGATTCGCATCGAGGTCTTTCTTCCAAATGATTTTGTGGCAGTCGTCACACTTGACCCACAAGCCTTCGGTTCGGACTTTCTTCTCGCCCGAGGCATCAACCGTACTGGATTCGCGTTTAAACCAAGCCATATAAAGTTGTCAGTTGCTAGTTGGCAGTTGCCAGATCAATACTCGATGCCGCGCTGCGCCATGATGCCTTTTTGGTACGCGTGTTTGACTTCGCGCATCTCGGTTACCGTGTCGGCAACCTCGACGATTGTCGGATGTGCATTGCGCCCGGTCAAGATCACGTGAACCATTTCCGGCTTTGCTTTTAGTACAGTGACCACCTTCGCGGGATCGAGCATGCCATAACTGATCGCGTAATTAATCTCGTCCAGGATCACCAGATCCCATTCTCCGCTGGTGATTGCCTTTTCCGCTTCGGACCAGGCCTCTTCTACCATGCGAACGTCTTCAGGATCGGTTTCCGCGCCGCCAACTTTCACGAAGCCGCGGCCCATCTGTTTCATCACGAACTTGTCGCCGAAGGCCTTCACGGCGTCGAGTTCGCCGTAATGCCAGGATCCCTTCAGGAATTGCAGCATCAGGACCCGCAGGCCATTTCCCACGGCGCGCAGCCCGGTACCCATGGCCGCGGTCGTTTTGCCCTTCCCGGGGCCGGTATTTACGATAATCAGACCGCGTCGGACGTCGTTCATGCTGAAAAAGCGGGTCCGGCGTCCTACAGCACCGGGGTCCCCGACGAGCGCCGTTTTTGCGCTTGGCGGGGTGGAAGCTCCGACCTGCGCTAGACGAAAGTAGAAGTGTATCAGGAGGGCAGGGTGCGAGTCGCCCTAAGAGCGGAGGTTGCGGCCTACAGCTTCGGCGTGGACCGCTCAGTGGCGACATCCACGCCGTGACAGTCAGATCGCGATTACATCCGCGTCATGGTGAAGGTGCCGGATCCGGTGCATCCAGATTGCAGCCCGGCCAGCGTCCATGTCCCCGAGATGGCGTTGTTGTTCAGCGTTCCCTGCAGGCTGAGCGTGTTATTCCCCGTGGCGCCTGTGGCTGGACTCTGTATGTTCAGCGAGAAGCCGCCAGTCACGCTCCCGCTGAAGTTACCAGTCAGCGAAAATGCGCCAGTCTGGGTCGCTCCGTTGGCGAAACAGCCATTGTTGGTATTGAAAGTAAGATTGGTTCCCGTGACGCTGCCATCGCTGTTGGTGGTGAGCGACGTGGTGAATGCGAATACCGGGTTGCCGCTCTGGTCGGTTAAAGTTGCTGTCCAGTTCCCGTTGACGTTGGTGTTGTTGTTATTGTTCGAACTGCCGCACGCCGTGAGCAGGATGGCGATGGACAAAAGAATAGTGGTCCCGAATAGCTTCATCTGAGTTCCCTTCCGAAGTGGCTGCTTAAAGAGATGCGGGGGGCTCGCGCCCGAGATGTGTCTGCGCGATCCCCGCGAGCCGCCGTCCGGGAACTCCCACCTGTAGTACATCCGAATCAGTGACTTGCAGCGCCACTGCTGGTTGCGCCGTTGCCCTCACCCCACAGCGTGAAGTGCGATCGCCGATTCTGCGCCCAGCAACTCTCGTCTGCTTCCGCGCACACTGGATACAATTTTCCCCATCCGGTCGCGAACACGATCTGCTTCTCGGGAACGCCCATGCGCATCAACGCGTCGTGGGTTGCTTGCGCGCGGATGTCTGAAAGGGCCAGGTTGTAGACGATGTCTCCGCGCTCGTCGGCGTGCCCTTCAATGGTGATGAACGTATTCGGGTGCGACTGCAACCACTGCGCATTGGACTGCAGCGTGGACTGATCCTCTGGCCGGATGTTGGCTTCGTCAAAATCGAAATGAATGTCCTGCACGCTTTGATGAAAGTCTTGCCGCTGCGTGTCGGTGGGAACGGGAACCGCAGGCACTGGAACATCCGGGATCGGCGCGGTTGCGGCTTGATCCGGAGCTGCGGTTTGATCCTGCGTTGTCGCGGACGCGGATGCATCTTGCGCAGGGTTCCGGGCAAGCAGGTTCATGGTGAGCAACAGCGCGAATACTAGCAAGCAGCCGAGATTTCGCAGCATGGCAATTTCCTCTCAAATCGGTTGAATGGAATATGGCTGGAGCCGGTGATCACTGGTAGTGACCTGTTCGTAAGATGCGGGGGACCGTGCGCGAGATGGGCCGACCGAAGTCCGCTACTTATGGATGGCTAGGGGGCGGTGGTAGAGGAGACGGCGTTACGGTTAATGATGTTGAACCGCTCACTCCTCCCAAAGTCGCCGTTATGGTGGTCGTCCCCGCAACGGCGGATACTGCCAAAGACGTTGACCCGCTTATTGCTCCTGAAGTCGCAGTAATCGTCGTAGCTCCCGGAGCGCCACCCGCTGCCAGCCCCTCACTGGTAACGGTGGCGACGTTCGTTGCTGAGGAGTTCCAGGTGGCGGAAGTTGTCAGGTTCTTGGTGCTTCCGTCGCTGAGCGTTCCCATCGCCGTAAATTGCACGTTAGCTGCGACAACAATGGACGAGTTCGCCGGCGCCACCGCGATTGATTTAAGAGTTGGCGTGGACGGCGGAGAAGGAGACGGCGGGGAAGACGCGCCTCCGCCACCGCATCCCAGAAAAGTGAGCACGGCCACTGCAATTAGCAACTGTGCAGATGACTTCATCCTCTCCCGATTCCTAATTCCCAATTCCCTTTTTTCTTATGAGGCCTCGCGTGCGCCGACATTGCACTCCCCAGCGGACCCATTCCCCTTGCGCCATCCCGCCGCTCTCTACAGAGTCACGGCTTTCCAATTGCGTTGCATCGCAGAGAAACTCCGACCTGGTTTTGTTGTTGGCGGACCGACGGTGCTGGACGAATCATTCGCCCTTGGACGCGAAGTTTTTCAGACAGTGGAATAAGAACGCCCCGAGCCAGTTATCAACCGAGGATGCTAATGAACATCGCACCGCGAAACGGGCGGGAATGTCGGCATCTTGAGGGAGGAAAAAGATATGAACAAAGTACTGAGTTGGCTGATGAATCCGCCCACGACGGGACCGAAGTCCACGCTACTGCTGAGGCTCATGGCCGGAGGAGTGTTTCTGTGGGAAGGGATCTTGAAGTTTGTATATACGAATCAGGGAGTTGGGCGCTTCACGAAACTGGGGATGCCATTCCCGCACTTTACGGCGAACTTTGTCGCTGGACTTGAAATCGTTGGCGGCTTGCTTTTGCTCTCAGGCCTGCTTACCCGGCTGATTGCAATTCCGTTCGTCATCGAAATGATCGTCGCGATTGTCTCGACAAAAATCGCGCTATACCTCGGCACCTCGCCGTTGCCTCTGCCGCCCGCGCTGCCCAAAGTTGGAATGTGGGCCGTGCTGCACGAGGTGCGGTCTGAGTATGCGCAGATCATGACGGTACTCTTTCTCCTTATCAACGGGCCAGGCCGTTGGTCGCTGGATGCGTTGTTACAAGATAAGCGGCAAAGTGTCCAGGTGCGTGCTGGATATGGTTCGCGGGTACTTCAGAATTCGCCCCAGCCTTTACCGCTTTACCGCTAAAGGAGTGAACGATGACAGCCCTGCGATCGCTGAGGAAGCGGAAGGCAACTTCCGCTTCCCGCCGCGTCTTTCCGGTCGCAACGGTCCGTGAGCCGTTCGTTACTTCAGCAGATACATTCCCCAGGCCGCGATAGTGCAAATATCGGGGATGCGGCCGTCGCGCAACATGGCCTCAAACTCTTTCACCGGCACACGGTGCAAGCGCAAGTCGTGCTCTTCTGGATCGGGGTCGGTGTCGCCGTGCGTGAGTCTGGTCGCAAGGAAGATGTGCATCTTCTGATTAGCGTAGCCGTAAGCGACGTAGGTGGTCCCAAGAAACTGCATCTTGTCGGCGATTAATCCTGTCTCTTCTTTCAGTTCGCCGCGCGCGAGTTCTTCGGGGTTGACGTCCTTGGTTTCCCATCCGCCCTGCGGAAATTCGAGCAGACGTTGCTGGACGGTATAACGAAACTGCTCGACGAGATATACATGATCGCCATCGAGCGGGATGACGATGGCGCAATCTTCCTTGTCCACTACGCCGTAGATTCCTTCAGCACCGTTACTGCGCTGAATGCGATCTTCTCTCACGCGCAGCCATTGGTTGCGATAGACCTCGCGGGAACCAAGCGTTTTGATACTCATCGGCCTCCGTTAGGCATGCTGCTTCCGCATCGTTTAGCCTTTCAGCAATTTCTCCAGCGCCGCCTCGTCGATCACCGTTGACTCCCAGCTCGCGCGCCTTATCGAGCTTCGACCCGGGATCAGCGCCCGCAACGACGTAATCCGTCTTCTTACTCACCGACCCGGAAACGCGCCCGCCAGCGTCCTCGATCATCTTCTTCGCCTGATCGCGGCTCAAATTGGGCAGCGTGCCCGTGAGCACGAACATCTTGCCCGCGAGTTGCGTGCCTCGCTCTCTCTTCTTGCCCTTGAATTGCAGCCCAGCTTCGCGCAAGCGCTTCACCAGGTCACGATTTTTGGGCTCCTCGAAGAATTCGCGGATGCTGAAGGCGATGCGCGGACCGACTTCTTCCACTTCTTGCAGGGCATCCATGGCGGCAGCTTCGTCTTTCAATGTGGCGGCTTCGATCAGCGCGTCCATCGATCCGAAATGTTCGGCGAGGAATTGCGCCGTGCGTTCACCGACAAAGCGCATGCCCAGCCCGTAGATCACCCGCTCGAGCGGCAATTTTTTCGAAGCTTCGATTTCGCGCAGAACGTTTTGCGCAGACTTCTTGCCCATGCGCTCCAGGGTCAGCAGCTTGGCTTCGTCTAGCTCGTAAATGTCCGCGACGTTGCGCAGCAGTCCCTTGTCGACCAGTTGATTCACCAGCGCGTCGCCCATGCCCTCGATGTTCATCACGCCGCGCGACGCGAAGTGCAGGATGCTCTCGCGCAATTTCGCCGGGCAATTCGCATTGATGCACCGCCAATCCGCCTCACCTTCTTCGCGCACCACGTGGCTGTTGCATTCCGGGCAGCGCTCCGGCATGTGGAACTGCTTATGTCCGCGCGGATGATCCTTGTCTTCAATTACCTTTACGACCTTGGGGATGACGTCGCCGCCGCGCTCGACCATCACCCAGTCGCCGATCTTCACCCCGAGCCGGTCGATTTCATCTTCATTGTGCAATGTCGCGCGAGTGACGGTCGTCCCGCCAATGAACACTGGCTTCAGCCACGCGACCGGAGTCAGCTTGCCGGTACGGCCAACCTGCACGCCGATGTTTTCGATTTGCGTCACGCCTGACCGCGCCGCCCACTTGTAAGCAATCGCCCAGCGCGGCGCTTTGCCAGTGAAGCCCAGTTCATTCTGCAGACCAATGGAGTTCACCTTGATCACGACGCCGTCGATCTCGTAGCCAAGAGCCTCGCGCTTGCTCTCCCATTCGTTGATGTAAGCGAGCACGCCTTCAATATTTTTCATTGGCCGCCAGTTCGGGTTGACCTTGAAGCCGGCGGCGGTCAGCGCCTTCAGCGATTCGGAATGCTGATCGAAATACGGGTCGCCCATTCACCAGCAGGAAGTAGGAGTAGAACTCGAGGTTGCGCGACGCCGTGATACTGGGATCGAGCACGCGCACCGAGCCGGCGCCCGCATTACGAGGATTAGCGTATTTCGGACGGCCTAGGCGCTCCTGCTCCTCATTCATGCGCTCGAAAGATTTGCGCGGCATGATCACTTCTCCGCGCACCTCGAAATCCGCAGGCAGCTTCGCCTTCTTTGTGTTCACGGAAAGTGGCACTGACCGGATGGTCCGCACGTTCGGCGTGACGTCCTCTCCCACCGATCCGTCGCCACGCGTGATCGCACGCTGATAATTCCCAGCCGTATAGTGCAGCGCCATGGAGAGTCCGTCGAGCTTCAACTCGCAGACATATTCAACGTTCTTCTGTCCGGTCAACTCGTGGACGCGTCGCTCCCAGTCGCGCAGCTCCTGCTCGTTGTAGGCGTTGTCGAGTGAGAGCATCGGCGAGGAGTGTGGAACCTTGAGGAATCCCTCGCGCGGCTGGCCGCCGACGCGCTGCGTAGGGGAATCCGGCGTGATCAGCTCGGGGTTCGCAGCCTCGAGCTTCTTCAATTCCTGCATCAGGCGGTCGAATTCGGCGTCGCTGATCTCCGGATCGTCGAGAACGTAGTAGCGATTCTCGTGATAGCGAATCTCGTCACGCAGTTTGTCGATTTGTCGCTGAACGTCGGCAGCCGTAGCCATTTTTTCGATTATAGCGGGACTCTGGAACTAGTTGGCTTGCTCGGCTGATCGTTGTCTGCTGGTCGCGAGCCCGTCTGAAGCGTTATCATCGCGCCGTCAATATGTCAGAACGTTTGCGCGATTTTTTACGACTGCTCGGCGTCGGTTTCGTCCTGATGGGCATGTTCCTGTTGGGAGCCGCCGGGCTTCTTATCTACCGGCAAAAGGCGATCACCAAAGGCTGGTCGAGTACCAGCGGCGAAGTCGTCAGCGGATTCGTCTACAGCATCGAAAGCACCCGCATCGGCCACCGCGGAACGATGTATGGGGCGCGCTGGCTCGTCCGCTATCGGGTCGGCGACTCGCTTTACGATTCCACCACCAACGCGGGATTTGAGATGAAGGACCGCGACGCCATGCAGAAGCTGGTGGACGAAAAACCTGCGGGAACGAAGGTGCAACTTCTATACAGTCCTGACAACAGCGGTCGTATCGTTCTCGCGCAGAGCATGCTGTCGAAGAATTCGCCGGTGCTGAAGATAATTGAGTCGGGAAGTGTCTGCTTCGTAGTGGGCCTGTTGCTAATCCTCGTGGGACCACGAATCGGATCCGTCTGATTCGTTGCCGCGTTATGCCGGGAGAGCTTTATGCCAACCTCCGCTGCTAAAGTCTCATTTGAGCCCGTACAAGCATTGCTGCACGCCTTTGATACCAACCAAACAATGAATGACATGCTTATCGATGGCATTACCCGCGAAGCATGGACCGCAACTCCTCCGCAGCCTCCCTCGCCTGCCGGCAAAAAGGCACGCGTCACTGGTCGCCCAATCTCGGCCATTGTGGCTCACATGCACAACGTACGCGTGATGTGGCTGAAGGCTCTCGTTCGCAGCAAAGTAGAGGTCAGTGTCCCCGGGCAACTCGATCGCGACAATGTGACGACCGCCGAGGCGAAGCGCGCTCTGGCCGAAAGCCACAAGGCGCTTCGAGGCGTTCTGGAAAAATCGTTGACCTCCGATGGCCGCATCCCGAACTTCAAGCCTGACGCCGCCAGCTTTGTCGCCTATCTGCTGGCGCACGACGCTCATCACCGTGGACAGATCTCGATGCTCGCCAGGCTCAGCGGACATGAAATCCCCAAGCAGCTCATGTTTGCGCTTTGGGAATGGAATCGCTGATCCGGAACACCTCGTCGAGTAAACTGTCGTCAGCTGAATTCTTCATGCGCAAGGCTCTCTTACTTCACAACCCGCAATCGGGAAGGCAGCGCCATCATCGTCGGCTCGCGACCATCGAAGCCGTACGCGATGTGTTTCAGCAAGGCGGAGTCGAAGTAGAGATTGCGACCCCCGATTCACCGCACGCTGCGGCTCCGCACGTCCGGTCGGCAATTTCTTACGGCATCGACACCGTGATCGCCTGCGGAGGCGACGGCACTGTCCATCAGGTATTGCAGGCGCTCGCGGGAACCGAAGCTGCTCTCGGCGTGATTCCCATGGGCACTGCGAACGCCCTTGCCAATGATCTGGGCCTTGGGCAGGATCCGCTTCGTGCCGCGCAGTTGACTCTGAACAGCCATGTGCGCCCGGTGCGGCTGGGCAAGTTGAGCTTCCGATCATCGGCAAACACCGAGGAGAGTCGCTACTTCATACTGGCCGCCGGCGTGGGCCTGGACGCGGCGATGTTTTATCAGCTGGCCGCGGTTGCCAAGCAGCAGCTCGGTGTGATGGGCTATTACGTGGAAGCCCTACGCCAATGGAGCCGGCAGAAATATCCGTTCTTCGAAGTTGAGTTTCGCGATCTCGAGGGCGCAACTCGCAAAGAGCGCGTCACGCAGGTGCTCGCTGTACGGCTCAACAATTTCGGCGGCATCATCAAGCGCCTGGCTCCGGGCGCGAGCCTCGATCGCTCCGATCTCCAGCTGATTCTTTTCAAGACGAAAAGCCGCTTCCGTTATTTGCGATTCATCGCCAGCCGTTTGTTTGAACGCGAATGGCACGACCAGTACATCGAGCTGGTGCACAGCACCGCCGTCTGCTGCCGAAAACTGGAAGATGCGAGCGCGGCGGCATCGACGCGCATTTATACGGAAGCCGATGGCGAACTGCTGGGCGGACTGCCTGTGGAAATCACTATCGTGCCGGAATCGGTGAACCTGCTTATGCCGCAGTCACGAAAGAACTGAAAGAGGCCAGCAAGACTTGGAACCTATCACGCACTTTTTGACCGGCGCAGCACTGAGCCGCGCTGGTTTTAATCGTAAGACGGCCCTGGCAACACTGACCATGACCCTCGCCGCCGAGGCGCCCGACATCGACATCCTCAGCTACTCGAAGGGCTCGCTGTTCGAGTTCGCCCATCATCGCGGAATCACCCACACCTTCGTCGGCGTACCTTTTGTGACTGCGGCCGTGCTGCTACTTGTCTGGATTATCCAGCGCATTCGCATGCGCTCTCCAAAACACGTAGAGGCGCGAGTTGAGCGACTGCGAAAACACGGCTATCCAATACAGCCGCGCTGGGGACTGCTCTATCTGTTTGGCCTGATCGCCGGATTCAGTCATCTTCTTCTCGATTACACGAACAATTACGGGATACGGCCATTCGAACCGTTCTCCTACCACTGGTACGCGTGGGACATCGTTTTCATCTTTGAGCCGCTGCTCTACGTCGTCCTAATCGGCGGACTCGTGCTGCCTTCGCTATTCCGGCTCATCAACGAAGAGATCGGAGCAAAGTCTCGAGGACCTCGAGGTCAGGTCGGAGCCATTCTCGCGCTGTTGGGAGTTCTCGCCATATGGGGCGTTCGCGATTATCAGCACCGCAAGGCTGTCGCCGCGCTGCAGGCGCGTATTTACCAAGGGCGCGGATCCGATTCGCGCGAGCGCCTTTCCTTACCCGCTGAATCCGTTCACCTGGTACGGCGTGGTCGAGACCCGCGACTTCTTCGTGCAGACGCAGGTCGACTCCCTTACACCAGAAGTCGATCCGCACGACAATATGCAGATCCGCTACAAGCCCGAGGAGACGCCGGCAAGCCTGGCTGCCAAGTCTTCTTATCTCGGGCGCGTCTATCTTGATTGGGCGCGATATCCGCTGGTGGAAACCGAGCACCTGTCGCCTCCCGAAAGTGGTTATCTGGTTCACTTTAAGGACCTGCGCTTTATGTATCTGGATTCATCGCGCGGCTTGCTGACCGGAACGGTGCAACTGGATGAAAACCTTCGCGTGATCTCGGAACGGTTTGGCACGATGGCGCATCCCAGAGCTCCGGTTGTCGATCCAAAACCGTAAGGCTGTACTCGCACTTGACGGGGTACGTCACTGGGCCGCAGAATCAATATCTGTCTTTGAGGTGATCATGCTGGCATATCTGTTCGTGTTGCTTGCCGTTGCTGTGCGTTTGTTTGGTGCGTTGACCCGGCAATACGCGTTGACCGCTGTGGGTGCATCGCTGCTGTACTTCGGCGCCAAGGGTCCGCGCAAGCAGTGGTGGATTGCGGTGGGCATTCTCGCCGCCACCGATCTGGCGCTCACGCTTTTCGTTTACCACTACGTCTTTACTGCAGATCACCTCATGAGCATCCTGTGGTACGCCGGAGCAATCTGGCTCGGCACACTGCTGCGCAATAAAGTCACCATAGGGCGGGTAGTTGGAGCATCGCTGGTTCTCGCCGTTTCGTTTTTCCTGGTGAGCAACTTCGCTTCCTGGATGCAGTTCCGTGATTTGTATCCAATGACCTGGGGCGGCTTGATCGCGTCGTATGCGGCTGGTATTCCGTTCTTCCGCCGCGATTTGATTGGCGACCTGTTCTTCTCCGGCGTGTTCTTCGGATTGCCCCTTGCCGCGCGCTCATTGAGCGCAGCGTTGCACAAGCGCGCCGACCACCAGACTGCTGCATAGATTTTTAGATTTGTGGACAAGCGCCGGTTGCGACCGGCGCTTTTGTTTTTGGTGCAGACCTGAACTCTCTGCGCCCTCAGCGTCCTCTGCGGTGAACTACGCTTCGGCTTCCGTCTCTTCCGGCTTCGCCGTCCGCTCTCGCCCGTTTCGCCTCAGCACCAGCACCACGAGTACACCTGCGATCACGACCACAACGCCGATCGTCTCCCAGCGATGATGGTGGAAGAGATCGGTGATCACGCTCATGATCTGCGGCCCGAAGTAGAGGACCAGGAACGACAGAATCGAGAACCGCACGACGCGTCCCAGGAAAATGGCCAGCAGAAAGCGGCGAATATTCATCTCGAACGCCGCGGCCGCAAGCACAAACAGCTTGAACGGCGATGGCGGAGGCAGAATCGCCGGCAACATCAGTGCCAGAAATTCATGATCGTCGAACTTCTGCTTGATGCGCGCAAAGCGCTCGGCAGACATGCGTTTACGCAGCAGAGTTTCGCCGCCCTCGTAGCCGATGCCGTAGATCACCATGCTTCCCAGGGCCGATCCCGCTGAGGCCATCAGGATGTAGAGCCAGAAAAGATTCCGATGATAGAGAACGTACCCGGCGACGATGGCGTCCAGGGGCATGCCCACCAGGGAACCATCCACGGCAGCAATGGCGAACACGCCCCACGGGCCAAGTGGCTGCAGGACGTGCCATATCCAACCGGAGAATCTAGCGAAAAATTCCTTAATCGCGTGCAAGGTTCAATTCTAAAGGATGCACTGCGTGAATCTGGTGATTGGGTAATTTGGTGATTGCGTAAGTCCAGAGAATTCAATTACGAAATGACTCAATGTTCCGTGTTTCCCTGCAATAGCTCGAGAGCATGTGGAATCAGTTGCAGAATAAAGACCAGTGACTTCACGGCTCCGTTGGGATTGCCCGGCAGGTTCACGATCAGAGATTTTCCCCTTGTGCCACACACGGCGCGGCTGAGAACCGCAAAGGGCGTCTCGCGGGCGCTTTTATAGCGAATGTACTCCGGAATTCCATCGACCATCCGCTCGCATACCGCTCGAGTCGCCTCGGGCGTGACGTCACGCGGAGCAACTCCCGTCCCTCCGGTCGTGATTACGAGTTGCGCTTTCTCGCATGCGCGGATCAGTGCCGCTTCGATCCGCGGCTGTTCGTCGGGAACAACCTCGGCGAGCACGACATCATATTTTTGGGTCGTAAGTAATGCGGCTAATCTCGGCCCGGTCAGATCCTGCCGTTTGCCTTCGAAGCTGGAATCGCTGATGGTTAGAACCGCCGCAGTGTAAGGCATCAGCAGAATTGTAATCTGTCGAACCCGTACGAAACCTCGCGCGACTCATTGGCCGGGCGGTAGTTTCATGAACCCGATGACGACGGTGTCGTCTTTAACTGCCCAAACGGCTCCCAGGAGTTGATAAACGTCCCGAGTCCATCATTCACCAGCTTGTTGCGATCGTCTGGACTCCATGACGAATTCCAGACAATAAAGCCGCCTGGCAATGTCAACGTTTTCTGTCGAGTTGCGATGATGCTGAAGATCACCGTTTCCCATGCGTGAGCCTCAAACTCGCCGGCATTCGTCACTCCGTGCTCGCGCAGATCGGCGATGTGTGTGCCGACATGGGTGATCGCTTTCGACAGGGCATCTCCCCTGAGACGCTCCGTGTCGAAGGTGCAGGTGAACAGAAGACCGTCCGGCGATTCCGCGTTACCCTTGCCCTCATCGCGCGCCTTGGCCTCATTGGAAACGCCGAAACCTACGACGACGCCGTTATGCTCGCCTGGTTTTCCGAATGCGGAGGCAGCACGCTCGAGCTGGTCGGCAGCGGGCGTACCGCTACCGAAAGCGTGTGCCGTATTGCGAGCCGCCTCAACCGGATCGCCAATATTCTCTGGACCGGAATCGTCCTTGGCCACCGGAGACTTGCTGTAGTCAATTTCTGCGCTGCTGACATCGGCTACCGACTGTAGAACCAACCGGGCAGGATACAGGCTCATATTTCCGAATCCATTGACGGCCGTGAACTTGCCCGTGCCCTCTCGCGTCGCTCCAGCCGTTTTTGAGCCGTCGATGCGGCCTGTGAGAGTGGCGGTAACGGTGTACTTCATGCACCCGAGGCATGTGAGGCTCTTGTGCGGAGTGGCGAGAAGCGAATCAAATTGCTTGAAGTCTTTGTTCTTGTCGAGCGTCACCGCAACTCGATTGGGTGCCGTTACTGCGGCGCTATTCTTGTCGAGGCGAAGCTGAACCATCGCCACGGGACCGGATTTGGCTTTCGTCCCTTCCGGATAAGAGAGCCAGATCCCGTTCACAGCCTGCCCACAAGTCGAATCCTTGATCACGAACTCGTCGAAGCCAGAAATGACTGTCCCTTTGAGGCGAATTATTTTGCCGTCGAAACGAAGCGGGATTCTTTAGAACTTCACAAACAGTCGTATCAACCGTCTGCGCGCGTGCGGCAACCATAGTGACAAGACACAAGAATAAGAGCAGAGCTCGTTTCATGATTCATCCTTGAAGAGTGCTCGAGAATTTTAGTCGAGTCACTGGATCAAGACAAATGGGAAAGGAGATGGCGAACTTCAGTCGCCGACTTCGCCGTCGCGGTTGGCTTCATCAAGCAGTCGCAGGCCTTCCATCAGCAGGCCCTGGGTGGACTTGGTGATGGTCTGCTCGGAGCTGTGCCCGTCGAAATCGATCTGGAAGTTGCCGACGGTCCAGGTGAGCACTTTGTATACGGCTTCGTCGCCGCGGAGATCACCGTAAGCCGCATGATTAATCTGCCCTTCAGAGAAGAACAGTTCGCATTGGTCGCCATTGTTCGTGATGCTGAGAGCGCAGGTCTTGCGGCCCATCTCGAGCGACTGCAGCAGGTCGATCACGTTCATCTGCGCCAGGCTGCCGCGTAGAACGGTTTCGCCGGGAGCTTCGCGCGCCATCTTTTCCAGCGCGATCTTGTCGAGCACGCGCTTGATACGCGCAGTCGCGTCCTTCATGAAGAAGGGTTTTTCGACCAGATCCTCAACCGAGCCCTGTATGCCGCGCAGCTTTTCACTGATGTCGGTGCGAGTCGCCATCAGAACAAACGGAATCGTCGAGGTCGTGGGACGCTGGCGAATGGTTTCTACCAACTGGCGACCATCGAGCCCGGGCATCTGGAAGTCGGAGACGATCAGGTCCGGCATCTCGTTGACGGCTTTGAGCAGTGCGTCCGCGCCATCCGAGGCTGTCGTAACCGGCGCCAATTCGGCCAGCTCGCGCCGAAGCATATTCAGCACCATCGGATTATCGTCAACGAGCAGAATCTTGAGATTGCCAGCCATACGGATCAGGAACGCTTGCGCGCGGTGCGGCGATAATCGCCGCTCTTGCCACCGGATTTCTTCTGCAATATCACTTCGCGAATCTCGATGCCTTTATCGAGCGCCTTGCACATATCGTAAACAGTAAGGGCAGCCACGCTCGCCGCTACGAGCGCTTCCATCTCTACACCAGTTTCAGCGGTTGTAGTTACTCGCGAGGTAATAGCGACGCCATTCTCGCACAGGCGAATATCCACATCAACGTGCGAGAGCGGCAGCGGGTGGCACATTGGGATTAGGTCCGAAGTGCGCTTCGCCGCCTGTATGCCCGCGATGCGCGCGACTTCCAGCGGATCGCCCTTTGGATTCTGCGGCAACGCCTTCAAAACGGCCTTCGACATGACCACCAGCGCCGAAGCCTCTGCCTCACGCTTGGTCGCCTTCTTTTCGGAGACGTCGACCATGGAGGCGCGTCCGGAGGAATCGTAGTGGGAGAGCTTTTTCTTAGCCATCAGCTGTTTGTAATGAGTACTGAAACCATTTCGCCCGCCGCGAATTTTTCGCGATCCGGCGGGATCACCAAATAGCAGTTTGCTCGCGCGGTGGACACCATATCACCGGACCCCTGCCAGCGTACCAGCTCGACTTCGACGTCCGCGAATTCGCCGGAGAGTTGCGCAGGCAGAAATCGCGTGAGCCCGGTCTTCGTCTTTACGTCTGACTTGAGCCGCGCTTGCAGAAAGCGCAATGGGTTCGGCGAAGCGCCGGACAACGCTTCAATCATCGGCCGGGCAAACAGCTCGAAGCAGACCATCGTCGAAACCGGATTGCCTGGCAGTCCGAAGAAGTAGGTGGCCTTCTCCGTTGCCGAAGCAGATGCGCGGCCGAACACGATTGGCTTTCCCGGCTGAATCTGCGCGCCCGTGAAGAAGAACTCGGCGTCCAGCTCTGCAAAGATTCGTTCGACCAAGTCGTATTTCCCCATGGAAACGCCTCCGGAAAGAAGCAGCAGATCGGCCGCAAGTCCCTGCTCGATTAGTTCGCGGAGAGGCTCGGCGCGATCGGGAGCAATTGGCAGCATCAGCGGCATTCCTCCGGCCGACTGCACCTGCGCGGACAGCGAGTATGTATTGGAATTGCGAATCTGATTGGGTCCGGGACTACTAGCGACGTCGATGATCTCATCGCCGGTCGAGAGAATCGCGACGCGCGGGCGTTTATAAACCGAAACCGTCGCGCTGCCCACCGACGCTGCCAGTCCGATGGCAGAAGGTGTCAGACGCGTGCCGCCGGACAATAGCAACTCGCCCTCTTTGCTCTCCGATCCGCGCGGAACGACATTCTCGCCCGACGTCACTGATCGCTGTATCTCGACTCTCTCGTCGGTGCGCTGCGTGTACTCGATCATCACCACCGCATCTGCACCCGCAGGCACGGGCGCTCCGGTCATGATCTCGACTGTCTGTTGCGGTCCGACCTGCAGTGCCGACTCGGAAGCAGAGGCTCCGGCGCGAATCTCGCCAATAGTTTGGAGAACGGCAGGTACCGCAGCAACATCGGCTGCGCGAACGGCAAACCCGTCGCGCGTGGCTCGCGGGAACGGCGGCAGGTCACGATCGGCACGAATTTCTTTCGCCAGCACCCGTCCAGCAGCCGCGAGCAACTCGACGGCTTCCGCGGGTCCAGCCACTGCTTCCGCGGCGTGCTGCTCCACGATGTGGCGAGCTTGCTCGAACGAGACAATCGCCTGCACGGGCTTGGTGACCATGCCAGCATTCTAGATGAGTCGTTAGTCGGTGGTTGTTTGTCGTTAGCCGACGAAGGGTAGCTAGTAGCTGGTAGCTCCGAAGTGAATCGAATTCTCCCGTGTCGTCAACCACGGCGATTCCGATCTCTATGTTGTGAGATTGGCAGACGACCAACGACTAACGGCTAACGACCAGCGACGACCACCCTCAGATTCCCACCGCGTAATCGTCAGATTCCTTCAGCGGTTCTTTGTCGTAGAAGCGGTAGGGATTCCGTCGTCGACGACTCAAGCGCGCCTCGCGCAGCTTCACGCCACCGTAGAGTCCTCCGGCGATGACGGCGCCCGCAAGCGCGACTCCCACCAGTGCCTTGCCTGGATTCAGAGCGATTGGCCCGGCGATGCGGCTGGCCGTATCCGCCAGAACTCCTGTCTTCCCAAACTCATCGCGGAAGTCACGAATCGCCTTTTTGCCGCCACGTTCCAGCGCGCGATGGCTGTGCAGCATCGTGTAGGTCATGGAAGCGCTGGTGTCTTCGCCGTCATGAACAATGGCGCGATCTGTGTTCTGTTCTCGTTCAACCCGCAGCAGTTCTTCCAAGGCATCTTCTACAACCTTGGCGCGAGTCCAGAAAGAACGAAACGCTATGCGGCCGGATTTGTCGATCAGGTACGTAGGATTGGGCAGCTTTCCGTATTTCCGGTGGATCTTGCCGTCGAGATCGTCCACCATAATCGGGATTTCAACTTCTTCCTCATCCTGAAATAGCCGCGCGGCACGCGTCTTTTGTTTCATCGACCGATGTTCCCGCAACTTCTCGCCAGGATGCGCCTCGCGCACGTAGACAAACAAAAACGCCACATCCTCGCGGTCGGCATAGTCCGCGTACAGATCGTTCAAACCGCCGATGGAAGCTGCCGTGAACGGGCAGGTCGCAGAACCGAATGTCAGGACAACGTTGCTTTTACCCTTGTAGTCGCTCAGCCGGACAGTGTCTCCGCGGAGAGTTCGGCCTTTGAAATCGGGCGCTTGTTCGCCAGGCTCGGGACCTTTCCCGAAGCCGGTTTTGGCAGCGTCGGAGAGCAGGACGTCGTTAGTAAATGTTTTGTAGTTATAGCGATCTAGGCCAAACATTGCGGGACCTCCCGTACGCCCATCAACCGGTATCCGTTCACCATGAACCAGTATGAAATCCGGCGATCTGCGCTAGGAAGTGCGGCAGAGCACCTCCTGCTTCGATGCCGCGCATTCGGATCTACGTTTGCTTATTGTAGTCTTTTCTATTCAGCCGCGGAGTGAGCCACTACTTGCGCGGCGTTGGCTGGGCATCTAGTCTGGTGGCACGCGCGGAGGCGCGGGGATGATGGCTCTGTCAGTCTGTATTCCTGCACCGGATTTTTCTGTGCCGGGGGTTATCGGCGAGACCCGCACCACGGTTTCGCTCGCCGAACATAAAGGTAAGAAGAACGTCGTACTGGCTTTTTATCCTCTTAACTGGACCCCGGTTTGAAGCAAGCAAATGTCGGCGTACAACCAGAACCTGGACAAGTTCGCCGGCCTCGATGCCCAGGTCATGGGCATGAGTATCGACTCCATCTATAGCCACATTGCGTGGCAAAAACACGACATTGGCTGGCTGAAATTTCCCCTCGGCAGCGATTTCTATCCGCACGGCGAGGTCGCCAAGAAGTACGAAGTGTTTCGCTTCAATCCGCCCATAGCAGGAATCAATGAACGGGCGATTTTCATCATCGACAAGCAGGGTGAGATCGTTTTTTCGAACGTATACGAACTCGGCGAGCAACCGCCGATGGAAGAGCAGCTGGAAGTGTTGGGAAAGCTGAAGTGAACTTCGGAATAGGTAATCGGTAATTTGTAATAGGCAATATCGCTACAGCGGACGAACCGTATTTTCGATTACCTATTACAAATTACCAATCGTCTTACTTGAGCTTCTCCATCGCCCCGTCGATCGTCTGGAAGAGCGTGCCGCTGTCCGTTACTTCCGTAAAAGGCTGGGCCGGATTGGTCGTCACCACGTACAGTGTCGGCGTGTGATTCACCGCCACCAGGGCGGCCTTATCTTTATCGGCCTTTATTTCGGCGGCGAATTTCCCCGTCGGATCAATCGCGAAGGGCAGCGTCACTTTGTGCTGTTGTGCGAACTTTTCCGCATAGCCGCGCAGATTCTGCGCCGTGATCGCGGGCTGGTTCTGGTAGATGTAGTCACGAAAAGCGGCTTCCAGATTGTTGGTCTTCGTTGATTTGCTGCGGAAATAGTGGGCCATCACCGCCGCCTCATACGACCACTGGTGCTGCGGCAGTGGGAAGTCGTAGATGATCACCGGAATCTTGTATTCCTTCTTCGCCTCGTCCACGACAGGCTGCGTGCGCGAACACTGCGGGCACTCCAGATCTTCAAACACAATGACCGCGATCTTGCTGCCCGCGGGTGGACGCAGAATGGACGCCTTCGTGTCCTGTCCAAATAGCGCGAAGGTGCTTGCCATGGCAAGCAGGCACATGAAAAGGAAGTAGTGCAATCGAGAGAACTTGCTCATCGTGAACGTTCCAACCTCGTTCTAACCTGAGTTTCCGGTGCTCCAATAATATCGTGCGACCGCGATTGCTGTCAGATTCAGAAGTGAAAACGGTATCTCACCTGAAACGAAACTTCGCGCGGATTCACGTAGTGCGTCCCGCCGAAGGTGTTGCTATTGTCGAGCAGAAAGCGCGCATCGCCGATGTTCAGGGCAGTGATCTTCGTGCTCCAGCTTTCGCCGAAGTCCTTGCCCACGGACAAACCGACCGTCGTGTGCGGCGGCAGGTGATCGGGGCCATCGCCGTCCACAAAGCCCGATCCATAATTTACTGATGTGGACGCCCACGTGCGCCACGGCAACCTGATATTCACGCCGGTACTAAGCGTGTCGCGCTGATCGTGATCGAGGAAGAACCAGCCTTCATCGGGCGGAGAAAAATCCGTCAGGCCTCCCGTGACTGCGCCGGCGCCCTCGGCGTACTGATGTGAATACGCGAGATGCCATTGCGCAATGCCGCCGATCTGAGGTGAACGAACCGTGGCTTCCCATCCCCATATGCGGGCATTCGCAATCGTCAGCGGAAAGAAGATGTTGGAATTCCCCAGCACATCATGATCGAAGTAGTTCTCGGCAGTCGTGCGGAAGTGATCGCCTTCAAACGTCCAGCCGCGGAACGGGATAGTGATGCCAAAGTCGTGCTGCTCGTCGTGCTCCCCGCGCAAGGGCAGGAAACCAAACCCTTGCTCTCCGGCGAACTCCAACAGCGGCCCGGTGACGGTTTGCAATGGCGGCGGCTGATAGTAGCGCCCCCACGATGCGCGCAGTACCCAGCCGAGTTTCGGAACGCGCAAGGCAGCGCCCACGCGGGGCGTGCCCACGGCTTCCGAGATTCCGCCCGAAAAATATGTAAGCCGCGCACCTCCGGTGAAGGTAAGCCAGGAGAATGCACGGAACTGATCTTCCGCGTAAACGGCCTGCACCTGCCCCAACTGAATTTGCCGTTGAGAAAGCGTCTGTCCTGCGACGGGATCCGTCACTCCGAAGAATTGATTGTCGTGCGCGGCGTATCCCTCATATCCGACCCGCGCGTTATGGCGTCCGCGAACCGCTGAAAGATTTACTACCCCACCAGCGTAGGTCGATCCGCGGTCGCTCTCCGGACTGACCGGAGTATCGTCGGGGCCGCCGATATAGTGAGCGCGATTGTAGTGATAGAACGGCGAAACCGTCAGCAACATGCCGTCTTTCCAGGAGTGCACCCAGGAAAAATTCACGAAGCTATCGCGCTCGTTCTCGACGTCGCGGATCCCGGCTTCCTGCTGGTCGGGAGTGTTCGGCACCTGGTAATGATCTCCGCGCACCGAAGCCACCAGGCGCAGCTGGTCATTCGGAGTTTTGTTGTAGATCAGCGAGCCGAAGGCGCCGAGCCCGCTGCTCATGTCGTGCAGAATGTCGGTCGATGGCGTCTCCAGCCCCAGGTCGGTGCGGTTTCCGGAGATGCTCCCGTAGTACGCAAACTTTTCGGTATGGCTGCCAATGTTGAACTGATCGTCGGTCTGGTTGTAGTTGCCGTAACTGGTGATCAGCTCCGCCTCTTTGTTGCGCTCAAAGCCGGAGCGTGTGACCACGTTGAAAACGCTATACGCGCGATCGCCATATTCCGCCGAGTAACCGCCGCGCTGCGCTTCGAGATAGTCGATATCTTTGGGATCGAATTGCGGTCCGACATTGCTGGCGATGTTGGTATTGGGAACCGGCACGCCGTCGATCAACCACTCCACCTGGTGTCCGCCGCGCACATGCAGCTGGTCGTGGACCACGTAAGCGCTGGGAACGAAGTCGGTGATCATAGCCAGGCTGTTCGTCTGATCAGCGCCCGGCGTTTGATTAATCTGTTTGCGAGTGACGTTGGTCTGCGCGACAGCAGAATCGGTGTTCACGTCAGCGGTTTCGGCTTGCACATTCACGGTTTCCGACTTGCGCGCGACCTGCAGCGGAAAGTGCAATGTGGCAATGCCATCCGATGTGACCGTCACGTTCTGGCTGACGGTGCCGAACCCCGGCGCGGAAACGATGATGTGATATTGGCCAACCGGTACCCCCGTGAATTGGAAACTGCCGTTCTGGTCGGTGGCCGACTGAGTGGTCCAATCCGAGTCAGCAGCCTTGATGGTGACCTCGGCAGACGCAATCGGCCGGTGCTGGGGATCGTGCACCAATCCCTGGACGCGGCCGAAAATGGTGGCGAAGGCCATACAACTCAGCAACACAACACAAGAAAGTGCACTTCTGAATGCACGCATAACACCTCAACAGGGCGAGCGCCGGAAATCGGCGCAAAACAGGCCAATCGTTCTGTATCGAAGTTGAGGAAGGTTGTTACGCGACTGGAGGAGCGCGGACAGGAAGCAGACCGTGTGCAGCAACAACTGGCGACGCGTATTGCGGGCGCAACTCCAGAGATTGCATTGCCACAAGCGCGGCGATCAACTCACCTGGTTCAAACGCAACCCGGGCCACCGTGCGAACGCTGCGGCAACAATCGTGGTTCTGTAGAGATTCGAATTGCTTCTGCCTGGAATCGCTGGAGTGGTGCTTGCGAAAACAACAGGCATGCGGGGCTAACGCAGAAGCATCCGCAAGAGCCGGCCATAATATCGGCCAGCCGATTACGCACACCAAAGCAATGGCGTAAAGGCGCCTCATCCCCACGGGAAGGATTATAAGCCGGAGTGCGCCAGAAAGGGGTAGCTGGTTGTTAGTAGCTCGTCAGCAGGTAGTTAATCTTCTCACACGATTAGTTGTTGCATACGGTTGTGTGATTTCGCTATCTGCCATCCGAAGAAAGGAACAGGGCGTACCGGTAAGCACGCCCTGTCGGCTAAAAGAAATGTTTATTCGGAGACAGGCTGTCCGGGCACGGCTTCGTACTCATCAGCGTGTTCCACCAACTCAGGTGTTTTGGCCTTTGTGCCGGGCATGATTTCAAAACGCGGGTCGAAGTCGACCATAGTCGAAGCAAGCTGCTTCAGAACCTGTGTGTTACCTTCTGCTTTCGCGGTTCCGTCGGCAAGCTGCGCCTTGAGTGTTTTCGCGCCCGTCATGGCTTGTTCCAGATCAGAGCGCTTGATCGTCAACGTTAGGTCGGGCTTCTTGGCAAGAAAGCCTGGTAGGTTCGTCAACGTCGCGTTTTCCATCTCGATCAAGAATTTCTCCCCATTGTCCGGAGTGATCAGGTTGATCGTGAATCGCATGCCCTCAGCCATGCGGCTATCCATGCGGATACCCAGGAAATTCAGGAACAGTTCCGTGTCCATGGCCCGGATGACATCAGGATTAGTTGTGTTGGCAGTCTTACCGTGCGGAATTCCCGACCTAAGCTCGTAGGCCCCCGCAAGATAGCTGTTGCGCAGGCCGGGGTTCTCCTGCTGATATCCGATCTGCTCGAAGATGTCTGCCAGCAACTCCTTAGCGTCCTGGTTCTGAGGCTCAGCTTGTACTAGCTTGTTCACAATTTCCTGCGCCAGGAAGTATTTCCCTTTGTCGTACAGGTCACGGCCGCGAGCCAGGATCTTCTCGGAACCTCCCATCATCTCGACATACAGAGGCGCCGACTCAGACGGTGAAAGCGGAATAAGAGTGGCCGGGTTGCAGTCCCAGAATCCGAGGTAGAACTGCATCACACCGCGACTGTTGTGTTGCGGAGATCCGTGATAGCCACGGCAGTGCCACTGGTTCTGTAAGCTCCTTGGCAGCTGGTAGACATTGTGGATTTCATTGATCGTTACGCCCTGATTCGCGTGGTGCAAAACCTGGTTGTTCATGTGGGCGTAGAGATCGCGCTGACTCCGGAGCACTTCCTGAATACGGGCGTTGCCCCAACGCGGCCAGTGATGCGAGGCGAACATCACCTCGGCCTCTAAGCCGAAGCGGCAGAGCGCTTGCGCTATGTACTTCGACCAACGCAGCGAATCGCGGATGGCGGTACCCCGCAATGTGTAAATATTGTGCATCGTCGAGGTGACGTTCTCCGCCATCCACAGCGCCTTCATATCTGGAAGGTAGGTATTCATTTCTGTAGGCGCTTCCGTGTTTGGCGTGTTCTGAAAAACCATTCTTACGCCGTCGACCTTGACCTCCTGAATGTCTTTCTCAATTGTCATGTTTGGCGCAATCAGCCCGACGGCGCCCGCCGAGACGCGCTGCCCCAGTCCCTGGCTGACATAACCATGTGCATCGGCGGGGAGTAGTACTCCGTATTGGTAGAACACGCGCCGGTTCATTGCGTTCCCGGCAAAGACATTTTCTGAGATGGTGCAGTCCATGAAGTTGGGCGGGGCGATGACGGTGATCTTCCCAGAGCGAACGTCCTCTTCGTTGACGATCCCGCGAAGGCCGCCCCAATGGTCGACGTGGGAATGAGAGTAGATCACGGCGGTGATGGGAAGGCCCTTGCCGACGTGTTCCTGAAACAACTGCCACGCAGCGCGCGCCGTTTCGGCACTGACCAAGGTATCAAAAACAATCCAGCCCCTTTTGCCACGAACGAACGTCATGTTGGAGAGATCGAAGCCTCGTACCTGATAGATCCCCGGTATCACTTCATAGAGTCCGTAGTTATTGTTCAATCTGGCTTGGCGCAGGAGCGAGGGATGAATGCTGTCGAAACTGTCCTGTCTATCAAGGAATTGGAACCGCGCCATATCCCAGGCGACGTTGCCGGCATCGGCCATGATTTGTAGCTTCTTCATTGGGGCGATCAACCCCTTCTTCTGCTCCTCCATATCTTTCGTATCAGAGAAAGGCAGACTTGTTCGTGCCTGCCGCAGAATCTCTTGTGTGTATTTTGAAGGTGGCTTGCCCTTGGGGTGAAAGTGATCGTTCAGCGATCCTGTCTCTTGAAGATCAAGTCTTTGAGTTGACATCGCTTACCTCCTCGTGCGGTTAGGAGCAAATCCCCGCGCCTTATCTCTCTGGGTCTTCGACGCGGTGACTTGTTACCTGTGCCCTGTTAGCTCACTGCGAGCGAGGCTTTCTTGGAACTGACACTTTTGATAGTTATTGCTGGTTAATTGCGGGTCACACATCGAGAAGGCCAGCGGGGAGCATGCTGGACCAGGCCACGTCGCAGCGTCGTAGGTCGCCGAGCCTGCCTTGGGATTTTCTCCCATGGGGACGATGCGCACCTTCCTTCTTTTTCAGCGCTGAAACAGCCACAACAGACCGAGTCCCGCGAGGCCCACAACGACAATTGCGATGGTAACGATGATCCGCAAATCGGGACGGAAATCTCCTCGATCTATTTGCCGTTTCACGCGCGCGTAGTTCAGAACCGCCAGGATGACCACAGCCATCCCGAAAATGACCATGCCGATTCCGGCATTCTCTACATTGGCGAAGCTCCAGTAGATGTTGTCTTTCAGAGAAACGATGTGGGATTGGACCAGGAAAATGGTGAAGCGGTTGATGGTAATGCCCAAGGTGATAAGTGCAACCGCCGTGCGCACGTAAGCAAGATACGTGCGCTCGTTGGAGAGATGCTGGGCTGTGTTCTGCTTCGCAGTCGGGTCAACCTTTTGCTCTGGGGGGTCGAGATCCTTGGCTGGTGTCGGTTCGGCAACCTTACCGACGGATTGCGCGGCCAATAACGGGGGGTCTGCTTGCGAACGGCTACCGAATCTCGGCTTCTCCAGGCTCATCTACTACATCCCCGCGTCCTCCTCACGTCAGGGAAGGAGCTTAGCCTTCTTCGCATTGAACTCCTTTTCAGTCAGCACGCCGGCGTCGCGCAGTTCGGCGAGTTTCTTAAGTTGATCTACCACCTCGTCGGTAAGCATACCCGGTGCGGCCTTTGTGCCCTGCGCGGCCGTTTTCTTTGTCGTGGCAGCCTGCTGACGCTGCGCCACCCGACCCGCCACGGTTTGAGCCGTTCCTGCCACGACGGCGGTCCGTGCCATAGTCCGGGCCAGCCCCACTCCCCTTCCTCTTCGTATCATGACTAAGACTCCCTTCCATCCTTGCTAGTTACGCGTTTTAGTTCACTGCGAATACGGCTTTCTTGGAACTGCCACTTTTGCTAGCTACGCGAGTTAATTGCGGGTGCCACGTCGAGAGGAGTGAGGCCAGCCAAAAATAGGTCGGACAAGGATCTTGGGATTCCTTTGCATCCCCAGTCCAACTCTTGAATCAAAAACCGCTATGAACAAAGCAAACGCAGCAGCTGCCGGCACAGTCACCATTGGAAAAGATCTCATCGTAAACCGGCTCGGTTTCGGAGCCATGCGCCTCACTGGCGAGGGAATCTGGGGAGATCCCAAGGATCCAGCTGAATGCAAGCGCGTTCTCCAACGCCTTCCCGATCTCGGCGTGAACTTCATCGACACCGCCGACGCCTATGGTCCCGAGGTGAGCGAAAATCTGATCGCCGAGGCGCTGCACCCTTATCCGAAAGGATTGGTGATCGCCACCAAAGGTGGATTGACCCGCCAGGGACCAAACTTGTGGGCTCCCGTCGGACGGGCAGAGTATCTGCGACAACAACTGGAAATGAGCTTGCGCCGCTTGAAGGTGGAACGCATCGACCTTTACCAGCTTCATCGATTCGACCCAAGAGTTCCAGTCGAGGAATCGCTCGGTGAACTGAAGAAGATGCAGGAGGAAGGAAAGATTCGTCACATCGGGATCTCCGAAACCAGCGTGGCGGACGTCCAGCAGGCCCAGAAGATCGTCAACGTCGTCAGCGTTCAAAACCAGTACAACATCTCCGATCGCCAACACGAAGACGTCGTGAACTATTGCACGAAGAACAAGATCATCTTCATTCCGTGGTTCCCACTCGCGGCCGGCGAATTGACGAAATCCGGCAGCGTGCTGGATCGACTCGCAACCGCGCACAAGGTGACAAAATCACAGATCGCAGTTGCCTGGTTGCTGCGCCGCTCGCCGGAAATGCTGCCCATCCCCGGCACTTCGCAGGTTAGCCATGTGGAACAGAACGTCGCGGCCGCGGATTTGAAACTCGACGAGTCGGAATGGCAGTCGCTCGAGGAGGCGGCAGTAAAGGCCGCGTAGTTGCGGCTGCCCTATCCAGCGAATGTGCAGACTCCCGCCACTCTCCTTGTGACCACTGCCATTGTTGAGGATTTCGGCGCTGTGCTAGCATCCTAGGGTTTCGTCGGCTGTCTCCGCCGCACGCATCCTGTCTTGATTCCAGCCAGGGTTCTGATCCCGCCGGTTCGGAGTAAGTCGGGGAAACCATTGCCCGAACGCACTCTCTGTGTGTTCCCGCACTCAAAATTCGCCTGGAGTTGAGGTGACCCGTGAAAGTCTATGAAGGTACAAACGTCCGGAATGTAGCCCTGGTGGGGCACGCGGACGCGGGCAAGACCTCGCTGTCGGCCGCTTTGCTCTATACCGCTGGAGCGACCCCTCAGCTTGGCCGTGTTGATAATGGAACCGCCCCCACCGAATACGACGAAGAAGAAATTGCCCGCGCTATGTCCATCAGCAACTCGCTTGGGTTCGCTGAATGGAATAACAAAACGAAGATCAACCTGATTGATACGCCCGGCTTCAATATGTTCGTCCACGAAGCCAAGATGGCCATGCCGGCCGTGGAATCCGTGATCGTGGTGGTCGACGGCGTCCATGGGGTGGAAGTCTGCACAGAAAAGACATGGCAGTACGCCGAAGAATTTGAGATGCCACGCATGGTAGTCGCCGCCCGCATGGATCGCGAACGTGCCGATCCCGATCGCGTGCTGCAATCGGTGCACGAGTCCTTTGGGCGCGAAGTAATCCCCGTGCAGTTGCCGATTGGGCGCGAGAAGAGCTTCAACGGCATCGTCGACGTAGTACGTATGAAAGCGTACACGTATGACATCGGCGGAAACGGCAAAGGCAGGGAGATTCCGATTCCCAACGATCTCGCCGAGCCCGCCCGCGCAGCGCATGAGGCCATGGTCGAGATCATCGCCGAAGGAAACGATGCGCTGATGGAAGAGTTCTTCGAGAAGGGCACGATCCCCGACGAGCATCTGCTGCCCGGCCTGCGCGAAGCCATCGTGCAACATCGAATTTTCCCGCTGCTCTATACGTCGGGATTAGGAAACATCGGCACCGATCGCGTGCTCGAGTTCATCACTGAATTCATGCCCGCCGCGACCGAACATCCTGAGGTCAAGGGACAGGGATCGCCCAACAACGGCCAGCCGGCGGTGCATCACGTCGTCGACAACGAGCCGTCCTCGTTGATGGCCTTCAAAACCTTGAACGATCCCTTCACCGGGCGCATCTCGTTTTTCAAGGTCTACTCCGGCGTGACCAAGAACGACGCCACGTTGCAGAACTTCAATCGCAATACATCTGAAAAGTTCTCGCATCTTTCCGTCCCGCAGGGCAAGAACCTGGTGCCGGTAAACGAGTTGCACGCCGGGGACATCGGCGCGATCGCGAAGCTACGCGAGACCCTGACCGGCGACACCCTCGGCGACAAGGCCGCGCCCATCACTTACCCGTCAGTTACGCTGCCGGAGCCGGCAATCACATTCGCCATTGAGCCGAAGACGCGCGCCGACGAAGACAAGCTCAGCAACGGCATTCATAAGCTGATGGAAGAAGATCCCATGCTGCGCTTCTTCCGCGACGAGCAGACAAAGGAATTCCTGATCGCGGGCACGGGTCAGCAGCATATTGAAGTGATCGTCTCCAAGCTGAAGAAGCGTTATCACACCGAAGTGGTGCTGAAAGCGCCGAAGGTGCCGTATCGCGAGACCATTCGTGGTCGCGCCGACGTGCAGGGACGTCACAAGAAGCAATCCGGCGGTCACGGGCAGTACGGCGATTGCAAAATCAAGATGGAGCCGCTACCGCGCGGGGGCAACTTCGAGTTCGTCAACGATATCTTCGGCGGATCCATTCCCAAGAACTTCATTCCTGCCGTGGAAAAGGGCATCGTCGAAGCCGCGCAACGTGGATATCTCGCCGGATTTCCGGTCGTAGATTTCAGGGTCACTCTCTACGACGGTTCGTATCACGACGTCGATTCGAACGAGTTGTCGTTCAAAACCGCCGGGCGCATCGCCTTCAAAAAAGCCATGGAGCAGGCCAAGCCTACGCTGCTCGAACCGATCATGAAGGCCGAGATCACTGTGCCCGATGAGTTCGCCGGTAGCATCATGGGCGATCTAAACAGTCGGCGCGGACGCATTCAGGGCATGGACAATAAGGGCGGCAAGACGGTCGTAAAAGCCGAAGTTCCCATGGCTGAAATGCTGACCTACGGCGTGGAACTGACCTCCATGACGCAGGGCCGCGGCACCTTCAACATGGAAATGGACCACTACGACATCGTTCCTCAGCTGAATCAGGAAAAAATCGTTGCGGCAGCCAAGGCGGCTCGCGGCGAGCAGGTCGAGGAAGAAGAGTAGTCCACAACTTTGCAGTTTTGTTTCGAACGGGCGGCCTGCGGGTCGCCCTGTTTTATTTGCCGCAGATTAGCGCTGATGACGCAGAAACTCTTACCAATCGGCGTTCCTCTGCGTTGATCCGCGGCCAAGGCTGTTGGTTTTCAGCATTTTTCATCCCCAAACCAACGTAACCCCAAAGTGCATCTAATTGCTGGAAACCGGACACTGGACACTAGACACTAGTCCGGTATGCTCGCAACCGAAATCAACCTCAAGCAGGGCCCTTACCAGGGACATGCTCTCCGAATGAAGGTGTCGCGCTTCGAACAGTTCGAGATCTGGCAGCTCAACGGCAAGGAGTGGGAGATGCTCGCCTACTTCCAGGATCTCGACGTCGCTTCCGCTATGGCGAAGCCGCGCTCCAACCCGATACAGTTGAAGCGCGTGAAGTACGACGAAGGAAAGCTGGTGGAGGAAGAGGTTCTGGCCGAGATGGGCGCGATGCGAGCGAACGAATAATCGCGTTCTTCGCGATGACTACAAATCGGCAGATTTCTCCCCGATTGCCTGCCGCCGCGATTCCCGCTACCATCCTCTGCAGTGGCAATGCCCAAGGACAATGTGAATGAGCGCATCGTTTCGGCCGCTCAGGTCGAAGACGACGCGTCTTTCGAACTCAAGCTGCGGCCGCAGCGCCTGCAGGAGTTCATCGGCCAGTCCAAGGTAAAAGAAAACCTGGCAGTGGCTATTGAAGCGGCGCGGTCGCGTGGTGAAGCACTCGACCACGTCCTGCTCTACGGCCCACCGGGGCTGGGCAAAACCACGCTAGCCACCATCATCGCCAACGAACTTGGCGTTCCCTTTCAGCAGACATCCGGGCCGGCCCTGCAGATCAAGGGCGATCTGACGGCGATCCTCACCAACGTCCGCAACAAGCAGGTGCTCTTCATCGACGAAGTCCACCGCATGCAGATGGCGCTCGAAGAACTGCTCTACTCGGCGCTGGAAGACTACAAGCTCGACATCATCATCGGCCAGGGCCCCGCCGCGCGCACCCACACCATCGACGTTGCTCCATTCACGTTTATCGGCGCAACCACGCGCGCGGGATTATTGTCGGCGCCACTACGCTCGCGCTTCGGCATCGTGCTCCGCCTGGAGTTCTACACCCACGAAGATTTGAAGATCATCGTCCAACGCTCCGCGGAAATCCTTGGAGTGGCCGTCGATGATGCTGGCGCAATGGAGATCGCCTCCCGAGCTCGTGGCACACCGCGCATTGCCAATCGACTGTTGCGACGCGTACGCGACTATGCTCAGGTGCGCAGTGGCGGGAAGATTGATCTTCCTACCGCGCAGGCAGCGCTCGCCATGCTCGAAGTCGATAAGCACGGCTTCGACGAGATTGATCGCAAGCTGCTGCTCACCATCATTCAGAAATATGAGGGCGGTCCAGTCGGATTGAACACTCTCGCGGCGGTTCTGGCCGAAGAGCCGGATGCAATCGAAGAAATCTACGAGCCATTCCTGATCCAGATCGGATTTCTGAACCGCACGCCACGCGGCCGCACCGTTACGCATTTGGCGTACGAGCATTTCAATATCAAGCCGGGACAGCCGCAGAATCGGCTGTTTTAGTTTTTTAGTCGTTCAGTCTTTCAGTTCATCAGTGACTACTAGCCGCGCGTTGCACGGAGGAAACATTGGCGACATTCGCAAAAATCTTGGCAATGATTGTGCGCGTACTCTTCGTCGTGGAACTTGTTTTGGGAGTGCTCCTGGCAGGCGCTCGCCTGCAATATCTAGAGGCGCACATAGGCTTGGGATTTCTGGTCGCCATCTGCGTGGCATTGCTCGCCATCATGGCCTGCGTGAAACGAATGTTTGGAATCGGCATCGTCGGACTGTTCTTCGCGATACTTCTGCCCATCACCGGAATCAAGCAATTCCCTCTCAAGTTCGGCTCTCAGATTGGATTGATTCAGATTGTTCACGTGGTGGTCGCACTGGCCGCCGTTGGCTTGGCGGAAGCGCTGCATGCCAGACTTCGCAAGACCGCTTGAAGATCAACCGTGTCAGAACTTGAAAACTTTCGCCTGCGGGTGTTTCGCGCGGTCGCCGAGCACCTGAGCTTTCGCAAAGCAGCCGAGCATCTGCTGCTAACCCAACCTGCGGTCACACTGCAAATCAAAGCGCTCGAAGACTCGCTGGGCGTTCGTCTCTTCGATCGTTCCGCGCGCGGGATATCGCTCACGGCGCAAGGCAAGTTGCTACTTCCTTATGCTGAAAAAATGGCGGAATTGGCCGCACAGGCCGAACGTGAACTCGGAGCGGCAGAGGGAGCGGTTTCCGGCGATCTCTCCATCGGCGTTTCTACCACCATCGCGCAGTACGTTCTTCCCTGGTTGCTGGGCGCATTTCTGGGCGAGAATGCCCGCGTTCAGATCGCTCTGCACAGCGGAAACACTCGCGACATCGTAGACATGGTGCTGGACGGAAAGGCTTCAGTTGGACTGATCGAAGGCCCCGCGGGATCCCGTTCCGTGCGCAGCGAGCCTTTCATGGAAGATGAACTGGTCCCGATCATGCAGCCTCATTTTGCCGTGGAGCGTCTTTCGCACCAGCAACTGCTTGCGAGCACGCTCTTGATGCGCGAGCGTGGCTCTGGTTCACGCCAAGTGGTGGAGATGGCGCTCGCCAAAGCAGGCCTGCGCCTGAAGGCATTCCGCAACGTCATCGATCTCGATTCGACCGAGGCCATCAAGTCCGGCGTGGAAGCGGGTCTGGGGGTTGCATTCGTTCCACGCCGCGCAATTTCGAAAGAGCTGGAGCTGCACACGTTGAAAGTCGTGACCGTGACTGGGGTAAAAGCCGAGCGTCAATTCACGCTGGTCTCGCGTACTGGCCCGGAGCCTCAGGGGGCCGCGGGAGCCTTCCGCCGGTTCGTCCTTGAGCGTGGCCGGATTCTCTCTGATACATCCAAAGACAAGTCCCATCGGGGCATTTCGGCCCGATAAGCGGAGCTAATCGCTCATAGGAATTACTGCTTGGACGGCGACTGGTAGCGGCAGCCAGACTAGTTATGTGAGCAAGAACATCTTTTTTGTCGCAATTATTATCGCGGCCAGCGGACTCATTTCTCCTCCTATCGCACTTCTCGGCGGATTGATTTATGGGTTCACGCTCGAACATCCCTTTCATGTCGAAAGCAAACAGCTCTCGAAGTTCCTGCTGCAGGCATCGGTAGTCGCGCTCGGATTCAGCATGAATCTGCACGAAATAGTGCACGCGGGCCGTTCGGGATTTGTGTACACCGCCGCCAGCATCACGCTGGCAATGTCGATCGGCCTCGGCCTCGGATATCTGATTCACGTAGGCAAGAAGTCCGCGTTCCTCATCAGCGCAGGCACGGCGATCTGTGGCGGAAGCGCCATCGCCGCCGTTGGTCCCATCGCCTCGGCCAATGAAGAAGAGATGGCAGTTTCGCTCGGCGCAGTATTCATCCTTAACTCCATCGCGCTGTTTCTCTTTCCGATGGTCGGATATGCACTGCACCTGAGCCAGGCGCAATTCGGCCTGTGGGCCGCACTGGCGATTCACGATACGAGTTCCGTGGTTGGCGCGACCGCGCGCTACGGGCCGACGGCTCTTGCCATCGGCACAACCATCAAACTCGCACGCGCGTTATGGATCGTTCCTCTCTCGGCTGTCACAGCCGTTGCACTCAAGAGCAAAACGAAGATCCAGTGGCCTTGGTTCATCCTTCTGTTCTGCCTGGCGGCACTGCTGAACACTTTGCTGCCGACGCTCCATCCCGAATTCGGCGCGCTCGGAAGATTAGGAAAGATCGGCCTCACGGTGACGCTCTTCCTGATCGGCACTGGCTTGAATAAAGAGACGCTGAAGCGCGTGGGCGTTCGCCCGCTACTGCAAGGCCTAACGCTATGGATCATCGTCGGCGCAACCACGCTCACGTTGATCGTTTTGAACTGGATTCACGTCTAGAGCGGTTTGACGCTGTCACGGGCGAAACGGGATACTGGCGTATCCCATGTCTCGCCGGAACAAAGTTCTTCTCGCTCTCGTAGGTCTCGTTCTCGCCGCCCAACTGCTTCGTCCGGCGAAAACGAATCCGCCTATCGATCGGCAGCGTGAGCTGTCGGCGCACACCCAAATGCCGCTGCAAGTCTCCGATCTGCTTAACCGCGGTTGTAGCGACTGCCATTCCTACCGGACCACATGGCCCTGGTACAGCCAGATCGCGCCCTTCTCCTGGATCATCGCCGACGACGTCAACCAGGGACGCCGCCACGTGAATTTTTCCGACTGGGCGCAGTACGATCCGAAGCGTGCCGACCACAAGCTAGACCAGATCTGCGATGAAGTGAAAGACGGCGGCATGCCGCTGACCTCTTATAAGTGGATGCACGCGGGTGCGCGGCTGACCGAACACGAGCGCGCGGAAATTTGTGTCTGGGTAGGAGCGGAGCGAGAACGCCTGGCGAAAGCGGATGGCACAAAACACACACCGTGAAGGAAGGTGAACGTGGGCACCTCTTTTCGATCACCCGATTATCAATTGCCCGATCACCCGATTCCCTCACTCTCGCATCGCCTCTTCCAGCCGCTCATGCAATCGTTCGCTAAAACCTACCGGCAAGTTGAACGTGCGGTCATCGGCGACCAGCACCAGGATGTTGCGCGTGGAATCGAGCACGGCGGAGCAATGGCGGCAATTGGCGAGATGCAGTTCGATCTCCTCGCGCAGCTCGGGCGAGACCGTGCCATCGATGTAGTCGGAAATCTGTTTCCAGACGTGCCTGCAATTTAGAGCCATGATCCACCCGCCTTGCGACTGAAGAACCCTAGAAATCCGGTACGTCGTGACTTCAATTGCGGCGCCAGAATCTTCTGCATCATCAACCGAGCGCGCATCAGCCTGGTTTTGACCAGTTGTTCGTTGATGCCGAGAGCGTCCGCCGTCTCGGCTATATTCATTTCCTCTACATCCCGCAACACGAAGACTTCGCGGTAAGTTTCCGGCAAGCTCTCGACAGCCCGCGCGAGCAGCTCGCGAACTTCTTTCCTCTCGAGCGCCTCGTGTGGAACTTCGCGCCAATCCGAGATCACCGCCGGAGTAACGTCGCTGCCTTCCTCGATCGGCTCGTCGATGGAATCGAACTCGATTACCCTCGCATGCCGCAGCCGACCTCGCGCTTCGTTCAGGGCAATCGTGATCAGCCACGTGCTGAATTTGGCGTCCCCGCGAAAATTCGCCAAATTCCGATACGCTTTTAGCACCGCTTCTTGTGCAACTTCTTCGGCGTCGGCCTCATTCTGCAGTAGAGAGTACGCGGCCAAGTACACGCCTTTCTCATAGGGGCGGATCAGCTCGTGGAACAGCTCACGTTCGCCTGCCAGCACCCGCGCGATGATCTGCGCATCCCGCTCGCGTATGGGATCGACTGGCTTCTTAAATCCCGTAGAAGCCGCCTTTTGTGAGGGTTCCGCCATCGATATGCCGATTCCGGCAGTCTATCCCAATCCAAATCAGACTCGCGAAGCGTACAAAAGTTACACGAAGGCCGAGAAGGAGTCACACCAAGTATTTTTGCGGAAATAATGTAACTTCTCATGTAACCGGCAGTCGTATGTCCCATGAGGATGGCACCCGGCAGCACGCGCTGGCGCGGTCCGTTCCACGGAAACGATCCCAAATTTCAATCGAAAAGGAATCGAATATGACGAAGAAAACTGTGAAGTCTCTCCTGATGACGGCCGCTGTTTCGGGGCTGATGACTGGCGGCGCTGTGACCCTCAACGCCCAAAGCGCGCCCAGTTCGAACCAGACCTCGGTCCGCAGCGCCAGCGTCGCCAGCCTCTTGCAGGCCGACGACAAGAGCAAGCACGCTTGTAAAGGCCAAAACGATTGCAAAGGCCAGGGCGGCTGCAAGAGCGGCGACAACGGTTGCAAGGGCAAGAACTCCTGCAAGGGCAAGGGCGGTTGCGCGACCGACGGCTCGAAGATGCCGGAGTAGTTCGCGTCTCGTGAGGGCCGAGCGCGTGCCCGGCCCTCAAGTTTCATCATTGCAGAACAGCTGAGGTTCGAATGCCCGCGAATCGCTTTAATGGATTTACTGAATACGGAGTAGGAATCGGCCTGCGGATTCCGCACTATCGGCACATTCTCACGGAGAAGCCGGTAGTCGACTGGTTCGAGATCATCTCGGAAAACTACATGATCGATGGCGGCCGTCCGCTCGCCATTCTCGATCAGATCCTCGAGCAGTACCGCGTCGTCCAGCATGGCGTGTCGATGTATTTCGGATCGGCGCAGCAGCTGAACCGCGAACATCTGCGGCGCCTGAAGAAGCTGGTTCAGCGCACCAAAACGCCATGGCTTACCGATCACCTGTGCTGGGGAAGTGTCGACGGCCGCTACACGCACGACCTGCTTCCGATTCCCTACACTTGGGAAGCCGTTGAGGCTACAGCAGCGAAGATTCGCGAGGTGCGCGATTTCGTGGAAGTCCCAATCGCGGTCGAGAACGTGAGCAGTTACGCCGAGTTTCACGACTCCGTGATGACCGAGTGGGAGTTCCTGAACGAAGTCGTCGAGCGCGCCGATTGCGGCATTCTGCTCGACGTCAACAACATCTATGTCAGCTCAATGAATCACGACTTCGATCCGCACATTTACGTCGACTCGGTGCCCACTGAACGCGTAGCGCAAATCCACATCGCTGGCCATTCGCGTTACCAGAAGTTCGTGCTGGATACGCACGATCATCCGGTGATCGATCCGGTATGGAGTCTTTACGAGCACGCCATAGAGCGCATTGGCCCTACGGCAACACTGCTTGAATGGGACGACAAGATTCCCTCGTTCGAAGAGGTTCATCGCGAGGCGCTGAAGGCGAATAAGTATCTGGATAAGGTGCGAGCACGCAAGCCGCAGCCTGTAACTGCTTCGACGGAATTGGCGGAGGTGCGCGCATGACCGCTTTACTCGATCTGCAACGACGTATGGCATCCGCGGTGATGCAGCCCATCACCAAGACCGATCGCATGGCGAGACGCGATCCGCAGGGACGCTCGAATGCAAAAGAGGCCAAAGAGTTCATCAAGCCGAATAGCCGTCTCACCAGCTTCGAGCGCCTGGAGATCTATAACCGCCAATACTGGTTCCGCATTCTGGATTCGTTCGGCGAAGATTTCCCCGGCCTGCGCGCAGTTGTTGGGCGCAAGCGCTTCGATCAGATCGCGCGCGGTTATCTGACGGAGCATCCATCAACATCGTTTACGCTCCGTAATCTTGGGTCGCGGCTTCCACAGTGGTTGAGCGATCATCGCGAGTTCGCTGGCGATCGTTACGCGCTCGCGGCCGACATGCTCAAGCTGGAATGGGCGCACATCGAGGCTTTCGATGCCGCCGATCTGCCGCCGTTGAGTGCGGAGGCGCTCGCCGTGCTTGGTGAAGACCCGCTGCTTGCGCTGCAACCGCATATCTCGCTGCTCGAAGTGCAATATCCAGTCGACGATCTGCTGCTCGCCGTGCGCGAACACGATCGCGAGGAGGAAGAGTCGGGCGGAAATCGCGCTTATCCAATTCGTCACTGGGTGAAACCAAGTCGACGTGTAGCGAAGAATGTCTCGCAGACCGTTCAGGAGACGATCTACATCGCCGTGCATCGCTCCGATTACTCGGTTTGCTACAAGCGGCTGGAACACGAAGCTTATCTGTTGCTCACGGCGCTCAAAGAACGGAAGCCGCTGTCTGAGGCGCTTGAAATCGCATTCGAATCGAGTGCGCTCTCTCCAGAAGAACAGGCCGCGCGAGTTCAGGAGTGGTTTGCGCACTGGATGGCGTTAGGCTGGTTCACTGAGTCGTATTCCGATACATCGACCACTGCGGGAGGAGCCGCTGAATGAAAGGCATCACGCAACTGGCAGCCCGCGGGTACGCGCTTCTTACTACTGTCGGCAACTCGCTGCAATCGCCGTTTCTGCTTGCCGTCCGCCTCTACTGGGGATGGCAGTTCATGCAGACCGGATGGGGCAAGCTGCACAACATCCAGCATGTGATCGGCTTCTTCACCAGCCTGAATATTCCGGCGCCGGCGCTCAACGCATATTTTGTTTCCGGCATGGAATTCGTCGGCGGCATACTGCTCATCGTGGGCCTGGGCTCGCGCCTGGTTGGGTTAGCGCTCGCCTTCGACATGCTCGTCGCGTACCTGGCAGCGGACCAGGAAGCGCTGCGCTCAATCTTCTCCAACCCTGGCAAGTTCTATAACGCCGATCCGTATACATTCCTGTTCGCTAGCCTGATGATCCTCATCTTCGGCCCGGGACGCTTTGCGCTGGACTACGTGCTGTCGCTGGATCGCAGTCCGGTGAAAGGTTCAGCGAGAGTGCGGGTGACGGCGTGACACCGGCTCCTGTTTCAGTTCGGGCCAAGAAGTTTACCCATTAGTAACCCCACCCCCTCCCCCCTCCCTTGCGGCAAGCAAAGGACTTACGGGGCCGTGCGCCTGTACATAGGGCACAACAAAGGACTTAAGCCTCTTATACCGCATAACAAAGGACTTAGCGCTCTCAGTTCCCGAAACGATACATCGTCCTAAGACACGAAAAGCTGGGGCGAAGGTGATCGCCACAGCTTACGACAGCAGCAAGATATCCCTTAACTATAGGCAATGTCAATATAAAAGCAAAATAGCTATGGGCAATTATTTCCTATGGGATGAGGTGCGAGTACAGCTCCCAAGAAGCCGAAACTGCGACAAATTGCGCGGACAGGAATGTCCGCGCCACACAAGCAAATGTCCGCGACCCATCATTCGGCGTGCAGGAGATCTGAGATTGACTGTGTAGCTCGGTCCCAGAGAGAACCTCGAGACGATCCAGCGGCACCCGTCTGAGCGTTCGGTCCGTCATGGACTGTGCCTTCACCGGGCTTAATCTTGACTAGAGTAAGGTCGAGCGTCGGCATCAATTTGCGCTTTCCGGTAAACGTCCACTCGAGGGTGGCGGGCGAAAAGTCCGAGTTGTTTGTTACTACGCCTTTGGGGAGGTACCTGTTTGCTCCAGACGGAGCTTGTGTGAGGTCGTTCACTTCCCAATACCACGAGCGCTGCAGGGAAGTTCTGGGTGTGCTTTGATCGAACAAATTGATATGGCGGGACGATGAACTTATGGAGTGGTTCGGTAATGGCGCGGAAACCAACTCCTTCTGTTGCGCCCACGCGCAGCCAAGGAAAAACACTGCGACCACGACACAGACCCTCATACGCCGTCCTATCACTCATTTAGAAGGGCCTGACTCGGTACTGGTTTCTCAGGAGAGAATCTTTTCTCCTCCGCACTGGAAGCGAAGGAGCTGAAGCGGGTGATTTCGTGTGGCGCGGACACCCCGTCCGCGCCACGAAATCACCAAATCAGCTGATGGCTCAACCACCTAGGCTTTCTTCAGAGCCTGCTTGCGCGCGCGCTTTTCGGCGATCTGGCGCATCTCTGCTCCCATGCTGGTTCGGTTCATCACTACCTGCATGAGCATGGCGATGACGTTGCCGACCACCCAGTAGAGACACAGTCCCGAAGACAGGTTCCAGCTGATCACGCCGAGCATCACCGGCATCATCAGGTTCATCACTTTCTGCTGCTGCGGATCCATGCCGCCCGTGGGCGTCATCTTCTGCACCACGAACGTGCTGACGATGATGAGGACCGGCATGATGTGATATGGATCGGGAGCCGATAGATCCTGCAAATAGAGGAACGACGCGTGCCGCAGTTCGATCGTGTTGCCGAGCAGACGGTAGAACGCGACGAGGAACGGGAACTGGATGAGCAACGGCAAGCAGCCGCCTGCGGGATTGACACCCTCGGTCTTCATCAGCGCCGCGATTTCCTGGTTCATCTCCTGGCGGCGCGGATCGCGCATCGAGTACTTCTTGTATTTGTCCTTGATGGCGTTGATCTGCGGCTGAATCTTCTGCGTCTTCAGCGCCGACTTCATGCTGGTAATGCGCAACGGCAGCAGCAGGAGGTTGATGACGACCGTCAGCAGGATGATGGCCCATCCCCAATTCGAGGTGATGTGATGATGCGTCCAGCGCAATGCGGCGAACAGCGGGCGCGAAATGAAGCTAAACCAGCCGAAGTCGATGAGCGGGCGCAGGTCAGTGGTCTCGGTCTGACCGGGCGCGAGGACCGGATGAACCGAACCCAAAACGTCGAGAGCCTTGGGGCCAACGAAAATCCGCTGGCGCGTATGGCCATCGAGATTGCCGACCGAGCCACCGAGCACATCGACAGCGACCACGTCATTCGGGTCAGGCTTGTCGGGGTTCTTCGGAATTCGAACCTGATTGCGCTGCGTTACCAGCGCCGCATTCGAGGGATTGTCAGGGAGGAAGATCGCGGCAAAGTATTGATCTACAGGTCCGGCCCAAGCCAGAGGTCCGGTGATGGTGGAGCCGGTGCTGACCTTCTTGATCGCGAGGCGTTCGATCTTGTTGCCATTATCGAAATCGATAGTGCTGGCCGCAAAACTGGCGGCACTGGCAGTATCGCCAAAACCTGAAGGCCATGCCGGAAACGCCTGGACGCCCGCTCCATTTTGGAGGACTTCGATATCCGTCTTAACGACATAGGAATCGTCGAAGTGGAAGGTCTTGCGGACGGAAAGATTGCCCTCCGCGTACTCGAACGTGATGTCCGTCGGCGACTGTTGCGTACCCTGCACACTGGTCACGTACAGCGCGGAGTTGAGCTTGTCCTTCAGTCCCTGATCGTAGGCGAAGAGCGAGAGCGGATATCCGTACTGCTTCGCGGCAGGAACGTTTACCAGATCGAGCGGCTGGCGCTTCTCATCATCGAATTTCTTGAGTACCCACGACTTCACCTGCGCGCCGCGATTGGTGAAGGTGATCCGGTAGAGATCATTCTCGATCACCGTCTCGGTTTCGGAAGCAGCCTGCTTGGTTCCGACCGCCACTGGTGCGGACGGCGCGGGCGCAGCTGCGGCCTGAGCATTTACCGGAGCGGCTGGAACTGCAGCCTGCTGCTGCTGTGCTTGCTGCTGCACAGGCTCGGGCTTCTTCGGACCGTATTTGCTGTAGATGAACTGGAAACCGATGAGGAAGATGAACGTGAACAGGATGACCAGCATCATTCGGTTGCTGGCGGGTTCTTGGTTGGGGCTGTGATATTCGGGCAAGTCGTACTTCCTTCTCAACAGCGCCGGCTAAGGCGCAGATTGCAATCAGTGACTGCAACAATCAAATTTGGTTGAGCCGCGGTGCGCTGCGACTCGGGATTTACGGATTCCAAAACTGCCTGAACGGGAACGCCCGGACGGCAATGGCCAGCTGCTTCGGCGGCGATCGCCGCTTCGGTCAAAATGGCCGGGACAACTGGATCGTATCCGCCATGCGCGAATGGATGGCAACGCAACAATCGCCACGCCGCTTTCAAGCTTCCGCGGATGGCGCCGTAGCGCTCAATGGCTTCGGCGGCGTACTCCGAACAAGTGGGCACGTAGCGACACGCAGGCAGGAACAGTGGCGAGATCAGCCACTTGTAGGCTCGCAATAATAAGAGCAAGAACCTGCGCGTCATGATTTACCCGCCGTCTTCGGATTGTTGGCCGACGACTCCATGTATTTGCGAATCACCTGGAAAGCCCGGGCTACTTCCTGCTCGACATCTACGAATTCGGCCTTGAGAACGTTCTTCTTGGGATTGATGACGACGTCCACTGCCAGCTGCAACTCCGCCAGATGCAATCGAGCGGCCTCGCGCAAGCGCCGCTTGATGCGATTGCGGTCGACCGCGCCACCCAGCACCCGTCCGACGGTGATCCCAATTCGCGGCCCGGCGCCTGATTCTGACGTCGGCAGATAAAAAGCAGTCAACAGTCCTGAGAAATGCCGGCGTCCGGTCTTGTAGACGCGCTGGAAATCGCCATGCTTCAGCAATTTCGAGCTTCGCGGAAAAAGTAAGCGGCGGGTCGGTGACTCGCTGGTGGAGTCTAGAGCCGTGATCACAGGCTTTTTCTTGCTTGCGGCTGAGTTCGGCGTTTCCAGAAGGATTCCAATCACGTAAGCGCCGTTTCAGGTCTGGCGGTCTACTCGCGGTATCCGGGCTTTACGGACACGCGTTTGCGGCCCTTGGCGCGACGGCGCGAAAGAACGGCCTGCCCGCTCTTGGTCTTCATACGACTGCGGAACCCGTGCGTCTTCGAACGACGGCGACGGTTCGGTTGAAACGTACGCTTCGGCATGAAAGCTAGCTGCTCCTGAATCGAAAATTAAGCCTGAGGCAAACCCAAAGTATATAGGAAGGAAGCGGTTAGCGGCAAACTGGACTGCACTATCACTGCGATTCCAACCTACACGCGCCGGAAACGCAGTAGCGGTTGCGCGCGAACCAACGATATCCAAGGTGAAGAAGACGATTGAGTCCCGGCAGACTGAAGAGTGCCCAGAAGGGAGTCATCCACCAGATGCGTCGGGCAACATGGAGATATACATTTGCGCCTGAGATGAGTTGGCCCGCCGGTGTGAGCAGGCGGATGTCAGCTAACAACTTGGCGGGATCGGCTGCGAGTTGCTTGGCTACCCACGGTTCTTGCAGCGCGGCGACTTCAAATCCGTGGCGTCGCAGCGTCGGCGCCCAGAAGCCTACCCATCGCGAGCAGAAGCCGCATGCGCCGTCGTAGAGGATGGTGCCTTGAACGCTATTGTTCGGGCTAGCCACAAGTAACAGATTGTTGGAAGCTGCGCGGGGATTCAGCGGTCTTGCCGAAAATGGTCCACTGGCGACGCAACCACTTCCAGCGCCCCGCCGATCTCGTCCAGATTGTCGGTTCCCTTAACGAACGAACGCGTCCGGCGCTCGTCGCCATCGGGATAAAGAAGGTCGAGCATATCGATCTCGCGCACTTCGTACATGCGCTGTCCGTTGGGATAGCCGTACTCGTCGTAAACCATGCCGGTAACGAGCAGAGGGTGCCCTTTCCACAACAGGATGAACGGGCGGCCCTGCCGCAGGCTGGAGATGATGTGTCCCATGTCGGTGGGCGCGCCCGACCGTGCGCAACGCCGTCAGGTGGAACTTGCTGCCGTCTTCCAATTGGTAATCGCGTTCGATCAAGGAGGCGATCGCCTCGAGATCAACCGGAGCGTCGACGCATACTTCCCCGAGATTTGCCTGCTGCACCCAGTAGGTCTGGGGAAGGTCGATCTTCTGGCTTTTCAGGATGGTCTCGACCTCCGCGGCCCAGAGCCAGTTTTCGCAGTTCTGCTTGGGCGTGGAGATTACGAGCCCTTCGACGGTCACCGATCCCTGCGGCAACTGCTGCAGGATATTGGTGCCATTCTTCTTGGCGTGGGACCATTCCGCTGCCGCAAGAAGTGTGAGGGTGACTGCGAGGATGGTCCAGCTTCGGCGCACAGAGGAAGGTTAGCGCAGGGCTACTCCGGGCGGAAGTGCACAACTGTACTCAGGCGCAGTTACGTGAGTTCAATGCAGCGACGATGCGTCAGTGAGGAGCGGTCGCTGCTGCCGGCGCCATGCCCTGGTCCATTCCCTGCGAAGGCGCGCTCGCCGGAACGTCGCAATCGCAATAGCGAAGCACCGTAACCGTGGAGCCGGACGGTGTCAGATGCAGAATGGTCAGCCGGTCAAATTCGTTAGGGCCCACGCGCGGTATGGTCCCGCCGCCGAGCCGCTGCACGATGTCGGCGACCGTTTCCTGGTGCGCAACGATCAGCACGTCGCCGTTTTGCGCCGCCGCTTTCGCCTTCTCCACTAATTCGTCAGGATTGGTTTTTAAGACCGTCTGAATCGTCAGATGCCGTGCTTTGGCCAGCGGTGACGCAGTCTGATGAGTGCGCCGAATGTTAGACGTGAAGATCGTCTGGATGTTCGCTTCTCCCAACAGATGCGCGAGGCAATTCGCCCGCCGGTGCCCGGCTGCGTTGAGGAGCGCGTCAGGAGCAGTAGAAGCTTTCTCGGCGTGACGGATGATGAAGATCGTGCCTTGATCGGCCGCGAAACACGCGACCGTGAAAATCAGCAAAAAGATACTGGTGAAGACAGTGCGAAATTTCATCATGCGCTCCTCGATCAGAAAAGATACACGACCGCGCCGCTAGTAGCGATAACCCAAACGGCTCTTACCGTTTTGTGCCGTTTAGGCTCTGTGCCTTTTGCGGACGGCCGGCTTTCTTCTTTTGAGCCGTTAGGAAAACTTAAGCTACTGTTCCCTGCTGAGCAGCGGTATTCTCGCCTCGTAAGACAGCGCCTTTCGAGCATGGACGTCCCGAGGTGCGTCGCGACAACTTCTGAATCGGTGACGTCCTTCACGCCCCCGCGTCCAGAAGCTCTGCGCGACCCCGATCTCGAAATTGACGGAACCCGGTGAAATGAAAATAACTCCTTCGAAGAAGTCTGTGGCGTCAGTCGTCAACAGGCAGGCCTCGCCTCGCTTGCGAACAAGTGCACTCATATTGGCGATATTTTTTTGTTTGTGCAGATGGACCTTCGCGTCGACTCCGGCTGCCTCCTGGGCCGGCGTTCTTCGTGACAATGCGGGAACCCCGGTGGTTGGAGCCACCGTTGTCCTTGCCGACGTTGCCGGTAAGCCCGCTTATACCGCGAAGACGAAGGTTCGGGGAGAGTTCGCGTTTGCAGCCATTACCCCCGCGAAATACGGCGTTTCGGTAGTCACCGAGGGGATCACGTACAAATCGGCGCAGCCCCTTGTCGTTGCCGAAGCCGTCACCCTCACCACAAATTTGCAATTGCCGAAGTCCGATACCGCTCTCGTCCTAGTGCAGGAGCAAAACGGTCCAGTCTCTGAAGGCAGCGGCGGGGAACACCTGTCGCGAAAAGAAGTGTCGAGCCTGCCGCTCAATTCCCGCGATTTCAGCAAACTACTCTTGTTGGCCGCCGGTACCATGACCGACGCCAACGGTGCAGCGAACTTCACGCAGCAGTTCGCCGTCAACGGTCAACGCGGTACGACCACCGTCTTCGCCATGGACGGAGCGGATACCACCGATCCTGAGATGGGCGGCGCCACGTTCTCCAACTTCAACGTCGATGCCATCCAGGAAGTGCAATCAAATTCCGGCGTGATGCTTCCGGAAATCGGCCATGGAGCTGCCGGCTACACCAATGTTGTGACACGCTCGGGGACAAATTCGATTCACGGCAGCGCGTTCGAGTTCTTTCGCAATGCGACGCTCGATGCCCGCAATTATTTCGATCACATCGAACTGGGCGGCCGTCGCATACCGCCATTCAACCGCAATGAATTCGGTGGGACGGTCGGGGGACCTGTCGTACTCCCCGGCTACGATGGACGCGATCGCACCTATTTCTTCGGTGAATACCAGGGATTCCGACAGATTCTTGGAACGACGCAAGTCTTCCCCGTGCCCACCGCCGCTGAACGCCAGGGAATCGACACGACTACTTTCGCAGGAGACACGCTCACTATCCCAGTGAATCCGGCGATCAAGCCGGTGCTTGACGCGTACCCGCTGCCCAATGATCCCGTCGGCCCCTACGGCGCGCGCACCTTTGCGACATCTTCCAAGGTTTCAACGGTCACCGATCAATTTTCGATCCGCGTCGATCATCGCATCTCGGACAAGGCACAGCTGTTTGGAAGGTTCAGCCTGAACCAGGTCACCGGCCCCGTCACCAATCCGGATCAGACGGCGCTCGATCCCAGCTTTGCCATACAGTTCTTCGATCACCAGCGCAGTGCGGGAGTGACTTATGCGCGCACAATCAGTCCGCACCTGTCGCTGCAAACCTCGCTGGGATATGTTCGCAGTACGCCCTTCTTTCCCGCTGCCAATCACACCCAACCGGCCATTCTCTTCGGCGACGGCCTCTTTGAACCATATGGCGCCCCGGCGGGTTCGATCTATGGCTCGTATTCCAACCTCTATCAGTGGAAGGTCGATATGACCGGCGTGCGCGGAAATCACACGATGAAGTGGGGAACGGAAATTCGCGCGAATCGCGATTCGACGATCTTCGGCACGACTCCGAATGGCGCCTACTCGTTTGGAGGCGGAACCGCATATTCTCCGGTTGCGATCCAATCGGCCAGTGGCACGCACAACATCGCTGTTGGCGACCCTTTGCCCGACTCGCTAACCGGCCTGCTCACCGCCAGTCCCTATTCTTACAACGTCGTTCTTGCGGCCGAATTCACCCCCACTGGCAACAAGTTCAATGAAGCGGGAGTACGCCGGGAAGCGTACAACTTCTATTTTCAGGATGCGTGGAAGGCCACGCACCGCCTCACGCTTTCCTACGGCTTGCGCTATGAAGTGAACAGCCGCATCCATGAGCAGACTCTGCGGACTTCGTTGCCTGAGTTTGTCGACGCCAACGGAAAGCCAACGTCCTATTCGAATCATCAGGCGAACATGATCTTCGTCGTGAACCCGCAACCACCTTATGACAAGGACTGGAATGGCTGGGGCCCGCGCGTGGCGCTCGACTATGCGCTTTCCGACCACACCGTTTTGCATGCCGGAGGAGCGATCACTACACGCGTGATGAATCTGTGGCAGGAAAACTTTTTAACTGCGTCAATCCCGGACGTGTTTAATCCCTTCTTCACGGCGCAGCAGGGCATTGCGGTTCCGTTCCAGAACCAAGTTGTTCTCCAACCACTACCGGCGGCATACGACACTGCCGGTAACCTAATCTTTCCCAATGGGCGGAGCACGGATGCCAAGCCAAACACCGTGATGGATCTCCAGCGGTATCAGAATGACGTCGCCGCTGCGACTCCAGGCCATCAGGCCCAACTGCCCGCTCTAAGCGCCGTGGCGAGTAATTTCCGTAACGGAGACATCGCGAGCTGGACCCTTTCCGTCGATCATGATTTTGGGGATTTCAAGGCGAGTGCGGCCTATGTAGGTACCGCCGGAATCCATCTTCCGTACGTATTCTTCCCAAATAGTTACACCGGCGCCGATCCTGCCTTTGCGCCGTTCACGAAGTTCGACTCCGCCGGAAATCGCATTGGAGGCCCCAGCGCGATTAACGTCATTGCCAGCGAATCCCATTCGTCCTACAACGCATTGCAGACGAGCCTTGCCAAGAACTCGGCGCGTTGGGGCACTGGCATCCAGGCCAGCTACACCTATTCCAAAGCGCTCGATGACACCAGCTCGGTGATGGGCGGCTCGATTGCGGGCGCAGGTGTCGTGCTGCAAACTTCTTTCCAGGATCCGTGGAATCCGCGTGCAGAAAAAGGACCATCGACCTTCGACGTGACGCACGTCCTCACGGTCAGCTGGATCCAAATGCTGCCGCTCAGTCGAGTGAGTTTCCTGCGTCCGCTCGGACGAACCGCGACCTCGGGATGGCAGTTCCTGAATATCACGACTCTGATGACCGGCTCCCCGTTTACCGTATATTCCGGAGTCCAACAGACAGGAGCAGGTGCGAGCGGAGCCGATCGCCCGGATCTGGTTTCGACGCCGAATCTTTCGACCAATGGCTCTGTGCAGGCCGACTATTTCGGCCGCGGCACTGACAATGCGTCGTTCTTCAGCATTCCCATCAATGTGGCTGGCGGCACCGGACCTAACCAGGGTCGATTCGGAACGCTCGGTCGCGACACTTTCCGTGGACCGGGCTTCCACAATCTCGACGTCGCGCTGATCAAAGACACTCCTTTCGGACGACGTGGCGGTAGCGAATTTGGAACCTTGGAGTTTCGCGCCGAGTTCTTTAACGTCTTCAACATTGTGAACTTCGGTCTGCCATCGAATGTCCTGCGCGGCAGCGGATTCGGTTACATCAGCAAGACCGCGGGCTCATCACGGCAGATTCAGTTTTCGTTGAAGGTCATGTTCTGAATTCCCGAGCGGAGGGCGTTGGGGAGCCTGAGAGGCGAAACGGCTGATCGGATATATTTCTCTGTCACGCTGATTATGCAAACGCTCGGAATGATCGGTGGGCTAGGGCCCGAATCGACGATCGACTATTACCGGTCCATCATCGAGCGTTTCCGCGCTCGCAAACCTGATAGCGGATATCCCCACATCATCATCAACAGCCTTGATGTCGACAAAGGCATCGCCATGCTGGACGCCGCCAGGTTGGACGATTTGGCTGACTATCTCGCCGCGGGAGTGGAGGTGCTGGTGCGTGCAGGCGCAAACTTTGGGTTTATCGCAGCGAACACGCCTCATTTGGTTTTTGACGAAGTCCAGCGCCGGTCGCCGATTCCTCTGCTGAGTATCGTGCGCGCCACGCGTGACTACGCAAAGACTCGTGGCCTTAAGAAGGCGGGTCTGTTTGGAACAGGATTTACGATGCGCGCCAGCTTCTACCCGGACGAGTTTCAGCGAGCCGGAATCGCCCTTGTCATGCCGAGTGAATCGGAACGGGAGTTCATTCATCGCGCCTACATCGACGAATTGTTGAAGAATCAGTTCCTGCCGCAAACCAGGGCGGAGATATTGCGCATCGCGCAACGTATGAAGGACGAAGACGGCATCGAGGCGATAGTTCTCGCCGGCACGGAACTGCCTCTGTTATTGCGCGGCTCCGGCGCACCGATCGAGTTTCTTGATACGACCGTGATTCACGTCGAAGCCATCGTCGATGAACTAATAGCTTGAAATTGGCGACGGCGAGCGCTTACTTCGACAGCGCTGTTAGCGCTTCCCGGAACAGCGCATCGAACGATCCCGCTGCTTCGCTGCTTTTCGCGGCGATCGCAAGCGCACGCTCCGCTGCCGGACGCTGATAGCCCAGATTCATCAGCGCCGAAAGCACGTCTTCTTCCACCGGAGACGCCGGGGGCGCGCTCGGCGTGGCGCCGAAATTCTCCAGCTTGTCGCGCAACTCCAGCACCATGCGCTCGGCGGTTTTCTTGCCGATGCCAGGAATCCGCGTGAGCTTGGCAACATCGTTTCCCTTGATCGCCGCCACCATATCGGGGGCAGCCATGCCGCTCAGAATGGTGATCGCCAGCTTTGGACCGATGCCGCTTACGTTCAGCAACTTCTCGAACAGCTGCTTTTCTTCGGGACGCACGAATCCGAACAACGCAATCTGATCTTCGCGCACGTGCGTGTGAATATGCAGCGCGACCTCGCCTCCGATGCCCGGCAGCTCGGAGAATGTCGGGACACTGATGACAACGTCGTAGCCGACACCGCCAGTCTCAACGATGGCCTGATTCGGATGCTTGGCGATGAGACGTCCGCGAAGATGAGCAATCATTGCTGCCGATTCTACTCGACTCGCAAAGCTCCCGAGCGAAATGTTCGGCCGCTTGAAAAGGAATCGGGGCCGGGTGTACATTGCGCGCAATCCTTGGGGTGAGGTGTTATGGCAACTTTCCGCGCTTCTGTTCTTGCGTTCTCTTTGGCTTTTTCTCTGCTGGCAGCAGCCCAGTCACAGCCTGCAACTCCCGCAAAGCTCATGCCCGGATTCGGAGATCATCATCATCCGGTCGCGACCGCAAATCCGGAGGCGCAGAAGTTCTTCGATCAGGGCCTGGTGCTCAGCTATGGCTTCAATCACGACGAAGCCGAGCGCTCGTTTCGACGTGCTGCCGAGCTCGATCCGAAGATGGCGATGGCGTGGTGGGGCGTGGCCTATGTGATCGGTCCGAACTACAACATGCCGGTCGATCCCGAGCACGAACAGCATGCCTATGAAGCGATCCAGAAAGCCATCTCGCTTTCGACGAACGCATCTCAGATCGAGCGTGATTACATTCAGGCTCTCGCCGAACGCTACAGCAACCAGCCAAATTCCGATTACCAGAAGCTCGCAGTCGACTACAACAACGCAATGCGCGATCTGTCGCGCAAGTATCCGGACGATCTGGATGCGGCAACGATCTTCGCCGAGAGCGGCATGAATCTTCATCCTTGGAAGCTCTGGAACAAAGACGGTACTCCGGCGCCCGGAACCGAGGAGATCGTCTCGACGCTGGAATCGGTGCTGCGGCGCGATCCCACACATCTTGGCGCCAACCACTTCTACATCCACGCGGTGGAAGCCTCAGCGCATCCCGAGCGCGCGCTGCCGAGTGCGGAGCGGCTTGCCGGTCTGGCGCCTGCTTCTGGGCACCTGGTGCACATGCCCGGTCATATTTATATCCGCACTGGCGATCACGAAGCTTCCGAAGAGACGAATATCAAAGCGGCGTGCGGCGGACGAGGCCTATATCAAGGCCACCGGTGTGCAGGGCGTTTATCCGATGATGTACTACTCGCATAACCTGCACTTCATCGCAGTGGAAAACGCGACCATGGGCGACTATGCGAATTCACTCGCAGCCGCACGCAAGCTCAGCGATCACGTCTCGCCGCACGTCGATGAGATGCCGATGCTCGACTTCTTCGCATCGATGACCCCTATGGTCATGGTGCGCTTTCGCCAGTGGGACGAGATCCTGCAACAACCAGCGGCGAATCCGAAGCATGTCGTGAGCGCCGGCATTTGGCATTACGCGCGCGGAATGGCGTATGCGAGCAAGGGCCAGGTCAAGGAAGCGCAGTTGGAGATTGACGAGATCAAGCGACTCACACCCGAGATGATCAAGATACCGACAAATACTGTGGGTACCGGAAACGCCGAACGTATTCCAGTCATGTCCGTATACATCATCGAAGCCAAGATTGCTCTTTCGCAAAAGAAGAATGCTGAAGCGATCGCTCATCTGAACCAGGCGTTGGAACTGGAAGACGCGATGGACTACAACGAACCTCCCGATTGGATCGCGCCGGTACGCGAGACCTTAGGAGGCATGCTGTTGCAGGCAGGCGACCCGGTTGCCGCTGAGAAGGTGTTTCGAGCTGACCTCGATCGTCATCCGCGCAATCCGCGTTCGCTCTTTGGATTGATGGAGAGCCTGAAGGCACAGGGCCGAACAGCCGATGCTCAGTGGGTTCAGCGCCAATTCGAGGCTGCGTGGACAAACTCCGATACCAAGCTCAGAATAGAGGACCTCTAACTTCGTGGAGGTTTGCGATGAAACCTTACGGCCTCACGATTACATTCTTGCTGCTGTCCACGTGCGTGCTTTCGCAAGCGCAGCCGCCGGTCACTATCGGACACATCGCGATCGTCGACACTCCCGGTATCAGCGAGCATGAGCTGAATCAAATTGCCAAAGAAGTCGAAGGAAAGCCTTGTGTGACTACAGACGCAGCGGACTGTATCGGGGAGCGCGTCCGCGATCAGTTCCAGCAGCGGGGCTATTTCAAAGCCATCGTCCAGGAGCCACGGCTCAAGCCTCGAACCAGTGCGGGCATAGTAGACGCGAATGTTGTTGTCGAACCCGGCTTGCAGTATCGACTTGGCGACCTGGAATTGAAATTCACCGGCGTCCCCGGTCTTTCAAAAACGGACCTCGCACCGCTGATCATGGCGCAATCCGGAAAGATCCTCAACATACAGGAGCTACGACAGACGCTGTGGAACCTGCGGCGGTACTACCGATCACGCGGGTACAAGAACGTCGCCATTGTCCCTATTACCCAAGTGAACGACGAAAAACGAGAGGTCTTTGTCACTCTCGATATTCAACCGGCGAGCTAAAGAAGCTGCCTTCGTAAGCTGTTGCGCCTGAGCCATTTATGACCCCTCGGAATCAGCGAAAGCAGCCGGTCGCATAGTCCAATTTTGCCGTCCCAAATGGTATAATTGTGGTTGCTCTTCTGGCGCATAAATTCCTGTAAATGCAAGCATTTACGACAATCTAACCGGCTCCTGAGAAAGCCATCCGGTTTACCCGAATTGTGCGCCGAATCTAGAGCTGAATACGCAGTAGCTGACAGCTAATAGCTGAAAGCCGAGAGCTTCTTTTTCTATGGCAGACGAACCAAAAGATCCACAACTTCCACTGGGCGGCGACGGACAAGGTCCGGGCGCGGCGAACATTCAGCCGATCAACATTGAAGAGGAGATGCGCCGGTCGTATCTCGACTATTCGATGTCGGTCATCATCGGCCGCGCGCTGCCTGAAATTCGCGACGGGCTCAAGCCCGTGCATCGCCGCATTCTCTACGCCATGCAGGACATGGGCGTGCTCCACAACCGCAAGCACATGAAGTGCGCTGGTGTGGTCGGCGAATGTTTGAAGAAGTATCACCCGCACGGTGACAGCGCTGTGTACGACGCGTTGGTGCGCCTGGCGCAGCCATGGAGCATGCGCTATCCGCTGATCGATGGGCAAGGCAACTTCGGCTCCGTCGATGGCGACCCGCCCGCAGCTTACCGGTACACCGAGTGCCGGCTGATGTCGATTGCCGAAGAGATGATGGCGGACATCGAGAAGGACACGGTCGATTTCGTCGAGAACTTCGACAACACCACGGCCGAGCCTGTCGTTCTACCGACGCGGTATCCGAACCTGATCGTGAACGGCGCGAATGGTATCGCCGTGGGCATGGCGACGAACATCCCTCCGCACAATTTGACTGAGATCGTCGACGCCACTATCACCCTGGTGAACAATCCCAAGGCTGGCCTGGCGGAAGTGATGCAGTTCGTGCAAGGACCGGACTTCCCCACCGGCGGCTTCATTCACGGCAAGGGCGGCATTGTCGACGCCTACAAGACTGGGCGCGGCCGCTTCATGATGCGTGCTAAGGCCGCGATCGAGAACATCAGCGGCGGACGACAGGCCATCGTGGTCACCGAAATTCCCTACCAGGTGAACAAAGCGCGCATGGTCGAGCGCATCGCCGAACTCACCAACAACAAGGTCATCGACGACATCAGCGACATTCGCGATGAATCCGATCGCGACGGCATGCGCGTCGTCGTCGAACTGAAACGCGGTGCCGAACCGCAGATCGTGCTCAACCAGCTCTACAAGCACACGCAGATGCAAGAGAGCTTCAGCATGATCTTCCTGGCCGTCGCCAACAACCAGCCGAAAGAAATGGGCCTGGTGCAGGCGATCCGCTACTTCATCGAACACCGCATCGACGTGGTGCGCCGCCGGACCGCATTCCTGTTGGCGAAAGCGAAAGACCGCGAACACATTTTGGAAGGCTACCGGCTTGCGCTCGATCACATCGATAACGTGATCGCGATTATCCGTGGCAGCGCCGATCGCGCCAATGCCCGAGAGAACTTGATCGCGTACTTTGCCGGCAAAAAGATCGACATCAACACCACGGGCCGCGCACCGAAGCTCGATCCGGAGAAGCCGTTCACGCTCAAGCAGGCGGACGCGATCCTCGAATTGCAATTGCACCGCTTGACGCGACTCTCGATCGACGAAATCGTGAAGGAGTTGGAATCGATCAAGGGCGAGATCGCCGAGTACGAATCGATCCTGGGTTCGGAGAAGAAGCTCCGCAACGTGATCGTGAAGGAACTCGAGGAGATCAAGAAGGAATACGGCGACGCGCGCCGCACGCAGATCGTAGACGAGACTACCGAAATTCAGCTCGAAGACCTGATCGTCGACGAGCAGGTGGCCGTCACGGTGAGCCACGCTGGCTACCTGAAGCGCACGCCGATTACGACGTATCGCTCGCAACGTCGTGGAGGCACCGGGCGCCGCGGCATGAGCACGCGCGAAGAAGATTTCGTCGAGCGTCTCTACATTGCATCGACGCACGCGTACCTGTTGGTCTTCACCAACACGGGCCGCGTGTACTGGCTAAAGGTGTATGAGATCCCCGACGTCGGCGCTGCCGGCAAGGGCAAACACGTTGGCAACCTGGTCGCGCTGCAGCCGGGCGAAACCGTGCGCGCCATTCTGCCGGTCCGCGATCTCGAAGAAGAGAACAAGTACATCTTCTTCGTCACGCGCCAGGGCACGGTGAAGAAGACGCCGCTGAAGGACTTCTGCAACGTCATGTCGCGCGGCATCATCGCCATCGGCATCGACAAGGAAGACGAGCTCGTAGGTGCGCAGATCACCGACGGCAACCAGATTCTCTTCCTCGCATCGCACGAGGGCATGGCAATCCGCTTCCACGAAGATGACGTTCGCTCCATGGGACGCCCGGCTTTTGGCGTACGCGGCATGGATCTCGACAAGGGCGACTACATCGTCGGCATGGCCGTAACGGCGAAAGAGAAGCCCACGCGCAAGCAGGCCGAAAACGGAGGCGCCGTCGCCGACCGCATCCTCAGCGTCACGGAGAATGCTTACGGCAAGCGCACCGACGTGGACGAGTACCGGCTGCAATCGCGTGGTGGCAAAGGCGTGATCAACGTGAAGACCACCAGCCGCAACGGTAAGGTCGTGTCGATCATGCTGGTAACCGAAGACAGCGAAGTGATGATCATCAGCCAGTACGGGAAGATCATCCGCACGGAGACGGAACAGATCCGCGCTGCTGGCCGCTCAACCCAGGGCGTGCGTCTGCTGCATCTGGAAGAAGGCGACCGCGTAGCAGCGGCCGTCGTGATTCCGGCAGAAGAAGCGAATGGGAATGGGGAAACTCCGACGCTGATTCAGTAAGGCGAAACATCAGCCACGGATGCACGGATTTTCACGGATTCTTACTGCTAAAGATCTGTGAATATCCGTGAGATCCGTGGCTTGTTTTTTGCTTCCTGCTACCTCACCACGTCCCCATATCCAGCACGAACCCGGAAGAGAATCGCAGCGAGTTGCGATAGTTCACGTTGTTGATGTCGTGATTCCAAGTATGCGAGTAGTCCAATGACGAGCGAAACAGCAAGGCCTTGTTCAATTTGTAGTCGAAGCCTGCCCCGGTGATGACGGCGAAGGCATTGTTGTCGAAGTCGTGAATATATTGGTCCGCGAGCGGCGGAAAAATATTGTGCTGGTTCTTGTACTCCTGCTGAAGTGCGGCCTTGATATCCGGGAAGAGCTGCTCCTGGGTCACCTTATTTCCGCCGACCAGCACTCGCGTGTGCGTCACCCAACGGGATGAGAGACGGCCAGTCCATTGTGGCCCGATCGCATAGGTAAGTGAATCGCCACTGAAATTCGGCGGCATTCCTGTCTGCTTACATCCGGTTACTTCGCCTACCACTTGCCAGTTATCTGCGACTCGAAACCCAAGTTCAGCTCCGCCGCCAACGCACGGGTCGGAAGCGTTCTTGCCGAAATACGTTCGCTCTTCGAAGTGCATATTGAACTGGAAGGGTGCGACGCCAGGAGGAGGCGACACCGGTTTCTTTTCTACTGGACTGTAATAGACGAACGAGTTGTACTCACTCGGCCCGGGCCGATTGGAGCGGTACCAAGGACGCCTGCGGCCCATGAGATTTGCAAAGGATCGCGACGGATTCAGGAAGGTGCGCGCCAGTATTTTCACGTCCCTATTATCGGTACCCTCTTCGATGTGCCGGACCAGCGAATCGTCAATCTCATCTTCCAGTACCGACCACATCAGACCAACCGTGGGCGTAACCACGTGATCGACAAAGCCATTCGCCGGATGATATCTCTGTATCTCGCCAAGTGATGCTTCGCTCAGAGGGCCAAGTTCAAAGCTGACGCTCAGCACGTAAGCGTACGCGCCTGCCCTCAATTTTGATTTCACATAGCCGCTATTCCAGCCAATGTGCTCGTGCGCATATTCCCCGTCGCGGGCGGTCCAAATGAAAGTCGAGACGGAGCCCTGAATCGGATGTCCGATATAGTTCACGTAAAACGGATCCCCATCATCCCAGCCGTGCATGTTGCTCACCGCTTTGAAATATCCGGAGAAGAAGGGATTGTGCAGTCCAGCTCGGGTACCTGGCTCCGTCGCGATACGAAACCCGTTCATGAGGACGAGGAATTGCAGAGAATCTTTACTGAGCCCCTTCCAATCCACCGACGGTCGCGGAGCAGCTTTTTCGTTCTTTGTCGTGACGAGATAGATTGAGGAAGGGTTGGCGCTGGCTGAAGTGTTCGGGATGGAGTCAGGAAGAGCGTCCAGCAGCAAAGGAATCTGCGCATGCGAGCTCTCGCCAGAATGGCGCGTTGCAAGCTGCTGCTGACCCGCGCATGGCATGGTTGTCCAGCAGAGCCCTGAGAAGAGGAACAAAATGCCCGCCAGCGCCCGTAGGTCTCCAAACATCTATCACGAGATTTACTAGACTCATGCAGGGTTGGACACTGAGAGAACTTCTAGTCGAGAGATGAATTTCCATTTGATCGGGAGCTCTCATCCAGCCCCGATGACGCGATCGATGAAATTTCGGAGTTGTGCTTGGGCATTTCGAGGTCTCGGTGTAACGAATATTCTCCGCGAGGCTGCGCGTCGGAAATCAGTCAACTCATAACGAGCACCTAACAACTATTCCTACATTTCGTGATGAAACCACGGATGGGTAATCACTTCGGCGGCGATCAATAGCAGGGCCAGAACCGAAGTCACCAACTGAATCATGCGGCGGCGTTTCTGCTGTTTGGTGAGTGGACGAATTCTCCACGCGGCAGCAGGATTCTTGCGCAGACGATCTTCATTCCAAAGCAGCAGAAGATTCACGGCGGCGAACACTCCTCCCACAATCAGGAACGGAATGCGCAGCCCGTTGCGGTGCCAGCCGTGTGCGGGACCTCCCGCGGTGGCAGCGATCAACGAGGACATGCCGAGCAGGACACGAAATCCGCTGAGGCCAACCGCTGCGACGCACAAGCTCTCGGCGGCTGCCAGCGCAATGGATCCCCAGCTAAGCAACGTCGTCGTCAAATTCGACGACGTTGCCTCCGGCAACTCATGAGGCTGAGAGGTCGCCACTGGCCGCGGCTTGTAAGCTGGATTTCCCAATGTTTCCCCCACGTGATAGCAGTAGAGACAGCTTATCGCAGAATTCAGTGGTTAGTGACTAGTGGTTAGTGGTTAGCAACCAGAGTTGATTCCAACGCCGCCGTGCACCTGTCATCCCGAGCACGCGACCACTAACCGCTAACCACTTCTTTTCTCGGATCGGCTACACGCGAACGCGAGTAGTACATGTCTTCGATTTCTTTCTGTACGCGCTGGCTCAGCTTATCCATGTCGCGCGGTGAATAGTCGCCGGTCGGAACGGGTTTCCCGATCAGGAGTTCCAGCTTGCCCGGACGAATGTGAAACGTGTTCATCGGCAAGACTTCGTAAGTCCCCACAATCGCCATGGGGATCACCGGCACACCCGCTTTGATCGCGACGTAAAACGCGCCGCTGAGGAATGGCCGAATCTGACCAGTCTGGGAGCGGCCGCCTTCGGGGAAGACCATGAGATCCATTCCGCTCTTTACCGTTTCCCCGGCACGTGCCAGGCTGCGCAGATTCGAGCGCGCATCCTTGTCGTCCACCGGGATTTGTCCCGAGCGGCTCAGATGCCATCCCATGAACGGATACCGGAACAATTCTTTCTTGGCGAGAATTCGGAAAGGGACCGGCAGGCTCGCGTAGATCAGCGGGATATCGAGCGCGGAAATGTGATTCGCTGCGAAGACCACCGGCTGTGAGCGATCGATGTTCTCCAGCCCGATGACTTCGACCGGCGACAGAATGGTCTTCAGGATCAGCCAGGACCACAGCCGCGCGAATCCATGCTGAATGCGCCCGCCGCGATCGACGAACGACGACAACAGCGAAAGAATTCCCAACACGACCGTATACAGATAGATCAGTGGATCGAGGAAGAAGATGGAGCGGATCCAACTGAGTCGATCGATCGGTTTTGAAGAATTCGACACGGCTCCTGTACTCAGGTTCGTCATCGCCCGAACTGCAGGCGGCTGGCCAGGCGCTCGGGCAAATTGGCTTCTACGATCTTCTTCTGCGCGCTCGCCAGATCATAAGGCACGCGGAAGAATGTGACTTTCTTCGCTTCGGAATCAAGGAGCGCAAACGCCGCTCGCCAGTCCCCGTCGCGAGGCTGGCCCACCGAGCCCGGATTAATCAAATAAACGCCGCCATTCTCCAGCGCCAGGGGCCATTGTTCCGCCTTCTCCGGCGAAGTGTATTTCGGATGCACCGTGATCTGCTGCTTTTCGGTGATCCGGAAACATCCTTGCATATGCGTGTGACCGAAGAATGTGATCGGGGCTCGCGCGAGCGCCGCCGAAGCAGCGGCATCGTCGGGCAGAAGCAGGTATTCATCTTCGTCGCGCGGCGAGCCGTGAACCATCTGCACATTCGGAAGATCGGGCAACGAGACTGGCCCGTGAGGCAGATTCTTCAGCCACTCCAGATTGTCGGGGGAGAGCTGACGATTGGTCCAGATGGCAGCCGCCGCCGCAATGTAGTTGAAGCCGCGCACGTCCGTCAGCCCGGCGCAGGCGCGGTCATGGTTGCCGCGCACGAACGTGTCGCCGAGTCCGCGGGCGCGCTCAATCACTTCGTTCGGGTTCGCTCCATATCCGACGGTGTCGCCGAGATTGACGACCACGTCGTGGGGCGGAGCCGCCGCCAGGCAGGCTTCCAATGCTTCCAGGTTCGCGTGAATATCGCTTAAGAATAGGACGCGCACTTTTCAGGCCAGAGGCAATAATAAACTGTCGCTCGTTTCGAGCGCGAGAATGGTAGCTAAGCGTTGATCTGCGAGCCCCGCCGATCGGCAATTTGACGCCATTTTGCATCCACCAGCACGACGGATGTTTCAATTTGGCGTTCAGAAATTTCCCAGTATTTTCTGAGCAAGATCTCCTTCTCATCTGGGCTAACGACCTGAAATCCATGCTTTTCGTAAAAGCGTATCGCCCAGGTGGCATCCGCCCACGTGCCAATCAGGATGGGTCGCTCGGTCAGTGTTCGTAAGTGTGACAACAACTGGCCGCCGATCCCAAGCTTCTGGCTGGAGCCGCGAACGTAGGCGTGGCGAATGAGAGTTACATCGCCGACCTGCTGAAGTCCCATGACACCCAGTAGTCCTGCGGCTTCGGCTTGCTCATAGCAGCAGAACACTACGCCCGCATCGAGTTCGTGCTGAAGCTCCTCTCTCGACATGTAAGGCTCGGTCCAGCAATCGGCAGGAATGACTCCTTTGTAAGCCTGAGCTCCATCGTTGACGATCGTCCAGATCTGGTCGAAGTCGTCGTGATCACAGCGGCGGATCATTTTTATGCAAGCCTCGTTTCGGATTACGCGTTGTGTTCGGAGTGCTGCGCGGCCTTCACCGGGCAGCGCACCAAGTGTCCGGGCGCTACTTGTACGAGTTCCGGCAGCTCTTCCGAACATTTCGGTATAGCGAAATCGCAGCGCGGCTCGAACCCACAAGCACGGTGCAGCGCCGGAGAACCGACACTGGGAACACTGCCTTCAATTGTTCGCAAAGGCTCGTGCAGATTCGTGCGCAAGGTTGGGACGGAGTTCAGCAGCCCCTGCGTGTACGGGTGCAACGGCTGACGAAAGATGTCGCCGGAACCGCCGATCTCGACCAGTCTGCCCGCGTACATCACCGCAACCCGGTCGGCGACCTTCGAGACCACGGCAAGATCGTGCGAGATGAAGAGCATCGACAATCCGAATTTTTCGCGCAGTTCGGCCAGCAGTTCGAGGATTTGCGCCTGAATGGTGACATCGAGCGCAGTGGTCGGCTCATCGGCGATCAGCAGTCGCGGACGATTCACGATGGCCATGGCGATCATCACGCGCTGGCGCATGCCTCCGGAAAGCTGGTGCGGATAATCACGCGCGCGCTTTTCGGGGTCGCGAATTGCGACGGTGGTTAACGCATCGGTCGCGACTTTGCCGGCTTCACGTTTCGATATCCGACGATGGGCGAGCACAGCCTCGGCGATCTGATCGCCCACACGCATCACCGGATTCAGCGCAGTCATCGGCTCCTGAAAGATCATTGCGATGGCCGAGCCGCGGAGTTCGCGCATGTCATCTTCGGAGGCCTGCAGAAGATCGTGCCCCTCGAAGCTAATGCTGCCCGTGATTCGCGCTTGCGGCGGCAGCAGGCGAAGGATCGCCAGCGAAGTTACGGATTTGCCGGAGCCCGACTCTCCCACCAATCCCAGCGACTCTCCGGCGCCGATTTCAAAGCTGAGGTCGCGCACGGCGGAGACGAAATCTGTCCGATCGCCGCTTCGAACTGGAAAAGCGACGTCCAGATTCTGGACCTGCAGCAGCGTGGGAGTCACAAAAGCATGGTAACAGCCCGCGGAGTCGCCTCTTCTTCATGAATCGAGACTTGCGGAAGTCCGCGCCATTCCTGAATTGTCCGCATTTTTTCACATTGGATTCATTGCGGAAGCGAGCGCTGTTTCGCGAGCTGACCTGATCGATGACAGCGAAAGCCGCGGATTCCGCGGGTTTCTGTATTGCGTCTGAAGATCTGGTTGCACAAAATCCGGTCATGGGGCTGTGGACGAGCTGCACTCGATTGAAAACACAAGAGATAAAGTTCTACTGATTTTCTTGACTCTGAAAATAGTCGGCGTAAATACATACTCGTTCTTTGACAGTTCCTGAGTTTTTGCAGTTGGTGCCGAGTACCGGGGCTGAAGCCAAGTCAGATTGAAGGACAACCCGCAAGGGATGAAATTCAGCAGGGTAAGGCGACGGTCTTTAGCGAAGCGCTGGTTGACGAGAACAGGGGACTTAAGCAAAGGCGAGATAGAGTCCCGAGGGGTTGGGCTGGTTTGTCCGGTTGGTGATGAGCCCGGAACCCGAGCTTAGTCGGCTGAATCATACTCGCAAGAGGGGTTCAGAAAAGGCGAGCGAGGGTCTAAAGCGAATTGCTGGGCGAGACGAACGAGCTTAACCACAAAACCTCGGGACTCTGTGTTTTTGGGAGCGGTCGTTGGTCGATAGTCGATGGTCGTCAGTCGCTAGTCGTTTGCACCTGTCAAGAATCTCAGAGCGCATCTTCCTTCGCGCCAGTTCTGAAATCTGCACTCTGAAATCTTCGATCTGAAATTCTGTTGGTCCTCCCCTGATAAACTCGCCTCATGCCTTTCCGCAGTGCACGTCCGCAATCAGATTTGTTTGCTTCGTCGCCCCAGCCCCAGGCCCCCGCGAACTTGATCACCGCTTATACCGATGGTGGCGCGCGCGGTAATCCTGGACCCTCCGGCTATGGCGTTGTGATCAACGACAGCAGTGGACACAAAGTCGCGGGCCTCAGCAAATATCTCGGCAAGCAGACCAATAATTATGCCGAATACTCCGGCCTGCTCGCTGCGCTCGAGTATGCCGTCCAGCATGGCTACAAGGCGCTGAAGGTCATCAGCGACTCCGAGCTGATGGTGAAGCAGATTAAGGGTCAGTACAAAGTCAGCAACCTGCAGCTGAAAGAGCTGCACACGCGCGCGAAAGAGTTGATCTCGAAGCTGGACTGGTTTCAGATCCAGCATGTTCTACGTGGCCACAATGCGGAGGCCGACCGCCTGGCAAACGAGGCTATGGATCAAGGAAGCGGTGGCTTTTCTCGCAGCAGCTCAACATCGCCAGCCGTACCGCCTCGCCCTGCGGAGCTCAAAGGCGTAGTGAAGAACGGAGCAGTTGAGTTGATCGACGGCGAGCTTCCCGAAGGCACTCGCGTCAAAGTTCGGCCGCTGGACTAGAGGTTCCGTTTGCAAAACACGGCCGTTGCTCTTTGAGATGCGGCTTTCTCTTCCTTCTCGGATTTGTCTCCTTGCGAAGCTAGAATTCCAGCGTCAGGAACCCTGGAATGCTTCTGCAAGAAATTGCCGACAACTTGCGCCGTCGCCGCAGAAGTTCGGCCTTCACCTCGATTTACAAAAACCGTCTGTGGAGCGGATCCGAGAGTGCCTCGGGTGAGGGATCGGGACTGCGATTCACGAAATCGATCCGTAACACGCTACCGAAGTTGCTCGCCGATCTCCAGGTCCAAACGCTGCTCGACGCGCCTTGCGGCGATTTCTGCTGGATGAAGGAAGTTCCTCTCAAACTGAAACAGTATTTCGGGATCGACATCGTCCGCCCACTGATCGAGAAGAACTCGGAGTTGTATAGCAACGACAAACGCCGGTTCCTGCTTTGTGATCTGGTAAACGACGAATTGCCGCGCACTGACCTGATCCTGTGCCGGCATCTGCTGATCCATTTGACGTTCGAGGAAGGCCTGCGCGTGCTCAGAAATTTCCAGCGCACCGGAGCGCGCTATCTTCTGATCAGCGATCAGCCGAAGGTGGCGACCAACAACAAAATTCTGCGAACGGGAAGTTTTCGTCCACTGAATCTCAGGCTTCCACCATTCTCGCTGCCCGCTCCCGCGGAGTTCCTAGACGACAGCTCAGATGGAGACGGTTCAGCGATCCTGGCGCTGTATTCGCTGCAGGAACTCACGTTAGATCTACAGAGTTGAAGCTAAGCGCCGACTGCTTGCGATCCACCGAGCGGCAGGAAATATTGCGTTCCCACGCACCGGCTCGCTGACCTTGCGCAGCAACTCCTGCAAATCTTCATTGCGATCGACGAAATCGATTTCCGTGGTGTTCACGATCAGCAGGTCCGACTGCGTGTAGTGAAAGAAGAAATGCTCGTACGCCTTGATAACTTCTTCCAAATAGTCGTCGTTGATCGCGGCCTCGGCCGAAGCGCCCTTCTTCTTCAAACGTTTTCGCAGAACTTCGGGCGTTGCTTGCAGGTAGATGACCAGGTCAGGCGTGGGTAGTTGATTGCGGAAGAAATTGTAGTAACGGTTGTAGATGTCCAGTTCGGGGTCGGTGAGATTCAGGTACGCGAACAGCTTGTCTTTCTCGAAGATGTAATCGGAGACGACGACTTTTCTCGACGTCGGGCCCACGTCGAGCGCACGCAACTGCTCGAATCGCTTGATGAGGAACGTAAACTGCGCCTGGAAGGCGGCTCCCTTATCTCCGTCGTAGAACGAAGGCAGAAACGCGTTGTCTTCCGGCTCCCGGACCAATTGCGCGTGCAGCCGCTCGGCAATAATGCCGGAAAGTGTGCTCTTGCCGACACGAATCGGGCCTTCGACCGCAATATAGTGGGGCGCCTCAAAAAGTTTGGCCATCAGATGGGTCCCTGAAGTCTCAACTGGAAGTCGCGGTCAGAATAACGCGATGGGGACGGCGAGGCAATGATCAGATTTTGGCGAGGGCACAAAAGACAATTTGGCCACGCGTGTTGAAGATCGCCTAGGACTATTCCCTTCATTTCTTCAATGCGATCGCCTTAGTTCCCATGCGCTGAGCGGGATATGCTCCCACTGTTCGCGCCTCTTCCTCGCTCCAGCCCAGAAGCTTGCTTACGGACGCCGGCATTACCTGCGTTCCGGGCGCAGACGGAATCGGCTGAAGCAATTCGTACCGGCTCAGCTCGGGAGCTTTAAACACAGTGCGCAGCGAGCGATCCATCTGCTGGCTGTTCGCCTCGAAACCCGGCACCTGCTTGCGAAAATCATCGAGCGAGTTGAATGTCGAAAGACAGTTGTCGGAATTCGCGGGACTCCACTCGATAATCGGCATCGCAGCTCCCGCCGAGGCTCTCACGTAGACATTCCCGTCAACGTTGGTCGCCATCGGGCGCGGAAGTTTCTCGCACAGCGATTTCGGCTCCTCAAATCGCAGCAGCGGCTTGGTGTAGGCATCGCTCGCCACCAGCAGATTGTTCATGAAGATGTGGCCCTCGCGCTGATCAACATCCGGGCCCGTCGAGGGATGCCATCCGAAGTGGTCGTTTGTCTTACTGCGCTCGTTCCGTTCGAACGATGCTGGCGTATCCACGAAGGTATTGTTGTACACATGCACGTCTGCGGAGTTAAGCACTCGCACACCTTTATCGCAGCGAACGAAGACATTGCCGGCGACGGTAGCACCGCGCGAGATCTCGAAAAAGAAGCCGTCGCTTGCGCCCTCGATCCAGTTGTTTACGATCACCCCATCGCGATTTCCGACGTCGTACCATACGCCATTCGAGTAGGGCTGATCGATGATCAGGTTGTCGCGAAAAGTGACGCGGCGCGTCTGGTTGAAGATCTTGACCGCCGAGGGATAGTAGCCCGTGAGCTGCCGGATGTTATTGCGCCGAATCAGATTGTGCTCGAGCAGCGCATCGGACGACCCGATCACATAGATACCTTCCGTTCCAGTGTCACTGATGAGCGAGTTGCGGATGATCAGGCCGTCGCCGCGGAAGTATCCGGCAACGCGCGAGCAATAGCTGATGGTCACATTCTCGAGTACGGTGCCGATGACTTCTTTCCCGAACGTTGCAGGATCGGAGAGACCGACGGGCTCATCCGTGGGCTCATCGTTCACCGTGAAGTGCTTCTTGCCCTCGACTTCGAGCGCGCGGTAGGCATACTGCGTGAACGTAAGGCCACGAATGACCGGAGCCTTTGTGATCATTCACCTTGCCATGAACTGGAGCGCTGGTTCGTACCAGGGCGCTATCGAATGCGGTGATCTCTATCTGCTTATTCGCGGGATCCACTCCGATGTAGACGCTGCCGGTCTTGTAGTCAATGTAGTAGGAATGAGCATCAAGTTCCCCCTCCCACCCCACTGATTTCAGCAGTTCGCCATCTACGAACACCATGTCATTGTTGAATTTGTACAGCGGCGTACGCATGCCTTCGCGATCGCGTTGCCACCAGCCGAGTGGCGAAGCTGGGAACAAGTGCGTCCACGTGGTTTTCCAGATGTTGTTGCGGAGCGGCTTCCAATCCGTCGCGATCTGCGTGCCCTTCAGGATGGGTCTTTCGTCGGCATATGGCTGAATCGTAACGCCCTGGTTCAAGACAAGTCCGCCAGCGCGATAAATGCCTCCACGCAGGATGATGGCGTCGCCAGTAACAACCCGTTCGATGGCTGACTCGAGCGTTGTTGGTTGTTCGAGTGTCGTCCCCGTGGCATCAGCTTTTCCGTCGGGAGCGACGTAGTAGACGTGTGCAGCCTTTGGGATTTCATAGCGCTGGTCGATCGGGCCGTACGGTCCACCGGACGGTTGGGCGTAACTTATCGAGGCGGCGAGCAGAAGGAACAGGAAGTAATAGCTGATATGTCGCATAGCATCTCAGGAATTCTCAGACACTATACGTAAACGACGATCGAATTGTCAGTGCCTGATAGAGAGGCGAAGATTCCAGGTCGAGCCGCAGGCGAGGACTGTCATTGCGAACGAAGTGAGAAATCGCTTATCGGTCCTCACAGATCTTCGGCATAGCGATGTCTCGCTGCGCTCGACCTGACAGACCACAACCATGCAGGTCGTGGCACCACACTATGCGAGCGCTCCTGCCTCTTCCTTCAGTTTTTCGGCCTGATAGTGCGTCGTCAGAGCATCGACGAACGGTTGCAACTTGCCGTCCATGACTTCTGTGAGCTGGTGCAGCGTCAATCCGATGCGGTGATCGCTCACGCGATTCTGCGGGAAGTTGTAGGTGCGAATCTTTTCGCTGCGATCGCCCGAACCCACCATGGAGCGCCGCTCCTTCGAAAGCGCTTCCTGCTGCTTTTCGCGCTCAACTTCGTATAACCGCGCGCGCAGGACCTTGAACGCCTTTTCGCGATTCTTGATCTGCGACTTTTCGTCCTGGCAGCTGACGACCGTATTCGTGGGAAGATGCGTCAATCGCACCGCCGAATATGTAGTATTCACCGACTGGCCGCCCGGTCCGGAAGAGCAGAAGGTATCAATGCGAACGTCCTTCGCTTCGATCTTGATGTCGACATCTTCCGCTTCCGGCATCACTGCAACCGTAACCGTCGATGTGTGCACGCGGCCCTGGGTTTCCGTGGCCGGAACACGCTGCACGCGGTGTACGCCGCCTTCGTATTTCAGACGTGAATACGCGCCGTGGCCGATCACGGACGCGATCACTTCCTTTAAGCCGCCAACACCGGATTCCGACGTCGAAAGCACTTCTACCTTCCAGCGCTGCGTTTCTGCGTACCGGGTGTACATGCGGAACAGTTCGCCCGCGAAGAGCGACGCTTCGTCGCCGCCCGTGCCTGCGCGGATTTCGAGGATGACGTTCTTGTCGTCGTTCGGATCTTTCGGGATGAGCAGCACCTTCAGCTCTTCCTCGACCTTGAGCAGGCGCTCTTCGAGTTGCGCCAGTTCCTCTTCGGCATAGGCCTTCATCTCCGCATCGGTTTCGCTGGCCAACATTTCTTTGCTTTCGGCGATGCCGCGACGCAGATCCTTGAATTCGCGGTACTTCTCGACCACTGGCGCAACTTCGCTGTGCGCCTTCGCGGTCTTCTGATATTTCGCCGAGTCGGAGACGATCTCCGGCGACGCCAGGGCGTCCGTCAGCTCCTGGTACTTAGCTTCGATATGATCTAGTTTTTCGAACATGACTTAGCTCGCTATAAATTCGAATGATTCCAGCTTAGAACCGAACCACCAAGGGCACGAAGTATCACCAAGACTTCGTGTGCCTTTGTGTCCTTTGTGGTTGAAATAAAGAGATGGAGCGCAGTTTACGGGGGGAGCCCCCTAGGCAAGCACGAGTTCGCCACCACGCTTGGCTTCGAGTTCCATCGCCTGGTTCAGCGCCACGATCGCGCACTCAACCTGATCATCGGTGGGATTCTTGGTCGTGATCCGCTGCAGCCACAATCCGGGAGCAGTCATCAGCGCGAAGAGCGATCCGCGATGCTTCGCGGCGAAGCGGATGATCTCGTACGAAAGTCCGGCAATCACCGGCAGCAGCGCAATGCGCAGTCCGAAGCGAATCCAGAACAGGCGATCGAGAATATGCAGGCCGTGTGCGCTCGCCGAAGACGCCGCCGTAATCGGGATCACCGTGTATACAAGGATCGAAATCAGCATCACGGTCATCAGGAAACTGGTGCCGCAGCGCGGGTGGAAAGTGGAGTACTTCTGTACCGCGTCCGTCTGCATCGGATCGTGCGATTCGAATGCGAAGACCGTTTTATGCTCGGCGCCGTGATATTCGTACACGCGGCGAATGTCCTTCCACAGCGATACGCCCCAAATGAAGAACAGGAACAGCGCGATGCGGATGGCGCCATCCACGAGATTAAACGCCACCTGGTGCCCGAAGACCGGCCATGCGTGCTTGAGTTCCGTTGCGGCCAGCAGCGGAACGAACTTATACATAAAGATGAAGAAGCCTAGCGAGAAGAGTACGTTGACCGCCAGAACCCAGTTGCTGATCTGGACTGTTTTGCCCTCTTCATTGATCGGTATCTCGTCGAGCGCGGCATTCGCCGAATAGCGCAGCGCGCGGAAACCCAGTGCCATCGCCTGACCGAGCGTTGCGACTCCACGAATGATCGGCCACGCTAACCACTTGCGCGTATCCGAAGGACGCTCCAGCGGCTCGCAGTGGGAAATCACTTCGCCATTGCTCTTGCGCACCGCGATACCCCACGCGTGGGGCGAGCGCATCATTACTCCCTCAAGCACGGCCTGACCACCGACAAGGATGTCCTCGCCGCTCTCCAGTGCCGGGAGCAACTGCAACATCGCGGAAAAACGCAGGAATTGGCGCAACTTCTTCATGAACACCTATATAGATGACTTCCCGGGCTGAGAAGTCTCCTCATTAAGCCTACTGGTGCCGTGAACCAGTGTCAAACGTAAGCAGTTACGGGAGTTATAGGCTGATTTGGCGCTCGATTCCTGCTTGCCGCCGGGCTTTTCCGGAATGTATGCTCCCTTACGAAGCTCCTGGACTCATTCTCAAATCGTTTATCGAGGTGAATATGATTTCACGCGGTCGAATCATCCTCGTTTTTGCGGTCGCACTTAGCCTCATTCCAAGTGTCTTTGTGTTTGCGCAATCGAAAGCCGCTACCGTTCAGCCGGAAGCAAAGCTGGTCAAGCTGCTGCCGGCGACCATTTTTCTGGATGGCGAAAACGTTCCCACGCAGAAACGGAACTCGTCGCTGGTGGAGTTACAGAACGGCAAGCTCCTGCTGACCACCCTGGTTGACACTGCCGGATACTCGTCGGCGTATCAGGAGAAATACATCGGCTCCATCCAATCGCAGGGCGCTTTCACGCTCGGCGGCAAAGACTTTGGCCCAGGCTCCTACGGATTTGGTCGGACGAAGGCCACCGAGGGCGACAAAGAAGTTGTGAGCCTGAGCGTGTACGACATCGGCGGCAACAAGTTGGCTCAACTCCCGATGGGTAAGAACGAGAGTCTGAAGCCCGTGAGACCTCTGCAGATCGCCGCAGACAAAGACGGGGTTCGTTTCTATCTGGGACCGTACTATCTGGACCTTGCTGGAAAGTAGCTTTCACACAGCCGCGTGTTGATGTCGCGACAGTAGCTCGGCATTTTTCCGCGGCTGTATCTCTGCTTCGCCAATAGCATTCACAAAAATGTCATGATGGAGTAGTACCCTTTGGCGGACGCGCATGCCTCAGTTCGATCAGAACCGAATTCTCGAAGCAGTCTCCCAGGAAAACTGGGAGCAAGCTGCCGCGGATCTGCAACAACTAGATCCGGCTGAGGTCGCGGAACTCCTGCAGAAGCTTCCCTTCGAGCAACAACAAGCGTCTGTTTGGCCACTTGCCCGTCGACTTCGCCGCCCGGGTAGTCGGCGAATTTCCGTATTACCACCAGTACGTCTTGCTGCACTCGCGCGGGCCCGAAGCCATGCGCGCTATCGTCGACAAGCTCGATCCCGACGACCGCATGCGCTTCTTCGATGAGCTACCGGAAGAAGCCTGGCAGCACCTGATGGACGAACTCTCCGGTGCGGGATTGCCACGCCCGGAGCACCTGCATCCCGCTCCGCTTGCGAAGCCGAAAGCTCCGCGTCCGGTCGTCCCTCTCGTACCGATCATCCAGGCGAAGCAAGTACAGAAATTCTTCGAGCAGCCAGACGGCAATCGCATTGAGGTGATCGCACCCACCGACCTCACGCTCGAACCGGAGACCATCATCGCGCTGCTTGGACCTTCGGGCTCCGGCAAATCGACATTGCTCCGCATGCTGTCGGGACTCTCCACGCCTTCATCAGGACAGGTGCTCTGGCATGGGAAGCCGCTGGCCGAAGCGCATGCGAATGTCGCGATCGTGTTCCAAAGCTTCGCTTTGTTTCCATGGCTGACGGTGATCGAGAATGTGGAAGCTCCGCTCGCCGCGCGTGGGATGACGAAGGAAGATCGCGAGGGCCGCGCTCTACGCGCGCTTGATTCTGTCGGTCTGAAGGGATTCGAGAACGCTTATCCAAAGGAACTCTCGGGCGGCATGAAGCAGCGCGTGGGATTCGCACGCGCCCTCGCCGTCGAGCCAGAAGTGTTGTTCATGGACGAGCCGTTCTCGGCACTCGACGTTCTCACCGCCGAGAACCTCCGCAGTGAACTGATGGAACTGTGGATGGCGAAGAAGATTCCGACGAAGAGCATTTTCCTCGTCACCCACAACATTGAGGAAGCGGTGCTGCTCGCCGACCGCGTCATCGTGCTTGGCCGCAATCCCGCGCGAATCCGCGCGAACTTCCCGGTGAACATCCCGCAGCCACGCGAGCGCAGTGCCGCCGAGTTCACCGTCTACGTCGACTACATATACAAAGTCATGACGCAGCCGGAAGCGGAGATCGCGTTCCCGACTGCGCCTGGCAAGCCGACAAAGCCAAAGTTCCAGATGCTGCCACATGCGCGTCCCGGAGGGATCGCCGGCTTGCTCGAACTGCTCAACGATCGCGGTGGTCGCGAAGATCTCTATCATCTCGCCGACGAGCTGCGCATGGAAGTCGACGACCTGTTACCCACGGTTGATGCAGCCGCGTTGCTCGGATTCGCGACCCTCGAAGAGGGCGACCTAGTGATCACGCCCGAAGGCAAAACGTTTGCCGAAGCCAGCATCCTCGTTCAAAAAGTGCTCTTCCGCGAAGCCGTATTGCGGCACGTGATCCTGCTGCAGCAGATGAAGCGGGCGCTCGATACCAAGTCCGATCACGCAATGCCGGTAGAGTTTTTCCGCGACATACTCGACGAACATTTCTCCGAAGAGGAAGTCAATCAGCAGATCGATACGGCCCTCAACTGGGGACGCTACGCCGAAATTTTCACCTACGATTCGGAAGACGAGCGGCTGATCCTGCACGAAAATGGCGTGAGCGAACAGACTTCTGGCGAGCGCAGCTGATGGCGGACCAGGCCAATACTCGCACCAGCACTCCCCCGTGGGGAATCACTCCCGCCGGATCTTCGTTCTTGCGCGATCTGCCCATCGTGCTGGCAGGGCTCGCAGTCTTCTACGGCATCGTTTCCTTCGCGCATTATGGAATCGGGCCGATGAACACCGAGGCGGAGATCAGCCTCGCCCCCGGTGCGCTTCCGAAATACGCGCTGTACTCGGTGATCCGCATCGCCGCCGCCTACGCGCTCAGCCTGGTGTTCACGCTCGTCTATGGCTACATCGCCGCATACAACAAGCGCGCCGAGCGGCTGATGATTCCGCTGCTCGATACGCTGCAGTCGATCCCGGTACTCAGTTTCCTTCCGGGCGTGATGGTTGCGATGGTCTCGCTGTTTCCCACGCGGCAGTTGGGAGTTGAGCTTGGTTCCATCCTGCTGATCTTCACCGGCCAGGTCTGGAACATGACGTTCAGCTTCTATTCGTCGCTGAAAAATATTCCGCGCGAGATGCGCGAAGCCGCGCAGGTCTACCACTTCAGCTGGTTCCAGCGTTTCGTGCAGATGGAGCTGCCCTACGCGTCGATTGGACTCATTTGGAATTCGATGATGTCGGTGGCCGGCGGCTGGTTCTTCTTGATGGCGTGCGAGATGTTCGTGCTCGGCGATCGCGACCTGCGCCTGCCTGGCCTTGGTTCGTATCTGCAGACGGCTGCCAATGACGGCAACACGCGCGCGATTCTGGCTGGCGTCGGGATGATGATCCTGGTCATTGTGCTGATGGATCAGCTGATCTGGCGGCCGGTGATCGCGTGGGCACAGAAATTTAAAGTGGAGCAGGTAGAAGCCGCCGAGACTCCGACGTCACCAATCCTTGAACTGCTGCGGCGTTCGCACCTGCTTTCGCTTGCGTCGGAATGGACCACGACTCCGGCCCGCGAAGCGTTGATGAAGCGTTTTGCGAAAGCACACACGGCCGATCAGGAAACAAAGAAGCGCTCGGGAGCCGGCTGGTATCCAGTCGCAATCATTGCAATCGTGGCCTTGCTCTATGGCGTCGTGCGGATGTTTGGCATGATCGCCGGAGTCCAGTGGCCGGAGTGGCGCAACATCCTGCTGGGCGCAGGCGCAACGTTTCTGCGCGTCGAACTAGTCTTGTTGCTCGCTGCACTGTGGACCGTGCCTGTCGGCATCTATATCGGACTGCGACCACGCCTGTCGGCCATCGCGCAACCCATCGCGCAGATCGCGGCGTCGGTTCCCGCGACCGCGCTATTCCCCATCGTGCTTCTTGTTTTGATTCGCCTAGGTGGCGGGCTGGGGATCGGCGCCATCGTTTTGCTGTTGCTGGGAACGCAGTGGTACATCCTCTTCAACGTGATCGCCGGAGCTTCGGCTATTCCTACCGATCTGAAAGAAGTTTGCTCGGTGTTCCGGCTCAGCAAGGCCGAGCGCTGGCGGAGGCTCTTCCTACCTGCCGTGTTCCCCTACCTCGTGACCGGGTTCGTCACCGCATCGGGCGGAGCCTGGAATGCCAGCATCGTCGCCGAATACTTTCCACTTCCGAGGAGAGACGATCTCGACGGTAGGACTCGGCGCAGTGATCAGCGACGCAACCAATCGCAGCAACTTTCACGTATTGCTGGCGGCAACTGTAGTGATGGCGCTGATGGTGGTCGCCATCAATCGCCTGGTCTGGCGGCCTCTCTATACGCTGGCCTCAACGAAGTACAAGCTGGAATCGTGACTTTCACCGCAGAGGACGCGGAGGTCTCAGAGGCTCTTTATTTCCCCTGCGTCCTCAGCGCCCTCCGCGGTGCAAATAGAGAGAAGTCACTTTGTGGCAGTCTCAGGTTGAGCCACGCGATGGCTTACCTTGAACTCCATCTGGCGTTTGCCCAGATCGGCGTCGACTACCACGTGATCGCCCTGCAGGATCTCGCCGTCGAGAATCCTCATGGCCAGTGGGTCCTGGATCATGCGCTGGATCGCGCGTTTCAGCGGACGCGCGCCATACGCGGGATCGTACCCTTCCGCAAAGATCAGCTCCTTCGCTTTGTCCGTCAGCTCAATGCTGATCTTGCGATCAGCCAGCAGACGCCGCAGGTCTTCGAGCCGCAGGTCGACGATCTTCGCCAACTGCTCCTTGCCGAGTGGATTGAAGATGACGATATCGTCCACGCGGTTCAGGAACTCCGGCTTGAAGTGCGCCTGCAGCGCTTCCATCACCTTCGTGCGCGCCTCGGCCTGACGGTTCGCTTCATCTTTCTCCACTGTCCACGTGCCGTTCAGGTTCACCTCGGTCGGTGGCACTAGATACGACGAGCCAATGTTCGACGTCATGATCAGCACCGTGTTCTTGAAGCTGACCGTGCGACCCTGACCATCGGTTAAGCGGCCATCGTCCATCACCTGCAACAGGATGTTGAATACATCCGGATGCGCCTTCTCGATTTCATCCAGCAGGATCACTGAGTACGGACGGCGACGAACCGCTTCGGTAAGCTGTCCGCCCTCTTCGTAGCCCACATATCCGGGAGGCGCGCCAATCAGGCGCGAGACCGAATGCTTCTCCATGTACTCCGACATGTCGATGCGAATCAGGGCATGATCATCGTCGAATAGGAATTCGGCGAGCGCACGCGCCGTTTCAGTCTTGCCGACACCCGTCGGACCCAGGAAAATGAACGAACCAATCGGCCGGTTCGGATCGCTCAAGCCCTGCGCGTGAACGCCTGACGGCATTCGCGACGCGCTCCAGAGCTTCATCCTGACCGATCACGCGATGGCGTAGACGCTCCTCCATCTCGATGAGTTTCTTGACTTCGCCCTCGAGCATCTTCGTCACGGGAATTCCGGTCCACTTGGAGACGATGCGCGCGATATCCTCGTCATCGACTTCTTCCTTCAGCATGCGCGAGCCACTGGCACTCGAGTCAATCTGATTGCTCAGCTTGTCCAGTTCGGCCTGCGTGTTGGGTAGATCGCCATACTGGATTTGCGACGCCCGAGTGTAGTCGCCCGTGCGGGTAGCGTTCTGCTGATCGAGCTTGAGCTGCTCGATCTTCTCCTTCAGCTCGCGTATGCGATTGATGCTCGACTTTTCCTGCTCCCACCGCGCACGCAGAGCATTGATCTCCTCGCGCAGCTCCGCCAGTTCTTTCTGAACCGTGGCCAGCCGCTCGCGGGAATTCGGATCGTTCTCGCGCTCCAGCGCCTGGCGCTCGATTTCAAGTTGAGTGGCATGCCGCTGCATCTGGTCGATCTCGGCTGGAACCGAGCTGATCTGCATGCTGAGGGCTGCCGCAGCTTCGTCGACCAGATCGATCGCCTTGTCGGGCAAGAAGCGATCGGTGATGTAGCGATTCGAAAGCGTCGCGGCCGCAACAATCGCCGAGTCCTTGATGCGAACGCCATGGTGAACTTCGTAGCGCTCCTTCAGTCCGCGAAGAATCGCGATGGTGTCTTCGACCGTGGGCTCGCCTACATACACAATCTGGAAGCGGCGTTCCAGAGCGGCGTCCTTCTCGATGTACTTGCGATACTCGTTGAGCGTGGTTGCGCCGATGCAACGCAACTCGCCACGTGCCAGCGGCGGCTTCAGCATGTTGGAGGCGTCAATGGCGCCCTCCGCCGCGCCTGCTCCAACCAGCGTGTGTAGCTCGTCGATGAACAGAACGATCTGTCCGTTGGACTCTTCGATCTCTTTCAGAACGGCCTTGAGACGGTCCTCGAATTCGCCGCGGTATTTCGCGCCCGCCAGCATCGATCCAAGGTCGAGCGCCACGATGCGCTTATTGCGCAATACTTCCGGCACATCACCGGCGACGATCCGCTGCGCAAGGCCTTCGACGATCGCCGTCTTGCCGACGCCAGGCTCGCCAATCAGCACCGGATTATTTTTCGTGCGCCGCGCCAGCACCTGCACCACGCGGCGTATCTCCTCGTCGCGACCGATCACGGGATCGAGCTTCCCGCGGCGCGCCTGTTCCGTCAGGTCACGAGCATAGCGCTCTAGCGCCTGGTACTTTGCTTCGGGATTCTGATCGGTCACACGCTGATTCCCGCGCACTGCGGTGAGCGCTTTGAGCACGGCGTCGTAGCTAGCGCCTGCATGCGCGAGGATCGTTTGCGCTGGATCGCCTTTCTGTTTCGTCAACGCGAGCAACAGGTGCTCGGTCGAAACATACTCGTCTTTGAAATTGTCGGCTTCTTTGAAAGCCTGATCGAAGACGCGCTGCGCCGCGTTCGAGAGCGTCGGCTGGCCTCCCGAGCCGGAAACTTTCGGCAGGCGTTCGATCTCACGCGTAGCTTCGGCCAATACCTGTTGCGGCTGTGCGCCAACTCGCTCAAGCACTGGCACAATGATGCCTTCCTGATCGCCGACCAACGCGGCGAGCAAGTGCACCGGTTGCAGTTCCGGATTGCCGTTCTGCGAGGCAAGCTCGATTGCGCGCTGGATCGCTTCCTGTGTCTTTACTGTGGTCTTATCCCAACGAATTGCCATATTGAACTCTCGGCCACCCTGAAGGGCGGCGAATAATGATTTGATTCCTTTTCTTGCTTTGCGTCCAAGAAATTGCGGGAGGCATTGAGCCTCCCGCCGTACTGACATCTCCGGCTTCCGGCCGGCCGGTTATGAAATTCTAAAAAGAGACTTACGCGGCCTTGGTCGTTCCTTTTGCTTCGATGGTCTTCTGTGGACCGCTGCTAACGTTCACCTGGATCTGCTTCGGCTTGGCTTCCGCCTTCTTGGCGAGCGTGATCTTCAGCACGCCATTGTCGTAGTTGGCGTTCACCTTTTCGGCATCGAGGGTAGTCGGTAGCTGGAAATTACGGACGAAGCTGCCGTAGCGGCGTTCAATGCGGTGAAAGTTTTCCTGCTTCTCTTCCTTCTCCAACTTCCGCTCGCCACGAACCGTAAGCGTGTTGTTCTCGATCCGTATATCGAGGTCTTTCTGTTCAACTCCCGGAACTTCCAGCTTCAACGTGATGTTGTGCTCGTCCTCGTAGACGTCTACGGGAGGGATAAACGATCCCTGTTCAAGCGCCTCTTCGCGGCCGCCGGAATATCCAACGTTATCGCGGAAAAGCCGGTCCATACGCTCCTGCAACTGGGTTAGTTCGCGGAAGGGGTCCCAACGTGTGATTGACGACATAATCAAATCCTCCTTTGAATCGCGCCACTGCCTCACCAGTGGCCGTGTTTATATTAGCGTGTACATATCATAAAATCTTAGCGTGTTACTGTCAATGTGCTTTGATGCTTATTCATGGAAAGAGTTTCAGCTTTGTTGAAGATATATAACTCTATTATTTACAGTTGTTTAAATCAGGATTGCGGCCGCACCAGAACTGGCGTCAGCAAGAAAGCCGCGTAGGACGTTAACCGATCAGGCTAGGCTTGCAGGATCAGGCACTTCAGGTAGCTGGTCTCCGGCACCGTCAGAAGCACTGGATGATCCTGGGCCTGGCCACGCTTTTCAAGGATGCGCAAGGTGCGCCGAGAGTCAGCCGCTGCCGAGCGCAGCGTGCCGACAAAATCGTCCTCACTCACGTGATGCGAGCAAGTACACGTTATTAGGATACCGCCTGGACGGAGCATGCGCATTGCGCGCAGATTAATTTCCTTGTATCCGCGCAGTGCGGCCGGAAGATCCTTTCGACCCTTCGCGAAGGCCGGTGGATCAAGAACGATGGTGTCGTACTGTCGGCCTGACGCGGCATAGTCTTTGAGCAAGTCGAAGGCGTTCGCCTCCATCCACTCGATCTCGGGCGCTCCCGGATTCAGCTTCTCGTTCGACTCCGCCGTTTCCAGTGCGGGACGCGAGCTGTCAACTGCGGTTATGCTGCTGCATGCTTTTCGCGAGATGAAGCGCAAATCCGCCTTGATAACTGAAAACGTCGAGCGCGTCGCCGTGGGCGTAGCGGGCGGCAGCCGCATAGTTCTCGCGCTGATCGAGAAAGGCTCCGGTTTTCTGGCCTCCACTTGCGTCGTAGTGAAAACGCACGCCGTTCATGGTGAAGATCGTTGATGTCTTTTGGCCATAGAGCGGTTGATTTTCGCGCGGCGGCAATTGTTCCAATTCGCGAATGCGCTCGTCGACGCGCTCAACGATCGACTCTGGCCTGATCTCTCCGACGAATGTATCGATCACGAGCTGACGAATCTGTTCCTGATCCACGGCCTGTGTCAGAAATTGGACCGTCACCACGTCGTTGTAGCGATCTGCGATGATCCCCGGCAGCTGGTCGGCTTCGCTGAACACGAGACGGTAGGCATCGCTGTCGCGAACCAGAGTCCGGCGCAAGTCGATTGCTTTCCTCAGGCGATCGCCAATTAGCGCTACCAGCTGGTCTGAATCGACAGGGCCGGAAGAGATCATGCGCAACGCGATCTGGGAGCTGGCGCTGTAGAAGGCCGTGCCTACCAAGTTTCCGCGCTCATCGGCCACACTCACCAGGCGACCGGGTTGCTCGGTTGCATTCTCGATCACGTCGCTGCGATAGATCCACACATGTCCGTGCCGCAAACGTGCGGCGGCGCGCTGGCTGATCACAACCAGGGCGTTACCGGTTTGAGCTTTTCCGACTGTTGTCAGTGCGATCCTGCCTGGAGTTGGGCTACCTGCTTTTGGACCGACGGGACGCGTGGGCTATTCGGGCTCTCTTTTAGGAACAGCTGATATTCAGCCAGCGCATCCTGCTGCCGCCCCTTCATTTGATACACCTGCCCAGCCACCAGGTGAATGTCGGCGAACTGTTCATGGTTGGGCAATCGGTGTGTGCGCTGCGCATCCGTCAAAGCTTTATCGTACTCTTTGTTCATGAATTCGGTGCTCGCCAGCAGCGCGAGCGCATCCGGGATCGACGGATTTACCGACATCACTTTCTGCAGCAACTTCTCCGACTGCTGGTAATTGCGATCCTGAAACTCCATGCGAGCGAGGTCCACATACCCAGGCAGGAATCCTTCATCGACACTGATCGATTTAGAAAACATCTCCCGTGCCTTCGCACGATCTCCCTCTTTGATCGCGACGACGCCCAGGTCCGTGTAAGCGCGGGCGTACTGCGGATAGATCGCTGCTGCTTTTTCGTAATGCTCTTGTGCCTTCTTCAGGTCACTCTTGAGGAAAGCATCCGTCCCTTTTTGCAATTCGTCGCGCGCCTTCGGCGGCGCATTCATCTCGGCTACCGATACGGTGGGAGCAGATCCGCTGGCTTCTTTGTTTTTCTCTGCCGTATCCGATGTGTTCACATTGATTGTTTCGGAGTGCGAACGTTCCCATGCGTAAATATAGATACTATCGGACGTGGTAGTTTCCACCCCGATGCCGGAGACTCTCACTTTGAAAGTGGCACCGGGCATCACCTGGAACTGGGCCGGAGCCTCGCCGTTGACATGAACGGCCATCATTGGTGTGCCTTGTGCCGACAGTAATTCAACTTGTACGGGGAGTATCGAAGCTGCGGTCTTGCGAGTTGCGGACGCGCACACTGAGGTCGCAGAGTCGATTCAGACTGCCGTTGACGCTGAGCAAACGCGCCAGATACAAAGGTGAGCGATAAGGCGGCGATCAACACGGAGCGAAGCATCGGCTTCTCCTGCATACTGCACGAACCGCGTAAAGCGACTGAATGCGGGGCCACTAATGCTGGGTATTTTTCATTTGCGCGAGGGTCTTCCGCACTGCTGGAACGCGCAGATCGTTCGGGCTCTCTTGCAAAAACGCAATGTACTGATCGATCGCCAGGTCGCGATCGTTCTCCTCCATGAGGATTTGCGCCGCGAGCAGGTGAACTCCTGAAAAAGGCTCGTGCCCTGGCAAGGAATGGATGTGGCGCACATTGGCCAGGGCTTTGTCGTTCTCCTTATTCATGTACTCGGTAGTAGCCAGCATCGCCAGCGCATCCAGGTTATCGGGAGAAATTGCGAGCGCCTTATTCAGCATGTTCTCGGTCTCCGGGTAACTGTGAGCTGAGAACGAGAGTCGCGCCAGATTGACGTACCCGGGAACGAATTTGCTGTCGACGGTAACCGCCTTGGTGAAGGCCTCTTTCGCCTTAGCTTGCTGACCCAGCTTGATATAGAGCACGCCAAGGTTGCTGTATGCATTCGCGTATTTTGGATACGCCTCGATCGCTTTGTTGAAGCTCTCCTCGGCTTTCTTGTTATCTCCGGCGGCGAACGCATCGACGCCTTTGTCGAACTCTTTCTGAGCTTTTTCGGGGATCTTCAATTCCGTCGCGGAGACAGTAGCACCGTTTCCCGCGGGAGCGGTATTGTCACCAGCGTTCGCGTCCAATGCCGGCTTTGCCCGAACCGTCTCGGTGTGAGACCCCTCCATATCCAATATCTCGAACTCGGCCCCTTCGGTTTTTTCTATCCCGGCTCCCTGAACCTCAACTTGGTAAAAACCGGCTGGCACTTGGTCGAATCGTGCACGACCGCGCTCATCAGTAAAGCTTTCGCCGAAAAGGATCTGTCCACGCTGATACACCCGCACTTCGATACTTTTGCCGAGCGCTCGCTCGTTGGTGAATTCGACATACACGGTCAGCGTAGCTCTTGTCGAGATGTTCGTGTCTCTTTGTGCAAGGCATTGGAAATTCAGGGAAAGGATAAGGAGAACGGCAAATACGACGCTACGCATATCGGCCTCCCGCAGAGTGCGATGCGCTATTGGGCGGCGGCGTCTGCCTCTGGGCGGGGGGCGACTTGCCGTGGCTGTTCATTCACCAGGTCAGGTTCAACTGTAGGAACGAAATACAAAATGCGGTTACAGGAATCGCACATGATGATGCGCTCATTCGTCATCACATCGCTATAGACCTGCGGCCGCAGCTTCACCTGACAGCCCGAACACATGTGGTCTCTAGCTTCCGCGATTGCGCTACCTCGAAATGTCAGAACTCTGTCATAGTGCCGTAAAATGTCTGCGCCAACGCCTGAGCGGAATTGTGTGCGCTTGGCGTCCCACTCGGCGAGAACCTTCTCGTCTTCGGTGGTTACGGCCCGGGCTTCGGCCTTTTCTTTTTCAATTTCCGCCGTATGTGCCTTCAGTTCGCCTTCCGCCCGCTTCAGATCCCGATCCCGGTCATCGGCGTCCAGCATGGTTTCCAGAATCTTGTCTTCGAAACCTGCAATGCCTTTTTCGGCGAACTCAACTTCGGTTCCCAAAGCCCGGTACTCCTGGTTGGTCTTGACCGCCAGCATCTGATCCCGGTACTTGGAAATTTTTTGCCGCAGGTTCTGGATTTCACCCTCATACTTGCGACGGTTGGCTTCGTCGGTCTTCAGAGCCGCTTTCGCCGCTTCCAGCTGGCTTTTGGATCCGGCAAGCTTTTCTTCGATCACTGCGACCTTCTTAGGCAAAGCAGCTATTTCGGCTTTCAGACGGGTTATTTCAGCGTCGGCGTTTTGCAGTTCGATGAGATTTGCTAGGTCGGAGTTCATGAGGGAACTGACAATCAGTTAGCTGAATTTTAGCACGCGCAGCGCGGCCCGGCATTTTAGTTGCACCAGAAATGCTGCAGCCTCTAAGTGGTTTCGCTGATTGAGAGCACGAGTAAGGGTGGCTACGATGTCGGAAATGGTATTCGAAATAGCGCGCTTGATGCTTGGCCTGATGATGGCGTACTTCCATCAGCAGATTGCCGATTTCATTCTTGAACACGAGCGCGTGCTTATCATTGCCTTCCGCGAGCGCGGTATTCCAGTGCCAGTTCTATCTCGCCAGGCCGCCTACAACATCTACTTCAGCCTGGGTATTTTTGTTGTGGCACTTGAACTGTTTCGCATCTGGATGATGCTGCACCGCTAACCGATCATCATCATCCAACCAGCACTGCGCCGCCATTCACATTAAAAACCTCGCCGCTAATGAAACCCGCGTGTTCCGTGCACAGGAACAGAATCGGTGCAGCGATCTCTTCCGGCTTACCCACGCGACCCATCGGAATCGTTGCGCGGATTTGTGCTCCAGCGTCCGGCTTGGCGAGCGTTGCTGACGACATGTCCGTCTCCACCCAACCCGGAGCGACGCAATTCGTCCGAATGTTGTATTTCAGCAGCTCCGACGAAAGCGACTTAGTCATGCTGATGATCGCGCCCTTCGACGCCGAATAATCGATGTGAAAAGCTTCGCCGCGCTGACCGGAAGTCGAGCTGACCAGGACAATATGACCGCCCTTCTTCTTTAACTCCGGCACGGAAAACTTCACCAATCCAAAGACAGCGTCCACATTGATCGCCAGTGTCTGCCGCCAATGCTCGGGCGTCATCTCGTCAACGGCAATGTCTTCTTCCGGCCAGATCCCGTGGTTCGCCACCAGTATGTCCAACTTGCCGAAGCGATCGACTGCGGCTTGGACGGGCTTGCTGGCTGACTCAACGCCGTTGAGATCGCACTGAACAGCGAAACAGCGATCTGCGCCGCAATCTTTCACCAGGCGTTCGGCCGCTGCTTGCGCCTTCTGGTAGGTGAAAACCACCTTGGCCCCACCTGCCGCGAATAGCTTTACCGTGGCCGCTCCGATACCGCGCGAGCCGCCGGAAATCAGCGCAACTCGCCCTTCCACAGACATCAACACGCCCTTTTGCGAGCTCATAACAGGAGCACGGTATCAGAGCGGTCGCCAACTTGTCATTCGAGAGAAGCCTTGAGCTGTTCGCGGAAATGAACCTTGTCTATTTCGACTAGCAAAATTGCGAATGGATCACGTGACAGAACTGGCTTATGTTGAATGCGGCCGAAATAAGGAGGGATTTGAGAATGAGACAGTTCCAGGCACTACTCACTCTTTTCGTATTGGCGTGTTTCGTTTCTGCCGTTCCCTCCGCTTCAGGGCAGAAGGTCAAAGTCACCTACGACAAGAACGAAGACTTCTCGAAATTCAAAACATACGCGTGGGTCTCAGGAACGCCAGTTGCGTCGCCGCAATGGAATACGCTGATCCGTGACAATATCGATTCTCATTTGAAGGAAAAAGGCCTCGCGGAGATCGCGGATCCCAAGTCTGCCGACCTGCTGGTGAACTACCATGCAGCGAGCAATACCGATCTGCAACTAAACCAGGCAACCGACCCGACCTACGCGATGTACGGTGGCGCGCCTTTGCCAGGTGACACGCCCTTCTCAAGCGGGACCATCGCTCCTCCTGTGGCTTTCACTGTGCAAAAGGGAACTCTGGCGGTTCACCTGTTTGATCGTCAGCAGCACAAATTGGTTTGGGTTGGAAAAGCCACGGGAGCCGTCGCCGATACGACGAATAAGAAGTTGAAGCAGGTCGACAAGATCATGACGGAGATGTTCAAGAAATATCCGGTGAAGCAGTAGGTCGCTTTGGTCTGGCTGGCCGCACTCGTTGAGTAAATCATCCGTCTAATTCTTTTCTTGCGCCGCCTCTCAGCTGATCGTACCGTTTACGTCATCGACTTAAGCCAGACAGAATCTCTCCAGATGGCAGCGACGTTCACGCCGGCGATCTTGCCGGAAAAATCTAGCGCTGGCGGGCACAGGATTCCTGAACTGGATGGAATCCGCGGCCTGGCGGTCGTCCTCGTTCTCATTTATCACTATGCGGTCATCCAGGTGCCGGCAAGCAGATTGCTCTACTACCTGTCATTGCCGCCCCACATCATGTGGTCGGGTGTAGATCTGTTTTTCGTCCTTAGCGGATTTTTAATTGGCGGCATACTCCTGGATCATCGCGAATCCCGAAGCTACTACCGTACTTTTTACGCCAGACGAATCCATCGCATCTTCCCTCTCTACTACCTGATGATCGCAGTGCTCTTTACTGGAGTTTGGATGTTTCCGTCTTCACCATTATTCGCGGGGAAAATGCCGCTCTGGGCGTATCCGCTGTTCGCTCAGAACTTGACGGGCGACTTCACTCGCGGAGCAGCCTGGATTGCCGTCACATGGTCTCTTGCGGTCGAAGAGCAGTTTTATCTCATATTTCCATTCATCGTGCGATTGCTCTCAAGAAAAGCCCTGCTCGTGCTGATGGGCTTCTGCGTTGTGGCGGTTCCTCTATTGCGAACTTTGCTCGTCATCGAGGGTTGGCGCTTCGAACAGATCTATCCATTACTGCCTTGCCGCGCGGATGCCCTCGCACTTGGAGTGATAGCGGCGATCATCGTAAGAACTGAGGTTGCCAAAGCCTGGATTTCAAAACGCCGCAAAATTCTCTTTCTGTGTTTGCTGGCGCTGATTGCTTCGCTCCCGACTATGTTGAAGTGGACTTCTTATCGGTATGTCGGAACCGTGGGCTACAGCATGCTGGCTCTGATGTATTTTCTGCTGATTGTGCTGGTCCTGATTGCTCCGACGAGGCTGATGACGCAGACTTTCAGCGCCGGCTGGCTTCGCCGACTGGGAGTAATTTCTTACTGCGCCTATCTTATTCACGAGCCAGTTCGACGTTCGCTGTTCCTGCTTCTTAGGCTCGGCAAGAATCCGGTTATCACCGATCTGAAAACGCTGATGGTGACCGCTGCGGCGCTGTTTGTGACGTTAGCTATTGCACAAGTCTCGTGGGTCGCTCTCGAGAAGCCATTGATCCGGCGGGCGCGACTTCGCCACCAATACACCAACTAGGAAGCTGGTTCAGTTTGCAACCTGGTTTGGAGGTTCGCGAGCAAAGTTGTTCCAGCCTCGCCCGCGTGCAAAGTGGAAAACTCATGGCCCAGTTCCATCACCACCATGCGCTCGCACGCAGCCTCAAGCGCCTGCCGGGTTGCGCTCGAGCCCTCCAGATTGGGACCGCGGACCAAGACCGCCGGTCGCATCGCGCGCAGCAGGATCATCGCGTCGGGCAGGCTGCTGCTGGTGTGTACTTCATAGCCGCCGCGTTTCAGTAACTCACGCAGGTAGGCCAGAACTTCGCTGCTCTGATCGATACACAAAACCAGGGGACCGGAAACCACCGCTTCTTCGGCCCGTGCGGTGCGTTGGTAAAACGCCGAGATCGCACTCTCTTCCGCCTCGTGGATTTCGAAGAGTTTGTGCAGGTTGGTTATCTCCAGCAGCTTCTGAATCGCTCCAGGGACACTACACAACTTCAGATCGCCTTGCGCCTTTCGGGTAATCGTCAGCAGCCGCACCATCATGCCCAATCCACTGCTATCGATGAAGTGCACTTCGCCAAGGTGCAGCACGAAACGTGTCTGTCCCTTCGTCTTGACGACTAACAAAGCGCGCAGGGATTCCGCCGCGCTGCCAGCGATGATCCGTCCGCTGCATCGCACCACTGTGACCTTCCCCACCTCACGTGTCTTGAGTTCCAGCGGCATCTTTCTATCTCCCGCAATTTATGCTCGCGCTTTCAGATGGTGTGCGGGTTCCCTGTCCGGGTGTTAAATGCGCCGGAGAACCACTAGCCGGCATTCCCCCCGCCCCATCCACTGAGTCCGGGAAGTATACACGGTGCAATAAGGAGGCACTTTTGGACGTGTCTTTGTGAGTAATGGCAACAACCGAGGCTTACAGGTACTCTAATCCGCTAGTCACGATTCATGCGGTATGGGAGGACATATGTGTATGTTGGAGCTGTATTTGTGTCGACTCAAGCAATCTTTGCTGTTACTGGTACCCGTTGCATTGATCCTCATTTGCATCCCGGCCAGCGCGCAAAGGTTCACCTGTTCTTCGAACGGCCAGCATCAAGAATGCCAGATTCCTGGGAACGGCAACCCACACGATCTTCGCATGGTGCGGCAGTATAGCCAGCAGCCCTGCATTGAGGGCCGCAGCTGGGGCAGACATGGAAATCGAGTCTGGGTAGACCAGGGCTGTCGCGCGGATTTCGTCATCGGTCCGGACAATTACGACAACCGGGCCTATCAGGGTGGACCGGATTACGATCACGACCGTGATCATGATCGCGACCATCAGGGCCCTGGTTGGGACAGGCCGCCGGCATACTACTCCGGCAATTTCTCCGACGGACATAGCCACTGCTCCTCGGGACAGGGATCGGGACCGGTCTTTTGTCAAAGCGGCGGAGCGTTCACGTATGCGAATCCACTACGCGTGAACGGTGCCTGCGTGCAGAATCGCACGTGGGGCGTCAGCCAATACGGCTTGTGGGTTGCGAACGGCTGCGCGGGCGAATGGGAGATCAAACGCGAGGGAACTCCTCAAGCGAGTTTTCAGGATGGACCGGGTTACGACCACGATCGTGATCATGACCGCGATCACCAGGGCGGTCCCGGCTGGGACCGGCCGCCCGCGTACTACGCAGGTAATTTCTCCGACGGACATAGCCACTGCTCGTCCAGGCAGGGATCGGGACCGGTCTTTTGCCAGAGCAACGGAGCTTTTCGCTATGCCAATCCACTGCGGATGAATAGTGCCTGCGTGCAGAATCGCACGTGGGGTGTAAGTCAATATGGCTTGTGGGTAGCAAACGGCTGCGCAGGCGAGTGGGAGATTAAGCGATAGTTAGTTAGCCTCGTTACACAGCTTTCAAGGCGCATTCCCAACGGATGCGCCTTTTGCTTTTTGAGGCGCATTGTCGCCGCGATCCATTTCAGTTGAAACGTTGTGCGCGGCTCCGTCACTACCTAACAGTCGAGGGTGATGGAGGGATTCCGATGAAAGTACTCACCGATTTCGCAGGCCAGAACTGGCTCATCACGCCGGCAGCTCTAGCCGTCGGAGAAAATCCCCCAGCGAGCATCCATGATCAGAGATTCCTGCTCGTCCTGTCGGGCGTGGTAATTGCCAACCTCGAGGGAAACAGCACTTCGCAGTGGCTCCACGAAACGCTGTCCTTCCTGCCGGATATGGCGGGGCCTCAGGGTTCGGGGCCGCTGAATTGGGCGATCAGTCGATATGGCATCCCCAAGCCTGCAGGCCAGAACTTCACCATTGGATTTTCGCTCGAAGAATGGGCGCCATTCGCTTCCCTCAGCTCGATCTTCGACCAGGATCAGTCGATCAACGCCGGCTTTGCCGTAGACGTTTGGCGGCCCACTCACTTTGGCACGGGAACAGATGCGCTGACGCACTTGCCGGTCGGCAACATCTTCACCGGGATCAATGTCGATGTAGCCGTTTGCGACACCGACGCCTGGATTTATCGGGTCGGCTACAACATCACCCTTCTGGGAAAGATCGTATTCCTGACTGTTCCGAAAACGTTGTTCAGTTCGAATTTCGATCCGACCCCAGATGGCGAGCCGCCCTCAACCGTGCAGGCCGTGGGAACCGCCAGGGTGGAAGGGCCGCGGAGAAGTGTGATTGTCGTTGATCCGCCCTTTCCGCACACCAACAAGTGGGTGCAGATCAGTAGACCCACAGGCCCGGACATTGCGAGCTTCGTCGGAGTGCTCACGGAAGTCGATGGGGAGGGCGTTTACAACTTTTCCGCAGCAATGTTCATGCCAACCGGAAGTGGTGTGGCATCGATCAGCTTCGAGACCACTACCGCTCAGGAGTTTCTGCACATCGATTTCATGACGAACAACACCGTACGAATCGATGACAACGACGCCACCGAGTTCGGTTCATTTCCACGCGATCAGGTCTTCCTGGTACAGGTCACTCTAAATATCTCTGCTGCCCAGTCCACGGTTCAGGTCGTGCTTTCCGGCGGCGTTGCAACCGGCACTCAGAACTACACAATGCCCCCTCCATTCCACATCCTCTCACTTCAGTTTGGTGAAATCAGGGTGTGGCAGGGATTCCCGTTCACGGGCGGCTTCGACGCGACGAATATCGTCGTCACGCGCGAGCCCTAGCGATCGGCAAATATCGAGGACCGAAGTCGAGGCGGCCAAGTCCCGCAGTTACGAAGGGAACGTATCTTAGATCATGTACTTTCGTCTGCGAATGGAGGTGGTAACCGCACTTTGGTCAGGGTCTGACTCGCGCAATCCGGTGCTACCGTAATGGCATTCAAGGAGAGTTCTCGATGATCAAGGCTCGACCGAAGTCCACGCAAGCAGCATCCGGTTCGCAGGGTAAGATTCTTTATTGCGAAGTCGATGGCAACGTTCTGGCGACGCAGTCGAGGATTTTCGAGAAGGCTGGATACACAGTTGAGCGCGCACACAGCCGGGCAGCCGCAGACCAGGCGCTTCGGAACGGCACTTATGACGTCGTTGTGCTCGGTCACACTCTCACCAAGGACGACCGTCATCATCTGCCATACATGGCGAAGAAAGCCGGCGGCGACACCCAGGTGATGGTTCTGCACGCGAGCGGAAAACATCCAGCGGTTGATATCGCGCTGGATTCCCGCGACGGCGAGGAAGCCATGATCTCTGCATTGCGTCTACTCGCAGAACAAAAGGATCTGGTAGCGATCTAATTGGCTCGACTCTCAGCAGCCTTCGGGCCTCCCATGAACTTCTCGACAACAAGAAGAATCCAGAGGATCAGAACAAAATCCGCTGTGGCGATGCCAATATACACGAATACGGGAATCCACTTGGTGGTCCAAGGAACAAACAGAACCCACAAAACATGAAGAACTGCGATCACTGCGATAGTGATCCAGAACCACGTGTGCCTCCGCAGTTTCCATTTGAAACGGATCACTATGCCAATCATGCCTATAGTAATCGCCAAGGGCCACACCATTTCTAACCGCCCATACAGAGCGAACAGAAAAGTAGTGGGCGCACCAACAATAAAGATGAATAGCTTCGTGCGCCAAGACAAACGCAACTTCTTGGCCTCTTGAATTTCACGCTTCAGTTCATTTGTTTGGGACATTGATAAACCTTATATGCTGTGCTACTCCTGCGTCCCAAGGCCGGTGGCCCAGACGACTTACTCTACTCCGAACAATTCACCATCCTCTCCAAAATCTAACCTTTGTTCCAAGCTTGAAAATACAAGTGTGGGTGCCCCGTCCTATTCACCTTCCCTTGGCGAAAGTGCGGGGTAAGATGAACAGAATGATCCATCCCCTGAAGCATGCCTGCCCACGACTACTTCTGATCCTGATGGCTGGATTTCTGTTTGGCGTCGTGGCGCAAGCAGCAGGTCAACAAAATTATTTCACTGACTGGCCGCAGGGCGCTGCACCCGAGGAAGTTGGCAAGCGGGTAGCGGAACGTTTCGTTTCCAGTCCGCACATGGACCCAAAAAATATCACGTACCCGGAAGTTTGCACGTGGTACGGAGCGCTGACCTTCGCTCAATTGTCCGGAGACAAAGAGCTTTCCAGCAGGCTGATTAAACGCTTCGATCTTCTGTTGACACCTCAGGAGGCCGAGCTCGTTTCGAAAGAACGCCACGTAGATTTCACGGTTTTCGGCGCAGTTCCGTTCGAGATCTATATCCAGACGAAGGATCCAAAATACCTGGACTTGGGGAAGTCCTTCGCAGACAGGCAATGGGAAAATCCCACGGCGGAAGGGTTGACCAGCGAAACCCGATTCTGGATCGACGACATGTATATGATCACTGCCGTCCAGGTACAGGCATTTCGCGCCACTGGGGACCGCAAGTATCTGGACCGAGCAGCGCTCGAGATGGTGGCCTATCTCGATAGACTTCAGCAACCCAACGGGCTCTTCTACCATGCTCCCGATGTGCCGTTCTATTGGGGCCGGGGCGACGGATGGGTCGCCGCTGGCATGACCGAGTTGCTGCGCTCATTGCCCGAGAACCATCCCCAACGCGCTCGCGTCATGGAGAGTTATCGCAAGATGATGAAGGCCCTGCTCGCGACCCAGGGTAAAGACGGCATGTGGCGACAACTCATCGACCATGAGGAGTCGTGGCCGGAAACATCATCCACTGGCATGTTCACATTCGCCATGGTCACCGGCGTTAGAAACGGATGGCTTGATGCGCCTACTTATGGACCCGCTGCCCGTAAAGCCTGGATCTCGTTAGTGGGCTATATCGACCAGAACGCCGACATGACCAGCGTTTGTGAAGGCACCGGCAAGAAGAACGATTTTGACTACTACATGCAGCGCAAGCGCAGAACCGGCGACCTCCATGGCCAGGCGCCTGTACTGTGGACTGCCTCCGCGCTGTTGCGGTAGCTTCCTACGGCAACAGCAGCTCCTGATGTCCGGGGTGGAGCGGGAAACTCTTCCCCTTCCAAAAGAAATCTCCCGTCACATTCGAAGGCAGTGTGATTTCCGCGCGTACCCCCGAAGGTGTCTCTGTGTATTCCGCCTGAATTAGCCCCTTCGCACTCGGCAGTGCCGCCGTCACGTGTTTCAACGCGCCGAGGTGTGGCTCGATCTTCACGCTTGCGAATCCCGGCTTCTCCGGACGAATTCCGGCAACGATCGTCAGCAAATCGAAGTTCGGATGAGCGCTCCACGCGTGCGAATCCGAACGTGTCGGCTCCGGTTGTTCGGCCCACGTCGTGAGTCCTAGAGCAACCATGTCTCGCCACGGTTGCAGCAAACTCAAATAGCGGTCTCCCATGCCTGCGTGTTCCACAGCGCGCGCGAGATAAAAGCGGAAGTAATATGTGGCCTTTGTCATCGCGGGAAGATCGCCACCGGATTGAAACCCGCTGTCGCTCGTTGAAAGAATCTTCGTCAGCACATCCTTCTGCTTCTCTCGCGGAATAACATCCAGCCAGACGCCAAGGATGTTTGCGTGCTGACTGTAGTGCTTCTGTGCAGGCGTGTCCGCCAGCAAACCGTACGTCTCATTCCAGCAAAGTTGCCGGACAGCACGCGCCGCACGCTCTTCCGCTTCGCGATACTGTTGCGCCCGACTTCGATCTCCGTACGCGGATTCCAGTTCCTCTCCATAACGAAGCGCCTCAATGAATTGCAGCGTCACGATCGACGATCCGCCATTTGCATCTTCCGCCGGCATGCCGAAGGGAAAATCTTTTCCCCAATCGACAAATGGCCACCAGCTGACGGTTCCGATCAATCCGTCCTCTCGTTGCCTCGCCAGAAACCAATCGAGGACGTTTCGTGTGCCGTTTAACTGCGATCGCACGAAAGTTTCGTCGTCGCGATACATCCAGAAGTCATGCACCATGCCGACCCATAGCAGAGAGAACGTCGGAATCACCTGGATGAGCGACGAAGGATAGCGGCTGCGGGTAAGGCCATCGGGAATTCGCGAATCGTTGAAAGCCTGAATCGCTTGCCGTGCGAGCCGATCGTCTCCTGCCACGGCGTACGAGATCAGCGCCTGTATACGAGTGTCGCCCACGTATTGCATACGCTCCCAGTAAGGCGTGTCCATGTATGTGTCATGCGCGTCGAGTCGCGCGGTTCGCCAACCGATATCCCAGATCGGAGTGAGCGATTTGTCGTCCGCCTTGAACTGCGCACGCTCTTCAAACGGATAGGCGGTGAACCACGAATGGAAATTGTCCAGTCGAACTGGCTGATCCGCTGTCGTCACATCGATCTGCAGATATCGCCACGTGCGCCACGCCAGCGGCATGAAGCGGCGCCCTTCCGCGCCGTCGGGCAGGAACTCGTCGTAAATCCCTACGATGTGCTTGCCGGAGATCTCGTTACGATTGCCCTTCTCGCCCTTTTCATCCATGAGCGCCTCAGCGTACGTAAGACGAACCGTACTTCCGGCGCCTCCGCTCACCTCGAGTTCCGGATACGCGGTCGTCAGGCTTGCATTGTCGAGCAGGATGCTGAGCTTCGAGTGCGCCGCCACCGTCAGCGACTTGTCAGGAAAGCCACTCGGTGCCGGTGGTATCGACGTACGCACTACGCGGCCACCAGACTGCAATGCCATCTGCATAGCGGGCAGCGAATCGGGGACTAGCAGCCAGTTGTTGTGCTGCAGAACCGATTCACGCAACTCGGCGCTTCCAATCGCGGTGGCTTTCTCCCATTTGCTCTTCGTTACGCCACGTTGATTCCATGCCCAGTCAAACACCGCACCATCGATTCGCTCGGCCGGCTCCGCTACGTAATAGAACCTCTGCATCTCCGCGGGAGTCGGCAAAGGCTGCAGACCCTTCTCGACTTCAACTTCCCAGGTCGCGTTTGTATCGGCCGCCCGTTCTGCCTCTCCATCGCCCTCGAGAACAAAGGCAATCCGATCGCTGATCTGCGCCATCTGCGAGTAGATCCCGAAATTCCAGACCGTCGCCGCGAGCACGTTTTCTCCCGATTGGAGAAACGGCGCAAGATCGTAGGTCTCGTATTTCCAATGTCCAAGATCGCTGCGCGCGGGACCGCGTCCGACCTCGCGACCATTCACATAGAGCAAGAACTGATTATCAGCACTGACGTGCACGATGAAATGGGCTGGAGTCTGCGCAAGTTCTAACACCTTCCTGAAATGCAGAACCGCGCTGTCTCGCTGTGGCGCGCTGGCCGAGGTAATCCATTGCGCGCTCCACAACCCTTTCAGTGCTTCGGGTGGATACTGCGCTGTAACGGAAACTGCCGTGAGTATGACTGCCAGTAGGAGAATTACAAAACGCGTGTCTTTCATTGCGCAGCATTTGTAACAAACATGCAGGCACAACGACAGTGAATTAGAACCGGTCCGTGGCGCTGACAAAGGCGGAGAGTCGACTTGTCCAAGTGGGTTCTCCCTCGTTTTAGAAATGTTCTAGTACGCGATAATCACGCCATGACAAAGCACTCGGCGATGTTCCTATTGATCGCCATCGTCGTCCTCGGACTTTCCACCTCTCTGTCCCTCGCCGTCGCAACCAACACCACTCCTGCGGCTGAGTCCATACAAGCCGCGAAGCCCTATCGGATGGTGGTCCTCACCGACATTGGCGCCGAAGTCGACGACACGGAAAGCATGGTGCGTCTGCTTCTGTATTCCGATGTCATCGATATCCAGGGACTGATTGCGACCACCTCCACGTGGAAGAGAACATCCGTCTCGCCCGAGTTGATTGAAGACGTGATCGCCGCCTACGCCAAGGTTCACGGAAATCTGGTGAAGCACGATGCGAACTACCCTCCAGCGGCAGCGCTTCAGGCGCTGGTGAAACGCGGCCGACCTGAATACGGCATGAATGGCGTGGGCGCCGGCAAGGATTCAGAAGGGTCTGACTGGATTATCCAGGCTCTCGAGAGAAATGACGATCGTCCGCTCTGGATAACCGTCTGGGGAGGAGCCAACACCCTCGCGCAAGCACTTTACAAACTGCGTGCCACGAAACCAGAAGCGGAAGTTGATCGCCTGGTCAGCAAACTCAGGGTCTACACCATCTCCGACCAGGACGACAGCGGCCCCTGGATGCGGAAGAATTTCCCCAAGCTCTTTTACATCGTCACTCCCGGCGGCGATTACGCCGCTGCCACGTGGACGGGTATCAACAGCTTTATACCCGGTATCGACAACACAACAATCAGTAACAAATGGCTCGCCGACCACATTCAGCAGGGACACGGCCCCATGGGCGCCGCATATCCGGACGTTGCATACGGCATGGAAGGCGACACGCCCTCGTGGCTGGGGCTGATTCCTAACGGTCTCAGCGATCCTGAGCGTCCTGATTGGGGCGGCTGGGGCGGACGTTACGAGCTGTACACGCCGGCTGGTCCCGTTGGAGATACCACGAAATATCTTGGCGACGTTCCCGTCACCACCGAGACCCGTCCCATCTGGACCAACGCGATCGACAACTACACGCCGCCGATAGCGGGTGAGTACGGGCGCGCGACTCGGGCTGGCGACAAATCATTCAAAGACTTCAAGGCCACGATCTGGCGCTGGAGAGACGACTTCCAAAACGATTTCGCCGCGCGGATGAACTGGACGACAAAGCCGTACCAGGAAGCGAACCATCCTCCAGTTCCTGTCCTTGATCAGCCGAACGCAATCACGGTTCGGTCAGGAGAAAAGTTCGAGCTTAAGGCGCACGCCACGGATCCGGACGGCGACAGCGTTAGTTTCTACTGGTTCGATTATCCGGAGGCCGGCTCGTACAAAGGGATAGTCAGGACGGATACCGCGGAGAATATGCCCGCCGCTGTCTGGGTCATCGCACCAACAGTTGAGAAACCGGAGACGGTTCACTTCATTCTGCGAGTCACGGATAAAGGCAGCCCGCCGTTGTCGCGCTACAAGCGTGTGATCGTAACGGTAGCGGCCGTAAGTTCTGTGAAGTCGTGACTGCGGATCCAGATGCGAGGGTGAAAGAGAGGTTTTGGCTGAAAGCTGACTGCTGATAGCTGAAGGCGGGGTTTATTGGTCGGGACGGGCAGATTTGAACTGCCGACCCCTCGCACCCCAAGCGAGTGCTCTACCAGGCTGAGCCACGTCCCGACTGCTTTGATTTTACACCAGCGAATGTGGCGGGTTCCCCATCTCGCCGGCTTTCGGCGAGGTGGGAGCAGAAACTAATCCTCGATACCCAGCTTCTGCCGGCCTTCCGGACTGATCCGCTCCGGCGTCCACGGCGGATCCCATACAACATTCACTTTGCAGTTGTTCACGCCTTCCATGCTGAGCAGCGTCTGGCGGATATCGCGGCTGATCTCCGTGTGCGAAGGGCAGCCCTGCGCCGTCAACGTCATCTCCACGACGACGTCGCCTTCATTCTCGACAGTCACGCCATAGATGAGACCAAGGTCGACCACGTTCAGAGGAATCTCCGGGTCGTAGCAATTGCGCAGCTTTTCCATCAACGCTTCGGAGGTCACCGTTGCCATGGGTCAATTGTAAATGAGACGGCCTTAGGTCGTGCGTAGCTCGGGTAGCTAGTAGTGAGTAGATATACGGAAGCGAACCGCAACTAGCTGCCAACTACCCCAACCAGAAGCTTTACTCGCAGGCTTGCGACGGCGCCTTTAGTGCCGACGTATCCGGGAAGCTGTACGCGTGCTCGAATGCGCTCGATGGAGCCTCGCGCGTAAACCACTGCAGCAGCGCCTGCGTCTGCGGATGATAGGTAAAGCCGTTCAGCGCCACTTCGAATGACGGGTGCGGCAGCACTTCCACCGGATCTCCGGTGGTGATGTGTTCCTGGCAGCCGTGCCCGTCCGGCGAGATCCAGCCCGGTGCCGCATTGCTGACAAACGGATCGTTCATCCACTCGGAGATCTCGTGACTCAACGGCAGCACGTCCGCGATCTCGGGATCGCGAAAGATGCCAGAGTCCAGCCAACTCGCATAGGCGAACGTCTGGATCGAAATCGAATTGTGGCCGTGTGCCGTTTCATAGGCTGTATGGAAGCCGAGAATGCAGCACTGGCTGGCGTCGCCATTTTCGTAAAGCAGTGTGTTCGACGCGAGCAGAATGGGGAATTCGTCTACCTGCAGCTTCGCCATCTGCGTGATGGTATTGATCTGCGAGGCGAAGAAGTTGAAGTCGACTTTGGCGTAGAGGACGCCACTCGCAGACTGATACAGTTTCGCGGCTCCGACGGGAACCTCCAGCACCACCGGTGCGAGGACACGCGGCAGCGCCAGTTGCGTGTGCCAGTTCGGCCCCGAGTACGACGCGAACTGCGCCCGCTGGACCGCGTCGGCAAATTGCACGTCGCCAGTGCCGTAGTTGTACGTCGCGAAATTCGGAGACTGCACCACACGCGCGATCGATGGCGTCACGTCCAGAATTAAAGGTCTGCCCTGCTGGTCAACGTACTCGTCAAACTCCAGCGAGATCGGCACGAGTGCGGTATGGATTTGCGTCATTCCGCCGGCTGCCGGCTTGCTTCCTACGATGGTGTAGGGATAGATCGTCCCATCGTGCGAAAACGCTGCCGACCAGTGCGGGACCGAATTGATTGTGACCTGTGAGTATGCGCCCTGAGCGGCAGCCTGCCGTGCCGCAGACGACATGCGGTTGTAGTGAATGAAGCGCGGCGCGAGACTGGCAGGAACTTCCTCGGGACCCACCTGTTTGGTATCCGCCGGACTGGCGCCGATAGCCGTGCCTGTGCCCAAACACAGCACCAGCAGCAACAGCCAGCAGAACCAATTGCGCAAGCGGATCACCTCGATAAATGCGGCGGTTCGAGCTTCCGCCACGAACGTACTTAGATTCGTCAGGCCAGAGACGAGCGGTCTGAAAGAGGGTACAAGCTCCCGGGCAATAAGAAAAGTCGCGACACCCCGTTTACCAACAAATTACATTGGCGCCCTCAAGGCAGCTCCGGACCCTCGAAACTCGGCCCCCAAACGCGGGTATAATAACTCTATGCGGCGCGCGATTCTATTGTCGCTTCTGCTTCTTGCGCTCGCAATGGTTCCGGCTGCTGCTCAGCGCGGCGGCGGAGCTCGTGGCGGTGGTGGAGCTCGCATGGGTGGCGGTGGACACCCCATGGCAGGCCCGGCTCACGGATCAGGGTTCGCCGCTCGTCCAGGAGGAATGCCGATACGCTCTGTCGGCATCGCCAACCACGGCCAATTCGGCAACTTCAATGTGAATCACGTCCATCCTTTCAACAACGGTCGCTTCCATAACGGTTTCAGGCGGAATGCAGTTGTCTGGCCGTGGTGGGGATGGGGCTGGGGAGGTTGGGGCTGGGATTCTGATTCCTACAGCAACAACTACGATAACTACCTGCAGCAACAGGCCGCCTATAACCAGCAGCTATCGTTGCAAGGCCAACTGCAATACATGCAGCAGCAGCTCGCCGAGATGCGCCAGGATCAGCAAGCACAGCGCGATTACGCGGAGAACCAAGGGTCTGCAGCCTGCGCCAACTTCCTCTGCGGCTCCCGCCGCGTCAAAACCTCAGAACGACGACCCTCCCACGACGCTCGTGTTCCGCGATGGCAAGCGCATGGAAACTCAGAATTACGCAATCGTAGGAAATACGCTTTGGCTGATGGCCGACAATGGCCACATGCAGAAGGTTCCGTTGTCGGAGCTCGATCGCGAAGCCACACTGAAGTCCAATGAAGACCGCGGCGTCGAATTTACCGTGCCGCAGCAGCAGTAGTTTCAGATCCGCAACGAAACCATTACGAACGTTTGCGCTTCTTCTTTTGCGCGCGAACCGGCTCCGGTTCCATCACCGCAAAATTGATCTTCTTCATCACCGGATCGATGCGATCGACTATGACCCGCACGGTCTCGCCCAACGAATAGGTCTTTCGCGTTCGTTGTCCGATGATCTGCCGCGTGTTTTCGTGGAATGTGTAGCGGTCGTCGATGAGTGTCGACAGCGGCACCAGCCCTTCGATGAACAGGTCTTTCAGCTCGACGAAGAAACCGAACTTGGTGACGCTGATGATGAGCCCTTCGAACTCTTCGCCGATGCGCTCCGACATGAACTTGACCTTCTTCCACTCCATCAATTCACGTTCAGCATCATCGGCGCGGCGCTCTGACTGGCTCGATTCATCCGCAATCTCATGAAGGACCGGAAGCGGTATCGGTTCCGAAAGTGCCGCGTTGATCGCCATCGCGGCCCGCTGGTTTCCCGCCGGACTTTTTCGGCGATCCTTTCGCCCACGGCGATGCGTCCTTCTGAAATTTCTCCGCGCGCTTTGACCAGGCTGTTGGGCGCTCGCTGCCAACGGGTGTCCCGCGCCCTACAGGCACCAGGCCGTCATGAAACTCCGACTGTTCGCGCAGAGCGTCTTTCAGCAGGCGATGAACGATCAGGTCGGGATAGCGCCGGATCGGCGACGTGAAATGCGTGTAGGTCGGCGCGGCCAACGCGAAGTGTCCGGCGTTCTCCTCCGAGTAGCGCGCCTGCTTCAGCGAACGCAGCATCAGGAATGACAGGATGCGCTCTTCTGGCTTGCCCGCAATTTTCTCTGTCAGCTTCTGATACATCCGAGGCGTGATGTGCACGTCTTCCGGGATTTCGATGCGCGTCGGCTGGCGTCCCGTCTGATGATGCGAGCGGCGGTCAGACTTCATCTCCATGCGCTTTATTGGCAACGCGCCCACGCCCAGGGAATATCCGAACGTCGCGGCGATGGTCTCGAAATCAAACACGCGCTTCGGGTCCGGCTTCTCGTGAATGCGGTAAATCGCCGCGATGTGCTTCTTCTCCAGGTAGCTGGCCACGCACTCGTTCGCCGACAGCATGAATTCTTCAATCAGACGATGCGCGAAGTTCCGCTCGGACCGCGTGATCCCCTGCATCAGCCCGTTGTCGTCGAATTCGATCACCGGTTCGGGAAGGTCGAAATCGATCGATCCGCGTCGCGCGCGTTTGCGATTGAGGATTGTTGCCAAGTCGCGCATCATCTCGAAAATATGGATCAGGGGAGCGTAATGCGCTCGCAGCTTGGCATCGCCTTCGAGAATCGCGTTCACGTCGGTATACGTCATGCGCTCCGTGGACCGGATCACGCCTTCGCTCAACTCGAACCCAAGCACCTCGCCCTGGTGATCCACTTCCATCACGCACGACATCACCAGCCGGTCCACCTTCGGCCGCAGCGAACACAGGTCGGTCGAGAGCTCGATCGGCAGCATGGGAATCGCGCGATCAGGGAAATAGACACTATTGCCACGCAGGCGCGCTTCGCGGTCCAGCGCTGAATCGTCGGTCACGAATTGCGCGACATCCGCGATGTGCACCTGCAACTCGTAATTGCCGTTCGGCAGCATGTGCACGGTCACGGCGTCGTCGAAGTCGCGCGCGGTCTCGCCATCAATGGTCACGATGGGAACGTTGCGGAAGTCGCGACGGTGCTGCAGTTCTGGAGCAGGAATCGTCGCATCAAACTCCTGCGCTTCTTCCAGGACCTCGACCGGAAAACGGTGCGGCAGGTGATGCTTGCGGATAATGATTTCGACATCGACGCCGAAATCGTCTTCGTAGCCGAGGATCTCCATCACACGGCCTTTGGGATTCTGTGTCGGCGTCGGCCAGTCAGTAATCTCGACATCAACGGCGACGCCTTCGAGATCATCCCATTCGGTACGTCGATGCGCTTCCGAGCCGACTACACGATGCGCATTCAGACCGCTGCGCTTATGTCCTTTGGCGCTGGCGTCCGCTTCTTCTTTTTCGGGACGCTCTTCTCCGGCTGGAATCACGATGTCCTGCGTGATCTTCTCGTCGATTGGACTTACGAAGTTGTACTTGCGCCCGTAATGAAAGATTCCGACCACGCTGGGATGGGCGCGATCGAGCACGCTCGCGATCTTCCCTTCGGCGCGTCCATCGGAACGTACGGGCCCAATATCCACCAGCACGCGATCGCCATGCATGGCGTTTCCGATCGCATGCGGATTCACGTAGATGTCGCCCTGTATGCGCGCGCGAACCTCATCGCTCTCGGGGATAACAAATCCGTAGCCGTCGCGATGCATGGTCAGCCGTCCGATCACCTGGTTGCGGCTGGCAACGGCGCGCGGAATCTGGTAACGGCCGTCCGACTCGCGCAGCTTGCCGCTCTTCACCAGTTCGTTCAGGCGTTCTTCCAGATGACGGCGCTCGGCTCCGTGCGCACGCAATTCGCGCACAAGCTGCTTGAAGCCGGCGTTCTGTTTCGGCTGCTGCTCGATTTTGCGCAGAATGGCAGTGTCGGAAATCATCACTTTCTTTGGATGATCATGGACCGCCGTTCGGAAAGCAAGGAGCACTGTTGCAGCGGTCCGTCACAAAGCTCGCAACTTGCAACTTGAACTTGGGTTCCTTTGGACAGGTGGCCGCATGGAAAGCCAATTCGAAACCGCCAACGGACTGGAGCAATTTGCTCGACAGTCATTCGAATTCTTATGCTGGATTGAAGACCGGGTGGTGTGGCCGCTGGTCATGTCGCCGTCGCTGCTGGTGGGATTTCTGACCGTCGCTCTGATGCGTCGCGGTCGCAGCAACGGATTCTGACGGCAGCTCGCGTGACACCCGTCCATGAACTTCGTAACCCGTAGTAGGCAGCTTTGATCTAAGCTCCTAAGGCATTCTGCCGATATTACTACCTAGGCAATACAAGCAATATTTGCCGTGGGTGGAAAATTCTTCGCGACCGTGGTTTCGCGAAGGTGTGAAAAAGGGGTTGCGGCAGAGGAATTCACCCTTTAATTTCAAAGAGTCCGGAACTCTTCAACATGTTTCCGGTCTGGCGCGATTTGGAGACGTACGTGCGTCTATAATCGTTTAATCCAGAGCCGAAAGGATTAGAAGTTTTATGTGGAAGCCCACGAATCCCAATTCCCCCACTCCGTCTACACCCGAACCACAACGTCCGGCAGCTCCGGCGCCGACCACAAGCTATGATCCAGCGCCCGCGACCGCGCCCCGAAATGCCACCCTCAACACTACCGACCAGGCCACAATCGGCAAGTCGCTGGTCATCAAGGGTGAAGTAACCGGTTCGGAATCGCTTTACATCGACGGCCGCGTGGAAGGTTCCATCAACCTGCCCGGAAATCGCGTTACGGTTGGCAAGAACGGTGTCGTCAACGCAAACATCAATGCTCGCGAAGTAGTGGTGCTCGGCAAGGTTCGCGGCAACCTGACCGCCAGCGATCGTGTGGACATCCGCACGGAAGGCTCGCTGACCGGCGACGTAGTTGCGCAGCGCATCTAGCATCGAAGATGGCGCGTTCTTCAAGGGCGGTATCGATATTCGCAAGCCGGGCCAAAAGGCCAACGGCGAAGCCAAGGAAACGCCGGCCGAAGCAACTGCTGCGGCCGCGCGCGCGTAGTTTTCAGTACGATTTCTGCCGCGGCGGGTCGCAACAGGTAAGACCCGCTGCGGTGCGTTACCGGATCTGTGGTAGAGCGTATTCTTCAATTATTCTCGTTGTCTTGCCGTCATCGGAATACTTCCCAGCCGTTTACCTCAGCTGCAGCCAAAAGCCAGTCATCGGGTGATTGGGAATCTGTGGGCAGCGGCCCAAGCCACTACATCGTGTGTTTGGATTGCGGCAAGAAATTCGCGTACGACTGGCAGAACATGCGCATCATTTCCCGATAGCAACACGATCTTCTTCGGTCAATTCTTCGGCGGCCCGGCCGTTTACCGCGTGAGCGGGAATTGGTAATCGGGTATTTGTGATCGGCTAATCGAGAGCAAAAGACCGTGGGTGCCCTGCCCTGGCGTAAGGGTGGGAATGAACTGGTGTGTGGTCTGGGCGGTGTCAGCTCTTGTGACCACAACTATCCTGGCTGTCATGCCGAGGAGCGGAGCGACGAGGCAGCCCTATACTTTCACCACGTTCAACCTGTGGCGCGGGGCGCCTCGCCCGCGAAAAACGTCCACAACATAAATACCTGTTATCGCAGATATCTGGAAATCGCCTCCATGTCGGTGTACATTGATTCACCCGACAGTGCAATGAAGTTCAATACCAACGAGTGCGCATTCACCTGATCACTGCCGAGTCGCCGGAATCACGACGCCTGCGCCGCTGGCGCCTGATTCAGTTTCCTCAGCTGACGATGCCGCTCATCGCGGCTCTCACCCCGCACGAGCATAGCGTCATTCATACCGACGAGATCGTTGAACCCGTGCGCTTCGACGAACCGGCAGACCTTGTTGGGATTACCGCGCCAACGCCGTCCGCTTTTCATGCCTACGATCTCGCGCGAGAATTCCGTCGCCGAGGAGTGCCGGTGGTGATCGGCGGACCGCACGCGACAGCGCTTCCCGAGGAAGCCTCACGCCATGCGGATGCAGTCGTCGTAGGTGAGGCCGAAGACACCTGGCCACGCGTGCTCGAGGATGCTGCCCAGGGCAAGTTGAAAGATGTCTACGTTTCCACGCGGCAGGCACCACTCGCCGGCATGCCCGCGCCACGTTGGGATTTGATCCGGGGCCGCCGTTACGGGAAGTCTGTCACCATTGCAACTCGCGGGTGCCCTCATCGATGTGATTACTGCAGCATTCCACTGCTCTACGGTCCCGGAACGGTTCGGTATCGTCCGATTGATGAAGTTGTGCGTGAAGTCGCGACTAGTCCGACACGCGCGGTCGTGTTCTGGGACGATAACATCGGCGCGAATCCGCGTTACGCCAAGGAACTCTTCAGGGCTCTTACTCCGTTAGGAAAATGGTGGACAAGCCAATGCACGGCGAATGCCGCTCGCGACGAAGAGTTCGTGGAGCTGGCAGCCCGTAGCGGGTGCAAGGCGCTCTTCCTGGGTTTCGAGTCGATCTCGCAAGAGAGTCTTCAGGCCACGAACAAGGCGCACAACCGTGTAGGCGACTATCGCCGGCTGATTGCGAGCCTGCATCGTCACAGAGTCGCCGTTCACCTGGGCATCATGTTTGGCTTCGACCAGGACGACGTGGGGATCTTCCGCCGCACCGCCGATTTTCTCGATGAGTCTGCTGTCGATGTCGCCACCATAAGTATGGTTGTGCCCATGCCCGGCTCTCCAACATTTCATCGAATGAATGCCGACGGAAGGATCCTCACCACCGACTGGTCGAAGTATGACGGAAAAAAGCACTGCGTTTTCGAGCCTGCGCGCATGTCACGGAAAACGCTCGAAGCCGGAACGGAGTGGGTGGCGCGACGCTTCTACTCCCCTCGGTCCATCACTCGCCGGCTCTCCAAATCGGGCGCTGGAATCTGGTGGAACCTTCCCAGGAACGTAGGCTACATGCTGGCAAACCTTTCGAACCCAGGGACGTCGTGGAATCCGAACCAGCAATTCTAGGCGGGGCGTATCGATCTGTCGTCCAACGACATGTGGTCGTTTCCATCCACTTCTATTGTGACAAAATGAGGGGCACCTACCAGACACTTTGGTCGAAATTATATTCACCTCGAATGATGGGGTTGCGGCGATTTTGGGGATTTTGGGGACTTGACAAGAGTTTGTGAGTGTCAGGAGTGCAGCGGCCGCAGGGCACTGAATTAGGAATGGAGCTAGTGCCCTCCCACCTCGCCAAAGGAGGGCGAGATGGGGCACCCTCAGCAATGTTCGCTACCGGCGGGTGAATCTCCGCATCAATCCGCCCACGGTCGAGATCCCCATCATCTGCGTCAATCCGAGATAAATCGCGCCATAGGGAATCAGCACCGCCGGTCCGACGAGCAGCGGCCGATGGAACGGCAGCACTCGCTTGATCCCATATCCGATTACGGCCGCTACAATCGCCGCCAGCCACAGTTTCAGCACGCGCGGCACGGAGTAATCAACCGCGCCGATTTCGCGATGCAGCGCGCGACGCAGCAGCACAAACTCGATCCATCCAGCGATGCCCGCAGAGAGCGTCAGTCCCGCGACACCCCAGCGGCGGTCAATGCCCAGCAGCGGCGGCAGCGGCAGCGCGCATAGATATCCGAGGACGAGCGTGAGGCTGACCCGGATCACCGCGAACTTCAGAGGCGTGCGCGTGTTTCGCAGAGCGTAGAAAGCTGACGAATAAAGGCGTCCCGATGTGGACGCCAGCAGCCCCACCGCCGAGCCAGCGATCACCGACCAAACGTATGTCACGTCGCGAGCGTTGAACGCACCGGAACGATAGATGGTCGCCACCACGACGTCCCCGAGTAGCACGAACGCAACTGCCGAGGGCACGACGAAGAAAGCGATCTGCTGCAGTCCGGCTGCAAGACGCTTTCGTAAAGCTGCAGCGATTTCGTCGGCCGTCCCGAGTGCGCTCGACATCGCGGGTAATTCGGCCGCTGACACGCTCATGCCGAAAAGGCTCACCGGGAGTGAGTACAGAGTCTGCGCGTAGGCAAGCGCTGCCACCGCACCGGTCGGCAGAAAGCTGGCAAGCAGCGAATCGATGTACGCACTGATCTGAACTACTCCGCGGCTTACGAATACCGGGAAGAAATTGCGGATCACGGTGTGCACATGATCGGAACTCGACTTCAGCCGAGCGCGCAGCGGCCAAAGAAATCTGAGCACGGCGGGGAATTGCACAAGAAACTGTAAGGCGCTGCCGACCACCGATCCCCACGCGACCGTGACCGCCAGTTCGGATTCCGCCTGGTGGCCACCTTTCCACAAAAAGCTACCGATGATGGCGAAGTTCCAGATCACCGGAGCGGTGTACGACAACAGGAACTTGCGATGACTGTTCAGTATTCCGAGGCACCACGCCGAAAACACCAGCAGTCCCGCTCCCGGAAACAGAACCCGCACCAGGTGAATGGTGAGGAGCCGCTTGTCTCCATGAAAACCGGGGGCAATGGCATCAATCAGCCATGGCGTCGCCACAATTCCCAATGTCACGAGAACGGACGTGGTCAGGAACAACAATCCGAAGATGGCCTCGGCAAGTTCCGATGCTTCTTCGTGACGATTCTCCGCGTTCAGCCGGGCGTAAACAGGAATGAAAGACGCCGAGAGAACACCTTCGCCAAAAAGGTTCTGCAGGAAGTTAGGAATGCGGAAGGCGGCGCGGAATGCGTCGGCGGCGTCCGAGTTGCCGAAGTAGTGAGCGAATACGCGGTCCCTCACGAGTCCGACGATGCGGCTGAGGAAAATTCCCGTAGCCACCGCGACCGCAGAACCGCGGAACCCGGAGCTTTGCTTTTGAGATGTGGGCTGCAAAGCTGGATTTTAGCATCCAGCAGTTAGCACTTAGCCATTAGCATTTAGCCAAGTCTACTTGGTGCCCGAATCCTAGATTGAAGGGAACAAGCACAGACGCTACAGCCGAAGAAGCTCTGGGAACTCTGTGCCTCTGTGGTGAATCCGCAGTTACTCGTGGTTGTAGAAGCGGAAGAACAGTGACTGCTGCGAAACCGTTTCTGCTCTGCCGTGCAGAGACGCCATCTGTGTGCCGCTCAATGGCGTGTATTCGCGAGCAAGGGTCACGTTCTCCTCGAGCTGTGCAATCGAATCGCAGCCGATGATGATCGTGCTTACAGGCAGCGAGAGCGCGTAATACACGGCTTCGCGCATGCTCAACGTCCCCGGGGTGTGCGCCTGCACCGCCATGCCTTCCCACGAATGCTTTTGCTGGTCGATCGCAGGCGGTGTCCAGGTAGAAAGAAGACGTCCGCGCGCGGGTACCTTCATGCCGATGATGCCCATCTGTTTTTCCACCGCGAGCGGCAGCAACTGGTCGCTGAAACTGTAGTGGTATTTGTCGGCGGCATTCACGGCCATCAGGATCGTGTCGAACGGATGACGATGGATGGCGTCCATCAGCGGCTCCGGGCGGAAATGACCGGTGACGCCGAGGTAGCGCACTACCTTCTGATCGCGCATCTCGAGCAGCGCTTCCATGGCGCCGCCCTTGGCGAAGATTTCATCCACGTTCGGCTGGATGCCGATGTCATGCAGCTGCCACAAATCCACGTGATCGGTCTGCAGCAGCTTCAGCGACTCTTCGATCATGCGCAGCGATCCGTCGCGCGTGCGCTCTTTGGTTTTCGTGGCGAGAAACGTTTCGGCGCGACGCCGTTTCATCACCTGTCCGATGTAGCGCTCGCTCCAGCGATCCGGACCACCGTAGATCGAAGACGTATCGATGTAGTTGACGCCAAGGTCGAGCGCCTTTTCGACGATGGGCACAGCCACTGCGTCATTGTTCGGACGCTCGAGCGCGGCCTGTCCGCCCAGGCTGAAGATGCCAACCTTGTAGCCGGTTTTTCCCAGGTTGCGGGTCGGCATGGCAGTGGGAGTTACCGGATTTGCGGGCAGAGCCGGAAGCGCGTGCGCTTGGGTTGGAGCAGCAGCATGGGCCAGCATTGCCGCTGTAGCTACGCCACCAACTTTCAGGAACTCACGACGATTCTGCTTCGAGATCTTCTCCAGCTTCTCTTGCTTCATCTCTGCCTCCGAAACATGTGGCTCTTGCAACGGGAACGGAACCGCGTTCCCCAGCATTATACGTTCGCCAAAACAATACAGCGCAAGGCCTTAGGCCCGAGCAAACACCTTAGCCCATCTGTCATCCAACTTGTCTAGTTAGAAATAAGTAAATAGGGCAGGTACAACATGCTTCGGAAGCTTCTCTTGATTGCAGCAGTAGCTGGAGTCTCCGCCTTGCCGCTGGCGGCACAGGACGATGCAAGCCAACAGACGCCGGATTCCTCAACTCAGAACAGCGGCAACTACACCGAACGTGCTGGAAAAGCGCCGACGTTTCGTGTGACCGTGGTTGAGCGCACCACTCCGGCAATTAATTACCGCTACAAAGGCGGTTCCACGAAAGTTGATTTCAAAGGCACAAACCTGATGCCGAAGGTAGACGGCGACGCGAAAGTGGAGGGAAAAGATGGTCGTCTGGCGATTGACGCGGATATACATCACCTCGACCGCGCGCGCACCTTCGGTCCGGAATACCTGACGTATGTGTTGTGGGCAATCACTCCAGACGGGCGTGCTACGAACCTCGGTGAAGTGGTTCCTGACGACGATGGCCATGCAAAGATTAAGGTCACCAGCAACCTCCAGAGCTTCGGCATGGTCGTCACCGCCGAGCCGTATTACGCAGTGACGCACCCCAGCGACATGATCGTCGCGCAGAATGAGCCGACGGAGAAGACGAAAGGTTCAGTGACTCCCATCGTGGCGCGTTTCGAAGCATTGCAGAAGGGCGAATACACGATGGACCTGAGGCCGCAGCAGCTGCCCGCAACCGGTGCTGACTATAAGAAGGTTCCACTGGAATTGTTGCAGGCACGAAATGCAGTTGCGATTGCAAAGTCAGAGGGCGCCGAACAGTACGCTCCCGGGGCGATGCAGAAAGCGCAGGATTCTCTCACGCAGGCTGAGGAATACTACACCGACAAGAAAGGCAGCACGCCGATCCGTACCGCGTCACGCGCAGCAACGCAATCGGCCGAAGATGCTCGCGTGCTGAGCATCCAGAAGAGGAACGATGAACGTGCAGCCGCCGAACGGCAGGCAGAACGCGATCGCACTCAGGCGGCGCAGCAACAAGCTCAGCAGGCTCAAGCAGCCGCTACACAGGCGCAGGCTCAGCAACAGGCAGCGCAGCAGGCCGCGGATCAGGCTCGTCAGCAGCAGCTCGCCGCACAGCAGGCGACGGAACAGGCTCGCGCGCAACAGCAAGCACTGGCGCAACAGGCTGCCGACGCTCGCGCCCAGGCGGATCGCGCCGAGCAGGCACGGTTGCAGACCGAACAGCAGGCGGCGCAGCAGCGCGAAAAGCTTCGTCAGCAGTTGAGCCAGGTTTTACAGACTCGCGAGACGGCACAAGGACTCGTCGCTAACATGCCTGACGTTCTCTTCGACTTCAACAAGTCAACACTGAAGCCATCTGCGAAAGAACGGCTGGCGAAAGTGGCGGGCATCATCCTTGCATACCCGGATCTGCAATTGAAGATCGATGGATACACCGACAGCGTTGGCGGCGAGCAATATAACCAGCAGCTATCTGAGGAGCGTGCCGCTTCGGTTCGCGATTATCTGATCAGCCAGGGTGTTTCCGCGAACAACGTAATCGCGCAGGGATTCGGCAAGAACGATCCTATCGCCAGCAACGCTAGCCCGGAGGGTCGTCAGCAGAATCGTCGGGTAGAGATGTTGGTGAGCGGAAATGCGATTGGGGCAAGCGGTTCGAGCGGTGCAACTTCGGGAACGCAGGAAGGCGCGATCGCGTCGCCAACCCAGCAGAACAGACCGCAATAAGAGAGGGTCAGAATAGAAAAGATGTGAGAAGGGAAAAGGCACGGATGATCTCCGTGCCTTTTGATTTCTGGTGACTTGCGTTTACGCCTTCGCGAGCGGATCCACTACAACGAACTTGCCCATCGAGCCTTTGTCGACGAACTTCACTGTGCCGCTGACCTTCGCGAACAAGGTGTCGTCCTTACCGCGGCCGACGTTCAGTCCTGCCTTGTAGCGAGTGCCGCGCTGGCGAACGATGATGGAGCCTCCGGGAACAGTCTGTCCGCCGAAAACTTTCACTCCGAGCCGCTGCGCGTTTGAGTCGCGCCCATTTCGTGAACTTCCTAACCCTTTTTTGTGTGCCATGACAGTTCCTTATTACCGGGGCGCGCTGCGCCACCTTGATTTCGAACCTATTTCTTTTTGCCCTTTGCAGGCGACTTCTTGGCGCTGGTCTTCTTCGCAGCTTTCTTGGCGGCCTTCTTCGGAGCTGCCTTGCGGCCGGACTTCTTCGCCGCCTTGGGAGCAGTTTCCACGCCTTCTTCCGCAGCCGGCTTTTCGACTCGGCGCGGCTTCAGTACGTTCTCCGGAGCTTTGAAGCTCTGTCCGTCGATGGAGATCTCAGTGATTTGTACGGCAGTGAACGGCTGCCGATGTCCCTGCAGCTTCTTGTACTGCTTCTTGCGCTTGTAGTGGAAAACGAGAATCTTGTCTGCGCGGCCGTCGCCGAGGACCTGGCCGATCACGTGAGCGGCGCCGCTGGGGCGCGAAACGTGTCCTTCTTCGGACGAGACTGCCAGAACTTCACTGAACTGAACCTGGTCGTCCTGGACTGGAGCCAGTTTCTCGACCCGAATTACATCGCCGGGTGCGACGCGATACTGCTTTCCCCCGGTGCGGATGACCGCGTACATAATTCCTCCAAGACAGGCCACACGAGCACTGCCACGAGCCTAAAAATAACGCTTGCACTCCACCGCGCCAGGACGGCAGCGGCTGCCCCGATCGGAATCCCGCGCTCACATTCGCAGCAGGCTGACTAGGATGGGACCTGGCAGTACAGGCAAACCTAGTAATTGTAGCTTGCACAGCAGCTTAGCGTCAACGAGATCAGCGAGGCGGGCAGCATCCCGGCCTGATCAGCGAGGATACGCCTTGGGCATGCGGGCTTATTCGTTGACCGGAACGCGATCAGGCGCGCTGTCAGCAATCGTGCCGACGGCTTCCATCCTGGGAGGATGGCCGTTGCTGGGACTCATCAACTTCATACGTTCGCGGATCGCTTCCAATTTGCGCACGTCGTCGGCTGGAAGTTCCTGCGGCGTGCCCAATGTTCTTGCGACCAGCGCGATTTTCGCGAAATGTTCCACCGTCTCCATGCGCATGAACGCGTGCTCGAGACTTTCGCCGTAGGAGACTACGCCATGATTGGCCATCAGGATGGAGCAATGCTCGTGGACCAACGGGCGTAACGACTCCGTGAGCTCGGCCGTGCCTGGCGTCCCATATTTCGCGAGAGGAACTTTCCCCAATGTGAGCACCACTTCTGAGACGAGAGCCTGATCCAGCGCAACTCCGGCGGCGGCGAATCCGGTTGCCGTGGGAGGGTGCGCATGTACTACGGAATGCACATCCGGACGCATGCTGTAGATCAGCAGGTGCATTCCCAACTCACTCGAGACATTGCGGCGGCCATGTAGTTTGTGCCCGTGCTGATTGACGATCACCAGATCGTCGCTCGTCATCATGCCTTTGCACATGCATGTAGGCGTGACCAGGATGCGTTCCGCGTCGAGCCGGACGGAGATATTGCCGTCCATGGCAACCACGAATCCGCGATCGTAGAGCGCCTTGCCTACGCGAACGATTTCGTCCCGATGCTCACGTTCCGTTTTCATCATGCTGTAATTCCGGATGCCAGCGCAATTTCCCCGTGGAATGGGAGGGCCAGCTAACGCCTCTTACGATCACAAAGTGACGTTATGGTACTTCACACTGGAGAGCCGGGCAATCGGCTTCCACATGATTTTTAGCGCCTTTGGTAACTTTTTTGTCAGGCGCAACTGCTAATTGCCGCTCGAGCGATTGCGTCTGAGTTATAGACTCTCTTTGCTTGATCTCATGAGCCAGGGTGACCCGAATCCGCAGCCCGCAATAGAACGCCCCGAACCCGAACGGATTCGTGTCCCATATCTTCTTGAACGCCGAGGGATTGCGTTCTGGCTGGAGATTTTCGCTCTACGTCATAGCCGTTCTCTTGCTGGTGTGGCTTTCTCAGTCAATTCTGAGGGCAATCTTCGGGCATCCGATCGCCGTAGAAACACCGGGAAGAGTGATCGCCGCCGAAACTGCTCTTCTATGCTCTACCGTGCTCCCGGCGTTAGTCGCTGCCCGGCTTGAGAGGCGACCGTGGGCCGTTTATGGCCTGCCGCTTCGGTCAGCGGAAAGAAGTCGATTTGTGCTCGGGCTTCTCGTCGGATTTGCGGCACTCAGTTTTCTCATGCTGCTCATTCATCTCTTCCATGGTTTCTACCTGGGCAGCGTCGTACTTCACGGCACAGCCTTGGCGAGATACGCAGTTCTTTGGGCAATTGCGTTTCTGCTGGTCGCGGTCGCGGAGGAGTTCCTGTTCCGCGGATATTCGCTCTATACGCTGACGACTGGAATTGGCTTCTGGCCGGCAGGCATTCTTCTATGCGCTCTCTTTGGCGGCATCCATCTCCTGAATGGCGGAGAAGACTGGCTCGGCGCAATTGCCGCGGCGGTCAATGCACTCGTATTCGTTTTCAGCCTGTGGCGCACCGGAAATCTTTGGTTCGCCGTCGGAATGCACGCCTCGTGGGATTGGGGTGAAAGCTTCTTTTACGGCGTTCCCGACAGTGGACAAAAAGCAGTGGGCACTCTCTTTAATCCTCGATTTCCAAGGATCGAAGTGGATCACCGGCGGCAGCGTTGGCCCGGAAGGCAGCGTTCTCGTATTTGTGGTGATCGCGGCGATGTTCCTTACCATCCACTTTCTCTATCCCAAGCGGCGATGGCAGCCGGACTAGAGAAAACTACGAGCTTCCGATCAGCACGCCTGTGGCGAATACCAGCACTCCGCCCAGACCGACCTGCAGCGCAGCGGACCATGCCGGTGTCTCCATGTAGCGATGGCGTATCCACGAGATCACGCCGAGCTCTATCAGCACGACAACGATTGCTGCGGTTAGAGCCGCGCGAAAATCTGGGATCAGAAATGGCAGCGTATGTCCGATGCCGCCGAGCGCGGTCATCAGGCCGCAGATTGCGCCACGAACCCACGGATGTCCGCGTCCGGTAAGGCTGCCATCGTCTGAGAGAGCCTCGGCAAAGCCCATGCTGATGCCTGCGCCGATCGAAGCCGCCAGACCTACAACGAAAGCGTCCCAAGGTTTGTGCGTGGCGAATGCCGCCGCAAAAACCGGTGCCAGCGTGGAGACCGATCCATCCATCAGCCCCGCCAGACCGGGTTGAACGATTTGCAGGACGAACAACCGCCGACTGGCTTCGGCCTCTTCTGCCGCGCGCACCGCCGGTCAGCTTTTCTTTTTCTAATTGCTCGGCACGATCTTCATGCCCGCGCTCTTCCTGCGCCAGATCATCGAACAAGCGCCGCAGATTCACATCGTGCGTGCGTGTCGCGGCTCGCTCATAAAAACGCCGGCTCTCAACTTCCATCGTGCTGGCCTGTTTGCGGACAGCGTCGAGCCGCAGCGGACCACCCAGCCACACCGATTTGCGCTCGACGAATCCTTTCACGTCCGTGCGGCGAATCATGGGGATGTGGTCGCCATACTTCTGCTTGTAGAGTTTCATCAGGCGCGTGCGATGGCCGATCTCTTCCTGGCGCATGCCATCGAACACCGCTGCTGATGCGGGAAAATCCTCGCGCATCCCTTCGGCATAATCCGCGTAGGTGCGTTCGTCTTCTTCTTCCAGGGAAATGGCAAGCGCGATGACCTCGCGCTCGGTAAGCGTATCGAAGTTCCGCATGGCGGAAAGATACCAGAACGTGCCCCACATCTGCCCTGTTTTGGACAGATGTGGGGGCCTCGAACCTACCACGTGTAATGCACGGTATACGTCACTACCTGCTCGCCATCTGGCGGCACCGTCACGTGATACTCCATGCGCTGCGCTTCGGTCTTCACGTGCTCTTGCGACTCGTCCGTGATTCTCCAGTTCAACCCGCGATAGAGGCGCTCGGCAACGATGATCGTCACCGGCTCCGTCTTGTGATTGCGCACGCGAATCTCGAAGGACTCATCCGCCCAATTGTTATGTGTATCAACCGTGAAGTTTGTGCGCTTGCGTTCGCCCGTCAGATCAAACGAGTTGCCCGTGTACACACGCACGGTCTCGTCCTTCGGCGTGTGATCGATCATGCTTTCGCCAGTGAACTCCAGGTGCCCGTCCGTATCGCGACGGTAGAAACGCAGCTTGCCCTTCGGCAGCGGGATGCCCAGGCTATTCTTCGCCGAGTTCACAAATTCCTGCATCACCCAGATTTTCCTGTTCGACTGCGTGCCCAGCTCACGATTCGTGCGCATCTGTTCAGGAGCCCAATAGCGATACTGATTCCAGTCGATCGCCGCGCCGTCATAAACATAGAGCCGCTTCGACGCGACATTCATCGCGCGCACGAACTCCACCTGCTTCGTCTCCTGATCGTGCAGCGTCGCCGCACGTTGCAATGTGTACATATGAAATTCGTCGAAGGTGTGCTCAGTGACGGTGGGCGCCATCTCGTCGCGGGCGAGCGCGGCTTTGGCAGCCATGTTATACGGAGCTGAGTTCGGCTCCTGAATCTTGTTCACATCGCCGGCCAGCAGCTTAATGCGCGCATTCTCGAAGCTCCGCCCGCTGGTGTTGGTCATCGTGACCCAGCCGACCAGGTCCATGGTGTCGCCCTTCTCCGGCGCGACCAGGTTGTAGTCGGCCTCCCAGCTCATGCCGCTGGTGATGTACGCGAGCTCCGCGTCGAAGTGTCCGGGCTTGTCCGTGCGCAGCTGCCAGTTGAGCGTTGGCTTGAGGATGGTGTCGCCCGTCAGCGCGGGAAACAGCGGCTGGCCGGGCAGTCCGAAGCGCAGCACGCCATCGACTTCGATAATCGGCTGCGAATATGCCGGCTGCTGATACTGGCCGTAGCGCACCATCGACGGCACATAACCGCTGCGGATGATCTTGCCCTTGATCGTCTCGCTGCGATCGCCATGTTGTATGAGAAAGTCGATGGTCTTGCCTTCGTAGAGCGAGAGCAGCAATTCCTGCGAGACGGGATCGGCGCGATAGTTCTGCTCCAGCACCTGCAACGAGCGCTGTCCGCTGGGATCGCGCAGGATCACCGAGTCGGGCTCGAGATGCGATGTGACCTCGGTGAAACTTACCGTGTTCACCCCGGAGGTCAACTCCAGCGGAATGTATTCGCGCACCAGCGCAAAGTTCCCGTTGTAGATGGTAAGCGCGGGCGGCTGCCGATCTGCCGCCGTCGGGCTTTGGGCCGAGGCGGCGGTCGCAGTGAGAGTAGCGCCAAACAAAACGGCGGCTAGAAATTTGGTTAGGCTGATTCGGCTGGTGAAGCTGGTTCGAAACGTCCCCATGATTTTCGTTCTCCTGTACGAGGCTTCTCTTGTACGAGACCGGCAGGGGGAGCTGTCGGTCTAATCAGAGAACGTGACAGGGATCGTGACTTGCAGACAGTGATGGGGATGAGGAGGTGGTTACGAGAGTAAGGTTACCGGGCAACCTGCGTTTCAATTCGGTCCCCCCAGTGCACAAAACGGCACAAGTACTGCGGAACGAGCGAGAAAGCTGGTGTCCAAATACGACTGCGGTGAAATACTTATCCGCTTGCAGTCGTGATGGAAGGATGCTGACGGTGAGTAAACCTCAGTTCGCGGAGCTCGTCTTCGGGTTCGTCTACCCAGCGGGAACGGATGCAGACCCCGTCATCGCTGTTTTTAAAGATTATTTAACACAGTATCGATACTCAACGACCGAATATCGTGTCAGTGAAGAGCTTCGGCATTTGGAACTTAGTATTTCTTTTGAGGCACTGTCGACAGTCGACTCTATGCATCGATTGATGGACGCGGGAAATGCCGCTTGCCAAAATGATTCCAGAACCCTAGCTGCAATGGCGGTCCACAGTATCGCATCCAAGCGCGAAGAGGATGAACACGGCAGGCCCAAGCCTCGCGAGAGAACCGCGCATCTGATCCGGTCTCTTAAGCGCCCCGAAGAAGTTTTTCTTTTACGCGAAATTTACCGTCCGGGTTTTTTCCTAATCGCCATCGCTGATGATGATGACTCACAAAAAGAGTATCTGCGAAAACAGAAGGGCCTTACAGACGACCAAGCGCAGGAAATCATCAATCGAGACCAGGATGAGCAGATTAAGAATGGCCAACGGACACGTGAAACTTTCTACCTTGCTGACGTGTTCGTGCAAAGAGGTGGTGAGGCATATAAGGAGCAGCTTGATCGCTTTTTTGTCTCTTGTTTTTGGCCACCCTTTCATCAGCCCAAGAAGAGAAGAACACGCGATGTTTATGGCGTACGCCTCCGCTGCACGGTCTGCGCAATTAGGGCGGCAGGTTGGAGCGGCGATAGCTACGCCCTCAGGAGATGTTGTTGCAGTCGGAATGAACGAGGTTCCTTCACCGAAGGGAGGCCCGTACTGGGACGGGGATGACATCGACGCCAGAGACCACAAGAGGGCGGTTGACTCGAATTTTCAACACAGGGATCTAATCGTCGGAAGTATTGTTAGCAAACTAAGAGATAAGCTGCTATCCGAGAACAGGGTCCGTGAAATCCTAAAAAGAGTGATTGGTTCTATTTCTCCGAACGATCAGAATGTCGGCTTTGTTGTCGACCAAGAACTCTCGAAATTGGGCGACATAATCGTTAGTGAACAAAACGCCCGCGCGGCTATTCATGCCAGCGACCTCCGGCACATCACGGAGTACGGCAGAGCCGTCCATGGCGAGATGGATGCAATACTGACCTGCGTGCGCCAGGGAATAAGTGTGGAAGGCAAGTACCTGTATGTCACAACGTTTCCTTGCCACAATTGCACGCGCCACATCATTGCGTCTGGATTGAAACGGGTGTATTACATTGAGCCATATCCAAAGAGCAAGGCTCGCGAGTTGCACTCGGATGCGATATGCTTCAGCGAGAAGGATACGGAAGATGGACGAATCCCATTCTTGCCGTTTGTTGGTATCGGCCCTCGCCGATATATGGACTTATTTTCGTTGGAATTGAGCGGTGGTAGGCCGGTTAAAAAGAATCGAGCCCACCACGCATTCCGATGACGCCTCTAAGTTACCTAGAACGCGAAGACAAATTACTTAATGACTTTCACGACGAGCTGTCACGACTAGGAGTGGATAATGGCGAACTTACAGACGGCGGCGATTTGCGGAACGCCGACGCAGACAAAAACTCTGCAACGAGCGACTGAACGAGTAAGTTCCTGGCCAGACTGGAAGAGAAACAGCTCTGTGTACCGGGAAACAGATTCTGGAGACGAGAAGTGCTGCGATAAGGATCGTTCTATCGAAATTCTAGAACCAAAATAGTGCAAGCAGAGCAAGACCTCCCTGTAGCTCTTTCGGTTCTCCTTTGGATCATCCTTTGCCCCGGGGACACGGTTAGCATCCGCGTCCCGCAGTGCCATATCAAGTAACGGGGGGTTGCTCGCCTTCGGCGGCCATCCAAAGCTCTTCACAGCGCACTTCAGCACAAACCAGCCGATCTTGATGAGAGGGCAATAAAAAAGCCCACTCTAATGAGCAGGTAGTCCTTTGGCTGAAAGAGGTTGTATACCAGGCTTCCCTTATGCGAGACCGGCCGGGGAAGCTGTCGGTCTAATAGAAGCGCTATCCCGCGATGTGCTCGCGAAGCATTTCTCCCGTTCTAAGGTAGTGCTCGAGTTTGCGCGTGAGCTCTGCATCGACCTTTGTATTCCACGTCCCCACCGATTCGTTCCCCAACTCACTTAGACCAGTGAAAATTCTCGTCCACTGCAGGTCCGTCCCACCGCCCGCGAGTGTAAGCGAAAGCATGAGGCGAGTGACGACCGCGTTCGGAACAAACGTGGTGAACTCAATCCGTTTTGGTGGCTCATAGCGGCTAACGCTCCAGAATGTCCCGCCTGCGTGTGCGGTTTTGAAGATGCAGTTGTCTTCGGCGACGCCAGAGTCGCTATAGATCATTTCGCACTGCCATCCCTCAAGCCATTGGTACTCGCGCACCGGACACAATAGAGGAAAGACGATATCCGGCGAAAAACTGAGGTGTCCGGTATAAGTAGTGATGGCTCGTTTTGCCTTGAACTGTGGCGGACGTCGACCTTGTGATTCAGCCGCACCTGCAGCCCGTTCGTCAGCGTCATCACTCGCTGAGCAGCCCACCGCGAAGAAAGCTGGCAATGCTGCTAGCACACCAACACTGGCAACGCTCTGAAAGAATTCTTTTCGATTCACGAGTCCTCCTTGTAAGACTGGTTCAACAACGCATGACTCTAGGCTGAACCCTGTAGCTATAGACAGGTCAAGCGGGCTGTTGCGTTCCCACTCAGAACGGAAGTTAGCTTGTCGGTCAGAAATAATGGCGACTACTTCGAAGTGAAGGACGGGAAGATCAGATAAGTGTGGCAGGATCGTGACTGTCAAATCGAGCAAACCAACCGTTGTTAACTGCTTCTTGTTCAGCGAATATTGAGAGCTGCGCTCGCGACGGCGGATACAGCTAGTTTCCGTGATCCCGGCGATATCAATGTCGCGATGCGAAACGAATCCTGGCGGAGATCACGGCTGAAGCGGATCAATCGACCAATGGAATGGCTCAGGAGAGGCGAATGGAAAAACAGATTGGGTTGACCCGGCGCAAGTTGCTGCAGGGAATGCTCGCGGTAGCTGTGCTAGCGATGCTGCCGATGATGGCTCTGGCGGCCCCGGCAAACACGGCACCGGAAACATCAGCCACGCCGCTTCCGCTCGTCAGTCCGATCTTCAGCGACAACATGGTGTTGCAACGCGGCAAGAAGAACACCATCTGGGGCTGGTCCGAACCGGGGGACAAAATTCGCGTTGAGATTGCCGGTAAGAGCGCAACCGGCGTGGCGGGGCCCGACCGCCGCTGGCAGGTGAAGATTCAGCCGCCCCGCGCAGGTGGTCCGTATACGGTAACGATCATTGGTCGCCAGACGATGGAACTTCACAACGTGTTGGTTGGGGACGTCTGGCTGTGCGGCGGCCAATCCAATATGCAGGTTCCGCTCCGTTTCGCGCGCAATGGTGAAGAGGAAGTGAGAGCCGCCAATTACCCCGAGATTCGTTTCTTCTCCGTTGCGTCTCATGCTGCCTACCACCACACGGACCTTGTGGAAGGAACGTGGAAAGTAGTCTCGCCCGAAACGGCGGACCAGGTTTCAGCCGTTGCATATTACTTCGCACGCAAGGTCCAACAGGACATCCATGTTCCCATCGGCCTCGTCGTGGATTGCCTCGGCGGAACTCCCGCGGAGGCCTGGACAAGCGCCACCGCGCTTCAACCACTCAAGGACTTCGATGTCCCGCTGGCTGAAGTTCAGAAACTGGCCGCGGCGGGCGCGCCCGAATACGGCAACTACGTCATGCACTGGTTTGACGAGTACGACATCGGGCTCAAGGGAAACTGGGCCGCTCCAATACTGGATGATTCGGCCTGGAAGTCCGTCGACGTTCCCGGCGGATTCTCCGAACTAGGTTTGCCCGAGACTCCTGCCGTGGCCTGGTTTCGCAGAGAGATCGTGCTGCCCGATCCGCTTCCGGCAGGACGAGCGTTGCTTTTCCTCGGCTCGATCGAGCGCATGGATACGGCATACATCAATGGAACACAGGTCGGCGCCAGCGCATGGGTCGAGAACCCGCGCGTCTATCCTGTCAGCGATGGCTTGCTGAAACCCGGGCGGAACGTGGTGGCGATTCGAGTCCTGAAAACCAAGCCGGCAGGAGGATTCCTTGGCAAACCGGAGGAGCTGCGCCTGATGCTCGGGGACAAAACGAGTATCGCTTTAGCCGGTGAGTGGAAAGGCCAGTTGAGTGTCGATGCGCGTCCGCCGCATGCTTTGCCGATTGGTTATGAGAACTGGCCCGTGATGCCGTCCGTGCTTTACGAGGGAATGCTGGCGCCCATTGCGCCTCTCGCGATCACAGGTGCGCTGTGGTACCAGGGCGAACAGAACTCAGATCGCGGATACCAGTACCGCAAAATTCTTCCCGTGACGATCGCCGACTGGCGAAGGCTCTTTGGACAGGGAGATTTCCCCTTCTACATCGTCAGTCTTCCAGCGTTTAGCCATCGCAGCCCAATGCCGATCGACGACCCATGGGCGGAGACGCGCGAGTCGCAAGCGCTCACGGCTGCCAGCGTTCCCAACTCCTGTTTGGCGGTCACCATCGACACAGGCGATCCCGACAACCTGCATCCCAAAGACAAACTTCCCGTGGGAGAACGGCTCGCGCTGTGCGCCTTAGCAAACCACTACGGAGAGCATCTAGCGTACTCGGGGCCGACTCTGTTGTCGGTGGACAGGGTGCCCGGGTCAATCCGATTGCACTTCGCACACGCCGATGGCGGCCTCATCGTAAAAGGAGAGAAGCTGGAAGAGTTCTCCATCGCCGGCGACGACCGCAAATGGTATTGGGCCGATGCACACATCGAGGGCGACACGATTGTTCTCTCATCCTCTTCCGTGCCGAATCCGAAAGAGGTGCGCTACGCATGGCAGTCGAATCCGGCGGCGACGCTATTCAACGCAGCTGGCTTACCCGCCGCTCCCTTCCGCACGGATACCTGGCCCGGCATTACCCAAGGACACAGACCGTACTGAGAAAGCGAAAACCGCGCGAATCAATCAATCTGACGACGAACTCGCGCTCACCTTCGGCGCCCGCGCCGAGATCTTAACCGCCCTATCGTAGAGATAGTGTATAATGTAGCAACGTTGCTACAAGGAAACGATCTCATGGCCGTTACAAAGCTATCCAGCCGAGAATTCAACCAGGACACAAGCCGGGCAAAGAGAGCAGCTAAAAAGGGGCCAGTCTTCATCACGGATCGCGGTCGCCCTTCCCATGTGCTGCTCACCGCTGAGGAATACGAGAAACTTACCGGTTCGCAAAAGAACGTTGCGGATCTGTTGGAGATGTCCGAAGCTGCCGCAATTGAATTCGAGGCTCCTCGCTTGCGGGGCAATATTCATAAACCGTCGGACCTGTCCTGATGTATATCCTCGACACCAATGTGGTCTCCGAGTTGAGGAAGGGAAAGAAGGCAAATCGAAACGTCAGAACCTGGGCCCAGGCGTTTCCTGTTGCGAGCCTCTACCTGTCTGCAATTTCAATACTGGAACTGGAGATAGGAATTCTTCTCCTCGAACGGCGTGACCAGAAACAGGGCGCGGTCCTTCGTGCTTGGATGGACAGACACGTTTTGCCTACATTTGCGGATCGTGTTCTGGCAATCGACACCGCAGTTGCACAACGCTGTGCGGCCCTGCATGTTCCAAATCCTCGATCGGATCGCGATGCGCTCATCGCCGCCACTGCGCTTGTACATGGCATGACAGTTGCGACTCGCAATGTGAGCCACTTTCAGCCTATGGGGGTTGCCATAGTCGACCCGTGGCAGCCTTGAGCCGCCGCTCAGGCCTGACAACCTAAAAGCCCAGGGCCGAGTACAGTTGCATGAAGAATAGTTCTCCCGCTTAGATATCCAGGTTCTTCACGTCCAGCGCGTTGTCTTCGATGAATTTGCGGCGCGCTTCCACGTCTTCGCCCATAAGTGTGGAGAAGATTGTCTCGCACTCCGCTATATCCTCGAGCTTCACCGAGAGCAGCGTGCGCCGCTCCGGATCCATCGTGGTTTCCCACAGTTGGCCCGCGCTCATTTCGCCCAGACCTTTGTAGCGCTGCACGGTGTAGTCCTTGCGGCCTTCGTTGATGACGAACTCAAACAACTCGCGCGCCGTCTGCTTCTCGACTGGCTCCATCTCATGCTTACGACGCGGCGCAGCTTTGGGAGCTTTCTTCTCTGCCTTGTCCAACGTTTCCTGCTCGTCGTCGCTGAGCTCGGCGCGATCGGACTTCGAGTCTTCGCGGGCCTTTGGCTCGATCACGAACGGCGGCTGCATGTAGGGTTCAATCTGCTTGTACTTCGCGAGCATCTGACGATACTCGGGCGAGCTCGCCAGCTCCCAGCTGATCACGTGCTCCGCACCCTGGCTGTTCACGAAAGCCACTTCCCACAGGTTGTGTTCTTCCTCGAAGCGCGCCTCCACCTTCTTGAGGTCGCGCTCTTTCGTGATTTTTTGCAGATCCTTCACCAGCTGTGCAATCTTCTTCGGCGGATCTTTCTTTTCGCCTTCGAAGTCCGTTCGCTTCGCCAGATCAATGCGTGGTACCAGGTCGGCGACTTTCTCGTCGCGCAGTCGCTTGGCGACCTTATCGAAGTAACCGATGTAGTCGTTCAGCGTGGTCATGAACTTCGCCAGCTGCGCGCCTTCCAGCTTCGCGGCGCCCTCGCCATAGCGAACTACCAGCCCTTCGGACGCGCGCTTCACCATCACCTTCACGAACTCAGCGTCGTTCTTGATGTACTGCTGCGACTTGCCCTTGCGGATCGAATACAGCGGCGGCTGCGCAATGTACACGTTGTTGCGCTTGATCAGCTCCTGCATGTGGCGGAAGAAGAACGTAAGCAGCAGCGTGCGAATGTGCGAGCCGTCGACGTCGGCGTCGGTCATCAGGATGATCTTGCCGTAACGCAGCTTCGCTGGATCAAAGTCGTCCTTGCCGATGCCCGTGCCCAGCGCCGTGATCATTGCCCGAATTTCTTCGTGGCTGAGCATCTTGTCGTAGCGCGCTTTTTCCACGTTGAGGATCTTGCCCTTCAGCGGCAGGATGGCCTGGAAGCGACGGTCGCGTCCCTGCTTCGCGGTTCCACCTGCGGACTCGCCCTCGACCAGGTACAGCTCGCAGCGATCAGGCTGGCGCTCGGAACAGTCCGCCAGTTTGCCCGGCAGCCCGCCGCCATCGAGCGCGCCCTTGCGCCGCGTCAGATCGCGAGCCTTACGTGCAGCTTCGCGAGCGCGAGCCGCGTCGATCGCCTTGTTGATGATCTTGCGCGCGGCCGTCGGATTCTGCTCGAAGAAGGCGCCGAGCTTTTCGTTGACGAACGCCTGTACTACGCCGGCGATGTCGGAATTCAGCTTGCCCTTGGTCTGGCCTTCGAACTGGGGCTGCGGCAGCTTCACGCTGATCACCGCAACCAAGCCTTCGCGCACATCGTCTCCCGACAGATTCTCTTTTACGTCTTTAAACAGTCCGAGTTGCTGCCCGAAGTAGTTGATGGTGCGCGTAAGCGCCGTGCGGAAGCCGGAGAGATGCGTGCCTCCATCGACGGTATTGATGTTGTTGGCGAAACTGAACACGTTCTCGGAGTAGCCGTCGTTGTACTGCACCGCGACGTCCAGCGCGACGCCGCTATCGTCAGCGTCTCGTCGCATGTGAATCGGCTTGTCGTAGAGTACGTTTTTGCCGCGATTCAGATGCTTCACGAATTCGCCGATGCCGCCGTTGTACTTGAACTCCAGCGTCTTGGCTTCGCCGGTCTTCGAATCGGTGGTGCGCTCATCTGTCAGCGTGATGATCAGACCCTCATTCAGGAAGGCCAACTCGCGCAAACGCTGCGCCAGCGTATCGAAGTTGTATTCGGTGACGGTGAAGATTGATTTGTCGGGAACGAAATGGACCTTGGTTCCCGTCTTTTTGGCCGGACCAACTTTCTTCAGCTTGGTGGTCGGCTCGCCCGCCGAATAAGACTGCTCCCACGTGTGCCCGTCGCGCTTGATCTCAAGATTCAACTCTTCGCTAAGCGCGTTTACGCAGCTCACGCCCACGCCGTGCAATCCGCCCGACACTTTGTAGGTCGAGCTGTCGAACTTGCCTCCGGCGTGCAGCTTCGTCATCACGACCTGCGCTGCTGGAACTTTTTCATCGTCGATGATCATGTCGTCGACGGGAATTCCGCGGCCGTCGTCAACCACCGTGACGGAGTTGTCGATATGAATCGTCACGTCGACGTGCGTCGCATAGCCAGCGAGTGCTTCGTCTACGGAGTTGTCCACTACTTCGTACACCAGGTGGTGCAAGCCCATCTCGCCCGTCGAGCCGATATACATCGCGGGCCGTTTGCGTACGGCTTCCATGCCGCCGAGAACTTTGATCGAGTCGGCGTTGTAGGTGCCGTTGTGATCACCATTTCCGTTGGCGGATTTTTCGTTGGACTTAATCTCTTTTGGATCAGCTACTGCCGTTCCGTTACGAGTTTCTTTGGCGGGCATCGAACTCCATTCGTTACAAACACGCGCTCACGCGCGCAAGACTTGACCGGCAAGATGCCGGAAATGCGGACTCGAACAGGCGGTGAACCGGCGGCCGGAACCGTGGATTCCGGCAACTCGAAAATTGACCTCAAGTGATTGAAATCAAAAACGGTTAGCGCCCATCTGAGCAGTCTCTATTTTAGCACAGAACAGAGCGAAAAATGGACGGGTGTCACGAAGGTAAACTGCGCTGTTTCAGTAGCTTACGGGCGCGCTCGAAGACGCTTTGCGGGGTCAGGAAGAATCTTCTCTTTACGCGCTTCGTCGGGAGCCATAGCTGCTCAATTTGGCCATGCCCCTCGCCTAGTTTCATTCAAGGAATCCAGCGCCTTCCAGGTGATGACGTAAGTCACCTGGTGCACGTCGAAGTGTCGTCCGATGCGGCTAAGATCCTGTACAGCATGACCAAATACCGGATTCTTACGATGGCCGCGGTGATCCTTGCTGCCGCATCCTTAAGTGCGCAGCAGCAGGACTCGGCCTGCGATACCAAGTCAGAGACGAAATCGCTGGGGGAGATCGCCAGCAAGAAGCCCTCCGGGTCGAGCACTGCCAAGGTTCGCATCGATGACGATTCCCTCGACAGCGCGATCTCTAAGGTAAAGCAGCCGATCCCCGATATCACGCTCGACGGGCTCGATAACTCCGACGAAATTGTTACCGCCATCAACGACTACAAGGCCCACCACACGCCCGAGGAAACCGAAGCGATGCTGAAGGACTGGTGGGACCGACACGAAACTGCGCTCATCAGGTTCGCGGATGAGAACAAGGCGCTCTCGGATCGGTTACAGGATCAACGCTACTACTACCAGGAGCAGAACAACTCGGACGACTACCGCAAAGCACAACAACAATATCTGGACCAGCAAAAATCGGCGCAATTGAATCAGCGCTCAATGATGGAGAACGGGATGCGCATCGGGCGCATCCAGCAAACCTTCATGAAAGTTCGAACTGGAATCTCCATGCGCTGCCATCTGCAGTACGACTGGTTCAAGATTCCCAACGGAAATGGAATCGGCAGCTTCTGATTGAGCGTAAGCTTACGCGATCTTCACGGCCTCGTCTGGCTTGGCGATGCTCACGCGTGCGCTGATCACATGAAAAACATCGATAGGAACGACCATCCGCGAGAGCAGGTCCATCTTGTTCCGATACGGACGAGCCTCCACAATCCGCACCGCCCAATCGGGTTCGACGCCGCCGATCTCCAGCAGATCCTGAATTGAACAAGAATTCAAATCGAGCAGCTCGGGAGAAGGCTGCCCGGTGTTGAGCTTTCCAGGAACGAATTCATCGCGCATTTCTTCGGCAATTCGTTCTGCGTCAGGCAGAACATCGTCTGTAGCGTGCTGCTCTGGGCGTTCGTTCGCTACGTTGCGATTTCTGTTGAGCAGAAAAGTAGCCGCCAGCGCGACGAATAAGCCGGCTCCAAATAAACCGAACAATTTCTTCATGATTCCTCCTGGATCGTGCGTCCCCTAACAGATGCGGAGCACTCCAGAAGGGCTGTTTGTCATGAACGATTCATTCGGCAACCACGCCAGCTCGGTCGACGAGCAACTCAGGAGCTAAACCGCTGCGCTTGCTGCCTGCGGTGCAACTACCGACGTGCAGAACGCGCAACGCTTCGCCACCAAGGAAATTTCGCTCTGGCATTCCGGACACTTGCGTGTCGTTGGATCGGCCGGCACAGGAGCTTTCTTCACCCGGTTCACCAGCGCATTGATCGGCAGCACCACGAAGTAGTACACCGCAGCCGCCACCAGCACGAATGAGATCAGGGAATTGATGAAGTCGCCGTAAAGAAACTTGCTGCCATTAATCTCGATTGCGAATGCGGAGAAATCCGGCTTCTTCACAACGGCCGCGATCAGCGGGGTAAGAAGATCTTTTACAAAAGCGGTAACCACCGTGCCGAAAGCCGCGCCCACCACCACGCCGACCGCCAGGTCCACCACATTTCCACGTAGGAGAAATTGCTTAAAGCCGTTCATACGAGCCCTCCAGAGCTGATGCAGGGCAGGTTACTCATCCAGAGCAGGAAGGTCAACGGGAGCTGCGCTTTTAACGAGAGTAATTTCGCCCTAGACGCGCGATCATTCCAGGAATGAAAAAAGCCGGGGTTCGCCCCGGCTTGGAATTCAAAAGCGGAACCTGTTTCAGATCCGCATCGGCATGATGATGTACCGGTACTTGAACTCCGCGTCGCCATTCTCTTCCGGACGAAGCTGCCCGGCCGATTGCGCATCCTTGAACTCGAACCGAACTTCCCCGCCCGTTGCGGCTTTCAGGAAGTCGAGCAGGTATTGCGAGTTGAAGCCAATCACAACCGGATCCGCGGCATACGTCGCTTCAATCTGATCTTCCGACTCGCCCGTCTCTGCCGAAGACGACGATACGGTGATCCCGCCCTTATCCAGCCTCAGCTTGATGGCGCCCGATCGCTCATCGGCGAACTGGGCTACGCGCTGAATGGCGGAAGAAATGTCCTCGGTGCGCACAGTGACGAATTTGTTGTTGTCGCGCGGCAGCACGGCCTCGAAGTTCGGGAATTGTCCGGTGAGTTGGCGGGAAGTGAGAACGCGCTCGCCAATTCGGAAGAATAGCGTCGACTCGTCTTTCGCGAAGTCGATGGCATCCACGTCCGTCGTTCCCAGCAGGGAGTTCAACTCCGCCATCGCTTTCTTGGGAACCAGCGTCCGCATGTCGGATACGTCAGGAAACGCCTCGTGCGCCTTCTCAATGTGCGCCAGGCGGTGACCGTCGGTCGCTACCATGGTGATCGACTCGGGCTTCAGTACCATGAGCGCACCGTTCAGCGTGTAGCGCGACTCTTCGCTGGAGATCGCGAAAATCGTCTTCGCAATCATCGTTCGCAAAACCTGGGCGGGAATCTTGATCACGCCGGCGTTTGGAAAGACAGGCAGCGCGGGGAAGTTCGACCGCGCCATGCCGACCATCTTCGTGTTGGAGCGGCCTGAGCGAATATTGACCCAATGGTTCTCCAGCGCCTTGATGCTGATATCGCCGTCGGGCAACAGTTTCACGTAGTCGTAGAGCTTACGTGCCGGAATCGTGCAGGCGCCCTCTTTTTTGACTTTGGCAGGACAAGAGGTGCGCAGCCCCAGATCGAGATCGGTTGCCGTGATGGAGAGTTTGTCGTCCGCCGCCTCAAAAAGGAAATGAGAAAGAATTGGGATAGTGGTCTTGCGTTCGACAACTCCCTGCGTGGCGGTGAGTTCTTTCAGCAGGTCGAACTTACTGACTGTGATCTCCATAAGTCCTCGTCTTCCATTCCGCTCGGCACATTGGCCATTTTGGCCCGAGTGGGCGCCGCCAAGCGGATACTACTGGCCACGGTTCGTGTATGGCCTTTTTTATATATCAAAACAAAAACCAAAGAAACCGCACATCTCACAATCCGTAGTAGATGCCTGCGGAAAAGTGGAAACTTTGGGCAAACAAGCTTAAACCAGTGACTTACCTTTTTCTAACGGCATGTTCAAAAGGGCGCCAGCTTGTTAGCCGGACTGCAAGATTGGACCGCCTCTTCGAGATTCGACCTCGCGATGCACCGTTTCCACAGTCTATCCACATGATTCACGCCAGCGGTTCTGGTGCAGGGAGTGGAAAAGCGGGAGCAAATGCCGAATCACCGGCTTACTAATGGAGGGAACGCTTCCTTGTTGATTGGAAAACATGATTTCGCTCACTTGCTGAACAACACTTCAGCGCTGCGTTGCCAGCCGCACTACTGTACCTTTGTAGTTTTTTTTCGATATTTCCGGTACTGCCCAGCTTCAAATCTAAAAATGGTTGCTGTACCGAATTTCCCGACCTGGCCGCCACTTCGGATGTCCCGGTACCCGTTGTGCTTGATATCAAGAATGGAAAGACTCAGCCCGGAAGTCGTTAGCACGAGATCATCTCGCCCGCCAGTTCGGCGGAAAACCCAAAACCAGCCGATGCCTTCCACACTGTGAAAGCATTGAAATGGAGCCTGGGAACTCGGCAAAACGATCATGTCAGCCTCACGCGTAGCGTTGAGGTGGATTTCCGACCCCACAAACCAAGAAGCCAACGACCTGCCGCGAGATATCTGGTTGTTCTTCACGCAACCAGCGACGACATTATCTCGTGCGAGAGTTTGCACAACCGACTCGGGTACGGGCAAGGGTCGCGTGATCCTCGCGGAAAGATCTGCGGAGAACTCGGTCTGCATGAGACCTGCGGCTCCCAAGGAAATTGAAGCTCCCAGCAAGAACATGAGGCACGCAACTCCCCCGACGTAGACTCTCCTCCATCTGGCCGTACATTCTGCGTTGTTTTGTCTTCTGTTCACTTAGGCTTACACTCCGGCAAGAAATTCATTGCGCACGAAAAAGCCCGGCTCTCGCCGGGCTGAATGATTGCTTTTGATCTCTCACTGCTAACCGCCCAACTGCTCCAGCATCTTGTTGAGCAGCCGGTTCAGATCCTTATCCGTCTTGCGCGATTCTTCGATCTTCTCGATCGAGTGCAGAACCGTCGTGTGATGCTTGCCGCCAAACTGGCGCCCGATTTCCGGCAACGATGCATCCGTCAGATGCTTCGCCAGGTGCATGGCAATTTGCCGCGGATAGACGATCGCCCGCGAATTGTTCTTCTGCTTGATCTCTTGGGGACGCAGGCCAAACTGTTCGGCCACTGCCTTCTGAATTGCCTCAATCGAAACCTTGCGCGTTTGCGAGTCGATGAAGTTCTTCAGCACCTGCTGCGCGTAAGGCAGCGTGATCTCCTGGCCGATCAGCGACGAGTGCGCGATCAGCCGGATCAGCGCGCCTTCCAGCTCGCGAACATTGGAGCGAATGTTCGAAGCAATGAACAGTGCCACCTCGGTCGGTAGGATCACCCGCTCCGACTCGCCCTTCTTCATCAGGATGGCGACCTTGGTCTCCAGGTCAGGCGGCTGGATGTCGGCAATCAGTCCCCACTCGAAGCGGCTGCGCAGCCGGTCTTCGATCTCCGCCAGCTCTTTCGGGGGACGGTCGCTGGCAATCACGATCTGCTTCATACCCTCGTGCAGAGCATTGAACGTGTGGAAGAACTCTTCCTGCGTGCGTTCCTTCTGCGCCAGGAACTGGATGTCGTCCACCAGCAGCACGTCGACGTTGCGGAACTTGTCGCGGAAGCTGCTCATCTTGTCGTAGCGCAGCGAGTTGATCATCTCGTTGGTAAAGCGCTCGCTCGACAAGTAGCAGATGGACTTCTGGGGATCCCGCTTCTTCACCGCGGCACCGATCGCCTGCATCAGGTGGGTCTTGCCCATGCCTACGCCGCCATATAAGAAGAGCGGGTTGTAGGCCTTCGAGGGATTTTCAGCTACGGCCTTTGCGGCCGCGGCGGCGAACTGGTTGCCGGCGCCAATAATGAAGTTGTCAAACGTGTACTTCGGATTCAGTTGCGCGGCGCTGTCCCAGTCGAAGCGCGTCTGCCGCGCTTGTCCTGCCTGGAGAGCGGGCGCGGCCGCGGCGGAGAACCCGCCATCGTGACGCACCGGAGTTTTCTGCGGCGCATCGTCGCTGGTGATGAACTGGACATCGCGGAAGTCGAATCCCAGGTTGTCGATCGCTTCCTGGATCAGATCACCGTACTTCTCGCCGATATCGCGAAACTCCGTTGTAGGCACGCGGATGAAGATGATGCCATTCTGCAGGTGACTGAAGCGCGTCGGCTTGAGCCAGGTGTCGTAGGAATGACGATTAATTTTCTTTTCCAGGGCGCCGAGTATTTGCACCCAAGGGTCAACGGAAGCGGTCGCGCTTGTAACTGACATTTTTCTTCAAATCCTGCCGGGCGCCTGATGTGTTTGCGCACAATATCAGAGCACGCGGAAAAAATCTCACGACAAAAAGCCTTAGTCGGCCAAAAGCCAACTCGCCCAAGGTAGCTGATGCGCTACCCCGGACTTAAAACCATCTCACCCTAACAACGGGCAGTAACTTTTTGAAACTTGTTGCTAGCCTCGCTTCGAAGCTTGAGTGATACGCAGAAGGCGCCCAGCCAAACCAGAGTGCATGCAACACCTGATGACGATGCTGAAACTTTCGAGGGTAGCCATGCATTGAACTCGGGGCGGAGCGTATTTGTGTAGCTGCATCGCATACTAGCACGAAAAAAAACCGCGAGGGAAATTTGAAATCAACAAATCTCGATAACGGATTCACGTTTAGAAATCGAATCGCGCGATCTGTCAAGTGACTGTTTTCTAACTGTCGCGAGTTGTGTGCAGTCTGAGGATCGCAGCAGAGAAGAACAAAAGAGGAGAGCGAAGCGGCGCGATCAATATCCACGCCGCTTCAAGAGAATTAGAGCGCCGAAATCGGCGCCGCATTAAGATTTCCCAAAGCAGACTCGGTTTGAAGAATCGAAGCGATCGCATGCAGAATTGAAGCGATGCGCACCGCGGCAAGAATTTTTTCTTCGGCCACACCTTTCTCGCGCAAAGTTTTTTCATGCGAGTCAACACACGCTCCGCATCCGTTGATCGCCGACACCGCCGTGCACCACAGTTCGAAGTCAGCATGATCGACGCCATGCGTTCGGATCGCATTCATCCGCAGCCGCGCCGGCATTGTTTTGTATTTTTCATTGCTGCTCAGGTGCAGGAAACGGTAGTAGATGTTGTTCATCCCCATCACCGCAGCTGCGCTTTTAGCGGCTTCCAACGCTTCCGGGGAAAGGTGAGCTCCAGCTTCCGCGATGGCCGCCTGCGTCAGATCATTGTTCCCGGCTGCGATCGCGCTGGCCGCAACCGTCCCCCACGCCTGCTGTTCGCTCAGATCGCTCTGCTGGCGCACCAGGGATGAGAAATTCAGTTTCAAGTCCTTCGCATATGCCGGAAGTACGTCAATCAGTTCATCTAGATTCATAGGGTCCCGTCTTTCTGTCATAAAAAGAGTCGCTAGTCGGTGGTCGACGGTCGTTGGCGAAACCAGAAAGATCTGGCCGTATTTGCTACCGACGAACGACCAACGACTAACGACGGTTACTTACACGGTCAGGGTGGCTTCGCCCTTCTGCCAGTTGCAAGGGCAGAGTTCATCCGTCTGCAGCGCGTCGAGTACGCGCAAGACTTCCGCAGGGCTACGACCAACCGAGAGGTCAGTCACGTAGACGAAGCGAATGATGTTCTCCGGATCGACGACAAATGTCGCGCGCTGTGCAACGCCCGCGGCCGGATCCAGAATCCCGAGCTGCTCGGTGAGTTCACGCTTGATGTCAGAGAGCATCGGGAACGGAAGATCTTTCAGATCGGCGTGATTATTCCGCCACGCATGATGCACGAATTCGGAATCGATGCTGCCGCCGAGAATCTGCGCATCGCGATCCAGGAATTCCTTATTCATTTTGCCGAACGCGGCGATTTCGGTAGGGCAGACAAACGTGAAGTCCTTGGGCCAGAAAAAGTAAATCTTCCACTTGCCCTCATAGTCGTCGCTCGTGATCGTCTTGAACGCCTTTTCCAGGTTCTTGTCGGTAGAAACGGTGGCCGTCAATGAATAATTAGGGAACTTCTCTCCAACTCCTAGCATTCTTTCCTTCTCCTCATATTTATAACGTTAGATTTCAGGATGAGTTTGAGACCGAGCGCTGCACTTCGCACACAGCCCCAGAATTTCAACTGCATATCTCTGCACGCGAAAACCGCTGGGCAAAGATTTGCGCAACTGAACTGGTTCCAGATCCGCGTCATCGATGTCGGTGATCGATTTGCACTTGGTGCACACCAGATGATGATGCGCGCGTATGTTGCGATCAACTCGAAGTGACCCGTGGTGAATACTGACCTCACCAAAGATTCCGGAATCGAGAAATGTGTGGATTGTCTTGTAGACCGTCGCCAACGAGATTGCCGGAATCTTCTTCCGCACCCGTTCGAAAACTTCCTCAGGACTCGGGTGCCCGGGCATCGCCATCAACGTTTCAAAGATAATCTGCCGCTGATGAGTCACCGCCCAGCCATGCTGGTGGCATAAGTCGCGGAATTGCGATATGGAAACGGCCTTCATTCTGCTGGTTATGAGAATAGATGCCAGTTATTCCTAAAGGATAATAATTATTAAACATTCAAATTCTGATGTTTCAAATCGGGACCTTCGTAAGCTGTTGCTGCTTTCGGTACATGCGCCTATCTGTCCACGGCCTGTCTACTTTTAACCACACCATAGGTTTGCAACTTCCGGTGTAACCTAGTGTTCGAGCCTTTGTGGCTGTCCGGCCTCCCGACTTTGACCTTGGAACAAACAATCCGGCGCCCCGTCTCGTGCAGCGGTATCGGTCTCCATAGTGGTGCCCCCGTCCAGATGGACATTCTGCCCGCACCCGCCGGTGCCGGCATCGTGTTTCGTCGCACCGATCTCGATGGATTTGAAATCGAGGCCACCAGCCGTAATGTCGCCAAAGTCAGCTATGCCACCAGCTTGATGAAGAAAGGCGTGCTCATCTCTACGACCGAGCACGTTCTCGCGGCCTTCGTCGGCGTCGGTATCGATAACGCGATCGTCGAACTCAACAATCTCGAAACGCCGATCCTCGATGGCAGCGCGCAGCCCTTTGTGGAGATGATCTTGAAGGCTGGCGTCCGACAGCAGCGACGCCCACGAAAGTATTACCGGATTCGCAAGCCCATCGAACTATCGGAAGGCGATAAGTTCATCGCTGTCTATCCGGGCGAAGGCTATTCCGTTTCTTACGAGATCAACTTCCCTCACCCGCAGATAGGACTGGAGCGCTTCGAGGTCCATCTGAGCGATGGCGAATTCCAGCGGGAGATCGCATCCGCCCGCACCTTCGGTTTTCGCGAGGACGAACAAGCGATGCGCAACATGGGACTGATTCGCGGCGCTTCCATGGATAGCTGCATCGTGCTCACTCGCGAAGGCGTGGTGAACGGTCCGTTGCGTTACCAGGATGAATTCGTCCGCCACAAGGTACTCGACCTCATTGGCGATTTGGCGCTTCTCGGCCGGCAGATCATCGGACGGGTCGTCGCGCGCAAAGCCGGCCACGCTATGCATACAGCATTAGTCTCACGGCTCTTGCGGGATTCCAGCCTCTGGGAAGAAACTACCGACGAAGTTGCCGCCGATCGCCGCGTACCGGAACCCGTCGGCGTTGTACAACCTGTCTAGTCCCTTAACAGCACTTTTCTTCTCTCACTCCGGGCGCTTTCGCCGAGGAAGCCCTATCATGGTCCACTGGCTTCTCGCGAAACATGAAACGTGAAACGCGAAACGTCGTGTACCTTTCCCTCGGCTCGAACCTCGGCGATCGCGAGGCAATCCTGCGCGATGCCATCACTCGCCTGGACTCGCTCGGGAGAGTCACCGCCGTTTCTTCTTTCTATGAAACCGAGCCTGTCGATTTTCTCGATCAGCCCTGGTTCCTCAACTGCGTGGTGCTGCTGGAAACCGACCTCTCGCCACAAACACTCCTGCAGCGTCTGCTGGAGATCGAACGCTCCCAGGGACGCGAGCGTCTTCAGCCCAAAGGCCCGCGCCTCATCGACATCGACATCCTTCTCTTTGGCGACGAGATAATCCACGAGCCCGGACTGACCATTCCCCATCCTGCATTGCATCAACGCCGCTTCGTATTAGAGCCATTGGCGGAGATCGCGCCAGAGATCATTCATCCTCTCTTAAAGAAAACTGTGCGTGAGTTGTTGTTGTCGCTTCCTGAATCAGGGCCAGGCGGTGAAACAGTTCTCGCCAAAACTGAACTAAGCCGCGTTTCTGAGGTACCCTCGTAACTGGATGGCCGCAATCTGCCGCGGCTAACATTCATCAACAATGGCGAATTGTGTAAAGTGCGGTCGCAATCTTCCTTCCTTTACATTCGGAAAAAAGATCTGCGGGTGGTGCGTCCAACACGAAGCCGCGCAACGCGGTGAGCTTCCCGAAGATGCCGTACAACCCGTAATGACCGTGCCCTGGGCGAAGCGCTCTACAAATCAGACGCTGGTCACGCACGCCCTCGTGGGAATCAACGCTGCCGTTTTTCTGGGGATGGCGCTCGCCGGAATTTCCATCACCAGTCCCACTACCCAACAGCTTGTGCATTGGGGAGCCAACTGGGGTCCGCTTACGCTCAGCGGCGAGTGGTGGCGACTGTTCACCTGCATGTTCCTGCACATTGGCGTGATTCATATCGCGTTCAACATGTGGTGCCTGTGGGATCTTGGAGCGCTCGCGGAATCGCTGTATGGCCACTGGACGTTCGCCTCGGTCTACTTGATCTCCGGCGTTGCCGGCAGCGTTGCCAGCGTCGCATGGCATCCGGGAACGGTAAGCGCCGGCGCTTCGGGCGCGATCTTCGGAATCGCAGGAGCCTTGATCGCCTCCTTCTATCTAGGCGAATTCTCGTTACCTCGTGCTGCGATTCAGCCCTCACTTCGCAGTGTCGTCATGTTCGCGGGATACAACCTGCTGTTCGGTGCTGTTTCCGGCCGGACTGACAATGCCGCGCATATCGGCGGCCTCGTCTGCGGTTTGGCGTTGGGAGCGCTGATCGCCAAAGCTGCGCCCAGTCGCGATGATCCATCGCGGCGCATTCTGGTGATTGCAGTGGTGACGGCGATCGTGTTCGGATGTGTTCGTTGGGTGGAAGCAGCGCGCGGCTACGTCGCGCACACGCAGCGTGCCAGCGTACTTCTACAACAGAACAAAGTGGCCGAGGCGATCACTGAACTTCAAACGGCAGTCCGCCAGAAGCCCGCATACATTCCTGCGCATCTTGATTTGGCTTACGCGTATGCGAAGAACTCGCAGGCCGATCAGGCGGAAGCCCAGCTGAAGCAGGTGATCGCGCTCGATCCGAAAAATGACGAAGCTTATTACCAACTCGGCCGTCTCTACGCGGACCACAACCGTCTTGGTGACGCGCGCAACGCATTCAACCAGGTGCTCGCGCTCGACGGCGAGAATGCCGGAACGCATTTCGGTCTCGGATACGTTGCCGCCGCGGAACACAATCACCAGTTGGCGGTCGAGGAATATCGCAAGACTGTACAGCTCGATCCGGAATTTGAAGAAGCCTACTACAACATGGGCCTCTCCTTCGCGGAGCTGCATCAGTATGACGATTCGATCGCGGCCTTCTTGAAGGAGCGGGAACTCAGCGGCGATGATGCCGACATCGAATCGCAACTTGCGAAAGCTTACGCGGCAAAGGGAATGAAAGCGGAGGCCGCGGACGCCGCGCAAAGAGCAGCTGGTCTCCAGCATTCAAAGTAGCTTCGCCGCTGCTCATGCCAACGAAACTACGAGTGGAAACCGGGTTTGTGATTTCTGAGTTCTTCATAGGGCGGCTTAATGTCCTTTCGCCAGCTTGGTGATCCAATGCCTCGCATCGTGATCAAGATTCTTCTTTTCGTCCTGCTGTCCCAGATCGGCTGGACGCAGTCGGCCACCAACGCTCCAGCTTCCAGTGACCTTCGCATGACCGCGCGCATCGTGAATCATTACGTCGGGCTCACCGATGTGGAAGTGACCCTTACCAACACGAGCGATCACGACTTCTCTGTGGTTGTGGGAATCATCACGAACAAGCAACATCCGGCGGAGGGCCTGGACTTCAACCTGATCGATCGCAACGGTGTGGTTCACCGCGTCCCATACATGGGTGTCGGATTCGTTGCGGGACGAATTGATCCGCTTGTGATCGACCTGATGGCTCATCAGACCCATATCTTCTACGTGCCGGCGGAACAGTTGGCGTTGCCACCAAGATATCGGCAAGTCGGCGAGATGCTCACAGAGGGAGCCTCACTGTCGATTCGTCTCGATTCCAATCGACAGGAGGCGAATGGCGATCCGCGCAGCATGAGCCAGCTTCCCTTCTGGAAAGGTACGGCGGAGACCACCGGAGAGCTAAAGATTGCGGCCGACGCGCCGCCGCCGGTCGAAGCAGATCCAAGGGATATCAAAGATGCGATCGCCCTGCTCGACCGCTACTGGGTAGTCAGTGACGAAGACAACCGTACGTTCTCCACGCGCGCACCTTGTCTCGTGGGTCATACGAAACCAGCCTGATATTTGTCTCAACAATCCCTGAGGCTTCTCTTTGTAAATCCGGATGACAAGGCGAATTTCGCAGCGGTTCGACAACTCTGGCTCAAGCAGGTGGAAGCACACCGGCAGAATTCCTGCTTTCTGCAAAATGCTGGCGTCGCTCTCAGTCTCAGTGATCGCGAGACTGCTGCTCAGTGGCTCCGGGAAGCTGCCCCACGAGATTTGGCCGAGCTCTATGCGAATGCGATCGCAGGAGTTACCGGAATGACGCCCCGCCACGCGGCAACCTCATTGGATAACAAAGTGGCCAGTTCGCCATTCGCTAAAACTGCGGAACAAGAAGCGATGAAGGACGCGGAGCTGGCCGGATGGGTCGGCTGGTGGCTGCATCTGATAACGAATTACATTCGTCACGAAGATCTGGGGAACGAGGATTTCGATCCAATTGCAGAGAAGCTGCTTCTTCGCGAGGCAGAATTGCGGTTTCCTCAACCGACCTCTGATTCGCACTTGCGTGGATTCTATGCAAGCGAACAAAGCAAGCCCGCTGGCAAGCAGATTCTTTCCAAAGCAAAGATCGTAACCTTGAGCGCAGCGGAGCTCGCCGCACGCCAGGTTGAACAAAGGCACACGCAGGTGGAAAGACTCGACCACGATGTGACCGTGATGGTCGATCTGATTGTCGGCATTGATGGCCAGGTCTGGAAGGCCACCGCTAAGAATCCCCCAACAGAGCGGATTGGACGAGATGCGAGCAATGAGGCCATCGCCATCACCTATCGACCAATGCGCGTGAACGGCGCACCCGTGCAAATGTCAGGCTCAACAGAAGTCACGCTTTACGCTTCTCCGTCGCGCGCTGCGGCTCCAGCGCCCTAGGGTCGAGCTCTACTTCACCGCCACAATCCGGATCATCGTCACCTGCCGCACCCATCGCGCTCCACGTTTATCGCCGGGCGCCACAATGCGAAATGGACCTTCTTGCGCATCGAGCGGCTTTCCATTCTTCTTGTCGGCCAGGATGATCTCCCGTGTCGCGAACACCGGATCTACCTCCGCCAGCGCAAAGACAACCTTATAGTTGTCGGCAGCCTCCACCAGCATTGCTTCCGTCATACGTGGACCGCGCATGCTGTCGCCGAGCTTGATCCCGCCGGAGGCGAGCACTTCGGCCAGGGGAACCTCGAACTCCAATGTCGCTCCATGATCCTGCACGCTGGCCTTCACATGCGGCAGAGCGGTGATCTGTGCGGCGCTCAAAGTTGTAGCCTTGCCATCAGTTCCCACCACCTGCAGGGTCTGAGCGGATAAGGCGAGTGAGCACAGCAGCAAACCTAGCGCAGCAACGGCAACTAACAATCTCTCCGACATGCGCATTCGACCTCCTCCAAATCCTTCTAACGCTCTCTGGCAGTCAAGACAGTGACTTTTTGTATCCGGCAGCGTCCGTCGTGTATCGTATACGATTGTCGTATCGAGTTGTATGAACTCGTATAGGTGAGGACATGAGTGATCTTCTTACTCCTCGGCAAGCGGCCACCGTTCTCGGCATCAGTTATCCGACGGTGAAGCAGTGGATCTATAAGCGAAAACTGCGCACCGCGCAGACCGCCGGTGGCCACTATCGTATTCCGCAAAGCGAAGTCGACAAGTTTCTGCCGAAGAAACTCGGAAAGCCCGGCACAAAGCGCCGCTCTAATTTCCGTCATATCAGCGGACGCAATCAGCTAGTCGGGCGAATTGTGGATTTGAAGGTAAGCGGCCTGCTGGCGCAGGTCACCCTCTCGCTTGGCGATCAGCACATTACGTCGATCATCACCGCCGATGCGGTACGCGAGATGCGCTTGAAGAAGGGCGAGACCGCTGCGGCCCTGATCAAGTCCACGGAAGTCATGATCGTTCGCGTTTAGTCACACAAGCCGTTCGGCCCACACGTCAACCAGCCAGCCCTTCGCGCCATGCGAAGGCTTTTCCTGTGAGGTGCTCGTGACTCAAGGATTCTGTTGTCTTCTGCTGATTTCGTTGTTAGCTACCGTTGCGTCCGCACAAGTGTCGGCGAATGTGACCGGCACCGTCGTCGATCCCAGCGGCTCCGCCGTCACCGACGCTGCCGTCACCGCACAAAGCCTGGAGACGGGCCTGACGCGCGACACCACTACGAATCAGTACGGCCGTTATCAACTGCTCGCGCTTCCGGTTGGAACTTACCAGGTTTCCGTTCGCAAGAAGGGCTTCGCTGAAGAAATCCGCACGGGCGTGCGTCTCGTCGTCGGTCAGGATGCCACGGTCAATGTGCGTTTACGCATTGGTGAAGTCACTCAGCAGATCAAGGTCTCAGGTGACGCTGCAGTCGTCAGCACCAGCACGCAGGATATCTCTGGCCTGGTCGGCGAACGACAAATTAAAGATCTCCCCCTCAACGGCCGCAGTTACGACCTCCTGATGACGCTCAACCCCGGCATCGTGAACTTTACCTGGGAAAAAACCGGAGGCACCGGGGTTTCGAATTCCACCACGGGCAACAATTTCTCTGTCTCCGGCAATCGTCCGCAACAGAATATATTTCTGTTGAATGGCGTGGAGTTTAGCGGCGCCGCCGAAAACAACATGACGCCCGGCGGAACCAGCGGCCAGTTGCTCGGTGTCGATGCCGTACGCGAGTTCAACGTTCTGCGCGACACGTACGGTGCGGAATACGGCAAACATCCCGGCGGCCAGGTCATCATCGCGACGCAATCAGGGACCAACCAGCTCCACGGCTCCATCTACGAATTTCTTCGCAACAATGCGCTCGATGCACCCAACTTTTTCGATCAGGGATCGGCTCCGCCTTTCCAGCGAAACCAGTTTGGCGCAGCCATCGGAGCACCCATACAAAAGGACAAGACGTTCTTCTTCGCCAACTACGAGGGCCTGCGTCAGCACCTTCATCAGACTTCCGTTGCCTTTGTTCCCGACGCCGCATCTCGAGCCGCCGCAGTCCCTAGCGTTCAACCCTTGCTGAACCTGTGGCCGATTGCTCCCGCGGGAGCGCCTGACTTCAATGGTATCGCCCAGGTGTTCAGCAGCCCGCTGCAAACCATTCGTGAAGACTTCGGCACCGTCCGCGTCGACCACGTCTTCTCCAGCCGCGATGTACTCTCAGGCATATACACCATCGATGATGGTGGAGATGTCACGGCGACCGTAATAGACCCGTATAGCACTGACATCATGAACCTGCGTGAGCAGGTCGCCAGTCTGCAATGGACGCACACGTTTTCTCCCAACCTTATTAATGTCGCTCGCTTTGGCTACTCGCGAGCCGGATATTTCTTCACCGGCGAACCGACTCCGGGCACCCCTGCCGCCAGCGTTCCGGGATTCGTACTCGGACAACAGGTTGGCGCGGTTGTCGTGGGCGGAAGCGCGGCCTCCAATCCGCAGGCGCAGATCGGCCTCGCTGGCAGTAACAACGGCAGCAATCTCAGCATTGCCCGGAATCTCTATACCATCGAAGACCGTGTCAGCCTAGTCCGCGGTCGGCATCAGTTCTCCTTTGGAGTTTGGTTGCAGCCGTTCCAATCCAACGAAAACATCCACCTCAGCCAATACGGACAGGCCACTTTCGCCAGCCTGCAAACGTTCCTTCAGGGCACTGTCGGCACCTTTCTCTATGATCCGTTTTCCACTCCGCTGAACTGGCGATCGTTTTTCGCCGCATGGTACGCGCAGGATGTGATTCGTGTTAGTCCCTCGTTGACTGTGTCGCTGGGGTTCCGCGCCGAGTCCAGCACGGGATGGAACGAAGCCCACGGTCGCGCCGCAAACTACACATTCACTAATGGCGTAATTTCCAGCCAGCCGGGCGTTTCTGGTTCGCTCTTCACCGAGAACAACGCGAAGTTTCTGCCGCAACCGCGTATAGGAATCGCCTGGAGCCCGACCGATCCGAAGACCGTGATCCGCGCCAGCTTTGGAATGTACAACGACTTGCAGGATGCGCTCGGCTACCGCACCGATCAGAACGCGCCGTTCAATCCCACCTACAGCATTCCGGCGCTAGCCGTTTCGAAGTTCCCCATCGATCCTTCTGTGCCGCTACCCGCAACCGCCAAGCTCGTTCCGGGCGGCATTCAGCCGGACATGAAAACGCCGACGCTGATCTCGTGGTCGTTGCGCGTGCAGCGCGAACTCTCGCCCAACACTTCGTTGACGCTCGGCTACGTTGGTTCGCACGGATATCACGAGATCGTAGGAGTGGATGCAAACGCTCCCGTTGCGACGATTTGTCCAGCCGCGCCATGCCCGGCGACTTATCCCGCTACTTTTCCTGCGGGAATCGCGGGGACCCCTGTTCCTGCCGGAAGCTACTTCTTCCCTGCCGGAGCGCCTCGCGCGAACGCCTCGCTCGCCAATACCTGGACCTATTTTTCTATCGGAGATAGCTCCTACAACGCGCTGCAGGTCGACTTCAACCGCCGACTCTCCCATGGCCTTGCATTACGCGGCGTGTATACCTGGTCCAAGAATCTGGATGATGGAGATTCTGTGAATGCCACCACTACGGCGAACGAGCCTGGATTGATTTCGAACCCTTACAACATTCGCGCCGACTGGGGGCTCGCCGGTTTCGATGTTCGCCACGTTGGGGTGATCAGTGCTGTTTACGATTTGCCATTTGGGCGCGGGCAGAAGTTCGGCAGCAGCGCAGAAGGAATTCGCAATACATTGATTAGCGGCTGGTCGACCAACAGCATCGTTACCGTGCAATCTGGATTTCCGTTCACGCCGCAGTTGAGCTACAACCCGTCCAACGATGGTGACACGCGCAATCCCGTGCGACCGTTCATCAACCCGAACTTCAGCGGCCCGATCATTCTCGGTAATCCAACTCAGTGGTATAACCCGAACGCGTTCCTGGCGCCTCCAGCGACTGGCGGCTTTTTCGGGAATCTCGGACGCAACACGCTGATTGGTCCAGGCCTCGCTACCTGGGATTTTTCTGCGATGAAGAACACGCTGATCTCGGAGCGTTGGACCGTTCAGTTCCGCGCTGAGATTTTCAATCTGCTCAATCGCGCGAATTTCAACACGCCCAACTTGATCACGTTTACTCCGCCAACTGCGGCGAATCCAACGGGCGTTTCCGGCACCGCTGGCGCAATCACCAGTACTTCAACGACATCGCGCCAGGTGCAGTTTGGAATCAAAGTGCTCTGGTAAGCCAGGTATTGGGGGCGGCTATGCGACCTCGGCCCGTACTTCGAGGTACTCCGCCTTGATTCGTGTTTTGGCGGCGTCGCCTTCATTGTGCGCTTCCCAATGGCGCACCAGGTCGCGCGTCAAGGCTTCCTGAGCGGGCGCATCCAATCGCGCGAAGGTCGTCTTGGTCGGTCCGAAATACTGTTTGAAGTACTCCACCGCTTCGGCCGGGTTCAATGGGAACTCGAAAAGGAGTTCGCGCTTCCGCGACTCCACGCGTGCTGCCGAGGAGAAACGTTCCGCAACCGTCTTCGGATCTCCCCAAAGCACGGGAGCAGGGACTCCCGGCGGCGGCGGCGAGTGCTTTGCGGTGATTTTGAACATGGTGCCGACAAACCCCTCGGGCGTCCAGTTTCCCATCGCGACAAATCCTCCCGGACGACAAACACGCAGCAATTCCGAAGCAACGACTTCTGGCCGCGGAGCGAACATCGCTCCGAACATCGACATCACCGCGTCGAAGCTGCCGTCAGCCTGCGGTAACTGCTCCGCATCTCCCTCGATGAACTCAATCTTCAATCCTTCCGCCTGCGCGCGTTTGCGAGCCTGCTCCAGGAGATTCGGAGCGATATCCAGTCCAGTAACCTCGGCGCCAGTCTTAGCAGCGGGTATCGACGTGTTACCCGTGCCGCAGGCAACATCCAACACTTTCATCCCCGGCTTCAGATTCAACCGATTGACGAATTCGACGCCCTCACTCTCGTTCAATCGCGCAATCTGCCCGAAATCACCCGCCATCCACATCCCGCGCAGACGCTGTTTCAACTCTTGAAAACTTCCAGGCGTACTGGCCATGTCTCACCCCCAAGCAAGTGTAGGACGGGCGCTCTCGCCTGTCCTGAATCATTCGACGAATGTCTGGGAGTTTACGGCACAATAATTCGGCTGCCCTCGTCGGGCGCCGCAATTGCAGACTTCTGCTCGGGAAATTGGCTGAAGAGAAAATCCAGGTAAGCTCGCGACTTCGGACGTCCATTGTTTCGTCCGAGCGCGATCCGCAACATGAACACCAGGGCACGCAGTACGTCACTGTCGCGCAACGAAGTGAAGCCCAGGTTTTGCTGCTCGATCTTGCGGTATTCCTCGATCATCGATCGCAGCTCGGCAACGATCGCCTGCTGCGGCAGGCTCGCTGTCGCCGATTCGTATACCAATCCCGACTCGACCAGCGTGTGATAGCTGCGCGCCATATTCGTCAGCGCGCCAATTGCGTCGCGATCGTTAAGGCTCCGATCAGCTCGCGCCGCCTTGGCCACGCCAAAGCTCAATCCGAGGATGAGAGGCTCACGCTCGTAGAGAAATCTCTCGGGAATCTCGACATCCAGGAACAGCGCATCGCGGTCGAGGTCCTCGATCGCGCGTGGCTTTTCGTTCTGCCGCGCCTGCTGCAGATAAACGCAGTCGCTCGGGCAGTCGAGTGTTACCTCACGCTCGGTTCCGCAGCATACCGGACAGATGCGGTCGTGCAGCGCCGGGCAAAAGCGCTTGTCTTTGCGCGTATGACAGATATCGCAGGCCACATCTAATTATTACATCTCGCCCAAAAAGGGTCCGCTGGCGGTCCCATTCCAGAAAAGTATCCATCCGGCGAATCCTTTCTTCGAATCCGACGCTCTTCCTAAATAGAGGGATTTAAGTGGCACAAATAATTACCGCCGCCGAACTCGCGAAATGGCAGAGCCAGGTTGCCGTACAGCTGATAGACATCTGCTCCCCGACCGAATATGCCGCCGGCCATGTTCCTGGCGCGATCAACATTCCCATGGAGCAGATCGAGTCGCGCATCGCCGACCTGAGTCCCCGCTCGCCCGTTGTCCTGATTTGCAAGAGCGGACAACGCGCCGCGGCTACCGCTAAGCTCGTGGAATCCCGCCGCCAGGATGTTCTGGTGCTCGACGGCGGAACTCGCGCTTGGGGCGCCACCGGAGCACACGTTGTGGTGAGCGCACGAACGCGCTGGTCGCTGGAACGCCAGGTCCGCCTGGGTGCCGGATCTGCTCGTGCTCCTCGGCGTGGTGCTCTCCCTCTTCTGGGATCGTGCCTGGATCGCGCTTTCCGCCTTCGTTGGACTTGGCCTGACCTTTGCCGGTTTGACTGATATTTGCGGAATGGCCTTCCTGCTGGCCAGGATGCCTTGGAACAAAGCCAGAATGGATTCGCCTACCGACGTGGCAAAAGATCACAGCTGTGCGGTGTGAATGCCCTTACGACGAACTCGGCTGGCTGTCAAAATGCGATCGTGGATTTTGAAAAGTTAGCCAACGAACACAAGGACGCCGTCTATCGCCAGATGCTGCGCGTCTGCGGCAATCGTGAAGACGCGGAAGATGTGCTGATCGAGGCGCTCCTGAAGGCGTACCAGCACCTGCATCAGCTGAACGATGCGGTCGCGTTCCGCGCATGGCTGGCGCAAATCGCGCGCCGGGTTTGCTGGCAACTGAAAGAACGCGAGGCGCTGTCGCCCCTCTTGCAGCTTTCCATGCTGGAAGAAGAGGGCGCCGAGATCAAAGATCCGAAGCCGCCGCTGGACTCGGAACTCGCGCTGCGGCGCATGAAGGAATTACTGCAGGACGCGGTGAGCGGGCTTCCACCGTCTGCGCGGGAGGTGTTTCTCCTGCGCGACATCGAGGAAGTGCCGGGCGAAGAAGTTGCGCAGCGTCTCGGAATCTCGCTGGCATCGATGAAGTCGCGGCTGCATCGGGCTCGCAAGCTTTTGCGCGAGCGGGTGGATGCGGCGCTCAGCGGTAATGCGGCAGAAACGCAGTCGCAATCATAGGAGGTCTTTATGGAAATCTCGGTAGAACATCTGGGTGGCGTTCAATTCGAAATAAAGGCGCGCCAGCACACGATTGCTTGCGACCAGCCACCGGAGAATGGCGGCTATGACGAAGGCATGACTCCGCCGGAACTGTTGCTCGCTTCACTCGGATCCTGCGCCGGCTTTTACGCCGTCATGTACCTCAAGAAGCACAAACTTTCGACGCAAGGCACGCGCGTGCATGTTTCCGCCGAGAAGGCGAAGGCCCCAGCACGAATGGAGGACTTCCGCATCACCGTGGACGTGCCCGCGGACTTCACGGACGAGCAAAGGAAAGGCATCGAAGACGCCGTCCATCATTGCCTGATTCACAATACGTTGCTGAATCCCCCTAAGATCAGCCTGGAAGTGAAAAGCGTGGCCCTCGCAACGTCCTGACCTGCACCGAAGCACAGTAACTACGGTGATCTTTCCCGTTGGCGCCGCCCCGATATGCTAAGGGTGGCGTTTTTGTGTCCCGGAGACAGCCGTGAAAATCTACCGCGTCGCTCGCTGGGTGGTCCTCGCAATCCTGCTGATCGTCATCCTGCTTGCGCTGAAGAAGCCGTCGCAGCTCGCAGTTCCGCAAGTCGCTGCCGAGTCCTGGAAGCAGCAGGCAGCCGATTTCCAAACCAAGATTAACCAGTTGGAGCAAGCGAGCACGGACGGCAATCACGGTGGCGAAGTTCAGCTCTCGTCTTCGGAAGTGAACGCCGCGCTCGCCGAATCACTTCGCAACGGTACTCCGGCGTCCGACCTGGGCCAGGTGCCGATCCAGGCGCCCCAAGTCAGTTTCGAAGGCGACCAGGTGCGCGGCATATTTCCTGCGCAGATCTACGGCAAAGACGTCTATGTTACCGTCGCTGGGCGGCTAGGATCGCAGAATGGCTACGCGACTTTCGATCCCACAGAGTTCAAAGTCGGCGATCTCACCGTCCCTGTTTCTCTCGTGAACGGTCAGTTGCAGAAGAAGCTTGCGGATCCAGCCAATCGCGAAAAACTCAAGCTGCCGAACTTTGTCGCCGACGTTCGCGTTGTTAACAGCCAGCTGGTTGTCACGCAGAAATAGATTTACTGAGTTCCCGCAGCGGTTTGCGGAAGTATCAGGGCATCTGCCGCGACGATCTTAAACGGTGATCCACTCACCGGAGTCAGCGCTCCTGTCGTCTGATCGATGGACCACACCATCGTCTGTCCGCCAATGCCGTAGAGGAACTTTCCGTTTGCATCCACGCGTATTTCGCTGACCGCGAAGACGGTGAACGTGCTGTTCGGCACCTCGCTGATTGCTCCCGTCGTCTCATCCAGCGTGAACGCCTGCACGTTCGCGGGGCCGCCGTTGTAGGCACCACTGTTCAACACGAAGAAGAATCGATCCTGTGGATCGGCTGCTACACGGCTGGGAGCATTGCCTGCTGTCACCGGCGAACCGGCAACACCGGTCAATGTGCCATCTCCATTAACGGTATAGGCGGAAACGCGGCCGGTTTCATATTGCGGGACGAAGAGAAACTTGCCGTCGGCCGTCACCGAGACCGAGCTGGTCAGCGCACCGGTCTCAAATGGCGATCCCGAACTTGGAGAAATCAAGCCGCTGTTCTGATTGCGCGACCAGATATTCACGAAGCTCGAGGCTTGTTGCGATTCGTACAAGAACTTATTCGTCGGATGCATTGCAACCGTGTACACAGGCCCACCACCGGAACTCGGCTGAGAGTTGCTCGCGGAAATCTCCGTCCACGTTCCGCTGCTCTGATCGACCGAATACACGTGAATCGATCCGTCATTCAGTCCGCCAACGTAAGCGAACTTCCCGCTTCCATCGACGGCAACCGTATTCGGACAGCAATCGCCGTCGTTTGCAAATGCAGGCAGCGTATGGAAGGTCTGTCCCGGCATCGCCGTGATCTTGTGTGTGCTCGGATCGACTTTCACCAAATCCATGTTCGTTCCTGGCGCCTCGAATCCAGTCACATAGAAATTCTGCCCGCTTGAATCCACCGCGATGTTCTGTGCAGCGCGCACCGGAATGGTCGCCGCACTCACCTGCGTGAGCTGCCCGTTGTCCTCATTGATCTGGTAGACGGTGAATGTGCTCTGATTATTTGCGGCCGGCGCGACTGTATACATGAACTCCGCTCCGGTGTTCATCACAGGAGGTGTAGTCGGCGCAGGCGGATCCGCCCCTGTTCCCGGCCCCGGCGCGGGAGAAGTGCCCGGGGTGGTCGGTGTGGGCGCAGCCGGTGCACTCGACGGCGTCGCTGAACTCGACGTCGACGTGTCGGAGCTGGACGTTACGCCACCACAATTCCCAAGCACGATCACGAGCAGCGCAACGAAACAACAACCCAGCAGACGAATGGCTGTGTACTTACTTCGCTGGGAGAACATGTTGTACTCAAGGAGGGCCCAACTAAACTAGCTGTGAAGATGGCGCGACTCTCTGCTTCTGTTGGCCTCAGCACGGGATTATTCGAGAGCTGGTCAGAGCGGCAGAAAAGAACAACGCGCAGCTCGGTTTCCCGCTGCTGTTCTGGATTTCCACAGCATCAGTCGACTGCACAGAGGCAGACTCTATTGACCAATCACTCGGAGCAGCAGGCCGCTGCCCGATCGAATATCGATCCTCGAGGATGATCGTAAGACGATAGTCCCGGCTGGATTATGTTGCCCGAAGTGATCGACACGAAGATCACCAAATCCGTACGCTCCACATGCCGACGACGAGAATACCCACACCGCCTGCAGTTGTTTCGAGTCGGCCTCGCATCGGCCATTCAGGTTCTCGCGGAGTGTGACGAAGATGCTGCCATCGCCCAGGGACTCCCCAACCTGTTCCGATCCGTCCAGCACATCGCCCGGCCGGCCGTAGACCACATCCCGGCCGCCAATTTGCTGGGTGTTCCACATACTGGGCGGGTTCCCACGATCTCCAGCCGAGTTCGTTGGAATAAGAGCATCTTGTATCGCGAGCATGGAGGCGATCGCGCGCAATGACGTCCGGAGTGGTACTTCCTGCTTGTCAATGAGCAGCCGGTCGAACTTCAGAGTTACTTCTGTCGGATTGATCTGCACAATGTGTCCGGTGAGATTTCGGCCGCGCGCAATCCTGCCTCCGCCGGGAAGTGGCACATTCTGCATCACGCGCGCCCTGATCGGGTCGCCCGCTTTGCTCTTGTCCGACCTGATCGTGGTCGACAGCATCACCGGAACCGTGATGCCCGCTGGGACGTCAACTGGAACACCGGTCTGGCCGTTCAGGTGAACGCCCGCGAAGAAACAGCAGAGGACGGAGTAGCGACATTGTGCTTCGAAACATTTGTGTTGGCTTCTTTTCAGATGATTCTCAACATCTCTTCGTTGTCGAAAAGCCGAGTACGCATGACCGATCCAGCAGCACTGCTATAATTTCGCGCGCCAGTTCAGATCACCAGGAGTGAAACATTGATGAAGCGAATTCTTTTCGCGATCGCGCTCGCCTGTTTGTTCGTTTTCACCGTAGCCGCGCAAGAGCAGACCGCGCCGACTCGCACCATTATTTATGTAGGGCACCTGCTGGACGTTAAGTCAGGCAAAACGCTCGCGAATCAGCAGATCGTCGTCGAGGGCGACAAGATCGTGAGCGTCGGCCCCTCCGCAGGTCCCGGCGCCAAGGCCGGCTATAACATCATTGATCTTTCGAAGGCCACAGTTCTTCCTGGCATGATTGACGCACATACCCATCTCACGTTCTCTCCAGAGATGTTCGGGTACCAGTCCCTCGGAATCTCAATACCGCGCGAAGCGCTAACCGGCGCTAAAAATGCCAAGCTGACGCTCGATGCGGGCTTCACTACGGTACGCAACGTCGGAGCAGATGGCTACACCGACGTCGCTCTGCGCGACGCGATCAATGCCGGCGATGTCCCAGGCCCCCGCATGCTGGTGAGTGGTCCTCCGCTGGGAATCACGGGCGGCCATTGTGACGAGAATCTGCTGCCCTACGAATACCATTACAGCGCGGAAGGTGTGGCGGATGGAATTCCCGCGGTCCAACACAAAGTCCGCGAGAACATCAAGTACGGCGCTGATGTGATCAAAGTCTGTGCAACCGGCGGCGTGATGTCCAAGGGCGACGACCCCAACGCTTCGCAATACACGCTGGAAGAAATGAAAGCGATCGTGGCCGACGCGCATCGCCTTGGGCGAAAAGTTGCCGCGCATGCGCACGGCGCACAAGGCGTTACGTGGGCATCCGAGGCGGGCGTCGACTCGGTGGAGCACGGGCACCTGATGAATGACGAATCCATCGCCACGCTGAAGAAGAACGGCACCTACCTGGTTCCCACGCTCTATCTGCTGGATTGGAACAAAGAGACGATGGCGAAGCGGAACATGCCCGACTACATACAGAAGAAGATGCAGATGGTCGGCGCACAGGCTGAGAACAATGCCCGCAAAGCGTTCCAGGCAGGTGTGAAGATCGCGCTCGGAACCGATGCCGCTGTCTATCCACACGGACTCAACGCGCACGAATTCGAGGTCTACACACGGCTGGGCATGACGAATCTACAGGCGATCCAGAGCTCGCTGATTAATGGCGCTGATCTGCTCGGCTGGTCTGACAAAATTGGCACCATCGAACCCGGCAAATGGGCTGACATCATTGCCGTCGATGGCGATCCACTCACCGACATCAAGGTGCTGCAGCACGTTCGCTTCGTGATGAAGGGCGGCACAGTCTACAAGAACGAGTACGCACACTAAGCCAACGACTAACGACCGCCGACTAACGACTGGAAAGAAATGCGCGGGCACGATGGCAAGCTGTGGAATACGTACCCGCGCTGGGTGGGTGTTACAGTTGTTCCTACTCTAGAGTTGGAACTCGCCTCTTCTAAAAGAATCTGATTTCTGTTCCAAATTTGGAAATTCTCCCACCACCAATAAAAAAGGCCAGCTTTTTCAGCCGGCCTTTCCTGCGTGTGCTGCGCGCGAAAACTACTTCTTTGGTGGAGCGATGGATTCCTTCGCCACCTTCGCCACGCGGAATTTCACCACGGTCTTGGCGGGAATCTTAATGGGCTCGCCGGTCTGCGGATTGCGTCCGACGCGAGCTTTGCGGTTCGATTTCACCAGGCGGCCGAGGCCGGGAATGACGAACACGCCATTCTTCTTGGTCTCTTTCAGCGCTGTGTCAGCCAGCGTCTGCAGGAACGCAGCGGCTTGCTTGTTGTTAACTCCCACCTTCTCAGCGAGGTGACGTACGAGTTGTGTCTTGGTCAAACCAGATGCCATGAATCCTCCTTGAGCTAAGTTCGATTGCGACTCAGTGCGGCCATCCTACATCAGTATTTCGTGCATGAGAAGCGTTCGACCCGCATTTTATGCGGGTTTTGTAGGCTCTAGACGAAAAAAGCCTGTGGAAATCACGTTTTTTGCGGGTTTTTTAGGAAAATCGTCTGCTAGTTACTCTTCCAACTTCTTCGTGAGTAGCTCGTTCACCACCGCCGGACTCGCCTGTCCCTTCGACGCTTTCATCACTTGCCCAACAAAAAAGCCGATGATCGTCTTCTTTCCCGCTTTGTATTGCTCCACCTGTTTGGGGTTCGCAGCGATCAATTCGTCGATGATCTTCTCCAGCGCTCCCGTATCCGTCGACTGCTTCGGACTGCCCTCTTCTTCATAGACCAGCGGAAAGTCCTTGTTGCGCTCGAACGAGAGATCGTAAAGCTCCTTCAGCATCTTGCTCGAGATCGCGCCCGCTTCCACCAGGTCCGCCGAAACCGCCACGCCCTTCATCGATATCGGGGAGTCTTCGATCGCCAGCCCCTTTGCTTTCAGCCGTCCCTGTAACTCGCTCTGCACCAGGTTCGCCACGCGCTTCGGATTCTTCGCGGCTTTCGCAGCTTCTTCAAACTGATCTGCGAAGCTCTTGCTCGCCGTCAGCACTTCCGCGTCGTACGGCGTAATGCCAAATTCGCGCACAAACCGCTCGCGCCGCGCGTCCGGAAGCTCCGGCATACTGCCTTCGATCCGCTCCCGCCACGCTGCGTCCACCACCAACGGCAACAAATCAGGCTCCGGGAAATAGCGATAGTCGTGCGCGCGCTCTTTGCTGCGCATGCCATACGTCCTGCCCTCGTGCGCGTTGTAGAGCCGCGTCTCCTGTACTACCTTCCCGCCGGACTCGATCAGCTCAATCTGTCGTTCGATCTCATATTCCAGCGCCTCGCGTATAAAGCGGAATGAATTCACGTTCTTCACTTCCGCTTTCGTCCCAAACTCCTTCTGTCCAACCGGGCGGACGCTGACGTTGGCATCGCAACGCAGCGAGCCTTCCTCCATATTGCAGTCGCTGACGCCAGTAAACAGGATGATCTCTTTCAGCTTGGTCAGATACTCATACGCTTCGTCGGGCGAGCGCATATCCGGTTCGCTGACAATCTCGATCAGCGGCGTGCCGCAGCGGTTCAGATCGAGATAGGTGTTGCTGCCGGAATCGACGAATCCATCGTGAATGCTCTTGCCGGCGTCCTCTTCCATGTGGACGCGCGTGATCCCAATTTTCTTTTGGCCGCCGCCTTCCGTCGAAACCTCAATGACTCCAAACTCAGCCAGCGGCTTGTCGTACTGGGAAATCTGGTAGCCCTTCGGCAGATCCGGATAAAAGTAGTTCTTCCGGGCGAATATCGACGTCTCGTTGATGCGGCACCCCAGCGCCTTTGACGCCAGCACCGCAAACTCCACCGCCTTGCGATTCAGGACCGGAAGCGCGCCCGGCAGTCCCAAACACACGGGGCAGACGTTCGTATTCGGCGGATCGCCAAACTTGTTCGAGCATCCACAGAAAATCTTGCTCGCCGTGAGCAGCTGTACGTGAACTTCCAGCCCGATCACCGGCTCGTATTTCGCGCGCACGTCCTTCGGAAGCGCCGTCGTTGTCGCCATATCCTTATAGTTTCCGGTTTTCAGCCGAAACTTTCAAGGAACAGCTTCCAGCTCGACTCTCCGCAACTCACTTTTTTGGGGGCTCTAACGCCCTCCCAACTCCGCAACCGTTGCCGTCGGCTTGTCATTCACGCGCGACTGCTTCGCTGGAGCCGCCGCCGGTCCAGGCGAAGGCGCTACGTTCTCGATATTCGGCGGATTATGGCTCGGCGCCGGTCCACCGTGCAGGCTCAACTGCCCCAGGCGGCATTGATTGATGGCGTCACCCAGAATGCGCGTAGCTTCCTGCGGTGCATGGAATCCCATCGAGTTCTCCGACATCACAAAGTCGATCATGAACTGCCCTTTGCGCTGGTAGGCTCGCGCCTGCGCCAGCTGCGCGTCCGTTGCGCCTTTCGCTTTCTCCGTCTTGATGTCGTTGATCAGATCGACGAGCGCATCGAGCGCCGTGTTGCGCAAATTGAAGAAGCGGTCTTGTATATCTTCCACACGCGCCTTCAGCTCCTCTTCGGGGAAATGGTGGCACGTTTGGCACGAACGGTTGATCTTCAGCAGCGGGCTGTTGATCTGGTGATCGCTGATCTTCAATCCCCCTTGCCGCATGTAGGGCATGTGGCAGTCGGCGCACGCTACACCCGAGCGCGCATGCACTCCCTGGTTCCACATCTCGAACTCCGGATGCCGCGCCTTGATCAACCCTGCGCCGCTGTCCGGGTGATCCCATTCCTTGATCTTCTGCTCATCCTCGACGGCGATGATGTCTTCCACCCGCAGTCCCTTCGCCCATGGAAACGTCAGCCGCTTGTTCGGTGGTTGGAAGTAATACGTCACGTGACACTGACCGCAGACATACGACCGCATCTCCTGCCGCGTAGCCATCGTGTTCACGTCGTAGTTTTGCACGCCTTGCGAAGCTTTCAGTGCGCGAATGCCTTCCATGAAAGCTGGGCGCGTGATGCGCAGCTGCATCGTTTTCGGATCATGACAGTCGATGCACGCCACCGGGTGCTTCACGTATTGACGGATCTGCGGATAAGTCATGTGCGTATCGCTGATCACGTTGAAACCCTTCACCAGGTCTCCGTCGCCCAGTTTCAGGAACGTCGTCACCAGCGACGCATGGCAGTTGATGCACATCGCCGGCGGATTGAACGCCTGACGGCCAGTAAACGTCTGATCGTCGAGCATGTACGCGTGCCCGCGCCGCTCGCGATAATCCGCGGAAAACGCATACCCCGCCCACATTGTCTTCAGCCGCGGATCTTCTTGCAGCTTCGATCGCGCCACTACCGATCGCGGATCTGCGTCGGACGGCGAATGCGGCATCGCCTCGCTCCCGCCGTACTTGGTGCGCTGCATGTCGACGGTTCGCATGTATAGGTCATACTGCAACGGGAAGTTCTTTGCCCAGATTGCGGGATCGTCGATAGTGTCGTTCAGCTCCACCACGCGGTAAAACGGATTCTTCGCCTCTTGCTTACGCTCGAAAATATTGATCAGCAGGGCCGTGACCGCAACTGTAGCAACAGCGGCGAGTACGACAACGGCGATGAAGAGTCCGCGCGAACGGGGGCGTCCCGGATTATCAGTTGGTGTCATGGAATTACGGCTCCATCTTCCATCTTTCATCTCAAAAAGTGCTGCAGGGTGGCCGCGGCTGCTTCCGAGTGGCCCACCGAACTGTGGCAACGCGTGCACTCCAGCCCCTCGGCTTTGCCGTGAACTACGTTGCCGTCGATGGCGGCCGTGATGTTCTCGTGGCACCGGCGGCAGGCAGCTTCCACAACTTTGTGATCGAACTTCGTGATTTCTATCGTGTCTGGATACTTCCCGCTAGTGAAATAAAAAGAGTGCCAGAATCCGTTGTTGGCCTTCACCGCATACTTGCCGATCAGGTTATGCGGCGTATGGCAATCGTTGCAGGCAGCCACCGAGTGATGGCTCGACTTCATCCACGCGTCATATTGCGGCTGCATCACATGGCAGTTGGCGCACGCCGCGGGATTGTTGGTTAGATAGGAATATCCCTTGGCGTAGATGAAGGTATAGGCGCCAAGTCCAACAGCGAGTCCGATCAAAAGCGCCGTCAGTAGGACGATTACGCTGGAACGCTGCATCTTGCTCTCACCGAGCCAGCAAGCATACAGGAAATAAGATTGGGTGATAGTGAAAACTGGTTACACGAGGTTTAGCGAGAAACGTTCTAGGCTGCTTTCTGTTCCAGCGGCACGGTTACGCTGAACACCGTCCGTCGCGGGTCGTCCTTCGTGGACGCCGCGATCTCTCCGCCATAGTGCTGAATTATGTTGCGGCTCACCCACAATCCCAGCCCCGTACCCTTTTCGTTTTTCGTTGTGAAGAACGGTTCGAAGATGGTTTGGAGTTGCGCTCTCGGGATCCCTTCTCCCGTGTCCTCGATCCGCACTTCCACTGCGGGCGACTCTTGCAATTTCGTATTCTTCGTCGCCACCGTCAGCGTTCCGCCTTTCGGCATCGCGTCGATCGCGTTCGAGATAAGATTAGAGAATACCTGGCGGAACTCACCCGCAATGCCTTTCAGGCAGCCATCCGCTTCAAACTCCCGGTCCACCGTTATCTTCTTCGCCACCAATTTCCCGGAGAAAAGGTTCAATACGCTTTCCACCGCGTCCTTCAGGCAAACCTGTCCCGGCGAAGAACTTCCTCGATAAAAACCAAGTGTCTGGCGTGCGATCTGCGAAACACGATGCAGCTCCTGGCTCGCGATTCGCAGGTACTCGCCTCCGGTCGGCGTCAGGGTTTCGCGTTCCAGCAGGTAGAGCAGATTCATGATCGATTCCAGCGGATTGTTGATCTCGTGAGCGACTGTCGCCGCCATCCGTCCCGAGGCGGCCAGGCGCTCCGACTGGATCAACGCGGCCTCTGCCCGTTTTCGCTCCGTCAGGTCTCGCGCCACGCACGCAAAGAACGCTGGTTGAGACAAGTTCGGAGATCCGAGCACAAATAAGTTGCAGTAAGTGGGAATTCGCCCACCGTGCCCGAAGTTCTTTAGAGGAAGTTCTCCGCTCCAGGCGCCGTGGGTCAACAACGCGGGCATCACCGTTTGCTCTAGCTTCTGCTGATCCTCTTCCGAGAACAGGTCGGCGATGAACGCAGCTTCCTGACCCTGGATCCTAGCCATGCTGAGCATTCGTTTTCCGGAGCGATTGAGGAACACCAGTCTTTTTTCGCGGTCCGCGAGGCCGATCAGATCCGGGCTGTTCTCCACCAGCGCAATCAACCTCTGGCGTTCCTGCTCTGCCGCTCGTTGATCGCGAATGTCGCGCGCTACCGCGGAAAATCCTGTAAGCCTGTTCTGGTCGTGATACACCGGCGAAAGTGTCAGCGCCACATCCACGCGCGCTTCGTTCCTGTTCACCTGTACCGTTTCAAAGTGCTGTACCCGCTCGCCTGCATGAATGCGCGCCAGGATCTGGGCAAGCTCTTCGGTTCTGCCTGCGGGAACCAGCAGCTCGATGGGCTTTCCGATTATCTCTTCGCTGGAATATCCGAAGAGCCGCTCCGCCGCAGGGTTCCAGGTGAGCACCGTGCCACTCACGTCGAAACTATAGATGGCGTCTGTGCTGTGCTCCACGATCGCGGCAAGCAGAGCCTCTGCTTGCGCCTCCGGCAACTGCAGGAACCCAGCTTTTTCGATGATTTCTCGTGGCTCGGAATGGTTCTTAGCGGCACGAGCTTCGGCACAGTCTCTGGTCTCAGGTGGCAGCATAGGGGAACGGTGTCTTAATTACCTGCGAAATTACCTAGCGAACGCTTTAATACTTTCCTAGCACTCGTGACTGTGATGCCAGCATTCAGCCCTGCGTTAACTTACAGGCAAAATTAGACTAGATACCGGTGCGCCCTCCCAGGCTTTCCAAAAGCGTCAGCAACTCAGCTGGAGCTGGCTCGTGAGAATCGATCAGCTCCACGCCAGCACAATCGAAGCGAGCCTTACTTACGCCGGGAGCAGAGTTCGTGCTCCCGACCTGCTGCAGAATTCGAGTGACTCACAACAGCATCTCTGACGGGAGTTCCTGTTCCGCCGAAGTGAGTTCCTGCTCGCCCACGTGCAGGTCGCATTTTCTTGTCACTGGCTCGCGCACGGAGAGCGTGACGCCCTCTTTCTTTCGATTGCGCTCATCCGCTTTCCCGCTAGCACTCTGCTCTGCCGAGTGCTGCCATAAGTCGAGTGTTTGCATTAACCAGCGTCATTGCTGCATCTAATCACTCAACAGCTGATCGGCACGAACGTGTGTCCGCGCGATCTGATCGCGAGTCTTCGTAGTTACCTTCGACCGACCAGCAAAAGTGACTTGCACGCCAGAGTGACTCAAGGGAGAATGCGCGCAATTCACGACGGTGCCCATGGTGCCGATGTGGGAGGGGGAATGGTTCCGGAAAGCAATCCACTCAGGAGTTTCTTTTTCGATCTTGTGTCACACCACTTCGCGAGTTCCTTCGAGCTGCGCGATACCGACATGAGCGCTTACATTTCCGATATGCTCACGGAATTCTGCTACACCGACCAGCTGCACAGAATTCGTAACGCGAACGGCCGGCCACTGGACGACGTTGGCGAGATGCTGCTGGAATCGGATCCGGTCTTCGGACCCGCGCCTAGCTTCGATCGCGAGCGCCAGGTACGCAAGCACATCGGCGACTACACCTTGTTCTTTACGGGGATGTTTCCGGAGAGCATCAATCACCTTCGCCTGCGTCGCAACCGGCTCGAGAACATGATCGACTTCATCAAGGCCGGAAAAGAGAGCTACTACATCGTTTCGAAGTTCGATTGTTTCGAATATCAGAAAGTAGCGCCGCTGTTCCGCAAACTCTCCGAGCGCTTCGAAGAATGCGTCGTCGGACTGAACATGGTGAAGAATGAATTACAGGAGCGCCAGCATCCCATCGTGCACAAAGCGCCCGAACTGCTGATGTAACTCTGCAGGCTCCGTGGGTATCGATGCTATGGCATTGGTGGCGCGGGCGCCCTCGCCCGCGCTTTAACCACTTTTCAGCCGCGGAGCGGCGTCATTCGTAAGCCCAGACCGTAAGGTCTGGGAAAGCGGAAGCAAATATTTATGAGCCCCGGAGGGGCGACACAGACTCCACCCGATAGAAGCTTAGCCCTGCATCTCCCTGCATCAACGTCCTGAACCTTTTCACAGCTCCCACACCATCTCCCGGATCGAACCTTTTATCATGCTCCGCAATCACCATCCCGCCCGGCTCCATCACGCTCAGCTCCGACAGCGCCCGTAGCACGCCTTCATATTGACCTTCCATCCGGTACGGTGGATCGAAAAAGCAATAATCATACGGACCGTCCAGTTGCGGCAGCGCCTTCAACACATCCTGCTCGATCACATCCGCGCCATCGCTAATCTCCAGGCTCTTCAGGTTTTCGCGGATCGCCCTCGCCGCCTGCTTTGTCTTTTCGACAAACGTTACTGATCCTGCGCCGCGACTCAGCGCTTCGATCCCCACCGCCCCCGTCCCCGCATACAAGTCCAGCCATGCGGTTCCATCGAGCGCGCCCGGTGCTCCTGCGGTTAGCACGTTGAACAGCGTCTCCCGCAATCGATCCGATGTCGGACGTACATCAAGTCCCGCCAACGCGCGTAACGGTCGGCTGCGGTATTTCCCAGAAATGATGCGCATGCGAAAGTATTCTATTCCGCCTTGCAATCCACTCTGAATAGCCTTCACTACACGCGTCCAGATAGAATGATGAAAGATGGGAAACTGGGCCGCATCGATTCTGCGCAGCTGGTCAATTCCCGTGGGCCGCATCGGCAATGCCCACGTGCGCTTGCATCTGTCTTTCTTCTTTCTGCTTGCGTACGTCTGGATGACCGACTCGAAGCCGCTGGGCAATGCCGTCTACGGCCGCGGCCTCGCGCTGATGGCCCTCATTCTCCTCTCCGTGATCATCCACGAAGTTGCGCACGGCCTGATCACGATCCACCGCAAGCTTCCCGTACGGATTCTGGTCCTCATGCCCATTGGCGGCATTGTGTTGGCCGACGACTCGGCCGAGCAGGAGCGCGATAGTGGCGGCGACGTCGCGGTTGCGCTCGCTGGTCCTTTCGCAAATCTTTTTGTCGCGTTCGTTGCGGGCAGTATTGTTCTTGGCCTCATCCCGTCCGCGGCACTGTGGTCCTCTCCACTTGTCTCCAGCGAGAACCTGCTGCGCAGTTTCGTCTGGATCAACTTCGCTCTCTTTGCCCTGAATCTGATGCCTGCGTATCCGCTCGATGGCGGACGCATCCTCCGCGCTCAACTTGCACGCCGCACAGACGCCGTCCGCGCCACGCGCCAGGCCGTCAGTCTTGGGCAGATGTTCGCGATCGCACTGGTCCTGCCCGGGATTATCGTTCCCGACATGTGGAACCGCTGGCTAATGTTGGTCGGCCTCGTGCTCTTTCTCGCAGCCCAGTTGGAACAGCGCGCTGTCCTGATGCAATCTGTGCTTGAGAACTTGCGTCTCGAAGACGTGATGCTTACCGATTTCGCCGTGCTTTCACCGGCGGACACCTTAGAAGACGCACTCAAAAAAGCCGTTCACACACTTCAAGATGATTTCCCAGTCATCCGCAGTGGTGACCTCGTCGGCGTGGTTTCTCGGCAGCGAATCGTCGAAGAGCTTCGCGGCGAAGGCAATGGCTATGTGCAGTCAGCCATGGATCGCGCCTTCCAGATCGCGCAAAAAGGTGAGTCACTGGCCTCAGCCTTGCGTAAGCTCACAGCGCAACGCCTGACGCTCATCCCTGTTGTCGACGAAGGCCGCCTGGTCGGAATCATCACCTTCCAGAACTTGATGCACAGCATGCGCCTGCTCGCCGAATCGCGCCGCCTCAAGCGCTAGCCTATCGACCGTTCCAACAAAAATTGCGCGGCCACCCGATTTTTCAGCAGTTTTGATAACATTCTCCAAGCTCGCTCGTCTTACACCGTTTCGGGTGCAATCGAGTATCCCAGCACACGCCCTCTCCAGGAGATTCTATGACTAAACATTTAACGGCCCTTCTTCTTGTATTGACCCTGAGTCTCTGCGGCACCGCCGCGCTATCTGAATCCTCTGCGCCTGCGAAAAAGGCCGAAGCACTGCCCACCATCAAGTACGAAAAGTACAAATTAAAGAATGGCCTTGAAGTCATCCTCTCCGAGGATCACCGCCTCCCGCTGGTTGCCGTCGATCTCTGGTACCACGTTGGTCCGGCGAATGAGCGCGAGGGTCGCACCGGATTCGCGCACCTTTTCGAACACATGATGTTCGAAGGCTCCAAGCACATCGGTAGCAAGGCGCACTTCCGCTATCTCGAAGGCGCGGGCGCCACGGGAATTAATGGCACCACCAATTTCGATCGCACCAACTATTTCGAAACGGTTCCCTCGAACCAGCTTGATCTCGCCCTCTGGCTCGAGAGCGATCGCATGGGATATCTGCTCGACACACTTGACGGCGAGAAGCTGGCCAATCAGCGCGACGTGGTTCGCAACGAGCGCCGCCAGAGCATCGAGAATCGCCCCTACGGCCTCGCCGAGGAAGACATTTACAAGGAGCTCTTCCCCAAGGGTCATCCTTATTATGCTGCCGTTATCGGATCGCACGCCGACATCGAAGCCGCGCAGATCGATGACGTCCGCCACTTCTCCGAGCAGTACTACACTCCGAACAATGCCAGCATCGCGATCGTCGGCGACTTCAATCCGGCCACAGTGAAAGCGCAACTCGAGAAATATTTCGGTTCGATTCCCGCCGGACCTGCGGTTCCCAAGATCGAGGTGAAGCCTCCGGTCATCACCGCTGAAAAGCGCATTACGGTTACCGACGACGTCGAGCTGCCGCGCGTCTACATGGCCTGGATCACGCCCTCGATCTACACTCCTGGCGACGCGGATTCCGATCTGCTCGCGCACATTCTTGGCGGCGGCAAATCAAGCCGTCTCTACAAGAAGCTTGTCTATGAACAGCAGATCGCACAAGACGTCGAAGTCGACAATGACAGCGAACTGCTTGGCTCCGTGCTCGATATCCAGGCGACTGCCAAGCCCGGCGTCACGCCCGAACAACTCGAGAAGGCGATCAACGCCGAGCTCGACGAGATCCGCAAGAACGGTCCCACCCCGGCTGAACTGGAGCGTGCGCGTAATTCCATCGAGTCCGACATTATCCGCAAGCTCGAGAATCTTGGCGGTTTTGGCGGCGTCTCCGATCGCCTGAACCAGTACAACCACTATCTCGGAAATCCGGGCTACCTGCCTCAGGATCTGCAGCGCTACAACAGTGCGACCATCGACTCGGTCCACCAGCTTGCTGCGCAGCATCTGCAGGACAATCAGCGCGTCGTCATCTACGCCATCAAGGGCAAGAAGCAAATCGAGGACGTACCGAAAACGCCTGAGTCCAACGAGAAAGTTGCCATCACCGGTCGCATGCCTGACGAGCCTTGGCGTAAAGAGGCTCCCAAGCCGGGAGTTCTAGCCAAGTTCACGCTGCCCACTCCGCAAAAAATGGAACTGAAGAACGGCCTCACCGTGCTTGCTGGTCGAGCGCCACAACCTGCCGGTCATCGCTGCCAACCTGATTGTGCTCGGCGGCGCTGGCGCCAATCCGGTCGACCGACCCGGTCTTGCTGCCTTCACCACATCCATGTTGCAGGAGGGAACGAAGACCCGCCCCGCGCTGACTCTCGCCGATAACATCGACCAGATCGGCGCCGTCATCAGCACCGAGAGCAATTACGACTATTCGTCGGTCAGCATCCGCGGCCTTTCAAACAATGCTGCTCCGGCGTTCGATCTGCTCTCCGACATGGCGCTCAATCCGGCCTTCGATTCCAAGGATGTGGATCGCGTTCGCAATCAGCGTGTCACCGAGATTCTTCAGCAGAAAGACAGTCCTCGCATGCTGGTGAGCAAAGCTGCGAACCGGCTCGTCTACGGCGACAAGCATCCTTACGGCTACCTGACCACCGGAACCGAGACTTCCAACAAAGACATGTCGCGTGACGATCTAATGTCTTTCTGGAAGACCACCTTCGTTCCCGGCAATTCGGCGCTCGTGCTTGCCGGCGATCTCACGCCTGCGCAGGCTCGTTCTCTCGCCGAGAAATACTTCGGCGGATGGACAGGCTCGGGCAAGAAACAGGTGCCTCCGGCGATCGACAACAAGCTCGCCAAGGGACTTGTCATCATGGATAAGCCCGACGCGCCTCAAACAGAAGTTCGCGTCGTTGGTCTGGGCGCGCCTCGCAGCTCTCCCGACTACGTGCCCATCCAGGTGATGAACACCGCCCTCGGCGGCCTCTTCTCCAGCCGCATCAACATGAACCTGCGCGAAAAGCACGGCTACACCTATGGCGCTTTCTCTCGCTTTGAGTTCCGTCACGAACCGGGATTGTTCGCCGCAGGCGGTGGCATTCGCGCCAACGTTACTGCGCCGGCCGTCAGCGAATTGCTGAAAGAAGTCCAGGCCATTCAGCAGGCGCCGATCTCGCCGGACGAACTTACGCTCGCCAAGAACGCTTTCGCGCTTTCACTGGCTGGTCGCTTCGAAACGACACCGCAGACCGCCCTCATCATGGGCGACCTGTTCGCTTACGATCTGCCGCTCGACTACTACCGCACGCTTCCGGCAAAGATTCAGGCCGTGACTGCGCCGGAAGTCGAGACCATGGCGAAGAAGTATCTCGTCCCTGGCAACATGGCCGTGGTTGCCGTCGGCGATCGCGCCAAGATCGAACCTGAGCTGGTGAAGCTGGACATCGGACCGGTGGAGCACATGGACTACGCTGCCAACCCGATCAAAGCTGACAGCGCCAGCGCCAAGTAAACGTGGCGAGTTGTCGTTTAAGTGGAAAGGGCAGCCAGTCTTGGCTGCCCTTTTAATTGGAGCACTGTCGGGTTAGTGGCGCGGGCGCCCTCGCCCGCGTTTTTCAACCAGCCTCTACTGCGGCGGTGCAGTCAGATGTTGAGCGCCAGCCGGGCTGGCATTGTCGAGATGTTCACCGCCGGCAGGTCCGGTCTTGTCGACCGGTAGCTTCGCCTTCTCCGTCGCATCGGTCGCAAACAGCATGAAGTGATCGAAATTCTCGCTCCGATGGAATCGTGTCTTCCCGATGTGAACATATAATTCCGCACTCTTTGGAAGCCACAGCTCGGTCGTGTTCTTCCTGAATTGCACCGGACCGTAATTGACGCTCGTGTGCTCGGTCGTCAATCGCACGTCAGGGATTCCTTGCACCAGGTCGGTTTCCATGTGAATGATCTGGAAGTTGTCCGCCAGTATCCACGCGCGGCCTTTCAGATTCACGGGATAGCCGACTTTGTTCACCACGTAAGATCGAAGCCGGCTGGGCTTCCCGTCGGCCTGTCGGAAGTGCACCAGCCATGCCGCCTGTCCCTGCCACTCGCCCAGGCCCTCGCAGCGCATCTCGAAGTCATTGCGGTAAAGCGGGTGGAAGGCAATTGCAAGCGCCGGCAGACCGGTCGTCGTGATCTTGTCCGGCATCTCCAGGTTCCCCGCATCCCGGTACTCCTGGATGAGCAGCATCCCTGGAGTCGATCTCGCTGATCGCAGCGATGTAGTTGAATTGCCTTGTCTGTCGATTCCTGGGAATTCCTTGCGCAGAAATGTTTTCGTGAACGATATGTTCAATCGCCGAGAACTGGGAAATGCTGCCGACCAGGTCCTTGGATCGGTTCGCCGTTTCATCCAGAAGATTGACCGGACATTGCACTCCCGCCGCCGTCGATGGCTGCTGCGCATCGACATCGGAGGGCATACCGGCATTTCCCGTCGCAGAATCATCGTCAGCGGTCAGCTCCGGATCGCCGATTCCAGCGCCCCCTTTTGCATCGGTCTGTGCCTGCAACTGCGAAATCAGCGCCTTTACTTTCCCGGCGACCGGGCTCGCATGTTCACCGTCGAGATACGCGGTCAGGACCTGGATCGCTTCCTCGCGCTTACCCAGCCCCGCGAGCGCTTGTCCCAAAACAAGCCGAGCCGAAGCTCCCTCGCTGCCACCGTGGTCCACCATCCATTGCGAATTTTCGCGAGCCTTCTCAAATTGATTGAGCTTCAGGTAGGAATTTGCCAGCACCTTGCGCGCCATCAAAGACTGTTCGCTGCTCGCCACCACCATCTCTTCCGCGTCGACAGCGTGAGCGTAATCGCTGCGGCGGTAATACAGTTGTCCGAGCAGGTTTTGCGCCTGCAAATTTTTCGGATCCAGTTTCGTCGCCGCCGTCAGGTAGGTCAGCTCGTGATCCTCATCCTTCTGTTGCAGGGCCAGATACCCGAGCAGGAAGTTGATCGAGGAACTCGACGGATAGCTGTGATTTGCGGACTCCAGGTATTTGCGCGCTTCGGCGAAGTTGGAGAGCTCCAGCGCCTGCAGTCCCTTTTCCGCTTCCTTTCGCGCCTTCGATGGAAGCTGTCCAGCGTCGTTCAGTCGCAGATCGACGGCCGCCGGATCGTGCACCAAAAGTACGGTCTCGCTGAAATCGTGGGCAATGTCGGCAATCGTAATCTGCGCGTGCCATCCTACGTAGCCAGCCGCACCAACCTCGGCCATGTACTTCCCCGTGGGAACATCGGGAAAGTCCGTCTCTGGACGATTCGTGGTTTGAAAGAACACTCTGCCGTTGGCTTGGTTGGTAAGCCTGATCAGCGCCTGCTGTTTCAAAGGCTTCTTGTTTTCGTCGAGAATGGTGAGATGAATCTTGACCGATGCTCGATTGTCGATTGGGGCGCCTAAGTTCTCAGGCCCCATGCCCTGCGGGATCCCTTGCGCCTGAGAGTGCACACCCGCCATGAGCAGCGCAGTTGCCAGAAGCATCAGGATCGCGCCCGATAGAGACAATCCGCTCTTCGTGTAAGAGAAAAATGTGTTTAGTGCTTGATCACAATGGGCCGAAATAGCATGCCGTAGCTGGGTACTCACGCTTCGTAGCATAGTACAAGAACGAGCTTAATGGGACCCTCTACCCGTCGACAGGTGGGACGAGCGATCGCCGGCCTATGGTTCTGAAATCAAAACAGTTGCCGTCACTGCGGATGCAAGCTGGTGCAGCGGAGGCGGATTGCATGGATCTGTTCTCGACGACGACAAATAAACAGATGATAGGAACGATCCACCAGACCCGGAGGGGCGGCACCGAAAACCTGTCAAGGCCTCATTCGCTCGAAATTCCCGTTAATCGCATGATTCGGCGAGGGAAATAAATCTCGCGAAAGAGTCTAAGCTTACCCCCGGGGGAAGGGGGTATCCACAACACTATTAGAAACGAGGTCCCCGGTTGGAAGCAGCCAAAAGTGGACCACGGAACACAAAAAAGGCCCTCGGAGGTTGTTTAATACGCAAGAAAAGCAGGCCACCGAGGTAAAGAGTGGAAATGTTCCTGATTCGCACTAATCACTAGCCACTAACCACTAGCTACAGATGCACCGCTCTCGCCACCGTCATCGCAGGAATCTTTTGCAGATCAGCGAGCACGGCGTCCGGTACCCGTCCATCCACCTGGACCACGGCTACTGCCAGCGCCGGTTCTGAAGCCTGACCGTTTCCGGCCGCTGCAGCTTTCGACTGCATTCTCGCCTCGGCCCAGTGAGAAGTTGGCGATGTTCACTTTGTGCTCGCCCAGGATGCTTCCGACTCGTCCGACTACGCCTGGTACGTCGCGGTTGCGCAGGTAAAGCAGATCGTTCTCGAGCGGTGCTTCGATGTCGATGCCCTCAATGCTCAGCAGCCGCGGCAAGCGCCCGTGCAGAACCGTGCCCGAAATCGTGTGCTCGCTGCCTTCGCTCTTCAGCGTAATCGTGATGACGTCGCCCGCGCCGCTCGCCGGCTTGTCCTTCGTGTATTCACGGATCTTTACGCCGCGCGAATCGGCAATCGAGTTCGCATTGATGAGATTCGTGCCCTCGGCGCCGCTGGCGTTCAGCACGCCCATTACGCCGGAGTTGCGAATCAACTGCGTCTTCCATCCCGCCAGCCGTCCGGTGTAGCGCAAGTGAATCTCGTTCAGATTCCCCTCCGTCTCGACCGCCTGTGCGAGGAACGAACCGAGCCGCTCCGCCAGCACCAGGAAGGGATGCATGTCGACGTACTCTTCATATGACACCGACGGCACATTCACCGCATTCTGGATGACGCCGCGCGACAGGTACTCCTTCACCTGCTGTGCGATCTGTATGCCCACAGCTTCCTGCGCTTCTTTGGTCGACCCTGCAATGTGTGGTGTCGCCATCACGTTTTCGAGTCCGAGCAGAGGAGAATCCTTTGGCGGCTCGGGCGCGAACACATCCAGCGCCGCTCCACCGATGTGGCCAGACTTGAGAGCCTCAGCCAGCGCCGCTTCATTGATCAGCTCGCCGCGCGCGCAATTGATGATGCGTACGCCCTTTTTCATCTTCGTCAAGCGATTCGGCATTGATCATGCCACGCGTCTGCGGCGTAAGCGCCAGGTGCAGGCTAATATAGTCCGCCGTCGGATAGAGGTCGTCGAGCGTCTTCAACTCCACCTTACGTTCGCGCGCCAGTTCGGTCGAAATGTAGGGATCGTGCCCGACGACTTTCATACCGAATGCTTGCGCGCGGCTCGCGACTTCAAGACCAATGCGGCCCAGGCCGATCACGCCGAGCGTCTTGCCGCGCAACTCGGTGCCTTCCAGCGACTTCTTTTCCCACTTGCCGGCTTTCGTTGTTTCATTTGCCCGCGGCAAATGTCGCGCCAGGCACAGCATCATGCCGATCGTTTGCTCCGCGACCGCCACCGCATTTGCGCCCGGCGTGTTCATCACCGCGATGCCTTTGCGCGTCGCTGCCGGCAGCTCGATGTTGTCCACGCCAATTCCTGCGCGGCCAATCACGCGCAGCTTCTGCGCATGCTCCAGCAGTTCCCCATTAACCTTCACCGCCGACCGAACAATCAGCGCATCGGCATCATTGAGTTCTTCAGCCAGTCGCGTGCCAACCTGGTCAGCCGTCAGCACTGTCCAGCTCGGCTCGTCTTTGAAAACGGCAACAGTTGCGGGAGAAACCTTTTCGGCAAGTATGATTTTCATAAGATTCCGTCTTTTGAAGAGACTCACCACGGAGGCACAGAGTCACAGAGAATTAGTGCCTTTCTCCGTATCTCCGTGGTGAATGATGGTTTACGCAGTTACCAACGCCGGCTTTTCTGCACGGCTCGCCGCGTACACTTCCTGCGCGGCACGAACGGCGCTGCCGAACTTCACCTTGTCCGGTTGCAGCTCCGCCATGATCTGCTCAAGTGCCGCAATGATCGCGATCGTGTCGAGATAGTCGTAATAGCCGAGGTGCGCGATACGGATCATCTTGCCCTTCATCTCGCCCTGGCCGTTGGCGACCACCGCGCCGAACTCATCGCGGAAGCGCTTCACGATATCGCTCGAATCCAATCCACCCGGCGAGAGGATCGCACTGACTGCCGCTGCCGGCGCATGTGGAGCGAACAGCTTCAGTCCTAGTGCTTCAGCTCCCGCGCGCGTCATTGCCGCCGCGAGTTCCGCATTGTTCACTAGCACTTCGCGTCCCTTCGCCAAATCGCCTTTGCCGGATTCGCGAATGTAGTCGAGTGCAGCTCCGAGCGCCGCGATCAGCGAAGTCGCCGGCGTGTACGCCGACTCACCCTTCGCCGCCGACTTGCGCTCTTTGCGTAGATCGAAGTAGTACTTCGGCTGCTTCGAAGTCTCCATGCGCTTCCACGCCTTTTCACTCACGGCGCAGAACGCGAGGCCCGGCGGAATCATGACTGCTTTCTGCGAGCCACCAATAATGATGTCCACGCCCCACGCATCCACGTCGAAGTGCGTCGTGCCCAGACCGGTGATCGCGTCAACGACGAGCAGCGTGTCCGTTCCCTTGAGCAGCTGCGCGATCGCTTTTACATCGTGCCGCGCACCTGTCGAAGTTTCCGTTCCCTGCATGTAGACCACTCGCGTGTCGGGCTTCAACGCCGCACGCACCGCGTCGAGCGAGAATGTCTCGCCGTAAGGCGCGCTCACTTCGTCGATCGTACAGGCGTACGCTTTGGCCAACGCCGTCCAGCGCTCGCCGAATTTTCCGGCCGAAAGCACCAGCACGCGATCGCCCGGCGAGGTCAGGTTCGCAACCGAGGCTTCCATCGCGCCCGTGCCCGACGCAGCCATCAGGATCACATCGTTTTGAGTGCCGACGAAGACCTTCAGGTCGGCGAGAACCCGCTGATAAAGCGCGCGGAAGTCAGCGGTACGGTGGTGGACATTAGCGGCCGCCATCGCAAACTGTGCCGCAGGCAGCAGTTGCGTCGGCCCGGGAGTATAAAGACGATTCTTACGAAGCATACGTGATGGTACTACGTTGGCGCGTTCCACCGCATTAAGAGAGCACGTCTATAATTGCAAGTTACGACGTCATAAGCTGCAGTAATCAGTGCTTCGAACCACCGTTCGAGGGATCGCCTTTTCAGGAGTGAAGATGAGCATCTCTGACCAAGTCACAAAAGATATGATCGCTGCGATGAAAGCGCGCGAGGAGCTGAAGCTTTCGACGCTTCGCATGATGAAATCTGCGCTTAAGAACAAGGAGATCGATAAGCGCGCTCCGCTCGACGAGAAAGAAGCTCTCCAGGTGCTCAGCACCATGATCAAGCAGCGCAAGGACTCAATCGAGCAGTTCACCAAGGGCGGACGCCAGGAACTTGCCGACAAAGAGGCGTCCGAGATCACGATCATCGAAGCCTACATGCCGAAAGCGATCGGCGAAGCGGAGATCGTAGCGGCCGTGCGCGCCACCATCGCCGAGATGGGCTCTCCGACGATGAAAGACATGGGCACGGTCATGAAGAACACCATGGCAAAGTTGGCGGGCGCTCGCGTGGATGGCAAAGTCGTGAGCGAAGCGGTGAAGAAAGAGCTGGCGGGAAAGTAGCTTGCGTGGCGCGGACATTGTTATCCGCGAAGTGTTAGTCCGGGCTTTACGTGTCTCTGCGGTGAAGTATCTAGCGGTAGAGGTGCAAGGCGCGCCCGATTGATTGGGGAATCCAGTGAAAGCGCCATGCGATCACCAGCGCCAGGATAATCAGCAGAACGATCCGGCGCACTCGAGCACTCATGCCGTAGCTTCTTTCCGACTACTGACTACTGCTTTCCCAACGCTTCAAGAATCCGGTCAAAGTCTTCGAGCGACTTGTACTCGAGCACGACTTTGCCTTTGCCTTTACGATCGTAGATGCGCGCGCGAACTCCCAGCGAGCGCTCCAGTTCACGCTCGGCATCTTTCACATTCGGATCAACCACGCGCTCTTTCTTCTCGGGCTTCGGCGCCGGATGCAGGATGTCGTAGACAAGCTTTCTCAGTTTGTCGTACGGAGAGCGCATCGGCTACCACTTTGCGTGCCGTGGCTTCGATCAGCGTTGGATCGAGTCCCATAAGGGCGCGGGCGTGTCCCATGGTCAATGCGCCTTGGCGTATACCTTGTTTGACCCAGTCCGGCAGGCGGAGCAAGCGCATGTAATTCGCAACTGTGGTGCGGTCTTTTCCGGTGCGCTGCGCAATTTGTTCCTGGGTGAGTCCACATTTCTGGCTCAGATTCTCGAAAGCCGCAGCCTGCTCCAGCGGATTCAGGTTCTCGCGCTGCAGGTTCTCGATGATGGTGATCTCGATCGCCTGTTCGTCGGAGATCTGACGAACGATTGCCGGGACCGTGGTCTTCCCTGCGGCCTGCGAGGCCAGCAGGCGCCGCTGCCCGGCTACGAGTTCGAGCTTGCCTTCCCCGAGCTTTCGGACAAGGATCGGCTGAAGCACGCCCTGTACTTTGATCGACTCGGCGAGCTCCTGCAGCGCAACCGGGTCAATGTCGATGCGTGTCTGCGCCGGATTCGGCAAGATGTCGGCGATTACGACGTCACGCACGGCCTCGCCAGGAAGCACGGCGGTTGGTCCGGCTTGCACGGGGATGGGGGCTTCGCCGCGTGCGGCGGGAATCAGCGAATTCAATCCGCGGCCTAAAACTCTCTTCTTATCCTGCGTCATGGTCTGCACGTCGACGATCCTTTACAATAAATATCGTATTGCGATACGTTAGGCGGAAGCTCGCAGCATCACCCGTCCCATAATTTCTTTGGCCAGCTTGATGTACGCCTCGGCACCGCGCGAGCGGACGTCGTACAGCAGCGCCGGCTTCCCATGGCTTGGTGCTTCGGCCAGGCGAACATTGCGCGGGATCGACGTTGCGAACAGCCGATCGCCGAAATAGTTCTTTAGCTCGTCTGTCACCTGTTGGGCGAGATTCGTGCGGTCGTCATACATGGTCAGTACCACGCCTTCGACCGACAGTCCTGGATTGAATGTCTGCTTGATGCGCTCAATCGTGTCGAGGAGTTCGCTGATGCCTTCGAGCGCGAAATATTCTGCCTGCATAGGAATGACAACCGAATCGGCAGCGACCAGGGCGTTCAGAGTGAGCAGATCGAGAGCGGGCGGGCAGTCCAAGACGATGAACTGATAGCGATTGCGCACCCGATCCACGGCATCTTTCAGGCGAAATTCGCGCCGATCGAGGGGGACGAGTTCGATATTGGCGCCGGTCAGCTCTTTACTGGAGGGCACAATCCAGAGCTGATCAAGCGCGGAGGTGAGCGTAATCTGCTCCAACTGCGCGTCGCCCATCAGAATATGGTAGGTACTGAGGCGCTGCGGATCTTTAGGATAGCCGAGTCCGCTGCTGCTGTTGGACTGAGGATCGCAATCCACTAATAAGGTGGGGACTTCGGCGGCCGCAAACGAAGCGGCCAGGTTGATGGCGGTCGTGGTCTTCCCTACGCCGCCCTTCTGATTCGCGATAGCGATGACACGTCCCATGATTTTCAGTGGCCCGGTTACAGCTTTGCAGAGTATCGAAGTGGCTGGTGAGGCGCAACGATGTATTTGTGTGCAAAAGATGTGACTCGCGTGGAAGGTTGGCGCAATTGTTCCACGTGGAACAATTTAGGAGCCTGTGGATTCGTGGAAAAGTCATGGAAGAAAATTCTGGACGGGGTCTTGGAGTCGCGTCTCTTCCGAAAGCGGAATGTTCCACGTGGAACACTTGGCAGGGCGAAGCTGGAGTAGGGCTCAAATAATGTTCCACGTGGAACATCCACTCGCCGCCTCGTTTGTTGTAGAATCCGCGCGGCTATGAATGTGAGCCGAAGCGAGGCTTAAACCCGATGGCAACCACCACCTCTTCTATCCCGAGCACGATGATCTCGGCGGCGTCCAAAGTGGGCGGCAGGCTGGAATCACTGGATGTATTCCGCGGGCTGACCATTGCAGGCATGATGCTGGTGAATAACGCCGGTGACTGGGATCATATCTACTGGCCCCTGGAACACGCCGAGTGGAACGGTTGGACCCCCACAGACCTAATTTTCCCCTTCTTTCTATTCATTGTGGGCGTTTCCATGGTCTATTCAATCGCAAATCGGCAGAAAAAAGGCGAATCTCGCGGTTCCCTGTTGGCCCATGCGGTTCGTCGAGCATTTCTGATCTTCGCCATCGGCTTCCTTCTCAATGGCTTTCCCCATTTTCACCTGGCGACTTGGCGCATTCCCGGCGTTCTTCAGCGAATCGCCATTGTGTATCTCATAACCTCAGTGATTGTGCTGTTTACGGGTTGGCGCGGACGGCTGGCAACCCTAGTCGCCTGCCTTGTCGGCTATTGGGCGATTATGAAGTTTGTCCCAATACCCGGCTATGGCGTCGGAAACCTCACGCCCGAAGGCAATCTGGCCTCCTGGCTGGATCGCCTCACAATGTATAATCACCTTTATATTGAACATGTTAGAGACCCAGAGGGGATCCTGAGTACCATCCCGTCGATCGCGACCTGCCTGTTGGGCGTCTTCACCGGCGAATGGCTACGATCCGCGCGAAATGCAACTCAGAAAGTGACCGGCATGTTAGCGGCCGGAGTCGTACTTACGATCGCGGGCAAGCTTTGGGGATACGAATTCCCTATCAATAAGAACCTCTGGACCAGTTCCTATGTTCTGTTCGCGGGCGGCCTGGCGCTGCTATTCCTAAGTCTCTGCTATTGGACGGTCGACATTAAAGGTTGGAAGACCTGGGGCAAGCCCTTCCTGATGATGGGGATGAACCCGCTTGCGCTCTACGCCATGGCGGGCCTGGTGGCGCACCTCTCGATCGAGCTCCACATTGGCGATGAGAGCTTGAAGAGCTGGATTTATGACCGGCTCTATGTTCCGCTGGCGAATCCGTACAATGCGTCCATGCTCTACGGCCTTACCTATGTAGTTGCATTCCTGATTCTGGGCTGGATCCTCTATCGGCGGAAGATCTTCCTGAAAGTGTGAGAGAGCGCCGGTTTCCAAAGTATTGCTCCACTTTAGTCAAGCATTGGAGGGGATTCGTATCATCGGGCGGTCAACTAGGCGTCCTGCAAAGCAGTTTGGACCACCTTTACTACCTTGATTCTGGAACCACACGATCTGTGGAAAACCGCACCATTCCCGGTGCAACAGCTCGGTAACCAGTTCCCTAAATGACACTAATCGCCGCGAAATCGACCTAGCGATCCACTTTTACGTCAGGGAAATGGGCCTTTTTCCCACTTATAGCCTCCGAGAGATCGGAATTCCCACTCGTGTATCTGAACTCAGCCCGTTACTAAGTTGATTCCCGCTTTCTCCCAATGAGAATAACGCGTGAAAGCGAGAGTGGCACCTGAACCCCGGCTTGCCATTCGAAGCTTGGGAGAGTTGTCGTAGCCATTGGGGCCTGTTCCCGGCCGATGAGGAGACCGATCCTACCTTTATTAGAGGTGAGCTGGGCGGCCGTTGGGAGGACATCCTGAAAATGCTCAACGGCACGTAGGGTAACCAGCTCCGCGGAGCCGGGCTCCGCCTGGGCCAGAGCCTCTGCCCGCTCGGCAACGACCTCGCAATCTGCCAGTTGCAGATCACGGATGACCTCCCGCAGGAATATCGCTTTGCGATGCTGTGCCTCCACGAGACGCATGCGCAGCGAAGGAGCAAAGATCTTGATGGGCAGTCCGGGAAAGCCGGCTCCAGAACCTATGTCAGTCGCGGACTTCGGGGCAGGCTCTTCCCTGCCCAACAGTTGCTTTGCGGCAAAAAACGATTCGCCGAAATGGCGGGTCACGATCTGTTCGGGATCGCGCACCGCGGTCAGGTTCATTCGCGCATTCCAACGCATGAGGCGGTCGAGATAAACCGAGACTTGATCCAACCGGTGAGCCGAGAGGACATCTGCGCCGAGAAAAGGTGCAAGCAGTTCGGCGATGCGGGCGGCGTCCATCATGGCGAGAGTAACGGAAATTGCGTCGCTAGGGCTATAGTGATGCTACGTACGGTCGCATTCAGTACAATTAGGCAGCTTACATTTCCGGTTCAGAATAGCCCGACATGACAAACGAACAGACCAACACGCCAAACCACGGCAGCAGTGCGGCACCTGTCTACGTGACACTTACGGGAATTCCACTCACCATCGAGATTGAGTGGCCCTTTCATCCCTCCACTTCGGGAGCGGACTTTGACGTTGTCCATGCGGACCTGAAGCTAGCGGATGGCAGCGATTTGCATGCGCCCGTGGCCGTCAACCTATCGAAGACGGTGAAGGAAGTCCTACCTTCGCTGGAGCGCGAGATAACGGAAGCGCCGGTGATCAATGCGCTGCGCAAGGAAGTGGATCGCAAGCAGATTGAGTTTCTGAAATCAGGCAAGCTGGTGCCGGTACATTTTTCCAGCAGGCATTACGACTTCAAGCGCAATCGCTGGGCATTCGGCGCGAAGAGCGAAGAAGAGATTACGCAAATGCAGCTGCGTAAGGCGTATTGGCAGACAAAAGGGAACCACGACAAGGTCTGGATGGCGGATCCGATCGATGCGCTCTATGTAGACGCTGCGCCAAAGCATTTGCTCGATCTCGCGAAAGGGATGGCGGGGAAAAAGTTGATCCACCTGGAAGGCGAGTGGGCTACTGCGACCGAACAACTGCTGAAGCACGCCGATGGATTCGAGAACGATCTGAAGCACGCGTTAATTGATCTGGAGAAGAAGCACGCGTTCGAAAGAGGATGAAACAGCTCGCAAGGGCTGAAGCCCCTCCACCATTCCGTCTCGGAGCGCGGCCCTGAGGGGCCGCTCTTCCACTCCGCAGGTTTCTCTCTAATTTCAAATGACGATTGTTCTTCTTTGTGCTGTTGATAAGCATCTCAACAAGGTGTCTTAACACTGCAACGGAGGAATCGCCGATGGGGAAGATCCTTCCTTCCGGAACAAGTGCTCCGGATTTCACGCTTAACGACACTCCCGACAAGAGATTGTCATTGCATGACCTGAAGGGCCGGCCCGTGATCCTTGCGTTCTACCCGGCCGATTGGAGTCCCGTCTGCGGTGACCAAATGTCCCTCTACAACGAAGTTTTACCGGAGTTTCAGAAGTACGGAGCCGAGTTGATAGGGATTTCGGTCGACGGCGTGTGGTGTCACGCTGCATACGCTCGACACAACAATCTGCATTTTCCACTTCTCGCGGATTTCGAGCCGAAGGGTGCGGTAGCTAGAAGTTACGGCGCGTACCTCGAGGAGGGTGGGGTATGTGAGCGAGCCCTGTTTGTAATCGATGCGGAAGGCAAGATTTTTTGGAGCTATCTTTCGCTGATTACAGTCAACCCAGGCGCAGATGGCATTCTCCAGGCCCTAGAGGATTTGAAGACGCGGAGGAGTCGTGATGGCAAGCTTGAAAGTCCCAGTCTCGCCCGATGAGCATATTCAAGGGGCCGAGAATGCGGCCGTGACTTTGGTTGAGTACGGCGACTATCAGTGCCCGTTTTGTGGCAGCGCATATCCCATCGTAAAAAAACTCCAGAAGAAGTTTGGCGACCAACTACGTTTCATCTTCAGGAATTTCCCTTTAGCGCAAATTCATCCGTTTGCGGAGCCTGCGGCGGAAACAGCCGAATATGCAGGGGCAAAAGGGCAATTCTGGGAGATGCACGATCGCCTTTACGAGAATCAATCGCGCTTGGATGGGCCGCTCTTCTTTGAACTCGCGCAAGTTCTGGGACTGCCCGGCGACGGGCTACGCGAAGCCCTCGAGAAGCACGAGTTCCTTCCGAGGATCCGGCAGGATTTTATGGGAGGCGTGAAAAGCGGCGTCAACGGGACGCCAAGCTTCTTCATCAACGGTCTTCGCCACGAAGGTGGTTTTGGATATGAAGATCTAGAAGAGGCGATCAAGTCGCAGTTGGGGAGGCGCCACGTCGCGTAGCAGTTTCGAATTCGCGGCACGTGACTCGATTTGGGAATCGACGAAAGCGATAGGACTGTTCGAATCTTCCAATTGAAAATGTGAGCGTGGTCACGGTGGTGCCTCATGCGCTGCGCAGATGCTGGAACTACTATGGAGCCAACTGCGGACGAAATGGGAGCGTACCTGGCCGAACTTTCTGCGGAGGAACGAGGCCGATTGCGAATTCTGGTGCGGGACGGAAAGCTGGAAGACGTCCTGCGATTGATGGATCGATTCGAAACTGAACAGATGGCGATGTACACCATCGTGGGAGAAGGCGCGGCATAGGGGCTATGCCTCCGCTTAAATGAGGATGCTCGCGTCGGCGCGCAAGGCGTGCTTCGCACGCGCGCCGGTCGCTTGCCCAGATCCTTCGCTCGCGATAAAGCTGCTCGCTCGAGGATGACAATCGAATACTTTACCGGCCGACGCTGGCGGTTTCGAAGCGCTTGAAGAAGCTCGTCTCTTTCCAGTGCGGCGGCTGGTCGGCATTGGCGACATCGAGCGCGAGTCCACGCACCAAGTCTTCAAACTTAGCAGCTGCAGCCAGATCGACTGGCTGATTGAGATCGTCGGACGGCGCGTGATAGCGATCGGTCAGCCACTTCTTTTCGATAGCCTCTTCCGGCGACCCTTTTTCAAATCCAACTTTCATCGCGAGCGAAGGCACGCCTTCACGAATGAAGCTGTACTGATCGCTGCGGATAAAGATGTTGCGCAACGGCTCGGGATCGGGCTGCACGGCCACGTTTTCCTTGGCGGCAACCTGGCGGATCATATCGCCAAGGTCAGATTCGTCGAGCCCGTATACGGTGACCACCTTCAAGGGAAAGATGGGCAGGAACATATCGGTGTTGACATCGGCGACGATGGACTTCGCCGGCACGGTAGGATTGGCGGCGAAGTATCGTGATCCGAGCAGTCCCTTTTCTTCCGCCGTGACCCAGACAAAGAGCAGCGAACGGCGCGGCTTCGTCTTCGACTGTGCAAGGTGCGCGGCGATGTCGAGCAATAGCGCAGAGCCGGAGCCGTTGTCCATGGCACCGTTGTAAAGCTTGTCCCCATTGATAGGTTCGCCGATGCCGATGTGATCGAGATGAGCCGAGAGGACGACGTTTTGCGCCTTCAGCTTGGGATCGGATCCCGGCAGACGGGCGACGATATTCTTCGAGGTGACGTCGGTGACGATAACCTTGGCGCGCGCCTGGATCGAAACCGGAAGCACGAAGCGGGGAAGTGGCTTGCGATCTTTGCCGAGGGCGGCAATCTCATCGAAGGTGTGGCCGCTGCCGGCGAACAGCTTGTCTGCGGCGGAAGGATTCCAGGTGACCGAGAGCTTGACACCGGCAGCATCATCAAGCGATTTGTCGGCCAGCTCCATGCTTGGATGAACCCGGGACAAGCGCATGCGGGACCAGGGGATGTCCATCGAGGCGGGATTCGGGATGGAGATGTATCCGACAGCGCCAGTTGCTCGCAGCGTGGCGCTGCGCTGTGCCATCGCCTGATAGTGCGAGGCGAGAGCTGCTGACATTGTCGACGGCGATCCCGCCAGGATGACGACGACCTTACCCTTCACGTCGAGGCCGGCGAAATCATCATAGTTGGCTTCAGGAACACGAAGTCCATAGCCCACGAAGACGAGCGGCGCATCGACCGAGGGCGCCAGATCGACGCGAGTACTGAACATTGCATCGTCGCCGAGGACCATTGGTTCGAGTTTGCCATCACGAACCAGGGCGATGCTAGATTGCGATTCGTCGATCTGTTTGCTGCGGAACTTCACTGGCTGGTAGAAGCCGTTGACGCCTGCGGGCTGGAGTCCGTCGGCCTTCGCCTGCTCGACCACGTAGGCAGCGGCCCGGTCGTAGCCACCGCTGCCGGTCTCGCGGCCTTCCATGTTGTCATCGGCGAGAACTTTCACGTAGTTCCACCAGGACTGGCCATCGTTGGGTGATTGAGCAAGAGCGGCCGCAGCGCAGGAGAAAATCAGGAGCGAGATAAGTTTTCGCATTGGAGCCTCTGGGCGAAACAGTGGAGAATAGTAACAGCTCAGCAGGCTCAAGCTGAAGAGGCACGCGAGAAGCATGCAACTGAAAGAAGCATTGGCGCAGGCAGTTCAGCATCTGGAAGACGCTTCGGTGGGATCGCCGCGGCTGAATGCGGAGATGCTGCTGATGTTCGTTCTGGGCGTTGGGCGGGCGTACCTGTACGGTCATCCGGAGAGGGAACTGACCGCACAGGAAGAAGATGGCTACTTCGAGGCGATTGCGGATCGCGCCAGAGGCGTGCCTGCGCAATACATCATCGGTCATCAGGAATTCTGGGGATTGGATTTCCTGGTGACTCCGGCGGTGCTGATTCCGCGTCCGGAGACGGAACATATCGTAGAGGCTGCGCTCGAACTGGCGCAGGGAATCGAACGTCCGCGAATTGTGGATGTTGGGACTGGGTCGGGCTGCATCGCCTTGGCATTGGCGCACGAGTTGAGCAGAGCGGAGATCGATGCGGTGGATATTTCCGCGGAGGCGCTGGAGATTGCCAAAGCGAATGCAGTTCGCTTGCAACTCGCGGCGCGGGTCAATTTCCGTGAGGGGAATCTGCTGGAGGGATTTGAGGCGCCGGAATTTGATCTGGTGGTTTCGAATCCCCCGTACGTCGGAGAGTGCGAGGCTGACAAGGTTCAGGCAGAGGTTCGGAAGTTTGAACCACACGTAGCCGTGTTTGGCGGACCGCTTGGCACAGAGGTTGTCACGCGATTATTAGAGCAGGCGCACCGTGCTTTGAAACCCGGCGGACACGTGCTGGTCGAGATTGGATTCTCGCAGTCGGAGAAAGTTCGAGAGATGGCTGCTGCGTTCGCGGACGTGCACTTCGTCGAGGATCTGCAGGGGATTCCGCGAGTGCTGGTGGGAAAAAAGAAAGTGGTAAGTGATTAGTGGTTAGTTGGTAGCTAGTGGCCTGAAGCACAAGATCTCAAGTCTCAAGCCGCGTATAGCACAAAGCGATAACGTTTCGCGGGCGAGGGCGCCCGCGCCAACATGCCACTTCACCACTCCGGCGCCGCACTACTTCGCGGCTGGCAACGCCTGCAACACACGCACCTTCCAGCGGTTCTCCCCGGTAGTCATGACCACCAGATAACTTTGTGTGAACTGGTCCGAGTGGACGACCTTATCGCCGTCGAGCATTTGCACTTCGAGGCGAGCGCTGTCGCGAAGCTGCATAGCAGAGCCGTCCTGCGAATAGAAGACGGCCTGGAGATTGTGGCCGTGGTCGATATAGCGAACGCGCAGGCCCGACTTCTGCTGCTCCGAGACGCGTTGCTGTAGCTCATCCTGAGCCTGTCCGATGAAATCATTGGCAAGCGCAGCGGAATTGTTCTCGGAGAGAGCGGTGGCAAGGGACTGCCAGGCACGAGTGTAATCGCGAAGGACGGCCTTCTCGGTGTTGTCTTCCATCTCGCGAGGAGCAACTATCGCTGAGTTCAGCTGAACAACCGGTTCAGCGCCAAACGCAGAGGCGCATAGCAGGAGAAAAGCGGCGAAGAGCATCAGGCGCGTCATCAGCGGCCACTCCAGTGAATTTCGTTTCCCACCACAACACCTGCAGCGACCGAGAGCTGAGCACTTTCAGATTGAGGCAACTGCGCCTGCGCGACGCCTTTCTTGATGCGCGCGTCGACGGTGCTACGTCCGCTGTTGTCCACTTCCGTGAAAGTCACAATGGTTCCGTCGGGAACAGGATTGCCCGCGCAATCACGGATCGGGTCTGTCTCGACGAGAATGGCGTTCTTGGCTGGTTGGGCGCGCATCCGCAAATTGCATGGGTCGGATGCAGTGACCTGCACCACGCGCCGAACATTGTCGTCATTGAGGCTGGCGGTGAACTGGGCTGCGCCGGCCTGGCGTCCGGAGTCGAGGATCACGTAGGCGACGCCATCCTTGGTGTTCACGGTGCGAGTCTCAGGGCGGCCTTGTGAAACTCCGAGGTTAAAGTTGATGGCCGTCGGTTGTGTCACCAGGTTGTGATTGGAGTCGAAGACGAATGCGGTACCGGAGATAACCTGGTGCGTGCTCGCCGGGACACGCGATGGCCGAGCCAGGAAAGCGACATCGGCAGGTTTGGCCGGCGCGACAAAGAACACTCCGGAGTCGCCGTTGCTGAGCGCCGCTGTATACCGCCCGGAGAATTGGATGATCGTTGCCGGTGAGGCGAACGTCGTCGCCGAGTTTCACAGACCGCTTCATGGCAGTGCCGGGACCGAAGAGATAAAACGTTGCATCGCCGGAGCCGCTAGTCGGAATTCTGACTTCGGCTCCAGCGACTGCGTCCGTTGGCACACGCAATTCGGCCGCGTCGGCGACGCGAGCAGCAAACAAGAGTGCTGCGAGAAGAAACGCAAATTGGATCAGTCGTAGCATGGTCGTTAGCTTTGCTGGCGATTAATGCTGTACTGGTTCACGCTTACCCGATAAGTCTGAACTTTCGGTGCGATGTCATCACGCAGAGCGAGCGAAAACGGCACAGGAGTCTGCGGCTGCAGAGCATGGTCGATGTATCCGTCGGACACCCAAATCACGCGCCCCTGATTGTCATAAAAAGTCGCAAGGACATGCGGGATGTTCACCGTCTGTCCGCTCTCGTTGGTAAGTTCGCCGCGAAGGACATGATGGCCGCCTGCGTCCTGCTCCAGGCGCTGATGCAAAACTCCAATTGTCGGGTCAGCCGACGCCGGCACGAGCAAAGAGTTCGGCTGGATGTGCACGTTCTTAACTTCGCGCAGCGGGACTTTGGGGAAATCGATGCGGAAGGGAGAGACTTCTTTCGGAAGCAATACGTGCGAGATCTTGTCGAAACTGCTTTCGTCACCGAGCGTTTCACCATTCTTGCCGAGCAAAGAAGCGCTAACGGATACGAAACCCGGAACCGTGTCCTCGTTCACCACTTCGCCGACAATGACGGTGCCGCCCTCATACTCGACGGCATTCATCGAGACGATGCGAACGTGCGGAGCTTCCACATTCTGTGCACCCCAATCGTCGCCAGCGCCGCGAGTTACTACATCCCAGCGGAGAAAGTTCACTGGAATTACTTGCGGCGGAACGTTGGGCTGCTTCTGAACCGGCCAGACTACCTTCCAACTTCCGTTCTGGTTCACGACCTGCAGATCGCGGGAGTCGTAGATTCCACCGACGGCAGTGGCCCACTGCATGTCGGCACGAACCAGCGCGTCGTTATCCGTCGCGCGAAGAACGCGTGTCTTCACATTGGCGAGACTCGAGAAGGTGCGCAGATCGCCGTTCGCGCCGTTTAGATCGGAAATAAAGCTATTGAGATCGGCAGTGTTGGTGTTCGCAACATACGAGTATGCCTGGTTCCAATTCCTGGCCTGCACGGCCGCGAGCATCGCCTGCACGGCGCCATCCGGAGTCTTCGGCGTGCCATTGCCGGATCCGCCCGCCGTGAGAGTGCCAATCGCAAGAAAGAGGACCGTGAGAGCGACAGTACCAATAAGAAGGATGCGTGACATTTAGCGGGCCTCCCGCAGGACCACGTCAGAGGCTGGGAATTCAATAGGAACCGAAGCGCGGCGTCGTTCGGGAATCAGGAACACCGCGAGCAGCGCGAGCACGGCAACACTCATAGGCGCAAATCCCCACAAAATGCCTTCCCAAGGTGCCGGCTTTGTTCCGAAGTCCATAGGCTGAGCGGGCGGGACATCATCTTTCACCCAAAGCGTGACCAGGCCTCCGTTGTAGGTCTCAGCAGGACGCCACCCTGCGAAAGCGAGCAGCGGTTCGTAATAACGGTCGCGCACAAAAATGTATTTCAGGCCGTATTGATTGGCATGCTTCAACATCGCGCGCAACGATTCCATTCCGGCGACACCAAAATACTTGGCACTGTCGAGCTTTGCCGCGCCGTAGGAGGTCATTTCCGGCAGCAGTCGCGCAGTGTTGTAATCGCCGTCCACGGTAGCAGCTTTCGAGTCGATGGAAACCTTGTCGAACAGACTGCCAAAGCCGAGGGTCAGATAACGGAACTTGGTGTGATCGTCGCGATTCAAGAACTCAGATATCGGACGCGTGTCAAAAGGCGTGACCGCAATGGGGTAAAAGGTGATCCAGGCTACACCCATGGCAAATGTCGCGGCGGCGGCGAGGGATAGGCCGACCACAGCTCTCATGCGGAAACGTGAAATCAGGTTTTCGGCGAGAAGGCCAACGAACGGAAGAGCAATGCAAGTGGAAATAAAGGTGAAGCGCTCGTAAGTAAAAACGTAGTACAAGCGACCGAACAACAGGTGCGCCACGGGGGTGGTTCCACCCAGGCCGATCAGCGTCGTGACCCACCAGCCGAGAAATAAAGGTTGCAGCCGGCGGTCACGCGATCCTCTCAAGAAGATGAAGGGAATCGCCAGGATCATCGCGCCGTACGGGATAACCCAGAAATTCAATCCATTGTGGAGATCGAGCAAATAGTTGCTTCGGCTGGGGTGCGGAATCGGCATCTGCGTGACTGGATTTTTGAAGAACGCGATCCAGAAGGGAAGCAGGACGGCGGCAATCCCGGCGCCGGCGAAAATTCCGAATACCACCGCGCGCGTCAGAATTCCACCGACTGAGGCTTCCGTGCCCTGCGCTTGATCCTCGCGATCGACAATCGCTAACCAGATGACTGGGAACGAAAACATAACGATGGTGATCAGCGTCAGGTGGTGAACTGCTGCGGCCGATACCGTAATGAGAAATGCCTTCACCAGGTCGGCTACACGCGCCTCACGAAGCCATCGATAGAAATAAGGAATGGCGTTAACGGTGATCGCCGCACCAAGCGTGGTGTTCAACTGGCCCGATTGATAGACCAGCATTGCCAGCGAGCCGAGAAATACGCTTCCTAGCGCCGCATAGCTGGCTGCGGTTTCATCCACCCAGAGACCCGCGAAGCGGTAGATGCCCACGGTCAGCAGCAGCACAGCGATCAGCTGGACGAACATGTACGCCAGTTGCAGTCCCATGACAAAAGAGAAGAGGGCGATTAACTGGTGCGCCAGAGGCGGGTACGTGGTCTGGGAGAACCCAGCAAACCACTGAGTGTTCCAGGGATCGAACCAGTGCTGCGCGTAATGGTTCGCGAAGAACATATGGACATAGGCGTCATACGAGCCGCTGGGCAACTGCATGAGAAGAAGAGGCCCATGCACTGCAAAGGCGATCAGCAAAATGTATGGCAAGGATAAGGCGCGATTAGGACTGCCAGGAGAAACCGCAATCACCGATTTGCCTCCGCAAGCATCGATTCGGTGCAAGTAGGATTCCCAAGTCGGCTGCTCGGGTTTTCTGATTTTCGGCGATTCTGTAACAAAAATTCCCCAGACAGAGAAGCTGGATCACCGCGAACCAGTGCCGCTGCGCAATTCCTGCGCATCCGGAGGCATCTGCGAAGGGTGAGACGCTGGGGAGAATACGTAACCGTGAGCCACAAAGAAGGGAATAGTGAGTACGACTCTAGACAATGAAGGTACCGGAGTACTCTCATGCCAAATCCTCAAAATCCAGAATACCCGCTGAAAATCATAAGATTCGGGGTGATCGACGCGAATTATGCAACTTGGAACGCGATTTGCGAAACGTAACTAGCCACAGCTCCTATTCTCGGCGGTCTTGTGAAAAGTTTTCCAGGTTACGTAACGTTCTGTTCCATATTGTTGAGTGCTGCCGCTATCGGCCAGACCTTCGAGGTCGGCGGACAAGAGCAAAACAGCGCGCCGCAAAAGCCGGCTGCGGCCGGAAAGAAAAGCTCGCCTGCTTCCGGAGAAATCGGTTGGGGCAGCAGTATTGAAGTCGGACGCATGGCACGTGCAGCTGACACTGCGCTCGCGAAAGGCGACTATGCCGGAGCGGCCAACTACGCAGATCGCGCTGTGCATGCCGCGCCGCAGGATCCCCAACTCTGGTTCCTCCTTGGATATTCGTCCCGGCTCGCGGGCCGCTACAACGCCTCGCTGGATGCGTACAAGCGCGGATTGTCCATCAAGCCGTCCTCAGTAGAAGGTTTGTCGGGGATGGCGCAGACTTACGCGCGCATGGGTCAGACGGACGAAGCCAAGCGATTGCTAATGCAGGTGATCGCGGCGAATCCCAAACGCGATAACGATCTGCTGATGGCCGGCGAGCTGTTTATGCAGACGGGCGATGTTCAGCAGGGTCTGAGCTATCTGCAACGCGCCGAGGCGATGAAGCCGTCGTCACACGCCGAGTTGTTGATGGCTACCGCCTATATGAAGCTGAAGCAACCGGATCGCGCGCGCCAGTTGCTCGAGGCGGCAAAACGCCGTGCTCCGAATAATCCCGACATCTATCGTGCCATCGCAAACTACTACCGCGAAGTTCACGATTATAAGAATGCTATTGCGACGCTGAAGGCCATTCCCCGGCCGACCCCTGAATTGCTTGCCGACCTTGCCTACAGTTACGAGTTGAATGGTGAGAAGAAGGAATCGGCGGCCACGTATGCGCGAGCTGCGGAAGCCGCGCCGCGCCAAATTGGACTACAGCTAAGTGCCGCGCAGGCCGAACTGTTGGCGGGCGATCCGGAGAAGACGCGCCAGTTCCTGGCCAAGGCCGAGGCGATTGATGCGAATCACTATCGTCTGCATGCCATCAAGGCGTCGCTGGCGAAAAGTGAAAATCGAAATGCCGAGGCGATTGCTGAATATCGAAACGCAATCAGCCGGCTTCCCGCAGACGGTGTGCCTGAGGGCGTGCTCTTTCCCATCCAATTGCGACTGAATCTTGCCGAGCTTTACCGGCAGCAGGGCGACGTTGACTCTGCGAAGCGTGTAGTCGCTGAAGCCGAGCAGCAGATGCAATCGCTCAATCTGCAAGGTCCGGAAAGAGCCGAATTCCTGCGGGTTCGAGCTGGGATCAAAACCGCTGGAGAAGATTACACCGGTGCGGAAGCGGACCTGCGAGAAGCGCTCACGCTCGATCCTGAAAACACCAACATTTCGCTCGAATACGCCAACCTGCTCTGGAAGGTGAAGAGGAAAGCCGAAGCACGCAAGTTATACGCATCGGTGCTGAGCACGGATCCGAAAAACCGTTACGCGCTCGAAGGGCTGGGCTATCTCTATCGCGAAGATGGCGACGTGAAGACGTCAGCCGATTACTTCCATAAGCTCGCCGATGCCTATCCCACCGACTATGTGCCCTATCTCGCATTGGGAGATTTGTACGCTTCCGTAAGTCAGTACAAAGAAGCGGACGAAAATTACGTGAAGGCACACGAACTCGCGCCGGAAAACGCGACTGTCATCGCCAATGCCACGAACGCAGCACTCGAGGCGCGTGACACGCCGCTTGCCGCGAAATGGGTTGGATACATCACTCCTCCCATGATGGAAGATCCGCGCATCATGCGTGAAGAAGCGCGTTACCTGTTCCACGAAGGCAAGTATCGCGAGTCGGCACAATTGGCGGCGAAGGCGCTCCAGAAGTTACCCGACGACCGCAATGCATCGGTCTATCTTGCATACGACTACTACAATCTCGGACGCTATGACGACACCCTGGCGCTGACGACAAAATACGAAAAGATTCTTCCGAAAGAGCCAAATTTCCCGCTGCTCAGCGGACACGTTCACAAGCAAACACAGTTGCTGAACCAAGCGATAGACGACTACACGCGGGCAATCGAAAAGGGGCCCACAGTCGCGGAGTCTTACATCAATCGCGGATATGTCTTGAACGATCTGCAGAATCCGGAAGCGGCGTCGCAAGACTTCGAGACCGCGCTGAAGTTAAGTCCGAACAACGGAGTTGCGCACCTGGGCATGGCATTTTCGGACCTACAACTGCACCGGAGCAAGTCGGCTTTGGACCAGGTGGATACAGCGGAAAAGCTGATTGGTGAATCGGGCGCGACCCACCTGGTGCGCGCGACGTCATATCGCCAGCAACGGCTGTTGAGCAAAGCGGAAACCGAATACCGCGCAGCGTTGAAGTACTCGCCGCAGGATGTCCGGCTGCAACTGGCTCTGGCCGACACGCTGTATTACATGCGCCATTACAACGATGCGCTTGGCACCTTGAAAGACGCGTTGGCTCTGCAACCGGACGATCCGGTTATCTACGCGCAGATGGCGCAAGCCAGCGCCGAGCTGAAGAATCGCGAAGAGACGCTGAAGTACGTGCAGCTGGCGGAAAAAGACGGTGGCGATCAGGCCAGCGTTTTATTGGCAACGGGCAGCGCGCTGTTGACGCTCGGCGAGAAGGATGCCGCCACGCAGCGTTTCACGGAAGCGCTGGACGCGCCAGACAGCGACCGAGTCAGCGTGCGCCTGGCTTTTGCGCGTGTGATGCAGAAGCAGGGGAAGTGGGACGATGCGCGTGAACAGATCAGTCTGGCCTTCGCTGAAGCGCGGATCGGCGAGGCGAATCCGGTCACGCCCGACAATCTGATCGAAGCCGGAAACATCTTCCTCGCAATGCACGACTTTGACCTGGCGCAGCGCATGTTTGAGCGCGCCGGCAAAGAGGGCGCGGCGGATGAAGTCGTCGCGGTTGGATTGGCGAACACCTATCTCGCGGAAGGCAACACTGCTCTGGCTCAGACAGAGCTGGCACGGCTCGGAAGCCCCGCGGATCTGAACCAGAACTACGACTACCAGATGGCGATGGCGGGAATGTACCGGCAACGGCACGACGATGTGCACGCGCTGGGTGCATTTGCGACGGCAAACATGCTGGGCGGAGAGACGGATGATAGCGTCGAGCTGAGTCTTCAAGAGATTGCCGGATCAGAAGGCCTACGGATCAATGATCGGCTAAGCGTGGGGACGGACTTGTTGCTCACGCCAGTGTTCCTCGATCCCACCATCTATACGCTGGACGCCGAATTGTTCGGTGCGTCCACGACTGGCGCGCTGCCACCTCCGCGGCACCAGTACCAAACGCAGTGGACGAACGGCTTCAAGGTGCACGTTAGCGGTGTACCGGTGATCAGCGGCTTCGTCCAGGAACGCAACTTCCAGGGACAGTTGTCGCTGCCGAGTCAGTTAGTCATCGTCAATAACAATACGTTCGATACCTCGTTCAATGGAGCGTTGAATCCAGTTTTGCGGTTTGGGCGGAACACGCTGGCTTTCAATGCCGGACTTGAATATACGATTCGCCGGGACAAAGATTCACCGGTACAGATCAACCAGAACCTCTTCCGACAATTTGTTTACATGAGCTCGAACTCCTTCTGGAACTGGATATCCATCCAAGGGAGTGCCTATCGCGAAGCGGGGCCGTACACGCTGCAGAACCTCAATTCTCGCGACCTGGGCGCGAACCTCCAATTCACAGTCGGCAGGCCCTGGGGCAAGACGGCTTTTGTAACGGGTTATACGGTGAGAGACCTGCTTTTCAATCCCTTAATACGCGAATTCTTTACGACATCCACGTACGGGGGCATCAGCCGGAAGTTCGGGACGAGAGTAAAGGTAACAGCGCTCGGAGAATACATTCGATCGTGGCGTGTACAAGATTCCGAATATGCCATTGCGCAGGCGATGCAGCCCGCGGGGCTGGTGGATTTTCGCGTCAACCGAAGCTGGGAAGTCAACTTCAGCGGATCCTGGGGAAGAGGCATGGGATTTGCAACCTATGACAACATCCAGAGCGGATTTCTCATCTCTTACGTAAAGCCGATACGACGCTCTATCGATGATGGAGCCGGTCCAATACCGGTCGATTATCCGCTGCGAATATCCGCCGGATTGCAACTGCAAGATTTTTACAGCTTCACTGGCCAGAAGCAGGCTATGTACGAGCCGGTATTTCGCCTGACTCTTTTTTAGGCCAGAAGGGATTCATGAAGATCTGTTTGGTAACTGCATTTCCGCCGAGCCGGCGGGGGCTGAACGAATACGGGTATCACATTGCACGGGAGTTGCAGGCAGACTCGCTGCTTAGCGTCACTGTGCTTGGCGATGAGATCGAGCCTGGTAAAGAAGAACTGCCGGACTTTGAGGTGCAACGGTGCTGGAAGTTCAACAGCATGGCCAATCCCCTGAAGCTGCTTAAGGCCGTGCGCGACATCAGGCCCGACGTAGTTTGGTTCAACCTGCTGTTCTCGACGTTTGGGAATGAGCCGGTGCCTGCCTTCAATGGGTTGACCGCACCGGCGCTTACGAGAATGGCTGGTTTCTACACGCACGTCACCCTGCATCACCTTATGGATAACGTCGATCTGTCGCATGCGGGTGTCAGGTCGCAACGTTTATATCGTGCGGCGGGGTCGATGGCGACTCGTATGTTGCTGACGGCGAATTCGGTTTCTGTGCTGCTTCCGGCATATCGGCGCACCCTGATCGAAAAATACCGCGGTGAAAATGTGCATTTTCGTTCCCATGGAATTCTTTCCGCGCGTCCGGAGTATCCGAATCTTGCCCTGCGAGGAAATCCGGAGCATCGGATCCTGGCATTCGGAAAATGGGGAACTTACAAGCGACTGGAGTTGCTGATTGACGCTTTCAAAATTATTAGCAAGCAGCTCCCGAATGTGCGACTAGTTGTTGCGGGTGAGAACCACCCCACGACTCCGGGATACGTCGAATCAATAGCGGCACAGACCGTAAACAACGATCGCGTGGAGTTCACCGGATACGTAGCAGAGGAGAATTTACAAAACCTATTTTCGACGGCGACTTTGCTGGTAATGCCCTACTCCTCGGCAACGGGAAGCAGTGGCGTCGCACATTTGGCGTGTCAGTATGGTGTTCCCATTATTTGCGCTGATATAGATGACTTCCGTGACATGGCTAACGACGAAGGGTTGGCGATCGATTTCTATCACCGCGGCCAGCCGGAGCACCTGGCGGAGAAAATTATGGAGCTCGTGCAATCTCCGGAGAGGCAGTACGAGATGGCCGAAGCGAACTTCTATGCAGCGCTCAGGATGACCATGCCGCAGATCATGAGGCGCTATTTGCGTTCGTTCGATATTCACCAGCGAGCGAAAGCCCTGGAACCGATTTCAAGGTTTCGACGCCTGCCGGCGTGGATTCCTTCCCGATCCGCGATTTTTCGAGCTGCCGCACCGAGGTGGTCGCCGTGGATGTAAAAGCAATCTTAATCGTGGCGCCGCCCGCAGAAGACACACAGGGCTCAAGCGCTGAGCTTGTCGGCGGAATGCCGCTGGCATTTGCTGATGTTCTCGGCAGGCCAATGCTGTACCGGATCGCCGATCGTCTCGCAAAAAATGGTATCCAGCCAATCGCGGTGATTAGCGAATCGGCAATGAACTCGTGGCCGACCGCGATGCCGGGAGAAGCGACTGGCGTGCAATGGACACAAGCCAGCGCAGCGAATCTCTGGAGAGCCGCCGAGCATGTGTTCACGGAGTTCGCACAGGCCGGAGCCGACGCCGTGCTCGTCTGGCGTGTCGGCGCGTACGCCGAATTCGACGTCGATGAATTTTTGCAATTCCACGTCGACAATCAGTCGCACGTGACCGCGATGGCAGATACCGATGGAGTGCCCCTCGATATTTGCATGGTCGCTGCGTCTCGCAGAAATGATGCTGCCTACGCTTTACGTCATCAATTGCACAAGTTCCGCGGTTCGAGTGCAACGTACTATTTCGAAGGATTCTGCAACCGGCTGCGTGAGAGTCGCGATCTCCGTCAATTGGCAGTTGATTCACTACAACAGTTGACTGACATTGAACCGGTTGGTAGCGAGATTCGCCCCGGCGTGTGGCTAGGAAAAGGCGCGCGCGTTCACCGCCGTGCGCGTGTGTTGAGCCCGGCATTCATCGGTAGCAAAGCGCGCGTCAGGGCATCGGCTGTGGTGACGCGCTGTACCTCGCTCGAGCACCACGCAGTGGTGGATTGCGGCACGGTGGTGGAAGACGTGAGCGTTCTTCCCTACAGCTACCTGGGTGCAGGGCTTGATGTGAGCCACTCTGTGGTCGGATTCCGGCGTCTGTGGAATCTGCCGCGCAGTGTGGAAGTAGAGATTTCCGACGCAAAGCTGGTAGGAATGGCGTCGACGAATGCTCCAATGCGAGCGCTGGCCAGCGCGGCCTCGTTAGTCAGTTTTGTTCCCGCACAAATTCTACGTGGCCTGTTTGCGCCCTCCCAGCGCGGATATGCCACATCTTTGCCGGAAGCTATGAACGAACCCTGTTCAGCGCTGAATGCTCCGGCCAGCTTGCAGGCGCCCGCGCCGTCGGTGGATGCCGGTGAGTTCCCCGCTAATCTGGTAGCCGCGAGGAGATATGGAAACGAGTAAGCCAGTCATCGTAAAGCGCATGCCTGATCGCCTGAATCACAAACAGGCGCGTACGTTCCTTAACGAAGTGCAGCCGTTCCTGAATACCGACCGCCCACAACTGGTATTCGATTGCTCCCAAATTCGGCAGATGGATGCGGCTGGCGTCGACATGCTGCTACGTTGCATGGCCGAAGTAATGAGACGCGACGGCGAATTGAAGCTCGCGAAGCTATCACCGCAGGCAGCTGTCATTCTGGAACTGACGCGTACCGACAGGTTATTCGAAATCTTCGAAACATCCAGCGATGCGGTCAAGAGTTTCCAGCGATTCCTCCCCGGCGCAATGAAGAATCTTCCGGTTGCCAGTCCAATCCTGATCAAGCGAGCGGAAGAGGAATATTACCCAGAGCCTGACAAGTCGGCCGCCGCATAAGACGGCTGAAAGGCGAAACATGCAACAACAACACGGGGAGACGAACGCAGATTGCAAGTTGCCGGGGAGGATCCACTTGGACCGAGGTAGACAGTGGTGATGAAACCGGGAACGCTTGCTCCGGATCCTCCGCGCCTGGGCTGGCGCGATGCCGTAGCGACACTGCGCTCGGAGCCGGCTCATACGCGCATCCTTGGCGGCAGCATCATCATGCTGCTGGGCTCCGGGCTGGTGAGTGTAGTCAACTTCGGCTACAACGTGGCAGTCGCGCGCATGCTGGGCCCTACCGCATTCGGGCACGCGGCGGCCGCGGTCACTCTGCTGATGTTGGTCTCCGCGATCACTCTGTCGTTTCAGCTGGTATGCGCGAAGCTGGTTGCCAAGACCGACGTCAAGAGCGAGCGCGCCGCTGTGTATTCCTCGCTCTTAAAGCAATCGTGGGGAGTGGGTCTGGTGCTGGGTTCCGCGCTGCTGCTCGCCAGCGGTCCGGTAGCGCGCTATTTGAACCTGCCTTCGCCCCTGATCGTGATCCTGCTGGCGTTGGGGATTACGTTCTACATCCCGCTTGGCACCAAACGTGGTGGAATGCAGGGTGTATGCGCCTTTACCAAGCTGAGCTGGAATTACATTCTTGAAGCGAGCGTCAAGTTTTGTGGAGCTCTGTGTCTGATCGGATTGGGCTACGGGGTGAATGGAGCCGTGGCTGCGATCTCGATCTCAGTCGTGCTTGCCTACTTTATCCCTCCCGCCTCAGAGGAACTGAGGATCGCTTCGGCCGATCGTGTAAAGACTTCGTTCCGTGAAGGGATGCAGGCGATCGTTTTCTTCACCGGGCAAGTCGTGATCAACAACATCGACATCTTGCTCGTGAAGCACTTCTTCCCTTCCGACAGCGCTGGGCAATATGCAGCAGTCGCGCTGGTTGGACGCGTCATATATTTCGCCTCCTGGTCGGTGGTCAGTGCGATGTTCCCGATTTCCGCGGCGGCGCAGCCCAAGAAAGAAAACGTATCGGTACTGGTAGTGCCGATCCTCATCGTGTTGGGAATTTCGATTACGTTCATTGTTGGACTGAGCCTGTTCCCAGATCCCGTGTTGCGTGCGGTTTTCGGAGCTGGATTCCAAGGAGGTGCCCGACTCGACGGACTCCTGAGCCTCTATGCGGCTGCCACCGGCACATATTCTCTCGGTGTGGTGTTGATGGCGTATGAGATGTCACGACGGATTGCCAATACGGGTTGGTTGCAGTTGGTGGTTAGCGCTGCCATCGTTATTGGGATCTATCTTTTTCACAGCAGCCTTCACGAAGTTGTGCTCGTTCAACTCGTATTGATGGTTGGGCTTCTCATGATCGTCTCCATACCTTTTTTTCGCAAAGACCGGCATTCTGTCCTGGAGGAAGCAGCATGAAGAGACTGCGACGCGTCACCGAATCAGAAGTGATCGCGGAATTCCTCAAGAACGAGTTTTACCAGGAAGAATTCCACCGCGATCGGCACCGATATGAACACCTGGTGCTCGACGCGGATCTTACCAACGACGAAGATAACGTACTGCGGCGAGTGCTCTTGTTCCGCCGCCGTGGTCATATGTGGCGTGAGTTGCCGGTCGATACGCAGTGGTGGGAAGTTGAACTGGAACCCGAAGACCTCGCGCTGATTCGCGTGTTTCCGCGTGCGCACTGGCGCAAAATCGCCAATGGCAGCTTCGCGCTGAATGACATCGTTCATCAAATAAAGTCTCACAGGTTCTCTGGACGGATTGGAGATTTCATTTCCAAGATCCAGTCGCTGAGTTACCGCCTGCGCTACGACAACGATTGCAGCTCCGTGATCCTGATCGGGCTCGACGAAGAGCACCCCATCACCATTATTGAAGGCAATCATCGTATGACGGCCGGAATGCTCAGCTCGCCGGAGACGATCCACAAACGTTTTCGCGTATTTCTTGGCATGTCGGCGCGCATGTCAGAGGTGTGCTGGTACAACGGCACGCTCGGGAATATCTTGCGGTATTTAAAGAACCGGCTGCGGCACATGTGGGTTGATTCGGACGCTGATCTCATCCGCCCCAAGACCGACGACGATACTGCGCCCGCGACCGCGTATGCTCCGAAAACCGTAGCTGCGCGCAAGGCGATGTCGGAGCCGAAGTAGGCCAGTCTCAAACAGATTTCGATGGAGTGCCCGATGAATAACAAATCACGATGGCTAACCCGGTTAATGATAGGAGCGATGTCGTTCGCTCTTTGTGGAGGTCCTGAGCTGATGCAGGCTCAATCCAACTCGCCGCAAACCTCCACAACTCAGAGTGCGACACCGGATCCGAGCCGCGGGCCGCAACAGCCGGCCGGAAACGAACCGGCTGCTCCGCTTCCAGAGGCGCCAAGTGCGAATGTCCCCGACGCGACTTCGCCCAGCACCTCAACAGCTGCTCCCGCAACCAGCTCCTCACAAAATCGAAACACCAGCAGTAGTTCGCAGGACCAGACGCAAGCCCCTGCCGGAGCTGCAGCAGCTCAACGCGCCGAAACGGCAGGCGGTGCAGCCTCGAAGCCTGCCGGAAACGCCATTGCTCCAGCGAAGCAGCGGCAGACGCGATCGTTGTTGATCAAGGTGGGAGCTGTGGCTGCTGCGGGCGCCGCCGCCGGAATTATTTACGGTCTCTCGCGCGGTACGGGATCTTTACCGCCGGGTGCGACCAGGACAACTACTGCGGCGTCAACCGGACACTAAGTAGATAGTGCTATTCGAACCGATTGCTCCCACTACCACCCCGTGGGAGTTTCGGCATACGTTTGACTGAGCATGCGAAAACTTCTGGCCAGCGAAAAAAAACACCCGATCTTGATCAGTTTCTCCGGCATGGATGGCGCCGGGAAGAGCACACAAATCTCCAATCTGCGAGCATATGCGGAAGACCTCGGATTGCGAGTCACTCAACTGGCCTTCTGGGATGACGTGGTCGTGCTGAAACCCTACCGCGAGGGCTTCGTCCAAAAGGTATTCAAGAGTGAGAAGGGAATCGGTTCGCCAGAAAAGCCGGTCGAGCGCCGAGACAAGAATGTCCGCGGCTGGCATTTGAACCTCGTCCGGCACGGGCTCTATTCGCTCGACGCCGTGCACTTACGCGGTGTCACAAATCAGGTGCGCAAGAGCGATGCCGATCTGGTGATCATGGATCGGTACATTTACGACGAGCTTGCGAATCTGCCGCTGGAGAATCCCGTGACCCGGGCGTATGTGCGCGCCGTGATGAAGATGGTGCCGCACCCGGATGTCAGTTTCGTCCTGGATGCAGATCCAGTCGGGGCTCGAGCCCGAAAGCCTGAGTACCCGATAGAGTTTCTGCATCAGATCCGGGCGTCGTACCTGGAACTGGCGGAAATGCTGGGCGACATAACCGTTGTCCCCGCTCTTGGACTGGCCGACGCCAGGCACTTCATCGAAGTGGCGTTTCGCGCGCTCATGGAGCGACGTCGGCGCGCTCGCGCGGCCGCAGGCTTGCGCGCAGCCTGAGCGACCTTTACTCAACAAACATGCAGTCGCCGTAGGAGTAGAACCGGTAGCGTCTGCTCGACGGCGTGCCGGTACGCGGAGAGCACGCGATCTTGCCCACCAAGAGCGCACACGAGCATCAGCAACGTCGACTTGGGCAGATGGAAGTTGGTGAGCATCCCGCTCACGACTTTGAATTCAAATCCCGGATAGATAAATAGATCTGTCTCGCCTGAACCTGCCTGAACGGAAGCATCGCTGGTCTGCCGCGCCGCATGTTCCAACGTGCGCACGCTGGTGGTGCCTACGGCAATCACTCGTCGATGCTCACGGAGAGCACGGTTGATCTTGTCAGCGGCTTCATCAGTGATCCGGTACCACTCGCGGTGAAGTTGGTGATCTTCGACGCGATCCTCATGCACCGGCTGGAAAGTTCCCAAGCCGACGTGAAGTGTGAGTTCGGCCGTCTCAACTCCGCGTCGTGCCAGTTGCTCCAGGATTTCCGGCGTGAAGTGCAAACCCGCCGTTGGAGCCGCCACCGACCCACGCTCGCGTGCATATACCGTTTGATAGCGTTCGCGATCGCCGGGTCGATCATCGCGTCCGATGTAAGGCGGCAGTGGCACATGCCCGATACGCTCGATGACCTCAAAGAAATCCGCTTTCCGATTGAAGCGCAATGTGCGCTCGCCAAATTCGCCGCGAGCGATGACCTCTGCTTCTAATTCACCTGAGTCACCAAAATAGAGACGCTCGCCGATACCGATCTTGCGGCCGGGACGAACCAGGGCTGTCCAGTCATTCGTCTCGGCGTCGCCAACTTGCTTTACCAGCAGCGCTTCCACCTGGCCGTGAAGAAATTCCTTCATTGCTGGATTCTGCGGGCTCAGTTGCTGCGCGCGTGCACCGCTTCGATGCCCGTAGAGGCGGGCCGGAAAAACGCGCGTGTTGTTGAAGACGAGCAGGTCGCCCGGATGAAGAAGCTCGGGTAAGTCGCGGAACGATAGATCGCTAAGCTCGCCGGAATGGCGATCGACGCGGAGCATGCGCGAAGCCGCGCGGTCAGTGAGTGGCTCCTGCGCGATCAGGTCTTCGGGCAAGTGATAATCGAAGTCAGAGACGAGCACAGAGGCTATTCTACGATTGACACGTTAATTCACGGACCCAATCGGAGAGACCCGATATAGGACGCAGGCGTGCGGTCTGAGTGTTACATCCATCGAAGCTGCCTTAGGTTTATTTGAGCCGCTCCAGAGATCCCGCAGGTGATAGTTCCCGTTCGCGAGGCCCAGATCCTTCCACTCGTAATGAAGCGACTGTTCCGCCTCACTCACGTTGAAGACGACCACATAGTAGTCGTCTCCAGTCTCGGGGCGCGCGGTCCACACGACTGCCTTCTCGGTGCTGACGACTGGGTGATTGTCGCGCGAGTGCTGATCGAGGGTGATCACCTCGGGGTTGGTCAGCAGCGATGTTGTCCATTCATCCATGGAGAGCAGATCGCCGCCCATCATTAATGGCGAACGCAACATCGACCAAAGCGTCATCAGCGTAATTTGCTCGTCACGCGTAAACTTCGTATCGCGTACGTCACCTTCGCCCGGACGCGGTCCGAGTCGGCCAATCGGCAGCATATCGGCGTCCGGCCAGTGGCCCGGCGAGTTGAACGAAGCCCACTGCGCCGCAGTAGTGAATTGGCCACGAAGTCCTTGTGACCAGGTATGTCCTTCCCACGGTCCCCAGTGATCCCAGAAGTCGTCGGAGATGCGCCACATCTCCGCGTATTTCGAAACCTCATCGCCCTTGTCGCGTGCGGTCGGACCGGGCGAGAGGCTCAGAACGATTGGCCGCCCAGTCTTGTCGAGCGCAGCGCGCAGCATACGAATCTCGTCGGGCTTGTACGGATGGTCAGAGATGCAATCGGCTTTTACGAAATCCACATCCCAACTCGCATATAGTCTCGCGATGGAGTCGTAGTAGGCCTGTCCTGCGGCGTTGTTCTTCACACCGTAGTTGTAGGCGTTCCAGGGACAAACGTCAGTGCGATCGGCTGCATCGGCCGCGTGGAACGATGAGTCTGCAATTGGCAAGTTCTTGGCAACTGCCTGGCGCGGAATGCCGCGAATGATGTGAATGCCGAATTTCAGTCCGAGCGAGTGGATGTAGTCCGCGAGTGGTTTGAAGCCTGCTGCATCGCTAGTTGATGGGAATCGCGCGGGCGCCGGAATGAAGCGGCCATCGTCGGTGAGGGCGAGATGAAAAGCCTGAGGATCGGCTCCGGGATTCAGGATGTACCAACCCTCGTCAACTACCACATATTGCCATCCGAAGCGTTTCAGGTGTTTCGCCATCCACTCGGCATTAGCGCGGATTTCTCCCTCAGTGACTGTCTGTCCATAAGAATCCCAGCTGTTCCATCCCATCGGCGGGGTGGGAGCAAGAAGAGGGTCCGCAGCGTGAAGGGAAATCGTCAAAAAGAAAATTGTGATTGCAAGCAGGGGTACGCGCAGCTTCATGAAGATGGTCCGATTGTTTGAGTTAGTATCAGCTCACAAATCTACACCTCTCTACATTTCGCGACGCAGAATTTTCCCGGAGAGAAACTGTCACCTTTGTGTCGCCTTAGCGCACTGTTCCGAACACGGCGCGACGTGATACAACAACCGTTTGCTGATGCCAGCTTATTTCAGTCGAGAGCGCTTCGGTTTGCCGCAGGCGATTGGCGCCCTGCTGCTGCTGGCGTTCGCCGCACAGTGCGTGTGGTTTTGCGCGAAGGCGCCGCTATCAGATCGCGAAGTGCAGTACTTGCACCCAGAGGCGGTGCAGTGGATGCATGGCGGAGATGCGACATCGATGGTCTCTCCAGCCACGCACACTTTGACTGTCGTGTCGGCCAAGTTGGTGCGTCCAGAGTCCGTGGACACGCTATTCGGCAGACTCGTTCTGCGCTCGCCATTTCTTCTGATCGCCACTGCGCTCGCTGCTTCCCTTTGGTATGTGTCACGACGACTATTTGGAAACGCCGCTGGTTATACGGCGATGGTTCTCTACGTTTTCTCGCCGTGGGCGGTGATTTACGGGGCGACCGTCCAACCTGGCGGGCCGGCTTCGTGGGCAGTATTCGGAATGGTCTTCACTGGAATTGCCGTGGCACATACGCTCTACGCTCCGCGCGAAGTCGTGTTGTGGAACTGGAAGCGCATCCTGCTGCTGGGAATTTCGATCGGACTGGCCGTCAGCTCCATTTTTGCGACGATCCTCATCCTGCCGGCAACCGCTTGCTTCGTTCTCTATCTGGCGCCGCATCGACGCGGAGCAGCGCTGACAATTCTTGCAGCCGCGTGTGCCGTAGGATTGGTAGTGGCATGGGTTCTCTGCGGCTTCCATCTGCGCGCGCTGCTACCCGAACAGGCACATGCGGCATTACAGTTTTCGCCCAAACTGTACGGCACTTGGATCAGCTATTCGCTTGTCGCGCGATTTCTGGCAGAAATGCCGGCGGTGTTGCTGCTGTTCGTCGTCGCCCTGATGGGCTTCGTGGCTTGGCCGAGAACTCGCTATTTCAGCACCACCGCACCGCTGATCGTGTTCGTGCTGCTGGTGCTATTGGGGATTGGAATGCCGCACCAGGGTGGGATCGACTTCTTTCGGATTGCGCTGCCATTTGCCTATGTGTTCATCGCGGGCGTAATCGCAGATTTGCTGCAAACCAGGTGGTCTGAGCTGATAACGGCAGTCTTGGCCGCGATACTGCTGGCACACGCAGTTTTCAGCATAGTGGGCTTGGCAAGGATGTGAACGGACCACTTCGACGCTTCGGACCGGCGATCCAAGCGTCTCCGTCCCTACTGAAAGACCGCCCGTGGTCCACTTCCAGAAGAATCAGGTTGGTTAATAGCCAATGCGTTTCTCGGCGCTGCCAGGCAGCCGAGGTCGGCTGCCCCACGTGGGTCGACGCGCGACGAAGAGCAGCGCCCGTTCTAAGCCTTCGACACCGTCGCGACTCCCGCCGGCTCTTCCTTGCCGGACAGCAATTGCCGCAGCACGTACTGCAGAATCCCGCCGTGCTTGTAGTAGAGCACTTCCTGCGGTGTGTCGATGCGCAGCGTGCACTTGATCTCTTTCACCGATCCGTCAGCCGACTTGGCGCGAACCGTAATCACCGTACCCGGCTTGAAGTTGTTCAGGATCGACTCGAGACCGGTGATCTCAAAAACTTCTTCGCCGGTCAGCCCGAGCGTATCGGCGTCTTCGCCCGACATGAACTGCAGCGGCAGAATGCCCATGCCAACGAGGTTCGAACGATGGATGCGCTCGAAGCTCTCGGCGATCACGGCGCGCACTCCCTGCAGGGCGGGGCCCTTGGCCGCCCAGTCGCGCGACGAACCTGAGCCGTATTCTTTTCCCGCAAGAATTACGAGCGGCACTTTTTCATCGTGATATTTCATGGCTGCGTCGAAGATGGTCATTTCGCCGCCATCGGGGAGGTGGCGTGTGTATCCACCCTCACGATTGGGAATCAGTTTGTTGCGGATGCGGGTGTTGGCGAACGTGCCTCGCACCATTACCTCATGATTGCCGCGCCGCGATCCGTAGGAATTGAAGTCCTTCACGGCGACGCCGTGCTCGATCAGGTATTTGCCCGCGGGACTGTCGGCCTTGATCGATCCAGCCGGGGAAATGTGATCAGTGGTGATGCTGTGTCCGAACTTCGCCAGCACGCGGGCGCCCTTAATGTCCTTCACCGGCGGGATTTGGATGGACATGTCATCGAAGTACGGTGCCTTCTTGATGTAGGTCGAACTGTCCTCCCACGCGAAAGTCTCGCCTTTCGGCACATCCAGCCCCCGCCAGAGCGCGTCGCCTTCGAATACCTCGGCGTATGTCTTGCGATACTGTCCGGCGTTGATGGCGTGGCGAATCGTGTCTTCCACTTCTTTTTCGGTCGGCCAGATATCGCGCAGATAGACCGGACTTCCATCCTTACCGATACCGAGAGGCTCGTTTACCGGGTTGAAATCGATGCGCCCGGCGAGCGCAAATGCTACTACCAGCGGCGGCGACATCAAGTAATTCGCGCGCACTTCAGAGTTGATGCGGCCTTCGAAGTTGCGATTGCCGGAGAGCACCGATGCAACCACGAGATCGCTGTCGTTCACGACCTGCGAAACCTCGGGAGGCAGCGGGCCGGAGTTGCCGATGCAAGTCGTGCATCCGTAGCCGACCAGATTAAAGTGCAGCTTTTCGAGATAGGGCGTCAGACCCGCGGCATCGTAGTACTCGGTGACCACTTTCGATCCTGGCGCCAAGCGACGTTTTCACCCACGGCGGAGTGGAAAGTCCTCGCTCCACCGCTTTCTTAGCAAGCAGACCGGCGGCAATCATCACCGAGGGATTCGAGGTGTTCGTGCAACTCGTGATGGCGGCGATCACCACGCTTCCATGATGCAGATTCTTGCGAATCTCGTCGCCGTTACTGTGCGCAGCCGCTGCCTTCGAGCTCGGTTTCATCAGGCCGGGCAAAGCCTCTGCGAAGCTCTTGCCCACCGAACCTAGATACACGCGGTCCTGCGGACGCTTCGGTCCCGCGACACTGGGCTCAACCGAACTGAGATCAAGTTGTAGGACCTTGGTATAGCTCGCCTCCGGAGTATCTTCAGTGTGGAACATCCCTTGCTCTTTGCAGTAGGCCTCCACCAGCGCAATCTGCTCGGCCGAACGGCCGGTGAGCGCCAGGAACTTCAGAGTCTCGGCATCGATCGGGAAGATTCCGCAAGTTGCACCGTACTCGGGCGCCATGTTGCCGATGGTGGCGCGATCCGCAAGCGGCAGCGTGTGCAGGCCGGGCCCGAAGAACTCGACAAACTTGCCGACCACGCCTTCCTTGCGCAGCATTTCGGTAATCGTGAGCACCAGGTCCGTGGAGGTCGAGCCTTCTCGCAGAGTGCCGGAGAGGCGCACGCCGATTACCTGCGGGATCAGCATGGAGACCGGCTGGTTCAACATCGCAGCCTCGGCTTCGATGCCGCCTACTCCCCAGCCCAGCACGCCGAGTCCGTTGATCATTGTCGTGTGCGAGTCGGTGCCGACGAGGGTGTCGGGATAAGCCAGCGGGTTTCCCGTCGAACCCTCAGCGCCGATGAACACCACGCGCGCAAGATATTCGAGGTTCACCTGGTGAACGATACCGGTATCCGGCGGAACAATCGCGAAGTTCTTGAACCCTGTCTGCCCCCAGCGCAGGAACGCGTACCGCTCTTTGTTGCGCTGGAATTCGAGTTCAGCGTTGAGCAGGAAAGCCTTGGCTGTGCCGAATTCATCGACCTGCACCGAGTGATCGATCACCAGCTCTGCAGGCGAGATCGGATTGATCTTCGACGGATCACCACCCATGCGCTTCATCGCATCGCGCATCGCGGCGAGGTCGACTACTGCTGGAACGCCGGTGAAGTCCTGCATCAGCACGCGTGCCGGAGTAAACGCGATCTCCTGCGTGGGAATGCTCGTCGGACTCCACGAGGCGAGCGCGAGGATATCGTCACGGCGGACGTTGCGTCCATCTTCGGTGCGCAGCAGGTTCTCGAGCAGGATGCGGAGCGAGAAAGGCAGGTGTGCGGTGCGTGTGCCCTTCTTATCCAGAGCATCGATACGATAAATCTCGTACTCGCGATTGCCGACACGAAGAGTGGAACGAGCGCCAAAGCTATTCATGATGTCCTCTTACCGATTGGATGAACGCAACACAGTTCTCGATTGGGGAGCAGACGGTCATGCCGGACCATCCCCACGGAGCCCAACAGCAGAACCGCAACCTAACAGTGTAAAACAGCGGATAGCAGTTTAGAAATTGCCGCCAAACGCCTGGTAGAGCAGAAGTCCGTTCAGGAGCAGGATCACAGTAGCAGAGAGATACGCGAGCCAATTGGTGCGGCGGCTGTTGACCAAGTCACCCATCACGTTCGCCCGCCGCGTCAGCACGATCAGCGGGATCAACGCGAACGGCAGCGTGAAGCTCAACACAACTTGTGAGAGCACAAGAATCTTCAGCGCATCCAGTTTCATGCCGATGACGATGAGCGCCGGCAAAACGGTGATGAAGCGCCGAAGAAAGATGCTGAACTTTACTTCCAGGAAGCCTTCGATGATTACCTGTCCAGCCATGGTTCCGACCGTGGAGGAGGACAGCCCCGACAGGAGCAGCGCAAGTCCGAAAGCTCCCGCCGAGAGCGATCCGAGCAGCGGCTTCAATGTGCGGTGCGCGTCTTCGATGCTGGCGACATGCTGTCCGCTGTGATAGAAAACGGCGGCCGCCATAATGATCATCGCGGAGTTGATGAGCCACGCACCGTTCATTGCAGCGAGCACGTCGATCAGTTCGTAGCGCGCGTGACGCAGGCGCACGATCCACTGTCCGGTGGCACACTTGAATTCGTCGCCCTGCATGCGCTTTTGCACCAGCGCTGAATGCAGATAGACGACGTGCGGCATCACCGTTGCACCGAGCATGCTGACTGCGATGTATATGCTGCTGGAGTTAATTCGCGGAACCAGAACCCCGGTTGCCACCTGCGCCCAGTTGGGTTTCGCCAGGAACATCTCAATCGCGTAACAGGCGCCGATTCCGAAGACAAACAGCATGATCACTTGCTCGAGCGAACGATAACCATAAAGCTCGATGGCGAGGATCAGGAAGACGAGCACAGCAGTAATCAGCGCTGCAACAAATAGGTTGATGTTGAAGAGCAGATAGAAGCCAAGCGCGGCGCCAAGGAACTCGGCAAGATCGGTTGCTGCTGCCGCCAGCTCAGCGGCTACCCAAAGGAAAATCGTGATAGGCCGCGAGAAGTGCGTCCGGCAATTCTGCGGCAGCGTAAGCCCGGTTGCGATGCCCAGCTTTGCGGAAAGATACTGCACCAGGATCGCCATTGCATTCGACCACAGCAGCACCCAAAGCAGCGTGTAACCAAAACGCGTGCCGCCTTCGATATTGGTCGCGAAGTTTCCCGGATCGATATACGCGATGCTTGCAACAAAGGCCGGTCCAAAGTAAGACCACAACTCGCCACGCTTGTACGCTGGAAGAATCTTGAACGGACTGGGAGCCTCGGGGGCGACGGTCACGGCCACTTTATCGTTCAGGTCCGGATTGGAGGGTTGAGACATTCCTCAGCTCTTCCGCCTTCCATCCTTTTCCCGCTCGGCGATCACCCACACCTGCTCCGCGGCCACATCTCCGAGATGCACTTTACCCGCGTCCGTATCAAGGACGATAGTTTCGTCAACATTTCGGTCGAGGACTCGCAGGATCGCCCCTGGACGTATGCCGCGCTTATCGAGGTACTCGAGCAGCTTGCGATCATGCTCCGAGGTACTGCGGACGCGGTAACTATGGCCAGTTTCGGCCGAGGAGAGTAGTTGCATTCCACGTTTGCGACGTGCGGCCGCGGTCTCGGGCATCACCGGATTTCCATGCGGACACACGCCACCGGGTCCAAGCTTAGCCACCAGCTTCGCCTCGAAGTCGGCAGAAACGGCGTGCTCCAGGCGCTCCGCTTCATCGTGCGTCTTGTACCACTCCATCCCGAACTGCTCGTGCAGCATGCGTTCGATAAGGTGGTGGCGCACCATAAGGCGCCGGGCAATCTGGCGACCTTCGGGCGTAAGCTGCACGCGGCCATCCGTTCGCACCGTGACTAGCCCGTCGCGCTTGAGCCGTCGCAGAGCCATGGTCACCGCGGGCGCGGAAACGGAGAGACGATGCGCCAACGTGGCGGAGATCACCTGTTGGCCCTCGCCTTCAGCCTCAAGGATAGCCTTTAGGTAGTCTTCTTTGGAGCCAGTGATCATGAAACTAGGATTATACCTGAGATGTTAACTGTAGTTAAGTAAATGCGATTGGCACTGTTAACGAACCGCGAGACTATCAGTGGGGTTGATAGCTTTCCATCGTCTGCGCCGCGCGATTGAGTGCGTTGGTGAGTTCCCCGATTTGGGTGCGGGTGAGTTCCAGATCATGGCGATCGATGGCTTCAGTGATTCCCGGCAAAACAGCGGCGGAATAGACCTTCAACTCGGAGGGAGCGAAAATCGCATGCTTGAACCAAGGCCGCCGCGGCAGACCGTTCGTCAGCAGCAGCGATCGTTCGGTTTGCATGAGTACATGGTTGAGTTGCGCCGCTTTCTTGCCGACTGCCGCTTGAACCGCAAGCACGCGCCCTGCTTGCGTGAAACGAGCCGCAGCGGCTTCGACTTCAGAAAAACTGGGCGACTGTTCGCCGAACGCATCGTGGCAGCTTCTTTCGGACGTCTTGAGATCGCTGGTGATTTCGTTGCCGTACGATTCATAGTCGTAAGGCAGGACATCAGCCCCGCCATGCGCAAAATTTCGAGTCCAAAAACACGCGACAGTTCTTGCGAATAGAGGAAGTCTGTATCACCAAAGCGCCGGAACCAATCGTAGTTGTCGAACGCCGAATGATAGACGCCATAATCGCCGGTCGAGCGCACATCAGTCGACGGGATGCCGAGGTGGTCGATGAACACGGTGTAATCGGAACCGCTGCCCAGATCGCCGAGCGCAACGTCGTACCCGCCGCTGGTGGCTGGAGAATTCATGCGACCGGAGCCGCTCCAGCTGTCGTAAAGCGTCCCGCCTTTAGGATTGGGAACGCTGCGAGTCACGTCGCGCACAAAACGTTTCAGACTGGGAGTCGCGGAGGCGCGGAAGTTCGGTCCATAAGCCCCCAAATCCGTATTGAAATATGCGACGGCACTCTGGAGCTCAGCTTCGTGCTCTTCGGCCCATTCGGTAGAGCCGATCAGGCCCTGCTCTTCCGCGTCCCAGCTGGCGATAATGACGGTGCGCTTCGGTCGCCATCCCGCTCTCAGCAATTCGCCGATGCCGTGAACGGTCTCCAGCATGGCAATGGTACCGCTGACCGGATCGACCGCACCGTAGACCCATGCATCCCGATGGTTTCCCGCGATCACCCATTCGTTCGGATACTGGGTCCCCGGAATTTTTCCGATCACATTCCAAATGGAGCGATAAGCGTATTCCTGCTTCAGGTGCAGTTTCACGCGAACAGGGCCCGGGCCTACGTGATAGGTGAACGGTAGAGCGCCCTGCCAGCCGCGAGGGCTGGCCTGTCCGTCGAGATGCTCGAGAATCGGCTGAGCATCGTGCGCCGAGAGTGGCGTAACCGGAATGCGTGGGATATCGGGATTCGACTCGGGTGAAACTCGCCTGGAGAGCGGCAAAGACGGAAGCGACGCAAAGCCGGGCGTGGTCGGATCGCCGGGATGCTCGAATCCGTATTCCACCGTCCCGCGCTGCACGGCCGTGGCCGGGCGCCATGGCCCGTTGGGATACGCATCACCCTTGAAGTACCCGTCATCCATCGGATCCGAATACAGAAGGACGGCGGCGGCGCCACGTTCCTGTGCCAGGAAAACCTTGGCGCCACGGAAAATCTCGCCATAACGGATGATCACGATTTTGCCGCGCACATCCACGCCTAGCTCATGCAGCTTGTCGAAATCTTCGGGACGGCCGTAGTTGGCGTAGACGATGTCCGCCTCCGCGTCCCCCGAGGGCGAGTAGCCGTTGAAGCCGGGCGAGATGTGGGCGCGATCGCGGACATTGTCGCCATCCACCGGCTCAGGCGTCGGCCCGTGCATGTGGATGCTCGCGGGCGCGACGACGTCCACGCTGACTTCGGTGGGGTAATTCATCCAGACGCGATATTCGACGATCGAGGTGTCGAGTCCAGCTTCACGAAACTTGCGAGCGACGTAGTCGGCGGTCTTGCGGTCCTGAAGCGAACCGGCAGGGTGAGGCTCCGCGGCAAGGAACTTCATTTCGTCTTCGGCGCGATGAGGATCGGGCACCGCGAGAAATAGTTTTTCCCAGGACAATTCAGCGGAAGCGTTCTCAAATCCCGGCAAGGCCGCCGGCGATCCGGAGTTCCGCGCAGCCGCGCTGCATGCGAGGAGAAGAGCGATAACCGTGAGCCGCGCGCGTCGAGAAGACATCCCGGAACCGACCTTAGGGCCGAAACGAAGGGGGAATGGTACCAGAGATTTCGATGCAGGGATGTGGCGAAGAACACGCGTCAGCTATAGTTTTGAAGTAGCTGAATTATGAAGCGACCCCTCTTACTCGTGCTCCTGCTCGTGATTGCGTTCGGAGTCTTCGCCGGACGTTTGCTGGTTGTGAATGCACCAGAAAAGGCGGATGCCATCGTGGTGCTCGCCGGAGGCAGCGATGACAACCGCTATTACAGAGGACTAGAACTGTTGCGAACTGGTTATGCGCCTCGAATGTATGTCGACGCCCTAGCCGATACTCAGAAATTCGGTCATCGCGAAACCGAGTACGCGCAGAAATTTGTAGAAGAATCCGCCGGTGCCGATGTTCCGCACGTCAAGGTGTGTGGAATTGTGGGCGACTCCACGGTGGCGGAAACCGCCGCGGTTGCTCATTGTCTTAAGGCAGACGGAGCGCATCGGGTTCTGCTGGTTACATCGGCGTATCACACGCGCCGTGCACTTTCGATATTCCGCAAATCTCTGCCTGGTTATGAGATTTCAGTTGCCGCAGCTCCCGATGTGCGTTTCGGCGTGAAGTGGTGGCAGCATCGCGAATGGGCGAAGATGACGCTGGAAGAATGGGAGAAGCTGTTGTTTTGGGAGCTGATCGAACGCTGGCGAGCCCCGCAACACTAACTGCGGGTGCGCTGTAACTCGCGATAGGCTTCGCTTTTTGAAATCCCCATTTCCTTGGCGATCCGCTTAAGTGCCGTCTTTTCGTCCAGCGCTTCACTCTGCATCAACGTCGCAAGCTTCTCACGGACGCTGGTCTTGTTGACGGGCGCCGGCGCCTCGCCTGGTTCGGCATGTGCGATCAGCAGCGTGATTTCACCTTTGATTTCGCCGCGCGACTCAGCTTCCGCGAGAACGTGCGCCGCGGTTCCGCGCATGAATTCCTCGTGCAACTTAGTAACCTCGCGCGCAATCACGATGCGGCGCGAAGGCCCCAGTACATCAACGATATCTTTCAGCGTTTCCAGAATCCGATGCGGAGCTTCGTAGAAAATCTGTGTGCGCGGCGATTCGCGAATTGCCTCTAATCCTTTGCGACGCTGCCCTGCTTTAGACGGGAGAAATCCTCCAAAGCGAAACGTCTCGCCGGGAAGGCCACTGGCCACGAGCGCGGAGAGAAACGCTGAAGCGCCGGGGATTGGTACGACAGGGATGTGATGCCGTATGGCGAGCGCAATCAGCCGGTATCCGGGATCGGAGATTCCCGGCATGCCCGCGTCGGTCACCAGCGCTACGCTCTCGCCCTCTTCCATGCGCACGATCAGCTCCGGCGCGCGTGTCATCTCGTTGTGATCGTGATAGCTGATCGTGGGAGTCGAAATCTCGTAGTGGTTCAGCAGCTTCTGCGTCTGGCGCGTGTCCTCGCATGCAATCAGGTTCACCTCGCGCATAATGCGCAGCGCACGCAGAGTAATGTCTTCCAGATTTCCGATCGGGGTGCCGACCACGTACAACGCGGGCGTAGATTGCGAGTTGTCGGAAACCGAGGCCATCGACGCGGATCGTAAGCATGATTCTCATCGAGGTCCGTCGCCATTAACCGAGTCTGCGAAACCATCTCCAGTGCCATGCTTTTGCCAGCGTTCCGCAGGTTAACCGTGACGGCAACGGGTTCATTCGGCGTCAGTGGCTTCGTTAAAGTGGCCGACTCATCAACAACCGCTGCCTCCGAGATATGGAGTGCCTCACGCGCCAGACGATTACTCTGTTCCGCAGCGTCTGCACTTCTTTCCGCTTGGCGAGCCGAGTTTCTGCCCTGCTCCAATTGAATTGCCGTTTGTTTATCAAAGTCTTCTTTGGCTTGTTTAGCGGCAGTGATGCTATCTGTTCTGGCGATGCTGGCAGCGTCTTTTGCGTCTTCTCTTGCTTGGTGAGCTTCCCATCCCTGCCATCCTGTGAACAGCGCAGCCAAGATGGCAATTAGCAATGCCAGACTGTCTCGTACCCGTTGCTTGGATTCCTTCTGTTCTTCACGCCTTTGACGTTCAACTCTGTTCGACTCGCCTCTTGTCCTCTTCACCAGCGGCGATCATTTCTTTGATTCTGTTGGTATGTTCCGTCATGCGATGTCGGTCCTGTGCCGCAACGGGTAAATCGAAAGGTGTGGGGGAAGACGGACAGATTGTAATACAGAGTTCCTGATCTATCAGTGTTGTTGGATAGAATGCAGTTTTGAATGCAGTGCATAAGAAATGGGGCATCAGAGCTTGTTAACTTCTGCCATTTCATCACAACCAAGATGACTCAAATCGGCGTGTAACACCGATGCTCATGTTCTGCTCGGTTGTGAGCCGCACGCCGGTGCGGCAGGTTAATGCCGCTGGCGCAAAAGAGTCATCGAGAAGTAGGCACCGATCCACGATCCCAGTGCCGCGAAGCAGACGTACTTCCAATTCCTCGTATAGCTGATTACCGCAAATGCGGAGAGCAGGTACCAGATGCTGCTCCAGGTTGCCGCAGGAACTCGCCGTCTCGATGAGACCGCCGCGTTGAACATCACGTACACAGCGTCGGTGGCCGCTGTTGAGGCCATGACTCCCAATGCTAACCACGGATCAATTTGCCACACTGCGCGATTACCTCGGTTCAAGATTTCTAGCCGGCCAGCTTCTCCGGATGGCTTTTGTAACGCCTATCACTCCCAGAGACATAACCCATGCCCCTTATCTGGGATGCGGCTTTTCGCCAGGGCCTGACGCTCCCGGCGCTCTGTCACCAGGGCTGGTGTCTGACTTGCGCCAGCCGGCTCGAAGCCGGAGAGGTAGATCAGAGCGATTCCGTCGGATTCTTCCCGCAAGATAAAGATGCCGGTTTTGTTCTCTTGTGCACCGGACGGCCGCTCTCGAATCTGTGTATTCGGACGCATCAGGCGATGGCCATGCGCGAGCATCGGTTAGCATTGGGACTGCCAGCGCCCTATTCCACCGGGCTGAAGCCTTGAATTGTTTCTTGGATCCGAAATCTCGCGACAGACATCAGTACCCGACTGGTGCAAGCAGGAGGTGCCCTCCGTGCTAGGCGTCGGCGAAAAATTCCCCCACTTCTCTCTCATCGCGAATGTCGCTGTGCGACAGGAAACGGCATTCATCACGCTTACAGATCATGATCTTCGCGACTTCTGGAAGCTGTACTTCTTCTGGCCCAAAGATTTCACTCCTCTCGCGTTGACTGAGTTGGTCGCTTTCGCAGCCTTGACCTATGAACTCGGGGAACTACAGGCCCGATGTATAGGCGTCAGCGTCGAATCCGAATATGCGCACCTCGCCTGGCGTCGGCAAGAGCCAGAGCTCAAAGACTATCCCTTCCCGCTGCTGGCCGATACCAAGCGCGAGCTCTGCGGCGAGTTGGGAATCCTGAATGAACGGGACGGCGTGGCCGAACGCGCCACGTTCATCGTTGATCCTGAAGACATTATCCAGTTTGTATATGTTCTTGGGATGGAAGTTCCGCGCGACGCTGGAGAAGTGCTGCGGGTCCTGGCAGATCTACAGGGTGCAAGAAGGCTGTAAAACCGCGGGTCCGGGTACGACGGTAACTGGGCCAGCCCTACAAATAGAGATAGCATTTCGACCTAAGCCGAGTTGTGCGGCTAAGGAGTCGAGATGCGTCATCCTTTGGCAGTGGCAGCTTTCGTTATTGGGCTTGGAGCATTTGCGACCGGCGGCGTTTTTGCGCAGTCGCTTGGCGACGTCGCACGTCAGCAGAAACAGAATTCCGCGCAGACAAACCCGGCGCCAAAGAAGGTCATCACCGAAGACGACTTGCCCACACAGGAAACCATCTCCACGGGCAGCAGCGACTCGAAAGCAACGGACGCCTCGAAAGAAGAAAAGCAGGGCGACTCCACTGCCGACAAATTGAAATCGGCCGACGACTTCAAGGCAGCCATCCAGGCGCAGAAGCAGAATGTCGATTTACTTCAAAAGCAGGTGGACGACACGAAAGCCTCGGTGCACTTCGTGGAGGCGAACCGATACTCCAACGGCGTCGAACATAACGAGCGCCAGATACAGAAGCAGAAGGAAGCGGATCGCCTGCAAAAGCAGCTGGATGAGGAAAAATCCAAGCTCCAGGACATGCAGGAACAGGCTCGCAAGGCCGGCTTCGGCAGCACCGTCTACGAATAATCAGTAGCGAAATCCCAAGGCCTGCGACAGGAACTCAACCAGCGGGCTAATCTGCTGGCACGCCTTGGTGAAATCCTTCATGAACTTCGGACCGCACACCTGCGCCTCCGAAAACTCCACCAGCGCAATGAAGTCTTTGCGCTTCAAATCCTCGATCAGCGGATGATCTGCCGCGAATCCACGCGGGGGGCGCGAGAGCAGCGCTCCGTCGAGCGTCAGCTTCGACGCAGCCTTCGTCCATCGCTCCGGCTTGGCGACGATCGCCTGCCGGATACTATTCAATTGCTTGGATTCTGGCCTCCACGATCCAGCAGCGAGAAAGTACTGGCCGGGCTCGAGGTGAAAGTAAAAGCCCGGTGCGTGTACGTCCTTCTTTTCGGCTGCATGCCGGAATTGAATTCCAATGTGCGTTTTATAAGGCTGCTTGTTTTCGCTGAAGCGGATATCGCGATAGATGCGAAATAACGATCCGCCATTCGGACGCGGGTCGGCCACGATCTGCGCGCTGATATTGTGCAGCGGCTCTGCGGCCTCCGTAATAAAGCGCAAACAGGGATTGCGCACCAATGATTCAAACCGCGACTTGTTCTTCGCGAACCATTCGCGGCGGTTGTTGCGCTTCAACTGCTTAAGAAAATCGAAGAACTCTGAATTAAAGTACGGGCCCATTTCTCTTCCTAATTTTGCTTCGCAAACTCGTTAGGCTGTATCAGCGGCGAATCGATTCGAAATCAGGGACAGGCGTCCGCGGCTGCAGATGACGTTGCCGCGCAGCCTCCAGAAAGCGCTCGAAGATCGCGCGTGACGACGGCTCCTCGTCAAACGTGCGCTCCGGATGCCACTGGATACCGAGGACAAAATGGTTGGGCGAAGTGGACTCCACGGCTTCGATGACGTCGTCGTGCGAGCGAGCCACGATGCGCAGCCCATCTCCCACATTCTCGATTGCCTGATGATGGCTGGAATTTACCCAGCCTTCCTCCGACTCCCACACCGGCGACAGGATACTGCCGAGCAGCGAATCGGGCTCCAACTGGACCATGTGCGCTCGCTGCACTCCGCGTCCTTGCGAATGATGGTCGACATGCTGAATCAGGGTGCCGGTGCGCCACACATTCAGGGTCTGCACGCCATAACAAATCCCAAGAACCGGCTTGCGCATGTTGTACGCGTCCTGCAACAAAAGTTCGTCGGCGTTGTCGCGCTGCGGATCCGCAACAGCGGTCTGGGGGTCGCGAGCGGCGCCATACTTCTCGGGATCGACATCGGCAGGGCTGCCAGGCAGCAGCACTCCGTCGCAGGTCATCGCAATTTTGGTGATCTCGGCATTGCTGAGTCCCAGATCAATCGGTACCGGCTCACCGCCGGAGATCTCGATCGCGCAAAGGTATTGCGGCAGAGCCCGCTGGTTGTACTCAGGCTTCTGGGAATGCGGGTAGGGAATTGCGATCCGGGGACGCACTGTTTACCTCATAGATAGTCTACCCCGGCCGGGCTTGGAAATATTCACAGCTGGTTCGTCTTTCGGGAGCATGCGATTTCGCTTGACGCTCTTCCTTCGCGCATACATACTGGTTGGTATGTTGACGGCGACAAAGACACGCGGTAAACGCGCCAATGCGGTTCGCTCCCGTGATCCGGAACGCACCCGTCAGCACTTGCTTCAGGCGGCTTTCCAGGAGATGTACAAGTCTGGCTATCAGAGCGCCGACCTCGATGCGATTCTGGGGAAAGCCGGAGTTACCAAGGGCGCTCTTTATCATCACTTCGAGAACAAAGAGGCACTGGGCTACGCGGTCATCGAGGAAGTTATTACAGCGATGACGCGAGAGAAATGGCTACGGCCGCTGGAGAACGCACGAAATCCGATCGATGCTCTGATTGGAATCTTCGCGACAGCGCCTCTAAAAATGGAAGATATTCGTGGGGGCTGTCCCCTGAATAATCTTGCGCAGGAGATGTCGTCGCTGCATGAGGGATTCCGCAAACGAATCGCTAAGGGATTTGCTATCTGGCATGACGCTATCGCAAACGGTCTCCGCGAGGGCCAGAAGGCAAAACAGGTCCGCCAGCGATATCGATCCAGAAGAAACCGCAACCTTCATCATGGCACTCTATGAGGGATATGTATCTCTCTCGAAGAATTCCCACGATCCGAAGCTCATGGGGTCCGGACACAACAGTTTAATCAGGTACCTGGAATCCTTGCGCGACCCGCGAACGCGCAAGTGACTTTTTCTTTTAGCTAGCGTCATACCAACCAGTCGGTTTGTAGCGAGTTTTTAGGTCGGGCCACCCGAACTCATCCGCAGGAGAAATCACGATGTGCCCAGAATGCTTCACCACGGCGGCCATGATCTTTGCAGGCGCAACCTCCACCGGAGGCCTCGGCGCGCTCGTCATGAAAAAACTTGGATTTAAGGGCCCCGCTCAAAACGCTGCAAGCCCTGACGAACCAACTCACATTCCCGCACAGGAGAACAGCATGTCAGAAGTACTCACCAGCACAGGAATTGCCGACCATAAGATCGTCAGCCCCGAACAGTGGTTGGAACAACGAAAACAACTTCTTGCCAAAGAGAAGGAATTAACCCGCTTGCGCGACGAAATCAACCGCCAGCGCCTTGAGTTGCCCTGGGAGAGAGTCGAAAAGCAATACGCTTTCAAAAGTCCCGAGGGAGAAGAAACTCTCGCCGATCTATTCGGCGGAAGAAGTCAGCTGATCATCTATCACTTCATGCTCGGTCCCGGATGGCAAGAAGGCTGCGTCGGCTGCTCCTTTCTCGCAGACCACATCGGCGGAGCGCTTGTGCATCTTGAGAATCACGATGTCTCGCTTGTAGTCGTCTCCCGCGCTCCTCTCGCCGAGATCGAAGCCTACAAGAAGCGTATGGGATGGAACTTCAAGTGGGTCTCGTCCTATCGAAGCGACTTTAACTACGACTATCACGTCTCGTTCACTCCGGAGCAAGCTGCGACCGGAAAGGTGTACTACAACTACGACGCCCGCGACTTCGTGAGCGAGGAACTGGCTGGAGCGAGCGCCTTTTACAAGACCGATTCCGGCGAGATCTTTCACACCTACTCCAATTACGCGCGTGGCGGCGAGATGTTCCTGGGGACCTACAACTTTCTCGACATCGCGCCCAAGGGCCGGAATGAAACCGGTCCGCGATTCGATATGGGTGACTGGCTACGGCACCATGATCGCTATGGAGCCGGCGGACACGTGGACGCGACCGGGCGCTACCACGAAGAAAAATCCGAGTGCTGCCACGAGAAGCAGGCAGCGCACTGAGCTCAACAACTCACATCGACAACGAGGGCGGCGTTAAGATGGGCGCCGTCCTATTCTTTGTCCCGCACCCCCTATAATCGCTCGATAGTCATGCGCAACCTTGCCATCACCCTGGCTCTCTCCCTCAGCTTCGGCTTGCATGCGCAGACCGTCGACGAGGTCATAGCCAAAGCTCTCGCTGCCCGCGGCGGCATCCCGGCGATCAGGGCAATTCATTCCCAGCGACTCACCGGGCACATCTCGTTCGCCCTAGCGCCATCCGGCCCCTTCCTCGTCGAGATCAAGCGCCCGGGCAAGATGCGCGAAGAGATCGGTATCGGAGCCAAGACACTCATTCAGACCACGGACGGCATCTCCGGCTGGAAGCTGATGATCACCAATGGAACTGGCGATCCGGTCGCACTCACGTCAGGGGAAGTCCGCAACATGGCCGGCGGCGCGGATATCGACGGTCCGCTGCTCGACTACGGCAAGAAGGGCAACAAAGTCGAACTGATCGGCAAAGAGAAGGTCGGCGACAAAGATGCGTACAAGTTGAAGGTCACCGATAAGACCGGCGACGTCCGCTACGACTACATCGACGCGAACTCCTTCCTGGAAATCAAGTGGGAAGGACAGGTTGAGAATGCTGGCGAGAAAAACACTTTCGCCTCGTACTTCTCCGATTACAGAAAAGTAAATGGCGTGATGTTCGCGTTCTTGATCACCTCGGGAACTGCTGACCATCCCGATGGGCAAAAGATCGTCTTCGACAAGGTCGAGGTGAATGTCCCACTCGAGGATTCGCTGTTCGGTAAGCCCGCAGCATCGAAGGCAAGTGGCCCGGGCCAGGCACCTGTTTCGCGCTAAAATTGACGCCGCAATCCATGCACCCTAGAATTCAGAGAAGCATCTCATTCAGTAAGCGTCTTCAAAGTGTGGTTTAGACAAGGGAGTCCCAGTGCCGCTGTACGAATACCAGTGCACAAAATGTAAACACGTATTTGAAAAGATCCGGAAGTTCTCGGATCCTCCCATAACCGAATGCCCTAAGTGTGGGGACAAGGTCGAGCAGCTTCTCTCCGCACCGGCCATCCAGTTCAAGGGAGCTGGTTGGTACGTCACCGACTACGCAAAAAAATCCGGCTCCCCCGCTGGAAATGGCAAGAGCTCGGAAGCGAAAGCGTCAGAAAGCAAATCTTCCGAGTCAAAATCTTCCGAGACGAAATCGGAAACGAAGAAGTCCGATAACAGCTCCTCGAAGAAAGACTAGCCACTCATAAATAGATCTGGTCGACGCGGATCATACTTCAGGCCGCGCGACGCGCAGGGACCTTTGCGCCACTGCGACGTGCCTTTGAAAGACCAATAGCGATCGCCTGTTTGCGATTCTTATGTTCGCCGCGCTTCAGATGGCGCATTTCGGTCGCAACCTCCTGCTGAGCTTTTCGACTAGAGCGCTTACGACTTGCTTTTCTGCCACTACGACTGGCTGTAGCACGACCGCTGCGATTGCTGCGGCTGCGGGTGCTCTGATTCCGATTGCTACCGCGTTTCCTCGCGGTCGCACGCGACCTGGTCCGGGTGGATTTCTTGCGCGCTGTTACCGACTTGCGGCCAGACCGCGCGCGGGCAGTTGCGCCTCGAGTGGATTTTCTGCGTGTACGCGTAGACTTCGTGCCGGCCTTTCTCCCACCGCGACTGGTCGACTTCTTCGTTGCTGCCATTGGTATTCTCTCCTTGTGGTGTTACCGCGTACGCACTTTCACGTTCGCGTACTCAATGTGAATCAGCCAAAGTGCGTAGGGTTGTGCGTAAACGGTGTACATTCATGTTCACGCGCAGCACGCGTCATCGTGAAATGCATTTCACTTGATTGACGAAGGAGGGTCCAATTGTTCGTCGGCCATTACGGCGTAAGTTTTGTCGCGAAAGCGCATCGCCGGGAAATTCCGTTGTGGCTTCTGTTTATCGCGGTGCAATTGATTGATGTCTTCTGGGCAATCTTCGTCCTGTCGGGAATCGAGAAAGTGCGCATAGTGCCGGGGTATACCGCGTCGAGTCCGTTGGATCTTTACTACATGCCCTACACTCACAGTCTGCTTGGGGCGGCACTATGGTCAATCGCGTTCGGCGTGATTTGCGTTTTCATCTATCGATGGAATCGTGCGGTGGGCGTGATTACAGGACTTGCAGTGTTCTCCCACTGGGTGCTCGATCTCCTCGTGCATCGGCCTGACCTTGCGCTCTACGACAGCCACATGAAAATGGGACTCGGCTTGTGGAACTACAAATGGCCGGAGTTCATCCTCGAAGCGCTGTTTCTGTTCATCGGCATCTACACCTATATGCGGTCGACCCGCGCGAATGGAAATATTGGACGGTATGGCTTCATCGTGTTCGGAATCGTAATGCTCGCGATCCAGGTGTTGCCGTTCTACACGCCTCCACCGTCGTCGGGCAATATGGTCGCGATTTCGGCGCTATTTGCTTACGTACTCTTTGCCGCGATCGCCGCATGGCTCGAGCGTAAACGCGTACCTGAACCGAAGAGCGCCGCTTCGTCCTGACCAACTTGCATGCGCCAACTGGCAGAGATTTGCGAACTCGTTGCCGCAACGACGAAGAAGAACGAAAAGGTTCGCATCGTCGCCGAATACTTCCGCTCGCAATCCGCCGGTGAAGCTGCCATTGCCTCCATCTTTCTTTCAGGTCGAACGTTTCCTGCGTACGAAGAAATCACGCTGCAGGTTGGTGGCACGATGCTGTGGCAAGTATTGCGGGAGATATCGCGCTTGTCGGAGAACGAAATAGCCGTCGCATATCGGCGATACGGAGACCTGGGTTCCGCGGCCTTCGACATTTTGCAATCCACCGCCCCTAAGCAGAGCACGCTGACATTGGAACAGGTTGAGCGTGAATTTCACCGTATCGCGGAAACACGCGGTGCGGCGTCCAAGGCGTCGTTCATTCGCCTGTTGCTCTCGAAAGCAACCGCGCTCGAGGCAAAGTACCTGGTGAAGATCATCAGCGGCGATCTTCGCATTGGATTGCGCGAAAGCCTGGTCGAAGAAGCGATCGCGAAAGCCTACGACGCTCCTTATCCCGACGTACAGCGCGCGAACATGTTGCTCGGCGATATCGCAGAAACCGTGAGGCTGGCTGCCGATAACAAGTTAGCTGACGCGCGCATGCGCATGTTCCATCCCATCGGCTTCATGCTGGCGAGTCCGGTGCAGACGGCGGAAGATGCGTTCATCTACTTCGAGCACGCGCAGGTAGAAGACAAGTACGACGGCATTCGCGCGCAGGCTCACGTTGCGGATGGTGAGGCTCGCCTGTATTCGCGCACGCTCGACGAGATCACCGACGCGTTTCCAGAGCTGCCGGACGCGCTTGCCGCTTTTCCCGAAGACGTGATCCTCGATGGCGAAGTCCTCGCCTGGAGTCTCGAAGAAGGACGCGCGCTCCCGTTCTCGCAGTTGCAAAAACGCCTCGGTCGAAAGAAAGTTACGGCGAGCATGATGCGCGATGTTCCCGTCGCCTACGTTGTCTTCGACGTCCTCTATGCCGATGGTGAACTCACCATCGATAAGACGCTTCGCGAACGCAGTACAGTGCTTGATGATTTGTTCCTGAAAGCTGCACAGTTTCCGAACAGCAGAGCGAAAGTGACGCGAGTGAGAACGCGCACTCCGCAAGGAACTTTGGCATTCGAACCCGAAATAATCGCCGAGCCAGGTGCGCCGACTCAGAGCCGGGTGATCCGCGCCCCATTGACGCGCGCAGACTCGGCCGCGCACCTTGCGCAGATCTTTGAAGAAGCCTTGGCACGCGGAAACGAAGGCCTGATGATCAAGGACCTGAATTCCCCATACGCCCCAGGGCGCCGCGGGAAATCGTGGCTGAAGCTGAAACGTGAACTCGCAACCCTCGACGTGGTTGTCACCGCCGTCGAGTTCGGCCACGGCAAACGAGCAGCAGTGCTTAGCGATTACACCTTCGCGGTGCGTGCGAGCGAAACCGACGATCGCCTGTTGAATGTAGGCAAGGCCTACTCGGGACTCACCGACGTGGAAATCGCGCAAATGACCGAGTGGTTCCTCGAACACACGATAGATGACCAGGGATTCCGCCGAACCGTGGAACCGAAAATCGTTTTGGAAGTCGCTTTCAACGCAGTGATGAAATCGGATCGGCACGAAAGTGGCTTCGCGTTGAGATTTCCTCGAATCCTGCGACTTCGTCCCGACAAGACTCCAGCTCAGATCGACACTCTCGAGCGCGTCGACGAGATCTACCACCGGCAGCTACTCTCATTTCCTGCAAAACGCCCTGGTGATTAGACTTCTCCACCGGGTGAACCTGCATCACACAATTTGCGCTGCTTGATATCGCTAAATGGAGTTTCCATGTCGCACTATTCCACTTTGCAGGACTTCCAGTTCGATGCCGATGTGAAAGATATTAGAGGCGCGGCATTGTACGGAGCCGACCAAAGCAAGATTGGGAAAATTGCCGATGTCGTTTTCGATCACGACAACGGTACGATTCGCTACCTCGTTGCGGACATCGGCCACAGCCGCCGGGTTTTGCTGTCGCTGAACCACGTGTATCGCACCGCGATCGATGAAGACGCGTTTGAAACCGATCTTACAACCGCCGAACTCGATCGCCTTCCGGCTTTCGATCAAAGAGTCCTGGATTCCGACCAAAGCTGGAAGAGCTACGAGCAGCTTCATCGCAGCGCGCTGGAAGAGCGCGACAAGGCTGCGATTCGCGAAGAAAAGAAAGACTGGATAGAAGATCCGGTGATGCATCAGAAAGGCTCGGACCGCATCATCACACCCGAGACAATACCTGCGGATAACTCTGGCATAACGGAGACGCGGGCGAGCGCGGAAGCCATCCCGGCGTCTGAATTGTTCCCGGATCGACTGACCGACAAATTCACCAGCACCACTCCAAGCGGGGAAAAGCTGACACTGGTGCCCGAAGAATCAGCACGCATTCAGGACGCGGCTTATGGAACCGAAACGTTAGGTCCGCGCTGGGACGCTTTCGAAGAGAATCTGGTAGAGCATCTTCCGGAAATAAAAAGCCGCTGCAATGTTTGCACGGCCGGCCAGCGCAAAGTCGCCTAGCCTGAAATTGACGCCCGAAAATGAAAATGCCTCTCCTGGAGCGGAGAGGCATTTCTTATTTTTGCCGCACTTCTTTATGAATGGGATGCCTTATCGTCCTTCAGCCACTCACGAGTATTCTTCGCATAAATAGCAAGGCAGATGATGTTAGCCGGAATAAGTCCGCTCAAGCCGGATTGATGAGCGATGTAGAGCAGCACGAAACAATTAACGGCTGCCAGTATCCATCCCCACCACAACTGACGACCTACGACGATCATAGAGCTGACGGTAAGAAGACTGCTGAACCAATCGAGTTTCACTAGGGGTACCTGCAAAAAGAGCGAGCGTGCCGAGCTAAGGTGCTATCGGCTTCCGCCACGATCATTTTTCAGCAGTTTGCCCCAGAAAGTAAATCCGGCAAAACACCGGGAGGGAAAGCCGTTACTTGACCTACTGTAATCAGGTGAGTGCCTCAGATCACAGCGCCCGAAACCGCGCACTACTCCAGCAGGTCGCCTTTGATGAGCTTTTGTCCGCCCATGGCAGCATAGAAAGCCCAAATCGTCAGTGCCAGCACAATTGCCGGCACCATCAACGTCGTGGTTGCGTACCAGCGCGAGAAGTCCGAAGTCATTGGGACGTTTCCCAGGCTATCCGTAACGAAAACTGCAACTGCAAGTGTGACCAGGCCGAAGCGCACGATCGAGAACGCGGCAATACCGTAAATCAGAACCTCGGTTAGCAATCTCGATTCCAGGATGCTTGCTTCCCAGGACCTTGAGGACCGTCCAGATAGCAACGAAGGCCGCTGCCGCGATCCACTGATTTCGAAACACGATCCGCAGCACCAGCAGCATCGCGAAGAACAGCAGCGTTGCCTGAATCGCACTGGGAATCCGGAACAAGGTTGCTCCCACGGCCATCCGTCCTCCGATTAGGTAATCGGTCGATGGGAATGAAAACGGCTCGCCGAGGCGCAGAAGAAGTTCGTTGGCGCTCTCGAAAATCACGATCCACGATAGCCCGAGGAGCACGCCAATCAGTACGTCGCGGCCTACCAGCGGATCGCGTATTTTGCCCGTCAGGATGCGCGACCACGAAATGATCGTCTGCGGCCAGAACTTCCGGACATATGGCTCAAGTGCCATATAGAGCGTCCAGACCATTGCCGCCATAAACAGGCTGGAACTCACGGCCAGAATCAGCATTCCGACTGTTCCCACCGCAGGCACGAAATGCTCGTAGCAGACCCATAGCAGCATCTGCAGTACAAAGACAACGAGCGCAATTCGGAAGGAGCCCTGCCGATCCCCTTTGCCGCGTCGATAATTCAATCTCGCTAGCAATCCGGCTGCGGCCAGTAAGAACAGAAAGATGATGATGAAGACGATCTGCCGGGCCTTATCGCCCGGTGCGTAGTTGAAAGGCTGCATGCGATACGCATGTGTCCAATCGCCAATCGTGTTGAAGAACACAGGTTTGCCGCGCCAAGCTGCAGCCTCGACCCGCAGCGGACGATTCGAGCCTGGCCATGTGCCCGTCCACGCCGCGCGAGTGTCGGAATTCGCCAGAGACGACCATTGCGGTTCCGTCGGCTGCAACTTCGAAGGATCCAGTCCAGCCATCTCGAACAGCGGAGACCAGTCCACAACCTTCGTGGTCGCCGGCGAGGTATCGAGCTCGGGAGGAATTGCATGGAATCCGATCAAGTGGCCCTGTGGATCGAGCCATATCGTCATCATGCCGGAGATTGTTGGTCGCGGATCGTCCGAGGTAACGATGCCGGGCGTGAAGTTCAGATCGATAATCCGACGGTACCATGTAACGCGGACTGGTCCGGTAGTAATAGAGGAGCGGTGTCGGACGTTGCGCGTAGATCTGCGTCCATTGTGCCCGCGGTTTATCGTGATCGCCTGCATAAAGGAGCAAATCGTGATCCTCTGTGAGGTCAGAAGCGTGGTCCACAGTTCGCGGATCGTAGCCGAGTCGGGAGATAACATCGCGCGCCTTTGCGGAGAGCGCTTCGGGCGGCAATTCCAGCACCATCTTCTCAAAGGCGTTCGAGGCAATCAGCAGCCAAACACTCACGCCCAGCCCAACAATCGCCAGTGCGAGGCAAATTACCGCGTAGAGCGGCTTCATCCCTTCGGTCTCGCCGGCGGCCGCGACCATCTGCGGCGAAGGAGTTTCGCCAGCCGCTAGTGCCGCGGCCAATGGATCTCCGCCGGGCAGCGCTGCCGCAATCGTTAGCACGTTGGGAGGCCGATTGGCTGGTTCCAATTCCAGGCAGCGCAGGATCACGCGTTCCACCAGCGGATCGATATCTTTCACGATCGATGACGGACGGCTTACGGCGGTCGCCGCGTTACGCGTCTTGATCAGATCCGCAAGGTTGTCCGCGCTGTACGCGCTCTTGCCAGTGAAGATCTCGTAGAGCACCAGTCCCAAGCGAGTAGATGTCGCTTTTCTCAGTGACTTCTTTTCCTGCCAGTTGCTCCGGCGCCATGAATGCCGGTGTTCCGCTCCGGACGTCGGCGCCGCTTATCTGATCGACGAAAGCGGCCAGCCCAAAGTCCATCACCATGACCTGCCCGCGCCCGTCGAGCATGATGTTGGCGGGCTTCAGGTCGCGATGCAGTACGCCCTTGGCGTGCGCAGCCGCCAGTCCGGCACACAACTGGCGTGCGATCTCCAGCCCTTTGTCGCTGGGAAGTCGTCCAATTCGGCGCAGCAGCGATGCCAGATCTTCACCATCGATGTACTCCATCGTGTAGAAGGTGAAGCCGTCGACTTCGCCCACGTCGTACACGCGGCACACGTTCGGATGGGAAACTTTGCGCGAAATTCGCACTTCGGTGCGGAATCGTTCCAGTAGTTCGGAGTCGGTGCTGGCCTCTTCTGGCAGGAACTTCAGGGCAACCGGCTGGCCCAGGGTCAGATCATCGGCCCGGTAGACTTCGCCCATCCCGCCTTTGCCCAGCAGGGAGATGATTCGATAACGCTCGCTGAGAATGGTTCCGGGAAGGAAACGGCCCTCGCCGTGGACGCTGCTAGGACTTCTGCCAGAGCTGGAAGCTGGGCGTCCCGAACGCGGTCGAGGCGATGCCGCAATCGTCGCGGCTTCGCTCGAGATAACGGTGGCCACGTCATCTGACGGAACGGCCGTGCCGCAAGTCGAACAGAATCGGCTCTCTGCCGCGATCTGCGAACCACACGAATGACATGTAGGCATAGTTCAGTCCTGCTGCTTATCTGCTGGAAGTTTACGCGAGAATCGGGCGAAACGGAAGCCGTACGGATCGGGCGTCCCAACTCACTTCTCAGTGAGCCCAGGTCTGAGTTTTCAATTCGCATTACCGATTACGAATTACCGATACCCCTTTACGTCCTGCGGATCAGGAACACCGTCTTGTCGTCGATGCGATCGGCTTCGCCGGACTCACGCAAGCGCAAGTCCTGTTCGACAGCGTAGGCCAGAACGGCATTGCAGATGTCCTTGGCCGGCAGATTCTTATGCTGGTCGATCACTTTCTGAATCGCGATCCTGTCTTCTTCGTCGCTGCCGTCGTACACACCATCGGTGTATAGGAACAGGATGTCGCCGTGGTTCATCAACGTGATCTGGGCCACGTCCGATTCATCCATCTGCCGCTTGCGCACCTTCATGGAGAAATACTTGTTCCGGTCCGGATGATCTTCGGGGATCTCCAACCCGAGCGCGAGGAACTGCACCATGCTCTCCTCGTCAATGTCCATGAAGCGTCCAAATTCCGCCGAGAAGACCAGCGGTGGCGGATGACCGAAGTTCACGAAGCGGAAAATACCTTCCGGCTGAATCTCGCCATAAACCATGGTGGCGATTTCGCGCTTGGTATTGTCCGTGCGGCCCAGTGCATTGCGCGCCGTCACCGATTGCGCCAGCCGCAAGTTGATCTTCTCGAAAAGCTCGGTGCTGGTCTTGCCCTTCTGGTCGAGTTCCGACAGCATGAACGCATGGAACGTGTCGTGGACCGTTGAGGCAATCTTGGCAGCAATCAGGTCGTGGCCCTGCGCATCCACCAGCAGCACGCCCGCCGTGGTGTAAAGCTCGTGCAGATTCTCGGCGATTTCCAGCTGCTCGGAACTCTTTGCTTTTCGATACGCGATGCCATCTGCCGGACTGTAATCCGGGCGCGATTCCATCCACCGCACATGATGGTCCACGGCGTTGCGCGGGCTAGCGCCATCCGGCAATGGTTCCAGGTCTTCCTTGGCCAGGCGCAGCGCGCGAGCGATGCGGGCGTCGATGTTGTATCGCTGCTGAAAATTAATGTATTCAAACAGATCCCCGCCTACGCTTGCCGCCGGGATCGAGTTCCCGTACATCTCGATACCCGGCAATTGCGGGATCGCGCCCTCTACCGGCATCAGGCGCTTGCGGAGATATTCATCAATGCTGAAATCCAGGGACGGCAAAACCATGAAAGATATATTTCCAGAAGAATTTTAGGCACGCGCTCGCCGTCAACGAGCCAAGACAGACTATACGGGAACAGGCCGGACTAGCGCCATCCTGCGCTAAGGCATTCCGGTCATTTTCGAGAGCAGTCTTCCCGATTCCCAAGGGAGGAATTTATGGAGCCACTCTCCCCAAGCGGGCGCCTGGATCGGGGAGATCCGTGACAAACTCACACTGACCCTCGCCACAAACGCTCCGTTGCGCTATCCTCTCGCGCGAGACTTCCAGGCAGGCGAATATGCGCAAAGCAATCTGTGTATTTCTCCTACTCGCGTGCTGCATCCCGATTTTCTGTGCAGCCGAGCAGGCGGCCGCAACTCAGGCTACGGTGACGCAAACACCGGCGCAGCCAACTGCCGCAACTGGCGCTCCCGCTCAGCGCATTACCGCCTATACACTCCCGCCAGATCTGTACCGGAAGGCGCGTAACCTGAACCGAATGCGTTTCGGTTATCGCGTCTTCAGTATCTTCTACAGCATCTTCGTACTCTGGCTGGTGCTGCGAACCAAATGGTCCGCAAGATTCCGCGACTGGGCCGAAGCGTCCACCGGAAGGCGTTTCCTACAGGCGCTCATCTACACAGCGCTATTTGCGCTTACCATGGCAATTCTGCAGCTGCCCTTCGACATTCTCGAGGAATACGTCGGCAAGCTCTACCACATTTCGGTACAGGGATGGCCTTCATGGGCCGCTGACTGGGCCAAAGCGCAGGCGCTGCTCATCGTGATTGGCACCATCCTTGTCTGGATTCTCTACGCCGTTATTCGACGCAGTCCGCAACGCTGGTGGCTCTATTTCTGGTTGATCTCGCTTCCGATTCTGCTCTTCATCTTTTTCATCTCGCCCTTCGTTATCGATCCCCTGTTCAACAAGTTCGAGCCGCTCTCCACAAAAGCTCCCCAGTTGATCCCTGCGCTCCAGCGCGTCACCATTCGCGCCGGGCAGGAGATTCCACCCGAGCGCATGTTCTGGATGAAAGCCAGCGACAAGACGAACTTCACTAACGCCTACGTAACCGGCTTCGGAGCCTCCAAGCGCATCGTGATTTGGGACACGACGATTCAGAAGGAAACACCCGATGAAGTCGTCTTCGACTTCGGTCATGAGTTGGGACACTACGTGCTTGGCCATGTCTGGAAAGAATTGGTGTTTACCGCGGTACTTTTCTTCTTGCTGATCTATGCCGGCTATCGCTCCATCGGATGGCTGCTCGCGCGGTACGGGGCGCGCTGGGGTATCCGCGGACTGGACGATTGGGCTTCACTTCCGGCGCTTCTTCTAATTCTCACTGTCTTCGGATTTGTCGCCAACGTCGCCGGAAACACGCTAAGCCGCTACTTCGAAAACCAGGCCGATGTCTATGCCCTCGAGGTGACGCACGGCATCATGCCCGACCCAGGACAGGCAGCGGCACACGATTTCCAGGTCACCGGAGAGATTGGCCTCGGTGATCCTGAGCCGAATCCGGTGAACGTATTCCTTTTTTATGATCATCCATCGTACCCGGATCGCGTGCACCAGTTCGTCACCTACGATCCTTGGGGAGAAGGGAAAGAGCCGCAATTCGTGAAGTGAATTGTGAGCTCGCCGATGCATCCCTGATCTCGAGGGGCGCGTTCTAGCCGCCGCATCTCGCGAGCATCCCATCGCGCAAGCGTCCACTCCTATAGCCCAGCACTGCGCCGTTTCTGCCGTGGGGGCCCCATGACATCTGCCTGGGAACTAGGAGGACTATCGAAAGGGGAACTTACCAAGCGCGTTTGGCGGGGCATCAACGATGACGATGTACTCGGCCGCGCAGCTCAACTTGCCTATAACTTCCTGTTCGCAATTTTTCCTGGACTACTCTTCCTCACCGCGCTTTTGGGAATGCTAGCCGGGCCCGGTTCGCAATTGCGCGAATCGTTGCTGAAATACCTCGGCACAACCATGCCCAGCGCAGCTTACGGCCTCGTTGAAAAGACTCTGCAGGAAACTTCACGCGCCAGTAGCGGTGGAAAACTCGCTTTGGGATTAATCCTGGCACTCTGGTCGGCATCGGCTGGAATGGCCGCACTCCAGGACACCCTGAACGCCGTCTACGGAGTCAAAGAGGCCCGTCCGCTCTGGAAAGCTCGCGGATTGGCGATCGTACTTACCACCCTGTGCTCGCTGCTGGTGCTGGTTACCCTCGCCATCATTCTTTACGGTAACCAGGCAGCGAACTTCGTCTCCGCTCACCTGGGACTCGGACCGGTGATCACGTGGACGTGGAAGATCGTGCAATGGCCCATCGCCTTCTTCTTTCTCGCGCTCGTGTTCGCGATCATTTACTACGCCGCGCCCGACGTGGAGCAACGCCACTGGCAATGGATCTCACCTGGCGCCGTGGTTGGGATTTTGCTATGGCTCGCGGTCTCTTTCGGATTCCGTGTCTACCTCCATTTCTTCAACTCCTATAGCGCCACGTACGGAGCGTTGGGAGCCGTAATCATTCTTCTTTTATGGTTCTATATGACCGGAGCCGCGATTCTCGCGGGCGCCGAGGTGAATGTGGAAATTGAAAATGCCGCCGCCAAACGAGGAGAGCCGGAAGCCAAACACAAAGGAGAGAAAAGACCGCAAGCGGCTTAGCTCAATTCCCGGCGCTCTCCGGCGGTTGATCCACTCCGTTCAGGTGATTCACGACGCGCAGCACATCTCCAGTCCGGTAGAAGTCGACGGCGACAATGTTCGGAATATGCCCACGCTCTTTCTCGCACTCCTCGGCGCGTCCGAGTAGAAACGGATATGCATTCACGATAGCCGCATTCGACGGCTTCGGCGTGGGGGCGGTGTCGATCCAATGATTCAGCAGGAACAACGATCCTGTGTCTCCACCGCGGTTCGGCTGGCACGTGAAGTCCTCAGGCTTGTGAAACGTGTACGGCGTCTCGCGAAACGTCGGATACGCAGGCAACAACCACGGCACACCGGGCTTGCCCGATTCAATCACCACGACTACACGCTGCCCGCTCGCAATCAGTTCGCGTAACGTAGGCCACGGCGGACCCAGCGGACCCTTGTAGACGAAATCGGCAAGTCCGGCTTGTTGAAACGCATTCGCCAGATCCTGTGGCGCGACATAATCTTCGATGTCGAGCAGCAAGAACCTCATCAGGATGCAGCACCAGGAAATCGCGAATGTCGCGCAGTGTTGGCTCCAGCGGCGATGCCCCGAGCTCGCAGAAGCCATGACACAAATAAAGCCGGTGCTGGCCGGTATCGGCTCCCACCAGCGTATTGCGAATACGCAGCGCGGCTTCGTAACCCTGATCCCCAACGGCCTGCTTCATCTTCTCTGCATTGGGCTCGAACGCCAGGTCGGTCTTGATGCGCGAGGCGCCCGGGAACCCATAGTGCACATCGAAGAGCAGCGCGCGGATTCCATCGCGCAACTGCTGTGGGATACTCGCTTCCTGCTGCGGAAACATCCAGTCGGCAATGCTCTGGTTCGACATCGAATTGTGTGTTCCCGCGAACACCACCTGGTTGAGTGGCCGATCGCACAACTCCGCAAACCCATTACATGCCTGTTCCGCCGTCTCGCTGCTGTCAGCTTTTTGACTCCGCAACCACAGCCACACGCCAATCCCGAAGCCGGTGGCGACGGCGATCGTTAACGCACCGACCACGGCTACACGGAAGCCGCCCCGCGATGCCTGCGCTTGGATGACTCGCGGACTCCACTTCTCATGCACCACTCGGAAAATCTCGCGGAAGGCCGCAAACGCCGCCCACAAGCCAATCAACGTTGCAAGGGCCTGCAACACTGCGAACGGATACGCGATCAGCAGGGCCGCACCGGCTAAAAGACAAGCACTCCACACGAGTCGTCCCGTGATCGACGTAGGAGGAACAGCGACCAGTCGCCCGCACCGCTCGAACGATGCCAGCGGATGAATCGTCTCCAGCAGCGATGCAGCGCCAGCCGCCAGAATCGCTCCGAGTCCCGCGAGTAAGAAATCCCCAGACGGTTAGATCGCCGAGATACGCTCTCGCCAATCCTCGTGCCAGTCCGCGCTCGAGCGGTTCGTGAACTAGCCCCAAGCCGATGCTCGTCGCCGGAAGCACGGCCATCAGAAGGAGTCCGCCAGTTCCCAGTGCTACACCCAGTCGGAAGAAGCCGCGCTGTCGATCGGGCGCGACCCATATCGCGGCGATCATCAGCAGCACGCCCGCTACCAGCAGCAGAGGCCACAGGATTCGCAAGCGCCTGCCGACTCTCGACAATTCGAGCACCCATTGCGCTTCGCGTCCTTCGCCCAACCTGGCGACCACGTTGTTGAGTTGTTTAGGAACCCGTTCAGCAATCGCGGGATTCGCCTGCTGCAGCGTGTCTTGCACCAGCAGTTGCAGATCCGGCAGCGTCAGCACCACTCGTCGCGCGCCCTCCGAAAGCAAGGCTTCGTGCGCGCGCTTGGCAGACATCTCCACCAGCACGCCGAACGGCCGCGCCTGCACCATGCTGCGGGCGCTGGCGAGAATCAGTGGGCGAAAGGCAATCAGGTCAGGACGGCTGCGGATCGCAGTATCGGTCACCAGTGTGGCAGCGTACTCCGCGACTCGCGGATCGGAGAGGCTTCTTTGCGCTCGCTGCGCAAACCGATCAGCGTTGAAAAGATTTCTTTCCGCGACGTAGAGCAGCGCGCCGGCTACGATGCACGCGGTCCCGAGCACAACACAGCAGAAGAACAACCAGCTACTGCGGTATCGCGACTGCGTTTCGGGCATTGCGCCCTCCGTTGCTACTCCTTCGCGGGATGATGCGGCAGGGCAACCGGCATCTCGGACACATTCCATGCCCATGCAGCCAGCAGCGCTGCACCTTCATTGATCTCGCCAGGGATTACCTTGTCGAAAGTATCCGTCTGGCTGTGATGCGCCTCGCCGTAGTGAGCGGGCGTCTGCACGCAAAAGTACGCTGGCACGCCCTTGTCGAGAAATGGCTCGTGATCCGATGCTCCGAAGTTACGAGTGCTGAGTGGCTGCATGTCGAAAACGCTTTGCAGGGGCCGGTAAATTTCTGTCATCAGAGGCGCCGTCTCGTAGAGATCCTCGAGCGCAATGCTGAAAACTTTGCCCGTGCCGGTATCGAGCACCAGCAATCCATCTATCTTTGGGATCTCCGCCGCATGGTCCTGCAGATAGAGCTTCGCGCCGTTGCTCCCTTGCTCTTCGCCTGTGAACAGAATAAAGGTGAGCGTCCGTTTCGGCTTCCATCCCAGCGATTTCAGCGTGCGCGCCGCCTCCAGTACCGCCATCGCTCCCGCGCCATTATCGAGCGCACCCTGCCCCAGATCCCATGAATCCAGATGCCCGCCAATGATCACGCGCTCATCCGGCAACTCGGTACCCTTGATTTCCGCAACTGTAATCGATGCGGGCACCGGCCCGGGCGAAAAGGTCCCGGCAAGATTCACGGTCATTTTTATTGGCCCGGTTACCGCCAATCGCCGAACCAGCAACGATTCTTCATGGCTCAGAAACGCGACCGGCGCTTCCGTCGGCTGGTATTGGCCAAGGCTCGTCATATTGAACAGGTTGTCGGTCTTGCCGCTGTCCAGCAGGATTGCGGCAGGCTGCTCGGCGATGATCGCCTTCATCAATTCCTTCCGCTGGCGATACTGATTGATCGCCGCCTCTGACGGAGCCCCACGTTTCTGCCGGACAACGGCATCGTAGGCGTTCTCGGGCGACTCATCCTTATCGGGCATTTCCGCCGAACGCATCACGACAATCGCACCCTTCAGCTGCCCTTTGTACTTGGCCAAATCCTCCACCGATTTCGCATCGATCGCCACTACCGCCGCGGTCACCGGCCCTGGAGTCGCCTTGCTCCATCCCAGCGACCGTATCTGCACAGCGCGTTGGATCGGTGCCACGATCTCCGCCGTATCCGCGCCGCGCGTCCATGCATGCGGTATCTCCAGCGTCTCCAGATGTGCATCGATTCCATAGTCCTTGAAGCGCTGCAGCGTCCAGTCACTGGCTCGTTGCATCTGCGGCGATCCGGTCAGCCGTGGCCCAATGCTGGTAGTCAGATACTCCAGATTCTTCATCAGCTCGGAATGAGCCTGCACGTCGTCATAGATCTTCTGGTCGGCCTGCTGCATTTCCGATCGATAGACGCGTTTGTCCTCATCGGTTCGTTCAGCGGCGCTTCCGATGATGGGAGTGAGGAGTGAGACTAAGAGAAGAAAACAGGTAAAAGCCTTACCACGAGACGAGTCGGACAACGTTGCCATACCTCAATAAGAGCGATGAGCCATCATACTGGCCGCCGATTCGGCTTGGCAAAAGGCCCATGTTCAGCCATCACCGCTGCTACAAAGCTGAGTAGTAGAATTATTTCTTGCCTCCAACCTCCAATCAGAAAGTAGCCACCCTCGGCGCTTTGCGCGGACTCGCTGCCCTCGCCGTGTGCTGGTATCACTTCACCTACGGCCAGAGTGCCGCCCTCAAACACACGGGAAATTATGGCTGGCTCGGCGTCGAAGTCTTCTTCGTCATCTCCGGATTCATCATCCCGTACAGCTTGTATCAGCGCAGCTACCGCTTCGGCGACTACTGGCGCTTCATGATGAAGCGGATGGCGCGGCTGCATCCGCCGTACCTCGCGTCGATTCTCATCACCCTATTCATCGCCTATGCCATCTTCGTGGCCTCGCGATTTCATATGCCCGCTCCGGGCTACAGCATCAAGCAGCTCCTGCTCCACTTCTTTTATCTGAACGACTCTAATGGGACAGCCGTGGGTGAACGTCGCCTACTGGACGCTGGCGATCGAATTCCAGTGGTACATTTTTGTCGGACTCACCTTCCCGCTCATCGCGCATCGCAATCCGTGGATTCAGACAGGCACGGTCGTTACGTGGATCATCCTGTTTCGTGTCTTTGTTTCCCAGGACAAAATCGTTTTTCATAGCCTGCCGATTTTTCTCGTGGGCGTGTTCATCTTCCAGTACCGCGTCGGTCTCATGGGCGCAGCGCGCACCGTCGCCTGCCTCGGCTTGAACTTTGTAATGATGGAGAAATTTCATGGACTGCCCGTCGCCTACACCGCTCTCGCGACAGGTTTGCTGATCGTCACCGTCTCCGTTGACAACCGCGTGCTTAACTGGTTTGGCGAGATCAGTTACTCGGTATACTTGCTGCACTTGCCCATCGGCGTGGGCCTGATCGGCTTGTTATCGCGCCTGCCGTACTCGGGCTCGTATTTGTTCCTGGTCGATTTCGCCGGGCTCACCGCAACGATAGCGGCGAGCTGGGTGCTCTATCGCTGGGTAGAATCGCCGTCGCAGGAATGGTCTTCGCGCATTCGCTTTGGCCGCGCGCCTGCCAAGGTGCCGCAAATGTCACGCGCCGCAGCCAGCGCCGACTAAAGCGGATTTACGTGGGGCAGCCGACCTCGGCTACCGTGTCTTTGCAATCACCCAATTATCAAATCACCCAATCGCTCAATCCTCTAATCCCCGTGGTCCATCTGCTTTTCCACCGACCACACATTCGCCGCATTCTTCTCGAACGGATACACATGCACCATCCATCCGAATATCACCGGATGAAACTCGCCGCCCGCCGCTTTGCATTGATCTTCGGTTGTAATCGACCCGCGCAGTCCAAACTTCGGATCCTTGCCGAAGTATTCCGATTTCCTTCCATCGGGCGCCTTGCAGAAGTTCACGTGCTCATGCCACTGCGCGATGCTCAGCGGGATCCGCGCATTCAACTCGTCTTCGCTGAAACTCTTCGGAGCCGTATACATCGCGCCGATCAGTTTGTATCCGCCTTCCGCGGTCTTCTCGTACAGCAGTGAAGTAGGGTGATCGGGATTGAACCCGTTTCTCGCCTCGAACGCATAACGATAATTCGTGAAGTGATACTGCTTTTGCGGAACATTGGGCAGGAAGATCTGAAATCCGTCATCGAGCGCGACTTTGTAGTCGGCGTATTTCGCCATCGCCTTACGACTGGCGGCGACAACCGCGTCGGCGCGTTGTTGATCTCCGGGCTGCACTGGCCGCAGCGCCGTCATCTTCATATGCGGACCCATGTCCATGTGCCCAGACATCGCGGCCACGGCGTGATCCATGCCTGGCATGTCCGCCATCCCATGATGATCCATGTTCTGCATGCCGCCGTCCGAAGCAGGCGCAGCATTCTGTGCCGACACGCCAATGGCGGCCACTAAGACGCCCAACCCGATGAATTTCACAATCACCGATTTCAGCTTCATCAGTTCCCCCACACGTCTATTTGTAACCCGTGACGGCTGCCATAGTTTTTTGGTTAACACTTCCCGTGGGAACGATCGTAATAGGCGGGTAACAGAACTCGGTTACTTGCTGACTCCAGTGGGACGGGCGAACGCGGTGGCGCTGCCTTTGGCGGCTACCTCAGGTCTCGCAAATCCAAGCTGTTCCAAAACATCCGCAGCAGCCTGCGTCCCTGAGGCGATGCAGTCCGGCACGCCAATTCCCTGGTAGGCATTTCCTGCTAGCGCAAAATGTCGCAGTTGCTTCGATGCACCCTTGATCCGCTGCACCCGCGCGAGATGCCCCGGTCCATATTGCGCCATCGACCGATTCCAGCGATAGACGCGCTCAGCGCGTGGCTCGGCTTCCAATCCGACGATCTCCTTCAACTCTCGCCGCACGATCGCCAGGATCTCGGCGTCGCTCAGGCTCAGCACGCTCTCATCGCGCAGACCTCCGAGGAATGTACGAATAATGCCGCGATCGTCCGGTGCACGATGCGGGAACTTGTTGTGCACAAAAGTGCAAGCCAGCATGCGCTTGCCTTCGGTCTTGGGAACAAGGAACCCGAACCCGGGCGGCACATTGTGCAGATCCGCGCGGTCGTAGATTCCCGGTAACTGTGACCGACGAGCTGTAGCTGATTTCCAGCAGTTCATTCGCGAGCGTGGGCGCCGCGCCGGAAATTAATCGCCCCGCCAGCTGCGCCGGTGCTGCCAGCACCAACGCATCAAAGCTCTCCACCCCGGCAGCGCTCACCAGTCGCCACTTTTCATCATCACGCAGAATCGCTGTGATATCGCGATTCAAGTTCACAGACTCGCGCGGAATGAAGTCCGCCACCGCATCTACCAACTGCTGCATGCCATTTTTCAGCGAAGAGAACAACGGTCTGGGTTGCGGACGATGATTCTCGCCATGTTTCTCCCGCATCATCGCAGCCATTTTCTTGCGTGATGCGAGCATGCCGCGGCTCAAGCTCCCATACTGGCGCTCCATGTCCACGAATCGCGGTAGCACCGCCGCCGCGCTCAGCGAAGCCGCATCGCCACCATAAACGCCGGCGAGCAGCGGATCCGCCAAACGCTCTACCATCTCCGCGCCGTAGTGCCGCTCCACAAGTTCGGCCACGGATTCGTCTCGTCCATTCGCAGCCGCTTTCGGCGCGTGGAAATACTCCAGCCCCATACGGATTTTTGTGCTCAGCGAAAACAGCGGCGTGGTGATCGTGGGCAGTAGCTTGGTCGGGACCATGAACATCAGGCCATCCGGAATTGTGACCAGCCGCCCGTTTACCAGGATGTATGTTTTGCGCTCGCTGTCGTTCGAGCCGATCAGTTGATCGCCGAGTCCGAGCGACCGGCAGAAGTCCAGTCCCCAGCTTTTTTCAGTGAGAAACGAATCCGGTCCTGCTTCAATCAGGCAGCCGTCGACATGATCGGTGATCATCACGCCGCCCAGTCGTGAACCACGCTCGAAGATCGCGAACTCGATCTCAGCACCGCTCTGCCGGGCGCGCTCAAGAATTGTGGCAGCTGCGAGTCCGCTGATTCCAGCTCCGACAATGGCGATGCGTTTCATTTGGATTTCACGTTTCGCGTTTCAGGAATCACTGCGAACAAGCCGCTTCCTCGCCACATCCGCGACCGCAGCCGCGAATGTCGGCGAGTCATTCAACGACTCGGCTCGCCACAATCGCATACCGTGCTCCTCCGCAAACTTCCGGAATGCAATATCAATGTCGTACAGAATCTCCACGTGGTCGCACACGAAGCCTATGGGTTGTAGGAAAACGCTCGCGTGCCCTTTTTCTTTCAGGCCGAGAATCGTCTCTTCTACCGTCGGACCCAACCACGCTCCGCCCGACATGCCCTGGCTCTGAAACGCGAAACCCCAGTCTTCATCGGCCAAACCCACCGCCCTTGCCACCAGCGCAGCCGTCTCCCCTGCCTGCGTCTCGTACGGATCGCCGTCAGCAATCGTTCGCTGGGGAACACTGTGCGCCGTGAAGATCACTGGCAGCTTCGCACCGGCTTCGCGACACGCTCGCTCCCAGCCCTCTCGAAACTTTTCCGCGAACGCGCGAATCAGCAACGGATTGTCGTGCCACTCCTCCACGAATTCGATATCAAACGGCGCTTCGCCCGACTCGCCCAGCAGCGCTTTCTTATACAGTCCAACGCTTGTTCGTGAATTCTGCGGAGCCAGGCAGATCGCCACCGCTCGCGTCACGCCGTCCTCAGCCATCTGCTTCACCGTGTCACCGATGAATGGCTTCCAGTTGCGCATGCCGATGTAGACGGGGATTCCAAGCTCTCTCCGAACGCCGTCAGCCTGGTCCATAGTGTGGCAGGTCAGTGGCGAACAGCCAATCAGCCCATAACGATGTTTGATTTCTTCGACGACGGCATCCGGCAGCGGACGACCGCCAGTCACGTTGCGCAGAAATTCTGGGATTTCCTCGACACGGTCGGGACTGCCATGCGCGATCAGCAGAACGGCCTGTTTCTGGTTTGCTTCGCTCAAGCTCTACCTCAGCGCTCCGCTTTCGCTGTGGCCACTGGCCGACGAGAATGTTCGTGCACCAGTTCGATCAGGTACTTCACATTCTCGACCGGCGTCTCCGGCAAAATTCCGTGACCTAGATTGAAGATGTGTCCCGGCCTGCCATCCGCTTGCTTCAGCACATCGAGCGCGCGAGCGCGCAGCTCCTTTTGATCTGCGAAGAGTAGCACGGGATCCAGATTTCCCTGAACTGCGCCGCGATTGCCCAGCACCCGCCAGCCCTCGTCGAGTGGAATGCGCCAGTCCAGGCCGATCACATCAGCGCCAGTCTCCTGCATCGACGTGAGTAGTGTCGCACTGTCAGTGCCAAAATAAATGATCGGTACCCCTGCGCGCTTCAGTCGCGCAATCAGATCCTTTGTGTGCGGCAGAACGTATCGCCGGTAATCCTCTACGCTCAGGCAGCCCACCCAGCTGTCGAACACCTGGAAGACATCCGCGCCCTGACGCACCTGCTCGGCGGAATATTCCGCCAGCACCGTGACCAACTTCTGCATCAGCTGATCCCAAACTTCGGGCGAGCGATACATCATCTTCTTGGTCTCGATGTAGTGCCGCGAACCGCCGCCTTCGATCATGTAGCTGGCCAGCGTGAACGGCGCGCCGCAGAATCCAATCACCGGCAGCTTGGAGCCGAAGTGTTTCGCCACCAGCGAAACTGATTCGCCCACGTAGCTTAAATCCGCTGCACGGTCCGTGCGCAAAGCCGCAACATCCTCCGCTGTGCGCGCCGGTTTTTCGATCACCGGCCCTTCGCCGGCTTCGAAGCGGAAGGGCAGTCCCATTACTTCCAGCGGCAATAGAAGATCCGCGAAGATGATCGCCGCATCTACGCCCAGGATCTCGGCGGCTTCGATCGTGACCTGCGCAGCCAGCTTCGGAGTCTTGCAGATTTCTACCAGCGAATGGTGTTTGCGTACGGCCCGGTATTCGGCCATGTAGCGCCCGGCCTGGCGCATCAGCCAGATCGGCGTAAAGTCAGTTGCGCGGCCTTGGCACGCTTGAACAAAGGTGGATTCGGGGGCTGCCATGTGCTTCCAATGTAGCATTTCGGGCTGCAGCCTCCCCGGTGAACAACTCACAAGCAGGTGTGACATTGCTCACAAAGCCGCGGGACCAGGCCCGCGCTCCCCGCAACTTACAATGATGTCGTGAATTCCGGTCACACCTCTGGCTATCGCGGCCGCGTCGCGCCTTCGCCCACTGGCCTGCTCCACCTTGGTCACGCAGCCACCTTCTGGACTGCCTACCAACGCGCTCTGGATGCCAACGGAACGCTCATCCTGCGCAACGAAGACCTCGATCCGCAACGCTCCAAGCTGCAATACGTGCAGGCTTTTATCGAAGATCTTCACTGGCTGGGAATCACGTGGCAGGAAGGACCGGACGTCGGCGGCCCCTTCGCTCCTTACTCGCAAAGCGAACGCTACAGTTTCTATCTCGACGCCTGGCGACAGCTTCGCGACGGCGGCCACATCTTCCCCTGCACCTGCTCGCGCAAGGATTTGGCCGAATCCGCTAGCGCTCCCCACGACACCGACGATGAGCCCGTCTACTCCGGCCGCTGCCGGTATCGCATTTCAGAAGGGCAACAGTATGAGACTCCCGCAGGCGTGAATTGGCGCTTTCGTGTTCCTGATGGCGACCAGATCGCTTTCACCGATCTCCACCTCGGCGCGCAGAGTTTTGCCGCAGGACGCGACTTCGGCGACTTTCTCATCTGGCGCCGTGACGACGTTCCCGCTTACCAACTCGCTGTGGTAGTCGACGACGCTGCCATGCAAATCACCGAAGTCGTTCGCGGCGCCGATCTGCTGCGTTCCACTGCGCGGCAAATCCTGCTCGCGCGAGCACTCGGTTACCCATCACCTGCCTGGCATCACTGCGACCTATTGCGCGACGAACACGGCCAGCGTCTCGCCAAGCGCGCGGACTCGTTGAGCCTGCAGCATTTACGTGAGATGGGGCTCACGCCCAATGAGGTACGAGGTCGGTTTCATCTTTAAGGGGAGTGCAGCCTAAAACTCGCTCCGGGCGCCTTCGGCCGGGACACCCCGGTACCACAGTTTTGCAGCTTCACGTTGACGTGTGACATCTGTACCTATACGATGTTCGAGATGTCCAGCCAGCTCCAGACGATGTGTTGTTGTCCGTGCTGCAACATGTGTTGCATGACGCACATCTCTGGCCAGCGCAGACTTCGAATGTAATATCAGTTAAATCAAGATTCCGAAGCCCACGTGCCAGAACTTACAGCATGTGGGCTTTTTGTTTTTGCATCGGTTTTGCACCGGAAAAGACAGGACCAATGGCCGAAATCAAGGAAACCAAAGCGCAGAAGGTGGAGCGGCTCAAACGGGAAAAGAATTCCTGGGAGCACCTCGACGAAATCCGCTCGTTCGCCCGCAACGGGTTCAGTTCCATCCCGCCCGAGTGGCTCGGAACGTATTTCCGTTCCTGGGGCGTCTACACACAGGGCGACGGCGCCGGAGTTACTGGTGGCGTGGGCGGCGAAGGGAAGTCGACGCAGTTTTTCATGGTGCGTATCCGCATCCCCAACGGTCTGCTCACTACGCAGCAGTTGCACACAGTCGCCAACATTTCGGAGAAGTACGCGCGCGGAGTCGCCGATATTACGGTGCGGCAGAACATTCAGTTGCACTGGGTGACGATAAAGTCCCTGCCGGACGTCCTTGATCATCTCTATCGCGTGGGCCTGACTACCACCGGCGCTTGCGGCGACGTGGCACGCGCTGTCACGGGCTGCCCGCTGGCTGGTCTCGATGCCGACGAAATCTACGATGCGTCACCCATTGCCCTTGAACTCGATCGTCATTTCGCGGGCAACGCCGAGTTCTACAACCTGCCCCGCAAGTTCAAAATGTCCGTCACCGGCTGCCACGTCTGGTGCTCGTATCCGGAGATCAACGACGTCGGCTTCACCGCCCTCACGCGCAAGCGTCTCAGCGGAGCAGAAACCGGATTCTCCGTTCGCATCGGCGGCGGTCTTTCCACCGAGCCCCATCTTGCTGTGCGATTGAATGCGTTTGTCCGGCCCGAACAGGTGCTGCCAGTAGCACGCGGCGTCGCCGAGATTTTTCGCGCCAGCGACGAGCTTCGGCAAAACCGCAAACAAGCGCGACTGAAGTATCTCTTCCTTAAGCACGGATACACTCCCGATAGCTTCCTCGCCGAACTGGAAGAGCGCATCGGTTTCAAGCTCGATCCAGCCGAACACGAAGATCCTCCCGCAGATGTTTATCGCGACCATGTTGGCGTTCACGCTCAGAAGCAGCCCGGACTCTCATATGTCGGTGCCGCCGTTCTGCGCGGGCGCATTACTCCCGATCAGCTTCGCATCGCGGCCACGCTGGCCGAGCGTTTTGCCGATGGCCATATCCGCACCACGGTCATGCAGAACCTGCTGCTGGTGAATATCCCCAATCAGCACGCCGATCAGGTCGCGACCGAACTGCAATCCGCCGGACTGCCCGTGGGTGGAACAACGTTCCTGCGTGGCACTGTCGCATGCACCGGTTCCGAATATTGCAAGCTGGCGCTCACCGAAACCAAGGGCTTCGCGCGCTGGCTCGTCAGCGAATTGGAAGAACGTCTGCCCGGGTTCGACCAGCAGTTGAAACTGAACATCACCGGATGCCCCAACAGTTGCGGCCAGCATTGGATCGCCGACCTCGGCATTGAGGGCAAAAAAATCAAAGTCGATGGCCGTATGCAGGACGCTTATTACTTCTGCGTCGGCGGCGCCGTTGGCAAGTTCCAATCCATCGCACGTCCGGTCGGCTATCGCTGCCTGGCCACGGAGGTTCCCGACGCGATCGAGCGGCTGCTGAATCAGTTTCAGCTCGTGCGTTTACCGGGCGAGAACCTGCGGCAGTTCTTCGCACGCCACAGCAACGATGAGATTCGCGCGCTCCTCTCCGGAGAAATTCAGCCTCCTGTAGACCGCGACTTAGCTATCGGCTCGGTGCCGCAAGGGGTGGAAGGCTGATGTCCTTGCTGCCCATATTTCTGAAGCTTCGCGGTCGCAGAGTCCTCGTGGTCGGCGGAGGCAATGTCGCCGAGTCGAAGATCGAAAGCCTATTGCTCTCGGAAGCCGAGGTTCACGTCGTCGCCCCTGAACTGAACGCCAACGTCTCCGAACTCGCCCGTGCAGGAAAGATCGCCTGGCGACAGAAATCTTTCGACCCCGCCGATCTCGACGGCATCTTCCTCGTGATCGCCGCAACCAACATTCCCGAAGTCAATCACCTTGTCTATCGTCTCGCTGAAGAGCGCTCGATTCTCTGCAATGCGGTCGACGATCCCGACTATTGCCACTTCTATTACGGAGCCGTAGTCCGCCGCGGTCCGCTGCAAATCGCAATCTCGACCGACGGGCTGAGCCCCGCATTAGCGCAGCGCCTGCGCCGCGAACTCGAACAGCAGTTTGGACCGGAATACGAGGCGTGGCTCGAATATCTCGGCGCTATGCGCGATCTGATTCGCGCTTCCACGTCAGACGAGCAGCGTCGTAAGGAGCAGTTGCACGAACTGGTGAAGCCCGAGGCCTTTGCTGATTTTGTCAGCTCGCAAGATCATGTCGCCGTCGGAGGTAGCCGCTAATGGGCAAGGTCTATCTCGTTGGCAGTGGTCCTGGCGATCCCGAATTGCTTACCGTGAAAGCGGCGCGCATTCTGAACACCGCCAACGTCGTTCTGCACGATTCACTCGTAAGTGCTGAAGTCCTCGCCATGATCTCGCCGCAAGCCGGGCTCATCAACGTCGGCAAGCGATGCGGCCAGAAACTGCTCACGCAGGACGAGATCAATTCACTACTTGTCTCGCTCGCCGCCTCGCACGAAACCGTTGTGCGCCTCAAGGGCGGCGATCCGCTGATCTTCGGCCGCGCTGGCGAAGAAATCGAAGCGCTGATCAATTCGGGAACGGAATTCGAGATCATTCCCGGCATCACCGCTGCCGTGGGCGCCGCTGCGGGCGCTAAAATATCGCTGACCGATCGCCGCGTCGCTTCCCAGGTGCTATTCACCACTGTGCAGCGCGGCGTGGGCGAAAGCACTGTCGACTGGGGCACGCTCACCGGATCGACGACGCTCGTCATTTACATGCCGCAATCCGACTACGCGCATGTGGCCACTCTGCTGCGCGAGCGCGGATTGCCCGAAGACATGCCCTGCGTTCTTGTCTCGAACGCCAGCCGTGAAAACCAGCGAGTTTGCTGGACTCGAATTTCGAATCTGTCGGATGCCGAACGTCTGCCCGCACCCACCTTACTGATCGTGGGAAGAGTGGCGACGCAGGATCAGTCGTTAGTCGCTAGTCATTGGTCGTTCGCGAATGCTCACGAACCAAAGCGCGAACGTCTAGCGACCAACGACGAAAGACTGAACTAATTGAGGAGGATGAAGTGAGCTCTAACGATGCCATCGTATCGAAGAAGAATTTTCGTTTGCTCAGTCTCGACGGCTGGGCGGTTGCCCTTGCCCTCGCGGCTGCCCTGCTGGTGCGGCTCGGCGTGGTGAAACACATCCCCTGGTAATCAACAAAGAACGAAAGGTGACCCATGGCAAACGCCATCGCCGTACCTCGGCTGCAAACTGAAAATCCTTTTCTGCAGTTCGCGAAGCTGCTCCCCGGAGTTGCGTTGCTGGTCGCAATTGGTTATGCCGGCAAAGTGCTCGAGCAATCGATCGGCCGCTACACCAAAGCGCATCATCTCGTCGTCCCGAATATCGAGTATGTCCTCTGGGCGATTCTCATCGGCCTGGTGATCGCGAATACTGTTGGCGTTCCTCAGATCTTTCGCACCGGCGTCGCTACCTACGAGTTCTGGCTGAAGACCGGCATCGTGCTCCTCGGATCGCGCTTCCTGCTTGGCGATGTGTTGAAGCTCGGCGGCGTTAGCCTCGGTCTGGTCGCAATTGAACTGCTCGTCTCGCTCACCTTCATGACGCTACTCGGCCGCTGGTTCAAGCTGCGTCCAAAGTTGACCTCGTTGCTCGCCGTGGGATCTTCGATCTGCGGAGTGTCTGCCATCATCGCCGCTCAGGGCGCAATCGACGCCGACGAGGAAGATTCGTCTTTCGCCATTGCGGCGATCCTCGCGCTCGGTGCGCTCGCGCTGTTCACGTTCCCGCTGATCGGCCACGCATTGCACATGAGCGACAAAGCTTTCGGCTTGTGGTCCGGACTTGCCGTTGACAATACCGCCGAAGCGACCGCCGCCGGTGCGCTCTATTCCGACGCAGCAGCGAAGCTGGCCGTCCTGGCCAAAACCACGCGCAACGCCATGATCGGATTCGTCGTGCTCGGTTATGCGATCTACTGGGCAACGAAAGGTCAGGCGCGCGAAGTGACCAACAAGGGCGCGTTCCTCTGGCAGAAATTCCCGAAGTTCGTGCTCGGATTCCTGCTCATCTCGATCCTCGCTACGTACCAGGTCTTCAGCAAAGATCAGCTTGGCTCGCTCGCCAATCTTTCGCGCTGGGCGTTCCTTCTGACCTTCGCGGGAGTGGGTTTACGCACGAACCTTCGCGACATGAAAAAGCAGGGGCTGCGTCCATTTGCTGTGGGAGCAATCGGAGAAGTCATCATTGCGGTGTTCACGCTCGCACTAGTGCTGGGAGCGGAACGCATACTTCATTTCTGATGACGAATGATTACTTCGTTTATGCTTCGCGGCAATAGCGGGACAGCTGGTGGGTGATTGGCGCCAGATGAAACGCCAGCGAGTTCATGCCAATGTGCGCCAGCGTAAAGCTCAGCGTCGAGACTCCGATGATCACGGCGCCCAGTGCGAGGGTCACGCCCCACGTCGTCTGCGCCAGCGATACAAGTATCCGGCCACGCTGCGGGAGGGCTGCGCTCTGGGGGTCGGAAGTGATGGCGATGCTCGACATGATTCGTGCCTGAATCCATCTTCAGGGCACGCACCCAATGCGGCAACGGTACAACGGTAACCACAGCACCAAAGTAATGCCGAATCGGCTTCCATTCTTTTCCGGGACGGGATTTGCCGCTGGAGGCGAACATTTCCTAAAGAGTCGCGAGCAGAGGTAGATCGCCTAAGTCGTGTGTTTTCAGTTAACAAGGGCAAGCGAGCCAGCAATCTGGGATTCGAAGCTCGTCAGGAGAGCCGCGAAGCGGCGTCATTCGTAAGCCCAGACCGTGAGGTCTGGGTAGGGAATTGAGAGTCCTACAAGCCCTGGAAGGGCGGCACACAACTGGCGCGCCGTTCCTCCGGCAGGAACGACGCCGCAAACGAATTCCTCGCCAATTGCGCGAGCTGCGCGTCGGTGAATCCGAACGCCTCCTGCGCAATCTGATATTCGCGATTCAGCGTGGTCTCAAACATCTCCGGATCGTCGGTGTTCAACGTGACCAACACGCCCGCATCGAAATAACGCTTCAGCGGATGATCCTCAATCCGTGCACAACACCCCGTTCGCAGATTGCTGCTCAGGCAAATTTCGACCGCGACTTGTTTCTCCGCCAATAACTCAACGAGCCGCGGATCCTGAATCGCCGTCAGCCCGTGCCCGATTCGCTCAGCATGCAGCAGATTCACAGCCGCAGCGATCGACTCCGGCCCTGCGCTCTCCCCGGCATGCACGGTCAGATCGCAGTCCTTGATCTTTCGCGTAAGCATACTCGCTCTCGAACCACTCGGCTGGACCGCGCACTTCGTCTCCGCCGATTCCCACTCCCACCACATTGCGATCGCGATACTGCACTGCTTTCTCGAAGACACGCTGTGCCGCTTCGGCTCCAAAGTGGCGAACGGCATCGAAGATCCACAATAGCGATACGCCGAAATCTTTTTGACCTCGCTCGCGTCCTCGCTCCAGCCCTTCAAAGATCGGATCGAGTTCCTGCCCCCGCCAGTGAATCACGCCCACCGAAACATAAACTTCTGCATGCTTCACATTCTGCGCGGCTAGTTTCTGCATCAGCCGATATGCGATCAGCTCATAGTCTTCCGGCGTGCGCAGACGCTGGCTGACGGCCTTGAACGCCATCAGGAATCCAACGAAATCTTTGTATTGATAGAGCTCGCGAACTTCCGCTTCAGTCAGTTCCTTGCCGCTTTCCGGATCGAAGCCGTATTGATTGCCATCGCCAGGGAGAGGGACATTGTGCCGCCTGCTCAGCTCAACCAGAGTCGGCGGATCGACCGATCCTTCGAGATGCAGGTGCAGCTCAGCTTTGTGGAAGATGTTCGATGAAGGTGAGATCGGCCACAGGTCTATTTCAACACACGGCGACGCTCAAGAGGTTTTCCTTCGTGTTCCTTTGTGTCCTCTGTGGTTAGTTGGTCTTCGCGAACTCGCTATGCCGCCGGCTGTAGAACACGTAAATCACCAGTCCCAGCAGTAACCAGCCGAAGAATCGGATCCATGTGATCACTGTGAGGCCGGTCATCAGGCCGCCGCAGAGCACGACTGATATCAAGGGAAAGAACGGAACCAACGGAACTCTAAAGCCTCGCGGGCGATCCGGTTGCTTTCGCCGCAACAGAATAACGCCCAGCGAAACCAGCACGAATGCGAACAGCGTGCCGATATTCGAGAGATCGGCGGCGTCGCCGATATCAACCAGCCCCGCCGGAATTCCCACAGCGAAGCCTGCGATCCAGGTGGACCAGTGCGGGGTCTTGTAAGTCTTATGCACCGCGGAGAAGAGCTTTGGCAGCAGGCCGTCGCGCGACATCGCGAACCATATGCGCGTCTGACCGTATTGGAAGACAAGCAGTGACGACAGCATTCCCGTCAGCGCGCCAATGATGATGATCGACTGGAAAATTGGCCGCGTGCCCAGTGCTTTCAGAGCGTAAGCGACTGGCGCCTCAGCCGCAGCGCCCGAGATGAACGTGGTGTAACGCATCATGCCCAGCAGCACCAGTGCGACGCCCACGTAAAGAATCGTGCAGACGATCAGCGACATGATGATGCCGAAGGGTATGTCCTTCTGCGGATTCTTCGCCTCTTCGGCGGCCGTCGAAACCGAATCGAAGCCAATGTACGTGAAGAAAATGATGGCGCCGCCAGTCACGATTCCCGCGAATCCCGACGGCGCAAATGGATGCCAGTTCGCCGGACGCACCAGCATGCCGCCAACAACCAGGAACGTCACGATCGCGCCAATCTTGATCGCGACCATGATGTTGTTCGTCTCCGCCGACTCGCGCACGCCGCGTATCAGCAGCACCGTCAAGACGAAGACAACTAGGAACGCCGGAACATTGAAGTACGCGCCCGTCCAGTGGCCACCCGCCCACACGGAACTCGACCAGTGATCGGGAAGATTGATTCCAAACGAGCTTAACTGTGCCTTCAGATAACCGCTGAATCCAACCGCAACCGCAACGTTGCTGACCGCATATTCGAGGATCAGGTCCCAGCCAATGATCCACGCGAAGATCTCGCCCAGCGTCGCGTAAGAATATGTATACGCACTGCCGGCAATTGGGATCATCGATGCCAGCTCCGCATAGCAAAGCCCGGCAAAACTGCACGCCGCCGCAACCAGGATGAACGAAATCGCGATCGCCGGACCCGCAGGCGGCCGTCCATGCATCAATGCGCCCGAGATGCTTCCATGCTGGATCAGGTTCGCAAACAGATCCAGAACCTGCGCGTGCAGAATCGACGGAATCTCGAAGTGCTCGCCTGCCGCGGCAGTTCCCGTAAGCACGAAGATACCGGAGCCAATGATCGCCCCGATGCCCAGCGCCGTCAGGCTCCATGGCCCCAGGCTCTTTTTCAGCCGATGTTCGGGATTCTCCGAATCGGAGATGAGCTTATCGATGGACTTACAGGCAAACACCTGCTTGCCAGAGGTGGATGTGGATTCTGTCGTAGCGGTTCCGTGTGCCAAGAGTGGCTTCCGATCCAAGCGGGTTTCGTCGCCGTCGCGGGACGTGGTCCTGTTGGGAGGGAATGATAGCACTACTCAATGCTGCCGCGCGGATTCCAATTGCCACAGAGGCAGAGAGCAGATTGTGCGATAGGAATTGGTAAGGGGTAATAGGTAATTTCGGTGCTGCGAGCGAATTGCTCTTTTTCAAATTACCTATTACCCGGTTATCTATTTCCCTTAGCGCTTGCTCTGACCGCGTACCAACTTCTTCACTTTGCGCTTCGTCGAACCACGGGGAGTAGTACGCTTCGGCTTCGGCGTAGCCTTCTTCCGCGCAGTGCGCTTCGCCTTTTTGCGTTCGTCTTTTGCAAGAGCTTTTGTATTTGGCATTCTTCTTCCTTTTAATTGCAAGTGAGTGTTACTGCGAATTCAGCAGCTTTCCAGCTGCGCGTACTTTTCCACCAGCTTCTTCAAGCCGAAGCGTGAAAATTGTACCGTAATCTTTGCGTCCTCGCCGTCGCCTTCGCGTTTGAAGACCGTTCCTTCGCCATACTTGGGATGCTTCACGCGCTGCCCCGGACGGAACCCGCGCTTTCCGGTAGGCGCTTCGATTTCAACTTTCGGTCGCGAGAACTTCTTTCCACGCGACGCGAAGAACTCTGCGATGTTGTCAATCGAGTTGTACGCCGGACCACTGTACGTAGTCTTCTTCGGCTGTTGATTTCCGTAGCGTGGCCGCTGATCTTCATCCTCGTACGCATAATGCGTCGATCCGAAATCGTGATCTTCGCCCGACGACCAGCTCGGCGTCGAGACACGCGTGTCACGTCTTCCCGGTGATCCGATATCTTCAATCAGCTGCGGAGGAACTTCTTCCAGGAAGCGCGACGGCACGCTGGCTTCCGGCATATCGGTTCCGTAGCGGCGTCGATAGCGCGCTCGGCTCAGCACCAGCATGTCCATGGCGCGCGTCATACCCACGTAGCAGAGTCGCCGCTCTTCTTCCACCTCATCCGGATTGAGAAATGTCCGCGAGTGCGGGAACAATCCCTCTTCCATCCCGGCCAGCACCACCAGCGGGAACTCCAGCCCTTTGGCCGAGTGCAGCGTCATCAGCGTGATCTGCGATCCCGCCTCGTACTGATCGGTGTCGCTCACCAGTGCAGCGTGATCTAGAAATTCCTGTAGCGTCTCGCCGCGATCTCGCGAATCCATGGCCGCATTCACCAGTTCGCGCAAGTTGTCGATGCGCGCCAGTGCATCCGGGGTGTCTTCTTCCTCGAGTTGCTTGATGTACCCAGTGCGGTCGTGCAAAAACTTCAGGACCTCGGCCGTCGAGGCCGGACGCGAATCCGTGGGGTCGCTGCGTTCTTCAATATCAAGCTCGCTCTGGTCGCTCGCACTCCCCAGCCATTGCTGGTACGTTCCCGCCAGCATGGCTCGCGATCCTTCAATGATGTCGCGGAAACCCTTGAGCGCCGTGAGCGCACGCGCTGGCAGCAACTGTCCTTTGATCGCCTGCTCAGTCGCGTTCCAAAGCGAAATACCGGTCTCAACCGCGAGTCGCTCCAGCACATCCAGCGTGCTCTTGCCGATCCCGCGCGTAGGCGTATTCACCACGCGCATGAAGGCAATCGAGTCATCTGGATTCTGGATGAGCTTCAGATAGCCGATCATGTCCTTAATTTCGGCGCGCTCGTAGAACGAGAAGCCGCCCACAACCTTGTATTGCAGCTGATAACGCCGCAGCGCCTCTTCAAACAGTCGCGATTGCGAATTCGTGCGATACAGAATCGCCGCTCGCGCCTTATCGTCGCCGTCCGCCCGCGCCTGCGCCATGTACTTGCTGATGTAGTCAGCGGCGAAGAGCGCTTCGTTTTCGCCATCCGGCGCTTCGTAGTAGCCGATCTTCGATCCACCTTCGCGCGCCGTCCACAGGTTCTTGCCCTTGCGATGGACATTGTTCGCCACCACCGCCGACGCCGCTTCCAGAATCGGCTGCGTCGATCGGTAGTTCTGTTCCAGGCGGATGATCTTCGCTTCGGGAAACTCGCGCTCGAAATCCAGAATGTTGCGGATGTCGGCACCGCGCCATGAATAGATCGACTGATCCTCATCGCCCACTGCGCACACGTTGTGATGAACGCCCGCGAGCAGCCGCATCAGCTCATACTGCGGACGATTTGTGTCCTGGTACTCGTCAACCAGCACGTACTCGAACCGCCGTGCGTAATAGTTGCGAACCTGCTCTGATGTTTTCAGCAGGCGCACGGTTTCGAGCAGTAAGTCATCGAAGTCCAGCGCGTTCGCCTTGCGCAGCTCCTGCCGGTAAATCTCATACACATGCGCAATCTGCTCAGTCTTCGGATCGCCTGATTGCAGGTAAATCTCCTGCGGATCGAGCATGTGATTCTTCGCCCACGAAATTCGCGACAGCACATTCCGTGGCGTGAGCTGCTTATCGTCCAACCCCAGCCGCCGGATCGCCGCCTTCACTACCTGCTGCTGATCGGTCTCATCGTAGATTGCGAAATCTTTGCGATAACCAAGCTCGCCGATCCGCATCGCTTCAATATCGCGCCGCAACACGCGCACGCAGAATGAATGGAACGTCGCCACCAGCGGCTTGGCGACGCCGAAGCCGCCCACCAGCTCTTCCACGCGCAGTGCCATCTCCTGCGAAGCCTTGTTGGTGAAAGTAACCGCCAGCACAGACTCCGGCCTGACGCCCTTCTCCTGCAAGAGGAAGGCGATGCGGAAGGTGATGACGCGCGTTTTTCCCGAGCCGGCGCCCGCAAGGATCAGCAAAGGCCCGTCGGTACTGACTACCGCTTCGCGCTGCTGGGGATTCAGTTTGTCGAGAAACTGCTGCAATTCGTTTCCTGTTTTGCTTGTTTCACGTTTCGTTCCCGTTCCTTCGTGAAACGTGAAACGTCAAACGTGAAACGGAATCAGTGTGGCACGGTCCGGGTTACGCCGGACCCTGGAGCCCTCGCTGCTGTCCGCAGATCGTTGCACACTGCGCACGGGCAGAACTCACGCAGAAATTCCCATGAGTAAATGCCGTGTTCGTGGCCGTCGTTCCAGGTGAAGCGGATCGCGTACTTGCCCACTCCAGCCGTTTCCACCGGCTTCGGAGCGGATTTGAACATCGGCAGCGTGCCCGGTTGTGATGGCCTCGGCTGTCCCGGCTCGCGATTCTCGCGCACGCGTTCGTCGTTGCACAGCGCGCACGGACACGCATCGCGCAGGTACTGAAAGCTGTAATGACTGTGATGCCCGTCTTTCCAGTCGATGTCCATACCGGTGCCCGTAGTCACATTGACTTTCACGGACTTAGGAGAGGTCTCCTCAACGGTGGGCATGTATCCAGTATCGCATATCGCTAAGCCGGATCTTGACGCAGAGGGTGCCCCACCCTCGCCTTCGTTTGGCGTGGGTGGGAGTAGGAAAACAAGCCGCTACTCAATCACTTTGCTGAAGATCACGTCGTGCTGGAAACCAACTTCGTATCCCTGCTGGCGCAACACTGTTGCGATCTGCCCCCAATGGCGGATGCTGTGGATCACGCCATGGAGCAGCAGCTTGCGCGGCGTTGCGGTGAACTCGCCCATCGTGCTGCTGTCGTATGTCTGCGGAGTCGCAAGCTGCTCTTCGGTGGCGCTCGCGAGATACTCGCGATACTTCTTGCGCGCCAATCGCCCAATATCAAAGAGCTGTTCGAGCGTGCGCGCCTCGAGAGCCCTATCGGGCGTCATCTCTTCGCCCAGCAATCGCTCGGCATTTCTTTGGGCAACACTGAAGATATGGAAGAGCTTGTTACGGAGTGTGTGCTTCAACTCCACGCGCGCGCTCAGCGCGGGAGCATTCGCCCGAAACCACTCTTCCCAATGGTTTGCGTCCTCTTCTTCGTAGGCGAACAGGTCGGCAAACGAGACGCCAGGCCCTGTGCTCATGCATGTCCTCTGCTGATTAGACGGGATAATTGCCGATCAGGATTCAGCCGCTCACTTCAGCCCGCGACTCGCGATGTCCTTGCGGTAGTGCATGCCCTCGAAGCTGATCTTCCCGACCGCTTCGTACGCTCGCCACACCGCCGTTTTCAGATCAGCTCCGCGCGCCGTCACGCCCAACACCCGGCCGCCGCTCGTGACGTACGCGCCGTTTTCTTTGCGCGTCCCCGCATGAAAGACCTTCACGCCTTCCACCTTCTCCGCTTCGTCGATACCCGAGATCACCTTCCCCAACTCCGGCGTGTCGGGATATCCACGCGAGGCCAGCACAACGCAGACCGTCGCGTCATCCGACCACTTGAAGTCGCCGTCGCTAATCCGGCCTTCCGCCGACGCGATGAATGCTCCCAGTAGATCGCTCTCCAGGCGCATCAGGATCGGTTGCGTCTCCGGGTCGCCGAAGCGGCAGTTGAACTCCAGCACCATCGGACCTCGGGCTGTCATCATCAGGCCGCAATACAGAATTCCCGTGAACGTCGCGCCCTCTTCGCGCATGGCATTCACCACGGGACGCGCCACATGGTTCAGCAGCCATTCGCGCATCTGCGGATCAACAATCTTCGGCGTCGAATAAGCGCCCATGCCGCCAGTGTTCGGACCGGTATCATTGTCGCCGACGCGTTTATGATCCTGCGCCGCCACCAGCGGCACCACGCGTTCCCCGTCGCTGACCACCAGGAACGAAAGCTCCTCGCCCTCCAGGTATTGCTCCAACACCACTCGCGCGCCTGCTTCGCCCACCATCTTTCCGGCCAGCATCTCGTTGGCGACCGCACTGGCTTCTTCGCGGCTCTGCGCGATGACTACGCCTTTCCCGGCCGCGAGCCCGTCAGCTTTTACCACGATGGGCGTGCCGAAATGCGGCAGGGCTTCCTTGATCTCTGCCGCCGTGGTGCAGATCGCGAAGTGCGCCGTCGGAATGCGATGGCGCTGCATGAACTCCTTCGCGAAGATCTTGCTCGACTCGAGCCGCGCCGCCGCTGCTGTCGGCCCAAATATGCGGAAACCGCGTCGACGGAACTCGTCGACCACTCCCAGCGCCAGAGGGACCTCGGGTCCTACCACCGTTAGATCAGGCTGAATTCTGCTGGCCGCCTGCACCAGCGCGTCAATGTTCTTGACGTCAACGGGAACGCATTCCGCTTCGTCGCAGATGCCGCCGTTGCCTGGAGCACAAAAAATCTGCGTCACGCGCGGACTCTGGCGCAGCTTCCACACGATGGCGTGTTCACGCCCACCACTGCCTATCACGAAAACTTTCATTTTTGATCTCGGGAAAAAGGGTAGGGCGCACGATCAGCAATGTCAAACAAACATCTTCGGACAAACAAAAACCCCGCACCTTGCGAGTGCGGGGCTGCGCAACTCAATCCTTGTCTACTGTTCGTCGTCGTGTGCCTTCAGATCCTGCAGCGACTTCTCCAGCTGTTTGCGCATCTCTTCCATCTGCTTCTGCAGGTCTTTCTGATTCAACTGCATCGCCCGCTGGGCTTCTTTCTGGGCGCGCGCGATATCGCGCTCGATTTCCGGCTTTAGACGCTCCATCTCAGCCTTCACTCGCTCGGAATTCATCTCTTCCATGTCCTTGCGATGCAATTCCATCTCGCGCTTCACTTCTTCCTGGGCCCGCGCGGTTTCCCGCTCAATCTCCGGACGCAGCGCCGCCAACTGTTTGTTGAGTTCGCCCATATCCGGCATTGTGAACGAGCCACTGGCGTCACTTCGCGAGCGGTCTGGTACGTTAAAGCTTAGCGTTTGCTCCCGGCGGTCGCGTAGAACCTTCACGCTGACTTTGCCATTCTGCTGCCGGAGCACGCGACTCCAATCGGACACATTGTCCACCGACGAATTCCCGGCGGCAATGATCACATCCCCTGCCTTGAATCCCGCGGCTTCGGCATTGCTGCCACGATCGACCGAGCGCACCAGCACGCCGCGTCCACTCTTCGTCCCGAAGTATTGCGCAAGCTGTCCGGAGAGCGATTCCACCGTCAGGCCACTACGCCGCTGCATGACGTTGATTACTGGCGGCTCAGGGATGTTCATGTTCATCGGCGGAATCGGCGGAACTGTAAAGTGAAAATCGAACGTTTCTTTCCGGTTCGCCAGTTGCACAGGCACCGTTTGCATCTGCCCCTCGCGGCTGATGCCAAGCTTCACCGTCTGCCCTGGGGGTGTCTGACGAATGAATTTTCTCAAGTCTCTGGAGTTGGACACCGGCTGGCCGTTGAATGACAGAATCACGTCCTGTTCGCGAAGTCCCGCCTTGCCTGCGGGGCTGTCCTGATCGACAGTCGTGATTTCCACTCCCGACGCCTGGCTCAGCTTCAGCCGGCCCATATTGTCGTGAGTGACATCATCTGGATCGATACCCAGATACGATCCCGATACCCGAACGGCCGGTGCAGCAGGTGCGGCCGGAGCCGCAGGAGCTGCCTGTGCTGGAGGAGCAGGCGGGGCGCTCTGCGCAATTCGAACTACAGTCACTGTCGTCGACTGTGCTACTGGGGCCACTGCCGCTCCCGTCGGAACCTGCGCAACGATTGGTTCCGGAGCGACCGCCGTCGCAGGGGCGACTGCCGCCGCCGGAGCAACTGCTTCCTCGGGCGTGACCTGCGCAAGCGCGAAGGCTGCCACAATCAGAATTAAGAAATTTACGAATACGGCTGTCCGCATGATGGTTTCCTTGGGTGAATTTCCTCCAGCTCCACTTTCTTTCCGCCCCACGTTCGTGAAGCCAACGTGAGAATCCCCACCCCCGATCAATGGGCCCCCAGCGAGACTGCTTTTGGCTCGCTGGGGTGAGGTCACTACTTTCCTGCCTTTCTGAATTCGATATTGCCCAGGTTCGTCACGATCTTCAGCTCCGGCCCTCCGCCATTCAAACTGCCATCGGCATAGACCGTATGTGGACCGTAGCCTTCGCCCTCGGACCGCACCTTCAGTTCAGGGAAATCCGAGCGAATCTTGTGACCCATCGCCGTTTCTATTGTCGCGTGCACCGTGACATGAACATCCGGCGAAAGGTACACAATCACGTCGCCCGTTGAGGTCTCCAGCGTGGACACCCCCGAGCCATTATTCCCCAGGAACTCCGCCGTAATCGTGCCCGCTCCGGTGGTAGCCTTGGCGCCCTGCATCAGCTTCCATAGCTCGATGCTGCCGCCGCCCGTCTCCGCATGCACCGGACCCTTGGCTCCCGACAACCGTATGCTGCCGCCGCCGGTCTCCATCGTGGCGCGATTGGCAACGTCGCTCACCGATATGCTGCCACCGCCGGTTTCCGCCTTCACGTCGCCGTTGCATTGCCGAATGTCGATGCTGCCGCCGCCGGTCTCAGCGGAGACGTAGCCAGCCGATCCAATCGAGATGGACCCGCCGCCTGTCGACGCGACCAGCTTGCCCTTCACCGAGGTCACGTTGATCGATCCGCCGCCGGTCTCCAGGTGCAGGTCATTCCAGGTCGTGCCGACGTTGATCGCTCCACCACCAGTTTCAGCCGTCGCGGGTCCGCCCAACTGATCGAGCGAGATGGCTCCGCCGCCGGTCTGACTCGACACCGCGCCGGAGATGTTGCGCACGTTCACCCCGCCGCCTTCGGTTTCAATCTTCACAGTGCTCAAATCACGAGGCACAGTGAAATTGAAGTCGGCATTGAACTTGTGGCTTCGTCCTTCAGAATTGCCTTCGAACATCGCCATATCGCCGCGACGAGTAGCCGTGATTTTGAAATGCTCGAAACTGCGGCGGGCATCTTCCTCGGAACCAGTGTAAGAACGCTTTTTGATGACGTATTGAATTTCGTTCTGTGTTCCACCCTGCACTTGCACTGAGCCCACATCCGTCTGTACCTTCAGCTGCCTGGCGTCGGCAATGGTGCCCGTCACCTCTTCCACCCAGGCATTGCCTTCGCGATACATCCGGGATTGTTGCGCCAGCGCGGGAACGGTAGCGGCCAGTGCCGCCAGTACCACAACTGCCGCGAATTGATTGATCGGTTTCAACGTTAGCTCCTAAACTCCCACCAGACTTCCTTGGTTTCCCCTTAACTCTTCCTCTTCCTCGCGGTCTCCTGCGAAGCTTCGGTTAATCGATCTCCGGCGTCGTGTTCAACATGTTGCGCGACTGCCGCCGGATGAAAGTGTCTTTGTCTTTATCTGCCAGATACTGCAATGCCATGTGTACGCTGCTGTCGGCCTTCACCGGCTGCAACTCGTGCAGCGCCTCGGCGCGGACGCCCGGATTGCTGTCGTGCAGCACGGCTTCAATCATTGCGTCACGCACGGTGACATCATTCTTCACGTACGGACCCAGCGCTTCCAGTGACTTGATGCGTACCCCGGGGTTCGTATCGTAACGGAGCGCCGACACCAGCGCCTCGCGAATCGCAGCATCATCCGGACGCTGCGTTAGCAGGTCGATCGAATCCTGGCGCAGCCCGGAGTTCGTGTTGTTACGCGCGGCGTAAAGCAGCAGTTGCTGGATGCGCGCATCGTTCAGATTGCCCTCGACCGTCTGCGGCTGCAGCGAGTCAAACTTGATCTCCACTTTGTTCGAATTCGGATCCTGCGTGATCGTGCGGATACCTGCGATCGACATTGCATCCGGTGCGGTTGAAACGGTAGCCGGACCACCGCTGATCGGCCGAATTACGCCTGGTCCGCTAGTACCGCTGTTCCTGCCCATCTGGTACGCCGTCAACCCGCCGCCTGCAAATCCAATCATCAGCAGTACTGTCGCCAGTGCCGGCGAAAACTTCATCTGTCGCAACCACGCCGTCGGATCAAAAAACAACCGCCTCCATCCGCGCTCCTGCTCCGTGGTCTCCAGGGCCTCCTGCAAACGCATCCTCGACGCGGCAAGAAAGCTCGGCGAGGGCTCCAGGCGCGGCAGGGCCGACATCTGCCCACGAAACTCCTGCACCGACTTCAGCTCCGTCGCGCAATCGTCGCAGCGCTGTACGTGCTGTTCCAACTCGATGCGCGCGTCGTCCGTCAGCTCGTCGTAGCTATAGAGCGTAATGTTTGCCTTGACCCATTCGCAGTTCATACTTACCTCATCTCTGCCAGTGCTTGCCGTAACTTCTGTGTTGCCCGGAACAGCGTGTTCTTCGCCGTCTCTTCCGTCGTATTCAAAATCTCGCCGATGGTGCGCAGCTTCAATCCCTGGTAGTGCTTCAGCTCGAACACCATGCGTTCGCGAACTGTCAGCTTTTCCAGCGCCGCGCCAATCTTCGTCCCCAATTCGCGCCGCAGAAGGTCACGCTCGGGATGATGTGTCGGCCGCGCATCCGCAACCTGATCGAGCACGTTGAACTCTTCGCCGTCGGAATCGGTCGTGACCGGAGCATCTTCCTTGCGCACTTGCCGTTTGCGCAGGTGGTCCAGGCACAAGTTGGTCACGATACGATAAATCCAGGTATAGAAGGAGCATTCGAAGCGGAAGTTCCCGAGGCTGCGATACGCCTTCAGGAACGCGTCCTGATAAATGTCCTGCGCGTCGTCAGGCGATCCCGTCAGGTTCATCGCCAGTCGAAGCACGGCCTGATCGTACTGCCGGACCAGTTCTTCGAAAGCGGCACGATCGCCTTGTTGCGCCTGGCGTATCAGCGCTGTGTCGTCGATACGGCCTTGTCGTTGCCCGAGCATCGGTCTCCAGGATGAAGTCGAAGTCTTGTCGTTAGGGAACCGGGACTGAGCACTGCGCTCAACGACCCGCGTTGCGCCAACCGACAAGGGAAACGCCATTGTCTCGGCCGGCATAATCCCGTTCCACCTCATCCTCTGCCGACGATCTTTCGTCTCGAGACCGTCGTTGCTCCACTGCGCTTTGTTCCACGCTTCGTGAGCTGCTTCTTGTACCTGCTTACCGGAAGCTATCTTCTGGCTCGCAAGGACTTAGACGAGGGGTAGCCAAAATCGTTAGCGATTATAGGGAGATGGCGAAGAACGTGCAAAAGCGGGAAAAATCGGGGATAGAAAGGTTCCCCACATCCGCCTTCCTTTGGCAGATGTGGGCCACTCTACGGCGCGCAGCAAAGCCAGAACGACACGATAGCGCGAATCTCAGGGCGAAATGCGTGGCCGCACCTCGCCCATGCGCTCCATGTTCAGAGCCGATTTGTGACTAGGCAATCCGTTTGGGAGCCCGAGCTTCTCTTTCTCTTTGCTCGCTTCCTAGGGCCTCTTCCGCCTGTCGGGTCGTGATCGGCACCTTGGCGCCACGGATCGCGCCATACGCGCCCGCCGCCAGCGCAGCGCCAATCAGCGGGGCGATGATGAACATCCACAATTGGCCGATGGCCCAGCCTCCTACGAACAACGCCGGACCAATGCTCCTCGCGGGATTCACCGACGTATTCGTGATCGGAATCCCGACCAGGTGGATCAGCGTGAGCACGAGTCCAATCGGAATTCCAGCGAAGCCGACCGGAGCCAGCACATCTGTCGAACCCAGCACCGTCAGCACCAGGAACATCGTCAGGACGATCTCAGCCAGGAAGCATGCGCCCAGGGAGAAGCCGCTCGGGGAGTGCGCACCATATCCGTTTGCGCCCAGGCCGGCAGCGCTCGCATCGTAACCGCCCGGCAAGCCCTTTGCTATCGCCAGGATGATGGCCGCCGCGATCACCGCCCCAATGATCTGCGCAATGATGTATCCCACGGCGTCCCGGCCGCTGATCTTCCGCGCGAACAGCACGCCAACCGTCACTGCCGGATTGATGTGACATCCCGAGATCGGACCTATCGTGTAAACCATCGCCAGCAGCGACAATCCAAAGGCAAACGCTATGCCTACAAAACCGATCTTGGTGCCGGCCAGAACGGCGCTTCCTACTCCTCCAAAGACCAATACAAATGTGCCCAGAGCCTCCGCGGTGTACTTGTTCATCCGAGCCTCCTTCAAGGGCCAGTTCGAACAACTTCTTCAGCGATCTTTCATGCAGTTCGGATTGGATGGACCTTAGAAAGGTTTCCCGAAGCAGCGAGAATTCTGCAGCCAATCTTCACATGTTTTCCCGTCGTTAAAACGAAAGCCGCCGAACGCTCCTCGCCATCAAGAACCGCGGACAATTGCCGATCGCCCGCTGCATTTACCTGGCTGTCATCTTTTCCCACTACAATGAGGAGCTTGCAAACAGTGCCTCCGGGGTACGTGCGTGTTATGCAGAACTTTTATGCAGTCAAGGTGATTATGCGTTGGTTTGGATGGGCAGTAGTTTTAGTGTTCTCGGCGACAGCCATCGCTCAGCAGATTCCGGCGGGAACCGTTATTCCCGTCATGCTCAATACAAGTCTGAATGCCGGTAAAGACAGCGCCGGCAAGAACATCGAAGGCAAGGTGATGCAGGACGTACCGACTCCGCTGGGTTTCACCATCAGCAAGGGGTCGAAGGTCACCGGTCAAATCGTGAGCGCCGGAAAGTCGGGCGGCTCTGATTCCACCCTTGTTCTCAAGTTCGACTCCATTCAGGATCATGGCCGCACCGTTCCGCTGACTGCCGCTGTCTTGGCCGTTGCTTCCATGCAGAGCGTCGCCCAGGCACAAGCCCCCAATCAATTCCAATCCGGATATGCAGTCGGCCAGCGGATGGGTAACGCGCCAGGTTGGCGGCGATGTCGTCAGCCGTTCTCAGCGAAAAGTTGGTACTCCCGGCGGGTTAACCGGAACCTGGATCGAAGACAGCTCCGTAATCATCAGACTCACGCCCAATGCCGACGCCGGATGCCCCGGCGGCGCAGGCTACGATCGCCCACAGGCCGTTTGGATCTTCTCCAGCTCGGCTTGCGGAACGTACGATCTGGGCAATGCGCGAATTGCGAGCTCGGGAGCAACTCCGCCGCTCGGCAACGTTTCGATAAGCTCCGACCGCAATCTTCAAATCCGCGGCGGCAGCGGCTGGCTGCTGATTACGGTCGACAAAAAGTGAAGTGGCTTAGTAAGCGGACGGTCTGGTGGGAAATGGTTCCGGCCCTTGCTTCGCAAGGACCGGACACCCGAATCTAACAATAGCAACTGACAACTAGCAACTTGAAACTACTCTGCGGCTTCTTTTCCGACCTGGACCTTGATGGTCCCGGTGACTTCGCGGAAGATGCGGATCGCGACGGGGAACTCTCCGACGGTCTTCAGTGGCTCATCGAGCACGATCTTACGGCGATCGATCTCAAAGCCCTTCTTCTCCAGTTCGGCGGCAATGTCGGACGAGGTAACCGATCCAAATAGCTGATCATGTTCGCCCGCGCGACGCGTGAAGCTGAGCGTGACTCCGCCTAGCTGCTGCGCCAGCGCCTCGGCTTCGGACTTGTCCTTCTGCGCGCGGCGGACCGACGCAGCTTTCATCTGCTCGATAACGTTCTTATTGCCGGCGGTCGCTTCAATGGCGAGCTTCTTCGGGAGCAGGAAATTGCGGCCATAGCCTTCGGCCACTTTCACCACATCGCCGCGCGATCCCAACTTCGGCACATCTTCTTTCAGAATGACTTCCATGTCATAACTCCGATCAAAATTGTTCGTGCACGGGCATACACCCGGCACAGCGGCAGCGGGTCCACCGCGCCGCCGAAATTTACCGCGAGCTTCCTGCGAAAGGCAGCAGGGCGATGTTGCGCGCGACCTTGATAGCCCGTCCCAGACGGCGCTGGTGCGGCGTGCAGACACCACTCAGGCGCCGGGGCACGATCTTGCCGCTTTCCGCGATGAACTGCGAGAGCAGCCGATAGTCCTTGTAGTCGATGCCATCAATCTTTTCGACGCAGAACTTGCACACTTTCTTGCGACGGAAATATTTGCGTTGTTCGCGACCGGGGCCGCCGCCGGGCCGTCCGCCTGGACGTCCACCACCTTGGCGCGGTTCGCTTGTAGCCGGAGCTCCCGAGCTTTGCTGAGTTGATTCGTCAGCCATGTTTCTCCTTCTTCCTGGCGGTCAATGGACCGCTCAATCTTTCTTTGTAATTGCGGCAGGGCCGCTGAATTCTTACGCCTGCGCCGGAGTTTCGGCCGCAGCCGATTCTGCCTGCGCGGCAGCAGCTGCTTCCGCAGCCGCGGCGGCGTGCGTTCCTGCACCACGTCGGCGCGAATCGCGAATCTTCTTCACCTTGTCCAGGCGCTTCTGTTCGACGTCGACGCGCACGGTGATGAACTTGATCACCGGCTCGGCAACGCGCAGCCGGCGCTCTAACTCAAACACCAGCTCGCCCGGACCTTCGATCACAAACAAAACGTAGATCCCTTCCGAGAACGTGCCCACCGTATATGCGAGGCGCCGCTTTCCCATCTTTTCGACGGTCTTCACTGTGCCCTTCGCATTTGCCACCTGCGTGCTCAGAGTCGACGTGAGCTTCTCCAGGTCTTCATCCGTCATGTCAGGACGGACAATAAACATCAGTTCGTAAGTGCGTTGCATTCTTCAGCTCCAATTCAAACTTGCTGCGCTTTCGCGCTCGTTACTCTGCCTGCTCTTCCGTCTCCGGCCGACGGTTGAAGCGGTTCATCGCCACGTTCACGCCTTCGGTCACAATCACCCGCGCCGCTTCCGCCGCGTTGTCGAGCAGTTCATCCACTAACTTCAGCTCCGATTTCTTCAACTGCCGGAGCACATAACTCTTGCCATCGCGAATCGGCGTATCTGGCCCAATTCCCAGCCGAATTCGCGTGATCTCCTGGGTGTCCATCGCGCCGAGTACCGACTTCATTCCGTTGTGTCCTGCCGCGCTTCCGCGCTGCCGGACTCGCAAACTCCCGAACGGCAGATCCAGCTCGTCGTAGATCACGATCAGATCGCTCTCCGGCTGAATCTCGTACTCCGTCGCCAATTCGTGTACCGACAAGCCGCTCAGGTTCATGAACGTCTCGGGCTTCGCGAGTACTATCTCCTGATCCCCGATCCGTCCTCTGCCCGTTACCGCCCGGCAGTGCCGGTTGTCCACCTGCGTTCCCAACTGTTCGGCCAAACGGTCGATCGTCAGGAAGCCCAGGTTATGCGGCGTGAACTGATACTCGATGCCAGGATTTCCAAGACCAACGATCAGTTTCACGCTTGAACCATCCACCTTCGCGCTCGTCTTGCCGCGAAGGCGAACGACTGTGGCCAACCGTTTCGAGCCGGCCACATGCCGTTACTTCTTTTCCTTCTTCTCGGACTTCTCGGCCTTTTCGCCACCCTCGGCAGCGCCTTCCGTCTCCTGCTTGCCCTTCTTGATAACCTCGGGCTCGGCCGGAGTCGCAGCAGCCGCAGCTTCCGCGCCTTCCACCGGAGTTGCTTCCACGATTTCCTTTACCGACGTGATGTGCGCCACTGGAATGTTCTCGTCCGTCAGGAACTTGATCTTTCCTTCCATGTGCGGCAGATCGGACACGCGCAATACCTGCCCAAAGGCAAGGTTGGTCACGTCCACATCGAGGTGAGCCGGAATGTCGCCAGGCAAGCACTCGATTTCCACTTCGCGCAGCAGCTGTTCCAGGATGCCGCCTTCGGTCTTCACACCCTGCGGAGTGCCCTTCAGCAACACCGGCACTTCCAGCCTCAGCTTCTGATCCATCGCAATGCGCTTCAGATCGATGTGCAGCAGTGATCCCTTGATCGGCTCATGCTGGTAATCGACGATCATCACTTTGCTGTTCTCGCCGTCGACGCTGAGATCGAAAATCGTGTTCGCGCCCGAATCCGAGCGCAGGATCTTGTTGATCTGCTTCGGATCGACGGCAATCGCCACCGGATCTTTGTGCGCGCCATACATAATGGCGGGGATAACGCCCTTCAGACGCAGACGGCGGGCTTCGTTCTTGCCACGCTCTTTCCGCGGCTGGGCTTTCACATTTAGAGTTTCGTTTGCAGTAGCCATATTCCTTCCAATTCCTTCACTTCAATGCTGAATCGTCAGACAAACAGCTTGCTGACGGATGTCTCTTCGTGAATCGATTTGATCGCGCTGCCAATCAGGCCCGCAATCGATAGAACTTTGACCTTCCCTGCCAGATCCCGTTTCGCCTGATCTGTTAGCGGGATCGTGTTCGTTACCACCACTTGCTCGATCGGTGACTGTGCCAGTCGCTCTGTCGCCGGACCCGATAGGACCGCGTGAGTTGCGCATGCCACAATTCGCTTTGCGCCCGCTTCCTTCAATGCCGCTGCCGTCTTTACCAGCGTACCGGCCGTATCGATGATGTCGTCGAGCACCAGGCAAGTGCGTCCTTGTACATCTCCGATCACGTGCATCACTTCCGTTACATTCATCGCCGTACGACGTTTATCGACGATCGCCAGTGCCGAATCATTCATCTTCTTCGCAAAGAAGCGCGCGCGTTCCACGCCGCCCGCATCCGGCGAAACCACTGTCAGGTCCGGCAGATTCTGGTCTTTGAAGTACGAGACCAGCACCGGCGACGCGAACAGGTGATCCACCGGCATATTGAAAAAGCCCTGGATCTGCGGCGCATGCAAATCGACAATCACGGCTCGATCCGCACCCGCGGTCGTCAGCAGATCCGCCACCAGTTTCGACGAGATCGGCGAACGAGGCTTGTCCTTGCGATCCTGCCGCGCATACCCGAAGTACGGAATCACTGGAGTGATGCGCCGCGCCGAAGCGCGCTTGAACGCATCGATAAACAACAGCAACTCCATGATGTGCTCATCCACCGGATAGCATGTCGGCTGGATCATGAACACATCGGCGCCACGCACGTTCTCCAGGATCTGCACGTACCGCTCGCCATCCTGAAAACGTTGCGACATCGTCTGCCCAAGGTCCATGCCCAAGTGCTTGCAGACTTCGTGCGCGAGTTCGGGGTTAGCCGTGCCGGAGAAGATCTTGAACTTCTCATCGATACGGCGCTGCGGTTTGCGCTCGCCTTTCGGCTGCGCCTGATCGTCTTTCTTTTCTGCCGGAGCAGGAGTAATTGCTGTCGCCATCGCGTCTACCGCCGTTGCGGTCTGTTGACCGGGATTGCCTGGTTTGGCTAATTCTGGTGCTACGCTCATCGTCGACAAACTTTCAATCGATAACCGGTAATAGGTAATTGAAAATCTTGAGAGATTACTTGCCTTTCAGTTACCTATTACGTTTTCCCCAATTACCCATGTCTTTGGCTGGGCGGCTAGGATTCGAACCTAGACAAAGTGCTCCAAAGGCACTTGACCTACCATTAGTCGACCGCCCAACGCATCGGGAAATCGGCTAATCTGAGATCGCGTAATCGGAACATCTCAGCACTCGGATCTCGATCTACCGATTCTTCGGTTTTCAGATTTCCCGATTACAAACTACCAATCATGCCCAAATATCCCGCCAATACTCCGCTCGGTCGACCGTCCTCGTCGCAGTGGCCGGAACGCCCTTCGCTTCTAACTTAGCAGCGGCTCTCTCGGCAGCTTCAGCAGTTTCGAACAGTCCATACACTGTCGACCCGGAGCCAGAAAGCGACGCATACTTCGCGCCTTCGCGTTCCAACACACGTTTCACGTCACGTAGTTCGGGATATTGAGGAAAGACGACGCGTTCGAAGTCGTTTTCTATCCCGGCACGGACGAGGTCGAGAAGCGGTGTCTCGGCCCGGTCCCCGCTCTTGGCGGGAACACCGGCTGTGGTACCCATCAGCCAGGAAAACACACTGGTACTGAACTCGTCGATTGTACCGGAGCCATTGCCCTGGGTCAATTTTCCTTTCGACGGTTGCGTTGTGTCGAATTTCTCATCCCAGTCCGCAAAAGCCTTCGGAGTGGAAACTGCAATCGGTGGTGTCGCCACAACGCATGCGATCGATTGCAAATCCGGCAGCGGGAATACCTGCTCACCCCGCCCAATGCCCAGGATCGTTCCTCCCACCAGAAACAGCGGCAGATCCGATCCAACCTCCCTGGCGATCTCCAACCTCTGGGCCGCTTCCAACTGCTCCCCCAATTCGCGTTCCAGAGCCACCATGGTCGCCACCGCATTCGAGGAACCTGCGCCCAAGCCACCTTGCACCGGCAGGTTCTTCGTAATCGTGATGCTCACCTTGGCGCGCTTCTTCAGCGCCTTCAGCACACGTTCAGTTACGCGCCAGCAGGTATTCGTCTCGTCGTCCGGGACCTTGGGGTTCTTACACCGGATCTCAATCCCCATTCCCCGTGCCGTCTGCACACGAATCACATCATGAAGCGCGATCGTTTGATATACAGTGCGCAGCTCGTGAAATCCGTCTTCCCGGCGCGATCCAATGCGGAGACCTATGTTGATCTTCGCGTACGAACGAATGTTGGTGGGCACGGGAAGATTCTACAGCGAAGCTCTTAGCAATCAGCACTCAGCCCTTAGCCATTGGAGCTTCCGTCCCAGGCCGCCCGGCAACCGAGTTGACGGACTAAGTGCTAATTACTAACTGCTAGGTGCGAACCGCTCAAGAGCAACCCGGCGCTCGCTCCCGTGCTCATGTAAAATAACTGTAATTATCCCGAGTTCTGGCAGGATCCTATGAAGAAGTACCTCCTTCCGCTGTTCGCGACCGTTCTCGCTTGTGGGACCGCATTCGGTGCCGACAACACCAACGGCTCCAATGTCGTCATCGTCGAGGAAATCGTCGCCCGCGTGAACAACTCCATCATTACGCACATGGACGTGGAAAAAGCGCGCGAGCAAATGGCAGCTGAGCTGAAGCAGCGTGCGGCTAGTGCTGGCAGTACTGTCGGTAACGTCGATGCGGAACTGGCAACGCACGAGAAGGATATTCTCAGCGACCTTATCGATTCGCAGCTCCTTCTTCAAAAAGGCGACGAACTCGGAATCGATGTCCAGACGGAACTCATTAAGCGCCTCGACGAAATCCGTAAGAGCATGAACCTGCAAAGCATGGAAGAACTCGAAAAAGCCGCCCAGGCGCAGGGCATCTCATACGAAGAATTCAAAGACAATCTGAAGAATGACCTTGTCAAGCGCAACGTCATCTCCAAAGAAGTCGTCTCCAAAATTCAAATCACTCCCAAAGAGGCGCAGGACTTTTACGAAGCCCACAAGGCTGAAATGGAGCACCCCGAACAGGTCCACCTTGCGGAAATCCTGATCGCTCCGAAAACTGCCGCCGCCGAGCCTGGCAAGGAAGCTCCTGAGCCGACGCCCGAAGCGCAGCAGGAAGCGCGCAAAAAGGCTGACGATCTGTTAGCTCAACTGAAAGCCGGGGCAAAATTCGACGAAATCGCAAAGAAAGATTCTGAGGGACCAACCGCAGCTCAAGGTGGCGACTTGGGAATGTTCCGCCCAGGAACTATGGCGAAGGAACTGGAGACCATCACATTTGCTTTGAAATCTGGCGAACTGAGCAACGTGATCGAAACCAAGCAGGGATACGTGATCTTAAAGGTCCTCGATCATCAGCAGGCCGGCATTCCTCCCTACAAGGATGTCGAGAATCAAGTCATGGATCAGCTGTACATGCAGCGCACTGATCCGGCACTTCGTTCCTATCTCACCAAGCTTCGCGAACAGGCGTATATCGAAATCAAACCCAATAGCGGCCTAACCGATAGCCACGCCAGCCCCAACGAAAACCAACCGGTCTACGTCGCGGGCAACGATCAGTCCAAGCAGGACAAAACCACGAAGAAGAAGAAAAAGCTTCTCCTGTTCTGAAGTTCTGCCGAATCGCCTCTGCTCACGTGTCGCGGGCGCCCTCGCCCGCGTGTATTGACTATGCAGCCCCGAGTATCCTGACTTCACTTCAGCACCGACAGCGATTTCCCAAAAAACGAAAGGCCCGGCTTCGTTCTCCAGGCCTTTTGTTCGCCGTGCTGTGGAGTCCGACTGGTTGGTCAGCTCCGTTTCAGGCTAACGTCACTGCCGGCACCCACGTCTTGTTGCGACGCATGGAATTGCCGGAATCCGTTCAAGCTCTCCGCCGACATGTAACGCCCCAGAACCTTGGGATCCGTCCTTAGCAGATCCACTATGACCAGTCCGTCCACCACGTCGGAAAAACTCGGGTCCACATTGAAGCCCAGCAGTCGTCCACCTAGCTTCAGATATTGCCGGAACAAAATGGGGACGCCCTTGTGGTCCATTTCAATGTCGCTGATCGGTTCGGAAACATCTTCGACCGTCCGCAGCGCACTGGCGATCACGCGAATGTCCGAGCTTGGAATACGTCGCGCGCGAAATGGCATACGGGGCTTTAGGAAGCGCTCCAGTTCATCCGACTCCGAGCGCGTCTCGAAGTAACGCACCAGCAACTCGCGCGAAATCGCATGATAGTTGTTGCTCACGCTCACCGCGCCCAGCAGAACTGCAGTCTCAGGTCGCTGCGCGACATATTCAGCGATACCCCTCCAGAGCACGAGCAACGAGGAATACTGCTTCTGATAGGCCTCACATATAAACGAACGTCCCAACTCCAGCGCCGGGCCGATGCGCCGGAACAGCTCGGGATCGTAGCGGAATAAGGAACTGGTGTAGAGCCCTTGCACGCCGTGCTCTGCGAGAATCTCGTCGACGCGGCCAATCCGATACGCCCCGGCCAATTCCTGGTTGAGGTTGCTCCACAGGAACAGGTGGTCGTAATACGAATCGTAGCTGTCGAGGTCGTATGCGCGCCCGGTGCCTTCGCCCGCAGCACGGAACGTGACCTCACGCAGCCGCCCGATCTCCATCATCAGTGCCGGGATCTGGCTGCTGGTCGCCGTGTAGACGGAAAATTCGCGCGACTCCACCAGCTTTTGCGACGGAGGCAGTTTCGCAATCTCGTTTCGCAACACGTCTTTCGCAATCGCGGACATCACTTCACGCGGCGGCTCCGCCTTGCGCAGGCGAATCCGGTGCATCTTGGGCTCGGGCCGATTCCGTTCCGCCAGCAAATACGTTCTCCAGCGAAGATACTGTGTTGCCGCTTCCGGCTCGTGCAAGGCAGCAAGCTGTTCCGCGGAAATATCCGACCCGATGCTGATCTCGATTGTCTTCCCACGCTTGTTCAGCAACTCCTGCGGTAAACGAACTGTGCGCAGCCGCGGATGCACGAATCCCAGCAAGTGAAATGGCAAACTGTTTTCGCCCTTCACATACACAGGGAGCACCGCCGCTCCACTCGCTCGAGCCAAGCGCGCAGCCGTGTCACTCCACGTCGGATCGATGACACGCTGCGTACGCAAATCCCAACTGGAAACTTCTCCCGCGGGAAAGATCACCAGCACGCCGCCGTTGCCGAGCCACTCCAGCGACTCGCGGATTCCGCGTCGGTTCTGCAAAGGCGCCCGCCGGTTCCGAAACGGATCGACAAAGATGCATCCTTGCCGCAGTTCGGGAATGCCCGCCAGCAGGTAATTCGTCATGACCTTCACGTCCGAGCGAACACGCGCGAGCATGCTACCGAGAATCGCACCCTCGATCATCCCAAACGGATGATTCGCAACCACGACCAGCGGACCAGAACTGGGAATGTTCTTCAGATCCGAGTCGCTGACTTCGCAGTCGACCTGCATCTCCTGCAGAACGCCTTGCCATATGCAACTTTGATCGCTGCTCTGCACGCGCGAATACAATTCCCGCAGTGCATCGGGGAACAGCAGCTTCTGCATGATGTGATCGGGAAAAGAAAAAAAGCGAGGGAGCCGAACTTGACCAGGTACACGTAAACTACGCCGTGGTGCCCGCATGATGAGGTTGTACCTTTTCGCCTTTAACAGCGGATGAAGGCTCGGTTAAGAATCAGTGAATAGTTGCCGAACTTGGTTCGGCTATCGATCCAGTCACCACCACTACCTAATTAAATGACAGGCAGAGGAGTCTTCGAGAAACGTGCAGTGGCGTCAGCCTGCTCGTGCGCGTGATAACTGGAGCGCACCAGTGGGCCTGATTCCACATGCCGGAAGCCCAGTTTCAGGGCCTCTTCCTTTAAGAGCTGGAATTCCTCGGGCGTATAGAAACGCTGCAAGGGGAGTTGGTCTTTCGAGGGACGCAGGTATTGTCCAATGGTAAGTATGTCGACATCGCGCGCAGCCAAGTCGCGGAACACTGTAATCAGTTCCGCGATCTCTTCGCCCAGGCCGACCATCACGCCGGTCTTGGTGACTGCGTTTCCATCAATCTGTTTCGCGCGCCGCAATAGTTCCAGCGTGCGTTCGTAACGCGCACCCGCACGTGCCGCGGGATACATGCGCGGCACAGTCTCGGTGTTGTGATTCAAAACGTCAGGCTTCGCGCCCATGACGATGCGCAGGCAATCCTCACGTCCCTGGAAGTCAGGGATGAGAACTTCCACGCGGCAATCGGGAATCATGCGCTTGATCTCGGTGATCGTGTCGGCGAAGACGCGCGCCGCGCCAACATTGTCGTCATCGCGATTCACGCTGGTAACCACTGCATGCTTCAGCCCGAGCGTTGCGACCGCTTCTGCTACTCGCCGCGGCTCGTCGAAGTCGATCGGTTCCATGTGGCCTTTGGGGACGGCGCAGAAGCCGCAACGACGCGTACAGTGATCGCCGAGCAGCATGAATGTCGCAGTCTTGTGATTCCAGCATTCCCCGATGTTCGGACACTGTGCCGACTCGCAAACCGTATGCAGCCCCAGTCCGCGTGCCAGCTTCTTCAGGTCGTGATAGCCCTCACCCATAGGCGCGCGCGCCTTCAACCACTCCGGCTTGCGCTGGTGCGGACGCGGACTAGTCTCGATCTGGATTAACTGGACCTGGCTGCTCATGTGCTCTTCTCAATTGTACGATGACCGCGGCCCGCCTGACGACTCATGCCCCGCCAGGCGTTGGTACTTAGATCACATGCAAATAGGCGATCACGTCCTCTAACTGCTGCTTGTTCAGAACATCGCCGAAGGCAGGCATCATGGCGCGTCCCATGCGAATCGTATCGCGCACACGATCGTCGTTTACGGGCATGCCGTTGGTCATGTAGCGCTTTTTGTAGAGGCCCACGAGGTTCGGTCCGTGCTCGCCGTTGCGATGGCATACGGCGCAGGTCTGGTTGAAAATCTGCTGCCCCGTAACCTGCTGTGGTGTAAGGCTCGTCGCAACTTCAGGTTTGCTGGAGTTGCAACCCGCTGCTGCGATCAGCAGGGCGAGCGCGGCACAAACGATCGCGATTGGCACGATTACTTTTGTCATCATCGATGCACTTTGGTGAAAGAACTCGCGGCCATTACCAGCCGTAGAATGAAAACAGTAATGCCAGTAGCACTTAAACGCGCCTACGATCCACCATCATCTCACGACGGAGTTCGTGTATTGGTCGATCGTCTCTGGCCTCGCGGACTCACCAAGGAAGCGGCCAAACTCGACCTCTGGCTGAAAGAAGTGGCGCCTTCGAATGAGTTGCGCAAGTGGTTCCACGAACGCCCCACGCAATGGCTGGCATTTCGCAAGAAGTACCTGCAGGAACTCACGAATCCCGAGGCAAATGCCGCGCTCGACCAACTACATCAGCTGGCCACGCGCCGCAAGCCGCTGACTTTGATTTTTTCTGCGAAGAACGAATTGCAGAACAATGCTGTGGTCTTGAAAGAACTGCTGGATGGAATGCGCAAACCGCCTTCTTCGACAGGACCGGGCGGCGCTGCCGTAGGACGCGCCAGGGTCCGCATGCCGCGCCCGAAATAGCCTCAGTGCTTCTTGGCTCCGTACGCAACCACTGTGTTCACGATCTGATCCATCACGTCGGTCGCCCTCCGGTTCTGCAGGTTGTGATTGTTGATCATGATCGAGAACGCCACGCGATCGCCGTTCAAGGTCGTCAGATAGCCCGACAACGTATTCACGTGCCCCAGCGATCCGGTCTTAGCCTGAACCCTGCCTTGCGCGGGCGAATTTCTTAGCCGATCCGCGAGCGACCCGTCCACGCCGCCCACCGGAAGCGTATCGATGAACTTTGGTCCCCAAACCTGCGAATCGATGTACTTGAGCAACAGGACAATCGCGTGCGGCGTGACCAGGTTCTGTCGTGAAAGCCCAGACCCATCGAAGAACACGAACTGATCCGTTGGTATTCCGGCCTGAGTGAGAAATGCGCGCTCAACTTCCAATCCCGCCTGAACAGTTCCCGCAGTCCCCTTTTCTCGCCCCAGCAGACGCAGCATCAGTTCGGCGTGCAGGTTCTGGCTTACCTTATTAATGACACGCAAATCCTGCGACAGCGGCTCCGACTGGTAATTGGCGAGCACCAGGGTCATTGGCAGTGCAGGAGGTCTTGATGGCAGGTCTCCGCCTCCACCATTCGCCGGCGCCGAGGCCGTGATGGTGAAAGTCGAAAGGGTCGCCAGTTCCGTGTGCTTTGTTTTCGTCCGGCCATAGATCACAATCCCGCGCTGCTCCAGCATCTGGCGGAACACCTGCGCGGCAAATGCCGCCGGATCTTCAATCGCCAGCGACTCAGTTGCTCCCGGATCGTCCACCGGAATGTTGCCCCACATACTCAGCTGGCTTCCGCCCGGCTCGCGTGTGATGTAAACCCTGCGCGGACCGGTCCCTGCAGGCGTGGTCATGATGCGATTGTCGACCTGGTAGTACTCCGCGTACGGCGTGATGTTCACGAAGGCGCGATCTCCGGCGTGATCGGCGGGAAGAATGTTCACGAACAGCACATTGTCATTGATGGTGAGCGCCGATACCGGCGCGCCCCACTCCCACACCATGTCATCCTGCGCCCAACCCTCGCCGTAGCGTTCGAACGCAAAATAGGAATCGTCGCCGATCACATCACCGTCAATGAATTTCACGCCGCGCTGGGCTACCTGATCCGCCAGCTGCTGCAGCACCTGCATCGGAGGAAGGCTGCGCTCGGTGTGCACGTTGTAAGGCAAGTTGCGGCCGGAGATGTTCGGATCGCCGCGTCCTACCAGCACCAGATCGCCATTCAGGCGGCCGTACTTGTCGACCATCCCTGCCGTTTCCACCGTCGTCCGGAAGCGATAGTCGGTGCCGATCAAGGCCATCGTCGCGGCAGTAGTGAACAGCTTGGTATTCGAGGCCGGAGTAAAAAACTTGTCTTCGTTCGACGAGTAGAGAACCTTGCCGTTGGTCAGCGAGTCAATCTCAATGCCCAGGAATCCGCGAGCAATATCCGGCTGCTCCAAAATTTTGTTGATGGAATCAGCGAGTCCCGACGCATTTGTTTCGATCTTTGGCCGACTCTTGGCCGGGGCGGAAAGGGCGCAGAGAAGCAGCAGAAAAGTGACAAACAGGCGTGCGGCATGGGGTGAACCGCGCATGAACGTACTTGGATTCTAGCACCGTTTTGTGTGCCATCAGCCATTCCAGGCAGTTACCTTCCGTTACAATCGGCCCATGCGCCCTGTCTTCCAGTGGGCTGTCGGCGAACGCCTCATAGAACTCGGACGCCGTACGCTCGTCATGGGCGTGGTCAACGTAACCCCCGACTCGTTTTCCGACGGTGGCCAGTTTTTCGACCGCGGCCATGCCGTCGAACACGGCCTTCGGTTGCTCGACGAAGGCGCGGACATCCTCGATGTCGGAGGCGAATCCACGCGGCCCGGCGTCAAGGTCGAAACCTCGGCGCGGGTTTCGGCGAAGAGCGGAGGCAAGCTTTCGCCTGAGAAAGCGACCGTCGCCGCCGACGAAGAGTTGCGCCGCGTATTGCCCGTGATCAGCGAGATCAAACGACTGCGGCCGGACGCTCTCATCTCCGTCGATACCTACAAGGCCGCAGTGGCGCGAGCTGCCGTCGAAGCCGGAGCGGACATCGTCAACGATGTCAGCGGCCTGCAGTGGGATCCGGAAATGAAGAAGACCGTCGCGGCTCTTCCGTGTGGCTTCGTGCTGATGCACATGCGCGGCACCCCCGAGGAATGGAAGAATCTTCCGCCTGTCCCTGACGTTGTCAGTCTCGTGAAACGCGAACTGCGCGAACGTGTGCAGCAGGCTGAACTGGCGGGAATCAAGAAGAAGCGAATCGTCGTCGATCCTGGCATTGGATTCGGCAAGAACCTCGAGCAGAATTATCCACTGCTGAATCGGCTGGCAGAATTACAAGACCTCCGTCTGCCCCTTCTGGTCGGAACCTCGCGCAAATCGTTTATCGCGAAAGCGCTGGAGAAGGATGGCGAGAAACCTTCACCGCAAAATCGCCTTTATGGCAGCCTGGCCGCGATGGTGATCTCAATTCTGAACGGCGCGCAGATCGTTCGCGTGCATGACGTGAAGCCTGCAGCAGAAGCAGTAAGAGTGGCGGACGCAGTGCTCAGCTCAAGGTGATAGGTAATTTGTAATTGGTAATTGTCGACGATGTCGACGCCGGGTCTCCAATTACCAATTACCTATTCCGCAATTACCTATCAAAACGCTTTCCTTGAATCAATCAGTATCGTGACCGGTCCATCATTCACCAGTTCCACTTCCATCATCGCCTGAAACTTTCCGGTTTCGCAGCGAACGCCGGCGGCACGAATCTTTTCGACGAAGTATTCGTAGAGCCTGCGCGCTTGTTCGGGACGCGCCGCCGCATCAAACGACGGACGCCGACCGCGACGCATGTCGCCGTACAGCGTGAACTGGGAGACCGCGAGAATCGCACCGCCCACCTCGGTTACTGCGAGGTTCATCTTCTCGTCGGCATCTTCGAATACGCGCATGCCAACGATCTTGTCCGCAAGATAGTCCGCGTCACCTTCGGTGTCGTCTTGCGCGACCCCAAGCAGCACCAACAATCCTTTTTCAATCTGCCCGACAATCTCGTCGGCGACCTTCACCGAAGCTCGCGTTACTCGCTGGATAACGACTCTCATAATTACGCCGTCACTGCCGAGAACGCCTCTCTTGCCGCTGCCACCGTCTGTTGCACGTCATCTTCTGTGTGCGCTGCACTGAAGAAGGCTGCTTCAAACTGCGAGGGCGGCAGATACACGCCCGCATCCAGCATCGCGCGATGGAATTTCCCGAACGCCTTGGTATCGCTCTTCGCGGCGGAATCCCAGTCGGTCACCGGACCTTCCTGGAAGAACCACGTGAACATCGAACCCACACGGTTGTACGTAAGCGGAATATCGGCCTCATTTGCGGCAGAAGCCACCATGCTTACCAGCGTTCCCGCCAGCCGCTCCATGCGTCCATAGATCTCGTTGTTATCGCGCAGATAGCAGAGCATTGCCTTGCCCGCCGCCATCGCCAACGGATTTCCAGACAGCGTCCCTGCCTGGTACACCGGCCCAACCGGCGCCACCATATCCATGAATTCCGCCGGACCCGCGTAAGCGCCAACCGGCAGTCCGCCGCCAATCACTTTCCCCAGCGTAACCAGGTCGGGACGCACACTGTAGAGCTCCGTTGCGCCTCCATACGCGACGCGGAATCCCGTCATCACTTCGTCGAGAATGAGCAGCGCGTTCTCGCGCGCGGTCAGATAGCGCAGGCCGTCAAGAAATCCCTTCGCTGGGATAACGCAACCCATGTTGCCGACGACTGGCTCCACGATCACGCAGGCAATCTGATCCTTGTATCGGCGGAACGCCTCTTCCACCACGTTCAGATTGTTGTACGGAAGCGCGATCGTGAACTGCACGAACTCTTCGGGAACGCCCGCCGAGCCCGGAATTCCGAGCGTCGCCACTCCTGATCCAGCTTTTACCAGCAGCGCATCCGAGTGTCCGTGATAGCACCCCTCAAACTTGATGATGTATTTGCGCTTCGTAAACCCGCGGGCCAGCCGTATCGCCGACATCGTCGCTTCCGTGCCCGAATTCACGAAGCGCACCTTTTCGGCAAACGGATACGCATCGAGTACAGCTTCCGCCAGATCAACCTCGCCCGGCGTCGACGCGCCAAAGCTCGTGCCCTTGCGTACCGCTTCGATCAGCGCCTCCGTCACTTCAGGCACGGCGTGACCGAGAATCTGCGGTCCCCACGAGAGCACGTAATCGATGTACTCGTTGCCATCAACGTCCCATATGCGTGAGCCTTCGCCGCGTGCGATGAATGGTGGCTCTCCGCCCACGGAACGAAACGCCCGCACCGGCGAATCCACTCCTCCGGGAATGATCTCTTCGGCCCGCTTCTGTAACTCATGCGACTTCTGGATTTTGCGCGTCATGATGACCTGCCAGTTAGATTGCGACCAAGAATTCTAGCAGTGCCTGCGAACATAGCCTTGTGAGTTAGATCACTATGTAGAGCCGGGTGGAGCGGGCGTCTCTTGGAACGGCATCGACCTGCGCCTTGTTCCGAGATCCGGAATTTCTTTCGCCCGGAGCATTACTTTGGCACTTTTGCAGTACATTGTTGCGCGTCGGAGAATGAGATATGCGCAACACTCTTACCGCCTGGTTGCTCTTGGCCTCGTCATTGATCACCTTCGCGGAACAACCTTCAGCGAAGAAAGCGGAAAAATCTACGAAACCGGCAGATCCGATCCCTTCTTACGAAATCTCTTTACGAATGGCAGATCCACTGCCGGGCATCCCCTTTTCACGAATGAGTCAGGGAGATCCCGGGTGTGCCGCGGACGGCACCATGCTGGTGCATTTCGTCGAATTTTCTCCAAGGCAGTTAGTTCCTAAGTCATCTTTCTATTCGATCTCGCCTTCACGCGAAGCGCACTCCTTTCAACTCGATCAGGTTCCAAACTTTTATGACCTGAGAGTAGAGGGAAGTTACCTCGGCGAATCGGAGGTAGTCTTCCTGGTGAGTGGCGCTGCCGAATACAAGGAAGGGACCCGATCTGCAGCCTTGCCGGATGGCGAAAAGAAAGAATGGAAGGCGAATGTTGCCGAGCACCACAACTACGTTTTCGTCTATGACCGAGGCGGCCACTTCAAGCAGATGATTCAGCTCGAAAACAATTTTTCGATACAGTCACTCGGAGCGTTTTCAGGAGGAACATTCCTGGCTTATGGCTTCGACAACGCGAGTCGATCACCGCGGCTTGGCTTGGTGAAAGAGGACGGAGTGCTGCTCCAGTACCTGCAGCTTCCAGACGACTATCTTCCTCCGGATATAAAGAAGGCGCGGGAAGAGCAGAAGCACAGCTCGTCGACTGCGCCCATGACGCTGGGACAGGTGCAGTTTGTGTCTTCTGGCGCGAACATCATCGTCGCTTCGATGTGGTCACATGGTCCGCTTTTGGAGATAAGTGAAGCGGGTGCTGTTCGTGCAATTCCTGTCAAAATGACTGCCGACGAGATCATCCGGAGCGTGCTTGCCTCTGAATCCGCTCTCTATGTCCGCACTATACCCGCATCCGAATCGCCGTTCTCGAATCAGCAGCTCCCCAAGGAGATTCCTGCGAGGAATGACACCTTCTACGAAATCAGCCGCGAAGATGGCGCCGTTGTGAAGCGGTTTGAAGTCGCGGGGAAGCCGGGTCCGAGCGTCTCTTGTGCGCACGATAATGATTTCGTCGGCTTTACCTGGAGCGACAAGAATTTTGCATTGCTAATAGGTACCCCGGAGCCCGCATCGAGCTCATCCATCGTCGCGCACTGATTTTCTGGGGCGATTCCTTTACGTCTTTTTTATTTGACTCGATTTTCAGCCCACAATTAAGGTGGCAATAGCCAACGTATTGAGCGTGATCGCGTCGGCTTGCAAGCTGTTGCGTGGATTTGAGTAGCCGAGCACCCTGTGTGACCACCAGATTCCGGTCTCCTCGTTCGGATTCCTCTCACCTCTGGAAGACGTCTTTCATCTGTATGAAACATGACTGTGAGCTAAATAAGGGCTGCTCTTCGCGTGGAGTTCACGACTGCCAATTCGACCAGAGTTCAAAAGCTGCGGCGGCTGTTGACCCTGCTTGCGATCGTTCTCTGCTGCGCGACGCCCTTTTACGCCCAGCAGCAAGATCAACAGGGGCAGCAGGCTAACGCTCCCGACTCGCACGATCCCGAGACCTTCTTTCCTCACCCAGACAAGCGTTATTGGGTCTCCGGTCAGATCAACTTCATCTTCCAGACGAATCCGCCGTTCGATGCCGCCTATAGCGGGACGAACAGCTTCCAGAATCGTTATGAGAAAGCTACCTCGCGCGTAATGACGCTGTTCACCGGCCTGAAGCTGAACGATTCCACCGAACTGCTGGTGGACGTCGAGGAGACCGGCGGCCGCGGGCTGAGCGATGCGCTCGGGACTCGCGGGCTTCGTCAATCTCGACGTTGTGCGCAATCCCGATCTCGGCCAGGCCCCGTACCTGGCGCGCGCCATGGTTCACAAGGTATTCGCGCTCAGTAAAGACAAGGTGGAAGTCGATCGCGGTCCGCTCTCCGGTTTCACACAACTGCCGGCGCGCCGCATCGAATTTCGCTTCGGCAAATTCTCGCTCGCCGACTTCTTCGACCTGAACACCGTCGGCACCGACAGCCACTTCCAGTTCTTGAACTGGACCATCGATAACAACGGTGCGTGGGACTATGCCGCCGATACTCGCGGATACACAGTAGGCGCAATCGTTGCTTATGAGAGTCCCGGTTGGGGCTTCCATTTCGCTGAAGCACTTATGCCTACGGTTGCGAATGGCATCGATCTCCAATGGAACCTTCGCCGCGCTCGCGCCGAAAACTTCGAGTTCATTTTGCATCGCGGGCTTGTGTCCAAGAATGGAGTGATCCGGCTCCTCGCCTACAACAACACGGCCAATATGGGGATCTATCGCATTGCGAACCAGAATTTTCTTGCGGGCCTTACGCCGACGCCGGAAATCACGGCCCATCCTCTGCAAGTCACAGGCAAGTATGGCTTCGCGCTCAACTTCGAACAACAGCTCACTCCCTGGGTTAGCGCCTATGGCCGTTTTGGCTGGAACAATGGCAAGACCGAATCGTACGCGTATACCGAAGTCGATCAGAGCGTCCAGTTCGGCCTCGGGGCCTACGGCAATCGCTGGAAGCGCAAATTCGACCGCGCCGGCATCGCCTTCGTTTCGAATGCCATTAAGCGCGATCACCAGCAATACCTGGCGCTCGGCGGACTGGGATTTCTACTGGGGGATGGCGGCCTGACCTATGGGCGCGAAAACATCTTCGAAGAGTTATTACACAGCCCATGTATGGAAAGGTTTGTATCTCGGACCCGACGTTCAGCACATCAACAATCCGGGTTACAACCGGGCCCGCGGCCCGGTTTTCGTCGGAGGCCTGCGCGTTCACCTTGAATTCTAGGAGTGCTTCCCGCTGACAACTTCGTCGATCTTGGCGCGCAGCTCGTCGTAGGTCATGCGTCCGGGATGGTACATCGCTACGCGACCGGCGCGATCGATCAGCACCAGCGTCGGCGTAGTGCTCGCGCCATAACGCCGGAAATTAGCTGCACTTACTGGCACCGGCACGTCTCGCAAATCCGCATAGTATTTGTCGCGAACCTGCTCGATGTATTGCATCTCCGCAGCCGGTGGCGCGTCCTGGCCCTGAGCAATGGATCCATATAACTGTGTGGGACCAATCAGCGTCAGTCCTTTGCCTGCATACTCAGACTTCAATCGCGCGAGGATCGGCACTTCGGCTTTGCAGTCGCTGCACCAATGTGCCCAGAAATACATCAGCACGGGCTTTCCGCGCAGGGAAGCAAGCGTAGGCGGCTTCGCGCCAATGTAGCGCGCCTCCTGAAGCGCGGGTGCCAGACTACCCTGCAGCGTAAGCAAATTGAGGTTCTTCTGTATGCGCGGGCCGATGGAAGTCGAGCTATATTTCGCCAACTGCGTCCGCAGATATTGCGCTCCTGCCGCTTTGTTCCCGCGTTCCGCGAGAACCTGCGCGTGAACTTCGATCGCCGCACCGAGCGCAGTCGCCAGGTTCTCATTCACGTCGACCGAACGTCCCGCCAGTTGCTTTGTCGCCATTGTGTATGCGTTCCTCGCATACTGATCGGCAGCGTCGTAGTTGCTGCCGGCGAGTTCGCCTCTTGCCAGCCACGAAACTGCTTCCGCCAGCTCAGGAGTTTCGCCACGCTGGCTCTGGTAGCTCTGAACGATCTGCGCAGCCGTCTGAAAATCATTGTGGGCGATCGATGTCCGCACTTCGTCCACGAGCTGGGACTGTCCCAGCGCAAGCAGAACTGTCGCCAGCAAAACAATGCTCAAGCGTTTAGCAGAAACCCACATACAAGTAGACTAATCGTAACAGTTCAGACGACCGGTTGCGATTCTGTGACCCCGATCGTTTTGACTCGTCTAATCAGAAGCCAGGAATGCAGGCAAGCTTTCAATGCGCAGGATGTGGTCAGGAAAATGAAACCGACGTGGACCCATCCGCTGGAAGCAAACAGTCCTATGTCGAGGATTGCCAGGTCTGCTGCAAACCGAACGTCTTGCGCGTCTGGTGGGACGCGGATTTGTCGGAGTTCCTGATCTCAGCCGAGTTGGAGTGAGCGAATCATGAAACACATCGGAATCGTGGCCTGTACCGCCGAGGGCGCTGCTCTTTGCTATCGCACCATCTGCACTGAAGGCGAGCAGTTTTTGGGCAAGCACGGGCACCCCGAGATCAGTCTGCATACGCCGCCATTTCAGCTCTACATGGACTGCTTTGCCCGCGACGACTGGCAAGGCGTGGCCGATCTGATGCTCGGCTCGGCGCGAAAGCTGGCGAGTGCGGGCGCGGGCTTCCTCATCTGCCCCGATAACACCATCCATCAGGCGCTGCCGCTGGTGCGCCCCAAGTCGCCGCTCCCGTGGCTGCACATTGCCGAAGTAGTGGCCGAAGAGGCGGTCAGCAAGGGCTACAAGCGAGTGGGATTAACCGGGACCCGGTCTCTGGTCGAAAGCAGTGTTTATCCGGAAAAGCTCACCGAGCGTGGAGTGGAATTTCGCCGCCCGACCGAGCAGGAGCGGGCGGAGATCGATCGCATCATCTTCGATGAGCTGGTACGCGGGCAATTCCTGCCACAGTCGCGAGACTACTTCGTCCAGGTGATCACACGTCTGGCGAACGAAGATCACTGCGATGCCGTCATTCTTGGCTGTACCGAGATTCCCCTCATCATCACACCTGCAATTTCTCCTCTCCCGACGCTCGATTCCACCCGTCTGCTGGCCCGCGCAGCGCTACGCCACGCAGTCGCCGAGGGTGCCGCAGCCGAAATCCCGCGCTGACACCACCGATCGCAAACACGGAAGTCCGCGCCATTCCTGAATTGTCCGCATTTTTTCACATTGGATTCATTGCGGAAGCGAGCGTTGTTTTGCGAGCTGACCTGATCAATGACAGCGAAAGCCGCGGATTCCGCGGGTTTCTGTATTGCGTCTGAAGATCTGGTTGCACAAAATCCGGTCATGGGGCTGTGGACGAGCTGCACTCGATTGAAAACACAAGAGATAAAGTTCTACTGATTTTCTTGACTCTAAAAATAGTCGGCGTAAATACATACTCGTTCTTTGACAGTTCCTGAGTTTTTGCAGTTGGTGCCGAGTACCGGGGCTGAAGCCAAGTCAGATTGAAGGACAACCCGCAAGGGATGAAATTCAGCAGGGTAAGGCGACGGTCTTTAGCGAAGCGCTGGTTGACGAGAACAGGGGACTTAAGCAAAGGCGAGATAGAGTCCCGAGGGGTTGGGCTGGTTTGTCCGGTTGGTGATGAGCCCGGAACCCGAGCTTAGTCGGCTGAATCATACTCGCAAGAGGGGTTCAGAAAAGGCGAGCGAGGGTCTAAAGCGAATTGCTGGGCGAGACGAACGAGCTTAACCACAAAACCTCGGGACTCTGTGTTTTTGCACAACAGCTAGTCAGCGATCAGTTCTCAGCATTGAGCCATCAGTCATTTACCTCTCCAGCAACTTGCTACCAGCTACCCCAGCATCTTCTTTCGTGCCACGATTCTGCCCAGTCCCAGCCCTTACGTAAGCATATCTTTTGGCGCCTGAATCACAGGATCCATCATCTACATTTAAACTCGGTTTTGGGGTGAAATCCGGCGGAGTCCTGCGCTGGACCATCGGTCTTGAGTGAAACCATCAAATTCGTCGCCGAGCATGGGTACGTGCTCCTGTTTTTCTGGGTGCTGGCTGAACAGATCGGACTGCCCATCCCGGCATTCCCGATCCTCTTGGCCGCAGGTGCGCTCTCCGGATCGGGCCAGCTCACGCTCGGGACCTCGCTTGTTCTCGCCGCGATGGCTTCCCTTATTAGCGACAGCATCTGGTATCAGCTCGGACGCCGCCGCGGAGCTTCCATCCTCGGATTCCTGTGCAAGATCTCCCTCGAGCCCGACTCATGCGTCCGCCGAACGGAAGACACGTTCCAACGTTACGGAGCGCGTTCTCTGCTGGTGGCCAAATTCATCCCTGGTCTGAACACCGCTGCGCCGCCAATGGCGGGCGTTACAGGAATGCCGCGCTGGCGCTTCACCTCGTGGTCAGCCCTGGGCGGCCTGCTGTGGTCCGGATCGTTCATCCTGGTCGGATATTTCTTCAGCAATCAGCTGGAGCGGATCGGCTATCTTTCTGAGCGCCTCGGCAACGGCCTGGTGGTCATTTTTGCGCTCGCCTTCACAGCCTATCTTCTGCGCCGATACCAGCAGCGACGCGCGTTCATGCAGCAGCTTATGCGCGAACGCATCGAACCGGAGGCCGTCCGCGAGATGCTCGACCGTGGCGAGCCCGTCTACATCCTCGATCTCCGCCATGCGCTCGACTTCCTCGCATATCCGCAAACTCTCCCCGGTGCGGTGCGGCTGGACCCGAAAGATCTGGATGCCCGTGCCGCCGAGATTCCACGCGACCGCGAAATCGTTCTGTACTGTACTTGACCGCACGAAGCCACTAGCGCCCGTGTGGCGCAGCTACTGCGAAAAAAGGGAATCACGCGCGTACATCCTCTGGCTGGTGGGTTTAATGGCTGGAAAGAGCGCGGGTTTCCGCTGGTCGAAGCCTTCCCTGAAGCGGCCGCCGTCGGCAAAGCTTAGTTCTCGAACGCAGCAGCATCTCGGATTAGACTGTACGCGATGGGCATAATCCGCCTCCTCACGCTGGCACTCACCATGACAGGCTTCGGCTCCGCTATTTTCGCGCAATCGGTCGGCACATCCACTCGCATCATTCCAGTCGATTACCAGGGCTGGACGAATTCCTACTTCATGAGCAATGGCAAGGTCGAGGCCATCGTAGTTCCAGCGATCGCTCGGGTGATGCAGTTCCGCATGACCGGCGACGATGCCGGCGTCTTCTGGGCCAACTCCGATCTGTTCGGCAAGCACCCCGACGCGAAAAAAGATGAATGGGAGAATTTCGGCGGCGACAAAACCTGGCCGGCTCCGCAGGAGGATTGGCCGCAGACGATCGGTCGCGGCTGGCCTCCGCCTTCAGGCTTCGATGCCAAACCGATGGAAGCCAAAGTTGAAGGCGACGAGTTGGTGATGACGTCGAAGCCCGACTCCGACTATGGCATTGAAGTCGTCCGGCGCGTGGTATTGAAACCGGAAGCGACGGTCATGACGATCACGACTGAATATCGCAAGGTTAGCGGCAATCCAGTGAAGGTCGCTGTTTGGGTGATCACGCAAATGCGCGATCCCCAGCAGATTTTCGCACTGCTGCCCGCGAAGCCGCTATTTCCTGGCGGATACAAACAGCTCATGGGCCCAGCGCCCAAAGACGTACAGGTCGACGGACGGCTGCTCTCGCTCTCGCGCGATCCGAAAGAAGAAATCAATATCGGCACAGACAGCAGCAGCCTGCTATGGGTGGGCGCCGATTACATCGTGCGCATCGACTCGGAGCGCACCGCGGGAGACTACCCCAGCGGCGGATGCAGCGCCTATCTCTACACCAATCCTGACCGCGCGCCATATGTCGAATTGGAAACGACCGGTCCGGTGCAGACGATGAAAATCGGCGACACCATCCAGCGCACGAATACTTACACCATCGTGCATCGCGGCAATCAGGACGCAGTCACGGAAGCCAAGATGATGCTAGGAGTGAAGTAGTTTCTACTTTCGCCGGGCGTTCCGTATTGAATGGGGTAGCTGGTAGTAAGCAGCCGCGTAATCGATCCCAGCTACCAGCAACAAGCTACCCTTAGTTTCACAGCAGTCGCATTGCGTGCAACGTTACTTCCCAATGCAGAAGCTACCGAAGATCACGTTCAGGATGTCATCTGCAGTCGTCGCGCCAGTGATCTCGTCGAGCGCCCGTAGTGATCCATAAAGATCCAGCAGGATCATCTCGTGCGGAACCCGAGCACGAGTGGACTCGGCGGCCGCATCGAGCGATTTCACCGAGTTCTCGACCAACCCGGCCTGGCGCATGTTGGTGAGAAATGCAGCCTCCGGCTGAACCCCGGCGTCGCCGCTGATCTCGCGCAGAATCTCTGTGCGCAGTTCGGCGACACCTTCGCCAGTCAGCGCCGAAGTTCTTACGCGCGGAACGCCGTTGCTATCACCGGCACGAGCACTGCCCGCAAGGTCCGCTTTGTTTTCGACCACAATCACACGCCGCCGCTCGATCTGCTGCAACAATTCCTTATCTTCTCCATGCGCCGCTTGCGTCGCGTCCAGAACGAAAAGCACCATGTCGGCATCGGCGAGCGCTTCCATCGATTTGCGAATACCAATGCTCTCCGCCTCATCAAGCGCCTTGCGGATACCCGCGGTGTCCACCAGCTTCACCGGGATGCCGCCGATTGCGACCGTCTCGCTCACCAGATCACGCGTTGTTCCCGGGGTTGCCGTAACGATGGCGCGCTCGCGCTCCACCAGTCGATTGAACAAACTTGATTTGCCGACATTCGGGCGTCCCACAATCGCCAGCGTCAGCCCTTCATGCACCAGCTTGCCGTAAGCAAACGACCGCAACAGCTCCGCCATTCCGGCGCGAATCCCTGCAATATGCTGAAGAATAATTTCCGCCGCGAGCACCGGAACATCGTCTTCGGCGAAGTCGACTCCAGCTTCCATCAGCGCGATCAACTCGACGAGCTTCTGCTTGATCGGCTGTAGCCGATGCGAGAGCGCACCTTGAAGCTGTTGCGCGGCCACGCGCGCTTGGTACAGAGTCTGCGAATCGATCAGATCACGAACGGCCTCAGCCTGCGTGAGATCGATGCGCCCGTTGAGAAATGCCCGCATCGTGAATTCGCCAGGCTCGGCGAGTCGTGCGCCGGCGGCCTGCGCAAGTTCCACCACATGCCTTAGCACGACGGGCGATCCGTGCGCCGCAATTTCCACGAGGTCGTCGGTCGTATACGAGTGCGGTTTCTGGAAGAACGTAACCACAACCTCGTCGACTCGCTCGCCAGTCGCCGGTTCTACCAGTTCACCAAAGATCGCGCGTCCAGCCTCCAATTCACGTGGCAGGCGCAACATCGGTGCAGCAATCGCGCGCGCCTCTGCACCGGAGAGACGCACAATGCCAATGCCTCCGCGCCCCGGAGGCGTGGAAATAGCGACGATAGTGTCGTCGAGATTCATGCTGCTGGATTATTGTATTGATCCGCGTATCAGACGGACAGGCGGGATCGCCTGTCCTGCACAGACTATCTTCGCCGGAACGACGGCCGGCTTGGCGCGGCTGCCTTATAGTCCTTCGGGAAAACCACTACACGGCGCTCTGCCCCCATGCCTTCGCTTTCGGTGCGCAGGTCCTGGAAGTCACGTAACGCGAGGTGCACGATGCGTCGTTCGCGTGAAGACATAGCTCCGAAACGATAGGGTCTTCCAGTTTCACGAACTCGCTCGGCGGCAACGTTGGCAGCGAGCCGCAACTCTTCCAGTCGCATCGAGCGATGATTCATGCAATCGAAGATCAGCTTCTCGTGCTCGTCATGTTTCAGGTCGAGAGATTCTATCGCCAACAACTCAACTGCTCGCAGCAGTTCGCCATTGTGTGCCAGCAATAGTCGGCTGTCAGAACCGGAGAGGTCGACGAGGATGGAGGGCCGCTCCCAGTCGCGGCTGTCGGTAACCGGCGGGTCAATGGTGATCCGGTAGCGAAGCCGGAAGTCGCCGTTCTGGATGACTGTTTTGAGGAAGGCCTCGATCTTACGGGCCGCAGCTATTTTGTCGTCGATGGGCATGAGCGCAAGCAACAGTTGTATCAAAAAGAGGGGCCGCTGGGAAACTGACGCTTCCAGCGGCCCAATATACGGAACTGCCCTAACCCAGTATCTCAGTCTCCGCCGATGCGGAACCGCATTCCCGCTCGGAAATTGGTATGTAGCGCGGGATATCCGGCAGCTTCTTCGTATTTACGATCCGTGACGTTGTAAACATTCGCATAAGCCGTCACGCGGCTGTTCACCGCATACCAGCCGCCCACGTCCAGGCGCCCGTATCCAGCAGAGTAGGTGACCGGCGGTTGCAAACCCTCAAAGTCCGAATCTGGGCGCCGCGTCATCGCCGTAGAGGAGACGTTCGCTCCCCAGCGCTGTCCCAGATAGGAGATCAGTAAGTTTCCCGAATGTTTTGGACGCCGAAGCAGCGGCCGTCCCGGATCCAGCAGCGGGTCGCTGGCGAACGGCTGATCGAGAATCTGCGTCGACAGATACGTATAGCCGCCGTCGATGGAAATTCGCGTCCAGGGCCGCGCGTGCAATTCCAACTCGGCTCCGTGTGCCAATGCCTTGTTGACGTTTACGTATTGCGAAACAAATGTCACAGGATCGAAGCTGAACGCAATCTGATCGGTGAACAGATTATTGAAGTACGTTCCCGAGACAGCGTACCGTCCTCGTGATCCAAAACTCTGGTCGAATCCAGCCTCGAAAGCGCGATTCTGTTCAGCCTTCAAACCAGGATTCGGAACGATACCGAATCCGCCGACACCAAATGATTCTTCCAGAGTCGGCTCTAGAATTCCCTGCGCATACGAAAAACGAAGGCGGGTTGCAGCGAGGCGCTCATTCCCTCGACGCACAAGGTAGCTCGCGGCCACTCGCGGCACTGCCTTGTTGCCGAAGCTGCCATTGTGTTCGAAACGCAATCCGCCGATCAGCGAAAACCTGCCTAACGACAGTGCTTCCTGTCCGTACACAGAATGATTCAACCGCAGACCATGGCTGAGAGGCAGCGCGGTAAGGTCGCCCACAAACCCGTTTTCATCCTCGAACCGATAACCCACAGTCGTGTGTGCCCAACTGCGCGGCTGCCAATCGCCCTGGTATTCGAGTCCGGCGCGATTCAGATTGGCAACGCTGTCGAACGGGAAGTCGATCGGTCCAAATAACGGCGACACGCGTCCGGCATCCATACCCGTGTCAACGTTCGAGCGCTTGTGGTTGTACTCGAATCCGCTGATGCGATGTTGCCAGTGCGACGACGCCTGGATAGTCAGCTCAGTGCTGGCGAGAAAATTGTTCTGGTGCGCAAGTTGATCGCTGTCCGGCGGAATATACGGCTGGCCGTTGAAATTCCAGAACGACTGTACTCCGGTGAAATTATTCGAATGCCGCGCATGAAAGCGCAACAAAATCTTAGGCGTGATCGCAACGCCAAGATTCGCTCCTTGCGAAGAGTTGGAGTATGCGTCGTTTACACCTTGTCCTTGCGTGTTGAATTGATTGGCGAACACGTTGTAATCGAAGCGTCCGCGCGCTCCGGAGAGCGAAGCATATCCGTTCGCCGTCGAGAAATTGCCGCCATCGGCTCCGAATCGAAGCTCGGGCGTATGCGTGCTGCCGCTTGCGGTCCACGTCTGCACTACGCTGGTCATCGCGTCGGAACCGTACAAGGTGCTGTCGGCGCCACGCACCAGCTCGAGCCGATTCATCTCCTGCATCGGCACCACACCAAAGTCGAACGTGCCACCATCTTCATTGACGGTGACGCCGTCGATAATCACCTTGTTGTAGCGCGACTCCCCGCCGCGGACGAATAGAGACGACAGACTCCCCGTGCGCCCGCTCTGGCCGATGACGACGCCCGGCAGGAATCGCAAAGCATCCACCGTTGCTGTCGGATTCAAGAGTTGAATTTGCGCTTCATTCAGGCTGGCGGTTTGCGCGCCGCCTTCATCTTCTGGCATCGGCGTTCGCGAAGCGCTGACCACGACATTGCGCGTTTCCGCCGTGACCGACAATTTCACGCTGAGCGCTTCGCCGGGTACTTCGGTGCTAATTGTTTCCGGCGCAAATCCTGGTGCCAGCACCTGCACTTCATATTTGCCGCCAGCGAGATTGGCGAAGATCGCCATGCCCTCGGCCGATGTGCTCTGCAATCCTGCTGGGGTTTTCGATCCAGACTGATAAACGGTGACGCGAGCGCCGCGAATTACGGCGGATTGGGAATCCAGGACTTTGACGTTGAGATCAGCGGCCCATAGACCACTGACGAAGATAAAAAAAGCAACTGCGGTGCGCAAATAGCGCATTCGTCCTCCTTTTCACGCGAAAGGGCGTTGACGTTGGCGATTCGCGCCGGTCTCCTGGCTTGCGACATTCAAATCGCGCTTGGCCTTCCCGTGTTTCCACAGTGACCAATCGCTGTCGGAGGCGCGGGCCTCCGGTCGCTTACAGTTGCGCGGCAGCGCGGGATTCTCACCCGCTTCCCAGCTCTTAAATCAGAGCGCGCGAACCGAAGATGGGAAAGAGCATTCCGCCCAACTTGTGGACGAACTCAGGAATGACTGTAAATTTCAGCAGGACTGACTGTCAAATGCCGACTTTCACATGAACGCGGTGCGCGTTAACCCTGCCGAAAAGCCGATTCGGCGATCGACTGTACTTCTTCGAGCGACGCCTGCATCGTCGCGTGCAGTTGCTCGAGCTTTTCCTTCCCCGCATCTTCAGGCACACGAATATACGGACCAACGTGCACCCTTACGCGCGAGAATGGCTTCGGGATGAGCATGCGATCCCATGACTTCAGTGTCCACGCGCGCTGCGGCGCAACGTAAAACGCCACGATCGGCACTTTGGTATTGCGCGCCAGCAAAACGGGGCCAGGTTTGGCGACATAGACGGGTCCGAGAGGACCGTCGATGGTGAATGCTACAGAGCGACCTTCTTCAATTTCCGTGTGCATCCCCAACAGCGCGCGAACCCCGCCGCGCGTGCTCGATCCACGAACCGCACGATATCCGAACAGCTCGATGATGCGCGCAATGTATTCACCATCGAAGCTGCTGCTGGTCATGACAGCAATCTTGCGGTTGCGAAATGCGTAGCATGCCGGAAGGATGCAGCGATGCCAGAAGACGAAGACCGTGGGCGAAAAGTTCAGGTCTTGCGGTCCATCTTTGCCGAGTGAAATCTCATACCGCAACGTAGGACCGAGAAGACGGATCAGAAAATATGCGGACCAGGTGATTGCCGTCAGTTTCAGACGCTGCGTGAAGCTAAAGCCGGCCGCGCCGTTCTCAGGGCGCTCCGTCTTATCGGGAGAAGCAATCATTTGCGGATTGATTCATTGTAAGCCAGCTGAAGAGCTGGTTACTTTGGCACTGATTTGTAACGCGCAATCAGCCCGCTCCCGAACGGGAGCGGACTCTGCGGCACTAGAACGTTGTTGCCACCGTGAAGCGGAACGTCTTCTTCGGTTCCTTCAGTGCATATCCAGGGACGAAGGACTGTATCGCGCGCTGATAGGTAATATCGCCCGCGCCTCCCGCTGGGAACATGTCTCTCGTAATTTGGCTCGGCGTGCTGACGAACTCATTCAGCCGCAGCGGATTGTACGCGTAGTAAATGCGGAAGGGCGCATTCACGATCGGCATGATGACCTGCAGTTCCAATCCGGTGGACATTCGCGGTTGGTAATTCGTGCCGCTAACGATGTTCACATTCGGACTGAAAGTCGTGATCGAGCCGGTACTGACGCAGTTGAAATTCCTATCCAGACTGGCGCAGCCGAATGGAGTGTTATTCAACAAGCTAAGCTGCTGCTGGTTGATCTGCAGCTGAGATGGACGCAGCACCATGTCTAAACCGGTATCGACAAACGGAGCCAATGTGACCGGTCCTGCGATTGGAATGCGGTACTCGAGGTTTCCGACGATGCTCGTGTCGCCACCCGGGAAAATCACGCGATAGACAGGAACCGGAACGTTCCAGGTTCCGCGCCTCGGATTGTTCGGATCCTTCGGAACTCCTGTGCAGGGGATACCGCTGTTTGCGATGCATGGATCGTCCGGATTCACGAGAGGCAACGTCGCCGTCTGTACGAAGAAAGCGATCGGAGAGATCGACCGGATATCAAACCCGCGCAGATCAGTGTCGCCGCCCATGTAGAAGCGTTGGAACGGAGGCGCCACTTTCCCGTCGTAGCCGGAGATGAACGAGGCCTGGAGTCGGTATCCGAGCACCTGGTGGCCTTCCTTGTTATGGCGAAGGCCCTTCATCGGGAAGTATTGCTTGTATTCCAACAAAGGACGAACCGCGGCAACGGTGCCACCCAAGCCGGAAATCTGGCTGGCGAGCGTAATGCTGTGACCGCCACTCGGATGCATGCCGTTGTTGATGTTGCTGAAGCTGAAACTCGGCGTGACCTCGCTGGTCACGATTCCATTCAGCGCATTCGGTCCCTGAACGTTGCTGAAATTCAATTCCTCGAAGTACAAGCGAGAGAAGTTGCTGAACACCTGCAAAGTTGTGGTGTTCAGCGTGTAAGTGAGTCCAATGCGCTTGAATGACCGCTTGATCGGATAACTTAGCGAAACGTTGAAGCCTGTGCTCGTCTGGCTGAAGTTCTGCAACGTCTGCTGAATCGAATCAGGCAGATTCAGTTGCTGGTTCGTCTGTATAGACAACTGTTGCGCCTGGTTGTAGTTGTATTTGGTGTTGAAAACAGTAAACCCCGCCTGCAGTGGTCGATCGAACAGATAGGGCTGCATGAAGCTGAACGAAAGATTGCGTTGATACTGTCCGTAGGAGAGATTCACTCCCAATGTCTCGCCCAGACCGAGGAAGTTGTTCGTCTGATAGCTCAGTCCGATGAACGAACCAGCCAGTCCGCTGACGCCGCCGTTCAATCCGATACTGTTCTTGCCTTTTTCTTTCACCTTCAAGGTGATGTCGACAGTGTGGTCCTGGTTATTCGTCTTCAGCGTCGAATCCTGCTCGTTCTTCAGGGTTTCGAAGTAGCCCAGTTGGTTCAGCCGAAGCAAGCTCAGCTCCCACAGGCGTGAGTTGTAGACGTTTCCTTCTTCCAGCACCAGTTCGCGGCGAATCACTTTGTCGCGAGTCGTGGTGTTTCCGTTGAACTCAATGCGCCGAACGTAAAACTGCGCTCCCTCGTCGATATCGACCGTGATGTTGATCAGCTTCTTCGCTTCATCGATCGTGGTATCGGGGACCGCGCTGAAGTTGATATACCCAATTTCGCCGAACGCCTTGCGGATATTCTCCAGGCCTTTACGCATCAGCGAGATGTCAAACACCTCTCCGTCTTTGATCGGGAATAGCTTGCGCAATGCGGACTGGTCTTTGATCACCTTACTGCCCGTGAACTTGATGCTGCCCAACCGGTATTGGTCCCCTTCAGAGATCGGAAGAGTGATATCCACTACTTTGCCGTGACTTACTTTGAACGGCATATACCACGTGATTCCCTTGGTATCGCGGATATTTGTCTTCGGCTCCTGGACGACCGCCTTGAAATAACCCTTCTGCTGCATGGCGTCGCGAACGCGTTCGCTGTCTTCTTCCAGTTTGCTGGCGTCGTAGGTCTTCGAGAACAGGTTCTCCAGGAAGATGCTGTGTGGAATGCCGATCGGCTTCAGGTTCTTCATGGAAGCGCGCAGGTAGCGCGCGTTCAGAGCCTTGTTGCCTTCAAACTTGATCTTGCCAACCTTGACCTTCGGACCTTCCTTCACGATGAAGGTAATACCGACCGAAGCGGGAGGTATCTGGCGAACTTCCGTGCGAATTGTCGCAAACTGCCGTCCGTGCTCTGCCAGCAATGCCTTCAGCACAACTTCTGCGTGTTTCACCTTCGTGGGGTCGAACTGGCTTTCCTGCGTCAGACCGACCTTTTCTTGTTTATAACGATCCAGCACGTCGGACTGCGAAACCGAACTCAGACCTTGATACTGAATGTCGCGGATCGTCGGCTTCTCTTTCACATAGACGTGCAAAATCCAACCCTTCGGGGATGGTTCGCGCTCGATACGGATGTCCTGGAAATAGCCGGTGTTCCACAGTGAATTGAAGTCGCGCTCAATACTGTTCTGGTCGTAGACGTCACCAGCCTTGGTGAACATTCGAGATTTAATGGTGTCGGTGGGAATACGGCGATTGCCGTGAACGTCGATCTCTGCGACTAGTTCCTGTTGCGCGTGCGCAGGAACCGTGAGGCAAGGCAACAACAGCAGAACGGACAATAATGCGGCGAGGATTCGGCCCAACGAAAAAGCGCGAAGGTAGCCCATATTAACCAGCAGGCAATCCTTGTGCTGTTGAGAATCGGACGCCGGAATTACCGTTCCGTCCCATTGCAAACGGTTGAAAGAATTAGAAATAGTGCGACCTCTAACCACCCGGGATAAGCGGAATGCTGATTATACGGGCCAGCAGCCTTCGTCGCCAAACCAGAGACCCTGTCCCGCGACTATGATGGCGTTCCAACCCGTCACTTCAAATGAAGTTTCGTCTCAATTCGCTGGAGCAGATCCAAGCGCCGCTAATCCAACCCGGCGACTGTGCTCCTCGATATGCTGCAAAACTTCCAGCGCGACTCGCAAAGCAGTGCGTCCTTCTATCAACGAAACCACGGGAGTTGTGCGCGCCCGCACCGCGCCGAGAAACGATTGCAATTCGGCCTTCAGAGGCTCTTCTGGGATCACTTGCGGTTTCGACATGCTCACACCCGCTCCTGCAAGAATCGCCGCGCCCGATAACGGTCCACCTCCGGCGTTTTGCATTCGGGCAAGTGCTTCAACGCCTGCTTGGCCGCTGACGCTAAAGACCAGCAAATCCTGGCGTGTGTAATCCACGGAAACGTACTGACGTGGCTGGAAGAAGCGGAGTTTACGCACACGCTCGGTGCTGACGCGGCTGGCAGTGAGATTTGCGACGCAACCAGATTCGAACTCGATACGAACGTTGGCAATATCCACTTTGGGCGACAGGATCGGCAATCCTACTGCGCGAATCTCGCGAATCGGCGAATCCACGAAAGAAAGCACGATATCCAGATCGTGAATCATCAGGTCAAGCACAACGTCGACATCCAGGGCGCGCGGGCCGAACACGCTCAACCTGTGAACTTCAAAAAACATCGGGTGTGTGATCAGCGGATAAGTGGCACGCACCACGGGATTGAACCGCTCCAGGTGCCCAACCTGCCCGATGCGGCCAGTCTCCTTCGCCACCCGGACCAGCTCATCGGCCTCGGCCAATGTCGCCGCGATCGGCTTTTCGATCAGAACGTCGAGTCCCGCTTGCATCGCGGCTTTCGCTACCGGCAGATGCAAAGTCGTGGGAACCGCGACGGAGGCTGCGTCGACGGCGCCATTCCCAAGCAACTGCTCGAGGTTCGCGAATGCTTTCGTCCCGAATTGTGTGGCTAATGCATTGGCTCGCGCTGAGTCCGTGTCCACGATCCCCACCAACTCCACAGCTGCGCCGGCCGTCTGCAGGTCGTGATACACGCGCGCGTGATTCTTGCCGAACGCTCCCGCGCCAATTACCGCAACTCGAATTGTTTTGTCGTTCGACACTACGGGGATTAGGAAACAGCGGCCTTTCGGAGAACGGCAATCTGACCCGCGTGGTAAAGCTCGTGCTGTGCCACTCCCACCAGCATGTAGCGAATCGTGTGATCGCGGTTGGGTACTATTTCGTCCAGGCGCGATTCCGGAAGCGCAACCACCACGTCATACAACTTCTTTTGCGCGTCCTGAAGATCTTGCAACGTCTTCTGCCACGCTTCTTCGCTTTCGTCGCGGACCGTGGGCCAGTCCTGCTCGCCGATTAATTCAACGGCCTGGCCATTCAGTCTTTGCAGCACTGCACGCTTCCACGCAGTCAGGTGATTCACGATTTCCCACACGCTATGCGCGTTGTTCACCGGATGCGCATTGGCGACGAGCGAAGTGACGGCCGGCAGCAATTCCATCAGCGCAGGTCCATGCCAGGCATCGCCTTCAAAAGCACGCCGGATCTGATCGGCGATACGCTCCACTTCCGTCATCTCTTCTCCTCATCACCGGACAGGATGGCAATCTTTGCCTTGTCGGCTGCGTCAACAATCGCATCCCCATCGATCAGCAGGCACTTGCCCGGATCGACGGCCAGGCAAGTCGCGTTCGCCCGCTGCATTGTTTCTATCGTCTTTACGCCGACCACCGGAACATCGAAGCGCATATCCTGATTCGGCTTGGCGACCTTCACCACCACCAGATCGCGCGCCAAGGTTGACGCATCACCCTCGTGCGCCAGGCTCTCCATAATATGGCCTGCGCGCTCGATCGTCGCGTCCGTGCCTTCCATCGCCTCCACCGCGACACAGGCCGCTCCGGCCACCACAACCGTCTGACCAATATCGTACTGCGCCAGATGACGCGCTACGTCGCGTCCGTACGCGATGTCCTTCCTCTCCTGCTCGGTGGGGCAGCGTTCAGTCAGTACGCCCGGCTTCGCCAGCAATGGCTCCAGCAGTTCCGTCGACGAGATCAAGGTGATGCCTTCGTCGGCCAATACTTTGGCCACGGCGCCGATCAGCGAGTCTGTATTGCGGCTCCCCAGCGAGAGCAGCAGTTTCGCCAGCCGCCAGTCCGGGCGGATGCTGGAAAAAATCTGCTTATGCTTGACTTGCCCGGCCATCACCGCGCGCTCGACGCCTGCACGACGAAACGTATCGATCAGCTTCGAGAGTTCGCCCAGCGACATCCAGTGAACCGCAGCAGCGCCAGCTTTTTCGATCTCGGGAAACGTCTCTTCTTTAATAGCGGCAACCACAACTTCCATCCCGCGTCCCTTGGCAGCTTCGAGCACAAGGAAGGGGAAGCGTCCGTTGCCGGCAATCAATCCTAGCTTTTCGCTCATCGTGAACTGGATCAGTGAAATCCGTGCCCAAGCCTTACTTAATCACGCCCCGCTCCGCAGTCTCGATAAACCGGATCAACAACTCCACATCCTCGCTGCGCTCCGTCTCGCTCTTCAGCTTCTCCAGCGCCTGCGAAGTATTCAGCTTCGACGCCAGCAAAATCTTGTACGCATGGTGCAGTTGCTTGATCCGTTCCTTACTGAAGCCGCGCCTCTCCAAGCCGACTTTGTTGAAGCTAAACGCATGCACATCGCGCACGGCGCTTGTCATTGAGAAGGGAAGCACGTCCTGCGTAATCGTCGTACCGCCGCCGATGTAAGAATGCGCTCCAATGCGCACAAACTGGTGCACCGGGCACAAAGCGCCTACCACCGCGTATTCCTCGACCGTTACATGTCCGGCGAGCGTGGCAGCATTGACCAGCATGGCGTGATCGCCGATCTGGCAGTCGTGACCAACATGCGTGTACGCCATGATTAAAATGTGACTGCCGATCCTTGTCGTCCCGCCGCCTTTATTCGTTCCACGATTGATCGTCACGTATTCGCGGATGACATTGTCGTCCCCGATTTCCAGCCGCGTCGGCTCGCCGCGATACGAAATGTCCTGCGGCTCAGTGCCGAGCGCGGCAAACGGAAAAACCCGGTTGTTGTTGCCGATGCGGGTGGGACCGTGAATCACGACATGCGAGATAAGCTCGCAGTTCTCGCCGAGTTCAACATCGGCGCCGACCACACAGTACGGTCCTACGGAACAGGACGCCGGAACCTTCGCACCGGCATCCACAATGGCTGTTGGATGGATGGACATCGACTCTTTGCGTTCTGGAGTGCTCACCGCTAGTCTTTATTCCTTCGGCTCAGCCGCAGGAGCAGTTGTCTGAGGCTCTCGATCAACCAGTCGGCAGGTGATCACGGCTTCCGCTACCAGCTTCTCACCGACGAAGACCTCTCCCTGCATCCGCACCGCCATGCTGCGCCAAGCCAGTACGGTCACCACGATCTTCAATTGATCGCCAGGGGTTACCGGCCGCCGAAAGCGCGCCCGCTCGATGCCGGTGAACACCATCAGCTTGTGCTCGCGGTCGGGAATTTCGGTCAGCAGCAGCGCACCGCCGGCTTGCGCCATCGCCTCCACCATCAGCACGCCAGGCATAATCGGAAAGCCCGGAAAGTGTCCCGCGAAAAATGGCTCATTGACGGTTACGTTCTTCAACGCGACAATGCGCTCTTTACGCTGAATTTCGATTACGCGATCAATCAGCAGGAATGGATAGCGATGCGGCAGGATCTTCTGGATCTCGACGATGTCCAGCGTAGTCTTCACAGCTTCATTCGTGCCGGCATTAGTCAGCGCGGTTTCAGTCATGTGCGTTTTCCAAATCTGGCGCCCGAACCTGCCAAGCCAAGTTCGCACCTACGGTCAGAACAGGCAATATCAGGGCAAACGTGAATTATACGAAATCCATCGAGGCCAATGACAAAGGCACGCACTAAACGCAGTCCAACTAGTCGCAAAAAGCCGGGTGCACTATCCAAGTCGACGCGTGTTAAACACTCGGGTGCCCCACCCTCGCCTTCTGTTGGCGTGGGTGGGATAAGCCGCTTGGGTACCGAAAAAGGTCGCGCTGGCAAGCTCAGCGAGATAATCCGATATCTCGAGACCCGCCAGCCCGCCATGATTCAAAGCATCCGCCACATGGTGGAGATGGAATCGCCCAGCCATCACAAGAAGTCTGTCGATCTGCTGGGCGAGCGCCTGGCGCAGGCCTTTCGCGAAATCGGCGGAGAGGTTCACTTTCATCGCGGCGGGAAATTCGGCGCGCACCTGCAGGTGGATTTCTCCTCTGATTCCAAGCGCCCCCCCGTCCTTCTGCTCGGGCACTTCGATACGGTCTGGGATCTGGGAACCCTCGCAACCATGCCGTTTCGCGAAGCCGACGGACGCCTCTGGGGACCCGGCGTACTCGACATGAAGTCCGGCATTGCGGAGATGATTTTCGCCATCGAAGCGCTGCGCAGGTTGCATGGCAAGTTGCCCAGACCGGTAACCGTGCTGCTGGTGACCGATGAAGAGGTCGGCAGCGAAAGCTCGCGGCCCATTACAGAATCAATCGCGAAGAAGTGCGGCGCCGTACTCGTCGTCGAACCCTCCTTCGGATTGGAAGGCGCACTGAAGACGGCCCGCAAAGGTGTCGGCGATTACACGCTCAAGGTCAAAGGCCGCGCCGCGCATGCCGGACTCGATTTCGAAAAGGGTGCCAGCGCCATTCTCGAACTCTCCCGGCAGTTGGTCGAAATCGCCAAATTCACGGATCTGAAACAGGGCATCACCGTGAACGCCGGCGTGATCCGCGGCGGCACTCGCACCAACGTCATCGCCGACGAGGCCGAAGCCGAATTCGATTTGCGCATCGCCGCCGCCACTCAAGCCAAGACGATGGATCGCAAATTCCACGCGCTGCAGCCATTCGATTCGCGCTGCCAATTGGAAATCACAGGCGGGATTAACCGGCCTCCGCTGGAGCGAACTGACAAAGTCGTGGGATTGTTTCGCGCTGCGCAGAAGATCGCTGCTGAAATCGGATGGCATCTGGACGAAGCTTCCGTCGGCGGCGGCTCCGACGGCAACTTCACCGCCGGACTCGGAATTCCAACCCTCGACGGCCTCGGCGCCGTCGGCGAAGGCGCTCACGCGCGCAACGAATCCGTGCTGATCTCGGAACTGGTGCGCCGAACCGCGCTGCTGGCGCGCCTGATCGAAGAAGTCTAGCTTTTGTGGCGCGGGCGCCCTCGCCCGCGCTGGCCTCGATCCGGCATAGTTCCATTCTGCTCTAATGTTTCAGAAATGCCGAAGTCATGTTGAGCGCAGCGAAACATCTATGTATTAAATCGTGCACTTGCGGGCGCGGCGTTCCTTCCGCTCTATGAAATAATCCCCAACCTCTTCCCCACCTTCTTCAGCACCTCGAGCGCCCGATCCAACTCTTCCCGCGTATGCGTCGCCGTCATGATCGTTCGTATGCGCGCCTTGCCTTCCGGCACCGTGGGGAACGCAATTCCCGTCGCCATCACGCCATCTTTGAACAGCTCGCGCGAGAACTCCATTGCCAGGCGTCCTTCGCCCACGATGATCGGAGTGATCGGCGTCTCGCTGGCCGGCGTATTCTTCCCGCCAATGTTGAATCCCAAGCTGCCGAGCTCCTTCTTGAAGAAGCGCGTGTTCTCCCAGAGCTTTTCGATTCGCTCTGGCTCCTGCTCCAGCACATCGAACGCGGCGATGCACGTCGCGGCCACGGATGGTGGATGCGAAGTCGAGAACAGGAACGGCCGTCCGCGATGATATAGAAACTCAATCAGGTCGCGCGATCCGCAAACATATCCACCTAACGCGCCAATTGCCTTCGAGAGCGTTCCCACCTGCACGTCCACCCGACCATGCACGTTGAAATGGTCGATCGTCCCTCGTCCATTTCTTCCCAGCACACCCGACGAATGCGCGTCGTCCACCATCATGATTGCGCCGTATTTCTCGGCAACCTCGCACAATCCGGGCAACGGCCCGATATCGCCGTCCATCGAGAACACGCCGTCGGTGATCACCAGTTTCCGTCCCGGCTGATCCTTCACGCTGGCAAGCTGCTCTTCGGCGTGTGCCACATCTTTGTGACGGAACACCAGGATCTTCGCGCGCGACAGCCGCGCGCCGTCGATGATCGACGCATGGTTCAGCTCATCCGAGATGATGAAATCTTCTTTGCCGAGCAGCGCCGAAACCGTTCCTGCATTTGCCGTGAATCCCGACTGGAACACCACGCACGCTTCCACATTCTTGAAGCGCGCAATCTTCTCTTCCAGTTCCATGTGCAGCGACATCGTTCCGGCAATCGTGCGCACCGCGCCCGATCCCACGCCGTACTTCTTCGTCGCCGCCAGCGCCGCCTCGCGCAGCTTGGGATGCGTGGTCAGTCCCAGGTAATTATTCGACGCCAGGTTGATCACCTTCTTGCCGTCAAACGTGCACTCCGCCGCCTGCTCATCCTCGAGCACCCGCAGACGGAAGTACGTGCCGCGAGCCTTCAGGTCTTCAAGCTGATCGTGGAGATAAGAAAGAGGATTAGTGCGAGTAGCGGTAACCATCAAAACCTCCGCCGCAGATTCACGCGGATGAACGCTGATGCGATTCTAAAACGGTTGGGATCCGAAGTTCGACAGACCTAAATCAGCGCTTATCTGCGTTTATCAGCGGCTAATTACTTGCTTCCATTCGGATACAGCAGAATCTTGCTGGCTTCGCCCGTCTTCAGCCGCTCCATGCCTTTGTTGAAGTCCTTCATCGCCAGCCGATCCGTAATCACCGGATGCAGATCCAGCTTCCCGGCCTTCAGCAGCGCCGTCATCTGATACCACGTCTGATACATCTTCCGCCCGTTGATGCCCTGAATCGTCGCGCCCTTAAAGATGATGTCATCGGCGAAGTCGAGCGAGATTGGCCGCGATGGAATGCCCAGCAGCGAAATCCGCCCACCACGTCGCAGGATGTCGAAGCCAGTTCGAATCGCGCTCGGATGCCCGGCCATCTCCAGCACCACATCCACGCCGATGCCCTCTGTCGCATCCATCACGATCTGCTTCGGATCTTCCACCGTCGGATCGATCACGAAGTCGGCCTTCATCTGCTGCGCAATCGCACGCCGGTATTTATTCGTCTCGATCGCGAAAATCTGCGTCGCTCCGCAAGCGCGTGCTACGGCAATCGAGAAAAGCCCGATGGGCCCGGTCCCAGTGATCGCCACTGTCTTCGCCGCAATATCGCCCGCCAGCACCGTGTGCACCGCGTTCCCCAGCGGGTCGAGAATCGACGCGTACTCCTTCGGAATCGACGGATCCAGCTTCCATATATTCGATTCTGGAATCACCACGTACTCGGCGAACGCGCCATTCGCGTCCACGCCGATGATCTTCACGTGCTGGCAGATGTGCGCCTCGCCCGTCCGGCATTGCAGGCACTTGCCGCAGGCCACGTGCATCTCGGCAGAGACGAAGTCGCCTTCCTTCACCGTCGTTACTTCTTTGCCCACGGCGGCTACATGCCCACAGAACTCGTGTCCAGGAATAAGAGGAGGATGAATGCGGTTCTGCGCCCAGGGGTCCCAGTTATAAATATGAAGATCGGTGCCGCAAACCGAGGCCACGTCAACCTTCACCAGCACATCGCTGAGGCCAAACTCGGGGATCTTAACTTGGCGGATCTCAGCTCCGGGCGCCGCGTCCGGTTTCACCACCGCCAGCATTGTGTCAGCCATACCGAATCCTTAGTTGCCCAACCGGACGGCGCAAATTCGCGCGCCCTTAATAGAAAACTGTGGCGAGGCAAACCTGCGATTCTAGCACGCTCACACCGGCGGAGCCTGTGGCAGCGGTGGCATAGGTGGTTGTATCGGCAGCACCGGCTGAATCGGCGCGATTTCCAGTTCCATCTCGATCCCGCCAACCCATCCCGCAATTAGGTTGTAGATCAGCGCGCTGATGGCGCCCATCACAAATCCCATCAGCCCGTACATGATAGGCGCGGCAATCGCCATTAGGATGGCGAACACCGGGCCCAGCGCCGCCGGAAAATTTGCGCCCGTCGCAGCTTGTGCTTGTCTGACCGCCATCGACGAAGCCAGCCCAATCACTAGGAAGAAAGGAACAATCAGAAGTCCGAGCGCGCCATAGATGAGTCCCATTACTTTCGCAACCGACATCACGCCCACAGATTTAATCCGATGCATCGTGAGAGCTCCTTTGCAGGATTCAGTGGCATGTTGCCTCAGTTCGGGGAAGAGAACAACGTGGCGGGTGTGGTTCGACTCCGTTTCACGTTTCGCGCTTCAGGTTTCACGGCTGCTTCGGACGAATCTCGAGAAACGTGAAACATGAAACGTGAAACGAGTTAAGCTTTCCCCCATCCCCCGCCGCCCGGTGATTCAATCCGCACCCGCTCGCCGTGCCGCAGCCGCACACTCGTCTTGCCAGGAAGTTCTTCTTGCGCGCCGTTCTCGCGGATCACGATAGATCGCCCGCATTTCCCCGGATCGCCTCCATTGAGTCCATACGGAGCCGTCCTGCGGCGGTCCGCAAGAAGCGTCACCTCCGCATCGGTCAGCACTTCGATCTCACGCACCACTCCATCGCCGCCCTTGTGCATTCCATTTCCGCCGCTGCCACGGCGCAGTGAATACTCCGTCACGCGAAATGGATACGCATACTCCAGCGCTTCCACCGGTGTATTCAGCGAGTTCGTCATATGCGTGTGCACTCCGGACACGCCCGGCTTCGTCGGACGGCCGCCGGTCGCACCCGCTATCGTTTCGTAATAAGCGAAAGGCTCACCAGTACGCGGATCGATACCCCCAATCGTGAGATTGTTCATCGTTCCGCTCGAAGCCGCGGGAATGCGATCTGGCAGCGCCTGTGCGAGCGCCTTCAACAGCACGTCGACAATCCGCTGGGAGGTTTCGACGTTTCCTCCCGCAACCGCCGCCGGAGGCCGCGCATTCACCACGCTGCCGCTCGGCGCAATCACTTCGATCGGTCGCATCAATCCCGCCGTCGCGGGAACATCCTCCGCTAATAAACAACGGAAGACATAAAAGCACGCCGAGTAGGCAATCGCTTCTACGGCGTTAATGCTTCCCGCAACCTGCCGCGAGGAACCGCTGAAGTCAACAACGGTTACGTGGGGCAGCCGACCTCGGCTGCCTTTTTGATTCTGGATGCGAATCGCGACTGCAATCCGCACTGGTTCGTCACTCACGCCGTCGTCATCCAGGAAATCTTCAGCCGCATAAATTCCTGCCGGGATGTTCGCGAGAAATGCGCGCATCATCTCTTCGGAATATTCCAGCAGATCCGACGCCGCCTCTCTCACTCGCGGCAAACCGTAACGCTCGACAACTTCCCGCAACCGCACTTCGCCTGTATGACACGCCGCGATCTGCGCATTCAGATCGCCTTCACGTTCCACCGGCGTACGCACATTCGTCAGCAGCAGCGCCAGCACATCCTGATCGACTTCGCCTGCGCGAATCAGCTTCACCGGAGGAATTCGAAATCCTTCCTGGTAAATCTCGCGGCAGATTCCCATCGATCCCGGATACGTTCCACCAACATCCGCGTGATGCGCGCGCGAAGCCACGTAAAAGTCCGGGTTGCGTTGGCTCCGCGTCTTCAGCGGCTTTCCACGCCCCTCGCCGATGAACACCGGTGCGACGAGTGTGATGTCCGGCAGATGTGTTCCACCTTCAAAAGGATCATTCAACATCGCCACATCGCCAGGCCCGAGTTCCAATTTGGCAATCGCCGCGCGCACAGACATCGGCATCGATCCGAGATGGACCGGCATGTGATCGCCCATCGCAATCACTTCGCCCGTGCCGTCGAAGACTGCGCATGAATAATCACGACGCTCTTTGATATTCGGCGAGAAAGCCGTACGCCGCAGCGCCGCGCCCATCTCTTCTGCGATGGAGTGAAAGATGTTCTTAAAAATCTCTAGCTCGATAGGATCGCGTTTCTTCACGGCTTCATTTCACCACGGAGACACGGAGGCACAGAGAAAAGTATTGATCAGATTTCAGTTGAAGATATTCGATTGCTAGTGCTCCGGCTTTCAATCTGAAATCTTGAACCTTTGAATCTCCAATTTCCTCCGTGTCTCCGTGCCTCCGTGGTGAAAATGTCTTTCGCGAAAACCTCATAAGCAAAGAATCCGCTCTTCTACAAGATATTTTTCTTGACAATGCTTAACAGTACACCGCAATATCTTGTGTCATACAGGCTGCTCGCCCAATTTGTAGGGCGGGATAAGTAAAAGGGCCCCAAATCCAAAACCTTCAAGGGAGAAGGTTCCAGGAGGTCAATAAACATGGCGACAAAGAAAAAGGCAAAAAAAGCGGCCACAAAGAAAAAGAAGTAACTGCCGCATTAGCGCAGTAGAAGTGGAAGAGGGTTAAGGGGCCTCCCGCGGTGGAGGCCCTTTTTACTGCGCTGGTTCTTTCAATTCCGGTGTTGTTTCTGGGGTGCTGTCCATGCTAGAAATCGCGTAACATTTGTGCAGACAATCTGGCCGGCAGTCGGGAATTAAAAATCCAGATATTTCGAGCAGTCCATGAGTGCAAACCGGAAGTCGAGCACGAACAAGAAGTCCGAAGACGTATTGATTCCTGAAAAGTTGTATTTCCGCATTGGCGAAGTCAGCCGCCTGTGCAAACTGCCTGCCTACGTCCTCCGTTTTTGGGAAACGGAATTTCCCCAACTCAAGCCCACCAAGAGCGGCACCGGCCAGCGCATGTACCGTCGACGCGAAGTCGAACTCGCGCTCCACATCAAAAAGCTTCTCTACGACGAGGGATTCACCATTGCTGGCGCACGCCAGCAACTCAAGCTTGAGGCCAAGCCCGCCAAGCTGCAATCGGCGTTGCCGTTCGTCGCGCCCGTCAATCACGACGGATTGAAGCGGGTGCGCGCCCAGTTGCAGGAAATCCTGGCCATGCTGTCGGCAAAGCCGCATGCGTCACATTCAAAACCAGCAGCCGCAGCGCACAAATAATTTTCACCACAGAGGCCACAGAGCTCGCAGAGTTGATCTTTCATCCTGAGACTTCGATTTCAGGTTCTTCGATTTTTCCCGATTTCCCTATTAACTCTGTGCCTCTGTGTCTCTGTGGTGATCGAATTAACCTTCGTACACGATCTTTCCACTCACGATCGTCGCCACTACTTTGCCGGTCAGCTTCCATCCGCCAAACGGCGTGTTGCGCGACTTCGACCGCGTTTGCTTCGCATCGTACGTCCACTGCTTCTTCGGATCGAAGATCGTGACATCCCCCGGAGCGCCCACGCTCAACTGACCGCGCTCTCCGAGCGCAAGAATCCGCCCAGGATTTGTCGTCAGCAGCTCCACAATTCTCTTCAACGGCATTCCGCGCTTCTTGCACAGTTCGCTGATCGCTAATCCCAGCGCCGTCTCCAGCCCAGTGATCCCGAATGCCGCGCGATCGAACTCCACCATCTTCTCGTGATGCGCATGCGGCGCATGATCGGTGGCAATCGCATCGATCGTGCCGTCCTCTAGTCCAACCAGCATTGCCTCGCGATCTTCCGCCGACCGCAGCGGCGGATTCATCTTGTACCGCGTGTCATATCCGACCACAGCTTCATCGATCAACGCAAAGTGATGTGGCGTGACCTCGCACGTCACGTTTACTCCCGCGCGCTTGGCCTTACGAACTTCCTCCACCGCCGCCGCCGTCGAGATATGTGCAACATGTATATGCGCGCCAGTCTTCTTGGCCAGATCGATGTCCCGTCGCACGATTCCGGCCTCGCCCTCCACTGGCATCCCGCGCAATCCCAGCCGAAATGAAACCGGGCCGGCATTCATGTGTGCGCCTGAGGTCAGCCGCGTGTCTTCCGCATGCTGGATCACCGGGAACCCAATGCGCTTAGCCGCCTCCAGCGCCTCGCGCATGATGTTGTCTTCGAGAATCGGCTTCCCATCATCGGTGACCGCGACAGCACCCGCTTTGCGCAGCCCCGCGAAATCCGTAAGCTTCTCCCCCTGGCTGCCCAGCGTGGCCGCTGCAATCGGGAAGACATTGACGACAGCTCCGCGCTCCGGCGACTGCATCCACTCGGTGATCTCTGCCGAATCGTTCACCGGCGCTGTGTTCGGCATCGCGCATACCGACGTGAATCCCCCGGCCGCCGCCGCCGCCGTTCCGGTTGCGATCGTCTCTTTATGCGCCTGCCCCGGCTCGCGCAGATGCACATGCATGTCGATGAACCCAGGCGCCACTACTAAGCCGCGCGCGTCGATTGTCTCTTCCGCACTCTCTTTGAGCTTCGGCCCAATCGCCGCAATCTTTCCATCGTGAATAAGAATGTCCGCGGGCCCATTGACCTGATTTGCCGGATCAATCACATGACCGCCGCGAATTAGTAGCGACTTTGGCCGCTGCAAACCCTCACGCCGCTGATTACCGCTGATAGACGCTGATCTTTTTTCTTTCATTTGAGAATGCGAGCCTTCTTATTTGGGGTCGAGGTCCGAAATTGAGCAGAAGTCCCACCTCGATTGGAGTCGCGCGCAAGTAATTCAGTAGTTGGGCCTCGTGCGCAGGTTCAAAAGTACGGGCTGCTTTGAGTTCCACGAGTACCGAATCGGCCACAACAAGGTCAGCTTTGAAATCCCCGATTCGTTCACCTCGAAACCAAACCGGTACGGGAACCTGTCTGTGAGCTTCTAGTCCGCGTGAACAAAGAGCCCGGTACATCGCCTCTTCGTAAACCGACTCTAGAAATCCGTATCCAAGCTCGTTGTACACCTCATAGAAAACCGCAATGATCTTCTCAGTTAAATCAGAATGGAGATATCTGCGTTCATCTGCGTTAATCAGCGGCTCTATGGTTTTCACGCTAAAGCTCTCGCCAAGATCGCCCTTCTTACCGCCACGCCGTTCCGCACTTGATCCCGGATCACCGCTTGCGGCCCATCCGCTACCTCACTCGTCACTTCCAGCCCACGTATGATCGGTCCCGGATGCATGACGATCGCATCTTTCTTCGCCATCTTCAGCCGCTCCGGCCGCAATTGGTACCGCTCGATGTAGTCGCCCAAACTAAGTTGCAGTCCCGCCAATCGCTCTTTCTGAATACGCAGCGCGACGATCACATCCGTGCCCGCCAGCGCCTCCTCCAGACTCCGCGTCACCGATACTCCCGGCGCGAGCGTCGCCGCTACATCCGGCACCAGCTCCGGAGGCCCGCACAACACCACCTTCGATCCAAACTTTGTCAGCAGATGCACATCCGATCGCACCACGCGGCTATGGAAGATGTCCCCAATCATCGCCACCCGTAGTCCCTTCAGCGTGCCTTTGTGTTCCAGGATCGTATACGCATCCAGCAGTCCCTGTGACGGATGCTCGTGCATGCCATCCCCAGCATTGATCACCGGCACAGGCACATGTCGCGCCAGCAACTCCGGCGCGCCCGACGATGGATGCCGGATCACGATCGCCTCTGCGCCCAGCGAAGTCACCGTGTATCCGGTGTCGATTAACGACTCGCCCTTCTCGATGCTCGACGCCGACGCCGAGATCAGCGCCGTCGTCGCGCCCAGTGACTTCGCCGCGAACTCGAACGAAACGCGCGTACGCGTGGACGACTCGTAGAACAGCAGGATCACACGCTTGCCGCGCAACACGGGTTTCGTCTTACCGCGCTGCATCTTTCGCGCGTCTTTCAGAATAGAACTGATTTCCTTAGTGGAGAGGTCTTCCAATCCGAGCAGGGAACCACGAGCAGGTTGATTCATAAGTTGGTCGGTGCCCCGTCCAAACCTCTTTTGGCTTGGCTGGGTCTGAGTCGGTTACTTCAGCCTACATTTCGCGCTCTACCAATAGCACTTTTTCCGTCTGATCTGTTTCGTTCAGTCTTACTTCGATGATTTCGCGATCGCTGGTCTGAATATAGCGTCCCACGAATGCGGCTTCGATCGGAAGCTCACGGTGGCCGCGATCGATCAGCGTCAACAACTGCACTCGTTGTGGACGTCCATGATCAAACAGCGCATCCAGTGCCGCGCGCGTCGTTCGCCCCGTATACAAGACATCATCCACCAGGATCACGTGCATGCCCTTGATATCCGCACCCAGTTCGCCTGGTCGCACTTCCGGCTTCGATCCCACCGTGCTCAGATCATCGCGATAAAGCGTGATATCCAGCGTGCCGACTGGAACCGCCTTGTTCTCGATGCGCTCGATCACGCGCGCCAATCGCTGCGCCAGCGGCACTCCACGGCGTCGTATACCGACCAGCACGAGCTTATCGGTCCCGTTATTTTTCTCTATGATCTCGTGAGCCAGGCGAACCAGGGTACGTTCGATCTCAGACGCAGACATCAACTGCGCCTTCTGGCGCAGGTTCGCGGTCGGGGAGAGTTTCGCAGTCATCTCGCGCATCATAAAAGCTCGTGACAGCCCGCGGCAAGGGCGCTCGTCTTCCTTGCGCTCGAAAGAACCAGAATTCCTTGTATCAAACAAAAAACAAGCCGCCCCTTTTGAGGGCGGCTCGTCACGTCCATTCCGTCGCAATCGCTATTTCGGAGTCGAAGCGGAAGGTGCTGCGGGCTTCGGATTCGAAGATGCCGTTGCCGGGCGTGCAGCCGGTGCAGTGATCGGAGAAGTGGCATTGTAAGCCGCGGCGACCTGCTGCGTTACATCGACGTTGGGCTGTGCCCACAAAATCGGGTTCTGTGGACCCGACACGTCGATGATCATGCTGAAGCCATTCGCCTTCGCGTACTTGTCCAGCGCTTCCATCAGCTTCGTGCCAACGCGATTCACCAGTTCCTGCTGCTGGCCCTGGTAATCGTTCTGCGCATCTTCGGCCTGGCGCTGCAGGGTCTTCTGCTTGCTCTCGATGCTCTTCACCAGGTTGCTGCGCGCTTCTTCATTCAGCTTCGAGCCCTGGCTATCCAGTTGCTTCTTCAGGTCTTCTACTTCCTTGTTCAAGCCCTGAAGTTCCTGGCGCTTGGGATCGAACTTCTTCTCCAGCCCTTCGATGTCGCGCTTGCCTTCGTTGGTCAGCGCGATCGCCTGCTGGATGTTGATGATGCCAATCTTAGATGGTCCTGCGGGGGCCGCGGTGGCCGCAGGCGCAGCGGCCGCCGGGGCAGCTGCTGATGGAGTGGCTGCCGTTTGCGCGAATGCACCTGCGCACAGCAATGCCAGAGGTAGAGCGATACTTGCAATAGTACGTTTCATTGGATGTGTCGTGGACTCCTTGGAAATCCTTCCGGGAACGCCTCAACTCGGGGCCGAGGTCATTCGCGATTCACGATGAATCACAGTATGCGGAATGGCGTCTCAATTATAGGTGGGCGATCCAAACAGCGTCAAACTGCAGGCCAGCCACTCGGGACATCCTCAAACCCCAATATCTAAGCGCTTCGTCCCAGTTCCAGATCAGGAAGAATGTTAGGTGCGACCGCGAATTTAGCCTAGATCCCGCTACGGACTCCGAGATAGCAGCTCCGGAGCGATGTCAGGCCAGAATTCGCGGAAAGAGAGTTACATCGGTCACCGCAAGAACCCACAAAGACATTCTGCTGACCTCCCGCAACTCCTACACTCATCCTCAAAAGGAGCCGCTCATGAAGCGTTCCATCGGCGTCACGTTCAGTGCCATCGTTTCTTTGCTTGGATCGGCGCTCACCCTCGGACTCGGTGTGTTGGTGATTTTCCTACTCTTCTTTTTTGCCCCCACTCGAGCCAATTTCTCCGGAGTCGCTTCAGCGCCCAAAGCGATCTTCGTGATGGGTGCGTTGGTCTATATACTCCCGGCAATTTGGGGAATCATCACCAGCATCGGCTTGTTTTGCCTGAAGAATTGGGCTCGCATCTCCATCCTCATTTTTTCCGTCATCCTCATATTTATGGGAGCTAATAGTCGGTCTGATTATGCTGCTCATGCCGCTGCCCGCTGCTCCCGCCGGGGCCGCAACTCAATCCACGATGACCGGCATACGCCTCGTCATGGGGGCCTTCTGGTTCGGGATCGCCGGAATCGGCGTCTGGTGGCTGGTCCTCTTTACCCGCCCAAAAGTGAAGGCGCAATTCGCAGCTCCAACTCCCGCCTATCCGATTGGTGAAGGTCTGCAATCTGCCACTCCGGCCCTGATTGGTCAGGCGCGCTCGAGTGCACGCCCTCTCAGCATCACGATCATTGCCTGGCTGTTGCTGGTTGGGTGCGTTTTCTTCCCAGTCAATTTCCTGATTCATGCTCCCGCCATTCTTCTTCACGAAAGTGGTCACCGGCCAGCGCTGCAGTTTATCTCTTCCTTGTGGTTGGTTGCGAATCTCTGCATCGGAATCGGCTTGTTGCGGCTTAAATCCCATCGCGCGCGATCGCAGGGATCGCATATTACGTTTTCGCCTTCATCAATGCCGGCAATTTTCTATCTTGCGCCCGGCGGACGCGAGCGCATGCTGGTTTCGCTCCTCAGCGCCTCACAAACGAGTTTCGCCATGGATGCAGCAAATGCAGCAATCGGGACCGCAACTCGATCCCATGCCGTTCATCATCATGGGCGGCGTAACCGGTTTGCTCGGCGTGCTGATCCCACTCTATTTCCTGATCACGCGCAAGCAGGCTTTCGCCGTTAAAAAAGAGGCACCAGCAATCTGAATCTGGATCGCATCGTGCGCACTAGGATCGGCTCCGAATCGCTATTTGATCACCAGCGCTGGCGCCGACCGCCTGGATGGCACATCGGCAAGATGATGTTGGCTTAGATAATCGGTGACAATCCATGCCGCGCCGGTTATCGCCAGATTCTGCGCGTTGCCGGCCCAATTGATCAGGTTGTGCGGATCGGCAAACGGCGCCGGCAACCACACGAGCAATGCGAAGCCAATCAGCATCAGGGTAAGGAATCGAGATGCCAGCAAAGCCGAACGTCCGGATAGTAATGCGATTGCCGCAAGGGCAAATGCAATCGTGGTGATTACCGCCCAGAACATTTGTCCTGGAGGAATCCACTTCGGAACGAACTGTGCCGTTCCAGAAAGATAAAGGAGCTGCTCGAGTGTGAATGAAACCACGCACACTCCGAAGCATACGTATCCGATCCGAGCCATCCTTGTGTCTTGTTCCGAATCCCTTCCAGCCGTCGCGTAGACGATGAGCGCGCCCGAGACTAGAGAAAATTGTTCGAAGAAGTTGCCCCATCGATCATAGATTCTTGGTGTGGCAATGATGTGCGGTACCCAGAGCAAAGCGAAGGTCAGGTACAGAGCGCCCAGTGCGAAAGCACCGGCTCGCGCGGTTTTACGCCACTGGATCGCCAAGCCGCCAGCGAGTTCGATTGCTGCTGCAATGTATACGAGAATCTCGCGGTGCGAAACGTTTCCCAGCGCCCGGATCTGCTGCCAGATGTTGAAGTCACGCCACACCAAGGTGGTCAAACCGAAACCGATGGCGGCTAATCCGTATACGTGGCGCCCGAGGTAGATTTGCTTCATTTTCATTTCGCGCGGATCGATCCGGCAGAGATTGGCAGGTAGAGCTGGCTGGAAGCAATATCCACTTAAGGAATTTTCGATATGGCCATTATGCAGTTGGGCCCAACGGCCCTTCATGCCTTCTTGTGGCTACAGTGGGGCAGCGTGCCAGGGTGAAGAGGAAGGTTGAAGACTGACGAACTGAAATACTGAAGTACTGAAGTACTGAAGTACTGAAAGACTGATGAACTGAAAGACTGAGCGACTGAAAGACTGAAAGCCCTACGAGTACCTCAGCCACTTCACGATCTCCGGCAGCGTTGGACGCTTGCCGTACATGAGAATCCCCACGCGGTAGATACGCGAGCACAGTGCCAGCACGCCATACATCGTGGCCAGCAGCAGCGCGACGCAAAGCCCAATCTGCCACATCGGCGGACGCTCCACCAGCACGCGCACATACATCAGGATCGGCGCAAAGAAAGGCACCATCGACATCCACATCGACAGCGGCGCGTTCGGCTGGCGAATCACATACGTCAGCAGGATGACCGGCACCACCAGCGGCATCGTCACGAAGAACTGCCACTGCTGCGCTTCCTGTTCGGAGTTCACCATCGCCCCCAGCGCCGCATACAGGCCGCTATAAAGAAGGAACCCGGCCAGGAAGAATGGGACCAGCGCGGCCAGCGTTCCCGCCGTTATCCCCAGTTGCGGCGCATTTCCGGAAGTGACTGCGCCTGCGCCTCCAAACACTCCGGCGACTGCGCACCAGATCGCGATCTGCGTAAGTCCGGCGGCGCCCACGCCCAGAATTTTCCCGGCCATCAACTCCTTCGGCGTCACGCAGCTGAGCATCACTTCCATCACGCGCGAAGTTTTTTCTTCCAGCACCGAGCGCATCACTGACATGCCGTAAACGATCAGCGTCAGATACAGCATCATTGCCAGCAGGAAACTGCTCAGCCATTCCAGCCCGCTGACCGAGCCGCTCTCTTTGCCCTGCTGAATCGGTACGGTCTTAATGTGAACTTCTTTCAGCATCGAATCGACGTCCGAAGCAGGCACGCCGCGCGATGCCAGCTCATGCTTCATGATCGCGCTGGTGATTGCCGATTGCAGTCCCGCATCTTCGGTGAAGTCGCTGGTCTCGCGTGCGCCATAGGTCACATCGCGCGAGGCAATCGCGTCATTGGAGAGCCATATGAAGCCGTCGAGCTGCCCGCTGCTGACCTCGGTGCGCAGCTTGGCGCGCTCGTCTTCGCTGGTGTCGTTGATGACGTCGACCGAATACTTCGTGCCGAAGCGCGTGCCATCGCTGAGCTGCGATCGCCACCGACTGCGCGATCTCAGCATTGTTGCTGACCACAGCAATATGTTTTGTGCCGGCGGTTTTCATCATCGCCAGCTTGCTCGGCAGGAAGATCATGCCGAACATGAACAGCGGCAGCAGAATGGTGCTGATGAGGAACGATTTGGTGCGAACGCGCTCGAGATATTCGCGGCGGAGAATCAGTCCAATATTACGCATTGTGATTACTCACCACGTCGATGAAGATTTCTTCCAGCGACGGTTCGACCAGCTCGAACTTGTTCAGACGCACACGGCTCATCGCCGATTGCAGTAACGCCTGTGGGTCGGCTCCCGGCCGCAGCTTCACTTCCACATAGTTGCCGTAGTTATTGAACGACTGCACCAGCTCGGAACTCTGCAGAAACGCGCCATCGCCCTCGTATTCCATCTGGACATTATTCTTGCCGTAGCGCGACTTGATGCTGCGCAGATCGCCCTCGAGCACCGACTTGCCGCGATTCACCAGGCAGATCGCGTCGCACAGCCGCTCAACGGTGTCCATGCGATGCGTCGAGAACAGGATGGTCTTGCCTGCCTTCTTCAGTTCGAGCAACACATCTTTCAGCACGACCGCATTCGCCGGATCCAGTCCCGAGAACGGTTCATCCAGGATCAGCAGCTCGGGATCATGCAGAACCGACGCGATGAACTGCGCCTTCTGCTGCATGCCCTTGGAAAGTTCTTCCACTTTCTTGTCGAACCACTCGCCAAGTTGCAGACGGTTGCACCATTCGCTTGCGCGTCGCCGCGCTTCGTTCGCCGGCACGCCCTGCAACTCCGCCAGCAGCACCAGGTGTTCGCCGAGCTTCATGCGCTTATAAAAGCCGCGCTCTTCCGGGAGATATCCAATGCGCTTGCAGATGCTCGCGCCGGAAGCTCTGGCCGAAGATGCGCACTTCGCCCGAGTCCGGCAACGTAATGCCAATCATCATGCGCAGCGAACTGGTTTTGCCCGCGCCGTTGGGACCAAGCAATCCGTAAACGCTGCCTTTAGGAATGTTCAGGGAAAGGTGGTCGACGGCTACAAACTGATCGTAGCTCTTCGACACGTCGCAGAGTTCAAGCGCGTAGTCTGGCATGCGTTAGGGAACGACTACAGGAGACTAGTTGATCTCGAGATACTCTTCAATCCAGGACTTCACGATGAGGCGCCGTTCGTCCTCAGGATCGAACCGCACGCCCGCAATCGATTCCTGCGGATGCAGCCAGGAGACCACGCCGCGAATTCTGGTGCTCGAACGTCCGGGCAATTCCACCACGGCTTGCACCTGGTCGTTCATCTTCAGTTCGCCGCGATAGCGCAGCGACATGCCGCCGCCGCTGATCTCGACGGTACTGGCCACGACCTGGCTTTCACCGTTGAATAAATCGACCTTCGCCACCACCGGAATGCGCACGTACCGCCGGAATTCATTCAGGATTAACAAATGCGTGGCGCGAACCGCGCGTAGAGCCGTCTGGCGCTCGACCGGCGTTTCCATCAGCACGTTGATGCCGAACTTCGAGAACCGCACGGCCTCACCAGTTGATTTGCAAACACCGAACATGATGAGCCGCTTGTTCGAACGCGACGAGCGGATCGTTTCCAGCACCGGCATCGCTTCGTCGTTTAACGAGATGATGCAGGCATCAAACTTTTCCTTCTCAATGCGCTCGGCAGCGTTATGCGTGATCGTAACCGACTCAATGTTGAACTGACGCAGGCAATCCTGAAGAACGTTGCTGACGCTCTCGTCGAGGTTGATAAGCGCCGCTCGTGCTGTTGCTCGTTTGTGAGAGTAATTGGTGGTAGCCGTCACCATGAAGAGTACGTCCGTGGGAAACTGAAAAGCTATTCTGAACTGCCAACCTGTGGATTGGCAATCTCTACTATGTCGTAGTACCTACGATTGGTGATAAGTGATGCGAAGTCCTTGCGGATTGCTTGCGTGCCTTGTTTGTGTGGCTTGCTTGTGTGGCGCGGACATTCCTGTCCGCGAACGTTGTACGCGACGAACGCTGGGTGAACGGGGGAAACGTGTGGCGCGGGCGCCCTCGCCCGCGTCTTCGGAACTGGAAGGGTTCGCTAGCAACTAACAACTAGCAACTGCCCTATTCGCGTCCACCTGCGAAAAATCAGGCATCCATTCGTCCCGCCGAAGCCAAACGAATTGGAGAGCGCGAAGTCCATCTGAACTTTGCGCGATTGATTCGGTACATAATCAAGATCGCACTCAGGATCGGGCGTCTCGTAATTGATCGTCGGCGGAAGAACCTGATCGCGTAGCGCCAGCACCGTGATGCCACCTTCGAGTCCACCGGCGCCGCCAAGCAAGTGCCCGGTCATCGATTTCGTGGAGCTCACCGGCGGAATCTTTTCGGAGAACACTCGCTTGATGGCCACGGTTTCCAGCTTGTCGCCGATCTCCGTAGAAGTGCCGTGCGCGTTTACGTATCCGATATCGCTGGGCTGAATCTTCGCATCGCGAAGAGCGTGCAACATCACGCGGTACGCACCTTCATGCTCAGGTGCAGGCGAGGTGATGTGGTACGCGTCGCCACTCATGCCATAGCCGACAACTTCCGCAAGGATATTGGCTCCCCGGCGTTTGGCAAATTCCAGGTCTTCCAGAATAAGGATGCCCGCGCCCTCGCCGACCACAAACCCATCACGATCTTTATCCCACGGACGGCTCGCCTTTTCCGGAGCATCGTTGCGCGTCGAAAGCGCGCGCATGGCAGCGAACCCGCCAATACCCATGGGCGTGATGGCGGCTTCGGAGCCGCCCGCAATCATCACATCGGCGTCGCAGCGCTGGATGATCTTGAAAGCATCGCCGATAGAGTGTGCGCTCGTCGTGCAGGCCGTGGCCGTCGCTTCGTTCGGACCCTTGGCGCCGAAACGAATGCTCACCTGACCAGCCGCGAGATTAATGATCGAAGCAGGAATAAAGAAGGGCGATATCTTGCGCGGACCGCCCTCGATCAGGTTCGTATGCTCGCGCTCGATAATGTCGAATCCGCCGATGCCGGATCCGATATGCACGCCAACTCGGTCGGCGATTTCGTCGGTCACCGAAAGGCCGGCCATTTTCATCGCCTCTTCCGACGCCGCCAGGGCGAAGTGGATGAAGCGGCCCATCTTCTTTATTTCTTTTTTCTCGATGAAGTTGAGCGGATCGAAGCCCTTGACCTCGGCGGCGATCTGGCAGGCGTGCTGTGAGGTATCGAAATGCGTGATGCGCGTCACGCCACTTTTTCCGGCCAGAAGGTTCTGCCAGGTTTCTTCAGTGGTATTGCCAACTGCCGAAATCAACCCGATCCCGGTAACGACGACGCGCCTCTGCAAATTACTTTCCGCCTTTCGCGTGCTTGCCGATGTAGTCGATGGCGTCTTTTACGGTGCGGATCTTCTCGGCATCTTCGTCGGGGATCTCGATGTCGAAAGCCTCTTCGAATGCCATTACCAGTTCAACCGTGTCGAGCGAATCGGCGCCCAGGTCATCTACGAACGAAGCGTTCGGGGTAACCTCGGCTTCGTCGACGCCCAGTTGCTCAACCACGATTTGTTTTACTTTTTCGTCAGTATCTGCCATCGAAAACTTTCTCCTTCTTTAGAGGCGTAAAGCGGGCACAAGTATGGAGCGGCGGGAGCAACCCGGCTTCCGCGATTCGCGCGTGATTACTGCTTGGCCACCTTGGCGTGCTTGGTGATGTAGTCGACTGCGTTCTGGACCGTGCGGATCTTCTCGGCTTCTTCGTCGGGAATCTCAATGTCGAACGCTTCTTCGAACGCCATGACCAGTTCCACCGTGTCCAGCGAGTCGGCGCCCAGGTCATCCACGAACGAAGCGCTGGCGGTGACCTCGGCTTCGTCTACTCCGAGCTGTTCCACGATGATCTGCTTAACCTTATCTTCAACTGCGGCCATCTGATCGGCGCCTCCTGTCTACATTAAAAGGGCTAGTGTAAATGGGCTGGCAAAGTAGTGTAAAGGATTGCAAACCCTTAAGTATTCGCGGGTGGCCCTCCTACGCCTCTTTTGCATAGGACGGGGAATACCCGCAACATCCTAGCGGCAGGGGATGGTAGGGGTCAAACCCGCTTTGTGCGGTGCCGAGATCCCGCCCGCTCAAGCCGGACGCGAGCCTATCGGCTCTCGCGCGGAAATTCCTGTCGGCGTTCAACCGGCCATTTTCCATTTTCCGAAATCAGAATCGACTTTTGTTGAAGAAGAGCAGCAATTCAGTAACATACGCTGCGTTCAGAGCGCAGGAGGTCCGCATGCTCAAACGAATGGTGCCGATGTTCACGTTTTTCTTCATCTCGGCTCTCGCCGTCGGCCAGGCGGGAAACTCTGCTGCGCCCGGCGACGGGCTGGCACTACTGCAACGTGTGTCGCAGCACTATGCCGACGCAAAGTCGTATCGCATGGAAGCGGTAGAGGAGAGCACTAGAAAGGGCGACTACGAGAATTGCTGGCAGAAGACCAGGCTTCTTGTAGCGGAAGCCTCCGGCAATCGATTTCATTACGAAGGGCAGGCAAGTTTCGGAGGCGCTACACAGATTTCGGACGGAAAGACGGTCTGGCTTTACCACCTTGTCGGGAAGCAATACACCATGCAGCCGTTTGTCTCGTCCACGGGACACGACAGCAAGGTGTGGGCACAAGAGGAAATGCCATTAATGCAAGCGGAAGAGTTGAAGAAACAGCTCGCGGACGTGGCAAAGCATTACAAGGCGGCCACGCTTCTTCCGGATGACATCATTGAGGTGAATGGGCGGAAGGTCCCGGCCTTTGTCGTTCGGGTGGAGAATGCTGATCTAAAAAGAAACAGCTCCGACTACAGTTTGGCCAAGACATTTTGGATCGACAAGTCGAACGAAACGATTCTCAGGACGTTAGAGAAGGGCCACTCCTACTACATCATGGGAGGAGGCGGGCGCGCTCCTTTCGAACTGGAAACCATCACCACCTATTCGGTGGAATTCGATCGCCCTGTACCTGATGCTCTCTTCGCTTTCAATCCACCGGCGGAAGCGAAGCTGGTCCAGAATTTTCCAGATCCCACGAAAAACTTCGGTGGGCCTGATTTGACCGAGACGCTTGCGCCCGATCTGCAACTGAAAGGAAATGATGGCAAAGTCCGTCCACTGAGTTCGTTTCGCGGAAAGCCTGTGCTCCTGGATCTCTGGGCCACGTGGTGTGCTCCCTGTGTAAAGCAGATGCCGGAATTTGCGAAGCTTGTGGACGAGACCAAAGATAAGGGCCTGGTGGCAATCTCCGTTGATCAGGACGAGGAGCCGAATACAGCGACCGACCTTTTGGCGAAAAACGGTTACAAGTGGCTGAACTTCCATGACGGCGACGGCTCGGTGTCCAAAGCGCTTATTTCGTCCGGCATTCCCAGAACTATTCTCATCGATGCACAAGGGAAGGTTGTTCTTGATCGGATGGGCGTGGGGGACGATGAACTCCGCGCCGCCATTGCGAAACTGGGACCGGAGTACGCCTCGATTGCGCCGAAACCGAAAGCCGTACCGTGTGTCGCCCAGAAGTAGCGTTGACGGAGGAGGGTGCTCCATCTCGCCCGTTTTTGGCGAGGTGGGAACAACTAACGTGAACGCGCGAGTTGGGAAGATTGAGTGAAGTTGGGGGTGCCCCATCTCGCCCGCTGTTGGCGAGGTGGGAACAAACTGACCTGAACGCGCGAGTTGGGAAAATTGAGTGAAGTTGGGGGTGCCCCATCTCGCCCGCTGTTGGCGAGGTGGGAACAAACTAACCTGAACGCGCGAGTTGGGAAAACTGAGTGAAGTTGAGGGTGCCCCATCTCGCCCGCTGTTGGCGAGGTGGGAGCAACTGACCTTAACGCGCGAGTGGGGAAAACAGAGTGAATTGAGGGTGCCCCATCTCGCCCGTTTTTCGCGAGGTGGGAACAACTGACCTGAACGCCAAACGTTGACCTGGATCACAGTCGCCATCTATCGTCCCCAGATAAGATCCTTGCGTGCCGACCGGTCTAAATCGGTTCCAGCAAACTCGTCAGCTTCACTTTCTTACTTTCAGTTGTTATCAGCGCCGCCCGCTGTTAGGCACCGCGGCAGCGCGAGACGTCTTCGAAAATGTCCTCGAGCGCTTTCGACAACGATATCGTTTCTATATTGCCGGTTATGTGGTCATGCCGGAGCACGTGCATCTGCTGATCACGGAACCTGAACTTGGAACGCTGGCGGCTGCGCTGATGCTGATCAAGCGAACCGTTGCTCACCAGCTGTTAAGCGTTAAAGATGAGCATTTCTGGCAGCGGCGTTATTACGATTTCAACGTGTGGAGCGAGCGCAAGCGCATCGAGAAGCTGCGCTATATACATCGGAATCCAGTATTGCGTGGATTAGTCACGAGTCCGGAAGGGTGGCGGTGGAGCAGTTTCCGCTCGCACGCGCTGGGCGTTCCTGGAGTCGTGGAGATTGAAAGCGAATACACAGCAAGATGGCGAGAGTGGGCTGGACTGCAGTCGAAGGTTGGGAGTTAGCTCCCACCTCGCCAAAAGAAGGCGAGATGGGGCACCCTGCCAGACTTAAGTGCGCCGCACTGAAGTGGACTTCGCGCGCTAATCGAACGCCTCTTCTTGACAGCACACAGGAGCGGCCAATCATGGTAACCAAGCAGCGCAATTTTGAGATGGAGTGGGCGAAGATGCACCTGGATACTCTCGATGCTCAATTCGCTGCGCTCATGAGTAAGTCTGAAAACCTTTATCGAGTCGTAACAGAGGAGGATGCGGAGCTCGGATTGTTCAATATTACGGCTGAATCTATTGGCGCAATCCACTTCTTGCGACTTGGACTCATTGCTGGTGATTTCGTTTGCAATTTGCGAGCTTCGCTTGACCACATCGCTTGGACACTGGCAAAAATCGGCAAGAAGCGCCCTTCCAGCGAGACTTGCTTCCCCGTCTGTCCTAAAGATTCGCCGCGCACACAGGATAAGATCAGAGATGCTACGGTTGGCATTCCCAGTGCGGCAGTCGCGATCATAAAGTTGCTTCAGCCGTACAACAACGGGAAGGCGTACAAATCCCATCCCCTCTGGCGGCTCAATTTTCTCTGGAATGCCAATAAGCACAGGATAATCGGGCTTCACTCCTCGGATTCTGGCGTGCTTTTTGAAGTCGCGCACGGTGTTCCGGTCCGAGAAAGAAAATTCGACGACAAGGCGATAGTGACCATTCCGCTTATCCGCCAGGGGGCAAGGAGATACGCTAAAATCAATCCCCGGCCACAACAATCGACTGATCTTCTCGGAGTCTGAAAATCAACGGATTACAATCTTACGATCAAGATCACTTCGAGACATTATAAGCGCAATATTCTCAGTCTCCGAAAGTGTGGCTCACGTGGAGCTAGTGTTCCTGCCGTAAACTGCGGGTGAGGCAGCGGCGATGGCCAGCGCTCAATCGAGCACAGCATAAAGAAAGAGAGGGTGCCCCATCTCGCCTTCTTTTGGTGAGGTGGGACCCTCACTAGGTGCGCCGAGGAGCCCAATTCTCGGCCCCGCGCAGATGTTGTCAAGAGCCTCTTAGCCTCATTTTCCCGCCAAGTACATCATTCCACGATAGAAATAAATTCTCCGAAAGTGTCTAGTAGGTCCCCTCCAATTTGTCACAATAGAGATAGCAGTGTGAAGTTCGGGACGTCTTTGACTTTGCTTTTGTCTGACAACTGACAACTGACAACTGATTACTGACAACTGCAGCTAAGTCCTTTGTTATCCGCTATGAGACGCTTAAGTTCTTTGGAATCCGCTATGTACGGACGCCCTACGTGTAAGTCGTTTGTTATCCGCTAGGGAGGGGGAGGGGGTGGCTTAACTTATCGGTAAACTCCGGTGGCCCATTCAAGCCCTCTTTTGGCTTGAGTGGGGTAGTCAGAATCTGGGTGCCCACCCTCGATCCTTCTTTGGGTCGTGGGTAGGCATTTAAACTAATTACTAATTACTACGTATCTTCAAATCACTTGCTGTACTCGTCCCTCAACTCTGTTTGTCGATCTTTGAGCGGAATTTCTTTTCCGGCGATGAAGATGTGTTTCACGTCGGTCTTCACGTCCAGCGGATCGCCGTTCGAAACCACGACGTTTGCTGTTTTGCCCGCGTCCAGTGAGCCGAGTTTGTCGGCCACGCCCCAGATTTCGGCTGCGTTGATCGTGATCGCCTTCAGCGCTTCGTCGTACGGAAGTCCAAAGGCGACGGCGTATCCGGCAGCATAGGGCAGGTTGCGCGACTGGTGCGCGTCGTAAGAAGCGAATGCGATCTTCACCCCGCGCTTCTGCAATTCCGCGGGAAGACGATAGACCGTGTCGTAGCGCTCATCGTCTTTCGGGTCGGTGTAGATCGGCCCAACAATCACTGGAACTTTCAGGCTGGCGACGTAGTCGAGCACCGGCTGTGCGTGCGTCAGGTGATTCAAAATGAACTTCAGCTTGAATTCCTGCGCGAGCCCAACCGCGGTTTCGATGTCGCTCGGCTCCACGGCTTCGATCACCACCGGCTTCTCGCCGCGCAGATACGGCAGCAGCGCTTCAAGCTTCAGATCGCGCTTCGGCGGCGTGGCTTTCGCGTCGCCGGCGGCTTTCTTCTTGTTGTAGTCGTCGAGCTTCTGACCGTAGTCCTGCGCGTCGATGAAAGCCTGCCGCAGTTGCGCGGCCATGCCCATGCGCGTCATCGGATACTTCGCGCTATCCCAGGTTTCGTTGCGCCGTTGTGTGCCGTCGAAGTTCAGCGGCATGGCGATGTCGCGTCCGATCAGCATCTCCGGCGCAGAAGCCCCGGCAAGCTGGATGAACGCATCCTGCCCCGGCAAAGTGTCTTGGTCCGTAGGCGAGACGACTGCGTTCAGGATTCCGTTATATCGCGTCACGGGAATCAACTCTGACTCGGCATGAAACGCATCCGTGACGTGCATCTGCGGCATGATCTCATCGCTCATCTCGACGAGATCGTTGGTCATCTTCTCCGCTTCAATTTCGGTGAGACCGAGATGCGTTTCCGAGTCGATCAGCCCCGGATAAACAGTCATCCCGCTCACGTCGATCACTTGCGCGCCAGCCGGAATTTTCACCTCTCCCGTTTTTCCGACAGCGGTGATCTTGCCGCCCTCCATCACCAGCACGCCGTTTTCAATCGTGCCGTGCGTGACGGTCAGCAGCTTGCCGCCCGTAAGCGCGATGGTTTGGGCCGCAGATTCAGTGCGCGCCTGATTGCGGTGCGTGTGTACGGCTTCGCGCGTCTGCGCACCGCTCAACGTCGCACAGAGAAATACAGTAGCGATCAAAGTTCGCAGCATTACTGGCCCTCCTTCACCACCGGAATCTCCGGTGCGACTTCGGCGACGTTGCCGTAATGCGTGGTTCCAAAGCCCGCTCGCGTGCGGTCAAAGAACATTTCGCCATCGATGAATACCTTCTCAGGAACGCCGTAGCTCGAGAGCGGATAGCCGTCCCAGATCACGAGATCAGCGTCTTTGCCCACGTCGATCGAGCCCACGCGATTATCAACGCCGATAATCCACGCGGCGTTCAGCGTAATCATGCGCAGCGCCTCGTCTTCCGTCGCGCCGCCGTAACGGATCGTCTTTGCCGCCTCTTGATTCAATCGGCGGATGTAGTCGTTCGAGTCGCTCTTGATGGCCACGGTCACGCCCTTGCGCATCGACATCACCGCGTTCCACGGAATCGCGTCCCACGCTTCGTACTTGTATCCCCACCAGTCGGCAAAGGTCGCCAGCCCCACGTGATTCGCGGCGAGCTGATCGGCAACCTTGTACGCTTCCAGTCCGTGATGGAAGGCGCGCAGGTTGTAACCGAACTCTTTGGCCATCGCCATCTCATTCAGCAGTTCATCGGCGCGATAGCAATGAATCTGCACCAGCATATTGCGGCGGAGAACTTCCGCGAGCGCCTCCTGCTTCAGATCGCGTTTCGGCGGCGTTGCGTCCTTGTCGCCCTTCTTCACCTTTTCGTTATAGGCATCCCATTCGCGCATGTAGCTCTGCGCATCCACCAGCGCCTGACGCTGTACAGCGAAATTGCCCATTCGCGTGGAAGGCAATTGGCCCTTGCCGCCGAAAACGCGCTTTGGATTCTCTCCGCTCGCGAACTTGATCGACTGTGGCGCGCCCGGAAAGAGCAGCTGGTCACGGCCAAGGCCGTACTTCGTCTTAATCACCACCGCCTGCCCGCCAATCATGTCCGCCGATCCGTGCAGTAGAAGGGCGCTGGTCACGCCTCCGGCGAGCGCACGATAGATCGCCTTATCCGTGTAGTCGAACGCATCGATCATGCGCATGTTCGGAACCACCGGCGAGGTCGCTTCGTTGATATCGTCGCGCAGCGCCATGTGCGAATGCGGATCGATAATTCCAGGAGTGAGGTATTTCCCGCCCGCATCGATTACGACTACGCCGCTGGGAGCGCTGACTTTGTCGCCAAACGCGGCGATTTTGCCGTCCTTTATATAGACGCTGCCATTCGTGATCTTTCCGTGCGTGACGGTGAGCAGCGTGGCATTCTTGATAAGAACGTCTTTAGGCGCGGCAACCGAGCTGGCCGTCTGCGCTATGGCAGCAGAAACCAGCAGCAAGTGGGCTAAAAAGACGCCCGCAAGCGATCTCAGGATCGCAGTACGACAGTTCATATGGTTGACTCCCGTTTCACGGTTGGCATCGGGTGGGAAACGAGATTGTAGGGATCGTGAGCTGCTGCGTCAAACTGGCACGGAGCGTGCTCGCTCGTTCGCAGCCATCATCTCCGTAATCGTGCGAAACGCGTAGCCCTCTTCTTTGTATCTGCGGATCAGTTCGTCGACGGCCTGCACCGTGTACGAGCGATCCACGCCCATGTGCTTGTGTCCGCCATCGTGCAGAAGGACAACGTCTCCGCCGCGCACTTGCCGCGTCACTTCGTGCTTGATGTCGGCGGCCGAACCGGCATTCCAATCGTAGCCGGTCACGCTCCATAAAACTGGCGTCATCCCGAGTTGCCGGACAGTTCGTAGCACGACAGGTGTTCTTGCTCCCCACGGCGGACGAAACATCGGCGCGTGATTTCGCTCGACGGCGTCTTCCAGCGCCTGTTCGCAGGCGGCGATCTCACTTCGCACCTGCCCCGGAGTCCGGAAGATCAAGTTCGGGTGAGTGAACGTGTGATTGCCGATCACGTGCCCTTGGCGTGCCACGGCAGCGGCGATCTCCGGGCGCTGTTTCACGTACCGCCCAATCATGAAGAACGTGGCCCTAACTTCATGCTTTGCAAGTACTTCCAGCAGGTGAAAGGTATATGGATCGTTGGGTCCGTCGTCGAAGGTCAGCGCCAGTTCGCGGGTGCCCGGAGCGCGACCGATGAACGTCCGGCCGTAGAGCTGCGATCGCGGCGCCATGGTGTTGTAGCCGGCGACGACCAATCCGGCCAGCCCCGCACTTCCGCCAATTGCCCAGCCAATCATTAAGGGAGAATTCTATCCTTCGCGAAAAAAATAGAGAAACTCACTCTTGATTTCCGCAAAAACATGCCTATACTTCGAACAAAGATTTCCCCCGAGGACCACCGTCTCAGCCACTAGACGCGAGGATCCCATGAAGTCGAGTACGACCCTTTCCACTTCGAGCACGGCCAAAGCCAGACGTGTGCTGTTGCTCGCCGATCGTTTGCACGCAATTCAGGAACATGTTGATCCGCTCCTGCATTCTGGCTACGAAGTCGATTGCACCTATTCCAGCCGTTGCGCGCTGACCCTCAGCCGAACTCGCACCTACGACCTGATTCTGATTGCGCTTCGCCGCCATCCCGCCGCTTTGCAGGAGTTGTGCCGCGAGCTGCGCCAGTCGAATCCGGGCACGCCGATTGCGAGCCTGGTCGATCCCACCAAGCCAATTCCACCGCTCCACGCGCATCAGTTTCTATGGACGCGTGAAGGCGAAGAGTACTTCATGGCGCGGGTGAATGCGCTGGTAGAAGCCTGTTGACCCTCAGCCTGTAATCAAACGTAAAATTCTCAGGGATGCGTCTGCTCGTTCGCAGCCGGCACCAGCTGATTCAGAACGTAGTCAGGGACGCGCGTGTCCCAATGATTTGTCAGCTTTGCGGCCGCAACTCCACCAACAAAGATGACGGCGATGGCGGCCGCGACAGTCCACGCCGGGACGCGTGTCTTGCGCGGCAGTTCGAACTGCAACGCGTCTTTCGCTGGGCAGACCGCGACGCATTCGAGGCAACCAGTGCACTCGACGGAACGGATCGTGACCAGCTTGTCGACCGCCAATGCTGACGGGCAGGCCTTCGCGCACTTGCCACAGTCGATGCATGGATCCGCATAGCGCTTGATCTTCGCGGGACTCCCGAGCGAGACCATTCCCAGCAGCGCGCCATATGGACACAGGTAGCGGCACCACAGGTTCTGCACGAACAGCGACAGGATCATGAGAATCCCAATCACGACCGCAGCCGTCGTTCCCAGGAATCGGAAGAAGTTCAGCATGCGCACGTCGACGATCAATCCATAAGGGCTGCGCTGGAACGCGTCGATATCCACGGCTGACATGTTGACCACAGCCCAGCCGAAGAATCCGAGAAGCAGGTATTTCAGCGAGCGCAGGCCAAGATCTGCCCACCGAGGCAGCTGGAAGTTACGTTTGAATATTCTCCGGCCAAGCTTCCACAGGTATTCGGACACCGTTCCCACTGGGCACAGCCAGCTGCAGAAGGCTTTCCGCAGCAGAAGCGAAATCGCCAGAAAACTGGCCAATAGAACCAAGCTTGCAGGATGGATCGCCGGCATCGAGCCCGTCACCAATAGGTATTTCAGGTTCATCAGGCCGGCAATGGGGAGCCAGCCCTCGACCCCCGCCGGACGCGAAACCGCTGCCGCACTTCCGCCACTTTCGTAGAAGCGCACCCAGAAGAAGAACTGAACGCCGATCCAGACGTTCAAGAATAAGAATGATAGTTGCGAGGCCAGCCGCAGCCGCTGGGAGTAGTCGCGATCGCTCCGCCGGACGAGCTTCTTCTTAACCGGAGCCGCGATCGTGCCATCGAAATGGGTAAGCGCCGTAGCCATGAGCTGTCTCAAGCCTACGAGACAGCATCACCGGTCGCCTATGACTTAGATCACACTAGAACTCTGTTCCTGTTGAGTTGCGAATGCCCCCTCGAACCGGCTCGCCCACATCCATGCAGTTTCCCGTCGCATCCTTCGCCATGGATTTGATGACGGCGCTTTCGTCGGAGCAAAAGGTCCGTTGTCCGCTGGTTCCCGGCGTCATCGGCATCGCAAGAATGGTGTAGTGCTGAACCGGTGTTCCGTCGCAGGCGACCAACTCGTACCGATATCCGGACTTTGTCCCGCTCGCCAGCATTGAGTCCAACAGACCAGCGTTCCCCAGGTCCGCAAGAGAGCAGGTGAATCCTTCTTCCTGGTGGTTCGTCGCGTAACTGACTTGGGCCACAGTGATGGTCCTGACGGACCCGATCGCAGACGCTTCATTCGCGGCGATTCTGGCGCGCAACAGGTTTGGAATGGCGATCGCGGCGATGATGAGAATGAACGGTATCGCCAGGAAACTCAGGTATCCCATGATCAGACCTGCGAGGGCTATTCCGTCTCCGGTCAGTGCACCCATGCTGCGCTTGATGCGGCCACGCGACTTGTGGCCGAGAATCACTGCCGGGATTCCGGCGAAAATGGAGAACATCACCATGGAAAGTATCCCGAGGATCAGGCTCACAATGGCCATGTCGTCGGTCTTCTGCACAACTTGCGCGCCCGTTGCCATCGGGACCGGTGGCGCTGGCGCCATCGTCGTGGTCGTCGACGATGGTGTGTTGGCCGCTCCGCAATTGCTGCAGAAACTACCAGTGATGGGATGACCGCATTGAGTGCAGTACATGGGCACTCCTAATAAAAAAGAAGTGAAGGCGATCAGAACCTAGCTGCCTGGTTTCTTTGTGTCAATAACGCCGGGAGCAACTGAGGCCGTCTGGACCCCATTCCGGGATTTCGAATTACCGCACCTGGATCGTGACGTTCGCCGTCTCGGTGTGGCCGTTCGCATCCTGTGCGGTCACCACGTAAGTTGTGTCCTTGGTAGGAGCCACGTCGACGCAGCGTGCGATCGAGGGCCACACATCGCCTGTGGGCTTCGGATCGATGGTGAGGGTTTTCGCGTTGGAGACGCCATAGCAAAGCTGCGCCGTTCCGCCCTTGGAGACCACTCCCGGATTCGCATAAAGTTGGAGGATTTTGACTCGTCCGGCGCCGTACATGTCGTAGATGCGCTTGGCTTCAGCTTGTTCTTTCTCGGCAGTGCGCTGTTGGGCAAGGCGATTTTCATGCCAGCGCGAGTAGAAGACCCATCCCAGGTAGAGCAGTGCGACGATGACGGCAAAGCTGGTGTAAGGGAGCATCCTGCGAATCAGAGGCACGGGTTCTTCGTTCTGAGCCATGGGGATTATCGTAAATCAGGGGTCAGTGGTCAGCACTCAGTCGATCAGTCTGTCAGTCGATCAGCCGATTCGGCCTGGCGCTTCTGAATTGTCCCTACGCGCAACATTGCTAATAGATCGCGTGATTTTGGAAAGAAGTTGTCAAGGCCCGCTTTTGTCTCGTTTCCCGCCAACTCCATCATTCCACGATAGAAATAAATCCGCCGAAAGTGTCTAGTAGGTCCCCCGAAGATTTGTCACAATTAAACAGGGTGGGAATGAAATAGAGGACGGTCAAATGAGAGTCTTTGCTATTGCCGACTGACTACTGCACTACTGCAGCTAAGTCCTTTGTTTGCCGGGACCAATGGGACTAAGTCGAGGCGCCTAGCGGGCGTCCGAGCCCGCTGCCGAGATCCTGAGCGAAGTCGAAGGATCCCGTAACTCCTTTGTTTGCCGGGACCAATGGGACTAAGTCCTTTGTTTAGCGGGACGGACCTTATCCCATGCCCGTAAGTCCTTTAGAATGCGGGACAGGGGAGGGGGAGGGGGGTACATCCGGGACCCATTTTGGGACTCGAGCGAGGGTGCCTGCCATAGTAACGGCACCGCAAACTAACTCGGGCTGCCGCAACTTCACCGACGTTCCGCGATCCCAGGTGCATCATCTTTTCTCCTTTTTGCTGACGCCAACTGGGGTACTCTGATCGACGCGAGTCTCAAAGGTGACCCTTGGTCGGTTGGAGATCCAAACTCTTATTGCTGGTTTTTCTCGGCGCTATCCTCTCGTCGGCAAATGCCGACGTGCAGTCCGCCCAGGCATCGTCTCCCACGTCCGGAACGAAGCAGGGCGCGGCTCCTGTTTTCAAAGCCACGACCCGGCTGGTCATCGTCAACGTCGTGGTTACGGACAAAAGCAACCGTCCGGTGAGCGGACTCAAGCCTTCGGACTTCAAGTTGTGGGACAGCGGCAAGCCGCAGAAGCTTTCGGCGTTCGAAGTACACAGTTACGTTCCGCCGAAACAGATCAACCCGATCGCGTTGCCGCCGCACCAGTACACCAACTTCACCACCGTCAGCAGCACAACGCAAACCAGTCCAGCGCTGAACGTGGTGCTGTTCGATCTGCTGAATAGTCCCGTGCTCGATCGAGCGGTTGCGCGCAAGGAACTGCTGAAGTTCCTGACAAAGCTGCCGCCGGGTCATCCCATGGCGTTGTATATCCTCGGGAATCGGATTCGCGTTGTACAGGGGTTCACAGAAAGCTCCGATGTGCTGATTGCGGCTGCGAAGCAGTTGCTCGACAACACTGCGCCGGTGCTGGACGAGGACAAGTTACGCAGCAGCGCAGAGGAGCAGGCCGCTTATGCCGCGCGGATGGATCGCGGAGCCGCTATGGCCGCTCCCCGTCTGGCGCAGGCACTCGCTGAAGAAGACAGCTTCGACCTCAGTCGGCGCGCGGGAGCCACGGTCGACGCCCTGGGAGCGCTGGGTCGCGCGCTCGATGGATATCCCGGACGCAAGAATGTGCTGTGGCTGTCCGCTAACTTCCCGCTGTGGTTGAACGCGGATATGTCATTACCCGATGCGCATCGCCAGGCGCGCGATTATCAGTCGGCAGTGTATGCGCTGGGGCCAATGCTGGCGTCGTCGCAGGTGGCGATTTATCCCATCGACATACACGGAATGTCGACTCTTTCGCTCGACGCGAGTTCAACCGGGGAAGGTGCCATGGGACCGGGATTCAACCGGGCGCTCGCCGCTGGGCTGAGCCGCAATTGGGATCGGCAGGATGTGATGTCGGACCTGGCGCACGAAACCGGCGGAGAAGCGTTCTTCAATATGAACGATCTCAGCGGGATCATGGCGCGCAGCATCGATGCAGGCGGGAATTACTACACGCTGGCGTACGCTCCCGAGGATCGCAACTGGAACGGCAAGTATCGGCCGATCAAGGTGCAGGTGAGCCGGCCAGATGTGAAGCTGACCTACCGTCGCGGATATCTGGCCGTCCCGGAGCAGCAGGTCGGCGGGCAGGATGCGCAGGCAATGCTTTCGCATGCGATGCAGGCGGGCATGCCTCCTTCGACAATGCTGATGATGCGCGTGCAGGTGCTGCCGCCGGATCGTGAGCATGAGAAAGTGCGAATCGATTACGCCGTGGATGCGCACGACATTCAGTTTGAAGACACGCCCGATCATCGCAAGCGCGCGTTCGTGGAATTCATCGTGGTGGCGTGGAGCAAAGACAATCACGGAGATGGAAACGCGCTGGGCAGCACCGAGGTCACGTACTCGCAGGATGAGTACAAAGAGTTCTTGAAAACCGGATTTCCGGCGCACCAGGAGCTGAAACTTGGTCCGGGCAATTACGTGTTGCGGCTGGGAGTGATGGACCGCTCGAATCAGAAGATCGGGACTGTGGAAGTGCCGCTGACGATCGCGGCGGAAGAGGCGGGGAAGTAGGCTTTGCGCTGGTTTTCTTACAAGAAATCATGCGACGGCAAGTTCAGGAGGCCAATTATGGTAAGCAAGAAATCAGTCCATTTGATGTTCGCTTCGCGAATAACCTCTTTGGGGCGTATGGAATATGGAGTCAACACAAGAGACTTCACGCGCGAAGCATGTGGAGTCTCAATGCTCTCCAATCGTTCTGTACCGCCGTGCACTGTGATTCCGGTGCTTTCTTATCCTGATGTTGGCGCTGCCGCTGACTGGCTTTGCCAGGCATTTGGCTTCACGGTCCGGCTGCGCATCGGCAATCACCGAATCCAGATGAAAGCGGGCGATGGATGCTTTGTAATTGGCGAAGGAGATGTACCGGCGGACACAGCGCACTTAGTGATGGTGCGAGTGGAGGACGCGAACAGTCACTGCGAACGCGCTCGTCAGCACGGCGCGCGCATTCTTAAGCCGCCCACGGATCATCCGTACGGCGAGCGCCAGTACAACGCGTTGGATTTTGCGGGGCATCGCTGGACATTTACGCAGTCGATTGCCGATGTCGCGCCGGAGACGTGGGGTGGCGAATCCGTAGATCTCTGAAATCGGCAGTGGCCGCTTCACAAAAATTGTGAATCGTGGCACGTGCTGTGCCTGCTAGGTGGAGTGTCCGCGCTCGCTAAGGCGAACCTTCGATTGATCGGGTGTTTTCATTTGGTAAGCTCCTCAACTTGCCAAAATCGAGAGCACATCAGAACCTGACGGCAGGTCCGTCGTGAGACAAATTGTGAGCCGATTCACTGGCTCCGTTGTCTTGCTGCTGGCATCGTGGGCCTCCGCGCGAACTCAGCCATCGCTTTGTTACGCTGGTTTCGAAGTCTCGAAAGACTGCATCACGGAGCGCGGGCTGGATCAGAAGGTCGCGGCCTTTCAACACAAAATTACGGAAGCAATGACGCGGCTAGGCGCCAGTTACAAATTTGACCTGCGCGTCGTCAATAACCCGGTCGAAGCCGGGTACGGCGACGTGGGTGATGTATTCACGGACGTGGTGCGCAACGAGGAGATGCGAAACCAGTCGTTCGTCATTAATGTGACTGCGGATTTTCTGGAGAAGCAGCCGGAGATCCTGTTTGAAGCGTCCGCGCTTCACGAGGTTTGCCATGTCATGAATGATGACTTGCCCGGATACCACCGGAACAGCACCGCCGCAGAAGTTGCCGAGGAACACTGTGTTCTGCAAGTCGTTGGAGAGTCGCGCTACCAGCAATATCTGGAGGCCTACGCCGCGTACCAGCATTGGGACACGCTGACGTACAAAGATTTCCTTCAAAGAGTGAAGGACGTCTCGCTCGTTTCGGCGCCGCGCGAGACGGACGACGCCGACAAAATTGCTGCGGAGTATTTTCGAACACATGCGGACGGCAATGAGCATCTCCTCGTATATAACGGCGAGATACACGACGTGACTCTCTCTTCCACCAAGGATAGAGTTCAGCACGATACGGAAAAGCTGAAAGCCGTCATCCAGGCTGGGAAGCCGATGATCTTCTTTCACAATCATCCGGCGGACGCGGGCAGGGCCGCGATGTTTCCAAGCTACGACGATTTTGGAGTCGCCGGATTCTTTTCATTCCTGGTGTATTCGCAGAATCCAGGTCTTCCGGTTGAATTCCGAGTTATGCAACTCGGAGGAGAAGACACGGTCGTCTCTTACGGATTCAAGGGAGCGGCTGTTGAGAACATCAAAGAGATTGCGTCGGAGTATCGAAACGCGATGGCTCGCCGCGTGAATGTTGCGCCGATTGAGGAGCGTCAAAATCTGCTTGATTACCGCCTGGCACGCGAGTCTTTCACCGACTATCTGCAATATGCGTGCCCGGTGGATCTTGCTCGCAAGGATGCGGAAGTATGTAAGACACATCCGCAATACTTCCTCTGGCCGAGCGACAGGTTCTTCGTTCACTATCGCCCGCAGTAGCCGTCATGCTGGAATAATCGGACGCGCAGCTCACAACGGATTTTTATCCTGCCTATAGATTTAATTTCTTAGCGCCATTTCAGATTGCAGAAAGAAAAACTATGTATTGGACTGCCGCATCGCGATACAGGTACTTTGCATCCACTGGTCGCGGGTCGTGCGCAAGGATGGGGCAAGCACGACTTGTCATGGGGGGAAAAGTGAGCCGTCCAATTCATGAAAAAGAACAGCTCCGGTATTCCCTTACTGTTCGTACTCAGCGCTGCGCTTCTCGCAGCGCCTGTCTGTAGGGCGCAAGCTACAAGTGACACGACCCAGTCCTCGACGGACTTATCGAAACGCGTCGCGGATCTGGAAAAGCAGTTAAGCGATTTACAGAGCCAGCTCGCGGCAATGAAGCCGAGCGCACCTGCTCCGGCTGCCGCACCGGCGCCTGCAAGTGCGCCAGCAGCCACGGCAGCAGTTTCCAGCGGCGCGCCAGCGGACGCTACACCGTCGAAAGTATCCATTGCGAGCTTGCTCGGGCCAACCTCGATCAGCGGCTTTGTCGATGGCTATTACAACTACAACTCAAATCAGCCAGCAGACCGAATCAGCGGACTGCGAGCCTTTGATACGACATCCAATAGCCTCTCCCTGAACATGGTGGAGCTGATTGTCGATAAGGCTCCAGACGCCGCAGCCTCGCGCCTTGGATATCACATCGGCGTTGGCTTCGGGCAGGGAATGAACATCGTCAATTCCGCCGAACCGGGTGGCCCGGAATTCGATAAGTACCTGAAAGAGGCTTACCTGTCGTACCTCGCGCCAGTGGGCAAGGGCCTACAGGTCGACTTCGGCAAGTTCGTGACGCCAATGGGCGGCGAAGTAATCGAAGCGAAGGATAACTGGAATTATTCGCGTGGCCTGCTGTTCTGGTACGCGATTCCGCTTTATCACTTCGGTTTCCGCGCGAAGTACACCTTCAACGACAAGTACGCGCTTGACCGGATTCCTGGTGAATGGCTGGAACGATGTGGTGGACAACAATTCCGGCAAGACCTACGGTGCGAGCTTCGGCTGGACTCCAAACAAGAAGTGGGCGCTGACGCAGACTGGGTTGTTTGGTCCGGAACAGGCCAACTACAACAAGACTTGGCGTCAGACGCATGACACCGTCCTCGCCTACAACGCGTCGAGCAAACTGTCATTGCTGGCGAACTTCGACTACGGCCGCGGCGACCGTCCGGTTGATCCCGACACGCTGTTGCCCGTTCCGACCGCGCCGATCGCGTGGTGGAGCGGCATCGCCGGATATGTGAAATACGCGTGGAACGACAAGTACTACTTCTCCACTCGTTATGAGTACTACAACGACCACAGCGGATTCACCACGGGAACGGTGCAGCACGTCAACGAATTCACGACGACGCTGCAACGGTCAATCCACAACAACCTGCTGACCCGGTTGGAATATCGGCGCGATATGTCGGACCAGCCGATCTTCCTGAAGAACACAAGTGGCCTGGTGAAGGACCAGAACACGGTGACGGCAGGGTTGATTCTGACCTTCGATAGTCGAGAAGCGAAGTAGCAGTTCCATCCTCGGGATCGCTGCTTGGCCGCGGCGATCCCGAAAATCTAAATTCAAGGAGATGCGCATGGCGGAAACAGGCGCAGCCGAAATGAAACCCACCTTAGGCCTAACCGGCCTAACGATGAACGCAATGGCGCTCATCGCCCCCGGAGCCTTTCTATGGCTCACGTTCTACACACAAGCGACAACCGGCGTGACAGGCCAGGCCATGTGGCTAGGCATTGTGCTGGCGTTGTGTCTTTGTCTGGCGACCGCAGTCTGTTATGCGGAGATGGCGAAGCTGTATCCCGGCACGGGCAGTTCGTATTACTTCGCTGAACAATCCTTCCTGAATCACGATTCGGCTTGGCGGTTTGCACGGCTCTCCAAGTTCATCGTGGGATGGGCGTCGCACCTTTATTACTGGATTTATCCAGGAGTGATGGTGGGCGTGATGGGCATACTGTGCGGATACCTGGTGGGTACGCTCTGGCCGAACTTCATGAGCGCGTCGAATCCTGGTCCGCTGTTCATGATGCTGGTGGCGGTGGTGTTCTCGTTCGTGGTGGCGTACATCGCCAACCGCGGCGTGAACGGATCGACCTCGGTCAACATTGCGATCAACGTTATCCAGATCGCAGCGTTGGTTCTGTTCGCGGTGATGGCGCTCGGCTACCGCATGAACCATCCGCCGGGAAGCGTTGCGTACCAGTTCGACTCAACTTCTGGCGCAGCCTATAGCTACGAATTCGCAACCACGAAGACCATAGTGAATGGTACGGCGACGGATACGATCGTTCGCGACTCGAACGGGCGTCCGCAGCCGCAGCTGGATGCTTCGGGACAGCCGGTTCCGTTCCACATCAGCTATCCCGCAACCGACTCGAGTGGTGCCTTCGCAACTCACACGAATGCGCTTTCGGTGATACGCGCGCATAACTGGGGGTGGGTGTTCGTGCAGGCGACAGTCGCGATTCTAATCCTGGTCGGATTCGAATCGGTGACGGCGATGGGAGGCGAGGCGAAAAATGCCAAGCGCGACGTCCCGATCGCGGTGATCGTCTCACTCTTCGTGCAGGGATTGATTTGCTACCTGTTCGAGTATTTCGCGGCGAATTACTTCCTTAACAGTGGGTATCCGATGGCGAGTGCGTCGACGTCGGCGGCTCCGATTGGCGACATGATGGTCGTGATCGGCGACGCGATGTTCGGCGCGGGACGCGGACGCATCTTCATGCTGGTGGAGGCGTTCACGGTGTTCCTGGCGCTGATCGGGACGACGCTCTCCTGCATGAACACAGGAGCCCGCGTCACCTACGCGATGGGCAAGGATCAAGAGGTGCCGGAACATTTCGGCATGTTGCATTCGAAGAGCCTGACTCCGCATAAGGCGATCTGGACGCTGGCTTTCATTTCCGCAATCGTGGGCTGCCTCACAGTCTGCATGGTGTTCGGCGATGCCGGCGCACCGGCGGATTCGGCGATCCAGGCACTGCCGCATGGATTGCTCTCCAGTGTTGGATACAGCACGCACGACAAAATGGCGGCGCTGCCGAATTCGTTGCTGACGATAACGTTGGCATCGAACTTCGGCACCTTCCTTCTATACATGCTGAGTTGCATCATCTGCATCGTTGCGTTCCACAAGCACCCGAAGTTCAAGGTGATCCGGCATTTGATTATTCCGGTGCTGGGTTTGCTGGCGAATCTCGCTTGCATGGCGTTCTACCTGATTGGTCCATTCATGGGATATGGCACCAAGATGGAGCCGTTGCTCGCCTTGGGAATAGCAGCCGTCTGGGGGATTTATGGCGGCATCTATTTCATTCGCGCCAGCAAGAAGATGGGACGGACGACGCTGGTGAGCCGCAGCGCGGCCAGCAGCAGCGTAGCTTAGCTCGTTTATGGGGTAGCTGGTAGCTGGTAGCTGACGGGAAAATGCGTCTGGCGACTTGCTACTGGCTACGCTCTCCAAGGAACCGTCCTCAACCCAGGTTCTAATGGGTAGCTGGTCGCTTGTAGCGAATTCGGAAATGCGGTTCTAGCTACTTGCTACTAGCTACCCGTTACTGCGTGAACTCACACGCAAAGGGGAGAAGCATGTTGCCCCGACACTCGACTCATCGCGATGCTGCTAGAATCGCGAATACTTTTCGCAACGAACAGACTTCGATGCTGGACCTTGAGTTCGCGCAGGTTACCGACCCGGGACGGGTCCGCGACCATAATGAAGACTACCTGGATCGTTTTATTCCTGTAGACGCGGCGCAGGTGCGCTCACACGGTTGGCTGTTTGCACTCGCCGACGGTGTGGGCGGACAGGACAAGGGAGAAGTAGCTTCGCGCGTCGCAGTGGAGAGTCTGATCGAAGGGTTCCGTAAGACCACAAACGGCGAGCCGCACGTGAGCGTGCTGCCGAAGCTGGTGCAGGCTGCGAATACGCGCGTACTGGAAGCCGGAATGGCGGCAGCTCCGGGCGGCGTGGCAATGGCGACCACGATTGTCTGCTGCGCGTTGCGCTACGATCGCGCGGTGATCTCGCACGTGGGCGACTCACGCTGCTATCTCGTACGGCGAGGACATGCGCACACACTGACGCGCGATCACACCGTCAGCAATGAGCAGTTGAAGCTCGGACTGCTTACGGCGCGCGAAGCGTCGAAGGCCTCGACCAAACATATCCTGAGCCGGTCGCTTGGTAACGACATGGTGGTGAACGTCGATACGAGCGAACATCAAGTAATGACCGGAGATGTGCTGCTGCTGTGTTCGGACGGATTACATGGCGCAGTGGAAGCTTCGGAAATCGCGGCGGTGGCGAGTCATGGAACCGACTTGAATACTGCAGCTCACAAGCTGGTGGCGATTGCCAAGCAAAGAGACGGCAGCGATAATATCAGTCTGCAGGTGATTCGTATCCGCAGCGTGGAACGAGTAGGGATGTACCGGGGACGGCCCTACAAGCTGCGTTGAACAGGGTTGGCCGCCAATCGAAATGACGACTGATCCGAATCCAAAATGACAGCCATCCATACCGGCGACCAAATTGACCATTACCAGATCGAAGGCGTGGCCGCACGCAGTGGCATGGCCTCGATCTTCCGCGGCATCGACGTTCGCACCGGGCGCAAAGTAGCCATCAAAGTTCCGCATCCGGAGATGGAAGGCGATCCCGTCTTCTTCGATCGTTTCACCCGCGAGCAGGAGATCGGCCAGAAGCTCGACCATCCGGGCGTGATGAAGGTTTTTGCCGACGACGATCGCAGCCAGGTCTACATGGTGATGGAGTGGGTGGACGGGCGCCTGCTCCGGCAAGTGCTGAATGAGAGCGGCAAGTTCTCACCGGAACGTGCGATTCGAATCGCCACGCGCATCCTCAACGCGCTCGACTACATTCACAAGAACGGCGTGGTGCACCGCGACCTGAAGCCGGAAAACATCATGGTCGATGAGCAGGACAACATCAAACTCATCGACTTCGGAATCGCCGCTAACGTGGGATCGCGGCGACTGACGTTTGCGAAGCTTTCGCAGACGATGGGGACGCCTGATTACATCTCTCCCGAACAGGTGCGTGGAAAGCGCGGCGACGCCCGCAGCGATCTCTACGCAGTTGGCGTGATGCTGTACGAAATGCTGACCGGCAAAGTACCGTTCACCGGGCCGAATGCGTTCATTATCATGAATGAACGTTTGCTGAACAATCCCATGCCGCCGCGGGAGATCGATCCGACAATCACGCCGCAGTTGCAGGAGATCATCTATCGCGCGATGGAGCGCGATCCGAAACAGCGCTACGCGTCAGCGCATGAGTTTGCTTGGGACCTGGAACATCAGGATCAGGTGGGTGTGTCTGAGCGTCCGGAACTGAAGGACTGGAGAAAGAAGCGCAAGCCGTGGCTGCGCACGGTTCTTTTCTACGTGATGCTCGCGCTGATACCGGTGGTGATCTTCGGACTGCTGCTGTGGGTGGCACGGCACTAAGGGCGGTGCCAAACCACTACTTCCTCAATTCGGGGTGGCAGCTTGATCGACCGCGTGTACGCTGTCGGGCAGGAGTAAAACGATGTTGCATCCTGCAACTTTCTCGCAGACAGCCATACCGCGGCGATAAACCCGCGCCGGTCCAACGTCAGGGAACTCCACTCCAAACTTCATTGCGGCGATCTCTTTGTCCATGGCTTTTAGCGCCTCGGAGCCGCTGACGTACTTTACTTCCTCGACTTTGAGGAAAAGACAATGCTGAAGACAGCGTAGGTAGGTATGAGCTGCTTCCTGCGTCTTGCCGAGTTTGGCATAGATCTGTCCGAGATGATCGCCAACGAGCGAGTCCTGCGACAGTAGCCAGGACGCACGCACGTAAGGTAATGCTTTCTCGTATTCACCGCGACGGAAATGGATCCAGCCTACTGTGTCCCAGATGTATCCGAGTTGCCGGGTGGCAGCAAAACCTGATTCCGGAGAATCCGCCAGCATCGACTCCGCTTCCGCTCGGTGAAGAGACCTGTCGCCACACTCCTGCGCGAGATCAAGTCCGACATTCATATCGGCCAGCGAGTATGCGACGTTGTTCAGCGTGCCGGTTTGCTTCTCGGAAGGCAGGCTCTGTCTGAGCAAACCCAGTCCCCGCTCGGTCTGCTTGTTTCTTAAATAAGCCATGCCCAACGCGTATTGCAGGCTTGGGCTGTCCGGAGAGACCTTTGCCGCCTTTTCCAGAACCTGGATGGCTTCCTCATATTTAGCATTCCGGCTGAGCGCGGAGGCGGCAAGCAGATGATTTTTGCCTAGGTATGATAACCAAGTCTTCATCTGGATGGATATGCAATTCGCGTCACATCGTCAGGACCTTTCGGAATGCCTCGAGTTGACTCCAGTCTTTCGTGCTCCACTTCACGCATGCTTGCAATTGCTTCCGGATTTCACCACTGAGCCATCGCGCAGAATTGTGCTCCTGTTGTCTCCAGAAGAAGCAGCGAGTTTTTTGCCAGTGGTCAGCATCGAAGCGGTCTCGCTCGTCGCTCAGAGTCTTACAGAATTTCTTATAGCGATCCCATGAGTCGACTGGAACCTCGGTTTTCTTAATCAACAATTCGCGCGAGGCCGTCAGAACCCCATTTTCGATCGCATAGCGTGCGTGATACTCGGCGAAATCCGCGGAGACGTCGACTTTGCTCGAATAACTGGGTGTGAGTCCCTCTGGCAGCTTCATCTTGGAATCAAAGGAAACCTTGCCCACAGCGCCGAGCACGATTGGTTCTTCCGGCTTGTCTTCCTGCGCTGCAAACAGTTCCAGGCCAAACGCAGGCAGGGGGGCGACGATGCGACGATTCTCCCAATCGCCATACGATTTCTTTGTGTAATCGTAGGAAAGGTCGAGAGGTTTGGAGGTGTCTTCTACGGAAGATACGGTGAACCCGGTAATGTCTCCGCTGAAGCCAGATGCGTAAGAGACTCTTTGTCCCAGATCGTTCCACTGCGCAGCCGGAGTGTTACGCAGCGCTAGGCGGTACAAGACCTCGACGTCCCCTCGAAATGTAAACTGAACTTTCGACGTGAAGGTGCCATCTTTGCTGAGTTTCCCATCCGCTTGAAATTCCTGGAGGGATTCGAACGGCGGCTGGGCTGGTGTTCTCTGCAGCGATGCAACCGCATTTCCAGGAATCACCAACGCGTCTTTGTCCCGGAGGTTCAGAAGGATTAGGCCGAAGGGCGATGCTCCAGGTGTCGTATCGAGCCAAAGAGTTGCTGGTTTCCGCGACACCACGCTGATTACGTGATTGAACTCGGCAGGTGAAGGAACCTTGGGATTGACCTTACGGCTGGAATTGATCAGCGCCGGCCATGCATCGTAGCCGGCTGCTTTCAGCAAAGCGGCGAGTAGGGTGTGCTTGTCTTTGCAGTCGCCGTATTCATTTTCCAGTACGTCTTCGGCCGCGTGAGGCTGGTATCGTCCAACACCGAACGAGAGCGACACGTAGTGAATGTGCGTGGATACGTAATCATAGATCGCACGAATCTTTTGGTCGTCGGTGGCAAGGCCCTTGGTCAGCTCTGCCGCTTTAGCTTGAATCTGAGGCGTGACTGCCAGTTGGGGACGCTGCAACTGGTCGTACCATCGTCCGACTTCCTCCCAACTGCGGAACGTGGTGAATTGCACGTCCGGCAATGGTGTCTGTGTTTTCTGCTTGGCCGTCTTGCCGGTTTTCAACGCCAGATTGGAAGTTCTCCAGATGTAAACCTTGCTTCCATTCCCTTCTTCGATCTGTGGCGGATAACTCGGGCTCTCAACGTTGACGAACTTGTCATGCGGGAAAACAATCTCCAGTTCCTCGTCCTTTTCGATCAATTCTTTCGTGAAGTTGTACTGGAACCAGAACTGATCCGCGACCTGCGGTTTTACGGTGCGATAGCGCACCAGGTACTCAAGGGTGTCGCCAACTTGCAGGCCCTTCACCGTCACGTGTTTTTCGTGTAAATCGCTATACATGGGGGCCTGACGCGTCACGTCTCCCGGCATGTCCTGGATGTTGTAGTCCGGCGTATTCACCACTGAGCCGTCGGGTTTGCGCACCCGCATGTAATCGAACTCGACGGTTTCGTTGTAGCTGGTGTAAGGGAAGACCAATACTGCGAGCTGTTGCACGCCTGCCTGGGACTGAACGTGAGCAGCGAGGGTCACTTCACGAATGTTCGAGCCGTCCGCTTGATAAACAATCTTGGTAAGTTGCTTTTCGACAATAACCGCTTGTTGGGCGGGATCGGCGGCTTTCGCGTCAGGCGCACTCGCCGTCGCCGGTGAAGCTGAAGCAGGTAAAGAGGAAGGCTTCGACTGGCACCAGATTGAAGGCGAAAGCAATAAGAAGATCAGAAGAGTACGGCAAAGCCAGGATGAGTAGCCCATTTTACGCACCGCTGTAATGAGGTAAGTAGCTGAAACGATAGCACAGCTATGCGCCGCGCCTTCCTGATTCTCAAAAGCTTCCGAATTCAGGAAATTCGGCTGAACCCCGGTTCCCGATTAACGAGCACAAGGGTCCCTCGACTCGGGTCGGGAATGGTTCACCCGATCCTCGCTCGAAATGAGAGACGCTTTACTGCGAAAGGCCGCAGCCGAGTCGGCTGCGCCACGCAGGTCGGGGTCTCAACAGCTACATCTTGCTCTTAGCGCGGGATGAATTCGTCGGTGTGGATGGCGAATTCGGGATAGGCGTCGGCGCCCAGTTCGTGCAGGTCCATGCCCTGACGTTCGCCTTCCACGGCGACACGTTGCGGGTAGATGCGGTCGAGCGCCCAGTTCAATCCGTAGGTCAGCGGGAAAACGAATCCGAGCAGAGTCGCGATGCCGATGACTTGGGCGAGCATCTGGCTGGACTGGTTTCCTGAGACGCGCGCGAAGAGGCCGGCGGCGATCAAGTCCCCAGAATCCGCCGACGGCGTGAACCGAGATTGATCCGCCGGGATCGTCGATGGCGAGACGGAATTCGAAGGTATCGATTGCGAATGGGACGAGGATTCCGGCGATGGCGCCAATCACGATCGCGGTCGCTGGAACGACGAACGCGCACGAAGCGCTGATTGCCACCAGTCCGGCGATCCAGCCATTGGCGCTGAGAGACGTGTCAGGTTTGCCGAAGCGAATGCGCGTCGTGATGAGGGCGGCGAGCAGTCCGGAGAACGCTGCTAACAAGGTGTTGATCACGACGAGCACGAGACGTCCGGATGAGGCGCCGGCGAAGAGCAGGGATCCCGCGGAGTTCAGGGCCAGCCATCCGACGAGTGCGATCAAGCAGCCGACGAGAACGAGTACGGAGTTGTGACCGGGAATCGCAGTGGGCATGCCATCGTGCGAGAACTTGCCGCGACGCGGTCCGATGATCCATGCAATGGAGAGAGCGGTGAATCCGCCGGTGACCTGGATCGTGCCCGATCCAGCGCAGTCAAGGAACCCTTGTCCTATGCCGAGGCGACCGATCTGCGAGAGCCAGCCTCCGCCCCACACCCAGTGCGCGAAGAGGGGATACGTGATTCCCGCAAACAGGGCTGTAGAGGCGCAGATTGCGCCAAGCCGCCAGCGATCCGAGCCGCTGCCCAGAGGAATGATGGCGGCCAATCCGACTGAAAGCATTTGCAGGCAGGCGATGAGCGAAGCGCTGTCGCTGTATGTCAGTCCGCGGAAGAAAAGCGGCTGTGCCGCGATCCAATTCCACGCGGTGCCACGAATGATGAGAGAGTGCGCCGGTCCACCCGCGGTGCCTTGCCATGCGAATCCTAAAACGAGATAGGTGATGGCGGCGACTGCGAGTACGCACAGCGATGTGAGCATGGTATGCGCCGCACTGCGCGAGCGGCCCAGGCCGGTGTTGATGAGCGCGAGTCCAAGCGCTGCAAGCGGCACAAGCGCAATGAGGACAATACAGAGAACGAAACTCGATTCGGAGAGTGCCGGCGCGGAGGTCACCCGTGTTCGCCTCGCAGAACGAGATGGGAGCGGACCAGGAGTCCGAGGCCTATCGCCTCCACGGCAACGCCTGCTGCGATAAATGCCCCGCGCAACGGCGCCGTGCCCAGAAGGGCAATGGTGGCGGTAATCAAGAGCCAGCCCGCTACGAGCATCAGCAAACCCGCAAGCTTCATGGATGAGCCTTCGCCGCAGCGCGTGTCGGACGTGAGCGCCAACAATTCTGTGAAATCAATGAACAGCGCTTGGACGTTCAACGGTCCAATGGGCACGCGCGGAAAGATGAGAAATCGGCAGCTAAAGCCTAGAGCCGGGGGCTGCGCCAGTCCAATCAATGTTTTTTATTCGAGCTAGAAGCGGTATTGGAGTGGATGATCCCACATCTGCCAGAAGGAGGCAGATATGGGGCACCAGGCTGTGTTTGCAAATCGCGGGCTATACGTTCGTATTAATGGCGGCGATAGAAACTTTGTATTTTTCAAACGCAGGCCGAGTACCTACTATGCATGCAACCGAGAAAGTCCTGCAGCTTGATCAGCTGCTTCTGATGCGGGGCCAAGGCTTGGGTCATAAAAAACCCCAACGACCAGCGCTCAGGCCTTGCCCGCTCCAGTTCCTCATCATTTCTTTCTTGCCAGCATCAGTTCCATTCCGCCAATCACCATTCTGCCGGGCATAGGCACTCCTGCAATTTCCTCGTATCCCGTGTTGCTGAGATTTGAGAACTGCAGATAGGGACGCAATCGTCCATTTGCGCGAGAGGCGGCGAGATCCCAGAGCGGATAGGCATCTTGCCCGACACGCTGCGTGACACCAACGCGATTGCGGATGTCGACCGTGTGCTTGAATCGTGCCGAGCCAGCTGAACACCGCGTTGTTGCTCGGATAGTTGAAGACATATTGCGAGATCAGATTGGGCACTGCCTGCTGGTTGGCACGGAGATAGGTATACGCGAAATCGAGTTCCTGAAGCCGGGGGAGCCGTAAGCGAACGGCCGTCTCCAGGCCGGTGTAGTTGATGCTGTCGAAATTCGTCGCCTGCCAGGGCTGGTCGAGCGCGTATTTCACGTAATCGATGCCGTCGCGGACGCGCCGCTGGAATGCGGTGAGCGACAACGAAACTTTGCCGCCGTTATTCCATTCGGGACCGCCTTCGAATCCCCAGGCCGATTCCGGCTTCAGCAGAGGATTGCCGAGGTTTGCGGGATCGCTGTAATAAAGGTCGGTGTACGTGGGAAGGCGAAAGCCGCGGCTTGCACTTGCGCGAAGGCGCCATCCTTTGCCGAGCCAGGCTCCGCCGGCGATAGTAGGAGCGAATTCAGCGCGGCCACCGCTGAAGAACTCTTCGCGGCCACCGATGGTTGCGGCGAAACGGTGCAACGCGCGCAGGTCAAGACTGATGTAGCCAGCGGTACGGTTGCGCGCATGATGGCCCAGGTTATTGCTGTCGATCTTGTCGCCGTCGGCTTCGACGCCATAGGCAAGAGTTGAATTCTTGCCCAGGTCATCGGTGCGCCGGAGCGCGGCCTGCCAGCTCTGGCTGACGTGATTGTTTTCGTAGATGGCCGGATCGTCGCGAAAAAGCACGAACTCATCAGAGTGACGCCGGTATCCAAACGAAGCTGTTGTCTTCTTGCCCAGTTGCTGATTGCCGGAGGCGAACCAACTTTTGGTGCGCTCCCAGGAAGGATAGGTGCCGTAGAAGCCTGCGGCTCCGAAGGGGCGGTCGCTTCCGGCGAACAGAATGTCGCTATCGCCAAGCGCGGTTCGGAAACGCGTTTCGGATGACACGGCGCTGCTGCGGTAATCGCGATTGGGGATGAATCCGGTGGAGAAGTCACGGCTGGCAGCGACTTCTTCTGACCAGCGTTTCCCGACATAGATTCCGAGCAGACGCTGTTGATTGAAACCGAAGTTGCCCAGACCTGCCCCAAGGCGGAGTTCCGAACCCTCCGGACGCGTGGTGATGAAGTTGACGGCTCCTGCGATCGCATCCGACCCGTAAAAAGTAGACCCAGTTCCGTGGAGCACTTCGATGCGGGAGGTCGCGTCCAGAGGAAGGGGGATATCCATATTATGGTGGCCAGATTGCGCGTCGTTAATGCGGAGGCCGTTGAGAAGCACGAGGGCCTGTTCGAAGGTGCTGCCGCGAATGGAGAGATCGGCCTGAACGCCGTCGGGTCCGCGCTGCTGAAGGTCGATGGAAGCGTCTTGATCCGAGATAGTCGACGAAAGAGTTATAGAGCAGCGGAGACTGCTGCGTGTTGAGCGAAACCACGGAGCGGTTCGACTCTTCCAGGGGGATGGGCTGGAAAGTGCCAGTCACGATTACGGTCTTGGGATCGGCCGTGACTTTTGTGTTTAAAGGGGGCGGGGTCTGCTGTGCCAAAGCAAGGCCAGCGAAGAAGATAACCTCCAGTACGAAAATGCGCCGAATCATTCATTCCTTTTGGGCAAAACCTGCCAGAGGAGAGTGATTTCAGTATCTTACAAACGAGCTGAAGGTGCCATTCTGGGATTCGCCGCGGCAGGCAGGCGAGGGAGCACTGGGAAACCAATACAGGCGGGCGATGTCAAGGCTATATAGCACAAGACAGGGACCCCATTAGTAATCTTGATCTAAATCGATTTAGGTATAAGATGCGTGCCACTGGCGAGCTATATAGCAATGAAAAAACTTAAGGTCTTAGCCTCCCTGACCACCCACGATAACGACTACCAGCGCGAGCAAGCGGCGTCGGTAGAAAGCACGGCGCGCAAGCTGGGCGTCGATCTGCAAATCCTTTACGCTAACAATGATGCGATCAACCAGAGCCAGCAGCTCCTGAAGGTAATTCAGGGACCGGCCGATGCGCGACCGGACGTGATTCTGCTCGAGCCTGTGGGAACCGGCCTTCCGCAGGTTGCGAAAGCGGCGGTGGGCGTGGGCATGGGTTGGGTAGTGTTGAATCGCGATGTGGACTACTTCCCTGAATTGCGCAAGACCGCAAAGCTTCCCGTATTCGGGCTGAGTTCGGACCACTCCGAGATCGGACGCATTCAGGGCCGGCAGTTCGGCATTCTGCTTCAGCCCGGACAATGCGTTCTCTATATTGAAGGGCCAACGGTCAGCGACGCGTGTCGATACCGCACTTCAGGGATGAACAGCACCAAACCTCCAGAGGCGGAGATCAAGACATTGAAGGGCGCGTGGACCGAGACCAGCGCGTATAACGTCGTAAGCTCATGGTTAAAACTTTCGACGTCCCGCAGTCTTCCGGTTGGTGTAGTGGGATGTCAGAATGACGCGATGGCGGTAGGCGCACGGAGGGCTTTCCAGGAACTGACCAAGGACGCCGACCGCGATCATTGGCTCAATCTGCCATTCACGGGATGCGATGGATTGCCGGGTACAGGACAATCGTATGTTCGTCGCGGGTCGCTGACGGCAACGGTGGTTATCCCTGCACACGCCGGACACGCTCTCGAAACCTTCGTGAAGGCTGCTCAGACCGGCGTTCAACCTCCGGAGCGGACACTTACCGTTCCTGAGTCCTATCCGTCGCTGGATGAGCTGAAGTCGCATTCGAAGAAGGCTGTCGCGGTGAAAGCTTAAGAGTGATTCCTGATTTGGGCGGAGCAGCGTAAGCTCCGCCTTTCACGGCCTTTTCCTGCCTGATAAATTCCTTGAATATGCTGCATCAGCTCTTTTAATTGGCGAGGAGCAAACCCCGCCGCTATCCTCTTTCGTTAACGCTATCAATCTAGTTTTCCTGGGTCCTTAAATCCCATTCCAAGGAGATCCATGTCAAACGAACTGCGGAATTTTCTGGCGCTCTCATATGAAGAGCTTGAGGAACTTAATCTTCACGCAAAAAAACAACGCCTCGATCGCGTCGACATTCACAAGATTCAGGAAGAACGCCTGAAATACTTGACCGACGAAAAGCGGATCAAGGCCGTCACAGTGATGTTCAGCGACCTGGAAGGCCGCCTGCACATGCTGGACTATGACAAAAAGTTCCTCATCAAGAGCTGGGACAACCTCACTTTTGACGGCTCTTCCATCCGCGGTTTCACCGCGCAGCGTGAGAGCGATCTGCGCCTTGGCATCGATTGGAGCGCGTTCTATTGGGGACCGGCTGACTTCTTTGGACCCGGCAAAGTGATGGTGTTCGGCGAAGTCATCGACAAAGGCGGCGCACCCTACAGCGCGGATATTCGTGGCGTGCTGAAAAGCTATACCGGCGACCTCTTCAAAAAAGAGGGCTACACGCTGAATGCCGCCAACGAAATCGAAGGTTTCCTGTTCAAGGGAGCCGACGCGGAGCGCCATTATCACGAGACGGCCAAATTCGAGTACGTGAATACCGGCGGCTACTACCACTCGCTGCCCGGCGATCTGCTGCGCACGTTCATTGACACGACCGCCGAAGTGCAGCGCGCGATGGGTTTCCAGAATGAGAAGGATCACCCGGAAGTTGCGCCATCGCAATTCGAAATCAACTACGGCTACGGCGAAGCAGTCGCAGCAGCGGACCAGATTCAGCTCTACAAGCTGATCTGTCGTGAAGTCGCGACGAAGATGGGATTGACCGCGTCGTTCCTGCCGAAGCCGGTTGTCGGGGTAAACGGCAGTGGCATGCACACCAACGTCTCGATCAGCAAAGGCGGCAAGAACCTGTTCTGGGATGCAAAGGGCGAAGAGAAGCTCAGCAAGCTGGGCTACTCGTTCATCGATCGCATTCTCACGCACGGCAATGACATCTGCCTGCTGCTGAACGCGAGCGTTAATGCATATCGCCGGCTTGATCCGCACTTTGAAGCTCCGAATCAGATCAAGGCGTCGCCAACCGACCGCGGTTCCATGGTTCGTATTCCGATCGGCAACGAGAAGAGCATGCGCGTGGAAGTTCGCTCGGTGAGTCCAGATGCGAATCCCTACATGGTGTTGCTGACGGTATTCAAGACGGGCATCGACGGCGAGATTGCAAAGATCAAGAATCTCCGCCAGGCCGAGCGCTATTTGCCAGACAACATCTACACCGCGTTGGAGGACTTCCGCAAAGCGGAGTGGACGTCAAAGCTTCTCGGCGAAGACGTGAAGGCGCGCTATGCCGACTTAAAGCAGGCTTCAGCGGATCGTTGCCCGCGCCTGCTGGGAACGTTTGTGAAGGCGCCGGAAGTGCAGTATCACCACGACGTCTACAACCAGTTCCTGTGGAATATGTTCTAGAGCGAATCTGCTCTATAGTGAACGCCCCGGCCGCAACAACGGTTGGGGCGTTTTTGTTGCAACGTGATGGCGAGAGTTCCTCCCGCGCCCACGCACACACCTTCATGTGACCTGCTTCACTGCGACCGAACAGGTAAGTGATAGGCTCCGGATCAGAGCGATGAATATCTCGCGGAAGCGTCCGGTTCCGGTCGCACGGTGGTACGAGCGCGGAGGCACGTGCCATCAGACAGCCCCAGCCTTTCTTCTGGCCGAGGCGGAATTTGAGTCATCAGCCGAGATCCGGATACGAATCTGTCCCTGGTGCACCCATGTGCTGCGACGGCAGCACCGATTGAAAATAGTTCGCTGCCGTTGTGGATTTGTCTGGGAGTAACCGGCAGGCGACCACTCAGAGGACAGCAAAGACAGGAGCAATCCCATGGATATTGTTAAGTATCGTTTGGATGAAACCACTGATGTGATCGCGTTGGTTGTTGGTGAGCGCACACTCGAGGGCGAGAAACACGCAACATTAGTTTTTGCAAACCCCAGCCGGGCGACGCAGATGACCTCGTCGTTCTGGCGCGAGGCGCTGGTTCGGGTGAAGGACGCACGGCAGGGAAGCGGCGTTGGGGAATGGGTGGAGCAGATCTTGATCAATACCGGCCCGTTGAACGTTCTGGTTCCAGGGATTCCGCACTTCTCCGTAGAGACCATTCAGCCTGCGGTTAAGGAGCCCGTCTCCGTGCATGCGGAAGAATCGGAGCCGCACGCGGATCGACCGGCGAGAAGATAGTTAGAACAGGACAGGCGAGCCCCGCCTGTCCTATATTGCCGCTTGTGATGTCTTAGGCTGCTTGGAAAGCAAGTAGGGCCGAAGCTTTTCCATTGCCGCTTCGACGGTGATCCCGTATTTCGCTCTGAGAGCCTCTGGCTTGCCATGTTCGATGAACTGATCGGGCCAGCCAATGCGAACTACAGGGGTCGACAAGCCAGCGTTACTGAGTTCTTCGAGGACAGCGCTTCCAAATCCACCGCGTAAAACGTGATCTTCCAGAGTGAGGATGACGTCCACACTGCGCGCGTAAAACTCCAGCATCTCCGTATCAATTGGCTTCGTGAAGCGCGCATTGATGACCGCTGCTGATATGCCTTCCGCCTCCAGCTTTACGGCGACTTCCTGCGCCATGGGAACCATGGCCCCGAGCGCAAAGATCGCGACACGATCATTTTCTCCATGTTGAAGCAGTTCGGCCTTGCCGATCGGGATTGCGCGCGGCACGTCTTTCACTGGAGTTCCGGGGCCGGTTCCGCGCGGATAACGCACCGCAATCGGTCCTTCATACTGCATCGCGGTAAAAAGCATGTCGGCGAGCTCGTCTTCATCCTTCGGGACCATGTGAACGATATTCGGAATGCCTCGCAGGTAGCTAATGTCGAACAGGCCGTGATGGGTAGGTCCGTCGTCGCCGGAGAGCGAACCGCGGTCCATGCAAAAAACGACGGGCAGGTTTTGCAGGCAGACATCGTGAACAATCGGATCAAAGGCGCGCTGCAGGAAGGTTGAGTAAATCGTGCAGAAGGGCTTGAGTCCGCGGGTCGCCATGCCCGCTGCGAACAGCACCGCGTGTTCCTCGGCGATGCCGACGTCGAAGTATCTGTCGGGATGATGCGGGCGGAAGCGATCGAGTCCGGTTCCATTCGGCATCGCGGCCGTGATCGCCACAACCTTTTTATTCATGTTCGCCAGTTTCACCAGCGTATCCGCGAATACTTCGGAATAGGTGCGGCGGCCGGTTGGCGCGGTCTCTCCCGTCTCTGGATCGTAAGGCCCGAGTCCATGAAATTTCTTCTGCTTCTGCAAGGCGGGCTCGAAGCCCTTGCCCTTCTGCGTAAGCACGTGCAGCAGGACTGGGCGATCCTGCGTCTTCAGGAACTCGAAAGTCTTGATCAGCGTGGCGATATCGTGGCCATCGATTGGGCCGTAATATTTCAGCCCAAGTTCTTCGAAGATCACGCTAGGCCAGAGAATGCCCTTTGCGACTTCTTCCGCCTTGCGCGCCATATTGAGCGCCCGCTTGCCGCCGACCCTTTCGACAAAGCGGCCCGCACGGTCGTGCAGATAATCGTATTTCGGGCTGGTAACGATCTTGTTCAAATAGCTGGCAATCGCACCGACGTTCTTGTCGATCGACCATTCGTTATCGTTAAGGATGACCAGCATGCGCTTGGTGGATTGCGCGATATTGTTCAGCGCTTCGTAAGTAATCCCGCAGGTAAACGCCGCATCACCGGCCAGCGCAACAACGTGTTCCTTGCCACCGGTCTTGTCGCGTGCGACAGCCATACCGAGTGCTGCGGAAAGCGCGGTACCAGCGTGTCCGGCGCCGTAGCAGTCGTGCTCGCTTTCCGTGCGCAGCATGAATCCATTTAGGCCGCCGGGCGTGCGAATGGTGTGGAACTGCTCGCGGCGTCCCGTGAGCAATTTGTGCACGTAGGCCTGGTGGCTCACGTCGAAGACGAAATGGTCTGTCGGCGTGTTGAAGACGTAGTGCATCGCGAGGGTCAGCTCGACCACGCCGAGATTCGGGCCCAAGTGGCCGCCCGTCTTCGAAAGGACGTTGATGAGTTCCTCGCGTATTTCCGCCGCGAGGGTTTCGAGCTGCCGGATAGAAAGCCGCTTTACGTCGGCAGGAGAGTGAATGGAATCAAGTAAAGGTGTCATGCGTCAGATTCTGCAAAGCAATTCTAGATGATCCTGAGCAGCCGTGCCCGAGCATGAACTGCCGACGCACAATGACGGGAGGTTGATTCGCATGGATACTGCCGCACACTCCACGGCCCTGGGTATCAAAGAGAGATGCAGATGAGATCAGAAATTCTGGAGCACGGGATGGGATTTGAACCCATGTATAACGGCTTTGCAGGCCGCCGCGTTAGCCACTTCGCCACCCGTGCCCATTTTGAACTAGGTTGTTGCGAATCCCCAGCGGCGTCGGAGAGCACGCTCCATGCCGCGGAAGAAGATCGCATCGACTAGCCAACCGAGTGCGATGATTAGCAGCATCACTGCGAACACCTGGCTTATATCGTTCAGATCACGCCCCATCATTAACAGTTGTCCGAGGCCGAGCGTAACGAAGATCATTTCACCGCTGATGAGCGAACGCCAGGCGAAGGCCCAGCCCTGCTTCAGGCCGGAGATCAGGTGAGGCAGGCTGGCGGGCAGCAGAACGTGAATGATGAGTTTCCATCCGCTCGCGCCAAGATTCTGGCCTGCCATAGGGTAAATCTTAGGGATGCTGCGCAAGCCGGATTCGACGGAAATCGTGATTGCCAACAGAGATCCCATGACAACGACGAAGAGGATCGCTTTTTCGGTGAGGCCGAACCAGAGAATCGCGACCGGTAGCCAGCAAATGCTCGGAATACTTTGCAGGCTGACAAGCAAACGTCCAAGCGTTTCAGAGAGGAAACGACTGTATGCGGTTAGAAAGCCAAGCGCTACGCCGAGCACGCAGGAAATCGCATAGCCGATGGCTACGCGTTTCATGCTGACGCCAATGCCGATCCAGAAACTGTGATCGGAGAAGCCGGAGCGTAAGGACTCGAAAACCGAATATGGCGTCGGAAACAAGTAGGGCGGCCACAGTTTCAACAGAACGACCAATTCCCATATGGCGAGAAGCCCAGCGTAAAACGCGATCTGGCGCAGAACCTTACGCATGGCTGTACTCCGCGAGAACTGCCTTATCGATCTCTGATCTCAGTTCCGAAAGAATCTCTTTCGCCTTCAAAGCGACTTCGGGATCTTCTAGCGAGCGCGAGCGCTCGAGTTCGATCGCAAACTCGCGTTTGATTCGGCCGGGGCGATAGCTCATCACGATTACACGATCTCCCAGGCGAACAGCCTCACGCACGTTGTGGGTGACGAAGATGATGGTCTGGCCGGTTTCGGCCCAGATGCGTTCTAACTCATCGTGGAGCCGATCGCGAGTCTGCGCGTCTAGCGCCGTGAAAGGCTCGTCCATGAGAAGCACTCCGGGTTCAAGCGCGAGCGCCCGGGCAAGTGAGACGCGTTGCTTCATTCCGCCGGAGAGCTGGTGAATGTAGCTGTTTTCGAACTGCGACAGGTGCACCAGTTGGATGAAATGCCGCGCACGCTCTTTGCGCTCATTGCGAGGTACGCCCTTCATCTTTAATCCGAACTCAACGTTTTCGCGAACATTGAGCCAGGGGAAAAGGCCGAGCTCCTGGAAGATCAAAATCCGGTCCGGTCCCGGACCGTTGGTCGGTTGCCCGTCGATCAGAATCGCGCCGCCCGAGGGTTGGTCGAGCCCGGCGATGATGTGCAACAGCGTGGATTTGCCGCAACCGGACGGGCCGACGATGCAAAGGAATTCGCCGCGCCGCACTTCGAGATCGATGGGCTGAAGCGCGAGCATGCGCTCACGTCCGTTGACATATTCCTTCGTGATCCCTTGGACTTCAATTTTTCTTTCGCCAACAATCGACGACGGTATTTCGATGAGTGCGGCCATGTTCGCTCCAGTTTTGCGTTACTGCACCGTTGGCAACTTCTTTGCCCGCAATACTTCGTTGAGCAAGTCGAGGCTGTACAAGTTCGACAACTCAGGTTTCTGTTTCAGGAATCCCGCTTGATACGCGCGATCGGCGGACACGAGCAGCGACGATCGGATCGGATCGTAAGTAACTTCGAGGCGGCCGAATGCTTCGTCCAGCACTTTGGGTGGAATAGCACGGCCCGTGTCTTTCTGGATTTGTTGATTCAGAATCGTCTTTGCCTGCGAATTGTTCTTGTTGATCCACTGAGTAAGGTCGACGTGCGCATCTAGCCATTTCTTCACGACATCCGGATGCTGCTTGAGAAAATCTGTGCGCACCACAATCTGGGTAATCACGAAGCGGTGGTCGGGCCACAGCGAACGCTCGTCAAGAAATAACTGAGCGCCGCCTTCCTGGATGAGGCGCGTCGCCCAAGGCTCGGGCGCCCACGAGGCATCGAGCTGTCCTTGTTGAAAGAGCGTCAGCTGATCGGGATTCGCAAGAGGGATCACTTGCACATCGCCGCCTTTGTCAGTTGATTTCAGGTTGTTTTGCAGGAGCCACGCGCGTAGTGCGATGTCCTGTGTGTTCCCCAGTTGTGGGGATGCCACTTTCTTCCCATGGAAATCTTCAGCTTTATGAATGTTTGCGGCTGACCGAACGACCAAAGCCGTTCCGCCGCTGGCTGAGCCAGCAACCACGCGCACGGCTTCACCTTGTGAGCGGATGTATCCAGTGATGGTGGGATTCGGGCCGACGTAAATCAGATCAACCGCGCCGGCGAAGAGCGCTTCAATGGCGGACGGCCCGGCGTTGAACGTTTTCCATTCGACTTTGGCGCCGGGTCCCAGAGCTTGTTCGAAGCGGCCATTCGCGCGGCCCACCAGAGCCTGGGCGTGCGTGATGTTCGGGAAGTATCCTGCGCGGACTGTGACTTGCGCCTGCGATGAGAGTGTCAGCAGAGCGAGTAGCGCGACGGTCAAAGCGATGCGAATTTTCAATCTTCTGCCCTTTCGTTGTTTTCGCTGATTTCGACCGGCTGGAGCGCAGAGCGCAAATAGAAAACCCACCGGCACGGTTGCGACGGTGGGTCTTAGAAGTGCTGAAATGATAGAAACCGATTAGCTCTTCGTTCCTCCACGCGTCGACACACGACGACACCGGCAACAACAACACGCCATGGCCATGGTGGACGCTGGTAAGAACATGGGTTGCATCATAGCGGATGAGGGGGATTGCGGCAACTTGATTGCGAAATCAAGGGTAACACCGACGTACATGGCGGTTCGATCGTGCCGGGGGGCCTGATTGCGCCAAGCTCAGTAAATATGCCCCTTGCAATGGAATCGAGGGTGCCCTGGTTCGTGGCTATCAGCGCGGCGAATGCGCCGAATCGAAATTTTACTGCTTGCCAAATTCAGCATTGTGTCTGTTATATTCACAAACCATGACGGCATCATTCCAGAAGATCTGTTGTTGTCGCGCCTCCATGGGTGCGTTGTCTTCTGGCCGAATGCAATGATGCTGCGGTAAAGATCTAGCGCGAAAGCGCCAATCCGATATCGTGCACCCGCCAGAATCCACGGCGGGTTTTTGTTTCTGCAGATTTCTTCGCAGTCCGCCTCCACATTGCACAACCCAAAAGAAGGAAAGGTAAAAAGGGATGACACGTTCCCAATTGCAAGCGGCATTCTCGTTCATTTTAATTTTTGCGCTGGTCGCATTACCAACCGGCGCTCTGGCGGAAGCAGACCCGGCTGCTTCCGCTTCTCTAAATTCCTCGGCGCCAGCGCCCACTCCTGATGCTGCATTGCGCTCCGAGGTCGATCAGCTAAAAGAATTAGTTCGCGAGCAGCAGAAGCGAATCGAAGCACTGGAATCAGAACGCGGAGGTATAGCTGGGCCACCAGTAAACGCAACGGCGTTGTCAACATCTCCATCTTCGATTGGCGCTCTTCCCGCACAGAATGCGACGTCGCCAACGTCGCAAACTTCGCACTCAACGTCGCAATCGCCTTCACAAACGCTTTCAACGAATCAGAATTATCAGAATGCAGGCAGCTCCGATGAGCGCATTCGCAACCTTGAGCGCCAGATCAAAGGACTTGGACCCATTTCATTCAGCGGCGACATTCGATTACGTGGGGAGCCGTTTTTTGGCGGTCCGACAGACGAATCGCTCGATCGCGTACGCGAGCGTGTTCGCGCACGCTTTAATGCGGTCGCGGATCTGGGCTCGCAATTTCGCGCGGGAATCTCGCTTGCCAGCGGCGATATCAACGATCCCACCAGCACCAATCAAACTTTGACTGGCTTCTACGCGCGCAAGACGATTGCGCTCGATCAGGCGTTTGTGGAATACAAGCCAAAACAGGCAAAGTTCCTGGATCTGATTGGCGGTAAGTTCCGCTATCCCTGGTACAACACGGAGCTCACGTGGGACAAGGATCTCAATCCTGAGGGTGTTGCCGAGACCTTCGCATTCGACGTACACACGCCCGTCCTGAAGCGATTCGCGGTAGTCGCTTTCCAGCTGCCGTTTGCCGAGGTAGCCAATACATCGGTATACGATAAACGTGTCAACCAGCAGATTACCTATGGAGGCCAGATACAGACGGCATGGCAACTGGTGCCACGCGTAAAGCTGAGCGCCTACAGTGGCTTTTACTGGTTTGATGGAAGCGACTCCATCGCAGTGGCACTTGCGCGAGCGAGTGCCAAGAATCCGCAAACACCTCTCACCGGCTTGCTGCCGCTCGGCACCGGCAATGCAGTGCAGAATGCGATCTTCACCACGACTGCGACGAACGTTGTGACGATCGGGGGAACTCGTTACCCTACCGGAGTCACGACTATCACCAACGCGCAGTATGCCTCGCAGTACGCATTGTTCGACAATATCGCCCGGTTTGACATCGACACGGGACACCCTAAGTTCCCGCTAACCCTGATTGGCGACTACGTGCAAAACACCGAGGCTTGCGGGAATCTGGCGAATGTTGCCCCGGCGCCGGCGAATACCGCGAGCATTACGTATACGCAGACGAAGAACTTCAATTGCGTCTCGAATCAGCGTCGCGGGTACTGGGCGGAGGCACGGGTTGGGCGTCTACAACAGAAGGGCGACTGGCAGGTCGGATACACACGCATCTACATCGAGCGCGAAGCGGTTCTCAGCAACTTCAACTACAGCGACATCCGCCAAGGCTCAAATGTAACCGAGCATCGGATTGATGGGTTTTATCAGTTCGATCGAAGCGTGCAACTGGGTGCGGCGGCGCTGATCGGGAGGCCTCTGGCGACGAACGAACCGTGGCTTACGCGTTTGCAGTTCGACGCAATTTACATCTTTTGATCGCGCAGGGCGAGGCTTGTCAGCTAACTCTTGAACAATGCTGCCAAGCGGTCGATTTCGTCCTTGCTTGCGTCGCCAATCACGAAATAACGCAGGCCATCTTTGGTCCACGTCTCCATGTTGAACGGCAATTGTTTGGGGGGGAGGAAACTTCCTCCCAAATTTGTCGGCAAGGACCGCTCCTGGAACACGAACACGGAGATATGGTGCTTGCGATAGTCATAGATCAGTTGCGCGCCCGGGGTTTGGTCAAGATAGGTCAAGCGGCCGCCCAGAAGAGAGAATTCAGTGTTCTGGAGATCCGGCAGATTGAAGGAGAAGGGAATCTTCCCTTGAAACCAGGGTTTCACGGTGTGTCGATCCGTGGAAATTACGTCGACGGGCGAGGAGCTTGCCAGCGTTCCCACGTGCAAATCGGCAATCTCGCTGAAAGCTTGCTGTCGGGCAGATCGGTTGCTCACGTCCCTTGCGATAAACAGCGCAAGGGCGACAAGGGCGACAGCAGCAACCGCTAATATCCAGTTTGGACGTAGATTGCCGAACGCGAAACCACGGCTCCGTTTAGGCGCAACGGTCTGCTCTATGCGTTTACGAAATTCGGCGCTCGGGGTAAACCGGTTGCCTGCGACTTGAACCGCGCGCTTCATCTGTAGTTTCCCGAGCGCATCGGAGGAACACGAGGCGCAACTCCGCACGTGACTGTCGAGGGTGCGCATTTCCTGCTCCGGAAGTTCGCCGTCGAGATACGTGTCCAGCTTCCCTTTCAAGGACTCACACGCCATAGTTCATTCCTCTCTCGTTTCCGACGACCACTTTCTCACCCTGCATGTGCCGTTGGAGGTACTCGCGCAAAGTGCGACGCGCACGCGATAGCCGCGACATCACAGTCCCGATGGGAATTGACAGAGTTTCTGCAATTTCCTGGTATGACATCTCCTCCACCTCGCAGAGAAGGAATATCTCGCGATGATGTACCGGCAGATCGGCGATGGCGCTCTGCAACAGCTCAGAGTTACAGCGGGCCATCAGGATGGTCTCGGGCGTCTCTCTTTCGACAGCCAGTTCAGGCCCTTCGTCCTCTTCTGCATCCAGAGAAACCGTGGGCGCAGCCCTCAGTCCGGTCCGCGAGGTCAGGAAAGTGTTGCGCAGAATGCGATACATCCAGGCCCTGAAGTTGGTTCCCTGTTGAAAAGAAGAAAATCCATTTAATGCCTTAGCGAAGGTTTCCTGAACCAGATCTTCAGCTTCACCGCGATCCTGAGTCAGCCAATGCGCAAAGTTGTACAACTGCGGGAAGAGCGGCATCGCCAGCTCTTCGAAGGAATCCGGGTGTGCGTCTGGCCGGGACATTCACACAGCGTTGCAAACTGAGAGATGGAAGTTTTATTCCATCGATTCTAAGAATTTCCAGGGCTCGATTTTCCTTCTCTGATGGCCTTTATGGCGAATGCTGCAGGTGCGTTCGACCTTTCCACGCCGCTTGGAATAAACGAGGGGAAATTCCGTTATCAGTCGCGAACGTTATTTCAATCGGAGGGAACCAGATGAACAGGAACAGAAGCGGTTTAAGGAATCACTCAATTGTGTTGGCGATTGCCGGCACGATTTTGCTGGCGGCAAACACTGCGTCGGCAAAAGAGCATAAAGAGAAGGTGTCTGAGAACAGTCCACATGTTGTCGCGCACCTCGCGTTCAACGGAACGCCTGTAGTGGGTATGGCGATACAAAAAAGGACCGACGATACGTACTACCTGTACGTCGAGCATTCCCGAGAACGTGGCATATCGATCGTGGATATCGGCAAGCCCGAACAAGCAAAGGTCATAGCGGTGAAGCCGTGGCCGGATCCGGCACTGTCAAACAGGATGAGCCTGACCGGAGATCTGGCGGTCATCGACGAAACCGAGGTTGCTGCGGCGCAGGGGAGTTCTCCAGGCAATGAACTTGTGCTCTGGGATGTGTCCAATCCGGCAGCGCCGCGAGAGGTACAGAAGTTCTCAGGTGTAGTGAAGTGGCTTGAAGATGAGCGCAATTTCATCTACGTCCTGAACAGCGACGGACTCTGGATAGTTTCCGAGCCAACCGATCGCCAAGCGGAAGAAGCAGCGTCGGCGAAGTATGGCGTTGATTAATGTTCGTGCAGGCAAAACCGAAAGAGAGGGGTGCGCAGGAACCGTGAAAAACTTCTCACACCCCTTTTCAAATCCAAAAAGTGAGGTAGAGCTTTGGTGAATCCTTTCGATTTAAAGACGACGCTGTTCGCCAAGCACGCACAACATGTCGTGCTGATCCATTTCCCGATCGCACTGTTCATTGCGGCGGTGGCATTCGACTTCCTTGCGCAGTGGACGAAGCGCCGCGGATTGGCCGACACCGCCTACTACAATCTGATCTTCGCGGCCGTTTCAACCTTCCCGGTCCTCACTACGGGGATTCTCGCATGGCGTTTTCAACTCGAAGGCCAAAGATTAAAGGGGCTCCTGCTGCTGCATCTCGTGCTTGCATGCATTTCGACCCTAGTGATCTGGTGCGTGTGGTGGGTACATTTCCGTACGCGACGGCACGAAAAGGTTTTGCCGAGTTATCGCCTGCCGCTTGAAGTTTGTGGTGTCTTCCTAATTGCGCTGACCGCACACCTTGGTGGTTTTCTCAGTGGAGTAAACGGGCCTAACTAATGGAGTGTGCAACGACAACTCAATAGAAGCGAGCTTCTCCGACCTTTCTTCAGGCAATCCAGTTCTTCAATCTTGCACGACGTTGAATTCTCAACTCTCAGTCGATTCACGTCCAGATGATGCTGATGCGCGTGCGTCATCGTTGCGCTGCTGCAATTTCATCTCGGCTGGGAATAAAAGCTGCGCCGGCAGTTATCCACCGCGGAAGGAAAACGCACGGAGGATCAAGTGACAGACAAACACAATCTTATCGATCAGAAATTGCAAGAGCTCAACGAGGACGGCATCGACCGTCGCGGATTTCTAAAGTGCATGGCATGGGCGGGTACTGGCTTGCTGTGGACTATCAGCGGCGGGATCCCAACTTCTCAGGCCTTTGGCAAGAACGCGCACAGCACAAAGAAAGCCGGCGACTTTACCTTCGTCCAAATCAGTGACAGCCACATGGGCTTTAACAAGCCCGCGAATCCGGATGTGGTAGCGACGCTGCAGGCGGCGATCGACAAGATCAACGCATTGCCAGCGGCTCCTGACTTCCTGCTGCACACGGGTGACATCAGCCATCTTTCGCGCGCGGAACAGTTCGACACCGTCGATCAGGTTCTGAAGAGCGCGAGCGCAAAGGATGTTTTCTTCGTTCCCGGCGAACACGACGTCCTCGACGATAACGGAAAGTCGTATCTCGAACGCTACGGCAAGAACACGCAGGGGGCCGGATGGTACAGCTTCGACAAAAAGGGTGTGCACTTCATCGGCCTGGTGAATGTGATGAATCTGAAGGCGGGCGGACTTGGAACGCTCGGTGGCGAGCAATTGGAGTGGATGGCGAACGACGTTAAGCATCTGAAATCCAGCACGCCGATCGTAGTGTTCGCACATATTCCGTTGTGGTCGGCGTATCCGGAGTGGGGTTGGGGCACGGACGACAGTGCGCAGGCGCTCGGTTATCTGAAAAAGTTCGGATCGGTGACCGTGCTTAACGGGCACATTCACCAGATCATGCAAAAGGTCGAGGGTAACGTGACGTTCCATTCGGCGATGTCGACGGCATTCCCGCAGCCAAAGCCAGGTACTGCCGATTCTCCAGGGCCGATGAAAGTTCCGGCGGAGCAGTTGAAGAGCGTGCTGGGAATTACGGACGTGGATTATGTCCGCGGACACCATTCTCTGGCAGTCGTCGACTCGACGCTTGCATGAAACATGCGGTAGGTGAAGTCGGAAAGAAAATAACTAACCCTATGAAGGAGACAGTCATGACAAAGAGAAACGTACAGATTGCACGATCCGTGATGCCAGCGATGCTGGCGATTCTGCTGTTCTTGTGGCTATCACACAGCACAATCGCGAAGGCCGAACCGTCCGCGCCAGCCTCGGCTCAAGTCAAAATCGACAACTTCAGCTTCGGCCCGCAAACGTTGACGGTGCCAGTGGGAACTACCGTTACGTGGACGAACCGTGACGATATTCCGCACACGATCGTAAGCACGGATGGGGTATTCAAATCGAAAGTCAGGGACACGGACGAAACGTTTTCGTTCACGTTCACGAAGACAGGGACCTACACCTACTTCTGCTCGGTGCACCCGAAGATGACCGGCAAGATCATCGTGCAGTAAGGCAAGGCTTTCAGGCGCGAATGATTAAGCGAGTCGACATCTGATCTTGGGCTTCTGGAGGGGCACCAACGGTGCACTCGAGGTATGGAGCAGGCGTGTTAGACTATTCAGATAACCCGCCGGAGAGGTGGCCGAGTGGCTGAAGGCGGCGGTTTGCTAAACCGTTATACGGTCAAAAGCTGTATCGGGGGTTCGAATCCCCCCCTCTCCGCCAGAAGCTCCTAACTTCCGTTCATTCAAGAATTCGTAGGAACATCTCCATGCGCCAAAGCCAGACTCCAGATCAGCGGAGACGGCGCCTTCTCGGATATGCAGCAACCTTCCACCCCGAAGTGATTGTCCACGAACAGAAAGCCTATTGTTGCGCCCACTGATCGCGGCCAAGCAGGTGTGCATAGGTACGCGCGCAACCGTAGCTCGCAATTTCATAGTGCTCGACACGCTGCGCAGCGGAGATGATCCCGGCGTCACGAACTTCAGGATCGCCTTTGGCTTTCACCATCTCTTCACCTTCTTTTAGGATGCCTTCCATGCCCTTGCACTTCTGCCCTTTGCGATCGGCGTCGGGAATTTGATCGAAGATGCGGTCCAGCCTTGCGAGTTGTCCCTTCGTCTGCTGCAAATGTTCGCTTAAGCCGGCCTTCAATTGCGACGTATTCGCCTTTTCGATCATTTTGGGCAACGCTTCGATAATCTGCTGCTCCACGGAATAGAGATCCTGTAATTGTTCGGTCAAGAGGGCATTCAACGATTCCAGCTTCATTCGGACTCCTTTTTCTGTATAGGGTGATTTTGTACGGCCCGGGCGTGCGGCAGAATGTCGTATCGACCCATAGATAGAAGGGAGGGTCTCGTCGCAGGTTGTCCTCGAACGTGACCTTCGCGGCGAGTCACCGTATAGGGCCACCAGAGCTGCTTCTCAACTGGTTACTTCCGTTACCTGCTCCGGTGAAACGTTTTAGGCAGGTGGCCCGGACCGAAGTACTCTTACCGTGGCGATGTTCGCCTCCCGTTATCGCAAATGAGTTCTAGCTCTTCCAGCAATCCGTCGTTTGGGCGTTACGAGATCCTGTCAGAACTCGGGCGCGGTTCCATGGGCCTCGTCTATCAGGCTCGCGATCCTAAGATCGACCGCATCGTTGCCATCAAAACCCTGTTCCTGGGGCAAGAGGACGACGATGAGGCCGAATTCCGCATGCGTTTCATCCTGGAAGCCCAGGCGGCGGGCAGGCTGTCGCACCCCGGTATCGTCACCGTTTATGACGTCGCTGAGGATACCGAAACGCACGCCCCGTACATCGTGATGGAGTACGTCGCGGGACAGACACTGAAGAAATTACTCGCCCCGGGCTATGCGAAGGTCCCGCTCGAAACAGCATTGCGACTGGCGCAGGAAGTTGCCGAAGCGCTCGCTTATGCTCACGCCCGCGGCGTCGTGCATCGCGACATCAAGCCGGCCAACATCATGATCACCGAAGACGAGCACGCCAAGATCATGGACTTTGGCGTGGCCAAGCTGGATCTGTCGCAGCGCACGCAGTCTGGCGTACTAATGGGAACGCCCGCGTATATGTCTCCCGAGCAGTTGACGGGGCACTCGGTGGATGGGCGATCCGATATTTTCTCCCTTGGGGTTGTGCTCTATACCATGCTGGTCGGACACCGGCCATTCCAAGGAAACGGCATCAGCACCATCGGATTTAAAGTCGTAAACAATAATCCGCTGCCTCTCACGACGATCAACCCCGCGCTTCCGCCGGAGATCGATGCCATCGTTTCACGAGCGATTGCCAAAGAACTCGACAAGCGATATCAGAGCGGGTCGGACTTGGCGAACGACTTAGCCAACTTGAGGCAGCAATTGAGGGATGGCAACCAGGATGCGCCCGATCCAGGACTGCTCACGGTGACCTCGTTCAAAACGAATCGGTCGACCGAATCGGCGGCGCAGAAAACTCAACCGTATAACGCCTCTACCAAAGCGACCAATCCGCCAGTCCAGGCTGCGAAGCAGGGCATCTCCAAACAAAAACTCTACGCGATCGCTGCAATCGCACTCGTCGCCTTGGCAAGCGTGATTGCGTTCGGCCGTCATCGCCTGAAGCCTGTGACTGTGAGTGCAAAATCTTCAGCGCCGCCCTTTACCTCGTCGCCGAAGGAGACTGCAACGGTCCCTACGTCGAAGCCAATCGCAACGCAATCTCAAGTGACCGATGCCGACGAGAATTCGTCGAACAGTATCCTCAAGAAAGCCGCGGTTGTTGCACAGCCTGACGCGAATCTGCGTATCGATGTCGAGCATCCATTTTCATCGGGCAAGGTATCTCTCTGGGTCGACGGAAAGCTGAAATACACAGAAGCTCTGCACGGAGAGGCGAAGAAGAAACTGATCGTCTTCCGCAAAACCGAAGGACACACCTACGACAAGATTCAAGTTCCGTCGGGCAAGCACTCCATTCGCGTGCGCGTACAGTCCACGGAGCAATACTACGATCTCACCAATAGCATTACAGCTAATCTCCCCGAGAATGCCACGCAAACTCTGAGCGTGCGCTGTGAGAAGGAAGAAGTGAAGCTGGCGGTGGAGTAGCTAAACGGCGGATCGTTCGCTCTTTTCAGAGGCTTCCCGTACAACATACTTCCCATCGTTTGTAATTTCCACGTGCGCCCACGGCGTCTTCGGATCGTGCGTGAAGATCACCAGCCAGTCTTCCGGGACTGCTCGCGCGTAGAACTTCTTCTTGCTGGCGATGATATCCAGTGGAAACAGATCGAATGCCATTCCCCATGCGATGTCCAGATGCGCAGTGGTAGGAATCAGGTCAGAGATATAACACGCGCGTTTACCGTTGCTTTCCAGGTTAATAGCCTGCAGATACTGCGTGTGCCCGGGTACACGTCGACCGAAACGCCGGGCAGCAACTCGCGTGTGCCGTCGATCAGCTCCATCTGTCCTGACGCGACCAGTGGATCATAGTTATCGCTGATATAGCTGATGCGGTCGCGTTCACTCGCCCGATGCGCGTACTCCCACTCACCGCGCTGAACGTAATACTTCGCGTTGGGAAACGTGGGTACTGCGCGACCATCCCGGTAGACGGTGTTCCATCCGCAGTGATCGAAATGAAGATGCGTGTTGATGACCACTTCAATTTCTTCCGGCGCGACACCCACGGCGTGCAGGCTATTCAATAGCTTTTCTTCGGGCGCGTAGATCTTCTTCATGCGATCGCCGAGTTTGTTGCCGATACCGGTTTCGATCAGCACGGTCTTTTCGCCGCCGCGAACAAGTACGGAATTAAGCCCGCAGCTCAGGCGATTCAACTCATCGGGCTGCATGCGTTTCGACCACATCACTTTGGGGATGACGCCAAAAAATGCGCCACCGTCGAGGAGGTAGTTGCCGTCTGAGAGGATGGTCAGTTCGAAATCGCCGAGGGTCAGTCGGTGCACGCGTTTATTCTCCCAGCTCTTCGAGCTTCTCAAGCGCAGCTTCCACACGCGCGCGCGCATCCTGATCTTGCGGCTTGGAACTTGCAAGCTTCGCGCGTTGCCGTTCGAATTCCTCGCGAAAAGGCGGCCGGTGCTCGAACATCATATTCTTAAGCGCTTCTATTTCCGTTTTCAGCGAACTGATCATTCGCTGCTGCGCTACCAGCAGTGCGCTCAATTCATTCAGCGTATCCTTTTCGCTCACTTTAGTTTCCTCCCACGCTTTCGGTTACGCGCGGCCAGATGCTGTGCTTTGGAGCCCACCCAAGTTCGCGGAGCGCACGCTGATTGGTGCATCGCCACGACGGTGGACAGGGTTTCGATGAATCTCGGGACGGCCGAGGTGCATGGATCATCTCGGCGAGGCGATCCACGTAATCGCCATAACGGATCGGTTCGTCACAGATATTGAATACCGAACCTGGTTCGGCGCGTTCCAATGCGGTGACATAACCGGCGGCTGCATCTTCCACGTTCACCAGCGAGACAAAATTTTGTCCGTCGCCCGGGACCACTTCTTGCCCGGCACGCAGCCGATCCAGCAATCGATCCTGCCCGGTTCTCTCTCCCACGAAGAGGCCGCACTTCAGGATGCACCAGCGTACTGGCTTGGGTTGCCGTTGAAGAGATACATCATCGACTCCATGATCGCCACCGGGTGCGCGATTGAGTGCCGCGCAGGAGAGCTGTCGATGTGCGTCGATTCATCGAGCCATTCGTCGCCGCCGTCCGGATATGCCATCACCACGCTTTGCAACAGAAACGTTCCCACACCCGCTTGGAGAGCAGCGCGTTGCAACCTTCCAGTGCCGCGAATGCGTACTTGGGTGTTCCGGTTCCAGGCGCCGGGCGCCGAAGGATCAGGGGGGATCGCCGTAGCCGCTTGGATCACCGCATCGCAGCCAGCAAAGATCACGGGCAATCGCGATTCCAGACCGCGCTCCAGCAGATCGGCCTCGGCGAACTGCAGTCTTTTGGGGGAGCTTTCGGCGAACAACTCTTGCGCTTTTCGCTCATTGCGAACCAGACCGAGCACCTGGTGTCCAGCAGCAACCAGTTGAGGAATCAGAGCGCGTCCGAGAACCCCAGTGGCACCCGCGACGGCTACTCGCAATTGGCAACTCCAACTTTCATCTTCACGCTTCTTATCTTAATTCGCCGAGCAGCGCTGCATTTACGTCTGCGCACAAATACTGGTGATTTCCGGCACTGCGGGGCTCGACGAATTGTGGTGGTGTTAAAGCTACAGTTCCACCCGGCTGATCTCAAGGCGCGTCGGACCGAGCGGCTATCGAGGAGGCCATCATGCCAGTTCTCAGGTTAGAAGAATTTCTTCACAAACATCAGACCCCGTTCACAACGATTATTCACTCCACCACCTATACGGCACAGGGGACGGCTGCCGTTGCTCATGTTCCCGGGAAGGAGCTGGCCAAGACGGTAATCTTGAACGCCGATGGCTGTCTTGCAATGGCAGTATTGCCGGCGAACAAACAGCTCGACCTGACGCTCTTTCGCTCGATGATGGGGGCGCAGTCCATGGCACTTGCGACCGAGGAAGAATTCGACCGCGCTTTCCCTGACTGCGAACTAGGTGCGATGCCGCCCTTTGGGAACCTCTACAATGTGCCCGTGTATGTAGAGGAGACGCTGACGCACGATAGCGAGATCGTCTTCAATGCCGGCTATCACAGCGAGTTGATCCGGATGTCGTTCCGCGATTTCTGCCAACTGGTGCACCCGGTGATTGCGAAATTTGCGATGCGTTCCGCTGCCGCATAACGCACGAGCCTAGTCGGGACGAAACGCTGAAGGGGTGCACCTTGCTGCGCCCTTTCGTTTTTTGCCACCGGAGGTCCCGTCGGACTTTCGCGCTTCTCTGGACTACAGCCGTTCTGCTTCGCTCAAGGTCATGTCGCCCACTCCAACGTGCGCGTTCAGACTGTACTTTCCTTGCCCGTGTGTCTGCAGCGAGCGGAAAAATCCGTCGCGTTGTGCGTTCCAGGCTGGAGCTTTGAGTGAACCGATGCGCACGGTCGCATCCACTTCGCCGTAATCAGCGGCCTTTGGCACATCAACCTTCAGCGAGCCGACATTGAGGTCGATATCCTTATTTCCTTCTACCGCCTGAATCCGCAGATCACCAACACTTTGGCTGATCACCAGGTCGCTGCGTTGGGGAATGTAAATGGTGGCTTGGAAATTGTGCTCTGGACCGCTCACGTCAATGCGGGCGCGATTCCCCTCGATCTTGATACCAGCGCGAACGTGGGGCGCCTGCGACGGATTCAGCTCGATGGAGATGCGGTTGTCGGGAGTGCCGCGAATCACATAACCTCCCGCTGACAGGTTGAGATCGATCCGGCCGCCGCCGGCAAACTGCTGTTCAATGTTGGGGTTGAGACGATCGGGCGGAGTATCCGAAGCAAGCGTAAATACACTGAGTGCCAGGACCAAGGCAATCTGCAACTTCTGCGCTCGATTCATACGAGCTCCTCGTGGGGAACACGTCCCCTTACCAGCCAGATACGCAGGGTGCCGCAGGAAAGTTGCAAGAAGTTCAGCCGGGTGGGACGAGTAGCACAGGGCCCGAGTCAGCCGGTTTGGCTCTCACGAGAGCAGAGGTCCAACTTGGCATTTGCCTGTTTCTGCATCCAGCGCGAGTTCCGCCTGCTCCAATAATGAGAAAGATGTGAGGAGCGGCTGATTTTGTTGAGGTGATGTGATGATCCGCAAAGTGAATCTCGCCGACAAATTCTCCCAATTCACCGAATACTACTCGCCGAAAATCGTGGGCGAAGTCAATGATGCGCACGTGAAGGTCGTGAAACTGCAAGGCAAGTTCGTCTGGCATCATCACGATAACGAGGATGAGCTCTTCCTCGTCGTCAAGGGTCAGCTTTGGATGCGCTATCTCGAAGACGGTGTCGAGCGTGAAATGCAGATCCGTCCCGGCGAATTCGTCGTCATTCCGCGCGGGACCGAGCACCTGCCCAGCGCGGAAGAAGAAACTCACATTCTGCTGCTGGAACCCAAAAGCACGCTGAACACCGGCAACGTTCACAATGAGCGTACCGTGGAAGAATTGGAATCGATTTAGCGGCCTCGGTTCACAACCTGTTGTGCTTTCTGTACACTTGTCCGTTTTGCGGTCGCGTGTGAATCCGCACCTGCCCGTGCGGCGGAGAGCCTCAACATGAAAACCACCGTCATCTTTCTAATGCTTCTTTCAGCTGTTATGACCGTAGCTCAAACCAAACCCAAGGCCGCATTTCCTGACGCCGCGCAACTCAACCGGCTCGCGGCCCGCTTTGCGCCCACACCCTTGCAGGTCGATACAAGTGCTCTCTCGGCTGGCGACAAGCAGGCCCTGCCCAAGTTGATCGAAGCCGCGCAACTACTCAACGTAGTATTCATGAAGCAATACTGGAGCGGCAATCTCGCAACGTACGAGAAGCTCAAAGCCGATAAAACCCCGTTGGGCCAAGCCCGCCTGCGTTATTACTGGATCAACAAGGGACCGTGGTCGAATCTCGAAGACAACAAGGCATTCATGCCTGGAGTTCCACCCCGCAAACCTGAGGGAGCAAACTTCTATCCCGAAGACATGACGAAGGCCGAGTTCGAGAGCTGGGTGAAGACTCTGCCAAAAGATCAACAAGAGCAAGCCACGGGATTCTTCACAGTGATCCGGCGCGACGCGGCGAGCAAGCTCACAATCGTCCCCTACAACCAGGAATATAAGGACGAGCTCACACGTGGCGCCGCCTTACTACGCGAGGCTGCGGCTCTGACCGACAATGCCAGTCTGAAAGACTTTCTCACCAAGCGTGCCGCCGCGTACGAGTCCAACGACTACTACGAGAGCGACATGGCGTGGATGGACCTTGACGCGCCGCTCGACATCACCATCGGTCCGTATGAGACGTATAACGACGAACTGTTCGGCTACAAGGCCGCATTCGAAGCCTATGTGAACCTCCGCGATGATGCGGAGAGCAAGAAGCTGGCTACCTTCGCCGCGCACTTGCAGGAGATTGAGAACAACCTTCCTGAAGATCCGAAGTATCGCAACGCGAAGCTCGGGGCCGCAGCGCCGATTCGCGTCGTCAACCAGATTATCGCTACTGGCGACGGTGCTCATGGCGTTCAGACCGCCGCGTATAACCTGCCCAATGATGATCGCGTCGTGCAGCAGAAGGGATCGAAGCGCGTAATGTTGCGCAATGTTCAGGAGGCGAAGTTCAAGAGCGTACTGCAACCCATCGCCGGACACATGATCGCCGCCGACGAGCGCAAAGACGTGGCGTTCGAGCCGTTCTTCACTCACATCCTCGCGCACGAACTGATGCACGGCCTCGGCCCTCATCAGATCACTATCAATGGCCGCGAGACCAATCCAAGACTGGAACTCAAGGAAGTTTATAGTGCGATCGAAGAGGCCAAGGCGGACATTACTGGACTGTGGGCGCTCGGCTACATGATGGAGCACGCCCAGGAGATGAAGTTGGGTGATGTGTTGAAGTCCGATGCTACGGCACGCCGCCAGCTCTACACGACATTCCTGGCGTCGTCATTTCGAACTCTTCGTTTCGGAACCACCGAAGCTCACGGAAAAGGCATGGCGCTGCAGTTCAATTACCTGCTCGACAAAGGCGGATTTGTTCCCAATCCCAACGGAACGTACTCGGTGGATATGGACAAAATCAGCGGAGCCGTCAGCGATCTAACCGGCGAGCTGCTGACCATCGAAGCAACCCGCGATTACGCAAAAGCGAAAGACATGCTCACGCGTCTCGGAGTAATTCGGCCTGCGGTGCAACGCCGTCTCGACGTGCTCAAAGACATTCCCGTGGACATCGCTCCGAAGTTCGTCACGGCCGATCAGCTTGCGCCTGACAATTTTGCGCCGAAGATGGCAGGCAAGTAACTCAGCACGGTGGAGCATGAATTCGAGCCCTGCTCCACCCGTATCTTAAAACCGCCCTACTCGCCTTCCAGCGCCTTGCGAACCGCCTCGATTTGTCCAAGGTGATACGAATTGTGATCGGCGAGTACCAATGCTTCGCGCAGAACCGTGTGCCCATCGCCGTGCGGGATCTTTGCCAATAAATCGGTGTCTGGGCTGGCGACGATTTGCTCCATTGCCTTTAAGTCAGCAAAGAACTGATCCACGCTGTTCTTCCACGCATGGCGATCGGGCGGCTCTCCACTTTTTGGCCAATATCCCGATGGCCATGGCGGAGATTTATGTTTTGGATCCCGCGTGTATTCGAGGATGTCCCATTGCGCAATGCGCAGGTGTTCCAGCAACTGCCAGGCTGTATGCGGGAACTTCGCTACTTTCACACCACGCAACTTTTCGGGAAAATCCGGAAGTGCCTTGTCCGGCGAGATATGGGCCTCGCCGCCTTTCAGCAGATCGAGAACATGCGTGCGCAGAGATTTCAACTGATCTTCGTGCATGCAACTTGGGATGCGTGACTCACCGCATGCGACTCGGAGAAATTAGGGGAGGAACTAAATCAGGAGGCGCTTGCCGAGGCCGCTACCGAGTGCCGCGCCAGCGCAACCGCGGTGACGTCATTCTCGATACGGTCGCTACCCGCCACTTTCAGAATGCGTCCCAGCATTCCACCGTTACTAAGACGAACGAACTGCGAGGTCTCGTGCAGTATCTCCTCGCACAACTTGGCCGCGGTTCTTGCTGTGCTTCGATGGAAGTACTGGCAAAGCCGCTCCAGCCCGAATTCTTCGCGCCCGGAGCGGATTTCAATCAGGCCACGCGAGACCAGCAGCACGGTAGCTTCTGGCGAAATCACTGCAATCTGCGCATCGTGGGTGGAATGGGAGAAGAGGCCAAGCGGAAGTCCGTTCGCCGATAACAGTTCGACCGAGTCGCCGTCTTTCAGAAGGCCGGGAGTGTGGCCTGCATTGATGTAAGTCAGCACGCCCAAAGGTTCGTTGTAGCAAGCCACGAAGGCCGGGGTGTGATGCAGTCGATCGGTCGCAGCCAGAATCGTGCGGTTCATCAGCAGCACTAATTCGGCGATGGCGTCGGCTTCGTTCAGATCGTCGCCACCGAATAGCTCGGGGCCGCGTTTATGCAAAAGGTCCTGCACAGCTGCGGCTACCGGCATCGCTTCGTGGGCATCTCCAGCGATATCTAACAACACAAACAACAATCGTCCGGAGGCAACGCGCACAAATTCGAAGTAGTCTCCTCCGACTCGCGCCGACTGGTAACACGCAGCTACATCTACCGTTGATAATTGGGGAACCTGTGCGGGAGCCGGCCTTCGTGCCGGTTCTGGCTGCGAGCGGGATGAAAACGGGGACCGCATGCTTCACGCGATTGAGGAGAGACAACTTACCACAGACCCGGGCTGAAATCATCCAATTCCGGGCCGGCTTGCGGCTATCCGCCGTACTTGCTGATCAGGTAATGGCCCAGTTCGTCTTCAAACTGTGAATAGTCGCTGTGCAGATACTCTTTCATGGCGCCTTCCATCGACGCCCCTTGCCCAAGGCGCTCGAGAATACGGCGCAATTCGCTCATGCCGTAGGTATCGCGAATATATTCGGTTGCTGCCATGGATTCTGCGTAGGCCACAACTGCTTCATTCGTCTGAAAGCGCATGAACGATCCTTCCAGTGCCTGCAAAGGGATTTCGATATGTTGCGAATACAGCCGTGCCAGCTGCTGGCCATTTGCCGACGTGTCGCGCGGCTCCATCAATTGCGCGATACCCTCATTCAGCCATGTCGGACAACGTCCCCCGGAGGCCTGGGCGATGAACGAGTGCGCCAACTCATGTCGCAGCACGCGTGCCATCTCGCCATTCACGCCGTCCACACCTTGCACGGGAATGCGCAACTTGCCATCGTTCAACGCGCCTGTCCAACTGGGAGCCCGGGTCACATCGAAGTATGCTTCTTCGGTGTAGAGGACTACGGGAATATTCTGCGACGGCGTAATTCCTAACTCATTACTGAGGTCGTTATAGTCCCCCTCGAGCGCCGAAACGATTTGTCCGCGCAGTTGATCTTTCGTGGCGCCTTCGTATCGCAGCGTGAAGTGTCCGGTCTCGCGTTCGCTGAAGTTGGCTTCCGTAGTCATTTCGCGCTTCAGCTTGTCGGCGTATTTCTGCAAATTCTCATCGGGGTGTAGATCCAGAGATTTCTGCCAGGCCTTCTGCGCCTCTTTACCGCGGTCGGCGCTGTAATAGCAGAAGCCGAGTACCGCCCATGCGTCCGCCGAATCCGGCAAAGCGCGCGTGGCCTGTTCTGCGTAAGGCACTGCCTCCCGAACTCGACCGAGCTTCAACAGGGTGAGCGCATAATTCTGCAGGATGTAACCGTTGTCGGGAACGCTGGCCAGGGCTGTTTCAAGATACCGCCGCGCGTGTTCGCGATCGCCATGATCCAGTTCGAAGCGTCCCGCGATGAAGTATCCGGCGGCAATCAGGGCTGGATCCGCTGTCTTATCAATCGCATTCAGGGCGTCCTCGTCCACCTTACCATCGTGCACTACCTTGAATGCTACCTTGTCGGCCCCGCGCAATCCCAGTTCGCTGACCTCGGGAGCGGTCGGCACCGGTGCGCTCGCCGCCGCTTCTGCACCGGCTCCGGATTCACCTACTCCGGATTCTGGGCTCGATCCATCACGGTCGATTCTCTCAACCAGCGATTTAGGGATACCATAGGTGCTGTCGTTGAGCTCGTATTTGATCTGCCCTTCTTCCTCATGGACGTTCGAAGCCACAATTGTCCGTCCACTTTTGAGGTGAATGGTATCTGCCGTGGCATGGCATGCCGCGAGGACCAGGACTCCGATGATGACTGTGCGCACGTGCGCGAATTCTAACAAAGAAAAATCGCTGTTCCGGTTAGCGGGATGGATGCCTTTGCACTCCTTGGTGCTAGCACTCGCAGTCTTCTCGTGCCCAGTGGCGGCACAAGACATTGGATTCATCAACGCGCTGCATCCAAATCCGCAGCCCGGGTTCCCCGAGCCACAGCATATCGGCAGCGTCGTCGCGAACAGTGGCGATAACGGGCCGTTGAGTCCGGCGGCTCAACTCTATCGGCAACTGCGGACGTCGGTCTCGATCCTGCGCGCGTGTATCACGTTCGTGATGCATCCATCGATCGCGAGGACCTGCACTTCACCCTCGACGACGGCACAATCGGCTTCACCGAGGCAACAAACGGACAAATCACGGGAGCGTTTTTCGAGGGAGACGGCGAAATTCTTCTCGTACCACCCGATCGCGTAGAGCGCCGCTCGCTGGGACTATTTGCGAAGGCCGGCATTTTGGAAGAGCGCTTCTCGACTGCCTACTTCCGCTTCAACGACGATACCGCCACCCAACTTGAGAAATTCCTGCGTCCCGAAGAAGACGAAGACAAGCAGGCCTTCCTCGAGAAATGGAGCGGGACTGTAAGAACCTTGCCGAGGCGGATTCTCTCCGCCTGACGATTACGTTTCTGAACGGCACTGGCGCGGACGGCAAGTTTGTCAGGCGCGCGGATGACCAGATGTTGCGTGCTCGCATCTTTGGCGGACAGTACGGCGTCTTTGACATCTCCTTCGATACGCTCTCGCAGGACAAATTAACGTTGCACAATTCGCGCATGCCCAGGGCGGCGCCGGGTTTTACAACGTATGGACATCGTTCCCAATGCGGTCTCGCCGCGTGAGTTCGCACTCGCGCACCAGCACGCCAGCCGCGAGCACGGCAACGCCGGGAACCGAGGAGGCGCAGGATCGCCTGGTCGATATCTCCTCATACACGATCAAGACCGAAATCAAGCCCGATAATCAGCTCGATTGCGACGCAGTTGTAACAATGAAGGTTCGTGAGAGTGGCGACCGCGTTCTGTTCTGGGAGCTCTCACGCTATCTGAAAGTCAAACAGGTTGAGGCCGACGGAAAACCGCTGGATTTTCTGCAGAATGAAGCCATCGAAGGCACGGCACTGGCCCGCCGCGGCAACGACGTAATGGCCACTGTCTTCCCGCAGCCATTGCAGGCCGGGCAAGAAATTCGTCTCCACTTCCAATATTCAGGATCGGTGCTGGCCGATGCCGGCGGCGGACTGATGTATGTCGGAGCGCGCGGAATCTGGTATCCGAATCGCGGCATGCATCCCGCAAATTTTGAGCTGGAGTTCCGCTATCCATCCGGCTCGACGCTGGTTGCGACCGGCAAGCGCGTCTCAGAAGAGAATGAGAATGGCATGGAGGTGGCGCGCTGGACTTCCGACCGCCCGCTGCCAACGGCCGGTTTCAATCTTGGCCATTACCGTCGCACTGCCAGCAACAACGGTCCGGTGCAAGTGGCAGTCTATGCTGGCAAGGGAATGGAGCGAGACTTCCCGAAGATGGAAGTCCCTATTCTGGCCAACTCAAAAGCTCCGGGACTCGCACAGTTGCAAGGCAGAGCCATGATGCGACAGATAGCGCCAAGCCCCGTTGCGGCAGAAGATGTCGGCACACGCGTGAGCAAGGCTCTTGACTACTTAACCCAGGAACTCGGTCCTTATCCCTATTCTTCGCTGTCACTCACGCAGATGCCCGGTCGCACCAGCCAGGGGTGGCCGACACTCATCTTTCTCTCTAGCTACTCGTTCCTTTCGCCCGAAGAGCTGCAGCAAATGAAGCTTTCGGAATACCAAGGGCTTTTTTACTCCTACCTCATGCCCATTCACGAGTCAGCACATGAGTGGTGGGGCGACCTGGTGGGCTGGAAGAGCTATCGCGATCAGTGG
>CAWKDK010000029.1:0-20000 GCA_963848375.1 Terriglobia bacterium
AGATACAGCAAGACAAATTATCGTGTCGACTTCACCACCGTTTTCTGGGCCGAACTCGACACAATGATTCCCCGACCTATGCGGCTGGGGCTATAGCTCATTTTTAGGGCGGAAGAGAAGCCAGGCCAGCCGCAGCGTTCATTGTGGCAACACATGCTTATGTTTGCAGCGCACTTCTTCCATGGAAGTCATCGGCGATACCAGCCCATCGGGTTCAATCCGGTTTTGTCAGTGGCCGAGCTTATGGTGAGCGCACTATCTGGGATGCGCACCTTACGGGGGACCACCGATGCGACTGATAAAGATTCCGGTACCAGAGACCGTGACTGCGGCCTACCTGGTCCCGCTTGCGACGGCAATAACCGTCGCCGACGCCCGGCTGCGAACGGTGAGAGCCGTCGGGCAGCACGTCAACGGCCCGCTCCGGACGCTGATTCTCGAGTGGATACGTCAAGGTGCAGTGGATATCCGGGTAGCCGCGGCATCGGACGCGAGCCTGCCGGTACCGGAACAGGGGGACCGCGGCCAGGCAGAACAGTTGGCACAACTGAGTGGAGTACCTGCATACGCCCTAGTACGGCAGCCGCACTTCGGCCCGTGAGCTGGGCGAAGGTGGCCCGGCGTGGCTGATGTGATCTTGTTACGGATGGGCAGTTGTGAGCGCAGCCGCCCCGTGATCATGCCTGTGTGACTAGTGCAAAATCAGAGGCGGCTGCTGCCGTCAGGATAGGGGCCGGGCTGGCGCTGCGTAAACGGTGTGAGCTGCTGGCGCTGCTGCGGCCGTGCTTCGCCCGGACGGAGCCGTGGCTGCAGGCGGGCAAATACGCGGCCGCGGTGATGAGCGAGCTGCCGTAGCGAAACGGGTGGAGCATCGCCGGGCACGCCGGGGACAAGACGCCGGACAGGACCCAGCGACTGCTCAATCACGCGAGCTGGGACACCTTCGCCGCGATGAGCGTGGTGCGCCGGTTCGCGGCGGCCGGGCTGGAGGACGCGGCGCGGCGCCGGAGGCGGCGGGGCGGCCTGGTGATCGGGGCGATCGACGAGACCGGGCAGGAAAAGGCCGGCGAGGCCACCGCGGGAGTCAAGCGCCAGTACCTGGGGTGCGCGGGGAGGGTGGCCAACGGGATCAACACCGTGCACCTGTCGTACGTGCGGGAGGAGACCGGGCACGCGCTGATCGGCGCGCGGCAGTGGATTCCCCGCGAGCACCTCGAGGACCCGGTCAAGTCGCTGGTCATGGGGCTGCCGCCGGACCTGGAGTTCCGCACCAAGGGGCAGCTGGCCATCGACATCAGCATGGACGCGGCCGCCGACGGCATCAGGCCCGATTTCGACTGCGGCGACGAGGTGTACGGCAACTGCACGCAGCTGCGCGAGTTCTTCGAGGCCAGCGGCCAGGCCTACGTGCTGCGGGTGCCGTCGAACTTCACCCTCACCCTGGCGGCGGGCACGACGCTGACCTGCGCGGAGGCAGTCACGACGCTGCTGAAGCAGCAGCGGCGCTGGGAGGTCCGCTCCGCCGGGAGCGGCTCCAAGGGCGAGCGCTGGTACGCCTGGGCCTGGCTGGCCACCGCCTCCCCCCGCCACCACCTGCTCATCCGCCGCCACCTGAAGACCGGAGAGCTGGCCTTCCACTACTGCTGCGTGCCCGACGGGCAGCTGCTGACCAAGGCCCGGCTAATCCGCGCCGCAGGACTGAGATGGCCGGTGGAGGTCGGCCACCGCTGGTACCGGTCAAGCTGCGTTGCTTTTTCATGGCCGTGTTCCTTGTTCCTCGTCGGGCTGGTGTTCTTGCGGTGCCCAGCGGGCGCGGGTGTAGTAGCCGGGCGGGCGTGCCCTGCGCTCGCGTAGCTGGCGCATCTGCTGGTCGTCGGCGGTGATGATCCAGTTGCTGGTTCCGGGGGCGTGGCGGGCGGTGATCCAGCCGCGGTAGATCCAGTTGTAGATGCTGGCGGTGGGCATGCCCAGCTCGGCGGACAGGCCGGGGACCGACCATTGGCCGGGTGGCAGGCTGGTGAGCACGGCGGGGCGGCCCTTCGGCTGGCGGCGGATGCCGCGCTGGCTGATCAGGGTGCGGACCTGCCCGCCGGTGAACCGGCTGGTGCGCTTGGGCGGGCGGAATCCCTCGGCGTTGAGGGCGTCGGCGATCTGCCGGCTGTTGCGGCCCGCTGCGGCGAGCTCGGTGACGCGGGCGAGGAGCGCGGGGTAGTACGACAGCTGGTCCAGGCGGCCGACGGGGCGGACGGCCTGCCCGGCTGGTCTGGTGGCCGCCGGCCCAGGTGATGGTGACGTCGACCAGCTCGCTGTTCCCGGCGACGTTGACGGTGATGTCCTCGATCAGGATGCGCAGCAGCTCCTTGCGGTCGGCCTGCGTGGTGGACGGCGCGTGCCAGACCCGCGGGAGGTCGGCGGCCAGGGCCTGGATCGCCGCCCGCTCGGCCGCGGTGAGGGTGGCCGGCTGCTCCTCGGTGAACCGCTGGTAGTCCGCTTCCAGCCGGGCCGCCTCGGCGAGCGCGGCTTCCCAGTCAGCTTCCAGCTGCCGGGCGACGAGCCGGTTCTCCGGTTCGGCGAGCTGGTACTGGCGGCGGGCCCGGTCGGCGGCGTAGCGGGCGCGCTCGAGCCGCTGCCGCCACAGCTTGTCCAGCATGGCCCGCTCGTCCTCGGCCTGGGCGGCGGCGGCCATGGAGACCTCCAGCGCGGCCGGCGCCACCGCGTCCAGGACCTGGCCGGTGACCTAGTCGTCGAGCGCGGCGCCGGCGATGTGCTGGCAGCTGCCCGCCGGTCCCGTAGTTGACCTGGTAGAAGGCGCACGCGTAGCCGTGCGCGGACCGCGCGGTGGCCGTCGTGGTAGCTGGACCGTCATGCGGTGCCCGCCGCAGCGGCCGCAGCGCAGCAGCCCGGACAGCAGCGCCGAGCCGTCCCGGGCGCGCCCGGCGCGGCGGCGGTCTGCCGGTTGGCGGCCATCCGGGCGATGTTCGCCTCGTACTCCTCCGCGGTGATGTAGGCCGGCAGCCGGCCCGGCAGCAGCACCAGCCACTCGCTGCTGTCTTTCACCACCCGCCCGGTGCTGGGCCGGCCCGGCACCTTGCGGCGCGGCTCGACCTGGCGGCGGCCGTAGGCGTAATAGCCCGCGTAGACCGGGTTGTGCAGCATGTTCTGCAGCGTCTCCCGGGTCGGGCGCCGCCACTCGAGCTCCCCCTTCGCCGGGCCCGAGTGGACCCGGACCGGCAGCTGGACCTCCTGGCCGACGAGGTAGCGGAGCACGCCGTTGAGGGTCCCCAGCCGGCGGAAGGCGCTGAAGACCAGGCGGACGACGTGCTGCGCCTGCTCGTCGGGATCGAGGACGACCTCGCCGGACGGGCGGCGGACATAGCCGATCGGCAGCGGGACCGCCAGCTCGCCGCGCTCGGCCTTGGCCAGCTTGCCCGACAGCATCCGCTGCCGGATCAGGTACAGCTCTGCCTCGCTCATCGTCCCCTTCAGCCCCAGCAGCAGCCGGTCGTTGTAGAAGCCCGGGTCGTAGACGCCGTCGGGGTCGGCGAGCAGCACCCCCGACAGCGAGCACAGCTCCAGCAGCTGGTGCCAGTCCCGGCCGGTCCGCGCCAGCCGCGACATCTCGATCCCGAGGACGACGCCCGCACGTCCCATCGTGACCTCCGTGACGAGCCTGGCAAAGCCCTTCCGGGAATCGGCCGTCGCCGCCGACACGCCCAGGTCGTCGTCGATCACCACGACCTGCGACCGGGCCCAGCCCAGCGCGACGGCCCGCTCGGCGAGCGCGTACTGCAGCCGCGTCGACTCCGAGTGCTCAAGCACCTGCTGCCTGCTCGACTGGCGGACATACACGACCGCCGCCCGGTCCAGGTGCTCCGGGCGGATCTTCTGCTGCGGCTGCCCCTGCAGCCGGTACCTGGCCAGGCTCATCACGACCGCCTCCCGCCGCGCGGGCCGCGGCCCTGGCCGCCAGCATCGCCAGCAGCGCGACCACCGCAGCCCGCCGTTCCGGCGGCAGGACCGTCCAGACCAGGGAATCGGGAGTCACCGCATGCCCGGCACTCGGCCGCATCGCGCTCACCTGCTGCCGCTGACCGCAGCCGGCGAGCCACAGCCGCCGCCTGCAACAGTGCTCCCACGCTCACTATCGCCCCGGAACCGGGCATCACGCTAGAGACGATTTCCGCTTCACGGGCATCAGCGGTGGCCGATTGAGGAAGATTTCGAATTCGGCAAGGACTGCTTCGGGCTGGACCAGTGCCAGGCCCGGCTGTATGCCGCGATCGCCCGCCACGTCGTGCTGGTCATGGCCGCCCTGGCGATCTGCGCTGTCACCGCCGCGCTGCTGAAGGACCGCACCGACACCCAGGCGCCGCCCCCGGTCAGCGCCGATCAGCCGCCGCCCGCCGAGCCCGGCATGATCCCGCTGACCATTCCGCAGATCAAGCGACTGCTCGCCGCCCTCACCACCCGGCCGCTGCCCCGGTGGCTCGCTTCCACTGGGACGCATGGACCCGCCGCCACCAGGCCCGCTCACGATGGTTCCACAAACGCGCCAGGCTCGCCCGCGGCGCCGAGATTGCCCTGGTCAGCTAGTGAAATGGCGGCTGCCGTACTAGCCGCTCGGCAAGGTCCGCAGGCACCAGCCGCTCCTGAACCCGGCGAACTGCCCATCGGCCTTGCCTGGGCGGGCCGCGAAGGGAGCCGGCCCGTGGTGCCCGCGGTGGGACAGGCGGTGTGGTCCGCTCAGCAACCAGGGCCAAGGGTGCGGCGTCCACATGGTGTGACCAGATACGCGTGTGCGGCTGTTCTGCCGGCCCTGACCGTCCTGGCCGGCTGCGCTACGGCCGCGACGATGGCGCCGCCACGCCAGCCAGCGCAGACCGCGGCAGCCGCCAGCGCAGCCGCCGGGCAGCACTCGCCGCCATCGGCAGCCTCGGCCACTTCGACGCCGGCGTCGAGGGCCGCCGCGAAGCTGTCCCAGGTCGACAGTGTCTCCTGCGCCGACGCGAGGCACTGCTGGGCCGGGGCCGAGGCCGGCACCAAGGCCAACGACGGTGTCATCCTTGCCTCGGTGAACGGCGGAGCTGCCTGGACGGTCCAGAAGACCATCCCGGGGGTGGATGCGGTCGGCCCGATCGACTGCCCCTCGACCACGCACTGCCTGGCCGTCGGCAACCGGGTGGTCAGCCTTGCACCACCGCTGCTGGTGTCGACCACGAACGCGGGCAAGACCTGGGCCGAGCATGCGCTCCCGGAAAGCCTCAGCGAACTGCAGGCGCTGGATTGCGTGAACGACGAGGACTGCTGGGGAGTCGGGATCCGGTTCCCGGTCGACGGCGACGTCGTGATGGCCACCACGAACTTCGGCCGGTAATGGGTCGTGCAGGACCGAGCTTCGATCGCCGTCAGCATGGGAGTGAGCTACGGTATCTCCTGTCCCGGTCCGGCGGACTGCGTGATCGTCGGGAGCGGCGCGCTGACCACCGGCAACGGCGGCGCCACCTGGACCAAACGCTCCCTCGGGGCTGCCGGGGAGCTAAACGCGGTTGCCTGCCCGTCGCTGAGCCGATGCGTGGCCGAAGGTGATGTCACCTCGGCGGACCCCGAGATCGACGCGACCGACATCGCCACCTCTGGTGATGGCGGGCGCAGTTGGGACCTGCGGGTCGCCAAGGTGAGCGGCCGAGTGGCTGACCTCAGCAGCCTGTCGTGCCCAACCCCGGCGACCTGTCTGTCGGTCGGCAACGGCTGGACCCACGTCGCGACCGCCGCACCGGGCTTCCCGTACATCTTCTGGGGTGCGGTGGAGCGGAGTTTCGACGGTGGCCGCACCTGGACCGGGTCCCGGCAGCCGGAAGCAAGCAGTCTGCATGGCGTCTCCTGCGCCGCCGGCACCCCGGACTGCATCGCTGTGGGCCAGCTCGAACAAACGACTGGGGTAATCCTGAGGACTGTCGATGACGGATCGACCTGGACCGAAATACCGCTGCCGAAACTCTGACGGCGTGGCAGGCGATCGCGGCATACGGCCGGGGCCTGGCACTGATCCAGCCCCGAAGCAGTCCTTGCCGAATTCGAAATCTTCTGCGCTCACAACTGCCCATCCGTAACAAGATCACATCAGCCACGCCGGGCCACCTTCGCCCAGCTCACGGGCCGAAGTGCGGCTGCCGTACTAGTCAGTGCCGCCAGCACGGCATCACCTGTCGCTGTACAGGAATGGAAGGCACGCGGTGCGGCCGCCGCATTGGCCGCCGACATGGGAGTGCCTTTGGTCGACGCCCGAGCCATAGATGTGCTGGCCGCCCGGGATGCGCTTGCGTCGCTGCCTGATTCGAAGTTTCCCGACAAGTCAAGCAGCGATCTTTCCATCGGTTTGACACTTCAGCCCTGGGTCCGCTTCCATGCTTTCGCGAACCAAGGCATCTATTGGGCAGTGTCCGACGGAATGTGGCGGTTCGGGCTCCCGGAGATCAGGATGGGCGGCTGCGAACGGGATCTACGGGAGGAACTCAGGGAAATACTGCTTGGGGTTGCCTTCCGCGTGTGGTCCCGCCTGGTCAAGGATGCGCAGGCCACGCTTAACGCCACGGGTTTGGTCAAGATGCCGCGCTCCGTCCGGATTCCGGCCGAGATGGAGATCCACCGCAAGGATCTAGACCAGGCACGGGGAACGCCGAACCGCGGTGGCGCCTCGACGACCATTAGCCTGCGATTCGATTGCGCACCAAAGGGACGAAGCTGGCTAACTGTGTGTCCACCCAGCTGGGGGGATGCGAGCTGGGACTACTTCATCGCCGACGTATGCCATGCAATGTTCGGGTTTGAGAAGCCCGTCTGGTACTACCTGCCGCATATCGGCGCTCTCATGGAGGCTTGGCGATCCCTGCCGGAAGCACGCCGCCGATTCAACGACGGGGAATTGCCCGCAGGCGGCCAGCTCATGGTGCGGTACGAAGCGCCAGCCGATGAGGGATTCCGATGGGCTCAGGTGGAGTCCTGGGCAGACGCAGACCTGGCCATCGTCCGCGACATCGGGCCGGAACTTGGCCCGCTTGTCAAGCCAGAGCGCGTCATCGCGGTCGAAACGGCGCTCATCTTCGACTGGGCCGTGTGGGCAGACGGCGAAGGTGCAGTCGAGGGCGCTAGAACCGAATGCATCGGCTACGGCTTCTGAGCCTACTGCCGACCCCGCCCCTCCACGGACGCCGCATGGACGTTCACAACAAGGCCATTGTATACTCTTGGTGCCGGGAGGCCGTCGTGCCGTACAGGCTGGCGATGACAAGACAAGTCCGCGACTGGCTGCACGCTCTCCGTTCCGGCGACCCGGTGACGCGGCGACTGGTTGCCGAGGCCATCGACCGCCTCCTCGACGACGGTCCGGTCCTTGGCCGACCGCTCGTCGACCGGATCGCCGGGTCCCGGCTGCACAACTTGAAAGAGCTGCGACCCGGATCCAGCGGATCAAGCGAGGTGCGGATCTTGTTCGTCTTCGACCCAGTCCGCAACGTGGTGCTGCTGGTAGCCGGCGACAAGTCCGGCCGGTGGAAGGAGTGGTACGCCGAAGCGATCCCAGTGGCGGAAGCGGCGTACGAGGCGTACCTGAAGGGATGGCAATGAGCGAGCAGCCAGAGTTTTACACGTACACCCGTGATGAGTTCATGGATGAATTCGTCCATCCCGACGACCGCCCGGCCGTCGAGGAAGCCCGGCAGCGGCGCACGCTCCAGGTCCGTGCCGAGCGCCTCGCAGAGATGCGCAAGCAGGTGGGCATGACCCAGGCTCAGGTCGCTGAGGCCATGGGGGTAACCCAGCAGCGCGTCTCCGCGATCGAAAGCGGCTCCGTCGCTGAACTTGCCACCCTAGCCGATTACATCCACGCCCTCGGAGGCGAACTGAAGGTCATCGCGGACTTCGGCGACTCATGGCAACGCGTCGCCTAGCGCCGGCGCGACCGACTTAGTGGAGCACTGGCTCCCTGCCTATGCGGTGCTCCTGTTCAGCTGACGCTGACTCGTCCGGTGAGAGCGGCGATCAGGTCCTGGCGGCGGCTGACGCCCACCTTGCCGAAGATCGCCTTGACGTGGTCGCGGACGGTGTGCTCGGAGATGAACAGCGCCGCGGCGATGTCCTCGGTGGACAGGCCGTCGATCACTCGCCGCGCCACCTCGCGTTCGCGGCGGGTGAGTCCCCAGGCCCGCATGAGCAGCGGGGCCAGTTCCGCGGCGGGGGCGGTCTCCAGGGTGACCGCGTAGCCGGCCGCGACCTGAGATGCGGTGGCGAGCGGCGCGACCCTGATGACCATCCAGCTGCCGTCGGCCGCGCGCAGGCGGACCCGGGCTGGCCGCCGCGGCCGTTCCGGTGAGTTCGCCACCTGGGTGGCGACGACGTAGACGACGCTGGGCAGCGGCTCATCGGGATTCGGCGCCCGAGCGCCCAGGTGGTCGATCCACCACCAGGCCAGCTCGGTGACGGCGACCAGGGACAGGTCCTCGTCCAGGACGATCGTCCCCGGTTCCGGTGCGGGATCCGTCCCGGGCGGGGCGGGGGCGCGCAGATCGGCCCGGACTCGGGGCGCCAGCAGCGAAGCCGCGGCGGCGGCGAACTCGACGTCGTCCTCACCGTAGTGCTCGCTCGAGATGTCCCGGTGCAGGTGCAGCAGCGCCCAGCACGTCCCGCCGGCGGTGAGCTGGACGCGCATCTTGTCGCCGACGCCACCGGGGCCGAACACCTCCCGCCAGGTCAGGTCGCGGCGCAGGTCGCCGCCGGTAGCAGCGCTGAGCGTGGTGACCGGCAGCGCCCCCGCCGCGGGCCCCAGCGGCGCGGACCGGCCATCGGGCGTCCCCGGCACGTTCCACACCTGCGGCATCATCCGAAAGAAGCGGCGCAGTTCCTTGTCACAGACCACGTTCTCGTTGGTTTCCTGCATGGGCATCCCGGCACCGGGATCGAGTTGCAGCCACGCCCATCCGTCGACACCGATCGCGCGGTGCAGGATCGCGATGGCCTCGCGGCGGAACGAGTCGCTATCCTGCCGGCTTCCCGCCAGGCTGACCAGGGCCGCCTGCGCACGGTCTCGCGCCGTATACGTCCCCATAACAGCAGGTTAGGCATGATCAGTGGATCGTGAATACCCCTCAAACGCGGGATACCGGCTGGCGCGTCCCCGCGGTGATGGTGGGGCCATGACCCTAACGCGAGAGACCGAGCCTGCCGCCGCCGTCGGCGCCAGGATCCTGCTGGAAACCACGTTCGCCACGTGGCGGTTCACCGCCATCAGGGGGCTGCTCGACATCGGCGCCTTCGAGCAGCTGGCCGCGGGCCCGCTGACCATCGGCGAGCTCGCCGCCCGGTGCGGCGCCGACGTCGCGATCCTGCGGCGCGTGCTCCGCTGCGTCGCAGCGACCGGTCTGCTGCGTTCGGCCGGACCGGAGCGGTACGAGCTGACCGACCCGTGCCGGGCGGTGCTGGGCGGGTTCGTCTTCGGCGGCTTCCTGTTCAACGCCGATCCCGAGATGTGGAACGCGCTGGGCGAGATCACCGAGACGATCCGTAGCGGCAAACCGCCCCTCATCGGCAGGTACGGCAGCGTGTACGGCTACCTCGCCACGCAGCCGGCCACCGCCGCCGGCTTCGACGCCCTGGTAAAGGGCAATTACGCCCCGGTCGCCAGCGCGCTCGCGCAGTCGGTCGACTTCGCCGGGCTGGGCACGGTGGTGGATATCGGCGGCGGGCACGGCGGGTTCATCACCGCGATACTGCGGGCACACCCCGGCGTTCGCGGCATCCTGACCGAGCTGGACCGGGCCTTGCCGGGGGCCAGGGCCCACCTGGCCGCCACCGGCCTCGCCGATCGCTGCGACGTCGTGGCCTGCGACTTCTTCACCGACCCGCTGCCGTCAGGCGCCGGCGGCTACCTGCTTGCGCACGTCATCCACAACTGGGACGACGAGCGGGCGCTCGCCATATTGCGCGCCGTCCGCGCCGCGATCCCCGACGATGGCCGGCTCCTGCTGGTCGAGGCGATCATCCCCGGCGACGACTCGCCGCACCTGGCGAAAGACCTGGACATCCGCGTGATGACGATCCTCCCTGGCGGCGAGCGCACCGAGTCGGAGTACGCGCTGCTGCTCACCGAGGCTGGCTTCCGGCCGCAGCCGGCTGCGGGCCTGGGGCCCATCGAGTCCGTGATGGTGGGCGTCCCCGCCGGCAACAGGGTCAGTTGATAATTGATCTTCGAGAAAATCGAAGGTGTCATCGTAGTACGCGAAGGGATGCGCCACCGGTAGCGCCGACCTTGCAGCCGCGGGCGCACTTTGCAGCCGACATGACTATTTGTGAACGGTAACTCAACTGCGAAGATGGTCGTCCGGGCTGCAAAGTCAGCAGAAGTTACTGGTGTGGCCGATGTGACTCGCAGAGTAGGGTCCGGTGAGGTAGGCGAGTTGTCCGTGCGGACAGCCGATCGCGGATCGTGTTGTCCGCCAGGCCATGGCACTATCCCGGCTGCCGGCAGACCATGAGGAGGTCAGCAGCCGTTCACCTAAGGAGGCCGCCATGGGTCTCGAAGGCCTCGTCACGATGGAGCTGCACCGCGGCGACGGAAGCCTCGGCATGCGCGGGTGCTCGAACTTGTGCAGGCGATCAACCGCACCAATTCCCGAACCGTGTTCGACGCCAAACTTTCCATCGCTGACGCGATCGCCGAACGCGATGTGGTTGGCAAAAAGCGCGACCAGCTCGGCGGCGCTGGCGGAGGCCGCGTCCACGCGGCAGGATCGCTACTCGAAATCCGAGTGAAGTTCGTCGCGACGCTGCCGATCGGAGATCTGCAGAAGCAGGCCGACCAGTTGTCAAAGCGTTTTCGTGAACTGGATACTCGGATTCAGGAATTGAATTGGAAGACCGATCTGGTTTGAGGAGCAGTTGGTAGTCGCGTCAGTCGAGGCGAGCACAAGCCCTGCCAGGGGCAAAGCTGGCACTCACGGTGGCACCGAAGGGCCGGTGGCCAGCGGGTTCGAGTCCCGCACGTACAGCGTAGGCTCCGTACGGTCACAAACGTATCGAGTACAGAAGACAGTTACGACCGCGTGCTGATTGACTGATCCGGCGAGGGTGGGAACGGGGAAACCTCAAATCGGTGTCGCCCCTCCGGGGCTCGGAAGATTGTTGGGGCTGTCTACCCGGGGCTCCACGCCCCCGGGCTATGCTGTGTCGCCGCTTCGCGGCTCGGGGCAGCCGGGGTCGGCTGCCCCACGCAATCAAAACCTGGCGGGACAGGAATGTCCGCCCCACACAATCGTGCCCACTCTCCGCTGCCGTTGTCGGTCCCCACCGGATTACTTAACTACTGGCTACTGATTACTACTACTAACCACTAGCCACTAACCACTAACCACTAGCCACTAACACCTTCCAACCTGCTGCTGCCCATCTGCATCTGCGCAATCATGAATCTCAGGCTGGCGATTGCCGCAGGCGCGAATTTCTTCATCATTGCGGGGCTGATTCTCTACGGCTTCGGCCTGTTTGCCGAGTATCACGAGAAAGGCAAGTGGGCGAAGAACATCACCGGGCTGCTGGCCGGACTGGGGATGATGACGCTCGCGCTGGCGCTGGTCTTGACGCCGCACAATGCCGAAATCATTGCCCGCATCGCGAAAACGAAGGCATCGGTCGCGCTGGTCTGGATCAGCAGCGCGCTGTTGCTGGCAGCGATTGCGGCGTTCGGCGCGATCACGTATTCGCGTCCGATACGCTTGTGGCACGAGCGCAAGATCGAGCGCGACCTGACGCGCGGGCTTCCGGACATCCCTTAACCCGCTCGTGCTAAGTCGAGGCGCGCGTCTGAGCCCGCTGCCGAGATCCTGAGCGCAGCCGACGGATTTTCTAGTGGAATTTTCACCCAACCTGCAGCTTAGGTTTCGCGTCCTACATACATAGACGTGTCTGCCCCACGCCTAAAACCCAAAACTGAAGACCACTTTGCGCGCCGTGAACTTCCTGAAACCCGAGACACCGCGAAAAGGCAGTCCCGCAGACCGTGGACGCGGGCGCGTCCTGGCGTTTCCGATCGACCAGAGCGATTCCGGATCCAGCGGACTTTGGCGAAGGTTCTGGCAGGTCGGACCGGGAATCGTCAGCGGCTCGTCGAACCTCGATCCTTCGGCGGTAGTGACCGCGACTGTCATCGGCGCGGCCTATTCCTATTCGCTGCTATGGGTTGTGGTGCTCTGCATTCCGTTTCTGTGGGCGCTGTTTTCGGTGACGGCGCGAATCGGCGTGGAGACACGCAAGGGCGTTCTCGATCTGGTGCGCGAGAGCTACGGGAAGCCGCTGGCGATTATCGGCGCCGGGATCACGATCGTCATTAATCTGTGCGTGGTGGTTGCCGACATGATGGCGGTGTCGGAGGCGTTCTCCATCATTCTCGGCGTGAACCGGCTTTACTTCGTGGCGGCGATCGCGTTCAGCGTGTGGTACATCCTCATCTTCCGCGACTATCGCAAGATCACGCTGGCGCTGGTGATCGTGTCGTTGCCGCTCTATATCTATGTTGCGTCGGCGGTCATTACGGGGCCGCCGCTCGGCGAGCTGATCCGCAACATGTTTACGCCGCACTTCGGCACCAACTCGCAGATGATCCAGGGAATTGTCGCGCTGTTCGGGTCATTCCTCACGCCGTATATCGTGCTGTGGCAGACGAGCTCGCGCACCGATCCGGAGCACGAACCGCACCGGTTCGACGCGTACGCCGCGACGCTGGTGACGGCGCTGCTGGCGCTCTCGGTGATGATCGCGTCGGCGAGCGTGCTTCACATGGCGCATCCGACGGACATGACGGCGCGGCAAGCGGCCGAGGCGCTGCGTCCGGTGGTCGGCGATCTGGGACCGGTGCTGTTCTCCATCGGCATTATTGGATCAGGGCTGGTGGCGATTCCGGTGCTCGTGGCTTCGATGTGCTACGACCTCGCGCAAGCAATGGGCTGGCGCTACGGGCTGAGCGAACATCCCTGGGACGCGAAGAGCTTCTACCTGCTGATTTCGGCGGCGATGCTGGTTGCGGGGCTGCTGAACTTCATACATATGAATCCGGTGAAAGCGCTGTACTGGTCGATGATCCTCGCCGGCATTCTCACCATACCGATCTTCCTGTTCATCCTGATCATCTCGAATGACCGCAGGGTGATGCGCACGACCAATACGCGTCTGCAGAACTTCTGGGTGGGCGCGGCTACGGGCGGAGCGGCCGCGGCGACCATCATTTATCTGTGGATGCAGGTGTTTGGAGGCTGACGAATCGGGTAATCGGGGAAATGGTAATCGGGTAATCTGAAGAGCGAAGTTCTACGTTTCTCGCCTGCCGACTCCGGGCATAAAATGCGCGCCATGAAAACGATCGTGTCAGCAGCGCTGTTCTGTCTTCTGGCCGGAGTGGTGTGCGCGCAGGAGAAGGCGGTTCCGGTTGGCGAGGAAGGCCATCATCAACTGGTGCTGGAGAACGAGTACACGCGCGTGTTCCACGTGGTTCTCGCTCCGAAGGAGTCGACGCTGATGCACCAGCATGATCGCGATTACGTGTACGTCATGATCGGATCGTCGCAGGTGGAGGTAGTGAAGCCGGGTGCTGCGCCGACGCAGATGAAGCTCAACGATGGAGACGTGAAGTTCACGAAAGCGCCTCTGGCGCATAAGGTGACGAATGTCGGCGATACGCCGTTTGTGAATCTGACGATCGAGGTGAAGAAGGCGAGTACGAAATCGGTGTGCGGGGCGAGTTGGGCGGGAGTGCAGGCGGAGAGCGGAGCAGCTGCGGCGGCGAAGTGCAAGGATATTCGTGTGGACTAGAAGAGGTCATTCCCGACTCAGGACGTGCGAGTTGGTTACAGATGCGATAATCCGTCGGTTCAGCAGCCGGTCGACGGTCCGATCAGTGGTTCGGTTGAGGTTGGGCCGAAGCCAAGCCTGGTAGTTGCTCTTCACGGCAGTTGACGTGGCTACCGGCGCAAAGAAGTCGAAGCTCCAGCCCGGTGAAGTGACTTGGGATTCCAGAGAATGCCAAAGCGCATGTCGCCGAACGCTGTTGTTTCCGCACGAGCCAATTGGGTTGCTGTGAGTTCCGAAAAGCAGCGTGGTTGGAGGACGAGGCAGGATTGCTGCAAGATGCTCGGTACTTCTCTGGATCTACGACTCGATTTACGGATCACTAAATTCCCCGATTACCGATTCTGCCATCGGTGACCGCTATCACTGCAATCGTCAATCTCCAGTGCTAGCGTGGGCGTAGTTAAGGGATCTGACCTGCCTGTTGGAGGTGTCCCATGAGTGCTGCCCATACTGCGCCGCTCACGCCTTCCCTCGAAGTAACTCTCAAAAACATACTGGTGACGACTGACTTTTCTGCCTGCTCTGAGGCTGCGGTAAAAATCGCCGCGTCGTTGGCTCGCCAGCATCAATCGCAACTTATTCTGCTGCACACGATCGAGTTCGATCCGATGCTGCCCAATCCGGTGGCGCCGACCACAATGGAATGCGAGCACGAGCAGGAACTCACCGAGCGAGCGATGGAGAACATCCGCAAGTCGCCTGCTCTGGCTGGCCTGCAGGTAAAAACACTTACCGCCGCGGGGGATGTGCTCGCAGTCGCACGCCGGCTCGTTTCCGAAGAGCACATAGACCTGGTGGTGGTGGGAACGCATGGCAGAACCGGCTTCCGCAAGTTGTTGATGGGATCGGTGGCCGAAGAAGCAGAGCGGCTGCTTTGCTGCCCGGTATTGACGGTTGGTCCGAGCGTGGATCCTGAAACGCTCACTCATGGCCAATTCCGCTCGATCCTCTATGCGACCGACTTCTCCACCGGCTCACAGCACGCACTTACGTATGCAGTTTCGTTCGCGCGCGAAAGCGGAACCCGATTGCATATGCTGCACGTAATGGCGGAGGAGATGGTGACGGCGTTCTATCTGCACGATGAGATGGAACACAACTGCAAGGCGCGACTGACGCGGATGATTCCGCCAGGTCTCCTGCCGACATCGCCGGATGTCATCGTCTCCACGGGGATGCCTCCGGAGGAGATCGTGAAGCAGGCCACACTCACGGCTGCAGATCTGATCGTGATGGGCATTCATGCTGCGGGTTGGACGGGGGCACATGCTTCCGCGCATATTCCGTGGTCGGTGGCGAATGCGGTGGTTGCGCATGCGCCTTGCCCGGTGCTGACGGTTTGCGGCAAAGCCGGTTGAGTTAACCCGGAACGGTGAGGGCATTTGGTTTTTCCCCGTGGGAGGACGGGATGCCCTCCGCCGGGCTGTGCAATGAGTCACTGAGGAGTGTTCTTCGTCGGCTGAGTTTCTCAACCTGGCGTGGAGTGAACTTGTGCTGAAATCGTTTGTAGTTGATGTAAACGCCGCATACGATCGCAGCGGCGAGGACGAACCCGTCCTTCATAGCTCACCCCTTTACTGTGTTCATCCTCTCACTTCAGAGGCGTAAGTTCCGGTTCAGGAATTCCGCGTTTCAGTCCGAATTCTGTGTCTTTCAGGCTTTAACTTTGTTGCTATCGCGTGTGAATCGATTTAGCATTCGTGCCGTTTGCCGTCATCTTTGTTGCCAAGGTTGAACATGCGAACTATGCGACGTGCCGTTGCTGTCTGCGCTCTTCTACTGTTTGCTCTCCCGTTTATCGCTCAAACCAAGCCGACTCCCGCCGAGGTTGAAAAGCGGGTCGACGCGATCCTCAGCAAAATGACGCTCGAGGAGAAGATTGATTACATCGGCGGCACGCGCGACTTTTATGTGCGCGCAATGCCGAACGTGAATGTGCCGGAACTGAAGATGTCGGATGGTCCGATCGGCGTGCGCAACTACGGGCCGTCGACGACCTACGCGGCGGGTATTGGACTGGCGGCGACCTGGAATCCCGAACTGGCACAGCAGGTGGGCGCCGGAATCGGACGCGATGCTCGGGCGCGCGGCGTGCACTTCATGCTCGGACCGGGCGTCAATATCTATCGCGCTCCGATGAATGGCCGCAACTTCGAATACTTCGGGGAAGATCCGTTCCTGGCCTCGCGCATTGCCGTGGGCTACATCGAGGGCATGCAGGCGCAGGGCGTGAGCGCGACCATCAAGCACTACATGGGCAACAACTCCGAGTACGATCGCCACAATACGAATTCGATCATCGACGAACGCACCATGCGCGAGATTTACCTGCCAGTGTTCGAAGCGGCGGTGAAGGAAGCGCACGTGGGCTCGGTCATGGATTCCTACAACTTGATCAACGGCCAGCACGCCACGCAAAATGACTTCCTCAATAACCAGATACTCAAAAAGGATTGGGGCTTCCAGGGCATAGCGATGTCCGATTGGGACGCGACCTACGACGGCGTCGCTGCCGCGAATGGCGGGCTCGATCTGGAAATGCCGTCGGGCAAGTTCATGAATCGCGAAACGCTGATTCCCGCAGTGAAGTCCGGCAAAGTGAGCCAGGCAGTAATCGACGATAAAGTAAGACGCATTCTGCGGCTGGCGATCACGATGGGCTGGCTGGATCGCGATCAGACGGATCTGGCAATCTCGACCTACAACGGACAAAACGCGCAAGTGGCACTCGCAGCCGCGCGTGAAGCCATGGTGCTGCTGAAGAACGACGGCGGCGTGTTCCCGCTCGACAAGACGAAGATCAAATCGATTGCGGTGATTGGTCCGGACGCCTATCCGGGAGTGCCGGTCGGCGGAGGCTCGGCGCAGGTGGCGCCCTTCGCGACGGTTAGCTATCTCGAAGGAATCAGTAGCTACCTGGGACCTCAGGTCGCCGTGTATTACCGTCAGGGTGTGCCGCGCATTGAGGAGGTCATCGAGAACACGGACTACCTCCGAAAAGCGGGTGACTGGGGCGGTGTGAAGGCCGAATACTTTGCCAACGCGAACTGGAGTGGCAAGCCGGCAGTTACGCGTCCCGAAGAGCACATCGAGCTGGATCCGCGAGTCCACTTCACGATCACCAGCGGACCGATGAGCGCGCGTTGGACGGGAACGATTCAGCCCGCGAAGTCCGGTGAATACAACCTCTACGTCGCGCGTTTTGGCGAGCAGAGCACATACAAGCTGATGCTCGATGGCAAACAGATTCTGCAGACGTCGAAAGCCGCCATCGATCAGCAGACGGTGAAGTTCGAAGCCGGCAAGCCGCACACAATCGTGCTGGAGTTCGTGAAGACCGATTACTGGGATGGCGTCGGGTTCGGCATGATCAAGGCGGACGAATTCGTCGATCCCGAGGCGAAGCAGATCGCGGCAAAGGCTGATGCCACGATCGTGCTGGCGGGATTCGATCCGACGACGGAGAGCGAAGGATCGGACCGAACCTTCTCGTTGCCCTTCGGACAGGATGAGCTGATCCAGGCGGTAGCCGCGGCCAACAAGAAGACAGCGGTGGTGATCACCTCAGGCGGCGGCGTCGATATGGCGAAGTGGATCGACCAGGTGCCGGTAATCATGGAAGCGTGGTATCCGGGACAGGAGGGCGGAACGGCGCTGGCACAATTGGCGTTCGGAGACTACAGCCCATCGGGCAAATTGCCGGCGAGCTTCGAGCGGCGCTGGGAAGATAACTCGAGCTACAAGAGCTACTACCCCAATGTGGCCGCCGATCCCAAAGGTGTGAAGTACACCGAAGGCGTGTTCGTCGGCTACCGGCATTTCGATAAAGACGGCGTGAAGCCGCTGTTCCCGTTTGGCTACGGGTTGTCGTACACGACCTTCAAGTACAGCAACCTGTCGGTCACGCCGGCTGCTTTCAAACAAGGGCAAGATGTGACCGTGTCGTTCGACGTCACCAACACCGGCTCGCGCGAAGGCGCTGAAATTGGCCAGCTCTATGTCGGGGACAAACACGCAAGCGTGCCGCGTCCGGTGAAGGAGTTGAAGGGCTTCAGCAAAGTTGATTTGAAGCCGGGCGAGACGAAGCACGTGACTTTGGCGCTGAATCCGCGAGCGTTCCAGTATTGGGACGAAAAGGGCAAGCAGTGGAAGGCGGATGCGGGAGACTTCGACGTTCTGGTCGGACCCTCGTCGGCGGACATTGCGCTGACGGGCAAGGCAACGCTGCAGTAGATCGAAGTGCGATGGAGTGGGGGGGCGGCAGAGGCTGCCCCCTTTTTTCTCATTTGTTAGTGAGAAAGACGATATGAAAGATACGGTAGAGCTGGTTCTTGAGGGGTTCGATGAGCGCACGGCGTGGGAAGTAGAGCAAAAAGGATTCTTCGAGCACGCACGGGTTCGATTGCCTGACGGAAGGATCGCGAAGGTTTGTTTCTGGGAGCCGGTTCGACTGGCTCAGGACTTAGAAATGGACATGCGGCACGGACAAGTCTGCATCGGGGAGCCCGGCCTGATTTTGATTCCCAAGGTTACTCTCGAGAACATGAGAGCGGCCGTGAAAGAGCTGTACAGAAGTGGATACTTCGAGCGGCTTGCCGCAGCCATTGTGTGAGCAGCAACTGCAGATCCCTCGCTCGCTGCGCGAACTCGTGATGACAAACAAGAAGCGTTTGTTGCGACTACTTTCCAAGGCACAAATCCATAGATGGATTCGCTCCGCTCACCATGACTTCCGCAGGGGGAGATCTGCCGGTCTTCGCCTTGCTAACCTTTCGTCACTGACTTTCCCTACGATTGGCGCAGCATGCGAATCAGTAACCGGCCGGACTTCCGGTTATTGACCCGCTCGGCGGGAGCAAGGAGAATGAAGCCTTGCAACGAAAAACCAAAGTCGCCCGCATTTCTCGCAGATCTTACCGCTGCTTTTTGCTTCTGATTGGAGTCTCGGTGACGTGGACCTGCGCCATGGGTGCCGACAAGCCATCGCCGAAGATCTCGTCGTCGCAAGAGGCGTGTCCGCGTTGGGCCGAAGGCAGCACCGTCGAAGACGCTCACGATCGCGTAAGCAAGAACGGACTGCTCGAGCTGACATTAAAAGTCCGTTCTTCCATCGACGAGAATGGGAACCCGCGCTATTGCTACATCGACGAAAACAGAAATTATTCGCCGACGTTGCGCGTGCAACCGGGAGACACGCTCGTCATTCATCTGAAGAATGAAATTTCGCTGCCGCCGGCGCCTGGCGCTCACGCGCATGTGGCGAAGACGGGGAATCAGCGCCGCAATCCGTGCGATGGTGGCGAAATGTCGGCTGCTTCGATGAATCTGCATTTTCATGGACTGGCGATTCCTCCGGTGTGCCATCAGGACGAAACGCTGAAAACGGTGATTCAGCCGGGCGATCCTGCGTTTGAATATCGCGTGCGGATTCCGAAGAGCCAGCCTCCAGGGACTCTACTGGTATCACCCGCATGTGCATGGATTCAGCGAAGAGCAGCTACTGGGAGGCGCGTCGGGTGCGCTGATCGTGGAAGGAACGTCGCGCGCGGTGTCGCAAGTTGCCGGACTGCCGGAGCGAGTACTGGTGATCCGCGACGAGAAGATGCCGGCAGCTGGGGCTGGCGATAAGCCCGATCCGAACCGGCCCACCAAGCAGATTTCCATCAACAACATTCCTGTGCCTTACCCGAAATACCCGACGGCCGTAATCAAGATGAAGCCAGGGGAACGCCAATTCTGGCGCGTGTTAAATGCGTCGGCGGATACTTACGTAAACCTCGCAGTGGAGTACGACGGCAAGCGGCAATTGCTGGGATTGGTTTCGCTCGACGGAGTGCCCCTGCGTTTTGGAGAGCCTGACAGCGAAAATTACGTGCCGGAGCAAACCGACATTTTCCTTTCGCCTGCCGGACGCGCGGAATTCATCATCACCGGTCCGCCGGAAGGAGTTACCGGGCGATTGGCTACATTTTCCATGTATCGCGGCGCGGATGATGATGGCAGGCCGGCGGCCCGAAGGGTCGGAGAACAACCTGCGCTTCGCATAGGGCAGGACGACAATCGATCCATCTCGCCCTTTGGCGACGATCGTCGCGGCGGCCGATGTGAGC
>CAWKDK010000029.1:25000-261155 GCA_963848375.1 Terriglobia bacterium
TTCGAATGCCATGAACAACCAGCACGGGAGTCAGACAGTGGGGGCTAAGCTTCATTGTCGAGAGGGAAACAGCCCAGATCGCCTGCTAAGGTCCCTAAATTCCAGCTAAGTGGGAAAGGATGTCGGAACGCCCAGACAGCCAGGAGGTTGGCTTAGAAGCAGCCATCCTTTAAAGAAAGCGTAATAGCTCACTGGTCAAGCGGTCCGGTGCCGACAATATAACGGGGCTCAAGCTGGATACCGAAGCAGCGGATGCATAACGTAACAGTTATGCGTGGTAGAAGAGCATTCCCAACAGCTAGAAGCGTGAGCGAGAGCACACGTCGACGGTTGGGAAGAGACCCTGCCGGCATAAGTAGCGATAACGGAGGTGAGAACCCTCCGCGCCGAAAGTCTAAGGTTTCCTGAGGAAGGTTAATCCGCTCAGGGTCAGTCGGTTCCTAAGGTGAGGCCGAAAGGCGTAGCTGATGGACATCCGGTTAATATTCCGGAACTCTCTTTCGTTCGTTTGACGATGGGGTGACGCAGAAGGATAAACGGGCCCACCTATGGCTATGTGGGTCGATGCGTGTAAGCCGTCTCTGGTAGGCAAATCCGCCGGGGAGTCATCGGTGAGACGCAAAGCAGTACCCCGTATGGGGGAAAGCCGTTGAGTTCACGCTGCCAAGAAAAACCTCTAAGGAGAATGAAAGGGAACCGTACCTCAAACCGACACAGGTAGACGAGGAGAATATCCAAAGGCGCTCGAGAGAACACTTGTTAAGGAACTCGGCAAATTGGCTCCGTAACTTCGGGAGAAGGAGCGCCCCGGTAGGGTTCATAGCCCGAGGGGGCCGCAGTGAAACGCGTACGGCGACTGTTTAACAAAAACACAGGTCTCTGCTAAGTCGAAAACGACGTATAGGGGCTGACGCCTGCCCGGTGCCGGAAGGTTAAAGGGAGAGGTCAACCGCAAGGTGAAGCTTCGAACTGAAGCCCCGGTGAACGGCGGCCGTAACTATAACGGTCCTAAGGTAGCGAAATTCCTTGTCGGGTAAGTTCCGACCTGCACGAATGGCGTAACGATCGTACGACTGTCTTAATGAGTGGCTCGGCGAACTTGTAGTACCGGTGAAGATGCCGGTTACCCGCATCTAGACGGAAAGACCCCGTGCACCTTTACTATACCTTCATCATGAACTATGGCACTTGCTGCGCAGGATAGGTGGGAGGCTTTGATTCCAGGTTCTCGGACTTGGAGGAGCCAACGGTGAGATACCACCCTGCGAGTTCTGTGGTTCTAACCTACTCCCGTTAACCGGGAGAGGGACATGGTGAGGCGGGTAGTTTGACTGGGGCGGTCGCCTCCTAAACTGTAACGGAGGCGCGCGAAGCTACGCTCAGGCTGTTTGGAAATCAGCCGTCGAGTGCAAAAGCATAAGCGTGGTTGACTGCGAGTCCAACAAGACGAGCAGGTACGAAAGTAGGCTTTAGTGATCCGGTGGTTCTGTATGGAAGGGCCATCGCTCAACGGATAAAAGGTACGCCGGGGATAACAGGCTGATCGGAGCCAAGAGTTCATATCGACGCTCCGGTTTGGCACCTCGATGTCGGCTCATCGCATCCTGGAGCTGTAGAAGGTTCCAAGGGTTAGGCTGTTCGCCTATTAAAGCGGTACGTGAGCTGGGTTCAGAACGTCGCGAGACAGTTCGGTCCCTATCTGATGTGGGCGGAGGAGATTTGAGTGGACCTGTCCTTAGTACGAGAGGACCGGGATGGACGAACCTCTTGTGTTCCAGTTGTCATGCCAATGGCACAGCTGGGTAGCGAAGTTCGGTTGTGATAACCGCTGAATGCATATAAGCGGGAAGCACTCCACAAGATTAGATCTCCCAACCCAAAAGGGTGAAGAAGGGCACAGGAAGACCACCTGTTTGATAGGCTGGAGGTATAAGGACAGTAATGTCTTGCGCTTACCAGTACTAATCGCCCGTTCGGCTTGACCATAAAATTTACCTGGCGTGAAGGCCAACCAGCCTTCAACCTCCGAGTAGTTAATCCAATGCTATTCAGTTGTGGCATCGGCCACACTGTTCTTTGAATCAGCAAATAGCAATTAGCTCTTGGCACTTAGCCCATGTCAGTGGCTAAATGCTAACGGCTAAAAGCTAATTGCTGAAAAGGGTTTCGCGCTGCGAAATGCGCGCGATCAAGTTGTCGGTGATCTTACCGCGGGGGAACCACCCGTTCCCATCCCGAACACGGAAGTTAAGCCCCGCAGGGCCGATTGTACTGTACGCGAAAGTGTGTGGGAGAGTAGGTCGTTGCCGGCATAAATAAAGGCCAATCATGGAAACATGGTTGGCCTTTTCCTTTTTCCGCCCAAATCCCTTTTCACCACAAAGACACGGAGGTCACAGAGAAAGCCTCTTACGACGAAAAGCTTTTGGTTTGTCATCACGAGCGCGCTTCGCGCGAGGGATCTGCAGTTGCCTTAAAGAAGCTGTTCTCCGTGTCTCCTTGATGAAATCCCTTTTCGCTCCCACCACCTCAGCACCCGCAACGCGCGCAGCGTGTTCCACCGGCTCGGTTCACCAACTGATTCGCCGAACGGCAACGCCAGCGCCTCGTCGTACGCGCGATCGAGGAGCCATCGACCATCAGTTTGCCGCTTGCTTTCGATGACACGCACAGCGTCACTCATACGCGCGTCAGGTTCTACCCCCGCAGCCCGCAAGTAGTCGAGCGCACGGAGAATGTCGTAATGGTAGCGAGGCGGGAACGCCAGTTCGAGGAACGCCGGATTCGCGGCCTCGCCGGTCGAGAGCCGCCGAAAAAGTGCGCGCTTGAGCAGATACTCCTCGCCGCGCCGTCTGGCTGCCGCAATCTCCGGCGCCGATCCGACAGCTCGCTCGTACTCGAGCAGCCCCTCCAGCACGCAGATCGTGGTGTGAAATGACGAGCGCTTGCTCTTCGGCGCCTCGCAATTCCAACCGCCGTCCTCGAGTTGCTCGCCGACGAGACGCCGCGCGAGGCTCTCCGTCGGACGCCCGAAGTAGCCGCCTAGCGCGAGCACGCCTCCGTTGATGCACGGCTCCACTTCGCCCTCGAAGAAACGGTTCCCACCGAGTTCTGCCGGACGCAAATCCCAGCAACCGTTATCGTTCCACCGCAAGCTCTGCTCAAGACGCGCTACTGCCGACTCAACCGCAGGTTCAGCGCGATCAACGCCGGTCGCGCGCAGCAGGAGAAACGTAAAGAGAGTCGACAACCAGACAGGAGCACCGGCGCGTCGCCACGAGCCGTCCGCTTCCTGGTGAGCAAGAATTTCTGCGCCGAGTCCTTCGCGCGGGACGCGGGCGCGGGCGTGTTCTGCGGCGATCGCCGCCGGCGAGGCGTCGGTTAGATCGCGCATCGCCTGCCAGCTTATCGCCGGGTCCGAATCAAGCAGCCAATCGATGGTGTCCACGCCGCTATATTACCGTGCGCGAAAGTATACGGCCGGGTGTGATTGTGTGGCGCGGACATTCCTGTCCGCGCAAAAAGCTGCTGCATACGATGATTCTCAGGGGATGCGATTCCGGTTCTCTATGATCAAAAAACCTTCGGGCCCGATACTCCGCGGAGTCTTGCAACTTTTGCGCGGACAGGAATGTCCGCGCCACACAATCAAAATCCACTCAGAACCCAGGCTCTATCCATAGCCATGGATAATCCTCGGCCTTCATCACCAGCTTCTTCCTAACCGGATTCTGCCGAATGTATTCGATTTTTTCGCGAAGGCTCTCGTCGTTTCTCAATACATGATCGAACGATTCTTCCTGCCAGACTGGGCCAGTGATGCCCATGTATCGATTCACTGCTCGTGCTGATGCGCCTTTGAGACTTTTCAGAATCCCTGGAAGGCTGAATGGCCATCCACTGGCTTCCGTAAGCGGTGTCAAAATCAAATGAACGTGATCCGGCATCACGACTGCCGCATGAAGCTGAAACTTGCGGCGGTGTCCGGCGACGCAACATCCGAGCACCAGATGCCGTGCCTTCGGCGGAAACGGTTCTCGTAGTAATTTGCAAAACGTAATGAAAACTGGACTGCCTGACTTTTGGTAATGCGGCAGCATTCTTCGATAGCTATACAGATGGTCGAGCATTGAGGTTGTGTGAATTGCTTGTGTGGCGCGGACATTCCTGTCCGCGCAAAGAGCTGCTACAGACACTAATTCTCGCGGGATGCGATTCCAGCTGTCTGTGACGAAAATCCTCCCGGCCCGATACTTCGCGGAACAGTGCGATTCTTTTCGCGGACAAGAATGTCCGCGCCACACAACCGGAACCCTGAGCTGCTATCATGCTTGCGCGGCGGAGCCCTTCAAGCTGGCTTGATTAGGCCTTCGGGCCTGATGCGGCCTCTCCGGGGTTACCCCAGGGGAACGTGAAGAACTGACAATTCAGCGCATGAGCGTCACTGCGTAAACGCAGAGCTGCTCGAGCAAGGTGAGACTGGTTGAAGCCTCTGCCGCTTACCCCGCATGGCCTCCCAACGCTTGTTCGCGAGAATGCTTGCCCATTCATTTCTCGCGGGCGATCTATCCGTCGAAGCAATTACTGATCGCAGCAGCCACATGCTTGGCAGATCCTGGCGCTGGTTGCGGCCGCTGGCGAAGCGATTTGTTCGACAGTTAAGGCCGACCCGCCCTCGGCATCGCGAAGTGGTTCGGTTTCTTCAGCAGGACGAGGGATTTCGGGAAGCCTGGACGAAGCATCATGACAAGCTTTCCGTGGATCACTGGCTTACTGAGCCGCAGGCGATGCGTCCCATCGCTGCGGCGGCGAACTGGCAGCTTCCTCAGATCGAATCTGTAGCGGCGTTGGCGGAGTGGTTGAACTTGAGCGTCGGTGAACTGGAGTGGTTTTCCGATCTGAAGGGCATCGCCTGCAAATCCGATCGTTCTCCTTTGTCGCATTACAACTACCGCATTCTTACGAAAAAGTCGGGCAAGATTCGTCTCATCGAAGCTCCCAAGACTCGCTTGAAGAAACTGCAACAGCAGATTCTGTCGCAAATTCTCGATAGGATCCCGCCGCATCCGGCATCGCACGGTTTCGTACCTGGACGGTCGATTCGTACCTTCATCCCGCCGCACATTGGGCGGCTCGTCGTCCTGCGCATGGACCTCAGCGACTTCTTCCCGAGCTTTCGCGCCGCTCGCATCCAGACTATTTTTGGCGTGCTTGGATACCCGGAGCCAGTGGCCGATCTGCTGGGCGGCATATGCACCAACACCGCATCAGGTTATGTCTGGAAGGAAAAGCCGCTCGACGTGAGCCCCGAAGATTGGCGCATAGCGAGAGAGTTGTATGCACGACCTCACCTTCCGCAAGGGGCGCCCACGTCTCCAGCTCTAGGGAACGTCTGCTGTTATCGAGTGGATTGTCGACTGAGCGGATTGGCAGAAGCTGCTGGCGCCGTGTACACACGTTATGCCGACGATCTCGGATTCTCCGGCGACCGCGAACTCGAAAAGCACGTGGAGCGATTCGCGACTCATGTTGCTGCCGTTCTTCTCGAAGAAGGCTTCGTTGTGAACTTCCGCAAGACACGAGTCATGCGCCAGGGAGTTCGCCAGCAACTGGTCGGACTTGTCGCGAATCAGCGCATGAACGTCATGCGCTCGGATTTTGATCGCCTGAAGGCGACACTAACCAACTGCGTCCGCCAGGGTCCGGCGAGCCAGAATCGCGAGTCTCATCCGCATTTTCGACTGCATCTTGAAGGTCGAGTGGCGTTTGTCGAGTCGATCAATCGGCAAAAAGGCCAGCGCCTCCGTGCGATCTTCGAACAGATTAGATGGGAATGAGCACAGCCAGGGCTTGGTCCAGGCTTCGCTCTCTAGTGGTTGGACCTTCAGCCGCTAACTCCTACCATTTCCGGAATGTCCTTGATCTCGTGCCATTCGTGCGGCAAGCCCCGCATGATCAAACCACAATCGAATTCGACGGAGCCGCGCGGGAATCGTAATTCATCTTCGAAGAATGCGGCGCGGTGCAAACTGACGTCGAGAGGATTCCATCTTCCATTGCAGTGTACGCAGCTTCATACCTTCCAATTGATCGCCTTGCAGCGAGCAAGAGAAACCGCACTCGCCCTGTCGCAGAAAATCCGAGACTTCCTGGAAAGTCGCGAACGCGTTGCTGCACCTCCAACCGGATGTCAGCTGAGCTGAGAATCCGACGTCGGAACTCCCATCTGAAGATTGCACATTCATCGTGATCGCTTCGAGAGTCTCTTTCACCTCGAACCTTGCCTGCTGATGAACACCGGGAAACAAGCGGCCGCCAAGCAACGTAACTAATCTCTGATCCGTCTCACGGCGCCATATGTAGACGCCGGGCCGCTGCCCGTCGTCAGACGGATACAAGATAGCTACGCGATGCGCCATATTCTCCGAAGCAACGCCGATCGTGCTCGGCAATCCCTTCGGGCGTAGTTGCTCCAGGCGAATAAGGCAAACGCCGACGATCGCGTAATCTCCGTGTACCTGCACTTTGAGCGGCGCCGGAAGGAGTTGCTGCACCACGGACGGATCCGCTCGAAAATTCAGCAGTATTCGGCGCGCGATAATACCTTCTAGTTTCGGTAGCACGGCGATGATCCTCTTGGCGCGATGATACTGTGAGGAAACGCGCCTTTCCAACTGAGACCTGACGACACTATAGAACGGAAATGCAAAACTTCACCACCCTCTACCGCCCTGTTGGCCAGGCCGAACTCGACCTTATTCGCGAAAGCAGCTTCACCGCGTTTCCGCCGCGCTTGCCGGAGCAGCCCATCTTCTATCCAGTGCTGACCAAATCTTATGCCGAGCAGATTGCTCGGGACTGGAATACGAAAGATCCGAATTCAGGATTCGTCGGATACGTCTTGCAGTTTGAGGTTCGGACGGAATATCTGGAGAAGTTCTCTGTTCAAAAAGCTGGCGGGCGCGAACATTTGGAGTACTGGATCCCCGCAGAGCAGATGAGTGAGTTCAATCGGAACATCGTCGGAAAAATCGAAGTCGTCGCCGAGTATCGTGGAAGCGATCTCTAGATTCGCCTTCCTCTGTGTCTCCGTGGTGAAATGTCTTTGCTGCCTAATTTCTTGTCAATAGCCCCAACTCGCCGAATTCCCTGCAACTGCTTCATTCCAGCCCAGAAATAAATTTCGCGAAAGTGTCCAGTAGGTCCCCTGCAATTTGTCACAATAGAAATAGGCTCTTAGCGCGACATATTTCCGACTAGAGAGACTGATCGACTTACGAGCTAACTCCTTTGTTATGCGGGACGATGGGACTAAGTCCTTTGTTTGCCGGGACGAGGTCCGTCCCATGCCTCTAAGTCCTTTAGAATGCGGGACAGCGGGGGGAGGGGGTACCCCATGGGATCTCCCATTTTGGGCCAATCACGAGCGAGCATGAGGCACGATTGTGTATTCGTCGTGATTCCAGGGCTTTCTCCGTGACTCCGTGTCTCTGTGGTGAAGTCGGGTTTCCAGTCAGCCCCACTGCGCCTGCCGCCATCCAACTACCCATGCCTACCAAATCGAAGACAGCGAAAACAGCCTCAAAGAAATCTCATAGCAAGGGAACGACGCGGCGCTGGTCCGCCGAAGTGACCGCCACCTCCGACGCCACCCATCCGCCCGAGGGACTTTTCAAAAAAGACGCAGCCACGATCGCGCGCACCCTGGCGTCGAAGAAGGTCTCGCCCAAAGGGCCGGCTTCCGGAATGCGCATGCTGACCTTCTACATCAATCGCGCCGGACACAACCTGAGCGCCGCGCGCCTCCGTGAACTGGATAAGGCCAAACAGCTGCTCCATGAACGCGTGGAAGAGCATAAGAAAGCGGCCTAGGCTGGCGGGATCGGGCCCTGCGACTTTCGGCGCCACAAGGCATCTAAAGAGAGCTCAACGACAGATCGAGGAACATTGCCCGGAACAGGCTATTTCCGGTACAATAGACGTTTTGCAGAAAGGGTTTTACGCGTCATGAAGGCAGCTACTCATCCGAACTATAACGAGATCCGCGTGCTTTGCGCCTGCGGCAATAGCTTTACGACCCGCTCCACCCACCACGGGGATATCCACGTGGAAATTTGCTCGGCTTGCCACCCGTTCTTTACGGGCAAGCAGAAGCTGATGGACACCGCCGGTCGTATCGAGCGCTTCCGCCGCAAGTACGCCAAGAACGAACCCGCCAAGAAGTAACCGGTTTTCAGGTCTTAACGACCTACGTGGGGCAGCCGACTCGGCTGCCCTTTGTTTTGTATAGCTTAGACAGCTGGGACAATCCTGTTCCCGCTCGGTAGAATGTGACGTATGCGTAAGCACTGGCAAGGCCCAGCTCCAGCGACTGAAGCGCCCGCTGGCGCGCGTGTGCCTGAGTCGTTCCATATCGGATCCGGTGCGCATCGCTCCGGCGACCGTGCTTGCGCCCATGGCCGGGATCACCGACACGGTGTTTCGGCGCTTTATCCGCAATGTGAACCTGCGGCCTGCGGACGACCATCTGCTTACCGGGCGAGAGTCTGGATGCGGCCTCATCATGACCGAGTTCACCTCGGCCGACGGCGTGCTGCGCTCACGCGACATGAAGGCCAAGCGCTACCTGCACTTCTATCCCGACGAGCATCCGATTTCGGCGCAGTTGTTCGGCAGCAACGTCGAGGTGCTGCGCGACGCGGCCGTGATGATCGAGGACCTCGGCTTCGACATCGTCGATCTGAACCTGGGCTGCCCGGCGAAAAAAGTTGTGAAGTGCAACGGCGGCTCCGGACTGCTGCGCGATCTGCCGCTGATCGGCAAGATTTTCGAAACGGTACGCGCTGCCGTGAATATTCCCTTCACCGTAAAGTTTCGCGCAGGATGGAATGACAGCGAGATCGTCTGCGTAGAACTCGCACGCCTAGCCGAAAGTTGCGGGCTTCAGGCTGTCGCGCTGCATGCGCGGACGCGCGAACAAGGTTATGCGGGCGAAGCGCGCTGGGAATGGATCGCGCACGTGAAAGACGCGGTGAAGATTCCGGTGATCGGCAATGGCGACATTCGCTCGCCCGAAGATGCCGCTCTGATGGTCGCGCAGACGCATTGTGATGCGGTGATGATCGGACGCACAGCGGCATCGAATCCGTGGATTTTCCGCCAGATCGCGCAATACACCGCAAGTGGCCGCTACGATCAGCCCACAGAGGCCGATCGTTACGACATGATCCGCACTTATTTCCAGATGCTGATCGACGAAGGCTTCCGCGACGCTCCGGGAAAGATGAAGCAGTTCGCCTCGTGGTTTACGCATGGCGTGCGCGGCGGCAGCGCTCTGCGCAAAGCGGTCTACGAAGCCAAAACCGCAGCGGAAATCCTCGCCAACGTCGACCAATTCTTTACCGCAACGCTGAACCAGCAGTCGGTCGCAGTCTGACAAAATTCCCCGCTGCTTCTTCTCAGGCGATAACATCTCATTGCCATGAAATATTGCCTCTTCGTTCACGAAGGCCGTCCCGCTTACGGCCTCATTGAATCGGTCGCGGGTGTCGACACGATTACGCGCCTCTTCCGCCTCGAAAACGGTCAACTGCCCGATGAAGACGCACCGACGTCGAAGATTGCGCCGGTCTCTTTTGCCGACGCTGAGCTGCTCGCGCCAGTTCGGCCGTCGAAGATCATCTGCGTGGGCCGCAACTATCTCGAGCATGCGAAGGAACTGAATCACGAGGTTCCCACGGATGTTCTGATCTTCTCCAAGCCGCCATCGGCGATCATCGGGCCGCGCGAGACGATCCGCCGACCGAAGCTCTCCGAGCGCGTGGATCACGAAGGCGAACTAGCCGTCATCATCGGGCAGCGTTGCCGCCACGTTGCTGACGACGAAGATGTGCGTCCATTCATCCACGGCTACACCTGCCTGAACGACGTGACCGCACGCGATCTGCAGAAGAAAGACGGTCAGTGGACGCGCGCCAAGGGCTTCGACACGTTCTGTCCAATTGGGCCGCTGGTGACTGACGAAATCGATCCGTGGGCAGGCGTTTCCGTCGAATGCCGCGTGAACGGCGAAGTGCGCCAGCAAGGAAATACCACACAGTTCATCTTCCCGCTCGATCGGGTGATTCGCTACATCTCAGCGGTGATGACGCTTTTGCCTGGCGACGTGATTGCCACGGGAACTCCGGCGGGAGTCAGTCCGTTGAATGCCGGCGACGTAGTGGAAGTGACTTGCGGCGGGATTGGCGCGCTGAGTAATCCGGTAGCGGACGAATAGCTTTTGGCTCTTAGCGATTAGCTCTTAGTTTTTGGCCCACGAACATTTGCGGTAAGCGCCATAGGCGCGGCACATTTGTCTGGCAGAATCTTGACTGGCCAACTGCTAAAAGCTAAGAGCTAACTGCGCAGCTTTTCGATCGCCTGCCCAATGCGCTCGAGCGTCTTCTCTTTGCCCAACACTTCGAGCGTTTCGAACAGCGGCGGTGCATTCTTCTTACCGCAGACAGCAACACGTATCGGCTGAAACATCTGTCCAGCCTTGAGTCCGAGTTCCTGCGCAGCCGCGCGCAGCGATTGATCCAGCGGATCGTGTTTGAACTCGACGCCCGGGAGCACTTCGCGAGCTTTCGTTAACGCCTTTAGCGCCATTGCTTGATCGCCCTTCTGCGGAATCAGTTCCGCAGGATCGTACGCGGGAAGCTGATCGACAAAGAAGAAATCGCCAACGGTCAATACTTCCTGCAACAGGCGAATGCGTTCGCGCAACAGGCGCGTGATCTCGAGCTGCTTCTCCGGAGAGACGTTGTATCCCGCTCCGCGGACAATCGGCAGCAAGCGATCACGTAGTTCTTCAAGTGAAAGCGCGCGGATGTGCTCAGCGTTCAGCCACAGCGCCTTGGGATCGAATGTATCTTCGGGCGTTGCGGCCGGCTCCTTGAAGTTCACGACAGCATTCGCGCGGTTGATTCCTTCAAGTGAAAACAGTTCGGTCAGTTCCTTGATCGGCAGGAATTCGCGATCATTCTTCGGGGACCAGCCCAGTAATGACAGGAAGTTAATGAACGCTTCGGGCAGGAAACCGGCGTCGCGATAGGTGGTTACGCTGACGACAGGGCCGTGCTTGCGCTTCGAGAGCTTGGTTCCGTCGGGCGCAACCAACAGCGGAAGATGCGCGAATTGCGGCGGCGCAGATCCAGCGGCTTCGAAGATCAGGATGTGCTTGAAGGTGTTCGAAAGATGATCCTGACCGCGGATGATGTGGCTGATGCGCAGGTCGGCATCGTCGGCACACGACGCCAGGTGATAGGTCGGCATGCCGTCGGAACGCAGGAGCGCGAAGTCTTCGATGTCAGCGGTGGCTTTCACTTGCTCGCCGTAAACGGCGTCGGTAAAGCGAACTTCTCCGCCGTCACGTGGGACGCGGAAGCGAAGGGCGAAGGGTTCGCCGGCTGCGGCGCGGCGATCGCTCTCTTCTTTCGACATGTTGCGGGCGTCGGCATTGAAGAGCCACGTGCCCTGCGCGCCGGACTTCTCGGCGTCACCGGCGTGCGCAGGCGTGAAGTCACGATAAGCGTGGCCCTTATCGAAGATAGTTTGTGCGACGCGACGATGAAGATCGAGACGCTCGGACTGCTTGTATTCTTCGTCCCAGTTGAGACCGAGCCAGCGCAGGCCTTCAAAGATGGAGTTGACCGACGCTTCGGTATTGCGCTCGACGTCGGTGTCGTCGAGGCGGAGGACCATGGTGCCGCCATTCCGCCGCGCATAAAGCCAATTGAAGATGAAAGTGCGCGCACTGCCCACATGGAGAAAGCCGGTGGGAGACGGCGCGAATCGGACACGTAGCATAACTAGCGAGTATAACAACTGCAGCTTTCGGCTTTCGGCTGTCAGCTTTCGGCATGAGCAATTAGCCCTTAGCAATTAGTAATTAGCATTTAGCCAGTCAGGCCGGTGGTGAGCAATTCGAACGCAGCAAGCCTTATCGCTAGAACTTCATTGACTGAATGCTGACCGCTAACTGCTGATTGCTTGTCTCAAAGGATTGATCGGAGTAGGCCGCCTTCGGCGCGCACCGCGGCGCCATTGGTGGCCGATGCCAGCGGACTGGCAAGAAACACGACCATGTTTGCGACTTCTTCCGGAGTGGCAAATCGCTTCAGCAGCGACGAAGGACGCATCGAGGCGAAAAACTCGTGCTCCAAATCAGCCTTGCTTATGTTGCGCGATTTCGCGACCTTGTCCAGCCACTCGGTTACGCCTTCGGACATAGTTGGCCCGGCGAGAACTGTGTTCACGGTGACGGCAGTGCCTGCGGTCATTTCTGCCATGCCGCGCGCCAACGCGATCTGCGCGGTTTTGGTGACGCCGTAGTGAATCATTTCAACGGGAATGTTCACGGCCGACTCGCTCGAGATAAAGATGATGCGTCCCCAGTTCGTGTTCAACATGCGCGGCAGATAGTGACGCGAGAGGCGCACGCCGCTCATCACGTTGGTCTGCCACATGCGCTCCCACTCCTGATCGTTAATCTCGGGGAAATTCTTCGGCTCGAAGATGCCGAGGTTGTTAATGAGGATGTCGACGTCCGGGAAGTTGTGGATCAACTGCTCGATGGCTTCCGGCTTGGAAAGATCGCCAGCAAATTCTTTCAGATCGGCCTTGATCGCCTGGGCTTGGATCTCGTGGATGGCCTGATGTACGCGCTCGCGCGTGCGGCCATTCACGATCACTTGCGCGCCTTCTTTTGCGAGTCCTACGGCGATAGCGAATCCGATGCCGGCGGTCGATCCGGTAACTAGTGCGCGGCGTCCTCGAAGTTGCAGATCCATTCGTGCTCCTTGCGATGAGTCCTAAGGAATGGATGCCGGGGATCGACGAACGCTGCAAGCGATTCACTTCCCACACGTTCGCTTCGCGACGTCGTGGGGCACCCGAGCTAAGCTATCGCTAACTATGCACATGCGGGCTTTGTGCAGGATTCTTGCGCGCCGGTGGAGGAGCTTTAAGAACCTGAACGTCGAAGGCGATAGGAACCTGTGCCGGTGGGTAGCAGGCGCGATCGTCGCAGGCCTGGTATTTGAGGTAGCCGTGCACGCGATAGCTTCCAGGAGTGACGTCTTTGCCAGTCTTGAGTAGTCCTGACACGGAAACGTCTCCGGTGTAGACGTTCAGCTTTTCGTCGGGAGAGAACGGGAAGGTTTTGTCTTCGCCCGCGGGATAATCGATCTTCGCGACCGAAATATCCGTTGGCATATCGAGGTGCAGCGAGGTGGGAATCAGTAACTCCGAGTTAGGCTTGTTGGAGTTGACGTGATAGCCGGGAGCTACACGAAACATGAGCTCCAGTTTGGCGGAGCTTCCACGCTGCAGCTTGACCGGCGCAACCGGGGCAAAGGTGACGCGCGTGGATCTGGTGGTTCCGAGTTGAGCGACGGCAGTCGCGGTGACGAACGCAAGAATTACGATCAGCTTTAGACGGCTGGTCTTCATTTGGCTTGGGCAGTCTCCATTGGAACGGTTTCGGTCTGCGCGATTTGTCCTTCTTTGAGCGCGGCCTGGATCGCTTCTTCGAACTCGCTGTGTCCAGCAAGACCCATTACGCGGCGGACGATTTTGCCATCACGACCGATGAAGAATGTGGTGGGCAGCGCGTCGACGCCGCCGTATTGATCCGCAACCTGGTCGGTGCCGAGCAGAATCGGATAATCGATTTTCATTTGACTCGCAAAATCACTTACGACTTTCTGCTTGTTGGTGTCGTCGTCCATGGCGACGCCAACCACAATGAGTCCCTGGTCCGCATACTGCTTCTGCAACTCGATGAACCAGGGGATCTCAATTTTGCAGGGCGGACACCACGTGGCCCAGAAGTTCAGGAGCACGGCCTTGCCGCGCAGATCGGCGAGTTTGTAGCTCTTGCCGTCGATGGCTTTCAACTCGAAATCCGGGGCGACTCTGCCCGCCGGATCGGCCGAGGTTAATGCTGCGCCTGCGGGAGCAGCGGCACGGCGCTGCGAAATGAAGTGACCCGCGAGCAACATGCTGGCGACCACAAAGATTACGACGACGAGGACTGTTGTGTTGCGATTCACCAAATACTCCTACAACGAAAAGCGATTCAAGAACGATAGATAGCCCGACAGAATGGTCAAGTGACGCGTGAGCACAAGCACTCCGACGGCGATCAAAAGAACTCCGCTGACGACTTCGACGGTATGCAGATGACGACGGAAGCGACTGTAAAACGCCAGAAAACGATCGATGCCAAGCGAGGTCAGCAGGAACGGAACGGCGAGTCCCGCGGAGTAAACGGCCAGCAGCAGGATGCCTTTTATGACGCTGTCTTCGGAGGCGGCAAAGGTAAGAATTGTTGCCAGGATGGGACCGATGCAGGGCGTCCATCCAAAGGCGAAGGCGAAGCCCACGAGGAATGATCCCCAGGGCGAACTGCTTCCCTTCACGCTGTGCATACGCTTGTCGGCGTAGAAGGCCTTGATCTTCCAGATGCCGGTCAAGTGCAACCCGAAGATGATGATGATCACGCCGGCAATGCGCGTGAGGTACCGGTAGTACTGGTGCGTGAGTTGACCGATACCGGTGGCCGCCGCGCCGAGCGCAATGAAGACGATGCTGAAGCCGAGGATGAACATCAGCGAGTTCGCCATCACGCGGCCCAGCAGACGCTGCTCGGGAGTCTGCGTGTTGTCGAGGCTCGCGCCGGAGATCAGCGACACATAGCCGGGCACAAGCGGTAATACGCAGGGCGACAGGAAAGAGATCAAGCCGGCAACGAAGGCGGCCAGCGGAAGAGGCGTGGTGGACATTCGTGATTATTGTAACAACCGGCGTAAAGGCGGTTGTCCCCTACAAGAAGAGATGCTCGGGCGGCCAGAATGTTACAGGAATCTAGAGACCTTGGGCTATAAGAACCAGGCTAACTGTTGCCGAGGACGTACTGCTGGTCGGCCTTCTGGAACTGACTCAGGCGTTCGGAGCCGTGCTGCGTGTACCAGAGGCGCCATTGCGTGGTGTCGTTGGGCAGGTTCTCGTCGGTGATTTCGCGCAAGGCCTGAAATACCCAGCCATGGGTGGTGGTGTCGAGGGATTCGTCGGCGGAGAGGTCGATAAGGCCGGAGACGGCCTGCATGCGCTGAGCGCGGGTCAGCATGCCCGATTTCGCGAGGCTGCATCCGGCACGTTCGCGGACATTGTCCGATGGGTCGCTGCGGAAGACGTCGAGAAAGGTTGCGATGGTGTTATCCGTGCCGATGTGGGCCAGTCCTTCGACCGCCCAGAAGCGCGTTTGCTCGTCGGGATCGTGGGACCAGGCCACGAGCCGGTCGTGGATGTCGTCGGTATCGACGCCGCGATTCGCCAGCATGCCGAGATACCATGCGGCATACGGACGATTCGAGGCCGTCTCTTCGCCCATCTGGATCAGGCGGGAAGCGGTGTCGGGCGTCTTCTGCAATTCGTTGGCGACGAGCGTGACTTCGATGGCCGCAGCCCGCACCCGCAGATCGTTGGAGTAGAGCGCGGTCATCTCGATATCGGTGAGCTTGGGCGTGAGCTTGATGCGGCCGTACCAGGAGTCAAGCTTCTGCATGATCAGGTCAGTCGCGCCTTCATCATGATTGATCGCGTCGGAGAGCAGCTCCTCCGCCTGCACCTGCGGCGGTTGCGATTCGATCCACTGGCGAACATGCTCGGAAAGCTTAGGCGTGCTCGCGGCGACGGGCTTGCCTTGAGCAGCCAGTTGATGGCCGGTGAGGATGTCCCAAACCTTCTGAAACGCTTCGGAGCGCGCGGCTAGCAGAACCACGGCAACCACGGCGAGACCGCCGAGGAGCAGCACTTTCGCTGGACTGCTGCGCTCGTAGACGATCGTGTCCGGCACCGTCTGGATTACTTCCGGGACAGGCGGAGGCGCCGGTTCGGAAGGCATCGGATTCTGGGCCGGAGTGTCCATTCGGGCGGAGTTTAGGTCGAAATGGGACAGGGGTGGTAATGACGTTGGTCACCGGCGGAAAAGGGGCTGTGGGAAGGCGATTCGGGGGGCACGGGCGGCTGGCTATCGGGCCCGCAGGCCGATCCAGCTTTCTGAGATCACGATGGAATTGCCGGGATTTTGGGGATCGTAACGGACTGAAGTGGGCAGGCCGATGCGGCATGTGTGAATGTCAACGAACTGGCGCAGGTGGGTAATGTCCTGCGAGGCCTCGTAGGAGACGCCCGCCACGTCGTAGTGATAGATGAGCAGTTGGACCGGGTTCCCTTTGCCATTGGTGCTGGCCATTTCCTGAGCGTCGATGACGGTCCCGTCGGTGATGCGTCCGGACTGGCTGAGGCGTAGGCGGCGTTCGCGCTCGAGTTGCTCGTCAGACTTACGCTTGCGCAGCGCAAGGTAGATCATGAGCGTGCCGATTACGGCCGCGGCGGCGAATAGGAACTGATACATGCGCAAATCGTTCATCGGTCCTGGGCTGGAGCGGTCCCGAGCAGGGTACTCTCCTGGCAGTACTTTGAGGATAGAGCGTAACTCTTACGTAACTAGTTTTGATGATCCGCGGCGGGTGCGCAAGGGGGGAATCGAGATTGTGAAATCCAGAGTAACGTGGCGATATTCATTTTCGATTAAAGATTTCAGAGTGGAGATTTCGGCAGAGAGCATGGGCATCGGTCGGTCTCACAGTGAGTCAAGAGCTGCAGATCCCTCGCCGCTTTGCGGCTCGTGATGACAAAAAATAACGAGCATCGGTTCAGTCTCGGTGCTGCCAAAATCGAAGCGCAGCCGAGGGCGGCTGCGCCACATCGCAAGAGAAAGAGTCACAAAATGCTCACCAGCTCAGTTTCAGCGCGAACTGGAACTGGCGTGGATCGAAGGCTGCTGTCGTCTGGCCGGCATTTGTGTAGAGCGGGTTCACGTCAGCCACGTTGAACTTGTTGACGATGTTGAAGACGTCCATGATCCCCTGCATCTTCAGGCGCTCGGTCAGCGAGATTTGCTTGGCGAAGCGGATGTCGTTGAAGAAGGTCCATGGTTTGTAAGCGGTGTTGCGGCCCAGGTTACCGTTGAATTGGCCGTCCCCGGGGCAGGGGAGTTGGAAGAATCCGGTGGGCGAGAATTTGGACGCGATCAGCGGATCGCCGCAGGAGTTCACCGGCGTGTTTGCGGGAACGACGTTGGGGCGATCGGTGCTGAGCGAGAGATCGAAGTTGCGATCGTTGTAGGTGATGATGTTGAAGGGCCGGCCCGAGGCGACCTGGAAGATGGGCGAAACGGTGATGTTGTTCCAGATGCGGCTGAAGCCGGAGTGTCCGACGACGCCCGACTGATAGACCGCGCTGAAAACAAAGTTGTGCCTCTGATCGAAGCTGGAATTACCGCGATCGCCCGCGGGATTGTAATTGTTCTGCGGCGTGAGTGGCGACTCGAGATCGGTGCTGTCGTCGATCGAGTGCGACCAGGTGTAAGAGCCCAGGAACTGGTAGTGGTTGCTGAAGTTCTTGCGTAGGTTGACGGTGAGTCCGTGATAGACCGATGAGCCGTTGGAAAGATTTGCGGGTTCATCACTGAAGGGGATGGAGACTCCGTTGAAGCCCAGTCCGTAGGCGCTCACGAGTTGTTGAGCGAGTTGCAGGCACGCGGGAGCGGCGGCTTGCAACAACGGAACGTACGACGGATTGATTCCCGACGGACGGAAGAAGCTGACGAAGGCAGGCGATACCCAGGCCTTGCCCGCGTACGGACTGGAGGGATTCGTGACCACGCCGCAAGGTGTGGCCTGCGGTTGGCCGGGAGCCGCGACGGTTCCAACCACTTCGGGTCCGTTCACCGGGCCGTAGGCGAGAGCGGCCGGGTCGCCGGCGGCGGCAGCAATCTGCCAGTTCAACGCGAGCAAGTCAGGACGAACGGCATTGACGTTGATCGGACGATTCAGGTGGCGTCCGCCATTGAAGTTGTATTCGAGATCGACCGCCAGGTTGTGACCGAAGTCGTGCTCAATCGCGAGGTTCGCCTGGTTCGCGTATCCGTAAACGAAATTCTTGCCGACCGGGAATCCGAAGGGCTGCAGCGACAGCGGCACACCTGCGCTCAGGTAATTCTGGCCTGCGAAGATCGAAGGAGCATTGGGCGTGGTGTTGAAGCGCTGCTCGTTGGGGAGATAGTTGAACGCTGAGGGAAGGCAACCAAGTAGTCCCTGAAAGGCGTTCGTGGCGTTCAGATTTCCGAAGGTTGGCGTGCATGGGCCGGGGCTGCCGGGAAAGAGAATGACTTGTGGAGCTTGTGATCCATCGGCAACGGCGGAGTCGAATGCGAGCGCGAGCAGCGGATGGTCGTAGAACATTCCATAGGATGCGCGAACGACGGTCTTGCCATCGCTGTGCGGATCCCAGGCGAGGCCGATGCGAGGAGCAAAGTTGTTGTAGTCGCGCGGAATGCCTTCGGTGATCCCGAGAGCGTTTTCAGCCGCCTGTGAAGTGGCATTCACGGCGGCAAATGTCGGCGTCAATTCCACGTCGTAGCGCACGCCATAGTTGAGAGTGAGATTGGAGCGAACGCGCCAGGAGTCCTGCAGGAATCCGGCGAAGGCGAGGTTGTGGAACTGATCATGAGGATCGCCGACGCCCTGAATGAAAGCTCCGGGGATGCCGAGTCCATAGGCCTGAACCGGGTTGAAATCCGGCACGTTGATGGTGGTGAGGCCAGGGATGCTGACGGTGGACGGCAAGCCAAGCTGCCCGGCAGTGATGCCACCGAAGTTGTAAATGCCTCCGAAGTTGACGGTGAAGTCAGCCGTAAGCGGCAGGAAGTTTACGTCGGCTCCGTATTTAACGTGTGCTTGCCCTTGGTGAGCGTGAAGTTGTCGGTGAACTGGTAACGCTGCTCAGTGCGGCGCACATAACTGAAAGGCTCGCGTCCGAAGAACGCGACGCCGGGCATGTTCACAGCAACATCGCTGCCATCAGGCGCGCTCGAGTAGTTGTAGCCCAGCGAACGCCAGGAATAGTTGAACTGGAATTCGTTCACCTTGTTGGAGCCGAGAGTCCAGGTGTGCTGCGCGCCGATGCTGTAATCGTGGAAATTCTGAGACGACGTGCGCGACCACGCGTTCTGGCCGAAATTCTGCGGGCCTTGCGCGTTTACTTGTATGCCGTGAACCTGGCTCGGACTGAATCCGAGGCGGAAATTGAGATTCTGATTGGCGTTGATCCTGTGATCGAGACGCAGACGAGGCGACATTGGTGTCTTCGCCGACTGGGAAATTGCCGATCAGGCTGCTCATCGCAACCATCGAGGCCGGCAGCGGTGCACCCGATGTGGGGAAGACGCTCATCCCGGGCGTGCTGCCAAAGTTCGCCGCGATGAGTCCGGCCATCGCTTGCGACGGGAGCGTCCGGTTCAAGGCGATGCCTGAGCTTCCGCCGGCGAGAACCATGTAATTCCCGAGCAAGGTGCCGAGTTGTTGCTTCACCGGCGCGGGAACTCCGGGATTTGCGAGCACAGCTCCCATCTGTCCGAAGAAGTTCGCCTGATCGGGAGTGACCTGCATGACGCCCAGGCGGCGCGAAGCTGGGGCCGAGCTGCGAAGCGTCGAAGGGAACGAATCCCCAGTTGTTCTGACCGATGGTGGAGAAGCCGGTCTCGTTGCGCTGATTGGTTTCGAAAGACAGGAAGAAGAAGGTGCGATCTTTCTTGATCGGACCGCTGAAGGTGAATCCCGCCTGCACCCGCGTGTAAGCGGGATCAGACGAGGTGCTGAACGGATTCACCGCCTGTATGTGCCGGTTGCGCAGATAACCGTAGAGATCGCCATGCCAGTTATTGCTGCCGGACTTGGTGATGATGTTCACCACGCCGCCGGACGCCTGTCCATATTCGGCGCTGTAACCATTGGTGATGATCTGAAATTCCTGCACTGCCTCCTGCGACACAGTGGAACGAATGCCATTGGTGGAGTTGTCGACGGCATTAGCGCCATCGACGTTCACCAGGTTGGCGCGGGCACGTTGTCCGCCGAAGTTCAGACCGGAGGTGGGAGCGGCGCCGATGCTGGGCGCCGTATCGCGCGCGATGCGCGAATCGGTGAGCGCGAAGTTGATGTAGTTGCGTCCGTTGGTGGGGAGATTATCGATGCGCGTCTGGTCGATGGTGGTGGTGGAAGCGCTGGCTTGCGTCTCCACGAGGTCGGCTTCTGCGCCAACGGTAACCGTTTCCGTGACGGCGGCAACTTTCAGCACGACCGGCAATTCGGCGCGCTGGCCAACGGTAACGTTCACGTTTTGCGCGATGGTCTTCGCAAAGTTCGGCGCCTGTACGGTTACGGTGTAGGTGCCCGGCGGCAACAGCAGGAACTGATACTGCCCTTCCACGCTGGTGGTGGTATTGCGCTCGTAACTACGGGCTGGATCGCTGACGGTGACGGTGGCGTCCTTGATGAAGGCGCCGTTGGAATCCTTTACGGTGACATGAAGTTCGGCCGTAGCAGCGCCTTGCCCGAAGGCGGCGATGCTGCAAAGAAGAGAGAGTACGACCAGGGACAACAGCTTCCAGACACGCTTCATCATTCATCCTCTTCAGCCGCTCACCCCACAAGCCTCGGCCCTCACAGGCGCAAAGCCCCGCGTGCGACGGCGGGTGTCAGCGGCTGACCATCTGAACTAGAACTGCGGTTAATTTCTCGCCTCCGCCACCCCAGACGGAGGCAAAGCGATTTTGTACAAGGGAATGCGGTCGCTGTTTGTACATCAGTCAGGTGAGTAGTGCAAGGGGAGAGAAGCAGGAATCACCAGATTTGGCACTGGCCTGATGGGCATGGGTGGAGCCTGCGAAGGCGAATGCCGCGATGGTGGCGAGGATTGGGCAGCCGCTGTGGAAAGCTCGCGAGGTTCCCATTTTGATACTGCAAGAACAAGGTAGAATGATGCTCCCTCCCGGGAGACGCCCTTCATGCCCCCAATTGTTGTGAGAATGAAGTCCGCTGGTATTGGATTCGTATCAACGCTGATGCTTCTGACCGCGAGTGCGCTCGCACAGAATGCGCATGACAAGATCACCGACGGTGCGGTGTGGAAGATTCCGGCGAGCTTCGTCGCCAACGCACACAAAGCCTGCGATGCCGGACCGGCCGGCGAGTTCAGCATTTGCTTCATCAATCAAATGGCGAAGGCGGGAGCGAGTGACGATGCGGTGAGCTTTTCGCGCACGCTCTTCCAAAGCAACGGCGGTGACGTGGGAATCCTGACAGGTTTTCACGCCGTGGGACCGATCGACATAGGTTGGGTGACGTATCCGCTGCGCGCGAACACGAATTACGGGCTGCTGCTGTTGAATGGCAAACCGCAATTTATCAACGTGGAAGATATGAAACATCTGGACCATAAAGGACTCGAGCAGAGCTTCCAGTTCCAGGATGTAAAGAAGCAATTTCCGAAGGTGGACATTTGGCCGGGAGATCGCGATGGCAAGACTTGGCCGACCTCGCAAACAGGTCCGGATGGCGGCTTGCAATTCACGATTGGCTATCCGCTGATTAATGGATGCCACGCGTGCGCGCACGAAGGAACGGCGATCTTCTCCTGGAATTTCGACGCTAAGGGGAAGTTCAAGGGCACGCAGTTTATCGGGATGACGCAGTAGGGTCCTCCTCACTTGAACGGAGGAAATGAAAATTGTTTTCAATTTCGCTTGACACCGGCAGATAGCGAGACCACAATCCGCTCCAGATTAGCCGCCGCCATTGGCGGGAAATCTCGTTGAGCTTCGACCCGACGGGACCCATCGGCCGTACAACTATCGCTCAGCGACTTCACTCCTCAAGGCTAATATTGCAGAGAAAATGAACCTTGCCCCAGCAAGGTTTCCCGGCGTGCAACTGCCCTCCTTAGTGGCACGCGTTCACCGTTGCCGTTATCGCGAGCGATGACCGGCGCATCGCGCAGGCGGGCTGGATATGAAATATCTTGATAGAATCACGCAACCGATGAGGTTTGGGTACAGGTGTGTACGGATTTTAGTTTTACTTACGGGGGTTGGTCTCAGCGCGAGCGTTAGTCCATGCTGACGTGGTAACCGACTGGATCAAGGTGATGAACGATACGGTGCTGGCAGGCAATTCGAATCCACTGGTCACGTCGCGCGTGGTAGCGATGTTTTCAACGTCCGTTTTCGATGCTGTTAACGGGATTCACGGTCGGTACACATCGATTCATGAAACCGCCAAGGGTCCACGAGGCGCATCTCGGCGTGCTGCCGCGATCCAGGCAGCCTATGCGGTGCTGGTCGCGAATTACCCGGCGCAGAAGAGTGCTCTGGATGCGCAACGCTTGACGTCGCTAAACACAATTGGCGCAAGCGACGGTGACGAGGACGATGCTTCCATTGACTTGGGAATTCAGTGGGGACAGACGGTTGCTGACGACATCATGACGTGGCGGAGCACCGATGGCTTTACGCCTCCTCCACCTCCGTATCTCGGAGGAACGGCCATTGGCCAATGGCGACCTACGCCTCCTGATTTTTCGCCTGGAGCGGGACCGCAGTTCGCCACGATGACAACGTGGGTCATCAACTCACCGAATCAGTTCAGACCCGGTGGTCCTCCCGATCTAACCAGCGCTGAGTACGCGGCTGTATTCAACGAGACTAAAACAATGGGGCGCAGTACTGGATCGCTCCGGACTGCAGATCAGACGCAACTTGCAGTTTTCTGGAACGGCAATACGGCGTTGTACTGGAACCGCATTGCGTGGAGCCTGGCTACGAAGCGCCACTCCAGCTTGTTGGAGAACGCCAGAATGTTCGCCTTGATGAACGTCGCGATGGCCGACGCGGCTATTGCCTGTTGGGATGGCAAGTATCACTACCAGTTCTGGCGTCCGATCACGGCCATTACTTTGGCCGATAAGGATGGGAATGCTGCTACGGATGTCGATCTGACATGGACGCCGCTACTGGTGATCACTCCTTCGCATCCCGAATACCCCTCAGGACACTCGACAGTAAGCGCGTCGGCTGCTGCGGTGCTGACTAGTTTCTACGGCGATCGGACGTCGTTCTCGGTGGATTCCAACGTGCTCCCGGGCGTCGTGCGATCGTTCGCGAGTTTTTCGGATGCGATCGCAGAAGTTAATAATGCACGCGTTTTTGGCGGGATACACTTCCGGACCGCTTGCCTGGATGGAAACAAACTGGGACGGAAGGTAGCGCGGTTTGTTCTGCGGAATGCCGCTGAGCCCAGAGACGAAAATCACAATCGAGGCGAAGGAGGCGACAGGGATTGATTGCTGGTTCCGGTCGCTGCCCCAATTTTCATCATTCGAGGTTCGGAAGGCACCAGGTCTGGTGCCCCAGCCTCGCCCATCGGTTGGGCTAATCTGGGCATCGATTCTTTAGAGACTGCGACGAGAGACCATTTGGTGTCCCAGGTTAGCGTCCAACAGAGGACGCGAACCTGGGGCACCAGGCTGTCCTTCCTTTTTCATTTCCTCGCCTCATTCGATTACTGTGACGCACGGCGTACACCGCTCATCGGCAACTCCATCACAGGAATTGACGCTTTCTAGTCAGAGCGGGACAATACCAGACCGCGCTTCGTCGGAGGATGGTATGCGGCGACAACTGAAAATTGCAGTTCTTGCTTAGCATTGCGCCCGTCATATGTTTCGCGCAGACGAGTTCACACAAAATCTCCGACTATGCTGGAACATGGCAGGCGAACTTTAACGGCACGCCGTTCATAACTATCAATCTGGTAGAGAAGAACGGCCGTCTGACCGGATCGGCGGGGATCGGCGACATTTACGCCGATCCGAACGGCGTAATCACAAGTGTGGAAGCCCCGGCGAGCGAATCCCAGATCGTTAGTACCCGTCTGCTTCAGTCTGGTGATTTGGAACTCACGTCACGCGGAGACGACCCCGATGACAAGATCACGGTTGTGTTGGAACTTACCGGTGCAAAAAGTGGTTCTGTCCGATTCGGCATCGCAATGGGTCACGACGCACTGGTAATCAAACCTATCCCCGTGCAGAGAATAGAGCCCAAATCGTAGCTTAAATGGCCATAACGACATTATTGCTTACAATCTGGTTCTGCGTGATAAGGCGATTTCACGCCAGCGATTGCTTTTACGCGGAGACTTCTAAGAACTCGTTAAGAAGCTTCCATAGAGGACTACGGGTATGCTTTTCCTTGTTAGTGTCCTCTAGATATTCGGCAGAGTCACTCCACAATCTCACTCCTTTCCGATTGAACACTTCGAGCGTAAAGATATTCCGAACCGAGATTGAGATTTGATTCCCCGCAACAGGGCTGTTCGGTGAGGTAGTTAGGACAGGACTATTCGAAATTCTGCCAAGCTTAAGGATTAAATCCGCCTTCTTTCGATCATCAACACAGGTAAACCGAGATCCGACGAAGAAGTGATGCGCCATCTCAAGATCAGTGTGGTCGCCGGTGTCATTAACGATGTATACAGCTCGGGCCGACTTCAACTGCGCGGGAATCGACTGTGCCTGTCCCAGAACGACCACGACACTCAAGAGTGCAGCGATCAGCATTCGTCTTGACATTTCGTCAACTCTAACAATGAGAACAGATAGCTGTCGATAACGGAGATTATCACTCACTATCTCAGAACTCCCAAGGAGCGAAGCGCATTGTGTTGGTGAAGGGCGTATACCGAGGTATCGGTAAGCTTCGCCTCTTGTACTGACCCCCGGCCGCTGGCTGATTTTCAAACGTTCGGTGATACACTCCGTTCGGAAAGACGACGGATCCATGAAACCACCATCGAACGTCAAGACGCCCGCGCAATACGTCGCCTCACTCCCCGCCGATCGTGCGAAGACGATCGCGACGGTGCGCGCACTCGTGAACAAGCACATTCCGCGCGGCTACGATGAGTGCCTCGTCTGGGGCACGATCGGCTGGACGATCCCCCTGTCTCGATATCCAGACACTTACAACAAGCAGCCGATCTGCTACGTCGCGCTCTCGTCGCAGAAGAACTACTGCTCGCTCTACCTGATGGGCGCGTTTTGGAGTGCGAGTCAGCTCGAGCAGCTGAAGGCGGCGTTCAAGGCGGCGGGGAAGAAGCTCGACATGGGGAAGTGTTGTGTTCATTTCGAGTCGCCGGACGATTTGCCGCTCGAGGCGATTGGCAAGCTGATCTCGACGATTTCGAGCGAGAAGTGGATCGAAATGTACGAACAATCGCGCTTGAGGACCAAGGCGGGGCAGGCGCAGATGGCGAAGCAAGGCGCCCCATCGGCGAGCAAGGTGGCCGCCAAGCGCGCCGACACAAAGCGGCAGCGGTAAACTTTCCCAGCATGCACCGATACCTGGCTTGCCTGCACGCCGTACAGCTCGTGTCACGGGCGCGTGTTCCGGCCCTGCCTATGATCCGCAAAGCCTGTGTTCGTCGTCATGCTTCGCTCTTCAGTCACAAGCCTTCCACAAGCCTTCGCCCGTTCCTTTCGCGCAATTGTCAAACGTTCGTAAATTAGGTTCTCTGGTACGAAGCATTTCACTACCGCACGAGTCTATGACAGGAAACACAACGGGATAGGACGTGAAGGAAGGATCTTCGGAGAGCCGAGGTTTTTCAGCTGTAGCGGCCTACCCCGAAGGAGATGTGATGTTCACGAAACGCATGATCACGTTGCTCGGACTATTGGCCCTGGCAATCGGTATGCACGCACAGGACAGCGTGCGCGCAAACGTTCCCTTTGATTTCAGCGTTGGCGGACAAAACTTGCCCACCAGCAACTACGAGATCTCACGAATTGAAGACCAAACCGAGGAAACTCTGGCCATTCGCAATCTCAACAACCAGAGTAAAAGCAAGTTGGTACTCGCCAGAACGAATGACGCTACGGGTCAACCGAAACTGGTATTCGACCGCTACGGTGGAAAGTATTTCCTCGTCGCAATCGTGACGCAGGATGGCAGCTACGATTTCCCGCAATCGAAGGCGGAACAGCGTTTGGTGAGCCATGCGGCACTCCGCGTGGAGGTCAGCGCCGAAGGCCGATAGGTCATTCCACAGGGAGCTCGACAACTGCGCGGTGATGGAACCACATCGAGTCGCAATATGGGAGACTTACGCGCCAACCAGCCCCAGTCTCCCCTCATTGAAATCGCCCCTCACGCAGGACTCATAACCTTGGGGTTGCGAGTGGTATAGAGATATATCAACGGTAATCCGCACCTAGCGCAGTTATTTGTGTAAAGTCGTATTCATGAGACGGTACACGACCAAGGAAGTAGCGACTGCGATTGGCGTCGGCTACCAGACGTTGCTCCGCTGGCTGTATGCGGGGAAAGTCGCTGAGCCTGAACGCATGATTTTGGGTGGCGCGTCCATTCGACTTTGGACAAAGGACGATATTAAGAGAGCACGGCAATACAAGGTGAAGGGCTACGATAGTCGGCGCAGCAGAAAAGGCACGGGACGTCCGAAGTCGCGTAGATAGCTGGTGGTATAGAGATTTATCGCCACTATACCTGATCTGTTCGATCAAGATCAGCAAACGACGAAATATGGGAACGGGCACGCCATTCAGCAGCGATTCTAACGGCGCCAGCATTTCCGGCTTAAGCTGAATTTTGTTTTCAGCACACAATGGAGAGATTCGCGTTTACATCTTTACCAAGCCAACGATTGCCCTCAAGCTGGATCTGAAAATCATGCCGCGATATGTAAGCCGCCTGCCGAGGTCTACCGCCCATCCCAAAGATTTTTTCTGCAAATTGGCAAATCAAGACAAGATCACCGTCAGATTGCAAGCGCCACGTCCCTTCTCTCCCAAGCCGCGCTTCTTGAATTCGACAATATGCGGATGCTCAGAAAGCGTGGCCGTGCGCACCTGTTCAATCGCGTCGCGCACATACAGGTTCACCGCCGGGTCGGAAGTCTCCAGTAAAGCCTTGTACACGGAGTACGAGCGGAGAATGTTCCAGGCACCAATCGCCAGAAACACACCAGCAATTACTCCCTTGCCTGAGGAGGGATTGATCTTGGCCATAGCCACTGCGAAGCTGCCGAGGAGCAACGCTGCGAATACCGCAAAACTTATCCCGGAAACCCAAAGCGATCGCGCCGAACGCGTAGCCGAATGTACAATGACTCGCCGATGAGGGCGATACCGATCACGAGAGCACCCCAACTCGATGCGAGTCCAAACGTACGGATAAGATGATTCCTAAGACAGCAAAGACACGCCGTAATACGCGACGGTGTTAGCAGCGCTCCGCAGTGTATTTCCAAAAGCGACGAGGGCCGTCGCAGCTTGTAATTTCTCGATGTTCTTATCCATTGGCTAAATCCGAGAACAGGAACGATGTTCAGCAATTCTATCGCGAGCGTTGGGCGGAGCCAGTCGCTGGTCTCAGCAGTTCAACTTAAGAGTGCGGAAGTAAATACCAGTTTTACGCCAGGAAAGATAGCTGTCGATAACGGAGATTATCACTCCCTATCTCACCTTGAGATAGAGAGTGGTATAGGCGATTTACCAACAGCTATCCTTTGCGGGTCCCTCACTGCGACGATTAGAGAACAGCAACTGTTGCAACAAGATGCGCCTTTGTTGCAAAAACTCTCACGTTGACAGCACCTCTGGGGTGCATAGAATTCTGGAATCCAGTAACAAATGGACAACTCAGCGGAATCAACATGCAGGGGGGTTCATGCACCGCTTCTTGGCTGCCTTGTCGTTAGTCTTATCTCTAATCGCCACGGGTTATGACGACACAATCGTGTCACGCGACTTTACTCCTGGGAACAACTACATAAACATCAACAGTCCGGAGGGAATTCTTGGACCCAGGCCAGCACTTATGACGATGTCTCTATCTCCGGTTTCTTCGCTGGCGTGGGTTTGTCCGGTGGCGCTGGCACAGTCTACTTGATGGATCAGATTGGGCCAGGTACAACAACGAGCAACGAGATCGCGAGCACTACCTTTTCTGCCGCTTTTGGGCAGACGTCCAGCACGTTGTTGTTTTCCGGCTTAACCCTTGGGCCTGGCACTTACTACTTGCTTATGCTGAGTGACAACGCTAGCAATGGCACAGCCGGCCCAGGGGGAATCGCATGGGCAGTTCCGATGCGTTTACTGATACGACAGCGCCTGGGGCGAGCATTGGATCGGGCTTCGTTGTCTTTTCAAGCGCACCTTACGCCCCAGCGTCAGACGTTACTCCGATTAGCAGCCTTGATTTTGCATTGTCTGTGAGTGGGAATTCGGCTGCGGCAGTACCGGAGCCTTCCAGCCTGATGCTGCTCGGCACCGGAGCACTCACCTTGTTCGGGCCTATTAGAAGGAGACTACTGTCTCGCTGAAACCAGTAACACCGATTCAGAGTCTCCGAAGAGAGCCACCTAGAAGTGGCTTTTCTTTTTGCGGATGCCTGTCGACAACGGGCGATACCACTCCCTATCTAAAGCTGAGATAGTGAGCGATAAGGAGATATATCGACAGTAATAACCTTCCGTAGCTACACTGTTGAGGCAAAGTCAGGTGCGTTGATGCTGGTTCCGCTGGTCGGTTTCGTTCTCGCGTGCGCGATTTTTGCCTCGGTGGGCGCGGCGTTATTAGCACTCATCCCGAAGCTCAGACCAACGTTGCTCAACGTCGGCCTGTTTGTACTGGGAGCTGTTCCCAGTTCGGCCGCGTCCGTCATCGCTTATGGCCGACTCTTCGGAAACACCGAAGGGGAAATAGACAGCGCTGGTGCTGTTCTTGGTATTTATCTCGTTCTGTTCCTCGCCGGAGCGTGCGGAGGACTGCTCACCGTCCTTGTTTCCAAGCGACTGATGCGAATCCCTTCGTCAGTAGATTCGCCAAAGTGACGAGAACGGCGCTCATTAGTTCCCATCTCTGCTACGAGATAGGTGGTGGTATAGAGATATATCAACAGCAATCCGCACGTAGCGCAGTTATTGTGTAAAGTCGTATTCATGAGACGGTACACGACCAAGGAAGTAGCGACGGCGATTGGCGTTGGCTATCAGACATTGCTCCGCTGGCTGTACGCGGGGAAACTCGACGAGCCCGAACGCATGATCTTGGATGGCGCGAACATACGGCTGTGGACAAAAGAAGACATTAAGCGAGCCCGGCAATACAAGGTGAAAGGCTACGATAGTCGGCGCAGCAGAAAAGGTACGGGGCGTCCGAAGTCGCGTAAATAGCTAGTGGCAAGGCGACATACCAACATCTATCTGGAAACTACTTTCCATCCAGAGCCAGCCTAGAGGCGAATATGGGATCTGCAAGGACACCTCCGACGTTCTCAGGACACAGGGCGCGTGTTGCGACTGCTAGGTTCTCAGAATCAGGCCGCTACTATAGGCTTGGAAAAGGATTGCACAGCCGTATCCTCGTCTTCTTTGATGTCGAAGATCTTGTCCAGGTGAGTGATCCGCAGAGCCTCTAGAACCGTCGGGCTCGGGCTCAACAATTTGAGATCACCACCCTGCCGTTGTAGGCTGGTGTAGTTCCGAACCAAATCTCCCATTCCCGAGCTGTCGATGTACTTCACATCCTTGAGATTGAGCAAGATCTTTCTCTGACCTTTCTTGACCAACTCGCCAATGACAGTAGCGAGTACCACGCCACTTCCCGGGCCGAAGGCGAGCGCTTCGCCCACACTGATCCGCCCGCTTAGGTCAAGCATCGTGACATCTCCGTTCTGACGAATCTTGTATTCCAGCATTACCGTCCCTCCTCCTGACTGCCACGGAACCGACCGAACACCTGCGAAAAGGCGGCTCCGAAAAGCTCACGCGTTTGGCGGCGCCTGCCTCTCGGAGGCGTTTCTTCCTGAGAATGGGCCCCGCAGGAGTGGAACCCTAGTCAGGTTTGATAAGGCTCTCTGTCTGTGGGGCTGCTTGCTTCGTGCACCGAAGCTATGTGGTCATAGTCACTGGAGCCGTTCAGACATCAAGCTCTCGGACATCGGCTAAGGGGATTGTCCGCTTCAAGCCACAGTCGCATTCGGATTCGATTTGGCCCTTGGTCACAAACTACTCAATCAGACCCCATAACCTAATGCGAGCATTTCCTTGATTGTCGAGACAAGGTGCTCATGGTCTTGCTCACCTAGAGCAACAAAGCGGAAGGGGTGCATTGTGCCGGACGATCGCTTCGATGGTCGCAGCAGTTCCACCAGGCCGCTAATCGGGCCAGACTTGGCTTGCATCTTCAGCTCTGCAAAAGTACCTTCGCGAATTGAAATGCTGAATTGAACAAGCCCACCCGTAAGTGAAATTTCGTGCAGGACCGCCGGAACGCGTTTGCCTTCTAGTGAGAAACTTACCGACTCGCTGTTTGGGACACGTATCCGGGCAGCTCTCAAACTCGGGTGCGGTTGGGGAAAATGAGCCATGGCCAGAAAGAATCGCAGCCCGAGCTATGGTTCGGAAAGGTTACCTGAGATGCTGTCCGCGTGGCGCCGTAAAGGGGCGGTCAATTCTACCCCACTCATAACGATTTTGTCGGAACTGGCCTCATGCTTATCTCTCCGATCTTCAGCCATTCGGACAGTCATTCTCTCGCAAGAAGAGTCGCGAGGTCGGATTGTTGGCGATAACGGAGATTATCGCTCACTATCTCAAAATGACATTGTGAGTGGTATCGAGATTTCACGACAGCTATGTTGTCGCGGCAGTCTGCCTCGATGTCGCGAAGTGCCTCACCGTGGTGTGCGCTGACTTGGCTCCGATCCACGCGGCGAAGATGCATGTGAACCCTGCAATTATTGAGAGCACATCAGACGGATAGTTCATAACGATGACCGGTGCAACGCCGATGAGCAAGGCCAACCAATACCGGCTACGGCAAAGGAAACCGACAAAAAGCCCTACGGAAAACGAAGCAAGGGGCGAGAGGACGAACTCGAGAATATGTACCCACTTGGTCATGAACTTCATTGTGTCGTCGAAAGACAAATTGGGTTTACCGTTCACCGCCCACTCGCGCATGAAAGCACCGTTCTCCGAGTAGCGCAGTTCCAGAAACAAGAAGAAACTAATGAGCAGCACTCCAAGAATTGCCGCTAGGATGCCGACGACCGTGTTGCGTTTCATTAGGTTCAGGTTAGCAAGTAACACCGTTGCTGCAAGTTACCAACGTCCTTCGACTTGAAAGCAGATAGATGGCGATAACGGAGATTATCACTCACTATCTCAAAACGAGATATTGAGTGGTATCAGAATAAAGTCTTCTAGGAGCGGAAGGAGGCGGTTCACTCTCTATCGCGAAAGTTCGCAGATCCAATTAACTTCCCAGGTCTTTCCGCCATCCGGTGAGAAAGACTGCTCCATCCGCGCTGACTGGGGAGAAATGTTGAGCCACATATAGCGCACAAGGATCGCGCGGCCCTTGTAATCTTCCTGATCGTAAAACTCGCCGCGATTCCCCGTGAACTGGCCAACAACCGGAGGCAGGCTGAGAGTCCCGTTATCGACATCGACCAGGTAGATGCTCCATTGGTGCGATGTCGGGTTATAGAGTCGCAGGGTCTGCGCCTTGATATGGAGTTTCTTATCGGTGCTGGTTACCTCGAACTCTTCGAAGTTTGAGTTGCTGTTGAGGATTTTCCTGTGGTTCGAGATGCCGTCGTACTCCACCCACACATTGGAATTGTTGAGCCGGTCGGGAAGGCGCTTGACATGCGCTTTCCAGTCTCCGATCAGAAAGTCAAAGTCGTGGGAACCATCCCGCTGAGGAAGCTGCGCGGGATTGGCAGTCGTTTGCGCCTGAGCTGATACCGCGACCAGGACTGCGAATAGGGGCAGTAAAAGGAATTTCGGCTTGCTGATTTTCATCCGCGCTCTCATCCGTTTTTTGAAGATTATGCTTGGACAAACAGGTAACACTTTCCATAGACGATGCGTCCTTTCCCCGGATAGCGCTTCGACGACTACTTGAGCGCAGTTCCCCCTGTTCCGACTCGGCCGAGATTGACAGAGCGGCCGTACACCAGGTCTAGTTACCCCCCGATTTCCTGCTCTTTCTTTGCTATCCGAAAGGACCCTCGTTGGTCTAGTTCCAGTGTGGCGCTGCTGAGGCGCAACCGTCGCGGTCGCCGCCGGGACGTGCTTTTGGTTTGAGCGATCGGCGCAAAGAGCTGGGCCAGAGCGAAACAAATTGAGGAGAGTCACTGTAATGAAACGAATGTGTTTGCTGGTGGCAGTTCTCATCTTTGCGGTTACGGCCTTGGGGCAGGGCACTAAGAATGCCGCAGCAGCGAGCGCACCTCAGGCGCAACAGGTGACTATCTCGGCGATGGTTGAGCGCGAAATCAGCAACGTGGAAAAGCAAGTTGTGGATGCCGCGGAAGCCATGCCGGAAGAGAAATTTAACTTCACTCCCGAGAGCTTGAATCTTCCCGGCGATGACTACAAGGGTGTGCGCACGTTTGCCGGGCAGGTCAAGCATATCGCCGCGTCCAACTATTTCATCTGGTCTCCGATTACGGGAGACAAGCTGCCGGAAGGCTTAACGGACGGCAACGGTCCGCAAAATATTAAGACCAAGGCCGAGATCATTGCTTTTCTGAAGGATTCTTTCGCGCTGGGTCACAAGGCAGCCGCTACCTTGACTACCGAGAACATGTTGCAGACGCCGGGGAGCAGCAAATCAACCCGCTTGCGCCTGGCCGTTTTTGGCGTCGAGCACGCATTCGATCACTACGGACAGATGGTGGAGTATTTGCGGATGAGCGGAATCGTGCCGCCGGCCAGCCGCCCCAAATCGGAGTAATGTTAGCTGCCGCGGGACGCAAACCAATCGAGGAGAGGCAGGAATGAAGCAGCGACGAAACTGGTTGCCCCTTGCAGTATTCATCTTTGCCGTCTCGGCAATTTCGGCTCGCGCCCAACAATCACAGCCTGCGGCTCCGCACACGGTTGATCTGAAGTCGACTGATGGCACGCTGCTGAAGGCCACTTTCTTCCCCGCTGCGAAGCCAGGTCCCGGCGTACTGCTGTTCCATCAGAGCAATCGCACGCGAACATCGTGGGACGATGTGGCCCAGCAACTGGCAGCCGCAGGAATCAACACACTCACAATCGATGAGCGCGGTTATGGCGAAAGCGGCGGCAAAAAAGAGGCAAGGGAGCTGTACCACGACAGCGATCTGGACGTGGCTTTCGAATATCTGGTCTCGCAACCGGGCGTGCAGCGCGAAGTAATCGGCGCGGGAGGAGCCGGATGGCTGGGCGTGGACGATTCCGTTGAAACGGCACGCCGTCATTCCGCCGAAGTGAAATCGCTGGTGCTGGTTTCAGGAGAAACATTACTGCCTCAACTGCGATTCCTGCGTCAGGCCTCGCAATTGCCCGGGCTGTTCGTCGTGTCCGATGATGACGAATATCCGCCGACGGTCGAGGCAATGGAATGGCTCTACGACTGTTCCGCCAGCCCGCAAAAGCAGTTCATCCATTACGTCGGCCCGAAAGCGCCGTGGCTGTGGTATGAGACCTCCAACGCGACGAAAGTCCCTGCGACGGGGAGTCATGGAACTGATTTGTTCAAACGCCATCCGGAGCTGCCCGCCACGCTTGTCGATTGGTTTGTCACTACGCTGATCAGAACACCGGGCCATGCGCCAGCCGACGCCGTGGCATCTGCAGCGATCCTCAACGAAATCGAGATGCCCGGCGGGGTCGCCCGGGTCACACAACAACTGATGGAAGCCCGACGCAAAGACCCCAATGCACAGCTGTGGCCAGAAGTTAACGTGGACATCATCGGCGAGGATCACACGCGCGAAGCTGATGTCGAGAAGAAAGCCGGCCATCTCCGCGAGGCCGAAATGGAGATGAGAGTCGGGATTGAGATTTTCAAGCTCAATCTCCTCGCGTATCCGGATTCGGCCGACGCGCACTACAATCTGGCCGATGCGTACTTACAGGTGGGAGACAAGGCGCTAGCGCGCCAGTACGCCGAAAAGGCGTTGGCCATGATCGATTCTCATGCAGCGCCGTTGTCGTCGTGGTCCGACACCGAACAGCGTCGAGCTGAAATTCGTAGCGCTGTGGAGGATGTTCTCAAGAAGCTCGACGCAACCGCAGCTACCACTTCGGCGGGCGCGCCCGACGGGAGTCGATAGAAGTAGTTCCCGCATGACGGGCAACACGGATGGGAACGAACGCTCATTTCTTACGAGCATCTCCCTGCTGGCATATCCACGTTGGCCGATTACAATCTGTCCCTGACAGCCACCAATGAATTTGAGGTTCAGATAAATGATTCGACAAGTGCGATTGAACGGCGCGCTCCTTTCTTGTCTGCTACTGCTCCTATGCATACGGCTGGCAGCGCAAGGTGTTGCTGTTCCGGGCGACACGTGCAAGCCGGCGAGTGCGCGAACGCAAGAGATTGGATGCTGGATCCTGGCCGACCAGCCCGTAGGTCAATTCGCAAAGCCACGAGTGTTCTGGCATCTCGATGCGTATCCAACACGCATCGCGGCGCAAGCAGACAAGGGGCCGCGGGGCATAGTTGTCGAATCGTTTGGCAAAGTGTGGTTGATGACCATCGAGGACGAGAACTGGAGATCTACCCACGGAAATCGCATTGCAGAGATTGGACCTCTTGCAGTCATCGCAGGAGAAAAATACTCGGCGCAGTTTATGGAGGCGGACTTCACACCCGGAATGACGGCGCCGGCACACATCCACTCCGGCCCAGAGGCCTGGTACGCGGTGAGCGGCGAAACATGCCTGGAGACCTCCGATGGTCGCATGCAGATCAGCCGCGTAGGCGGCCCTCCGGTTGTCGTTCCCATGGGATTATCAATGCACCTCACCGCTATTGGCTCCGAACGGCGTCGCTCGATCGTGATCATTCTCCATCAGTCATCGCAGCCCCCGACCACAATGGTCCATGATTGGACGCCAAAGGACTTGTGTAAGGCTAGCAACTGACTCGCGACCAAGAACAAGCCGCGTTAATAAATCCCGGAGAAAAGGATATATTGCACTGCTACACCGAGGAGGACAGCCCTGACCAAAAGAATATTCCGCTGTTACTCGCTGCTCGTCGTGATTCTGGGGATGTTGGTCGCGCCCTCGCATGTATCCGCGGCAGATCTGATCCGTCCCAAGGTTCTCGTCATTGCCACATATGAAACTGGCAAAGATCGAGGCGATGTTCCCGGCGAACTGCAGTACTGGGTGGAGCGTCAGCACCTGGATCAAGAGATCAAGGTGCCGGGAATCGATCATCCCATTTTGACCAACGGAAAAGGTCTTTATGCGATGATCAGCGGCACGACCTCACGATGCGCGGTGCAGATGATGGCGCTGGCGATGGATCCGAGATTCGATTTGCGGCAGACTTATTTTCTGCTCAGTGGAATTGGCGGAGCCATTCCTGATCAGGTCACGGTTGGCAGCGCGGTTTGGATCCGGCGCGTAGTGGATGGCGATCCCACCTTCGAGATCGATCACAACGAGACACCAGCTTCGTGGCCGTATGGAATCGTCGCGCTGGGAGCAACGGAGCCGGGCAAGGTTCCTGAGAATGTCGATTCAGCGCCCGCTGCAGGCGTTTCGGATAACGGTTCCGGTGGCGTGGGGAGAATCGTGTACACCATCAATCCTTCCCTCGTCGATTGGGCGTACCAACTGACAAAAGAAGTGCCCATTCCGGACAGTGCAGCACTGGCCGCGAATCGTGCCCCATTCAAGAATTTTCCCAACGCGCTACTCAAGCCTGCCGTTCTCGAGGGAGACAGCATGGGCGCCGATCACTTCTGGGCGGGGGCGATCATGACGCGCTGGGCGGAAGACTGGGTTCGACTCTACACGCGCGGGACCGGTGCTCTCGCTATCGCTGATTGCGAGGATCAGGGAATCACGCTCGCGATACAGGAACTGGATCGGCTTGGACGCGTCGATGCGAAGCGGCTCCTGATTCTTCGCACTGCGAGCAATTTCACCATGCCCCCGCCGGGTATCGCAGCCGAGAAGTACCTCTTTGACGATCTGGCAAGCTCACCCGGTTATCTTCCCGCGCTGGAAGCGAACTATCGCGTTGGCAGTGTGGTAGTTGAGGCTCTGTTGCAGAACTGGGACCGGTACAAGAACAAGGTACCGTGATGGAGACAAGAGGTTCGCCCGGTGGTTCGGCTACCCTGGGCGTCAATTCTTCATAGATTGCGATGTGAGACCATTTGCGATCCCAGGTTAGCGTCCAACAGAGGGAAGCGAACCTGGGGCACCGAGCGGACAGGCGAGATCGCCAGCCTAGTGGTTCCGGTCGATTCCCCACATTTCATCATTCGAGGTTCGGATGGCCCACGCCATCCGCGGGGTGTTGTGCGAAATGCCATAGCGGCCCTGCGGATCGAGGAGGATCATCCCGCCATGGCCATTGAGACGTTGCTTGAGATAGGCGATCGATTCGGCGGTGGCCTGTTCGGGATCGATGCCGCGACGCACGAGATCGGCCGCGTGCTTCGCGATGACCAGCTTCATCATGGGCTCTCCCCATCCGGTGGTGGAGACGGCAGCGCTTTCGTTATCTGCATAGCAGCCGCAGCCGATGAGTGAAGAATCGCCAACGCGCCCGGGAGTTTTGTTGAGCGTGCCGCCGGTGGAGGTAGCCGCGGCGATGCGTCCCTGCTGATCGAGGGCGACGGCACCCACGGTGTCAGAGGCGATGGTCGGAGTCGAGAAGATTTCTTCGGTCTTGCCTTCAGCCATGGTGGCCTGAGCTTCTTTCAGACGTTCCACTTCGCGGGGGATAACCAGTTCGAAATTTTCGATGAGGTGGATGCCGTGTAATTCGGCAAAGCGCTCGGCGCCATCGGCGACTAGATACACATGCGGACTTTCTTCCAGCACTTTGCGTGCGGCGCAGATGGGATTGCGAATGCGCTCGACGCAGCCAACGCCTCCAGCGCGAAGGGTTGAGCCGTCCATCATCATGGCATCGAGCTGAACGCGTCCGTCGCGGTTGAGAAAGCTGCCGCGACCGGCGTCAAATGTGTCGTCGTCTTCCATCACCATAATAGCGGCTTCGCAGGCTTCCATGGCGGAGGCTCCACGCTGCAGCAGAAGCCATCCGGCGGAGAGGGCATGACGAACGCCGTTCAAGTGGGCATCGACAGCGTCGTCAGGTATTGCCCACGCTCCACCATGGACGAGCAGAACAGGTTGATTCGGCATTCAGATCCTTGGGCCTCGAAAGCAGAGAACATGATACAGCGAGTGGCTAGTGATTAGTGGCTAGTGGGGTAGCTGGTAGCTAGTGGCACGGGTTGCTCGATGCCCGCATGTGGACAGAGCACGAGGGGGGCTTGACAACTTCGCACATTGCGAATATTGTTAACTTCGCATAATGCGAAGCCGTTAGGTCATTCAATGTGGATTATCAGCCGCAAGAAGCTGGTAGAGGCCGCGGTAAAACACGGGGATTTAGCTGGTCCACTGGATGTGTGGTTTCGGGTGGCAAAGCAGGCAAGTTGGCGGAACTTGAACGACCTTCGCCGGACTTGGGCCAAGACTGATCAGGTTGGAAACTGCACGGTATTCAACATCAAAGGGAATGAGTTTCGCCTGATCGCGTGGGTGAATTACAAGTCACAGAAGATTTTTATTCGACACGTGCTGACCCACGCGGAATACGACAAAGGAGGATGGAAACATGACTGCTCTGGCGATTAGCCCCGGCTATCTCCTTTCGCGATTCAAGGCGCCGACGGTAGTTCGTTCGGAAAGGCAGAACGAGCAGTATATCTCCGCACTGTCGCAGCTGGAATCGAAGAAGCAGTTAACTGCCGAGGAAGCGCGTTTGGCAGAGCTTCTGACGCTGCTCATTTCCGACTACGAAGATAAGAACTACCAACTTCCGGTTGCCGAGCCACGCGAAGTCGTTCGAGAGTTGATGCGTGCGAACGGGCTTCGGCAGAAGGATCTCGTTGATGTCTTCGGAACCGAGAGCATCGCGTCCGAGGTTTTGAATGGGAAGCGGAACTTGAACAAGGAACAGATCAAGAGACTCAGTGGCAAATTCAGCGTGTCGCCAGCAATTTTCTTCTGAAAGATGACAGACTCGCTACAAAGGGCCAAATTCTTCGTTCTCGTCGATGGTCATGTTCGAACTCGGCTTACTTGCTTCCTCGCGGAATTGGATTTCGTCCCAAAGAAGATGGAGTATCAGATGTGTTTTCGCCGGACGGACGGCAGCCGCGATTCTGCGCACCGTTACGACTGCAAATACGTGAGGGTCCCTGCGGCCGAAGTAACCGCCATCGTGGACGCCGGCAGACTGACCCCCGAATTTAAGAAGCAATTGAGTGCCGAACTATCTTCCCTGAAACCGTAAATAGTCGTGTTTTTTCGGTTGAAGAGCCTCGCGGTTCTGCGACGGGTTGAACTCTTTAGGGCTCCCTCGACTCGGGCATGCGCCCTCGCTCGGGATGACAGCCGCTGAAGATACAGCAAGCTATGGAGAGCGACACTCGGATGGCTAATTAGCGCACGCTGACTTCGGTCTGCGGTGGAGTTGGGTGGGAGGGTTCTTCGGGCTCGAGTCCCAAGTCTTTCTTTTCCGTCTGCTGGTAGGTGTAGGCGATGCGATGGATCACCGTGATATTGCCGAGCACGGCGATTACCCAAAGAATCGCAGCCATGCGATTGAAGAGCGCGCCAATAATCACCAGCACGATGCGCTCGGGACGCTCCATGAATCCGACCTTGCATTGCGGGATCATGTTTTCGGCGCGTGCGCGGGTGTAGCTCACCATGAGCGATGTGACCATCACCAGCGCCGTCAGCACAACATAGAAGAATCGATTGGCGCGAGCGTAGTAGACGAGTAGCCCAAAGTAGAGTGCGACGTCGCTATACCGGTCGATGACGGAATCGAAGAATCCGCCAAACTGCGTCACCTGGTTGGTGGCGCGGGCAACGCGCCCGTCGACCATGTCAAAGATACCGGCGCCGACGATCACCAGTCCGGCGTAGAGGAACATGCGCTGCTGGTTCAGGGCATTAGCATAGCCGAAGAGAACAGCTGCGCCGATGTTAATGACGAGTCCGATGAAGGTAAGAACATTCGGCGAAATCTTGGTCAGCGCGAGGCCGTGCACGATCCCATAGAGGATCACTCTGCATGTTCGTCCGACCGCGCCGGTCCAGGTCATTGTGCCTCGTCGTGAATGGTGACCAGTTTCAGGACTTCGAGCTCACGATTGCCGCCGGGAGTAACCACAGTAGCGGTGTCGCCGACCTTCTTGCCAAGCAGAGCGCGCCCAATGGGTGAGGTAGTGGAAATCAGGCCCTTGGTCACGTCCGACTCTTCGCTCGTTACCAACTTGTACTCGAGCTCTTCTTCCTTGGTGGAATCGTACACCCGAATCGTAGAACCTAGAGCAGCCTTATCCTTTGGAATATTGGCCATGTTGACCAGGGAGAGGTCGGCCATACGCTTCTTGAGTTGGCCGAGGCGAGCGCGAACGAACTCCTGGCGTTGTTTGGCCATGTGATATTCGGCGTTTTCGCTGAGATCGCCCATGGCGACCGCCTTCTTCAGCTCTTTGGGGAGCTCATGATTCAGCTCATGTTCGAGAACGTGGATTTCTTCTTCCAGCTTTTTCTTAATGTGCTCGGGCATCGATAGTTAGACTCGGCAATCAGTTTGGGGCGAAAAAGGCCATAGCCGACCTGAGATGCTGCGTATGCCGCAGCCCCCGTCGGCTCGATGCTGCAATGTTTTAGGAGCTACTCGGATTCGGACAACCGTCTCCACCAGCAAGCCAACGGCAGGCTTGCACCGGGGACCCGTCTGGTGGTGAAAGGAGCGCCCCGTCACCAGGAAAGATTATAAACCTGCGGCTCGCCAATGGTTTAGCCCGGCAGAATTTCTCCTTTGACAGGCAACCTTTCAAGGTTACCGGAACCCCGGTTGCGGATGTCCGATAGTGCTCGAACCCTCGTAAAATGCGGCCAAATTTGACTGCCCCCTCGGACTCCGATATCATAGTAGGTGTGCTTTCCCCCTGTTTGAGCCTGCAACTGAGCGGGTGCCCCTCATGATGAATGGAAATCTGTTGCACTTCCAAGTAGGTGACAAAGTTGTTTATCCGAACCATGGTGTCGGCGTAATCGAGCAGGTCACAACCAGAACGGTTGGCGCCTCTGTCGAACGCTTTTACCTGCTCAAGATCCAGGCGAGCAGCCTTCGCGTGACCGTTCCGTTCGCCAGCGTTGCCAGTGTTGGACTTAGGCCGGTGATTCGAAACGGGGAAATCCAGAAAATTCTAGACTTCCTGACCGACGGCGAATGCAGCAACAATGCGGATTGGAAATACCGGTTCAAAGAGAATTCCGACAAAATGCGAACCGGATCTCTGATGGAAGTTGCCGCCGTACTCAAAGGTCTTCTCCTTCTCGCGCAAACCAAGCCACTCTCTTTCCGTGAAAAGAAAATGCTGGAACGAGCCCGGTACCTGCTGGTCAGCGAAGTAGCCATGGCCAAGAACTGGGAAGAGGCCCACGTAGAAGAATTGATGTCGAAGGCGCTGGCGAAATCACATCTACGATTTCCAGAAGCCGTCGGCGTAGCGTAAGCGATTAGCTGTCAGCCATTAGCATTTAGCCCTCAGACTTCAATAGTCGGGGCTAAAAGCTAAGGGCGAAGAATCAACCCCCCGCCCCGTTCTACTCATCCCAATCCATATGGAAAGCTACGCACATATCGTGGCGGTCGGAGTTGCGGATGGGACCTACGACCGGAAAGTTCCTGAGTATCAGATCACTCTGATTGCGGGTGGGGCGTCCTGGGCGCGTTCGTTCGAGGGCGATGGTGAGTTGATGACTTTCCTGGAATCGAGCCTTGCGCTGAGGAAAGATATTGTCGATGCGGCTCTCCGCAAGCTGCGTGAAACGGGAAATGCCACGATTCCCGGGGTGGAGATGCCGGAGAACGAAGCGCCGGCGTTGGGTTTGGTGAAAACACCGATCGACTTCTGAGCCTCTCAACCCACCTCGCCAAAAACGGGCGAGATGGGCCACCCTAATTTTGGGCCAGCTATTCTCCTAGCCACAATCCAACAGCACGGTAGCGCGGTACGTGATCGCAGATGATCTTGATGGCGGCGGTCATCGGGATCGCCAGCACCAGGCCCATGGCTCCCCAAAGCCATCCCCAGAAAAGCAGAGCCAACGTCACGGCCAGCGGATTCAACTGCAGGCGGCTGCCTAAAAACTTCGGGTAAAGCACATTCATGGCAAAGATGTGCAGTCCGAAAACCGTCAGCAGAATGACGACGAATCCTGTGCCGTGGACCACGCCGAGTCCGGATAGAAACGGGGGAACGACGGCGAGTAGCGGACCAAGATAAGGGATCAGGCTGAGGAAGCCGCTGATGACTCCGAGAAAATAGAAATAGGGCAGGTGGAGGAATCCGAATGCGGCAGTACTGGCGCCACTGATCAAGAGACCGACGATCAAGTTTCCAACGATAAAGGCGCGCACCATTTTCACGATGGCGCCGAGAGTGGCATAGGCGGTGGAACGCTCTTCGCGTGAGAAGAGCATGATGGTGGCGGAGCGAACATGTTCCTGCCAGCTGAGCATGAAGTAGGCGAGAAAAGGCACGAAAGACGCAGCCAGCGCCAATTCTGTCGCCGTACCCAAACTGTTAGTCAGGGCGCTTGTCCAGTCTGGTTGCTGTTGTACCTGCACCATTTTTGCGCCTGGTGTCTTGGGTGTGGGGAGCACCTGGTTGGCGTTCTTCTCGAACAGCTGTTCTTTTTGACGAAGCTTCCAGGTGAGCGACTGAATCTCGCCACGATATCTGGGTAGCTGTTCCATGAAGGAGACGGCCTTGTTGTAGGAGACGTTGGCAAGTCCGTAAAGCGCAGTGCAGAAGAGAAGGACAGAGATGAGAGCACCGGCCCAGTTGGGCACGCGTATGCGCGCAAGCAAATCCACGAGAGGAGCCAGTACAAAGGCCAGCAGAACCGAGACCATAATGACGATCAGAACAAGCTTGCCAAAGTAAAGACCCGCAAGTAGAGCGGCGCTGGCCGTGATCCATTGAGCGGCAGAGGAGCGCTGGTCGGCCACACGGACAGTGGGAGGAGACTCTAACCCCGGCGCGACAGAGCCGCCCGGTTCCTCCGACGCGATTTCCGCGATCCTGGTACTTTCGTGGTCAGCTTGTTGCGGAAACTCGGCTGGATCTGCCGCCATCGAAAAGAAGCCCCAAGCATTGAGATGCAATCCTGAACAGCGGGTACGCCTATAATCGGCGCGTGTCCCCCTTGAATGACGTGTTGCCGGGCCGATTGCTGGCCATGGATGTAGGCGCTCGGCGCATTGGTCTGGCGGTTTCTGACCTGCTGGGTATCACCGCCCAGGGTATCGAGACCTTGCAGCGAAAGAACAAGCGGACCGACTTCGAGTACCTGGCGAAGGTGATCGCCGACTACACGGTGACTGAAATTGTGGTCGGTTATCCGCTGCGGATGAGCGGCGTGGCGAGCGCGCAAACCGGCCATGTCGAAACATTCGCTCAGGACCTGGAGAAGAAGTTCGGGTTGCCCGTGCATCGCTGGGATGAGCGGCTGACGTCCGTTCAGGCAGGGCGAGTGTTGCGGGAATCAAACATCAGCATCGAGAAACGCGCCCGGGCAGTGGACCGGCTGGCGGCCGTGCTGATTCTGCAATCGTTCCTGGATCATCGGGCGATGCAACGGGAGAACGCCGACACGGACCCGGCCTGAGCTCACATACTCTTGCACCGACGGCCCTGTACTTTTTCCAGCCAAGTTGCGGCGACCGTGCAGTACGTCCGGAGTTCATCATCATCTAAACTGAGGGACAGTTTCGAGGCTAAGTGGGATCCGATTGTTGCGTACGCTATTCAAGCTCCTGGTAATTTGCGTTCTGGTTGCGGCGATTTGGCTCGCGTGGGCACTATGGTTGCCGGCGCGCCCGTCGCAGACGACGTACGTGCAGTTGCGGCCGGGTTGGTCGACGCGGCACATCGCGGCGGAGTTGCAGTCGGCGGGAGTGATTCGCAGCGCACGGGCCTTTCTGCTTTACCACTACATCGGCCATCCGAAGACGCTCAAGGCCGGCGAGTATAAGTTCGAAGAATCCGCAAATCCTATACAGATTCATCAGCGCCTGGCCAGCGGCGACATCTTTCAGCACGTCGTCACGATTCCCGAAGGCTACAACATGTTCGACGTCGCTTCCGCGATCGAAGCCGCCGGGCTTGGCTCGCGCGAAGACTTCCTGAAAGCGGCGACACAGCAGGTGACACTGGTCCACGATCTCGATCCGGATGCGAAATCGCTGGAGGGATATTTATTCCCTGACACCTATGGCTTCACGCGCACGCAAACGATGACAGACATTGTGTCAGCGATGGTGAAACGCTTTCGCGAAGAGGCGCACGCGATTGGCCTGAAGTCGGATGTGCATCGTACCGTGACACTGGCGTCGATCGTGGAGAAGGAAACGGGAGTTGCGGACGAGCGGCCGCTGGTGGCAAGCGTTTACGTGAACCGATTGGAGCACGGCATTGCACTGGACGCGGATCCATCGGTGATTTACGCCGCGCTACTGGACGGGAAATATGACGGCAAAATCTACCAGTCGGAGTTACACGCAGAGTCGCCATACAACACCTACAAATTTCCGGGACTACCTCCGGGGCCGATAGCGAATCCGGGACGAGCGTCGTTGCAAGCGGCGATGCAGCCGGCAAAATCGGACTACTACTACTTCGTCAGTGACAACAATGGTCACCATCGATTTGCACGTACGCTCGAGGAACATACCCAAAATGTAGTTGCGTACCGACGTGCGGTAGCAGCCTCGCGATAATCCCTCCGGGAATTTACTTCTCGCAACAACTTGAGCAACGGCGGCATCTCTTTCTCAGCTTGTATACTGAGAATCGGTCTGACCCTCGAAGAATGAAGCGTGCCCAAAAACTCTGGCTGGCTTTACCTCTCCTGCTGGCCCTGATGTCCACTGGCTGCCTGTTCCGTTCCAAACGAGTGCCACAGCGAGTGGTGCAAAGCAATTTGAGATCCGCGACTCTGCAAGAACTCGTGGACATGGTGAACGCGCGCTCGAATCAGATGCATACGTTGAACGCAACGGTGGACATTGACGCGTCAGTGGGCGGGTCGATTAAGGGGAAGATCACCGAGTATAAGGAGATCCGCGGATACATTCTGATAAGCCAGCCGAACCAGTTACGCATGATCGGCCTGATGCCAATCGTGCGGAATCGCGCGTTCGATATGGTCAGCAATGGTGACAACTTCAAGCTGTGGATTCCTCCGACGAACAAGTTTTTCGTTGGATCAGCAACTGTGGTGCAGCCATCGAAAAACCCGTTGGAGAATCTTCGCCCTGAGATGATTTACCAGGCGCTAATCCCACGCGCCGTCGATCCGCAGAACGAGATTGCGGTGCTGGAGAATGCCAGCGAGACGATGCCCGATCCCAAGTCGAAGAACAAACTGATCGAGCAGCCGCAATACGTAGTTGACGTGTTACGTAAAGATAAGGACGGATGGTATCTGGATCGTAAACTGGTGTTCGATCGTTCGGATTTGATGATCCATCACCAGATCATTTACGACACGCGCGCGTACGTTGCAACTGATGTTCGCTACAGCGCCTACAAAGACAACAACGGGATCAGCTTTCCGTCGGACATCGATATATGGCGGCCGCAGGAAGAATATTCGATCGGACTGATCATCGTGAAACTTGCGTTGAACGAGCCGATTGCTGATACGCAATTCGCGTTGGAGCAGCCGCCAGGAGTGGTGGTGGTGCAGTTGGATAATCCGTCGAACCAGACAGGCAATAAAGGCGGGGATGCGAGGAAGTAGTTTCGGTCGATGGTCGTTCGTCGTTAGTCATTGACCCTTGGTCGTGAGCAGCGTATCGCAGCTTAGAATCAGCCCCGTAAATACTGAAGAACTGAAGAACTCATAATGAACAAAATGATTTTTGCCAATTTGTTGCACCGTCCGGTGCGTTCGTTGATCAGCATTGTTGCGATTGCGGTTGAAGTCACGCTGATCCTGGTGATTGTGGGCCTGTCGCTGGGGATGCTGAACGATGCCAAGAACCGCACTGTCGGCATTGGCGCAGACCTGATGGTGCAGCCGCCGGGATCGTCGTTCCTGTCAGGCATCAGCGGTGCTCCGGTGCCCGCCAAAGTGGGAGACGTGATCGCCAAGCTGCCGCACGTGAACGTGGTTTCGCCGGTGGTGACACAGCTTTCGACGTCCGGTGCGCTCGAGGTTATCTACGGCATCGACATCGATTCCTTCCAGAAACTCGGCGGGCCATTCAAATTCATTGAAGGCGGACCGTTCCAGGGCCCGGATGACATCCTGGTCGACGATTACTTTGCAGCGGGAAAGAGCCTGCACGTCGGCTCGACGATGCAGCTGTTGAATCACACCGTGCGCGTGGCCGGCATCGTGCAACACGGCAAAGGAGCGCGCAAGTTCCTGCCGATCGCGACGCTTCAGGACTGGACCGGCTCGCAGAGCAAGGCGTCCATCTTCTACGTGAAGGTCGACGATCCCAAGAACATATCGGCGGTTGAAGACGAAATCCACAATACGCCGGGAATGCAGCAGTACGTCGTGCGCTCGATGGCGGAGTATCTGTCGCTAATGACGGCGGGAAATCTGCCGGGACTCTCGCAGTTCATCACGGTAGTGATTGGCGTTGCGGTCGTCATCGGATTCATCGTGATCTTCCAGGCGATGTACACGGCGGTGATGGAGCGCACGCGCGAGATTGGCATCTTGAAGTCGCTGGGCGCGTCGAAGCTGTACATCATCAACGTGATCTTGCGCGAGACAACGCTGCTGGCGGTATGCGGGATCATTGTTGGCGTGATCGCCAGCTTCGCGGTGAAACACGCGCTGAAGCTGCGGTTTGCGACGTTGCCAATCGATATCAACACAGATTGGATTGGCTATGCAGTCGTGATCGCGCTGGCGGGGGCGATGCTCGGGGCGATTTATCCGGCGTTCAAGGCAGCGCAGAAGGATCCGATCGAAGCGCTGGCGTACGAATAGTTGATCAGTCCGTCAGTCTTTCAGTCTGTCAGTCTTTTAGCTTCAATCACTCGATGGTGCGCCGAGTGAGGCACGCAGGAAGCCCAAGTAGAACTGCCCGCAGCTCCGTAAAGAGGAAATCGTGAAATATCGGCAATTCGGTCGTATCGGCTGGAACATTTCGGAAGTGAGTTTCGGCGCGTGGGCAGTGGGCGGTTCGTGGGGAACAGTCGATGACGATCAGTCCATCGCCGCGATGAAGAGAGCGCTGGACCTCGGCGTCAACTTCTTTGACACCGCGGATGTTTATGGCGATGGCCGCTCCGAACGTCTTATCCAGAGACTTCGCAAGGAAACCAAAACGCCTTTCCATGTTGCGACGAAGGCTGGCCGCCGCCTCAATCCGCACGTCGCATCCGGATACAACAAGCAAAACCTGTCGGCGTTCATCGAACGTTCGCTCCAGAACCTTGGCGTCGATTCGCTCGAGCTTGTGCAGCTGCACTGTCCACCGACCGATGCCTACTACCAGCCAGAAATCTTCGACGCGATGGATGGTCTGGTGAAGTCCGGCAAAGTCCAACATTATGGCGTCAGCGTGGAAAGGGTTGAGGAAGGACTCAAGGCGATGGACTTCCCCGGCGTTGAGTCCGTGCAGATTATTTTCAACATGTTCCGCCAGCGGCCGGCCGAGCATTTTCTGGCGGAAGCCAAACGCCGCGGCGTCGCGACGATTATTCGCGTCCCTCTTGCGTCAGGGATGCTGACGGGCAAACTCACTACCAGCTCCACGTTCGCGGCGGACGACCACCGAAACTTCAATCGCCACGGCGAAGCCTTCGACGTAGGTGAAACCTTCGCAGGCGTGCCTTACGAGGCTGGCCTCAAAGCGGTGGAAGAGCTGAAAGCGCAGGTTCCGGCGTCTGCGACGCTGGCACAATTCGCGCTTCGCTGGATCCTGATGTTCGAGGGCGTCTCTACGGTAATCCCCGGCGGCAAGAACGCGAGGCAAGTTGAGGACAACTCCGCCGCCAGCGAACTGCCTCCTCTCAATGAACAGCAAATGCAAACGGTTCGGTCGATCTACGAGCGATACATTCGCCCGAGTGTTCACCAGCGCTGGTGAGAATCAGATCGGTTCGTTTCCCCTCTTGTCATGTTCGGATCCTCCAGGGGGAGGGGGTCACGATTGCTTTCGTTGATAAATAAGCATTTATCCGTGGGACGCGAAGTTTATCCGACGGATGAAGCATCGGACATCCGACGGATGATGCGTCGGATATCCGTCGGATGATTCCTGCGCCCGGGTACTTTTTTGTGCCCATGCCTGCGCCGCGCAAGACGCAAGGTCTCTCGACTCGGGCGCGCTCTTTCCTCGCGCCCTCTCTCGAAATGACAGCAAACGAGTTTTGTAACGGGCTCTTCACTTCAGTCCTATTTCTAGTGTGACAAATTTGAGGGTACCTACTGGACACATTGGTGAGATTTATTTCTATCGTGGAATGATAGAGTTGCGGAGAAAATGTTGGGATTGGGGGTATTGACAACGAATTCCGTGAATGGGAAATGCGGGCGAGACGGTGTCGCCCCTCCGGGGCTCGACCTTTCTTGTTGGAGTAAACCCGGGACTGACGTCCCGGGCTATGCTGTATCGCCAATCAGGCGGTTGCGCGGTGGCGTGAACCGGTGATGCAGATCCATCGCTCGCTGCGCGAACTCGTGCTGACAGATACAAAAACACGCAGCCGGGGTCGGCTGCGCCACGCGAGTTTGCGTGAATCTCAGCGCACTCGTGGTTAACGTCGAAAAGAGAAAAGTGAACCGGTGATGCAGATCCATCGCTCGCTGCGCGAGCTCGTGATGACAAACTAAAAGACGCGCGCCCGCTCAAGCAAAAAGGAGGCTTGAATGGGCTACAGCGATCTCGCACGCCCGGGAATGACTTTCAAATCTCGGGAAATCGGAAGCTTATTTCTGGTCCAGGCAGGGAAGGAGCGCAGGAAGCGAACGCGGGGAAGCCAGTGTTTTTCCGTCACTATCCTGAGCGGTGATGTAGCTCCATTTTTTGTCGGACTTGGATTTGTAGAAAGTAATTGTCGTAGCCTGATACCGGAGCTCTCGATCGGCCGATCCGTCTCCCGTCAGGACGCGCACTTCGTCAGAGGCCGGACTTCCGCATTTCGACATCACGTAGTCTGGAGTTACGCGATGGACACTCGCGGCATCTCGCTGACCGCGAAGATTCTCTCCCCGTGCGTCGGTAAGTTGTGAATAGAAAGAGAACACTGCGGCTAGCGTTAAGACGCCAACGCAGACACCTATAGCTGCTTTGGTTGCCCCACTCATGGACCTAAGTGTGACCGCAAGTGACTAGCCTTTCAAATTACGTCGGTAACCGACGCAAATTGGGAGTGGCTCTCACTCAATAAAAGAGCGTTTGGTGCGCACCACGGGCGAAAGAGCGCGACACAAACGAAAGTTTTTGGCAGCGTTCGACAGTGCTCTGAATCTAAAATCGCACGATGACTACTACTTCCAGTGCTTCTGCCGTGCCAACGCCTGACCTGCGGTATCCGGTGGGCAAGTTCCATTTCGAAGGGCCACTAACCGATGAACGGCGCGAAGAGTTCATCGAGACGATCGCGCACACTCCGGCAAAGCTGCGTGCGGCGGTACAAGGATTGACCGGCGAACAGCTCAATACACCCTATCGGCCGGGCGGTTGGACGGTGCGGCAGGTGATCCATCACATGCCGGATAGTCATATGAACGCTTTCATGCGATTCCGATGGGCATTGACCGAAGACGCGCCGACGATCAAGACCTACGACGAAGCGCGCTGGGCGGAGCTGATCGATTCACGCAGCGCTCCGCGGGAGATGTCGTTGACGCTGCTGGACGCGCTGCACCGGCGCTGGGTGATCCTGCTGAACGGAATGACGCCCCAGGATTACAAGCGCACGCTCGTCCATCCGGAGCACGGGAAGATCGATCTGGAGAAGATGCTGGCGATGTACGCGTGGCATGGGCGACATCATGTGGCGCACATCACGGCACTAAGAGAAAGAATGGGGTGGAGATAAGGTTCACCCGGGCCAGCAAATTGCTCTAACTGCTGCGTTGACTTCCGCATGGCCCTACGCTATGCTTGTGGTTTCGTTGTCCCGCAATGGTCCGCCCCGAGTGTCCCCTCTTGTTTTTGTGACGGGGCTGTAACTCAGCGGTTCTTCTGGACGAATCAATTTCTGGGAGAGTTCTGATGTCAACGTATTTCCCCAAGGGGGAAATTGCTCGCAAGTGGTACGTCATCGACGCCTCAGGGCAGACGCTCGGTCGCCTGGCGACGCGTGTTGCTCGCATTCTGTCGGGCAAGAATAACCCCCGTTATACGCCATTCCTCGACACCGGCGATCATGTGGTCGTGCTCAACGCCGAAAAGGTGAAGCTCACGGGCCTGAAGGCCGAGTCGAAGATGTATCGCCGCTACACCGGGTATCCCGGTGGTCTGCGGGAAGAAGAATATGTGAAGTTGCTGAGCCGGAAACCGGAAGCGATTGTGCAGCAGGCGATTTTGGGCATGCTGCCCAAGTCCAAGCTGGGCCGCGCGATGGGCAAAAAGCTCAAGGTTTATCGCGGCGACAAGCATCCGCATCAGGCGCAGCAGCCGGTAGCGGTTGCGTAAGCGAAGTTTCGAAACACACAGCGCGTTTGCGCTAGATAAGTTTGCTCCCGGTTACGATCGGAGCTGAAGGTTAAGAATGGCAGATCAGGTTGAATATTACGGTACCGGACGGCGCAAGTCGGCGATCGCGCGCGTCTTCCTCCGCCCGGGCAATGGCGATATCAAGATCAACGGACGTCCATTTGACGAGTACTTCGTCACGGTCAGCCAGCGCGTAGAAGCGAAGGAAGCCCTCGTGCTTTCCGAGACCACGGGCAGCTTGAACGCCGTGATCACGGTTGATGGCGGCGGGGTGGATGGACAGGCAGGCGCGGTAAAGATGGGTACGGCTCGCGCGCTGCTGGAATTCAATCCAGAGCTTCGCGGCAAGCTGAAGGCGGCTGGGTTCCTGACGCGCGACGCGCGTGGGAAAGAGCGCAAGAAGTATGGTCAGAAGGGCGCCCGCAAGCGGTTCCAGTTCAGCAAGCGTTAAGTTTTTTGGCGCGGGCGACCTCCCTCGCTCGCGCGGTGCGACTCGCTGTTCGCACCATGTTGCTCCATACGATTTCTCTTCGCGGCCGATGGTCCGGGCGGCGGAGTTCGGAAACATACGGACCAAATTCTTCCCGCACCCGGATTCCCGAGGGTTCGCGGGACGGGAAATGTAATCCCGAGCGCTCCGATCATCGCAAGATGACGCCGCGGAGGATGCAATCCACTAAGGAGGTTGTTTGGCTAACATCAGCATGAAAGAGTTGCTCGAAGCTGGAGTTCACTTCGGGCACCAAACGAAGCGCTGGAATCCCAAGATGAAGGAATACATCTTCGGAGAGCGCAATGGCATTTACATCATCGACCTGCAGAAGACGCTGAAGATGTTCAAGGAAGCGTCGAATTTCGTGCGTGACACCGCCGCCGAAAACCGGACAGTTCTCTTCGTGGGAACCAAGCGCCAGGCGCAGGATGCGATTGCAGAAGAAGCACAGCGTTGCGGCATGTTCTACGTGAACAACCGCTGGCTGGGCGGCCTGCTCACGAACTGGGTCACCGTACAGAAATCGGTGAAGCGGCTGAAAGAGCTCGACGAAATGGCCACGGATGGCCGTTACGAGCTGCTGCCGAAGAAAGAAGTCATCAAGCTCGAACGCGAGCGCAAGCATCTGCAGGCGAACCTGGCCGGAATCAAGAATATGAACCGGCTGCCGGACATCATCTTCGTGATCGACTCCAACAAGGAGCAGATCGCGGTCCGCGAAGCCCGCAAGCTGGGCATCCCCGTGGTTGCGGTGGTCGATACGAACTGCGATCCGAGCGAAGTGGACTACGTGATTCCGGGCAACGACGATGCGCTGCGCGCGATCCGTCTGTTTGCCTCGAAGGTTGCGGACTCTGTGGTTGAAGGCGTACAGGCTGCCACCGATAAGCAGACTGCCGACATCGCCGCTGGTGTGACGGCTGCCGAGGGTCAAGCAGAAGTTGCGGAAGGCGAAGTAGCTGCCGAAGTTTCCGCAACTGGCGAGGACATCTCGATGGAAGACGTGCTGCTGGGTGGACGCAAGCCCGCCGTAGCCGCTGCGGAGCCGGAAGTGAGCGAAGAGACACCTCGCGCCGCCGAGCATAGCGTTTAGTTGGTCTGAGATCAGATATCCCACATCTGCCAAAGACAGGCAGATGTGGGGCACCCAAATGGGGCATCCGCAGCTAGACCCGTCAAGTTTTATAACCTCGCATTCACATGCGAGTCGTAAGGTATGCCTGTCGTAACCGCCGCCGTTAGCGATCCCGATGATGGCTGCAAGAAAACTCCCGGATGCACGCTTCCGGAAGGGCACGAAGGCGCCTGTAAAGTTAGAGAGGATTCAATGAGCACTTCTACCGTTAATATTTCCGCCGCCGCGGTGAAAGATCTTCGCGACAAGACCGGCGCGCCCATGATGGATTGCAAACGCGCTTTGACCGAAGCGAAAGGCGATCTCGAGCAGGCGATTGTTCTGCTGCGCAAGCGGGGCGTATCCGTTGCCGCGAAAAAGGCGACCCGCGCCACGAGCGAAGGTTCGGTTGCCAGCTACATACATGCCGGGGGCAAGATCGGCGTACTGGTTGAGGTCAACTGCGAGAGCGACTTCGTGGCTCGTACTGACGACTTCAAAGAGCTGGTGCACGACGTCGCCATGCACATTGCGGCGAGCGATCCGAAATACATCCGCAAGGAAGATGTCACTCCCGAAGCGTTCGAGAAGGAGAAGGACATCTATCGCGCACAGGCTGCTACTACCGGCAAGCCAGCGCCGGTGATCGAGAAGATCGTGGAAGGCAAGATGAGCAAGTTCTACGAAGAGGTTTGCCTCTACGAGCAGCCCTTCATCAAGGACCAGACCATCTCGGTGTCGCAACTGATCGCGCAGAAGATCGGCAAGCTGGGCGAAAACATCGCCGTGCGCCGCTTCGCGCGCTTCAAAGTTGGCGACAACAATGTAACCATCGCCGCGACTAAACCGGCGGCGGAAGAGAGCAAAGAGTAAGCTTCCGCGCACAGTGCAAACGTGCGTCTGACAAATTAGGCCGGATGGAATTCCGGCGAAAGAGGGCGGCCCTGTGCCGTCCTTTTTTATGAAATTCGCAAAGCACCGATAACCAGAACAATGACTCGATTCCTGCTAGTCTGCCTTTTCTCCTGCACGCTTCTCGCACAGAACGCGAAACCAATTGCGAAGTCCGCGCGGTACATTCATGCGGATATGGAGTTCCTTGCCAGCGACGCGCTTCAGGGTCGCGGCAGCGCTACCCGCGACGAGCTACTGGCGGCTACGTTCATCGCGTGTCAGTTACAGCAGTACGGGATAGAGCCGGTGAACGGATCCTATCTACAGACTGCGGATCTCGAGCGGCTTCAACTGGACGGGCCGGTGAGTTTAAGCGTTGGTGGCGTGCAGTTGAGTCCGGACGCGGATTTCCGGGCATTTTCTCTTTCCGGCCAAGTGGCCTCCGGTCCTCTGAAGAAAGTGTCCGCCGCAGAGGCCGAGAATGCGACCGGGATCCTATTCCTCAAAGCCGACAGTGAAGATCAGGGGCGCTCGAGTCTTCACCGAGCGTATGGTCTTCACAACGCATCGCTGGTGTTGGTCGGAACGACAGAAAAATCGTTCGCCGACGTCAGCCGGTTCGTGCGTGCGCCTCGCATGCCTGAGGGTTTAAAGGGAGAACCAAGCCACGGCCGGAATGTGATTCTGCTCAGTCCCGCAGCGACCCGGACGGTTCAGTCCCAGAAGGATGGGGTTTCCGTTTCTCTGAATTACCAGACGAAAATCGAAGCAGCACACACCTACAACGCCATTGGCATTCTGCCTGGGTCAGACCCGAAGCTGCGCGAGCAGGCAATTCTGCTGAGTGCGCATCTCGATCACCTGGGCGTTGGTATGCCGGTAAATGGCGACAGCATCTACAACGGCGCGGACGATGATGCGTCCGGTGTGACGGCGGTGCTGGAGCTGGCGCGTTTTTTGGGCAGCAAAAAGGATCGTCCTCGGCGCACGGTGGTCTTCGTTCTGTTTGGCAGCGAGGAGACTGGCGGGCAGGGCGATCACTACTTCATCGAACATCCGCCTGTGCCGCTGAAGGATATTGTCGCCAATCTGGAGTTCGAGATGATCGGCCGTGCCGATCCGAAGGTGCGGCGCGACCAACTCTGGCTAACTGGCTGGGAGCGGACCGATCTAGGACCGAAGCTGGCGCACCGTGGAGCCAAGTTGGTGGCGGACCCGCGCCCAGATCAGCAGTTCTTTCAGCGCTCGGACAACTACGCGCTGGCGAAGCAGGGGGTGGTCGCGCAGACGATCTCCAGCTTCGGGTTGGGAGACTATTATCACCAGCCTTCTGACGATCTGGCGCACATCGATTTCGATCACCTGGCGCAAGCGATCGACAGCTTGCACAAACCAGTAGAGTGGCTGGTGAATACGTCCTGGAAACCAGAATGGAAGTCCGGCAAGAAGCCATGAGCTCAAACCCTTTGCTTATGCCCTTCCAGCCCACTACACTGGAAGAAAATTACCGAGGAATCTGAGTGCCTGAACCGGTCTTCAAGCGCATCCTGTTAAAACTTTCTGGCGAGGCCCTGGCAGCAAACCAGGGTTTTGGTGTCGATCCTTCGCGCATTCATGAGGTCGCTGCCGAGTTGGCGGACGTTCAAAGGTTGGGAATTCAGATCGCTGTCGTGGTGGGCGGTGGGAATTTCTTCCGCGGCGTGGCAGTGCAGGCCAAAACCATGGACCGCGTCTCCGCGGATCACATGGGGATGCTGGCGACCGTCATCAACGCGTTGGCGCTCCAGGACGCGCTGGAAAAGCAGGGTGTACACACGCGGGTGCAGTCGGCGATCGAGATGAACCAGGTGGCCGAGCCGTTCATACGGCGTCGTGCGATGCGGCACCTGGAAAAAGGCCGCGTAGTGATCTTCGCTGGCGGTACCGGCAATCCTTATTTCTCGACGGATACGGCCGCTTCGCTGCGCGCGATGGAGATCAAGGCGGATGCCATCCTGAAAGCCACCAAGGTTGACGGCGTCTACGACGCCGATCCCATGCTGGTGAAAGACGCGAAGATGTTCCAGACCATCACGTACCTCGACGTCCTCAGCAAAGGCCTGAAAGTGATGGACGCGACGGCCATCAGCCTGTGCAGGGACAATAATCTGCCGATCATCATCTTCAACCTGAATAATCACGGGAACATCCGGCGAGTGGTTCTGGGGGAGAAGGTGGGGTCGCTGGTCAGCGCGTAAAGTTCGGCGATAACGCAAGGTCCTTCGACTCGGGCTGCGCCCTCGCTCAGAATGACAGACAGGGACAGTGTTGACTGTCCCAAAATTCGTTTTCCCTGAGCTGACGATTTATAATCCCCGGTTTACATTTCATTCGACACTGGAGTCTATATGGCGCAATCAACCATGGCTGCCGTTGCTGCATTGAAAGAGACGTATGGCCAACTTAAGTCCCGAATGGAAAAGGCCGTTGAGGCCTTCCGTCATGAAATGGCGGCCGTTCGGACCGGGCGCGCGTCGGTGCACATGCTCGACAACGTGCAGATCGAATACTACGGGTCCATGATGCCGCTGAACCAGGTGGCGCAGGTGCACGCGCCGGAGGCGCAACTGATCACGGTGCAGCCGTTCGATCCGACGTCGTTGCCGGGAATCGAGAAAGCGATCCGCAGCTCGGAGCTGGGATTGAACCCGATGAACGACGGCAAGATGATTCGTGTGCCCGTGCCACCGCTTACCGAAGAACGCCGCAAAGATATGGTGAAGCACCTCCATAAGCTGCTGGAAGAGCATCGCACCGCGATACGAAACATTCGCCGGGACGGCAACGAAGCGATCAAGAAGGCGCTCAAGGACAAGAAGATCACAGAAGACGAAGAGCGGCGCTCGCTGGAAGAGATTCAGAAGCTCACCGACGATGAAATCAAGAAGATGGAAGAGATGAGCAAGATGAAAGAGAAGGAAGTACTGGAACTCAAGTAAGGAAGAACTCTTTTACTCGACTGAAGAGGGCGGCCTGCGGGTCGCCCTTTTTCCATGGCGTCTTCTCGAGGACCACACAAAGCAGTCTTAGTAATGGCTTCGCTGGCCTTGCGTTAGGTACAATTCCAACAGCTACTCTCGCGCCGCTCGTCTAGATGGTTCTCAGTCACTTGAATATATAGATGGATTTGCGTCGAGGGACGCGTCCGCTTTCGTTTGAAAAATGATGCAATTCAGGAGCGATATGAAGAAATGGATGACAGTACTGACATTGGCGGGTGCGCTGGCCGTGTCAGGATCCGCGTTTGCGGATCATGATCACGACGATGACCACGGAAACGGGCATGGCAAGGGGAATCCGCATGCTCGTCACGATGATGATCAGTGGGAGCATCGCGGGAAATACGAATACCATACCTATCAGGCCGACAGCCGGCCACCTGGGTGGAGCAAAGGGAAGAAGACGGGTTGGGGAAACTGCGGACTGCCTCCGGGGCAAGCAAAGAAATACGGCTGCCAGACGTACGTCTACCAGGGCACTCAGTACTACTACTATCAGGACGATGCGGGCCGAATGATTGTGCGGCGCCCGACGGTACACATCGATATCAACATTCCGTAGCTCCATTGCTCTCTGACTGTAAGGTTGAGGCGTGGTGCGGTGACACGTCAGGCTAGCTTGTCCCGCACCAACGTTTGGATATCCTTGGAGCTGTCGTAGATTCCGCGCAGCAGTGCTTGCGCTTCAGGCGGAGAGGTGAAAGTCGTCGCGGGTCAAGAGTACCTGGATTTTTGTGTTGATCAGCAGGGATTGTTTGCTGCAGGCCTGCTGGAGCCGTTCCGCGTTCGCAAAGACGCGCTGGAAATCACGTTCGCGCCGCCTGTTCCTCCAAACTAGAAAGCCAATCGCAAGCCCAAACAAAAGGAAAATAGCGCGATACAGCATCACGGTCGGATGCTGCGTGATCTGGTCAACGAAGCTGTTTTCCTGGGTCTGGGCATCGATGAATGTGTCCAGGAAAGCGGCTCCGAGTCCAATGATGCCCCCATAGAAGATGTCTCGATATTTCCGGAACATTCGTAACTCCTGACTACGTTGTTTCCGAGAATTGGGCCCGAGATCGGATGCGATGGCCATTGTCGCATTGGAGATACCTGGCGCGCACCGGGGCGCAACTTATAATCAATCGATGAAGTCGGTGGTCCATGCTGCCTGTCCGCACGATTGTCCCGATGCCTGTGGTGTGCTGATCACGATCGAGGATGGTCGCGCGACGAAAATCCAGGGCGATCCGAAACATCCGGTCACGCGCGGGTTTCTGTGCGCCAAAGTGGCGAAGTATCTCGATCGCGTCTATTCGACTGGGCGAGTGCTTTATCCACTGCGACGTAAGAAGGAAGTCCCCAAGGGCAGCGGCGCGCGCAGTTCGGGCGACTTCGAACGCGATTAGCTGGGACAAAGCTCTCGACGAGATCGCCTCGCGTTTCCGTCAGATCACGACGGAGTTCGGCAGCGAGGCCATCCTTCCTTATTCGTATGGTGGCACGCTCGGCGCGCTGAACCACGGCACCATGGATCGGCGGTTCTTTCACCGGTTGGGCGCGTCGCAACTGGATCGCAATATCTGTTCCGCGGCGGGCGAGTTCGGGATCAAGTCGGTGTATGGCATCAAAATGGGCACCGAGCCGGAGCAGTTCCGGCACTCGAAGTTGATCATCGCCTGGGGCGCGAACATTCACGGCAACAACGTCCACCTGTGGCCGTTCATCGAAGAGGCGCGGCGCGCGGGAGGCAAGCTGGTGGTCATCGATCCCTATCGCACGCGCACGGCGAAGTGCGCGGACTGGCACATTCCCATCAATCCGGGAACGGACGTGGCGCTGGCGCTCGGGATGATGCACGTGATCATCAACGAGAATCTGTACGACCACGACTATGTCGCGCAGCACACCATAGGTTTCGATCAGCTGCGCGACCGAGTGTATGAGTATCCGCCGGAACTGGTGGCGCGCCTGACCGGAATTTCGGCGCAGGACATCGTGCGGCTGGCGCAGGAATATGCGACTACGCATCCGGCTGTGATCCGCATGAACTATGGCGTGCAGCGCTCGGAGAATGGAGGCTCGGCCGCGCGCGCGATCTGCATGCTGCCGTGCCTGACGGGATCGTGGAAGGAAGTTGGAGGCGGGCTGCAGCTTTCGTTAAGCGGATCGTTTCCGTTGAACAAGCGCGATCTGGAGCGCACCGATCTGATGCGCAAGACGCTCGGCCGCCCGGCGCGAGTGGTGAACATGGTGGAATTGGGCAAGGCGCTGGCTACGCTTGGTGATCCACCGATCAAGGCGCTGTTTGTGTATGGCTCAAATCCAGCGGCGGTGGCGCCAAATCACAACCTGGTCGTCGAGCAATTGCGGCGCGCCGATCTGTTCACGGTGGTGCACGAGCAATTCCTCACCGACACCACCGACTACGCCGACATCGTGCTGCCCGCGACTACGTTCTTCGAGAACAAGGATCTGCAACCGTCCTACGGACATTACTATCTGCAAGTTTCGCAGCAGGCAATTGCGCCCGTGGGTGAGAGCCGGTCGAACGTGGAAACGTTTCGCGCGCTGGCAGAGCGCATGGGATTCGACGATGAATGCTTCCGTGAGTCTGTGGACGAGATGATCGAGACGGCCCTCGATACGGATCACGAGTTTCTTGCGGGCATCACGCGCGAGCGGCTTGAACGGGAGTCGCACATCCGGCTGAACCTGACGTCAGATAACGAGCCGTTCCTGCCGTTTGCGAATGGTAATTTCAAGACGCCGAGTGGCAAAGCGGAGCTGTACAGCGAATCGTTGGCCGCACAGGGATTCGACCCGATCGCGAGGTTTGTAGCTCCCACTGAATCGCGCCACGCGAAGAGCAATGGCCGCCGCCGCTATCCGCTCGAACTATTGGCGCGCAAGGCAGACAACTTCCTGAATTCGAGCTTTTGCAATCAGCCCGCTGTGCGCAGGATGGAATGCCCGGGACTGTTGGAGATACATCCGGAAGATGCGCAGGAGCGTGGGATCCTCGAGGGGCAGACTGTGCGCGTCTACAATGACCGAGGCGCGATTCCGCTGGTCGCCCATGTCACGGACGCGATTCAGCCCAAGGTTGTGGCGGCGCGGCTGGACTGGGCGAAACTCTCGGAACAAGGCGTGAACATTAATGTGCTGACGTCGGACCGGCTGACGGATATGGGGGAGAGCGCGACGTTCTATTCGGCGCTGGTGGAAGTGGAAGCAGCTGGGTAGAGTAGCTTTTACGACGAGGCACGGATATCGCCCTAACCAGGATCCCTAACCCGCTGAACGGGAACAACTTTGTCGTTCTCCCGCCACTTTTCGCCCTAGCCGGGGTTCTCTAAGTAGCCGTAATCAATTGGGGCAGTCCTTCGTCTGTTCAAAGGGTGCAAGTCTGCTTCCAGAATGAGACAATAGTGGAAAGACGTTTGCGCAGCTCCGCCGGAATTTCGGTGGCTCAACGGGGATTCCCGCGCGTCTAACTAAGCATTTCTGATGGCTATAACGGAAATCCCGCCCTCCCGAATGACCGGGGAAGATCCAGGGCTTGAACCTGATTCTTCAGAGACTTACGTCGATCTGGATGCGCCAGCGATACTGTTGCAGGTGCAGGACGATTTGGGACGCTCGCGAGTGCGCGAGGCGTTTTGGATTTCCGTGGTTGTCCACCTGGCGATCGTTCTTTTCCTGGTAAATAGCGATCGGATTTTCGGGATCCGGCCGGTCACGGTTTTGACCGCCGAGGACCTGATGCGCCAGAAAGACACTACCTTTCTTGCGCTGCCTCCGGACGAGCAGAAGCTGACGGAGCGCCCAAAGACCAATACTCTCTCCGACAAGGACCGTATCGCCACCTCGCGGAATCCGACGCTGGACCGCAAGGAGCTGCAGAAGATTCTGGACACGCGCCGCCCGGGTCCTCCGGGACCGCAGGCTCAGCCGCAGCAACCCACCCAGGCACAGGCTCCGGCGCCTCCCCAGCAACAGGCGCAACAGCCAAGCCAGGCTCCGCCGCAGGCCCAGCCGAGCAATCAGGGAAATCAGATGGCACGGCTGGAAGGTTTGCCACCACAGCGACAAGCTACATCCTCGCCCAATCCATTTACCGCGGCCATGGCTCCGGGAAGTTCGACGGAGCAGGCGGCCCGTGCCGCAGCTGCCGCGCGTGCGGGAGGTTCGGTGGGCGGCGGGCAGATGGGCATGGGGCTGCGAGGTGGCGGAAACATCAAGAGCAACATGGAGATCCTGACCGACACGCAGGGGGTCGATTTTGGACCTTACCTGGCGCGCGTGGTCGAGTCGGTGCGGATGAACTGGTACAACCTGATCCCCGAAGCGGCTCGCTCGCCGCTGTTCAAAAAGGGCGTTGTTGCTGTCGACTTCTACATCCTGAAAGACGGGCGCGTGGCCGGCATGCAACTGGAAGGGCCGTCCGGGGATGTGTCGCTGGATCGTGCTGCGTGGGGCGGCATCACTGCCTCAAATCCGTTTCCGCCATTGCCGGGAGAGTTCCACGGACCGTATCTCGGGCTGCGCTTCCGCTTCTACTACAATCCGGATCGCAAAGACCTGCAATAAATTTAATTCACCACAGAGACACAGAGGCACGGAGAAAAACCTTCGGGTCAAATCGTGTCCCGAGGTTGTTTTCCATGGTGGTGAATTTGAAACCGGGTTCCACTTTGAATTCTCGGCGGAAGTAGCGGGCGCGCAGACTCTTCTCACGGCAGCTCCGAACATCTATATTTCTACTCTTGTCCAAGATCATGAATACAACAAGAGTTTCCCGCCTGCTTACTTTGATTCTCCTGATCTGTTCCAGCATTTTCGTTTGTGCTCAGTCGCAGCCGATTGGCGTTTTCGATGGTCACGCTGATGTGGGAGAGAATCCCAAGGCTGGCTCGGCGACATACGACGCAGCGACTGGCGAGTACCGCGTGACTGGCGGGGGCGCCAACATCTGGGCGGCGGTGGATGCCTTTCACTTCCTTTATAAGAAGATGACTGGCGATGTGACTCTCACTGCCGATGTGAAGTTTGAGGGCGCGGGGGTGAATCCGCATCGCAAGGCGGTGCTGATGGTGCGCCAGAGCCTGGACGCCAATTCCGCTTACGCGGATGTGGCGCGCCACGGGAGCGGGCTCACGTCCCTGCAGTATCGACCGACCGCCGGGGCCCAGACGCTGGAGGTGCAGTCGAAGGATGACGCCCCGATACGCATACGGCTGGTGCGACGCGGCAACGAGTTCACCATGTTCACGGGGAAGCCCGGAACCATCTTGAAGGCCACTGGCTCTGCCGAAGGTAACGCTGGAGGATCCCGTGTATGTTGGGATTGGCGTTTGCTCGCACGATGCCAATGTTCTGGAGACGGCCGTGTTTTCCAACGTGAAGATTGAAACGCCCGAGACGCAGAATCCGACGAACGTGCGGAGCAGGGTCACGATCTACGATCTCAAGTCTAAGTCGACGAAGGTGCTGTACACGGTCGATCACCTGGTGGAGGCGCCGAACTGGTCGCCGGATGGCAAGTACCTGCTGATCAATACGGGTGGGCGGCTGTACCGGTTGCCGGTGAAGGGCAAGCATCCGCAACCGGCGTTGGTGAATCTGGACGCGGCGTATCGCTGCAACAACGACCATTCGCCGTCGCCCGATGGGAAGCTGATCGCGATTTCGGCTGACTACAATGATGCCCGTGGTTCGCAGGTGTTCGTGGCGAATGCGGATGGATCGAATCCGCGGCTGCTGACGCCGAACATGCCAAGCTACTTTCATGGCTGGTCGCCCGATGGGAAATGGCTGGCGTTTGTCGGGCAGCGCAATGACAGCTTCAACATCTTCCGCGTGCCGCTGGCGGGTGGAGATGAAGAGCGATTGACGTCGGTCCCTGGATACGATGATGGTCCGGATTATTCGCCCGACGGGAAGTGGATCTACATCAATACGATTCGCTCTGGGACTTGGGACATTTGGCGGTTTCCGGCGGACGGTGCGGGTCCGAATGACGCCAAGGCGGAGCGCATCACGAGCGACGACTGGGAGGATTGGTTTGCGCATCCCTCGCCCGACGGGAAATGGCTGGTCTTCCTGTCGTTTCCTCCGGGAACGCCGGGACACGATGCGAAACTGCAAGTGCAGTTGCGCATGATGCCGATGCCGGGAGCCGAAGTGGGAGCGAAGCCAGGGCCAATCCAAAAAGTGACGGAGTTTTTCGGCGGACAGGGAACGATCAATGTGAACTCGTGGTCTCCGGACTCGAAGCGGTTTGCGTACGTGGTGTATGAGGTGCTGCCGGAGAAGAAGTAGGGCGGACGGAGCCTGTGGGAACCTTCCGGTAACAATGTCTGAACCAATTATGTTTATCTTTACGATCGTAGCCGGTGCTGCGCTGATGGCGTCAGGTGCCGGTTGCTTTATAGCTAGCCACCTTCAGATCTCAGAATTGCAATTCGAGCTAAACGAGCGGTTACCCGAGGGGCAAAGATTCGAGCCGTTCTTTTGGTGGTTTGGGTACGTACGTTCGACTACGCGAACTCCAAAGGGCTGTTCTGCCCCATAGTCCTCGCCCGAAGAAGGCTCTGCGTTTTGCGTACATCGGTTTCGCATTGTTTCTCACAGGAGCTGGAATGTTGTCGTTTGGTTTGCATTCGTGAGCAAATAGGTGCTGCAATCGGTTATCGTTCAAGGGTGAAACAGTCGTGCGACTCATAACCACTGCGGTACTCATCCTTCTGCTGAGTCAACTCGCTGTTGCTTGTTGGATGCTCCCGACGCCGCCCACCAAAATTGAGGGTTCCACAATCGTGGGTCAGTTCACCTATGAAGGCAAAGCACTGAGAGCATCCAGAGTAGAACTGCGGGGCGCAAACGGTCGGCTCATTTCCAGGAGTGCTACTGACGAGAACGGAAGGTATCACTTCGCGATCCGAGCCGGAGGCTTGTATCAAATCACGATGCTGAATCCGTCATACGAGAGTTTCGTGATTGACCTCTTGATAACGACCAAGCAACAGCAGACTCTTAAGGTGAATTTCTTCGGCGACTACTGCTACACCATACAAGTCGGATCCACATAAAAGTTCCTGAAAAGAGGTGGTGATAAATGGCTTATCACTTACACTGGCATTCGCCTGCTCCACGATTCTGGAAGGTTCGAGGTTAGAGACTTGTGCACGAAATTTTGCAAAACTGTGACTTTGCTGTTACCTCTTAACCCTAAGATCGTCTGAGTACAAATAGTGAGGACAATTATCAAAATGAAGAAAATCCTGTTGGCCGTTGCTTTGCTCGTCTTTCCGGTGCTTGCCTTTAGCGCGGAATACTCCATTGATCCGAACCATTCTTCGGCTCAGTTCACCGTGCGTCACCTGATGGTTTCGAACGTGAAAGGCGCATTCAGCAAGGTGACGGGCACCATCAACTACGATCCGAGTAATCTGGCTGCGAGCAGCGTAGATGCGACGATTGATGTTTCAACTGTGGATACCCGCCAACCCATGCGCGACGCGGACTTGCGAAGCCCGAACTTTTTCGACGTTGAGAAGTTTCCGACCATGACGTTCAAGAGCAAGCAGTTCTTTCGCGAGGGAAGTCAGCTGAAGGTGAAGGGCGATCTCACGATGCACGGCGTGACGAAGGAAGTCGTCCTCGATGTGGACGGGCCGTCGGCGGAGGTGAAAGATCCTTGGGGTAACCAGCGAGTTGGGGCCAGCATCTCGACGAAGATCAACCGCCACGACTGGGGATTGAACTATAGCAAGATGGTGGAAGCGGGCGCCGTGGTCGGCGACGAGATCACGATCAATATTGATCTGGAAGGCGTGAAGAAGAAGGCGGAAGCAGCAGCGAAGTAGATCACCGCAGAGGACACGGAGGACGCAGAGCGAATCTCTTCAATCCTGGCTGGCGAGAACCGTGTGTCCGGCGATCGCCTTTGGGAGAGTGAACTGCAGATCCCTCGCGCGCCAGGGCGCGCTCGTGATGACAAACAAAATCAAAATCACCCCCACACTTAAGCCAAATGAGGGCCTGAAATGGGGCACCCGTGAACCAGACCTAGACCCGCGAGTTCGACTGCACGAACAAAACGCGGGCGGGGGTGCCCGCGCCACTAAACTGCAGATCCCTCGCGCGCCAGGGCGCGCTCGTGATGACAAACAAAATCAAAATCACCCCCCTCAAGCCAAACGAGGGCCTGAATGGGGCACCGTGAACCAGGCCTAGACCCGCGAGTTCGACTACACAAACAAAACGCGGGCGGGGGCGCCCGCGCCACTAAACTGCAGATCCCTCGCCGCTTTGCGGCTCGTGATGACAACCAAAGAATCCCTCGGCCCCGGCTATGATCTAAACTCGTAGCTTGCGCGGCTTAGGGATGAAATCGGGGCCCGGACCGGATGGAACGGGCCGGAAAACGAAGGGCTTCAAGGCCCTTCCTGAGATCTGGCCACTCATGCGTCCGCGGCGCGGATTGCTGCTGCTGGGCTTCGGTCTGATGGTGATCAATAGGCTTTCGGGCCTGGTGCTTCCTGCGTCTACAAAGTTTCTCATCGACAACGTCATCAACAAGCGCCAGATTCATTTGCTCTATCCGCTGGTGGGAGTGGTGCTGGGCGCGACGCTGATCCAGGCGATTACTTCGTACTCCCTGACGCAGACGCTTTCGAAAGCGGCGCAGAAGTTAATTACCGAACTGCGCAGCCGGGTGCAGGAACACATCGGCCGGTTGCCGGTCGCCTACTACGATTCCAATAAGACGGGCATGCTGGTGTCGCGCATCATGAGCGACGTGGAAGGTGTGCGCAACCTGCTGGGCACCGGCCTGATCGACTTCACAGGCGGAATCCTGACTGCCGTGATCGCGTTCGTGCTGCTGTTTCGCATCAGCCCACTGATGACGACGATCGCATTCGGATTGCTGATGCTATTTTCGCTGGTGCTGCGCCGAGCGTTTAAGGTGATCAGGCCGATCTTCCGTGAGAGAGCGAAGATCAATGCGGCGGTGACCGGGCGGCTGACGGAGTCACTGGGCGGCGTGCGCGTGATCAAGGGATATCACGCCGAACAGCGCGAGCATTCGGTATTCGTGGAAGGCGTGAACCGGCTGCTGAATAATGTGCTGAAGTCGCTGACGGCGACCTCGCTGCTGAGTCTTTCGGCGGCGGCGCTGATGGGCGTGATCGGCGCGATCGTAATGCTGATGGGCGCGCACTTAATTCTGGCCGGGAAATTAACGCTGGGCAGCTTTTTCAGCTACACGGCCTTTCTTGGTTACCTCGCGGCGCCGATTTTCCAGATTGCCAGCGTGGGAACGCAACTCACCGAGGCGATTGCCGGGCTGGAGCGTACACGCGAAGTCCTGGGAGAGGTGCCGGAGGACGAAGATCCGCGGCGGTCGGTAACGCTCAGCGAGATTCGCGGCGAGGTGATCTTTGAAGACGTCACGTTTGCGTACGATCCTTCGAAGACAGTCTTGCACGATGTGTCGTTTGTGGCGCAGCCAGGAACGGTGACGGCGCTGGTGGGATCGTCGGGATCGGGGAAGTCCACGATCATCGGACTGATCTCGGCATTTCATAATCCGAACTCGGGCAGGGTGCTGATCGACGGTGTGGATCTGGCGACGGTCCGGCTGGATTCTTACCGCCAACATTTAGGCGTGGTGCTGCAGGAGTCGTTCCTGTTCGATGGATCGATTCGCGAGAACGTGGCGTTCTCCAAGCCGGATGCGAGTGAAGAAGAAATTCTGCGGGCGTGCGCAATTGCCCGCGTGGATGAGTTTGCAGAGACGTTTCCGGATAAGTACGACACAATTATCGGCGAGCGCGGCGTGAAGCTTTCGGGCGGGCAGAGGCAACGTGTCTCAATCGCGCGAGCGATCCTGGCTGATCCGGCAATACTGATCCTGGATGAAGCGACGTCAAGTTTGGACTCGGAGTCGGAGGCGCTGATTCAGCATGGACTCCAGTACCTGATGCAGGGACGAACGACGTTCGTGATCGCGCATCGGCTGTCGACAATCCGGCGTGCGGATCAGATTCTGGTGGTCGAGGGCGGACGCATCGTGGAACGCGGCACGCACGAGTCGTTGTACGCGCAGAACGGTCGATATGCCGATCTCTACAACCGGCAGCATGGGCTGGATCGAAATTTGTTCCTGGCGCCCGGCGAGGAGCTGCAAGAAGAAGCGGCCTCGGGAGCGGATGCCAAGCGAATGGCCAACGAGTCGGATGATGAGGCGCTGCCGCTAAGGACGGATCTGTAGTTGTTAGTTGGCAGTTGCTAGTTGTCAGAACTCCCCGCTACCTGTCGCTGAATTTAGGGGTCACCAACCCAATCGCACGAGAGCTACGGTCCAGTTATCTGATCTCTAACAATTAACAACTAGCACTGACAACTAGATTTTTTCCGCAATCACGGCCGTTCCGTAACACAGAACTTCGGTCACGCCCTGCATGATTTCCGTAGCATCGTAGCGGACTCCGATGACGCCGTTGGCGCCGAGGTCGCGCGCGTGGGCGAGCATCAGTTCGAATGCTTCGTTGCGCGTCTTCTCGCAGAGTTCGGTGAGGATGGTGATGTTGCCGCCGACGAGCGTCTGCAGGCTTGCGCCGAGTGTTCCCAGCACCGAGCGCGAGCGAACAATGATGCCGCGTACGATGCCGGCGTTGCGGGTGATCTTGTAGCCGTCGATTTCGAAGGCCGTGGTAGTCATCGAGTGTGAGATGTGGCCGGTAGCCGCGCCAGTCGCCATAAGTCCTCCATTATTTCCGTGGAGCAGAGTAAGCCATTCGCACCAGCGTGCGCTGGGAGAATGGCAGATAAACCAAAGTCGCTATGGCCGCGAAGGCCAGTCCGAAGCCGATGTCGGGTACGAGCAGAAAAGGCGCCAGCGCCCAAATTTCGTCCAGCGGAAACTCAACGGCGAACAGCCGCCGGTAGTTTGCGCCGAGGCCAGCATAGTCGAACGCGATCGCAGTCAGCAGGTAGAGTCGCAAGGGAATGCCGACAGCGCAAGTGACTATGACGGCGACGACCACCCAGGTTCCATTGACGGCGAAGAGACGCTCGGTGATGGCGTCCGCCTGGTGCATATGGGCGAGGGCGGCGATATACATCGAGAGATAGAGGATCTGGGATAGCGCAAACAGGGATCGTACGGTGCCGCGGTGGGCGTGGGGGAGCGCGGGTTGGCTGACATCGACAGGAACTTGCGCGGCGGTCGGAATAGGTTCAGCCGCGCTGGTGAGATCGACGGATTCGACAGGAGCCAGGAAGCGGTATCCACGGCGTGCGAGCGTCTCGATAAAACGGGGATTGGAAGCCGAGTCGCGCAGAGCGTCGCGAAGTTTGTTGATGGCCGTATTGAGGCCGTGGTCGAAGTCGACAAAGGTGTCAGAGGGCCAGAGGCGCAGGCGCAATTCTTCGCGAGTCACAATTTCATTAGGGCGTTCGAGAAGCGCGAGCAGAACCTGGAACGGCTGCTCCTGCAGCTTGATCTTTCTGCCTTCGCGAAGTAGCTCGCCAGTGCGCGGGTCAGCTTCGTAGAGTCCAAAGCGATAGCGGGCCGGGACGGCGCTGCGGCGAAGAGCCGGAGAGCCTGCTTTTGGCTCGCTGGGGTGAGGTTCGGGAAGAAAGCCCTCGGACATGGACGGGGTCAGTTTACACCGCGGTGCGAGCACGGCGTGGGGATACAATAATCGTTTGCCGGAAAGAGATGCCAAGACGAAGGCGGCGCAGGCGCGCGTTTTGCGCGCGGAAACCGTTGGCCTGCTCGTGGTCGCGATGCTGATCCTCGGTATGATCCTGGTGCGCTGGGGACATTTCCTCAACTGGCATGTCCGTTAGCCCTCACGTGAATTCCAATCCTCAACTTGATCCGTTGCTGGTGGTGATTGTTGGTCCAACGGCCAGCGGGAAGACGGCTTTGTCTCTGGCGCTGGCGGAGCGGTTCGGGGGCGAGATCGTCAACTGCGACTCGGTCGCGGTGTACCGCGAGTTTGAGATCGGGACTGCAAAGCCTTCGCGAGAAGAACGGGCGCGGGTGCCACATCATCTTCTTGATATCTGCTCGCCCAAGGAGGCGATGACGGCTGGCGAGTACGCACGACGAGGACGCGAGGTGCTGGCGAATTTGAAAGCTCGCGCGCGGCTACCGATCGTGGTAGGCGGGACGGGACTGTACGTGCGTGCGCTGCTGGAGGGACTATTTCCCGGGCCGCAGCGTTCGGAGGAGTTGCGGCAGCGGCTGCGGGCGTCGGCGTCAAAAAAAGGACCGGCGCATTTGCATCGGGTGCTGGCGCGGATGGATCGGGCGGCGGCGGGGAAGATTCATCCGAATGATGAGCCGAAGCTGATACGAGCGATCGAGGTTTGCCTGGCAGCACGCGCGCCGATGACCGAGTTGTGGGAGCAAGGACGAGAGCCGCTACGGGGATTTCGGATCCTGCGAATTGGATTGGATCCGGATCGCCAGCAACTATATGCGCGCATCAACCAAAGGGCGGCGAAGATGTTTGAGACCGGACTGGTTGAGGAGACGGAGCGGTTGTTAAGGAATTATCCGGAGTCTCCGGTGCTTGGCTCGCTGGGGTACAAGCAGGCAGTGCAGTTGCTGCGGGGCGAAGTGACGCGCGACGAGGCAGTCACGGCGGCGCAGCAGGGACATCGCAATTATGCGAAGCGTCAGATGACGTGGTTCCGGAGAGAGCCGGAGGTGACGTGGATGAAAGGGTTCGGGGATGAGAACGCGACGGTAGAGGAGGTAGTCTCGCTGGTCGAGAAAAGATTGCAGAGTGCAGATTGAAGATCTCGGATTCAACTGCAACTGCAGATCCCTCGCTCGCTGCGCGAACTCGTGATGACAAATAAAAGAGGTGGTCAGGCAAGGCTTTTGCTCGTGATGTCGATCACATCTTCATTGTTTTTCTGAAGGTTCGACTCCGTGTCTCTGTGCGCCTGTGGTGAAGTCAGAGAAGCGAAACTAAAGTTGACAGGCACGATGGCATCTGAAGTAAGCTCAGACTTCGGTATCCTGAGCTATATAGCACTTTTCCATACCTTCCAAACGGGCTCAGGCTGAGAAAAGGAAGCCATGGCCGAGATCAGCCAAGCCCGTCCGTCACATCCCGCTAAGTGGGTTCCCACCGTGTATTTCGCGGAAGGGCTACCGTTCTACGCGGTGAATTACATGGCCCTGTTCTTCTATCAGGACATGGGCGTACGGAACACGCTAATCACGCTCGTGATCAGCCTGCTGGCGTGGCCGTGGACGCTGAAACCGATCTGGAGCCCGCTCCTGGAGATGTACAAGACGAAGAAGTTTTTCGTCGTTCTGCTCGAGGCCGTAGGCGGGCTGAGCCTGGTGCTGTTGGCACTCTCACTCAATATGCCGGGATATTTTCGGTATTCCGTGGCGATCTTCGCAGTGCTCGGTTTCTGTTCAGCAACGCATGATATTGCCGCGGACGGGATCTATATCGCGAGCCTGACCCCGAAGCAGCAGGCAGCCTACGTAGGATGGCAGGGCGGGTTTTACAACCTGGCGCGAATCTTCTCCATGGGCGGCTTGCTGTGGATGATCGGCTTCCTCGGCGAGAGATTCACGCGCGCGAACGTGGCGGCGCCGAATGTGCATGCGTGGATGAGCGTATTTGCCGGCCTGGGATTTTTGCTCGTCGCACTTGCGCTGTATCACAGCCGCTTTTTGCCCAAAGGTGGCGAAGAGCGCGCCACACATACTGTCCGCGAGGCAGCGAAGACATTTGGCGACGTCGTGGTCACCTTCTTCCAGAAGCGAAACATCATACTTCTGCTCTTCTTCATCTTTCTCTATCGCGCCGGTGAAGGTCAGGTGATCAAGGTTGGTCCGCTGTTCCTACGCGCGGCGCGCGAGACGGGCGGGCTCGGTCTGACGATGCAGAAGGTGGGCGCGATTTACGGAACGTTCGGCAGTGCGGCGTTCATCCTGGGAAGCATTCTGGGCGGATATTTCACCGCGAAGCTGGGATTGAAACGGGCGCTCACGTGGCTGATCCTGATCCTGAATTTGCCGATGTTGGCGTATTGGTACCTCAGCGTGGCGTTGCCGACCAATCCCGTGCTGGTGACGACGGCGATGAGCGTCGAGATGTTCGGGTACGGCTTCGGTTTCGTCGGCGTAATTTTGCTGATGATGCAAGAGATTGCGCCGGGGAAATATCAGACTGCGCATTACGCTTTTGCGAACGCGCTGATGAACCTGGGCGTGATTTTGCCGGGCGCGGTGAGCGGGTTGATTCAGTCGAAGTTGGGATACACGCGCTTCTTTATATGGGTGATTATCGCCGCGCTGCCCGCACTGATTCTGTCGCGCTTCGTTCCGATTCGCGGAGGAGCACAGATTCCAGAGTCAGAGTTGGCTGCCGAGGCCGGCGCGAAATAGTTTTGGAGTGATGCAATGTCACATGCAGTCGCAGATACACAAGTCAAAGAAGCTGGCGGAAAGCTGTCGCCGGCAACATCTGAGTTGAAGGCCATCATTCTTGCTGCCGGTAAAGAGGCGATTACCGCGGATGGGCAGCCGCTGGTGCTGCAGCCGCTCGGCGAGCGCAGCATCCTGGATTGCGTCGTGCAGAACGCGCTGCAGGTAGTGCCGCCCAAAGATATTTATGTTGTCGTTGGCTACCGTAAAGACGACGTGCGCAAAGCGCTCGATGGGAAGTATCACTATGTGGAGCAGGCGAATCCGCTGGGAACCGGACACGCAGTATTGCAGGCAGTGGAAAAGCTGAAAGATTTTCACGGAAATGTACTGATCCTCTATGGCGACACGCCGCTGTTTCGTCCGGCGTCGATTCGAGGGTTACTGAATCGTCATAACCTGCGCAAGGCGTCGCTCACGCTGCTGACGGCAGTTGTGGATCGGCCGCTGCCGTACGGGCGCATTATTCGCGATGCGAATGGGCAGATCATCGACATTATTGAGGCGAGCGAGGCGTCAGCAAAAGTGCGCGAAATTCGCGAGCTGAACGTGGGCGCGTATGTAGTCAATGCTGAGGCGCTTGCCGGGGCTCTGCAAAAGCTGACGCCGTCTCCTCGCGACGGCGAATATCGCCTGACCGACTGCGTGCATGAGTTGATCCGCTCGGGCCTGCGAGTAGAGAGCTATCAGCTTTACGATCAGGATGAAGTGCAGGGCATCAACACGCCAGAAGATCTGACGCATGCTGAATTCATTCTGCAGAAACGGCTCTACCGGCCACGTCGTCAGGAAGAGCAGAACATGGTGGCGTTCGGCACCGGCGGCTGGCGCGCGATTATCGGCGAAGGCTTCACCATGCACAACGTGCGCCGGTTGTGCCAGGCGCTGTGCAACGAGATCACGCGACAAGGCAAGGAAAAGCGCGGCGTGATCATCGGCTACGACCGGCGGTTCCTGTCGAAGCAGGCAGGCGAGGCTGCGGCCGAGGTGTTCGCGGGCAACAACATTCCTACCATTCTCTTGCCGGAAGATGCGCCGACGCCGCTAATTACCTATGCTACGGCGATCAAGGATTCAGCGTACGGGCTGGCGTTCACGGCAAGTCACAATCCGCCGGAGTGGAACGGGCTGAAGGTGTTTCACGGCGATGGTTCGCTGCTGCTCGATCACGAGACGCGGCAGATCGAAGCAGAGACGAACGCGCTCAGTACCGATGATGTAGTCAAGCTGGAACTGGATCTGGCGCTCGAAGCCGGCGTCGTTAAGAAGCAGGATTTCACGAATGATTACGTGGATGCCGTCGAGAAGCTGATTGACCTGGACGCGATCCGCAAGGCTGGGCTGAAGGTGATTGTCGATCCGATGTACGGCGTGGGCCAGTTGACGCTGGGCACGGTGCTGACCGAGGCGCGCTGCCGGGTGACGTTCATTCATGAGCGCCATAATCCGCTGTTTGGTGGGCGTTCGCCGGCGCCGAACCTGGAGGCGCTGCGGCTACTCTCGTCGCAGATGCAGGAAGACGGATACGACGTCGGCCTGGCGATGGACGGCGACGCCGATCGTATTGCGATCGTCGACGAAAAGGGCGAGTACATTTCGATCAACGACATCCTGCTGCTCTTGTACTGGTACATGCACGAGGTGCGCGGCGAGAAGGGCGGCGTGGTGCGGAATCTCGCGACGACGCACTTGCTCGATCGCATGGCGAAAGCGCTGGGCGAGAAGTGCTACGAGACGCCGGTCGGGTTCAAGCACATCGTGGCAGGAATGTTGGATCACAATGCGCTGCTCGGAGGCGAGAGCTCGGGCGGGCTGACGATTCGCGGGCACATCCTCGGGAAGGACGGCATCTTCGCGTCCGCATTGGTTGTCGAGATGCTCGCGCGCACGGGGCAGAAGATCTCGGAGCTGCTTGAGCGCGTATATGCGATCACGGCGCGACTCTACACGCTGGAAGAGGGTATCGCGGCAACGCCGGAGATGCGGATCGCGGTCCCAAAGCGATTGAAAGAGGCACCGAGCACGCACATCGGACCATACAAAGTTGTCGACATCTTGCACATCGATGGGACCAAGCTGCTGCTCGAAAATGACAACTGGGCGTTGCTGAGATTCTCGGGTACAGAGCCGTTACTGCGCCTGTCAGTCGAGGCGGACACGCCGGAGAAGGCAAAAGAACTGATCGAGTGGTTGCGGCAGTTCGTGACGGCGTAAAGAGCCGTTTCGCGTTTCGCGAAATTGCGAAAACAAGCGCAGGGTCCCTCGACTCGTGGCCGCCGATCCGTGAAACACGGATCGAACAACCAACAGCGGCCACTCGCTCGAATGACAGGCCTTAAGGATTGAGGGCGGGAACTGCAGATCCCTCGCCGCTGCGCGACTCGTGATGACAACAAGAGGCTTTCGTGATGTCAGACGGAATCAACTTAATTCATAACTGGGCTTCATTCGGAGAACCTGATGCGTTACGGCCATTTTGATAATGAAAACCGGGAGTACGTAATTGATCGAGTCGACGTGCCGGTGTCGTGGACGAATTATCTCGGCGTTAAAGATTTGTGCACGGTGATCTCGCACAATGCGGGCGGATATTCGTTTTACAAGAATTCCGAGCATGGACGGGTCACGCGCTTTCGTCCGAACGGTGTGCCGTTGGATCGACCGGGGCACTATGTTTATCTGCGCGACAACGACTCGGGCGACTACTGGTCGGTTTCGTGGCAGCCAGTGGGCAAGGATCTGGCGAAGGCTAAATACGAAACGCGGCATGGGCTTTCGTATTCGAAGTTCTCGTGCGACTACCAGGATCTGAAGGCCGAGCAGACGCTGTTCATTCCGGTCGAAGACGATGTCGAACTGTGGGACGTGAAGATTCGCAACACCGGGACGAAGCCGCGCGATATCAGCGTGTTTGGGTATTGCGAGTTTTCGTTTCATCACATCGAGATCGACAACCAGAATTTGCAGATGAGCCTGTACGCGAGCGGCACAAGCTACGCAGATGGCGTGATCGAGTACGACTTCTATTACGAGCCGTGGACATTCCACTACTTCGCGTCGAACTTCGATCCCGATACTTATGACACGATGCGCGATGCCTTCCTGGGCAGTTACCGGACGGAGACGAATCCGATTTCGGTCGAGCAGGGGAAGTGTCACGCGAGCACGGAACTGGGCGGGAATCATTGCGGCGCGCTGCAGAAGCGGCTGACGATCGCACCTGGTGCAGAAGCACGCATAGTCTTCATGCTCGGCGTGGGAAATCGCGCGAAGGGTAAGGAGATCAAGCGCAAGTACTCAGCGGCAGCGAATGTCGACAAAGCTTTTGCGGCGCTGAAGCAGTACTGGGCGAAGAAGTTGGCGATCTTCCAATGCAAAACGCCGCACGCGGGCCTCGACACGATGGTGAACACGTGGACGCTCTACCAGGCGGAGACGTGCGTGGTGTGGTCGCGGTTCGCGTCGTTCATCGAAGTCGGCGGGCGCACTGGACTGGGATATCGCGACACGTCGCAGGACATCATGAGTGTGGTTCACACGAATCCCGGGAAGGTGCGGCAGCGCATCATCGAGTTGCTGAAGGCGCAGGTCAGCCTGGGATACGGGCTGCACCTGTTTGATCCGGACTGGTTCGATCCGGAGAAGCAGAAGGCGCCGACGTTCAAATCGCCGACGATTGCGCATCCGCCAGATCGCAAGAGCCTGATTCATGGAATCGACCACACATGCTCGGACGATGCGCTGTGGATCGTGGTGTCGATCTGCGAGTACGTGAAGGAGACGGGCGATACCGCGCTCTTTAACGAAGTGGTGAGTTTCGCCGATGAAGGCGAGGCGACAGTTTACGAGCATCTGAAGCGCGCGCTGGATTTTTCCGCGGAGCAGGTGGGGAAGACGGGAATCTGCAAAGGATTGCGCGCCGACTGGAATGACTGCCTGAACCTGGGTGGCGGCGAAAGCGCCATGGTGTCCTTCATGCATCACTGGGCGCTACGGGCGTTTGTCGAAGCGGCAGAGCATCTCGGCTGCAAAGATGATGTGCAGAAGTACACGGCGATGGCAGAGAAAGTTCGAGCAGCGTGCGAACGGGAACTCTGGGACGGCGAGTGGTACCTGCGCGGGATCACAGCGAAGGGACTGAAGGTCGGATCGCACGAAAACGAAGAAGGGAAAGTCTTCATCGAGAGCAACACGTGGGCGGTTGTGTCGGATACGGCGTCGCCGGAGCGCGGGCGCAAAGCGATGGATGCTGTCGATCAACATCTCTACTCGAAGTACGGCATTCACCTGCTGTGGCCCGCGTATTCGAAGCCGGATGACGATATTGGTTTCATGGGACGCGTGTACAAAGGGATCAAGGAAAACGCGGCGATCTTCAGCCATCCGAATCCGTGGGCGGTGATTGCCGAGTGCAAACTCGGGCGCGGTGATCGCGCGATGAAGTTTTACGACTCGCTGCTGCCCTACAATCAGAACGACATCATCGAGATCCGCGAAGCCGAGCCGTATTCCTATTGTCAGTTCGTAATGGGCAAGGACCACACCGCGTTTGGACGGGCGCGGCATCCGTGGCTCACCGGCAGCGGCGGATGGAACTACACGGCGGCGACACGGTGGATACTCGGCATCCAACTCGGATTCGATGGACTGGTTGTTGATCCATGTATCCCTGCTGACTGGAAGGAATTTGCAGTCACGCGGCAATGGCGCGGCGCGACATTCAACATTTCGGTGAAGAATCCGAGCGGCGTCGAGAAGGGCGTGAAGAGCGTGAGCCTGAATGGAAAGCCGGTGAGCGGAGCAATCGGACAGCAGGCGGCTGGATCGGTGAATCAGGTTGAGGTGGTGATGGGGTAGGAGCCCCCGTTTCACGTTTCGAGTTTCACGAAGAACACGAATCCCACATACAGAAGCGTGTGGGCCATCCGCGCGGACAGGAATGTCCGCGCCACACAAACACTACAGATCCCTCGCGGACTGACATCCGCTCGTGATGACAAACGCCTGAATTGATGCTTTCGCTTCAGCGCCCCGTCTCTCTGTGGTGAACCCCACAGAACTGCTATCCTTTCCCCATGCATTGTGGCCGCTTTGTCACGATAGTCCTGCTTTTTCTCTCTATAACCTCATTCGCGCTGGCAGCGGAGAAAGATCAGTACGTCGTTCCGGGTCCCATTCATCTCGATAAAGCGGGCGAGAAGTGGGCCGAGAAGACGCTGAAGAAGATGTCGCTCGAGGAGAAGGTTGGACAGCTGTTCATGGTGCGTGTTGGAGTGACGTTCACCAACTTCGACGGACCGGAATACAAGTTTCTTCGCGACAACTTACGAAATCATCACGTGGGCGGCATCACCGTGACCGTTCCGGTTGACGGCCCGTTTCTGCTGCGCAATCAGCCGTACGAGACGGCAATGCTGATCAATCAGCTGCAGCGCGATTCTGCACTGCCGCTGATCACCGCTGCTGATTTCGAGCGCGGGCTATCGATGCGCATGTATGGAGCTTCTGTCTTCCCGCATGCTATGGCGTTCGGCGCTTCCGGACGACTGGATCTCGCAGAGCAGTTCGGCAAGATCACAGCGGAGGAAGCGCGAGCGGTTGGGATTCACTGGAATTTCTTTCCGGTTGCCGACGTGAACTCCAATCCGGCGAACCCGATTATCAACACGCGTTCGTTTGGCGAGGATCCGGACCGGGTAAGTGACTTTGTAAATGCCTACATTAAGGGTGCGCACGAAGGCGGCATGCTGGCCACGGTCAAGCATTTCCCGGGGCATGGTGACACAGGCACAGATTCGCATCTGGAACTGGCGAGTGTGAGCGGCGACGAGGCCCGCCTGGAAAAGATGGAACTGGTCCCATTCAAACGTGCAATCGATGGCGGAGTTGATTCCGTAATGGTGGCGCACGTGACCGTCCCGGCGATCGAGCCAGATCCGACACTGGTTGCGACGACGTCACGGCGAGTTACGACTGACCTGTTGAAGGAGAAGCTTGGCTTCAAAGGCATTGTCATCACCGATGGCCTGGAGATGAACGGGCTGATGCGTCTCTACGCCAGCAGTCCGAATCCGTCGGGAGCCGCCTGTGTGGCTGCGCTGAAGGCGGGCAACGACATCCTGCTGATCCCGCCGGACTTGGACAGCGGCTATCGCGGAGTTCTGGAAGCTGCGCGGAGTGGAGAGATCCCAAAACAGCAAATTGACGAGTCGGTGTTAAAGATTCTGAAGGCTAAAGCGTCTTTAGGATTGAATAAGTCCCGGTTGGTGGACATCGACGAAATCGGGCACGAGGTTGGGCGACAGGAGAATATCGCCGTAGGACAGAAGGTAGCCGATGCGGCTGTGACGCTGGTGCGAGAAGGCAGCCCGGTGCTTCCGTTGCAGCGCACGAATGTTGGAACCCACGGGTATGTGAATCCGTATACGGTGGTAGAGCAGATTTCTAACCGCGTGGTGGCAGTTCTGTTCATCGAGGACATACGGACCGAAGCGGGGAGAACATTTGAGCGCAGCCTGCGCGCGCGCATCCCGGATGCGAAGGTGATGTACGTGGATCCACGTCTTGCGGGAGCACTTTCGGACTCGGTGGTGTCTGCCGTGCAGCAGGCGGAGAAGGTGATTGCCGCGGTATATGTCGCGCCAGTTCCGGGCAAGGTGGTGAGAAACGCGAGTGGGGAATTGCGAAATACAGTTTCACTCACCGATGACAGCGGAAACTTGCTGCGCCGCATGCTGCAGGTTGCAGGGCCGAAGACGGTGGTAATCGCCATGGGGAATCCATATTTTGGAGAGGATTTTCCGGAGATACAGAATTACCTGTGCACTTTTTCCAACACGACCGTTTCCGAACTGAGCGCCATAAAGGCCTTATTCGGGGAAATTCCAATCAATGGACATTTGCCGGTCACGATTCCAACCATCGCCGATCGCGGACAAGGGCTAAGCCGTTCGCAGATCATAGGAGGGGCGAATTCTCATGTTCTCTCAGGAAGCCAAGTTCAATAGCGCGTTTTCGCTGGTACTCGTGATGAGCATATTTCTGTTTGGCTGCAGCATTCACGAGCAAAAGACAGCGGAAAATAAGAAGAAAGTAGATATCAATACGCCGTTCGGTGGAATCCACGTGAACACCGACGCGAAAGCTACGGATACAGGTTTGGCTGTGTATCCCGGCGCGGAACTCAAGGAGAGCCCAGACGATCACAATGGCGATCATGACAACGCGAATGTGAATGTCCAGGTGGGAGATTTCGGCGTGCGGGTGATCGCGACCAGCTACGTGAGCAATGATGCTCCGGAGAAAGTCATCGGCTTCTATCGCGACGATCTGAAGAAATACGGCAGCGTGCTGGAGTGTCCGAAAGGGTTGAAGGAAACACATGGCAGCGAAGGGCCGCGCGAGATGGCTTGCAGTGATTCCGGCACCGCAGAGAAGGGCAAAATGGAATTGGCTGTAGGCGTTCCCGATCGCCAGAGGATCGTGTCGGTGAAGCCGCACGGATCTGGGAGCGAGTTCGCGCTGGTGTACATACAAATGCGCGGCGGCAAAGGCGACACAATCTAACCTTGCCGGTCAGACTCGTGCACGGGAACTATGCGCCCAATTGCAGGATAGGCGAATGGTTCCCGCAAGCATCATTCACAAGTCTCTGGAAGTGTCGTTGGCTGGCCGGGAGCTCCTGGTCCGGCAGTGACAAAGGCACGAGCAATGCATACGTGCTTCCGCAGGAAGAGCAACGAATTGCGTCGTGCACAATCCGTCCGATGGTCATTCCCGCGGCCTCAAGCTCTCCGCCTGAACTTAGCCACTCTCCGCAAGCGATCGGGTTAAATCTGAAAGCCATGTTCGTCTCCTGGTCACGCCGCTCTGAGCTGGCGCACGCTCTTACCTACTGCATTGGAAATGGTAAAAATCTTTCTGAGACTTATGCCCGCCACCGCGTGATTCGCAAGTGAGTGCAGGCCCATCGACGCGGCACAACCGCATTGAGAGCAGTCCGGGGTACCGCCGAACTGGCATGGCCCGATTCGAGTGCTCAGGTCAGCCGAAATGGTTTCGGTCACCTGCGAAAAGACACACTCGCCGGGAGAACTGGGGGGAGACAGGAATCCACGAATCATGCTGGGATTCATGTCGAGCTTGGAAATCTGCGGACGCAAACGAAGGAGTTCGTCGACGACGTACTGTCGTTGAGCGGGGCTGAGAATCTCAACGTCGGAGCTGCCGACTTGTGGCGTGAAGAGGCTGATCCAAATCTGGTTGGCTTCCGGGCGTTGCTGCCAATAGTTCAGAAATTCCTCGATGTAAGTGGTGCGCTGCAGCATTGCCGTGGTTACCGTGCAATGCACGGTGATCTTGTGGCCAGCGACATTCTTCAGGATGCGATCGTATGTGGCGGGAGTGCGCCGTTTGTCGTGCTCGGCCGCTAGTCCGTCGATGGAGACAACAAGTTTAAAACTTTCGAGATCCTTCCACTCAGGAGGGATCTGGCGGAAGGCGCTGGTCACGAGTTGCACGTAGATGCCGCGTTGCACCAGTTCAGGCAGAAGGACCAGCAACTCCCGGTAACGGACCATGGGATCGCCGCCGACGATGGAGAGGTGCAGGGGACGAAGCTCATCCACGATCGCGAGAACGCGCTGCACAAGCTGGTCTCCTTTTTCATCCGAAAGTTGGCGCAACGTGACGGCGCCGCCGAGGTGTTGCGGGTCGTAGGCGTAACATCCGGGACAGCGCAGCGGGCACTCTTTGGTCAACTCGATTGAGAGAAGAGGCTTGCGACCATGAAGCAAGGTGCCCCATGCCTTCATTGCGTCCTTGCGGTCCATGAATACTTTTCCAGCCAGCGGTTATGGCCTGGCTTATTCGTGGTCTGAGATATTGGCTGAGTTGGGAATCGACGACGAAGACAGCAGCGCGTTTAGCAGCGGTACGTAACCAGAATGTCCAGTTTGTCCGTCTCTGTTGTGAGGCCAAGAGGCTCGATTGCGGGAGACTGAGCCTGGGCTTGCAGTTGCGAATCCAGCAGCACCGAGGTTTGCACGACGTGAAGCGTAACGTGTGCTTTTGTGTTCTGAACCGTGAGCGGAAGATCGACAAAGGGAGAAACCACGATTACGACCACGCAGGTGACCAGCGTAATCGCAACTACCGCTTTGAGGAATCCGGCGCCCATACTTTATGCGAGGCGAGCTCAACTAATTTGGTTGCGCCTCGGGTGGCAGATTCCTATTCTTGCATACAGGCATACAGTTGTGGCAAGTCTGTTAAAGCGGGATATTCTCAGGTTGCCCGCGGTGGAGGAACATTGACACTATTTCGGCCGGCAATTTTTCTTGCAATGTTGTTCGTAGCTTTCTCCGGGTTCGATGCCGTGGCACAGGATCAAACGACATCGACTCCTGCCAAGCCGGCGTTTGTGAGCCCGTCACAGCGCCTGATGAACGCGAAGGCGGTTTATGTAAAAAACGGCGGAGGGAGTTCGATCCCGTTCGACGTTATCAATGGGGAGTTTGAGGGTTGGGGACGGTTCACCGTGGTTGAATCCCCCGAAAAAGCAGATCTGATCGTGGAAGTGACATCTCCAGAGGACCTCAAGCCCAGCACTTCGACCGGCAGCCATATTTCGACATCGGGCACGCCGGAGCAGACGACGACCACCACTCGCGAAATTGGCAGCGATCGCGTGAAGATGGTGGTGCAAGACGCGAAGAGCCACATCGTTCTCTGGGCGAGCACTCAGCAGGCGAAATCGGCAATGAAGCAACGGTCATACAACGACAATCTGGTAGAGGCTGGGCAAAAGTTGATGAGGCAGTTCCATGACCGAATGGAGCCTCCCGCGGCTAAGTGAAATGAGAGAGAAGTTGCAGCGGTTCCTCGATGGCTGTTAGTGTGAATCTGCGTGGACCAAGCATGTCATAAATGTGGTGCGGTGATCGAAGAAGGAGCAGCGTTCTGCCAGGAATGCGGAGCTCCGCAAATTCGAGTGCTGGTGTCGGAGCTTGAGCCGATGCCTCCGCCGAGGCCACCGGAGGAGATTCAATCGTCTAGAACGCCTCCGTCGTTTTCCTCTATTCAGCCTTCGGCTCCGGCGGCAGCGACCGCGGTGAATTGGTCACAGGCCTTGCGCGCAGCGGGACTGGCCGGAGCACTGCTCGGAATTAGCTGGGTAATTCCGCCTGCGATGTACCTGTTCTGGATGCTGGCTTGCGGCGCATTTGGCGTGGCCTTGTATCACCGGCGCAACCCGCAGACGGAGCTGACGCGTGGCGTGGGCGCTCGCATCGGAGCGGTAGCCGGAGTGATTGCATTCGGCATATTCGCAGTAATGATGTCGCTGCAACTGCTGCTGACCCGTGGCAGTGGGTCGATGCGAACGATGTTGCTGGAGGCAATCGAGAAATCGGGGGCGGCCAATCCCGATCCGCGGTCACAAGAACTGATGCAGAAACTGACTACGCCCGAGGGTCTGGCTATCATGGTGACGTTTGCTATGGTGCTTCTCTTCTTTGCTCTTCTGGGCTTTTCCGCTATCGGCGGTGCACTAGGTTCATCGTTCTTCCGAAATAAAAACAGGGATATGAGCCAGTAACTTCTGAGGAGTTTCTTGCTCATGAAAAAGCCCAGCCCGCAGGCTGGGCGAGTGTGCATGAGAGTGCTTAGTAAGCAAAACCATCGGGCTGCGATACAGCTCCGACACGAACCTGCTGATCGATAAACTGCCGTCCGGCTTCGAACGCCTTCTGATTCAGTTCCATGAGAGCAGATTTCTTTACCGTCTTCTGAATCACGGAGAGCGCCTGCGAAACTGGCAGGCATTCGGTTTCCTCGAGCAACGCTCCCAGCATGACAACGTTGGCTACTTTCGCGCTGCCCATGCGATCAGCAATTTCAGACGCGGGAATGCAGATCACGCGCGCTTTCGGAGCGCTGAAGTCAGGGGGCAAGCTCTCGCGGTTATAGAAGATGGTGCCACCCGCGGCGACTTGCGATCCAAACTTACGCAGTGAAATTTCGTTCATAGCAATCAGGACGTCTGGTTCCGGGACAAGCGGCGAGCCGATGCGGTCGTGTGACAGGCAGACATAACAGTGAGCGCTGCCACTGCGCATCTCGGGGCCGTAAGAAGGAAGCCAGCTGACCTCGAGGCCTTCGCGCATGCCCATTTCGGCGATCAGAACACCGAGAAGCAGTGTGCCCTGTCCACCAAATCCAGCGGCATTGATCTTCAAGTCGCGGGTGCGATGATGTGATGTTGGACGTTGCTCTTGCCCGGATTCGAGCCCAAGTGCTTCCGCAACTGTTTTCTGGGGGACGGGGATGATCGTGGGTTCCGGTTTGCGGTCGCGAAATACTCCAAGCGGGAACGCGGGAATCATCTTCTCGGCAACCCAGCGCTGTGCTTCGACCGGATCTTTTTTCCAGATGGTCGGACAAGGAGAAAGGATTTCGACCAGCGAAAAGCCTGCGCCCTGCTTTTGCAATTCGAGCGCTTTCTTTACGGCTTTGCGCGCGCGCATGATGTTCTTGTTATCGGAGAGCGCAACGCGTTCGATGTAGACCGGCGCCTCAAGCGATGACAAGAGTTCCGCAACGTGCAAAGGATATCCTTCATTTGTTGGGCGCCGTCCCCAGGGGCTGGTGGTGCTGGTCTGACCCACAAGCGTGGTGGGAGCGAGCTGGCCTCCGGTCATCCCGTAAATCGCATTGTTCACGAAGAAGACGGTGATATTTTCGCCACGATTCGCCGCGTGAATAATCTCCGCTGTGCCGATGGCGGCAAGGTCGCCGTCTCCCTGATAGGAAATCACGAGCTTGTCTGGATGCGCGCGCTTGATAGCTGTAGCGACTGCTGAGGCGCGTCCGTGAGCGGCTTGCACGTTGCCCACGTCAAAGTAGTAGTAGGCGAACACAGAACAACCGACGGGGCTGACAAGGATGGTGTTGTCCTTGACACCTAGTTCTTCGATTGCGTCGGCAATCAATTTATGAGCGATGCCGTGACCGCATCCAGGACAGTAGTGCGTCTGATGTTGTAGTTCCGCCTTACGCTCGAAGCGGTCATAAAACGATGTCGATTTCGAATGGGTGATTTGGTATTCCAAAGCTGCCTCCTAAAGACAGCACTCAGCGATCAGCATTCAGCACTCAGTCGTCCTCGCCAATTACTAACCGCTAACTGTGAACCACTGCTTTTTAACGACCACCGACTACTAACTCACTAACTTTCGCCATCAGTTGCGAATGTACTTCGTCGACCGATGGGACGTTGCCGCCGGAGCGCCCATAGAACTCGACGGGGACGCGCCCATTTAGCGACAGCCTAACGTCTTCGACCATTTGACCGGTGCTCATCTCGACCACCTGTACGAACCGGCAGTGATTAGCGATATCGACGAGCGGTCGTGACGGGAACGGCCACAAGCGTGATCGGACGGAACAGTCCGACGCGCAGTCCCTGTGCCCGCGCCTGGTCGACGGCGGAACGCAGAACGCGCGACATAATGCCGTAGCCAACAAGAAGAATCTCGGCGTCTTCTGTGCGGTAGCTCTCGTAACGTGGTTCCAGTTGCTGGGCCAGCCGATACTTGGCCTCGAGTTTCTGAATATGGCGTTCCAAATCGTCGGGTTCGAGATAAATCGAGCTGATCAGGTTCTTGCGCGTCTCCGCCGTACCGCATACTGCCCACGGCTTCTCTGGGATCACGGTCTCGACTTCGGCAATTTCCAGCGGCTCCATCATCTGTCCAACGAAGCCGTCGGCGAGCACGACGACGGGATTGCGATAACGATCCGCCAGTTCGAACGCGAGGATGGTGAGATCCGCCATCTCCTGCACCGACGCAGGCGCGAGCACCAGGTTCTTGTAGTTACCATGGCCTCCGCCCTTCACCACGCAGAAATAGTCGCTCTGCTCGGGGGCAATGTTTCCGAGACCGGGTCCGGCACGCATCACGTCAACGACTACGCAGGGAAGCTCAGCGCCAGCGAGGTACGACATGCCTTCCTGCATCAGGCTGAGACCTGGACCAGAAGAGGCGGTCATCACGCGGACGCCAGCTGCCGCTGCGCCGTAAACCATGTTGATGGAGGCAACTTCACTTTCCGCCTGGATGAAAGTTCCTCCAACTTCAGGCAGCAGGAGCGCGGCGTATTCAGCGATCTCGCTGGCCGGGGTGATGGGATAGCCGTAGTAGGCGCGGCAACCTGCGAGCACGGCTCCCTTCACGACAGCAACGTTTCCTTTACACAGTTGACGCATTCTGCACCTCCTGAGCGGGCTTCGGGATCACCATGCGATATACGGTGATCGCGCCCGGTTCCGGGCAGCAATAGAAGCAAATGCCACATCCGGTGCAGCCATCGCCGAGGTACTCGGCGGCGTGCACGCCGTACTGATTCAGTTCAGGTTCGAGGCGCAGCACCTTGGGCGGGCAGGACTCGACGCATAGGCCGCAGCCCTTGCATTCGTCGTGGTTGATTTCAACATTTCCTCTTGCTGCCATTGTTCACCTCGCAGCGGCCAGCGATGGCCGGTGCAACCACTTGGTTCGTTCGCAATAGTCGTAAAGCTCATTACGGAAATTCGGATGGGCAACCTGAATCAGCGCTTCGGCGCGCTCGCGGATGGTCTTGCCGTGGAGGTAAGCTACGCCGTACTCAGTGACTACGTAACGGATGAGTCCGCGAGATGTGACTACGCCCGCGCCTGGATTCAGTTGCGGCACGATTCGTGACAGGGTCCCTTTCTTCGCGGTGGAGGGCAAAGCGATAATCGGCTTGCCACCTTTCGAGCGTGATGCGCCGCGCAGGAAGTCGACCTGTCCGCCGATACCGCTGTAGAAGCTTTGTCCAATGGAGTCGGAGCACACCTGGCCGGTGATGTCGATCTGCAAGGCGGAATTGATGGCCACCATATTGTCGTTGCGCGCGATCTGGTGAGGATCGTTGGTAAAGGCGTTGGGACGCAGCTCGAATAGCGGGTTGTCGTTGACGTAGTCGAACAACTCGCGCGTGCCGAGCATGAAACCGGCGACGATCTTGCGCGGCAGGAGTGTTTTGCGGCGGCCAGTGATTACGCCGGCTTCGATCAGCGGAATGACGCCGTCGCTGACCAGTTCAGAGTGAACGCCGAGATCTTTCCGATCTGCCAGCAGGGGCAACACAGCGTTTGGTATGCCGCCGATGCCGGTTTGCAATGTAGCGCCGTCTTCGATCAGGGTGGCGACGTTCTTGGCGATCGCGCGATGCAGATCCGTGACCTGCGCCATGGGCATTTCGCAAAGTGGGCGAGATGCTTCGACGAAGGCATTGATCTGGCTGACGTGGATGAAACTGTCGCCATAGGTGCGCGGCATCTGATCGTTGACTTGCGCAACCGTGTAGCGCGCACACTTGCTGGCGGTCATGGTGGTGTCGACGCCTACGCCAAGGCTGCAGAAGCCGTGCTCGTCTGGCGGTGAGACCTGGATCAGCGCCACATCGATGGGCATGGTGCTGGTTTCAAAAAGATCCTCGACTTCGCTCAAGTAGACAGGAGTGTAGTCGGCGCGGCCTTCATTTACGGCGTCGCGCACGTTGCCGCCGATGAACATGGCGTTGTGGCGGAAATGGCCTTCCATCTCCGGGGCAACGTACGGCGCGGTCCCGAGGGTTAGCAGGTGGACGATCTCAACGTCGTGAACGAAAGGCGCCCGGCCCATCAGCGCTTCGACGAGTGCTTCCGGTTCGGCGCATCCGGGGTGAATGTATACGCGCATTCCTGAGTCGACGCAGCGCAACGCATCGCGCGCAGACATGAGTTTGCGCTTGTATTCCAGCATCCAAGCTGACATGAATCCGTCCTTCTCCTGCCACAACCTGGCCGCCGCGTCAGACTATCTGCTGCTCATCGCGACGGTCTTGCCCTGCTTCCGCAGTTCTGCGGTTTCCTGCTCATATCCAACCGCGGCCCAGTAAATTGCGCGGTCGAAGAATTCTTCCAGCAGTTCCAGCATTTCCAGTTCGCCAAAGATTTCCGTGGGACGCTCGAGCGTTTCTTCCTGCTTCAGATATTCCCACAGGTTTTCGCGAGTGAGAACGATAGCCCACGTCAACTGGCTCAGGGGCACACCCTGGAAGGAGCGCCGCTTGCCGATCTCCGTATACCGCCGGGCAATGTCTGCTTCCGATTTTCCGAGCAGCCACTGGCCAAGATGCGTATAGATTTCGAAAACGGCGGTGCGAAAGTCTTCGCGGGGAACGTTATGGAACAAACTGGTCTTGTCGGAAGCCTGGATTTTGAGCAGGAGTCGGTCGGCCAATTTTTCGGAGTGAGTTTCGATCAGTCGCACTAAACGATATGCGAGCATCATGGCGTCCTCCTCGTGTCCCGAGTCCGTTCTCATGCGAAAGGGATGGCAAGTCGTCGTGAGAAGGGTCTTTGGGACTGGGCGAACCTCGCTTGGGAAACCTTCCCCACAAGGTCTGCACTATTACGCTACAGTTTGTTTCCAGACGTGAGGAAAGGCCGTGATAACAGTCACTAATTCCAGTGATTGGTATCACCAAAAGTGATTGCCCTATAAGTGGGGCTTATAGGCAGAGCTGGATGGGAATATTCAGGATTCAAGAGTGCAGAATGCAGATTCGAAGGCGCGAGGCGTGTCTCTCAGGTAAATGCCCGAGGCTAATAATGCGTGTGCGGGTAGCGCGGATCGCCCCAGAGTTCCTACAATAGAGAGATGTCACGGTACCAGTTCATCAGGTCCCTTTTCTTTCTTCTACTTACGTTTGTAACGGCGACGATGGCCGACACGGCAGCGTTCGACCTGGTTGGCCCGCAGTTGGAGATCAAGGTCACGCGCAATGGGAAGACACTTCCCATCGCGAGCGTGCCTAATCTTCAGGCGGACGATCGCCTATGGATTCATCCGACTTTTCCCGACGAGCAGTCGGTTCGTTACCAGCTGGTAGTTGCATTCCTGCGCGGATCTACCAACCCGCCGCCAGAGAACTGGTTTTTTAGGATCGAGGCTTGGGACAAGCACGTTCGGGAAGAGGGAGTGGTGATCACCGTCCCGCAGGATGCGCAGCAGGCGCTGCTGTTCCTGGCTCCGCAGACGAGCGGAGGCTATGGTGTGTTCCGCGGAGCGGTCCGTGCCAAACCGGGCGCTTTTGTGCGCGCATCGCAGGACCTGAATCGGGCCAGCCTGGATCGTACTCGCCTGGACTTTTATTTAAGCGCTGTCAAGCAGACTTCCGATGTGAATCCGGAAAAATTGCAGGCGCGTTCAACTCTGCTGGCGCGCAGTCTGAACATGAAAGTCGACCAGCAATGCTTCGATAAGCCAAGCGAGCAACAAGCTCCGTGCCTGACGCAGAACACCGATCAACTGGTGCTCGACGATGACCACAGCCAATCTATGGTGGCGGCGCTCACGTCGGGGCCGAACTCCGATCTCATTGGGCAGATCAGCACGACGAAGCTGGCCGGTGGCGGAACGTATAGCCCTTACGTTGGGTCGATAGTCGACATGGTGCGCGTGATGGAATCGTTTCACTCGCCGCAATACCAGTACATTCCAGCGCTGTCGGTGCCGAAGGGTGAGCAAGTCAACCTGCGTCTGAATAACCCACCGTCGTTCCGCAAGCCGCAGTCGGTTCTTGTCGTCGGTTTGCCGCCGATCGAGGCAGCCCAGCTTCCGCCGCTGCGCGGCGTCGATCCGAATGAGGTGTTGTGTTTGCGCAAGCCGATCGCTGGTGTTCCCGCGGAAGGCGCGCCACTGGTTTTTTCGACGTCGATGGCGCGCGATCTGGTCTTGCATGTGGAAGACAAGTCTGGACACAAGGTGGACCTCCCGCTAAACGCAGATGCAGCACAAGGTGGATTTCTTGTGGATGCGAAAGCGCTGTCCGATGCCAATCTCGATATTGAAGTGAGTGGAAGCCTGCGTGGATCGTGGGGATTCCAGTCGTTCACCGGGCCGACGTACCATCTGTTCAGCTCGCGCCCCTCGAAGTGGGAGGTTCCGGCCAGCGAGAGCGCAGCGCTCATTGTGGGCCGCGAGGATACGCTGCATCTGAAATCTCCGGCCGCTTCCTGCGTCGAAGAGGTGAGTTTCGAAGATCAGAAGGGCAAGAGCGCGAAGGCCGTGTGGAAGTTGATCAAGCCGGATGAACTGGAAGTGAAACTGCCATTGCAGGATGTGCCGCCCGGGCCGGTGAAGATCAGCATGAAGCAGTTTGGGCTGGCAGCCGATGATGAATTGTCGTTGCGCGCCTATTCGGAGGTTGGGCATCTCGATCACTTTGCGTTCAATGCCGGAGACAAACAAGGTGAACTGCGCGGCACGCGACTGGACGAGGTCGCCAGCCTGGATATGCAGGGACTGCACTTCACGCCGGCGACACTCTCGCGCGTCGATCAAAAAGATGACCTTCAACTGGTGACGGCCGACGCAGCAGCTGCCGCTGCGCTTCAGCCAAACCAGAATCTGACCGCGAAAGTGGAGTTGAAAGATGGACGGATTCTGGCATTGCAAACCACTGTCCAGGCGCCAAGGCCGAAGGTGACGCTTGTGAGCAAGAACATCGAGGTAGCGGGCGATAACTCGGCGGCGCGGATGCGCTTGACGAACGCCGATGATCTACCGCTGAACGGACGACTGTCATTTCTGTTGAAGACAGAAGTCCCTGCGGCGTTCCCGCGTGAAGAGAAAATCGAAGTGGCCGGTCCCGATGAATCGTTTCACACGTCGCTTTCTGTAACCGATGGATCGCTCGTCATGCAAGATTCGCAGACGGTGCTCGCGTCGCTCGATCCGATGAAGGCGTTTGGTGCGTCGGCGTTCGGGGCGCTTCGTTTTCGCGCAGTGAGTAGCAACGGCGTCGCGGGTGAGTGGCAGCCGCTGGCGAATTTAGTGCGGGTGCCCGGATTCAAGGATGTGCGTTGTCCCGACACACCAGACAGACAATGCACATTGAGTGGAATGAATTTGTTCTTGCTGGATTCGGTTGCGTCGAATGCGGAGTTCACGAGGAGCGTGGCGGTGCCCGCTGGTTCTTCCGGACCAACCCTCAGCGTGCCTCGCCCGAATGGGACACTGCTTTATTTCAAGCTGCGGGACGATGTGGGTTCGGTGAATTCAGTGGCGCTTGCCGGTGTTGCCGGAGTAAGTGAGCGAGGGCACGGTTGAGGCCGTGCCCCGTCAGCGGTTTACGTGTGTTTGGGCGTTGTCTTATCGAGAAGGTCCAATAGCGGTTTGGCGGCTTCGGTTGGCTGCACTTGCCCTTCGCGCACGATTTGCTTGGCGCTGAGTTCTTTACCGTACACAGTCTTGTTGGCTCCATCATCGGAGCGCAGGGTAGAGCCGGAGAGCGAGATTCCGGCAAAGACGCCGCGCGCACGCGACCAGGAGAGAATCTCGGCCTTCATGACGACATCGGTTTCCGCCGAGGTGGTGCGGCCGACGGGGCCGGCTGCGATCGAAGCATCGGCGCCCAGCTTCACTTTGCTTGACATCACGGAATTCGCACCGCTTTCATTCATGATCAGGAGCACGAAGTCGGTGGCCTGACCTCCAATCTGGAAGCCGACGCTACCACCTTCCAGGGCGAACATGGCGGGAGCGCTCCACGGACCCCGCAGATCCTGGCCGGACCGGCAGGTGATGACGCCTCGCCCGTAACTGGCGCCGACTACAAATGCGGCTTTCTTCACCGAAGGAAACACAACTACACATTCGGATTTATCCAAGAGATCCCGCGGGATTCCCTTATCCGGCGTTGCCAGGATCTCCTTCAGGACGGTGTAAGAATCCTGCAGCCGCTGGTCTTCTTTATTCTGCGCGAATGAGGGGATCACGAAACAAAGGCACAGAGCGGCTATAACGCAGTGCTTCATGGGGGGAATTCTCCTATCTTTAATCTTTCGAGTTAACTTTTTAGCGATATAGATGCGGCGGGGCCTGGGAGGTAATTGCCGCCACATCTAAGACGGACCGCAATTGTAGCGGGGCGGGAGAAGTTTGTCTCGCGCCAGAACACCCTTCCTAAGATGCTGCTCGACGTCGCTCGGTGGCTCAATTTCCGAAAGTTTGTGTACCCGCAGAATGCAGCGTAACCTTTTCGCCGTCTGTGAGGTTTAGCTAAGTGAGTAAGGGCTCCGCGGAGAACCGGCTTGAAAGCTGTTGAACCAGCAACCGATGAGCGGCTGGCGGTCGAGGCAGCGCAACGCGATCCGTCGCGTTTTGCCGAACTTTACGAGAATAATTTCGAGCGGGTATATGCGTACATCGCGCGCCGTGTAGGCAATCGCGAGGAAGCGCAGGATTTGACCGCCGAAGTTTTTCATCACGCGCTGGCGAACATCGCACGCTATGAATGGCGAGGCGTTCCATTCGTGGGATGGCTCTACCGGATTGCGGCCAACGCAATTGCGGATCGATGGCACCGCGTAGGTCGCGAAGGGCAGCGCAGTGAAGACGAATCGGCGGCGCTGGAAGAGATCGGCGTCGACGATGAAATTGAGCGCCGCGCCATGCTGTTCCAACTGGTCGACAGCCTTCCGCCCGATCAGCGCCTGGTCATAACCCGGCGCTTCGTGGATCAGCGGAGCATTCGGGAAATTGCAGCCGAGCTTCGCAGGTCTGAAGGAGCAGTGAAACAGCTGCAGTTCCGTGCGTTGCATACGTTGCGCGCGCACATGAGGAGCCGTCATGGCTAGCACAAGTTTCTACGATCGATTGGACGAGAGAATCAGCAGGGTGATTGCTGATCCGGAGTGGCAGCCGGTTGATTCAGCTGAAGCAAGCGAGACTGATACGAGCCTGGGCGAACTGCTCGCAGTTGCTGCCGATTTAAGGATGATGCCCAGCAGTGATTTCAAGGCGAAGCTGAAGGCGGATCTGATGGGAGCCAGGATGCCGGCGGTCGTCGCACTGACTGTGTCAGAACAAGCGTCGATTCTTCCCACGCTGTGCGGCGAAGGATACAACGCGTATCCGGTGCATCGTTACAGCTTCGCGGCATCGGTAGTGTTGCATGGCGCAACGCTGGCGCTGATGGTCTGGTCGGGACTGTGGGTTGGAACTCATAAGCGGGAGATTAAGCAGCAGGTAGTTGCGTTGGTGACGGATGTCAGTCCTTACGTTCTTCCTCCGGCGAAGGATCAGGCCGGAGGCGGAGGAGGCGGTGGCGATCGCGACAAGCTGGCGGCGTCGAAAGGCGCGGCGCCAAAGTTTGCGCGCGAACAGATCACTCCGCCGGCGGTGGTGTTGCGCAATGATAATCCGCAGCTTGCGGTAGAGCCCACTGTAGTTGGTCCGCCAGACATCAAGTTGCCATCGTTTCCAACCACAGGCGATCCAATGGCGAAGGTGTTCGGTCCGCCATCGAATGGGACCGGCGCTGGTGGAGGCATCGGCAGTGGCAGTGGCGGCGGAATTGGCAGCGGGTATGGTCCAGGAGTCGGTCCGGGTTATGGTGGCGGGACTGGGGGAGGGGTCTACCGCGTAGGTGGTGGAGTGAGTGCACCGCGCGTGCTTTATTCGCCCGATCCGGAGTACTCCGACGAAGCGCGCAAAGCCAAATACCAGGGAACGGTCGTTCTGTGGATTATTGTCGGCCCAGATGGGCGGACACGAGATGTCCGCGTGCAACGGACGCTCGGACTCGGACTCGATGAAAAGGCCATCGAAGCGGTCCGCAAGTGGAGATTCGAGCCGGCGATGAAAAACGGACAACCGGTCGCCGTGCAAGTCAACGTGGAGATCAATTTCAGGCTTTACTGACTCGTCGCTTCCCTGAAAGCCCGCACTCAGGTGGGCTTTTGTACTTATTCTGCCCCCTCTGTGACTTCCTATTCCGTTTTCCCTTCATCCAACTGGTTGGTCAAGTGAAGCCTGGATGATTGAGTCGGTTCCAAAAGTGTCGCGTCCCGAAGTTCGGAAAGGGCGCGTGCGACGCGGAGTGTTGTGGGCGGCGGGCGTCTGCGTTGCGATTCTCGTGCTGGGCTGGATCGTTCTGATCCTCGTCTGGCCGTTCACGCGCGAGAAGGTTCAGTCCGACTTGGGTGAGGCGACCGGGAGTACGGTCGTAATTCAATCTGTTCACAAGACATATTTTCCGCCTGGCTGCGTGATGCAGGGCGTGACGTTCACTCCACTTCAGAACGCACAATCCGGATCGGCTGTAACGATTGAGAAGCTAACGATTCGCTCGAGCTACACGCGTTTATGGTCAAAACACGTCGACATCCTAGTCGATGGGGCAGAGGTTCATCTGCCGATTCCTGGGCAGGATATGGGCTTCCGCTTCGACAAGCCGTCCAAAGCGATTGTCGATGAAATCAATGTGAAGAATTCTGCTCTGTTTTTTCACTCCCAGGTGGCAAGTACGCCTCAGTTGCGCTTCGACATTCATGAACTCGTAGTGCAACATCCTGGCACGCGCGAAGAGATGCCGTTCCACACCAAGATGCGGATTCCGCAGCCGCCGGGAGAACTCGAAGTTTCCGGCAAGGTGGGGAGATGGAGATCGGACGATCCAGGACAGATACCAGTCTCCGGCTCTTATTCGCTGGAGCGCGCCGATCTGGCGGTGTTCGTAGGCATTCGAGGCTCGGTCTCTTCACGGGGAAATTTCAACGGAAACATCCAGCACATACAACTGCAGGGCTCTGCCGATGCACCCGACTTCGGCGTCACGCGGAGCGGACATAGAGTGCATGTGACCGGCAATTTTCGTGCGCTGGTGAACGGAGCCAATGGAGACGTAGCTTTGGAAGAAGTCCACGCTTCTTTCGGGAAGACTAAGGTGAAATCAACTGGAACAGTGGAAGGCGAAGGTGGGAAAACAGGAGATTTGAAGTTAGGAGGAACGGATGGACGCATTCAGGACGTTCTTATGTTGTTCATCCAGGCGCCGGTTTCGCCGCTTACTGGAAATGTTGCCTTCAACGCGACCGCCAAAGTACCAGCAACACTACACGGATTCGTGCGCAAGGTGCAATTCACTTCCGACTTCACTATCGAAAACGGCCATCTCACCAGCGCCGACACGCAGCACAAGATGGATCAGTTGAGCCAGGATGCGCAGGGCGAGAAACAGACCGACGATCCAGCGACCGCCATCTCCAATTTAGTGGGGCACGTAGAACTGCGCGACGGCGTAGCCAATTTTACCGATCTTAAATTCAGAGTGCCCGGTGCACTTGCACACCTGCACGGCACCTATGACGTCCTCACCGAGAAGGTCGACATGCATGGCCTGCTGCTGATGCAGGCGGACCTTCCTCACGCGACGTCGGGTTTCAAGTCTTTCCTGCTGAGGCCCATCAATGTCTTCCTGAAAAAGAATCATAACGGGGGTGCGCGCATTCCGGTGACGATCACCGGAACGTACGAAAAACCTGTCTGCAGAACCGATCCGATGTGAAGCGAGCCTTATTGCAGCGATTCGAGCATGGCGCCGAAGGCAGGCTTTTTCTGATAAGCACTGTCCCACGGGAGGGCCCAACCCTCTTTCGGGAAAGCCTCAGGGACCCAGGAATATTTATCGGTGAAGCCCCACGTTTGAATCATCCTGCATGCGGCCTGACGCACGCAGGCGTCGACAATCTCGCCATAGAACTTTGCTTGCGCAGCCAAACTCGCAGGATCGTCCGACGGCAGCCGCACGTCGAGTTCAGTGATGTGAATCTCCAGGCCAAGATCCGCAAAGCGCTTCAGATTCACTGCGAATGACTGCAGGTTTTCTGGCGTGTCGGATTTCAACGTGACATGCATCTGAAAGCCAATGCCGTTGATGGGTACACCGCGACTCTTGAATTCGCGCGCCATTGCGTAGATCGCGTCTGACTTCTTGTTTACGATCTCAGCGTTGTAGTCATTGTAGAAAAGCTTGGCTGCCGGATTGGCGGCATGCGCCCACTCGAACGCTGTCGCAATATAGCTTGTCCCCTTATCGGCGAAACCAATCCCCGGCTGGTTGTACCAGATCGTATTGCGCAGAGTGCCATCGTCCTCGAAAGCCTCGTTCACTACGTCCCAGGCAAAGACCTTGTTTCCGAAGTGAGTGACCACCGTCTTGATGTGATCTTCAAGGATGGAGTTGAGTTGCGCCGTATCGAAATTGCTCTTCGTAACCCAGTCGGGGTTTTGCTTGTGCCAGACAAGGGTGTGTCCACGAACGCGCATTCCTCGGCGCTCGGCGAACGCAACCAGCCGGTCGGCAGCAGCGAAATCGTAAGGTTGCTCATCGATATTTGGTCGCGGATGGATCGGCCCGAACTTCATTGCATTTTCTGGTTCGACGCCTGCAAATTCGGTGGTGAGAACGTTCGTATATTGAGTGTCGTCGAGATGAGCAGGATTGACCGCGGTACTGATAAGGATGTCGTGGCGCGCTCCGCCTGCTTTAAGCGTGGAAACTTTGGGAGGGGCTGATGCACCATCGGTGGGTCCTGACCGCCGGTGGGGGCATCCGGTCAGCAGGATCATGAATCCGGCAAAAAGTGCGAGTCTTGCAAATGATAGAGTCTTGCCAACGATGGCGGCGTTTTGCCTTGGGGTTTTCACGTGGGTGAGCATTCTCGACGACGGAATTGTACGGGAGTAGCTGTCGAAAAGGACACGAAAAGTTCCGTGATCCTTGCCACTATCAAATTATGACGGGAAGCTGTTTGAAGGGGCGCGCTGGGACCTTGCTAACGGTCCCGCCTACCCTCAGTCTAAGAGCCTGGAGGACGAAGCCTTGAATCTGCGGGAAGTGCTGCGCCAGACCGTCAGTTCTATCGCGGCCCACAAGATGCGCAGTTTCCTTACCATGTTCGGGATCATATGGGGCATCACCTCGGTCATCTTATTGGTGGGCCTCGGCAAAGGCTTCGACAAAGATCAAAAAGAGCAGCTGAAGACCATAGGCGTGGATCTCGCCATCGTCTGGGGAGGCCGCACCAGCGCACAGGCTGGAGGTTACGCCGCGGGCCGACCCATCCACCTCTCTATCGACGACGCTTATCTGATTAAAGAGCAATGCTTCCTGATTAAAACCGTAAGCCCGGAACTGCGCCGCAGCGTGCCTGAAGTCAGCCGATACAACGCGGCATCGCGGCCCGTGCGCGGCGTGTGGCCGGAGTATCAGCGCTTCCGTTCGCTCAAAGTTCAGGAAGGCCGGTTGATGATAGACGAGGATGAAACGGAGAACCGTCGCGTCGTGGTGCTCGGCGTCGAATCGCGCGATCAGTTGTTTCCGGGTAAGCCGGCGATCGGGGAGACGCTCACCATGTCGGGTGTGCCTTATACGGTCATCGGCGTGCTCGAAAAGAAGAAACAGAACGGAAGCTACGGCAGCGGACCGGATAATACGCAGCTGTTCGTGCCCTATTCGTCGATGGCGCGTGATTTTCCTCCGCCTGAAAAGCCCGGTGTGTTTAAGGGCTGGATCAATAACCTGGTCGTCGAGGTTGTCGATCCCAATCAGCACGAAGCCGCGATGAAGCAGGTATACGAAATCCTTGGACGCCAACACCACTTCGAACCGGACGACAAAGACGCTCTCTTCATATGGGACACGCTCGACGGCTCTGAACTGGTGGAACACATCTTCAGCATTATGACGATGTTCTTCGGAGCGGTTGCTCTGATGACGCTCTCACTTGGTGGCATCGGAGTGATGAACATCATGCTCGTCGCCGTAACCGAGCGCACACGCGAGATTGGAGTGCGCAAGTCGTTGGGCGCAACCGCCACCGACATTCGTAATCAGTTCTTCGCAGAATCAGTGGCGCTGATGATGATCAGCGGATCGATTGGAATGGCAATCGGCTTGGGCCTGTGCATCCTGGTGAACAAACTGCCGCTCCCCGACGTTGTTCCTCATCCGATCGTCTCGCCAGTGGCGGTGATCGCGTCACTTCTCACGCTCGGGTTGATCACCGTGGCAGCAGGCATGTATCCGGCGCAACGCGCGGCCACTCTCAGCCCTATCGAATGCTTGAGGCAGGAATAAGCATGGATTTGAAGGAACTAATCCTGCAAAGCTGGACGTCGCTTCAGCGCAATCGTCTGCGTTCGGTGCTGACGATGATGGGGATTGTGTGGGGTCTGACCACAGTCGTCCTGCTGCTCGGCTACGGCGAGAGCGTGACCAAGGGCATCGTGAATGCGTTCATGGGAATCGGCAACAATGTCATCATGATCTGGGAAGGACAGACGAGCTTGCAGGCCGGGGGACAGCGCGCCGGGAAACGCATTCATTATAAGTACGAGGACCTGCAGGCGATTCGCGACGAAGCGCCGCTGGTGCGCGCCGTGAGCGCGGAATGGGACGACGATTTTCCCTACAAGTATGGCGACAAGGTGCGCTCGATTTCCACGAAGGCCGTTCAGTATCCGTATCGCGAGATGCGCAAGCTGATCGTCGCCGAAGGCCGCTACTTCGAAGAGAGTGATTTCACCGAACACCGCCACGTGTTGATCTTTGGCCCGAATGCCGCAAAGGAAGTTTTCGGAACTCGCGATCCGGTGGGCGATCACGTCACCATCAATGGTCAAACGTGGGACGTGATCGGTCTACTCGCGCTGAAAATTCAGGATTCCTCGAATAATGGGCCTGACAATTGGAATGTCTTCATTCCTTTCGAAAGCATGCAGGACCTGAATGACAAGCACGATCCGGAGATGATCGTGTTCCAGCCGGTGACTGCCCTGTTGCACAAAGCTGCTTTGCAGCAAGTGCGCGACGTGCTGGCGCGCCGGCACAGCTTCGATCCTAAAGACGACAAGGCAACGCCGGAGTGGGACACCATCGACAATGTGAAAGAACTCGATCAGTTTTCACTGGCGCTCAAACTGATTCTCGGCCTGATTGGCGCGCTCACCCTTGGCGTGGGCGGAGTAGGCGTGATGAATATCATGCTGGTGAGCGTAACCGAACGAACCAGAGAAGTTGGTCTGCGCAAGGCGCTCGGCGCCCGCAAACGCGACATCGCATTTCAGTTTCTGGTAGAAGCCCTAGTGCTCACGTTCGTTGCGGGAGCGATCGGCATGATCGTGTCAGTGGGCCTGGCGCATGTCATTCCGCCCATGCCACTTTATTCTGCGCTTTACAAGACTACGAACCACGAAGGCGACATCTTTCTCAGCACATCGACGAACGTAATGATGATCGCGTTCCTGATCCTGGCGACAATCGGAGTAATGTCCGGCATGTGGCCCGCATGGAAGGCCGCCAACATGGAACCCGTGGAAGCGCTGCGGTACGAATAACGCTCGCCAGCTGACTTCAACGCGTTGAGCAGCTTTCGCACTATTCGAAGGCAACCCCGGATGGTTCTGAAGCAGACCCTTGTGATCGCCGCAATCTGGAAGTAGGATCGCCGAAGCGGAGCTCCCATTGCAGAAGTTCATCATCCGGCAACGGCCGCCGATCATCGTTCTCTACTTCAGCCGCGCAACAGTAGCTGAACTGATGACTGCGCTCGATGAAGTGGCCGAACCTTGTCACGTCATGAATTCTGTTGAGTGGTACTTCCCCAGAAATGAAGATTGGCGTTTGCAGGTGCATTTCAATCCGGGCATCGTGGAAGAGTACACCGAGAACGAAAGAGAATTGGTTTATGCGGAGGTCGGAAGAGCGCCTTCGGCAGTCTTGACCCTTGTTCTCAATACCCGCTTCTCTGATGAGGCCGGCAAAGCGGCGAAGATGCTGGCCCAGCATCTTCTGGCGATGTTCTACGGAATAGCCGATGATCGCTCAGGTGAAGAGTCCATCTGGAACCTCGAGGAGATCCAGAACTCAAAACATGGAGTCGAGTTCCCCGGCAACGTCGCCCCGAAGACTTTCAGACGCTCTGGCACCTGAATGTCCTTGCCACAGTGGTTCACCTTCGCTCTGTCGCTAACCGCGTGCAGAGGAAATCAACGACTGCGGGCTTTGCCGCGCCGGCAGCTCACCTGTATTCTCTCGTGCTCGCAAAAAGCCCACCAACAGGAAACCCAACACCGCACATACGACCGCGAGTCCGCAAGAGAACGAGATAACAGAACTGCGCGAGGCGAAGCCTTTTATGCACATTTCAATTGCCATGGCTTCGATGCCAAAGCTCATCAGCACCATCGCGGACATCAATGCTGGTGCAAGGACGAACCCGATCGCCTTCCTGCGGAGAAGCATGACTGCACAGATCACCAATGCGGGAAGGAACGTGGACAAGTCCAGAACGGCAGCGGGATGTGTGAATAGGCCAGTTTCCACCACCTCCTGCGGCGGCCTTCCCGACCTCAGCGCCGGAACGATTTGCCCCATCCACTGCGCGGAGGTGAGCAGCGCGAAGACCAGAAGCACGACGGCCGTCGTTTTCACGGGAGCACGCGGGCCGTACCTGGCAGCGATCTCTTCGAGAGGCACCGAACTCAGACTTCCAGCGATTGCATAAAAGCTGAAGCCCAACACACCGCAGTACACGAAGAACAACTGATTAAAGTGAACCGCCAGCGCATAGAAGATTGAACTGTATAAGATGCAGAGAAGTGTGCCCAACCAGATCAGTTTGGCAGGTATTGAACCTCGATATGCCAGAATTGCAGTCACCAGCAGTACTGGCACGATTACGAATAAATTGACGGCATCGCCTGCCATTCCCTGCAGTGCCCATTTGATCTTCTCCTGCGCGTAGGTTGGCGGCCAGAAAACCCCCGCAAGTGCCGTCGTAGCAAATAGTGCCGCGAGAGGCACGCTCATCCAGATTACAAAACGGTCCCGTCGTTTATCCATGACTGCGTTCTCCTGTCCAGACTCTATCGAGAAGACGTCTGAAACGAGGTCCACATTTCTGCTTTTACAGGCGCGAAGAATTCAGCGTTCGGATTTGGGAATTCGATTGGTATCCGCAAACAAAAAGGCCCGGCGGTTGGCATGCCGCCGGGTCCCACTTCCTCTCGTCTTGCGATCCTGGTTCGCTCCGCCCGAGTTTACCGGATCTTCAGATCGAGGAATCTTTCAGTCGGTCCGTCATCGCTGCGACAGCCGGACTGGCGAGTGCTCATCAGGAGGCCGACCCACCCGGTGCGGCCTCCGCTCCTATCTTCTGTCTATGTGAGAAAGAACTCGCGGACTACATCGCTCCACTCCGCGCCTTCGATATGCTGAGTGAGATCGTGGGTGGCTACGCCACCATCCTGCGCCAGGGCGCCGAGCGCCATCGGGAAGCGGCGTTGCAGACGGCCGGCAGCTTCTTCGGTCCACCAGCGGGCAAGTGCTCCACCCAGCAGGTTGCGGAAGTTGGTCTTGGCATCGGGAGATTGCACCGTCACCAGCCAGCCTTCGCCGTAAGGATCGTTGCAAGCCAGTTCAGGATTGCGAATCGCTTCTTCGTTGATGTCGGCTACGCTGCCTTCGATGGGCGAAACCATGTCCACTTTCTTGCCATTGCGCATCACGCTCCAGATCTTCTGTCCCTGGCGGACCCACTGTCCGCGCTGCGGCAGCGCAATTTGCTCGATCTTGCCAATCATCTTGGAGGCGAAGTCGTCGATGCCAATGCGAACCAGGCTGGGGCTCTCATTCAGTGCCCAGGTGTGGCCGGGATGATAGCGAAGATTTTCGGGTACCCGAAAGCCGTTTACCAGTTGTGGTTGCAGCCGAGCTTCGGGAACCGTCTGGCTCGTGGCGCGCGCTGGTTTGGTCGCCATCACTACTGCTGGTTTCTTGCTGAAGAAATGATCGATGAGTAAGAAGAGGACGAAGGTTGAGAGTACCAGTATGACTGTCATTGTTTTGGTCTCCATCTGGCGCGTTACTTGTAGTCACTGCACTCGCCGTCATACATAAAGGCAACTGCCGTGCCAAATCTCGACCAGCGCAATCTGGAGGTGATGAGAACCTTCGCAAGTCCGCGAAAACAATGGTGAATTCGACAGCTATTGCTTGGGGAAATGATGCTGAAAATGCAGCTGATGAAAATTGCGGCACTGTTGAGGAGTTCAACAGCAAGAGGCAGGAATTTCGAGAAATCGTCTGTTGGATCAATGTTTTCGCGGACTTGTGCGCATGCTGAGTTTCTTTACATGCGATGTTGAAGATCTTTACGAAACTTTACAGGGCGACTTATCGCGGGCATAGAAAATTTGAATTTCCCTTGCTGCAAACAAACCGATATTTATATTTCATCCTTGGCACGCGGGGGATCCCCTTCAAAACCGCTGTTAGAGGGAGGCGTTCAGTTTCGCGAGACTGGCGCCGGATGTGAGGACAGCAGCGGATACAGTTTACGGAACTTGCAGTATGGGCACCATCGAGGAATCAATAGACAGTTGCGAATGGCCCAAGCTCAAGTAGCCGAGAGATAGTTTCAACAGATCGTGGATGTCGCGCCAGAGACTAGCGGCAACAAGCCTTCCCGGGCAGCTCTGGCAGCGACCCGCGAACCTTATTACAAGATCTGCATTTATCAGCTCTCTTCTTCGTTGCTCCGATGAGGAGGTGGGCGCTCGCCCGAGTGCCCACTCTTTTTATTGTGCTTGTCCCTTTACAACCAGACCGATAGGGAGCTCTCCCGAAGTGGTCTTCAGCTTCGCTACAAAGACATAGTAGCCATCATCATTCTTATAGATGGCCGGGAACGTGTCGCCATCGGGTGGAATCAGGCTGAATACCCCAGGGTGGGAAGTCCCGGACGCCTTTGCGCTGAGTGCAACCAGTTGCTCCGAGCTTAGCTGCGCAGAGGGGTCTTTCTCATCGGTCAGCGGCGTGAGCAGCAGGAAGTCGCGGTTCGGCGCAACGCCCATGTGATTGCCGTCGTTGGGGAGCAATTCGTAGCGCAAGCCGTAGGAGCCCGGCTTGATCGGCTGACCACGGAAGTCGGAGACCTGTTTTGGGAAGGTAACGACGCCGACAAATTCGGAGGACGACAGCTCGGGATAGTTCGCGCCTTCGACGTTCCGGCCGGTCTGGGTGGGAATCGCCGCGCGAAACCAAATCTCGCAGACCACGGTTCCGTCCGGCAGCGCGACGCGGTAGCCCTTGGGTTCCAACATTTTCACGATGGCTTCTGGGAAGACCCCGGCAGTTGCCGGCCCAATGCTTTCGACCTTCGCAAAGCAAAGTGATGAGAGGATCAGAGCGGACAGGAGAACAATTGAATATCGACGCATACGTCGGAAGCATAGAAACAGCAATGCCGTCCGGCAAGTGCAAGCCGCACAGACGTGCGATCACACCTCCTGAGCCGCAAACTGCGAACTCAAAGATGCCCGTCTTCAACGTGGGAATTGATCGCCGCGAACGAGCTGAGCTCATTCTCCGGAAGATGCCATTTCCAGTTTTCCTGAGACTGCAAAAGTTCCGACAAACGCGCTTCGTTTATCGCTGATCGACCAGGTTTCGCCGAGTCCCGGACCGCGATATTCGTCGCGCAACGCAACCGCGGGCATGGAGTGTGAAAGCTGCGTGAGCGGCGGATAAAACGTGATCTCGTTGCCGCAGAGATGATCGTGGTCGTCGATTGGGCGAGTTTGCACGGTGGCGAAGTTTCCGGCGCGCAGCAACGCGGTTCCGTGACGTTCCCGCACAACTTCCAGGCTGACAGGGGCGGATACGACGCGTTCGACACTATCGGTGAGCTTGCCGGTCATGTGATGAGCAAACGCGATCAGCGCCTTTCGTTGAACGGCATTCGCGTGATCGTCAACGACTATCACCGATCGGGCGGGGTAGGGATCCGCGTAGGGATCGCCAAGCGTGGCTTTGGCGCGCACCACGGCAACGACGGCCAATCCGTTCAGAGACACGCCGTTCCACTCACCTTGTGCTATGCGCCATCCCATGATCGCTTCGTTGCCGACGAGGTTGACTTCGCCGTTGGCGAAGCACTGGCCGGTGTAAACGTCGGCACTGCGCGTTTCGACGTAGTCACCCTGAATCTGCTGGCTGACGGCAATCGATGTGAGCGCAAGCAAGACAAGTGCGGCGATAGAGACACGTTTCACGGCGTCCTCCCCCACGAAGGTATTCCTATTGTCGTACAGTTGGATGCCCGAGTGCAAAGGGTCGCGCTGAACGAACCGGTCGACTATAGTGTCGGGTATGTTGAAGCTGCTCGCTCCATCCTTCTTATTGTCGGTCCCACTGCTTTTCTCGGTGTCTTACTTCATCGCAACAGCAACCGCAAAGTGCCCGCGGCCTGTTTGAGGGTTCTTCCGATATCGGCGCTACACAAAAAGGCTCAACGGTTTACGATCCTTCTACTGGCGAATATCGCGTAACCGGCGGAGGCGCCGACATGTGGGGCACGGCCGATGCGTTCCACATGAGCTGGATTCGCCTCTCCGGCGATGTGACTCTCACGGCCGACGTTCACTTCCCGCCTGAAGGCAGCGCGATTCCGCTGAAGAAAGCGGTGCTGATCGTGCGGCAGAGTCTCGATCCCGATTCCGCCTATGCCGATGTTGCGATCCACGGCGATGGCCATATCACGCTACAGTACCGCGAAAGCAAAGGCGGCGAAACAGCAGATATTACTTCGCCGGAACACGGATCGACGCGGCTGCGAATCGAACGCAAGGGCGATCAGTTCACGATGTATACGGGTCCGGCCGATGGGAAACTGACGTCCTCAGGATCGATGAAAATCGTGCTGCATGATCCGGTCTATGTGGGCATCGGGATGTGCGCACACAAGGCCGACGCGGTGGAGACAGCGGTGTTTTCGAACGTAAAGATCGAGCGGGCGACGAAATGAACAGATGGTGCGCCACGGCGCTTGAGCTATGTGCTGGTGTTGTATTCGCTTTGATCGTTGTGCCGATTGTGGCGCAATCCAAGCCAGAGCCAGTGGATACGGGGAGCGGGCTCAAATTGCGGCTGGTAATACCGAACCCCGAAATCTGTGTCGATACCAAGTCGCTGGCTTTTGAGGTGGTGTTGACCAACGAAGACAGCCAGCCCGTGGCTGTATACAAATCCAGCCTGTCTGAATTTGCGTTCACAAGCCAGACCCGCAACGGAAAGACGAGCACTCACCAGGTCCTCGAGGAGGATAAGGACGCGCCTGAGAGTTCCCGGGGCACGACAGAATCGGCGATCACAATACAGCCGCACTCATCAGTCGTGGTTCCGCTTAAATACAGCATCTCGGCGACGTTCTTTTATGGAGCCGACGTTTACTCTTTGCAGGTCGGATACCGCGACATCAAAACCCACACGGATCCCAACGCATTCAATGGTCACGAGAAGTCGAACGTCGCGCTGTTTCGGCGCATACCGTGCGAGTGAAGCTCGCGCTGCTCATCCCTGACGACGTACGGAATGCCCACTCAACCCCAAAGAGGGCTTGAATCGGCCACCCGCGACTAGAACTCAACATGCCTCCTCCCTTCCTCGGTCTTTCGGATATATAGGTAAACGCCGCTGCCCTGGTCGTCTTTGCATTTCAAGTTGTAGGTGTGGTCGGCGTCCCATTCGCGAACGCATTCGTAGTTTTTTGATTTGCGCAGAGTGCAACTTGAAGCTGGATCCTGACGACTAACACATGTTGCGTAAATCTCGTCATTGCCGTGCAGCATGACGTAGTCGATTTCAATCTGTGGGTCGGATTGGTTCTCGGCGAAAGCGTATTCCTGCGTACGCTCCACACACTGGTATCGGTTGTTGGTGCAAGCTAGAGATAGGCCGGCTAACACTAGCGTCAGTGACGTAACCGTAGTAGTTCGAAGGTTACATCGAATTGATGCGGAGCCCAATTGGTATGCCGACTGCAGCGCCCAGTCGATGACGGTGATCAGCCGCACTGGCCCGTGCCGTGGCAGGCGCGTCCCTTCTTGTTGCAGTTGCCGGGTTCGGCCAGTTCGCCGTCCGGACCGATGCACGTCTGCGTATACATGCACCAGTACAGACCTTCGTTGGAGGACTGCACGGTCGGGTCGGGCTCGGCTTCGATGAACTGTCCCTTCCAGCGCAGAGCGGTGCAGAGGTCGGGATGCGTGGTGTCGAAGCGTTCGAGATCGCAATGTTGGTTGATCATGCCTGACCTCCGTTGGCAGCCTGCAAGAGAGCGCGTTTCACCGCGACTTGCGTCAGTTGGATTTTGTAAGCGTTGCGACTGAGCGGCTTCGCGTTGGCGACGGCGGCTTTCCCAGCGGCGGCGGCGGTTGCTTCGTTGATCGGTTTGCCGGTAATGGCGTGCGCAGCTTCGTGCGAGACCCAGGGTATTGGTGCGACGGCGCCCAGAACGATCCGTGCCGATTCGACGGTGCTGCCATTCATCTTCAGCGCGACCGACGCCATCGACATTGGCCAATCAAACGAATACTTCTGTCGGACTTCATACTGCGCAGTTTTAAGATCCGCCGGCGCAGGCAGCAAGATGTCGGTGATGATCTCATTCGGCTTAAGGTCGTGTTCGCGTTGAGCGTTCGACTTGGGAATCACGTAAAACTTCTCGAGTGCAACTTCGCGCGGGCCACCGGGTCCGAAGATGCGAATCGAAGCACCATACGCAATCAGCGCAGGCGCGATGGTCGACGGGCTGACGAAGAGCGCGGGTCCGTCGTTGCCGAGGATCGCGGCGTGGCGATTATCGCCTGCGACGAGCATTGATTTGCCTTGCGGGTCGAGCGCGAGCAGTCCCATGCCGCTGCGGTAATACCAACAGCGCGGGCGCTGGCAAAGATTGCCGCCGATGGTAGCCATATTACGAATCTGCGGGCTGGCAGCTTCGTCGACAGCCCACGCGAGCATCGGGTAATTGCGCCGGACGTCGACGTTGTCGGCGATCTGCGAAAGATGCGCGAGAGCGCCGATCTTCAATCCGGCGCGCGGCGCGAAGCTGATGGTGTCGAGCCCGGCGACAGACTTGACGTTGACCAGCCGCTTGGGAGTCTCGATGTCGTCCTTCATCAGCGCGAGCAGGTCGGTGCCGCCGGCGAAGACCGAGGCTTGCGACCAGTCGGAGCCGAGCAGTTGCACTACCTGTTCCTTGGAAGTTGGAGAGGTGTATTCGAAGGAATGCATCAGGCTTCTCCTTTCGCGGAGCTTTTTTCATTCAGCGCAGTTAGCACGTGGTCGGGCGTGAGCGGCAGGAAGGGCACGCGCACTCCGATAGCGTTGGCAACGGCGTTCGAAATCGCTGCACCCGGTGAGATCACGGGCGGTTCGCCAAGTCCGATCACGCCGCGCTCGTCGTAGCCTTTGCCGGTCATCATGTGGACGATCGAGATCGGGGATGTCGCCGTAACCGGCGAGGCGGTAGTGTTCCATGTCGGCGTTCAGCATGCGTCCGGTCACGGGATCGAGCACCTTCTCTTCATAGAGCGAATAGCTGATGCCCATGATGAGCGCGCCCTTGCACTGGCTCTCCGCGGTCTTCAGGTTGATGACGAGGCCGCAATCCTGCACGGCCACCATTTTGTTCACGCGCACGATGCCAGTCTCGATGTCGACAGAGACGTCGGCCATCTGCACGCCGCCAACGCCGCTGTTCGTGAGATCGGGGGGCTCGGACTTGTTAGGGTTCGCTCCTTGTGCAGTGATCGGCATGGCGCCGATGCGTGCACATGCGTCTTTCCAGGAGAGACTGCGGCTCGGATCAGCGGTGACGAACACCTTGCCACCCTTCGCCGAGAGTTGGTCGGGCGTAGCGTTCAGCACAGGTGCGGCCTTCGCGAAGACCTGCGTGAGCGCATTCACGGAGGCGCGACGCGTGGAACTGGTGACGCCGCCCACCGTGGTGCTGCCGCCCGAGCCTCCGGAGACGGGATACTTGCTGTCACCGTAGAGCAGGTTGATCTGGCTGATCGGGATGCCGAGTGTTTCGGAAGCGACCATCAGAATAATGGTGCGCGTGCCGGTGCCGAGATCCTGTGTGCCCATCTTGATTTCGACTGCGCCATCGGGATAAACAGTGAGATCGCAATTGCTCGCGTGACCGCGTCCTCCCCAGGTGTGCATCGAGAGGCCGAGTCCCTGCTTGATGGGGCCGGCGGTTTTATCACCGCGCGGATGCCAGCGTTTCTTCCAGCCCATCAGTTCGTCAGCTTTGGCAAATTCCTCGGTGTAGGTCTTCGCGCGCGGGCCTGCCATGTCGATGTTCTTGAGGATGAAAGTCATCGGATCCATGTGCAGCTTGGCGGCGAGATCGTCGAGCGGACACATGGTGAGCACCGCAGCCTGCGGATGATTGGGTGCGCGCCAAGCGCGCGCAGGGCCAGCGTTCGTGGCAACTGAAGTGTGCTCGAGCCGTTGATTGGGGATATCAAAAACGTATGGGATCGGCGGCATGCCACCACCGCCGGGTCCGCCCGTCGCCCAGGAGCTGGATTGCCAGACCAGCAACTCGCCATCTTTGCTGGCGCCTACTTTGACGCGAGCGAAAGCAGAGGGGCGCGCTCCGGCGATTTCGAGTTCGGCGCGGCGTTCGAGCATCATCTTTACTGGCGCGCCGCCCGCTTGCTTGGAGAGCTGAGCCGCGACGATGCTCCAGCGATCGGGACTGAACTTGCTGCCGAATCCGCCACCGACGTTTTGCTGTCGCATGTGAATGTTGGAGGCGGGCACGCCGAGCGGTTGCGCCATCTGGCCAGCCATTCCGGAGACGTTCTGGGTAGAGATCTGCACTTCGATGTGATCGTCTGCGCCCCAGGCAGCGACGGCACCGTGCGGTTCGAGACAGCAGTGCGTAATGACCGGGATTCCGTAAAGTCCTTCGCTGGTGACTGCAGCCTGTTTGAATGCGGCGGCGGGGTCGCCTTGTGTTTTCGCAGCTTGCTTCTTGTAGGGTGACTTCGGCTTTTCGACCGCTGGTTTGACCTTGGCGGTCTTGATGGCAGCGAGGACTTCTTTGCCGACACCCTCTTTCCCGGCGGCGTCGAGGAATTCTTGCGCAGGCTGGAAGGTGATGCCGTCGCGCTTAACGCGCGCGATCACGTCATCGTCGTCAACCTGGTTCTGGAACATATTAATAAGGTCGTCCATCGAGAGCGGCCCAGTGTCTTCCTGCGCGTTCTTAGGCTCGGACCAGTCGTCGACCATGTGTGGCAGAACCTGGTATTCGACCTTGATGGCGCGAACAGCGTCTTCGGCGGTGCCTTCGTCGACGGCCGCGACGCCCGACGATATCGTCACCAGCCCAGAATATTTCCGTGCCAGGACCCTGAACGACTTTGACAGCTTTCACGCCAGGCATTTTCTCGGCGGCGCTGGTGTCGATGCTCGTGACCTTGCAATGCGCGTAGGGAGAGCGAACCATCAGGCCGTAAAGAAGGTCGTTGGAGCTGAAGTCGTACGTGTACTTGGCGCTCCCGGAAACCTTGTCGGGTCCGTCGACACGCGACACGCGTGTGCCAATCACCGAGCGATCTTTTGCATCAGGCCATTTATAGGTAGGCATCGGTTAGGCTCCCTTCGTTCCAGCTTCGACCACTCCACGAATTCCCGCGTAGGTTCCGCAACGGCAGAAGTTCCCGGCGAGTTCCTTGCGCGCCTGTTCGGGCGTGGGATTGGGATATTTGTCGAGCAAAGCCTTGGTGGCCACGAACGAAACCGGGTGTGCAGAAACCGCACTGCTGAGCGTCGTGATCGACGAAAGACTGCTGCACGGGATGAATCTGATCGCCACGCGATAGACTCTCGACCGTTTCGATCTTCTTGCCTTGTGCGTCGATGGCGAGGACAGTGCACGCATAGACGGTTTTGCCGTCCATGAGCACGGTGCAGGCGCCGCACTCGCCGCGATCGCACACGCGCTTGGCTCCGGTAATCGCAAAATTGTTTCGCAAGGCATCGAGCAGGGTGACGCGCGGTTCGAGATCCGCGCTGAGCTTTTGGCCGTTCACCATCAGGGTGATGGGAACTTTGCCGGGCCCGTAGACGGGCACTTCTTCTCCGGCCGCCATCACGGTTTTCGGGCTGACGACGATGGGGACGGTTGCTGCGATGGTGGAGATCTTCAGGAAATCGCGGCGGGAAACGCCGGGCGATTCGAGATCTTCGAGGGCAACGGGCGGAACAGAATCACGGTGCTTCATGGGGCCTCTCGAGATTAGTAAGTTGCTGACGAAGGCGCGATGGACAACGCGAAAGCACAGTCAGGACTGAAAAACCAGGTACAGAGAACCTTCACAAACAGAAAGTATACAGAGTTACGCCTGAAGTGACGACGGCGCGAGAAGGCGGTTAGCAGCAGATGAGACAGATTTGGGAATCGGCAGGAGAAATTAAAAAGAGCGGCACGAGAGTCATGCCGCCCCCAAAGCAATGCGAAACTACTTTTTCAGCGTGCGAATGAACTTCACGACTTCGTCCATCTGAGCATCGGTCAGTTTGCCGGCATAAGCAGGCATCTTAGGGGCTTTGCCCTTTTCGATGACAGCTTTCAGGTCAGCATCAGACTTGCCCTGGGCATCAGCGCCGCCGAGCGGAGGAACATTGGGCATTTTGCTGGTTCCATCAGCACCGTGGCACCCTGCGCACTTCGCTTTATAAAGGTCGGCGCCGGAGTCAGCGGCAAAAGCAACGCTGGCGGCACTGAGCACGAGCGACAGTGCAAATGCACTACATAAGACTTTCCTCATTCGAATGATCTCCAAAACAAAGGGTTTTGAAATACATCACGTTGCAAGGGGCACCTGAGGTTCCACATTGTACGCCGCCGTTTGGGGCGTGGAATGAGTAAGTTGCGGAATTTCTCAACAGTGTTGGCCCTGAAATTCAGCGCAAAAATCCACGTCGAACGCGTGATATGGCACAACCGGGTGGTCATATTTCGGACGGCCAAACCGTAAGTAGCTGATTCGATAACAGTTCCGTGACCAGAGGAGAGCCGAGATTTTGGCAGGGAGGGTGCTCTGTATGAGATATCCCGTTGTGCACGGAGTGAAGCGGTGGAACCCACGTTGATGGTAATTGGAGTGAATTTCAGAACAGCTCCGGTCGAAATCCGCGAGCGTTTCTGGATCAGTGAGAGCCGCCGTTACGAAGCTCTGGTCGATCTCTCTGCTTCGATCGCGATCGAAGAAGTGATGGTGCTGGCCACTTGTAACCGGACAGAGTTCATCGTCTGGACGCGGGATGCCAGCGCAGCGGCGAACTCAATCTTGAAGTTCCTGACCGCTCAATACGGACTCCGCCTTTGCGAATGGAAGCATTTCTACCGACTGCTGGACGAAGCAGCGTTAGTTCACTTTTTCCGGGTAGCCTCGAGCTTGGATTCCATGATCATCGGAGAGCCGGAGATCGTAGCCCAGGTGAAAGATGCGTGGGCACTCGCACAGAAGGTGGGGACTACCAGAAGGTTCCTGGATTCGGTTCTGCAAAAATCGCTTTCAGTTTCGAAACGCGTTCGCAATGAGACTGCGATTGGCCAGTGCGCCGTTTCGGTTCCTTATGCCGCCGTAGAACTGGCGAAGCAGATTTTTGGCACGCTCGACGGGCGCAAGATCCTGCTGATGGGCGCCGGCAAAATGAGCGAGCTCTCTGCCCGCTATCTGAAGAAATATGGCGCGACTGATGTGCGAGTGATCAATCGCACTCTGGAAAACGCGCAGGAGCTGGCGAAGCACCTTGGTGGGACAGCCTATCCGTTCGAAGAACGTTGGCAGCACCTGGTGGAAGCGGACATTGTGATCAGCTCGACGTCGTGCCCGCATCCGATCTTCACCCGCGACGAAGCGGAAGTAATCCGGCGGGAAAGAGACGGCCGCCAACTGTTGCTAATCGATATCGCGGTACCACGGGACATCGACCCCGCCGTGCGCGACGTACATGGGATTTTCTTATACGATATCGACGATCTGGAAAACGTGGTCAAACGGAATGCTGGGGACCGTGCGACGGCCGCGAATGCCGCGCAAGAAATCATCAACCAGGAAGCGAAATTTTTCCGCCGCAAGCTGATGGCGGAGCGCGTGGTTCCGACGATTGTGGCGTTGAGATTACGGTTGGACGAGATTTGCCACCAGGAACTGGAAGGCTTCCGCTCCGAAGCGGGCCCGTTTACCGCCGAGCAGGAGAAGGCGCTCGATTCGCTGACGACGCGGATCACGCAGCGCATCTCCAACCAACTGGCAAGAGAGCTGAAAGAGCGGGAAGAGAAAATCGAGCAAGATCAACTGGCGGCTGCAATTCAGAAGCTGTTCCATCTGGAAGAGCCTCAGCAGACCGCGCTTACCACCACGGTGTAGGAGTAGAAGCAGAGGATGGGTAGCTCACAAAGAACGCGGCCACAACCACAGGCGCAATCCGGCCTGTGGACCACGACCCAGGCGTACACGCTCGGTGTGGTCTGTCTAGTGGCGGGGCTGGCAATTGGATATTTGCTGCACGGGTCGGATGTGTTCACATCAGGCACGAGCAGTCAGGCGATTGCGCCGGCCAGTTCGTCGCCAGCAAATTTCCCGATGCCCGGCACTGGCATGAACCTCGGCACGCAAACTGCCGAGGCGGTCGACAAGACGGCCGCTCCCATGATCGCCCAGTTGGAAGCGAATCCGAAAGACGCTTCGATCGCGACGAAGATTGGCAATCTGTACGACGATGCCAAGATGTATCCCAAGGCAATTGAGTACTACGAGAAGTCGGTGAAACTGAGTCCGGAGAATCCGGATGTGCTCACGGATCTGGGCACGGCATATTTTTACAACGGCAATCCCGATCAGGCGCTGAAGGATTTCGATCGCGCACTGAAGGTGCGTCCGAATTACGCGCAGACATTGTTCAACATGGGCATCGTAAAGTGGCAAGGCAAGAACGACATCAAAGGCGCGGTGGCCACGTGGAACCAGTTGCTGCAGACGAATCCGGATTATCCCGACAAGCAAAAAGTGCAAGATCTGATAGCACAGGCGCGGCAGCAGGGAATTCAGTAGTTGCTAGTTGTCAGTTGCCAGAAAGATCAAGTTTCATATAGGCGCGCACGGTCACTCCGCATGCCTCCACTCAGGCAGGGAGCTCTGACGATCCGTGAGCGGCGCCGCCCGGAGGAAGCCGTCCTCATCCTCACTTATAGGGCTTCCTCCGGGTTGTTTTTCTTAGTCTCTCAGTCGATCAGTCTTTCAGTCGGACAATTTTTGAATGCGCTGATGGCTGATAGACTGAGTTATTGAGAGACCTCATGCAATTCCATTGCGCCGCTATTCTATTTGATCTCGACGGAGTATTGGTCGACTCGATTGCCGTAGTCGAGAAACAGTGGGCTATCTGGGCGCAGAAGCACGGCCTCGATCCCACTCATGTTATTCACGTGGCGCACGGACATCGCACGATAGAGACGGTGGCAATTGCGCTGCCGGATGGTGATCACGCGGCCGAAGCCGCGGCCATGGAGCAGGCAGAGATCGAAGATACCGCGGGATTGAAGGCGGGCGCAGGGGCAGCAGAACTGGTTTCGAAGCTGCCGCCAAATCGCTGGGGTGTCGTCACGTCGGGTACGCGTGCGCTGGCGACCGCAAGGCTGCGCGCCGTGGGGCTGCCGGTCCCGCTGCGGATGGTCCCGGCAGATGAGGTCACGAAGGGGAAGCCCGATCCGGAGCCATACCTGAAAGGCGCATCGCTGCTGGGAGTGCTTCCGCAGGATTGCCTGGTATTCGAAGATGCTCCGACAGGTATACGGGCCGCGAGCGCCGCAGGGATGCGCGTGATCGGGATTCCAGGAACATATGCTGCGACTGATCTATCGCATGCCGATGGAACGATCACCAGCCTGCGCGAGGTGGACGTCACGCCGAACGAAGATGGCTTGGTGGTGACGATCGGGGCGAGGTAGAAGTTCGTTAAGCCCAATTATTTGGTCTGGGTTTGCGGCGGCATAATTCTGAAATTCACGAAATTGCTGGTGTACCGTCCTTGATGGACGTGGATCTGTCCGCTAATGAAGTTCATCTGGGACAACCACAACGATCTCAGTTTCCGTCCAGCTAACTACCTTCGCCCGCGTGTCTTGAAAAGTTACGAAATCCAGTTCTCTGCCTTACCAAATTCTTGCCCCACTGATAGTAATCGTCATTCCTGGAAGATAGACGGATGGGACGATATCCAAGAATCACTGGGCTGAGAATCTTGAAGGGGACGCTGTTACTGTGTTGCTCGTTCTGGGTTACTTCCACAACGCCCGATGCCGGTGTATTCCGCCACTTTCGCGACGATTCGGGTGTCACTCCAGCTACTGATCACGAATTCGCATTGCGATTGCCTATCGTGCAAGTATCCCGCTGCCTTGATTGTCGCCGAAGGCACTGCCTCACGACTTCGACCTGTGTTTCGCTCGGAACACCGCTTCCAGGGGTGATCCCGAGAAACTGGCAGGCTTCGGTCCGGTAGGAACTGGAATGGGCTTCGGAGACTTCAACAACGACTGCGGACGTAGATATGGCCCTGATCTTTGTTCGGGTAGCTGACCTGTTATTGCGACTTGGCCCGGACCAACGGCATGTAATCACTCCTGTCCTTGTCTGACGAATGCAACTTCGGGTTTATTGGAGTGAACTCGATCTCGAGGAGTTTGTAGATCATTTAGTCATCAGATCCCTACTTGGAAGTCCCCTCGATTCGCAGCGGATATTTATGCTCTCGATTTGAGGGACATATAAAAAGGATCGCGCGGAGTCCGTAGGGATCGTCATTCATCTCGATGTGGATTTCGATTCGCTCCGCGCGGGCATTTCCTTTAATGCAATCACTGTGCCGCAAGGACGGGACTCACGCTTTTGGGGACTGTGGCAAGAAGGTATTCAATTTTGAAGTCGGCTGAGCTTGGAGAGCGGCTTTCGGCTAAACAATGTCGGTCGAAGACGGATCAGCAGCAACAGAAACAGTTAGGATTGCCGGAAAAACGAGAGTGCCATTCTCGGGAGAAGTGATGCGAAGCAGAATCTTGCCTGTAAGCGCTGGAACGGCGAGATAGAGATAACAGTAGCAGATCGCGACAAGCTGGATAATTTTCTCGCATAAGCTAGCTGTCGCAAGCGTAGAAGCTATTCATCGTGGATAGCACGCGATAGATCACATCGTTCAAGTCTTGAGTTTGTATAATCCGGCCACTGCCCGAATCATGCCAAGGAACCAGGTTCGGGCCGAGGAGCCATCATGCGTCGACGTGCCACAGCAATATTCTTCACGATCCTGATTTCGATTTCCCCTGTTTATGCCGCGCCGAAGAAAGTAAAAGCCGCCGAGGCGGCTCTGCCGGCGCGTGTGTTCGCGCCTTACATCGACCTTGCGAAGGCGACCAGCACGCTGGAACAGATTCATGCCGCGTCGGGAACGAAATATTTCACGCTGGCGTTTATTGTTTCCGGCGGAGGCTGTGTTCCGGCATGGGGCGGAAATCTTCCCGTCGCGACGGATACAGCGATCGCCAACCAGATTGCCGATCTGCGCAAGGCAGGTGGTGACGTGATCATTGCGTTCGGTGGGCAGGCTGGCCAGGAACTCGGAGTCACCTGTTCCGATGTTGCGAGCTTGCAAGCAGCGTACCAGGTGGTGGTCGATAAATATAAGGTGACGCAGATCGATCTCGACGTCGAGGGAGACGCTATCGAGAACCAAGCTTCGAACGACCGTCGCAGCCAGGCGCTGACCAAGTTGGTTGCAGCCAATCCAGGGCTACGCATTTCGTACACGCTGCCGGTGTTTCCTACTGGATTGATTCCGAGCGGGATCACTCTGCTGAAAAGCGCCGTAACGCATAACACGCCGGTTCATGTAGTGAATCTGATGACGATGGACTACGGGAATTCGGTCGATGCCGGCGGCATGGCCACAAATGCGATCAGCGCCGTCAATGGGACGCTCGCGCAGGTGAAGTCCATCGGGTTGAAGACGAACGTCGGGATTACTCCGATGATCGGCATGAACGATTCCCCGGGCGAAACATTTTCGCTGGCGGATGCCGAGACCGTTCTGAAGTTTGCCAGTGCACACAACGATGTGGCGCTGCTCTCGTTCTGGTCGGTTGGACGCGACAGTGGTAGCTGCGTGGGTACGGTATCGCCGACATGCAGTGGTGTAGCGCAAAAAGACTGGGAATTTTCAAAGACGTTCCAGAAGTTCTGAGAAGCCGTTTCGCGCGTTTCACCTTTCACGCCTCGCGAAATGCTTCAGGGCAGGCCGGTGTCGGCTGCCCCAAGTCTTTTCGAGAAACCTGACACGCGAAACGCGAAACGTCTTTACTGCACCGGTCCGGCATACTCGATCTTCGAATCGACATGGGTGCGTTTGAAGTCGCGATTGTCGAGTGAGACGGAGATGTCGCGATTCAGAAAGTAGAGTACCTTCAGGCGAAATTCGGTTCCGAAGCTGGACGGGAACCACACGCCGTCTTCCTGACGCTTGTATTGCACGCTGAAACCTATGCCCGGAAGATCAGTCCCGAGAAAAGTTCTGACTGCGAAGGGAATCCGCCGCGAGAGCTTGGTGAAGACCAGGATTGGCTGGAACTCTTCTTTATCTATATACGCCTCACCCGCCCAATCAATATCGTTCTTATCTTTTGGTCCGAAGCCGATGTGATAGGCGCTCCGTCCCTGGAACATCTGTTCGCCGAGTAGGCGGAACGAATACTTCTTCTGCTGCTCCGTGCTCAGCGGGAAAAGATCGCCGCCAATGCCGTCCTTGTTGTGCGAATTGTCGTCCAAACTGACTTCGTCCAAACTGACGTGCACGCCATGCCCCTGCTGCGATTCAGACCCTGCGCTATTTCCCGTCAGATCATCGCGGAACGAACGGACCAGCTCCGCATCGATCGTGTCGGCATCGGGGCGCGGCTCGCCCTGAAAATCCTGGTATTTTCCTTTGTGCAGATAGCGGCCATTGAGCAGTTCCAGTTTCTTGGTCGCGCCGTCGGGGGTGGGCAGTACATCGTACTCCGCGGTCTCCTCCCGCATCAGCCTGCCATTCGTCTTATGCGTAACCACGTGAACGTGTTGTTTGTAGACGTAATTCTTACGCAGCTCTACTGACTGGTCCTGGTTCGCGGCGACGCGCGCCATGATCTGATCCGCCGTCAGCGGTGAGTCTTCGGCCGCAAAGAGAGGAGAGACGCAGAAACACAGGATCAAGGTCCAGCGCAAAACAGACATACTTCGGCCCTCGCACATAGGTACGAAAGGAAGACGGTATGAGGAGGCGAAATATTACAGCCGTTTTCGGTCCGCCCCTTCTTCGCTCGCAATCAGGGCAATTCCTGCAGATCGCGGGCGAGGGCGCCCGCGCCACCCTACTGCCCTACGACTTCGCGGATCACCCGCAGGAAGTTGCCGCCCATGATTTTCTGGATATCAGCTTCGGTGTAGCCGCGTTTCAGCAGGGCGGCGGTCAGGTTCGGCATCTTGGAGACATCCTCCAGACCCTTGGGAACCGTACCGATCCCGTCGAAGTCGCTGCCAATTCCCACGTGGTCAATTCCGGCAACCTTAATAATGTGATCGACACAGGCGGCGGCATCGTCAACGGTTGCGTGTCCGACCTTAATCTGACTTTCCGGGCCGCTGATCTGCTCTTTGGCTGCGTAGGCGTCGAGAGCCGGGCCGGTAAGATTCACTTCCGCGGTAGAGGAAGCGATCGCCTTCTTCAGCTCTTCCGCATCGTCAACGTTCAGGAATGCTCCGCCGAAGTTGACGCCGACTACCCCGCCGTTTTTTGCCAGCGCTCGTAGCATGTCGTCGGTCATATTCCGTGGAATGTCCGACTGCGAGCGGCAGGAGGAGTGCGAGGCGATCACCGGTTTCGAACTCACTGCGATGGCGTCGTAGAACGTTTTGTCGGAGACGTGCGAGACGTCGACAATCATGCCGATGGCGTTCATTTCGCGAACTACCTGCTTGCCGAAATCGGTGAGACCGTTGTGCATGGGAGGACTGGTGGAGGAGTCAGCCCAGTCGTTATAGCGAAAGTGCGTGAGCGTCATCGAGAGGATGCCCATGCGCCGGTACATGCGCAGTACGGCAAGGTCGTTGTCGATCTGATGGCCACCTTCGACGGTGAGAACAGCTGCGATTCTCTTCTGCGCGACGATGCGCTCGATATCGCGCGCGCTGGTGGCGAGTTCAATCTCGCCAGGATGCTGATCGAAGACCTGCTGCATGGCATCGCGCAGATCGAGAGTCCGGCGAACGGCTTCGGAACCGTGGTAATAGGTAGGAACCCAGAGCGCGAAGAATGGAACATGCACGCCGCCCTCGCGCAGGCGCGGGATGTCGAGCATGCCGCTAGACAAACGCTGCGTGATGTCGACATGCTCGATGAGCACGCGCTGCGCAGTGTCATTGTGGCCATCGACGCCGAGTACGCCGGCCTGTATGCGGCGTGCCTGGTCGAGCTGCTGGGAGAAACTCAGAGATGCGAAAGCGAAGATGAGCAGAAGCAGACGGTTCCCCGGACGAAGCAAACATCCTCCTCTTGTTATTGATTCGTAATGGCCGCTGAAGCGCGCTACTCGCTCGTTGTCGGATCGATGACGGTGCGAACCTGCGACACGCTGTTTGCGGGGAAACCTCCGCGGCTGGCGTGTTCACGAACGGTCTTCTCGTCAGGCGCGATGTAAACGCAGTAGATCTTGTTGTCGGTGACGTAGCTGTGCAGCCATTGAATTTGCGGCCCGAGCTCACGCAGTACGGAACAAGACTTCTGCGAGACAGCCTGCAACTCCTGTGGCGAGAGCTTTCCTGCGCCGGGGATTTCGCGCTCGATCACAAACTTCGGCATAGATTCCTCCTTGGGATTTGAGACAGTGGTTCCGGTGCTCTACGATTTTGACTTCGTTGCCTTGCCGTCCATGATGGTCGCGAAGTCACCGCCTGCGGGTGCTATCTCGAACTTAAACGTGTAAGAGCTAGGCGAAATCTCTTTGATGGTGAACCGGCCCTTCATCTTTTGACCGCCCATGTTCTCGTCGCTGAGCCAGGTCCAAGTCGTGCCGTCGAAAGTGCCCGCAGCATGTTCGGCTTCGCCTGAACTGTTGTATTCGTCGTAGGTGTACATCTTCGTGTTGGGGTCGTAACCCATCACGCTGATGCCGGTGCCGTCGCCCATTGAGCTTTTGAAATCGACATGTGAAAGGAGGAAGAAACCGCCGTCCATCCACTTGTTCTGTTCGGTCTCAGTCATCTTGCCACCGGGACCCCACGGGCCGGGCTTGAAGTCGCCGTCAAGAGTCCAGTTGCCGTTGAAGTAGTCGAGATTCTTCTGTTCCGGACCGGGCTTAAGCGGAGCTGGAGCTTGTGCCATGAGAGACAATGCGCAGAAAACTACGGCCAAAAGGGCAAGCGCGCGAGTCATTGCGATCTCCTTGGAAACGGTGAATTTGAGAAGAAGAGAATGTCCCTAACAGATGCACGGCATATTAGGTGGAGAGGTGGGGCAAGTCAATGTGGAGAGGGCACGGCAGCTTTGCCAAGAAAACCGGTGATAGCGTCTCCCTCCTTATAGTCATCCCACATTCATTTCATTTACTATGCGCTTCACACATAGGAACACGAATCCCTGATGGCAGCTCCTGGAACTTCCCTGGGTCCCTACTCAATCGTCGGCTCTATCGGAGCCGGTGGCATGGGCGAAGTCTATCGCGCGCGCGATTCTCGCCTTGGACGTGACGTCGCGATCAAGATTCTGCCCGCGCAGTTCGCCGCCGATGCGGAGCGTCTACGCCGCTTCGAGCAGGAGGCGCGTGCCGCTGCCGCTCTCAACGATCCGAACATCATGGCGATCTACGACCTGGGCACGCAGCCGAACGGGTCGCCGTACATAGTCAGCGAGTTGCTTGAGGGCGAAACACTGCGCGATCGTCTCCGCTCTGGGCCGCTTCCGCAGCGAAAGGCTATTGAGTATGCGGCGCAGATCGCACGCGGTCTGGCTGCCGCACATGACAAGCACATCGTTCATCGCGACCTGAAGCCCGAGAACATCTTTATTACAAAAGATGGTCGCGTGAAGATCCTGGACTTCGGCCTGGCAAAGCTGATCGAGCATGGCATCGGCGATCAGCAGACGTTTGCTCCAACCGGGGGCGCCACCAGTCCGGGCGTGGTGCTCGGCACCGTGGGCTACATGTCGCCGGAGCAGGTGCGCGGCCAGGAAACCGATCATCGCTGCGATATTTTCAGCTTCGGCGCCATTCTTTACGAGATGCTTTCCGGCAAGCGTGCGTTCCGAGGGGAGACCGCCGCCGACACCATGAGCGCGATCCTGAAAGACGATCCGCCGGAGCTGACGGAAACGAATCGCGCCATATCGCCGGCCATTGAGCGGATCGTGCGGCATTGCCTGGAGAAGAATCCCGACGAGCGTTTCCAATCCGCGCGTGATATCGCTTTCAACCTCGAGGCGCTCTCCAGCATTTCCTCCGGTTCACAGCAGGCTGCCGCAGCCGGCTCGGTAGGTTGGTCCCGCTCACGCCGCCGCATGACCTTCGCTGCCGTTGGCGTGATCGGTCTACTCGCGGCTTCCGCTCTTGCCTGGTGGGCTGGGGCCAACAGCTCCAGAGGTGACTTCCCGAGCTACAAACCGATCACCTTTCGGCGAGGATCGATCGGCAACGCGCGTTTCGGCCCAGACGGTCAGACGGTGATCTACTCCGCCTCATGGGAAGGAGCGCCCAGCGACATCTACACCGGACGTACCGACAGCCTTGGCGAGCGCCCGATGGGCTTCGCGAATGCGGAACTGTTGGGCATTTCCTCCGCGGGTGAGATGGCGATTCGCACGAACACGATTGGCATGGGCGGATTCGCACGTCGCGGGCTGCTCTCGATCGTGCCTACTGCGGGTGGAGCGCCTCGTCCGATCATCGAGAATGTCCAGGACATCGATTGGTCCGCGGACGGCAAGCAGATGGCGATCGTGCGCTTCGCCCCTGAGAAAGATCTATGGCGCCTTGAGTTTCCTGTGGGGAAGGTGCTTCTCGAGGGTTCGAACTGGGTTAGTGCTCCGCGCATTTCGCCTGATGGAAAACACATTGCGTTTTACGATCACGGCAATTCCGGTGGAGACGATCGCGGCGCGGTCGCCGTCGTGGATATGGATGGGAAAAAGACTGTGTTGTCTGAGAACTGGGCGAGTCTGCAAGGCTTGGCCTGGTCTCCGCGCGGGGATGAGATCTGGTTCACTGCGAGTCCGGGCGAGATTCACAATATGTACGCGGTGACCTTGAGCGGCAAGGTGCGGCGACTGGCCAGCATGCCGGCCGATGTCGAACTGCAAGACGTGAGAGCCGATGGCAAAGTCCTGCTGAAAAAACAGGCATGGCATTTTGAAATTTATGGCGGGGAAGAAGGTCAGGCCACGGAACGCAAGCTCGATTGGCTGGATTGGTCCCTGCTGCGTGCCATGTCCAACGACGGCAAGTACGTGCTCTTCGAGGAAGAAGGCGAGGGCGGAGGTCCCGACTACACGGTCTACATCCGTCCGACTGATGGCTCGCCCGCAATCGCTCTCGGTCACGGCCTCGGCGTTGCGTTCTCCCCGGATAACAGCTCGGTACTGACGGCAACCGCGAAGTCGCCAGCGCAATTTGTGCTTGCAACCCACGGGTGCAGGCGAGGCGCGCACCGTCACTCATGATCAAATCGACCATCTTGGCGCGCGTTTTCTTCCCGACGGCAAGCGTGTTGTTTTCATAGGCCGCGAAAGCGGCCATGCTGCGCACATTTATCTGCTCGATCTCGATAGCGGCGCCACTAAGCCGATTACCCCGGAAGGTGTGGTCGGGAGAGCCCTGTCGCCGGATGGGAAATTTGTCGTCGTTAAGTCGAAAGGCACCTGGATGAAGTGGCCGGTTGAAGGCGGCGATCCCACGCCCATTGCTGGCCTTAAGAATGATGACATCGTGGTTGCGTGGAGCGGCGACGGCAAACAACTCTATCTATGCCGGGCTGACGAAGCGCGTCCGCGTCGCGTCTACCTGTTCGACCTTGCCACCGGGAACCGAACATTGTGGAAGAGCCTTGGGCCGCCGGACTGGACGGGTGCGCCCGGCGCATCGATTCCGGTTATCAGCGGGGACGGCAAACATTACGCATATCTGGTTAACCGTTCGCTGGCGGATCTGTATGTGGTGAGTGGATTGAAGTAGAGGCGCTAGCCGACCCTCGTGGTGGCATCTAGTGAACGGATGTTGCGGCCGCCTGCGTAGGCGTCCACCAAATATCTGGCTCCGCCTGATTCGTTGCGAGGGAACACGGTACGCCAAGCCGCCGCAGTTCAGCGCGCACCACGTCGATTGCGAGCTCGACTGTGTTTCTAACTTCGGCACTGAGTTCGCAGCCCGCGTCGTAGGTTCGTCCTGTGATTCCGACCAGTAACAATTCTTTCGGGCAGATGCCCATCAGATCAGCAGTCAGTAGCGATTCCCCCAGCGCGGGGGAGTGCGGGTCCATGCGCACGGAAATGCCATGGCGCAAAATATCTTCTTTGCGGTAAAGCGTGATCGTTCCAGCGGGCCGGTCGTTTTCAACGGAGTCGACCAGAATCACCGCGTCCATGCCGACGAGATTGTCGATGAAGTCGAGCGCCGGAGTGCCAACGTCGAGAACCTGAACGTTGGGATCGAACTCATAGCTCGCCTCGAGAGTGCGAACTACGTACGGTCCCACCCCGTCGTCGCCCAATAAGATGTTGCCGATTCCAATGATGGCCACTTTGGAAACAGTCTTCACAGGACCTTCACCTTGGCGATCTGCTTGCCCGATGGATCGAACGTGTGACACGCGCAGGCCATGCATGGATCGAACGAGTGCACCGTGCGCAGTACCTCAAGGGGTCGCTCCGGATCTGCGATCGGATTCCGCAGCAACGACGCTTCGTACGGTCCATGATTTCCGGCATTGTCGCGCGGGCTGGCATTCCACGTTGATGGAACGACGGCCTGGTAGTTCTTGATCTTGCCATTGTCGACGACAACCCAGTGTGAGAGCGTTCCGCGAGGCGCTTCATGTGTGCCCACCCCGAGCACTTCGCCACTCGGGAAGCTGGGCGGATTGTGCACAGTAGGTATCACCCTTCGAGATGTTGTCGACGAGCAGCTGCCAGTGCTTTTGCGCGAGATCGGCGAGCATGGCGGCGCGAATCGCGCGTGCGGCATGGCGTCCCATAGTGGATTGCAACATATCGACCGTGACCTGCTTGCCGGAGACGCTGGAAATCGTCGCGAGCGCGGCGTCCGTCCATTTACGAGTGAGCGGATCGCCTTGCGCATAACCGATGAGGATCTGCGCGAGCGGGCCGACTTGCATTGGGTGCCCCTGGAAGCGGGGAGCCTTGACCCACGTGTACTTCTTGTCAGCCTGCCAGTCGGTGAACTCGGGAATGGTTTCGCCCTTCCACGGATGCAGGTTGGTTTTGCCCTCGTAGTACGCATGCGCAACGTCTTCGGTGACGCCGTCACGGAACGGAGCATCGGCGGCGCTGCTGAACTTGTGCACGTCGCGGATGTTGCCGTCGAGAATGTAGCCGCCGGGCAGATCGAACATGGTGCCCTTGGCATCGAGCGGGAGATCGGGGACAGCGAGATAGTTCTTCACGCCGGAACCATAGTTGAACCAGTCGGAGTACATTGCGGCGATCGCGCACGCGTCGACAAAGTACACCTGCTGGACGAAGGTGGTGACTTCGCTCATCAGCACTTTGATCGCTTCCAGGCGATTCATGTTCAGAGCGGCCTGGCTATCGAGATTGATGGCGTTGGCAACGCCGCCGACGGTGAGGTTTTGTATGTGCGGCGTCTTCGCGCCCAACATGCCGACAACCTGGTTGGCCTTACGCTGATAATCGAGCGCCTGTAGATAGTGCGAGAAGGCGAGCAGATTGACGTCGGGCGAGAGACGCATCGCCGGATGGCCCCAATAGCCATTCGCGAAAATGCCAAGCTGACCGCTGGCAGCGACACCCTTCACCTTGTCCTGCGCGAACTTCATCTGCTCTTTGGAGTTGCCGGTCCACGGCGAAATGCTTTCGGCCAAGGACGCGGTCTTCGCCGGATCCGCCTTCGGCACCTCCATCACGTCGACCCAATCGAGCGCAGAGAGCTGGTAGAAGTGCACGATGTGATCATGCAATCCGTGATTGATCAGAATCAGGTTGCGGATGTATTGCGCGTTGGCAGGAATCTCCAGTTTGAGCGAGTCTTCAACCGCGCGAACGCTCGCCATGGCGTGCACCGTGGTGCATACGCCGCAGAAACGCTGGGTGAAGAGCCAGGCTTCGCGAGGGTCGCGACCCTGGAGAATGCGCTCGATGCCGCGCCACATGGTGCACGATGCCCATGAATTCGCAACCGCGCCGTCGTCAATTTCCACGTCGATGCGGAGATGTCCTTCGATTCTGGTGATTGGGTCAATGGTAATGCGCTTCGTCATTGTGAACGCTCTATAAAAGAATGTTTGAATCGGTTAATGCGTATTCTGGAGTCAAGGCCGAGCCGGACCGCGCGTCTTCTTCACGCGCTTCCATCTGCTGCCAGCTGTAATTCGGCGCCGGCAAAATCGCCAGGTTCTTCACTGCCCACACGAACGCGGCGACCGCGAGCGAAACAAATCCGACGGAGATCAGCAACTCGATCGCAGACGGGAAGTAAAACGCTCCGGGCTTAGGTTGAAATGCCAGTGTCGTTGGGTTGAATCGATACAGCATGCCGCCCACAGCGGCGACCAGGTGCGCGTGGAACATGAGCCGCGCGTCTTTGTACTTCGCCGAGTCGATGAGCATGACGACGGCGACGCCGAGGAATAGCATCTCGATCCAGAACAGCCCGGCGTAAATGTTCATCTGGAATGCGAGGAGAAGCTTGCCTTCGATCACGATGTCGAAGAGGCGGACAAACATCCAGCTGCCGATGATCCACGCGGTGATGCGGTTCATTTCGCTCAGCACGTCAACGTCGAACGGGCGATCCCAAACCAGCGAGCAGAAGAGCAGTGTTCCGGCAACGCAGGCGAAGCCCATGAACGCCGCGGCCCAGACGTAGAGCAGAGGGAGCAGTGGAGTCTGCCAAAGTCCGTGAACGCGGTTGCCGCCAAGCAGCATCAACGCGCCGAGCGAAGACTGGTGCATCGCGGGGAGTATGTATGCGAGTCCGACGACCAGTGGATAAAACTTGTACATCACCTTCTCGGCTTTTTCGATCAATGGCCGGAATTGCGGGCGATGTTTGTGAAACCAGTCGAGAACCGGCGGGACATTTTCCATCAGCAACGGGAACATCGCATACGTGGGCATGCAAACCGCAACTTCGAGCAGCGGCGAATGCAGGTTCCAGCGCCATGGGGTGAAGACCCAGTAGAAGTTCCACGGGCGGCCAACATCGACGCCGAGGAGCATCAAGCCAGAAGCATAGGCGAGAAAGCTGGTGAGCAACGCGGTGCGCATCACCACATGTAGGCGATGGCGCCGGAAGATCCACGCAGCGATGCCGATCGAGAAGCCGCCGGAGCCGAGTCCGGTGAGCACCATGATATTGAAGGTCTTCCAAATGCCCCAGGCGTACGCGTCGTTCATGCCGCTGGCTGGACCGAGTCCGGAGAGCTCGCGATAGGTCACGAGTCCGAGCGCCAGCGCGCCCAATGCGCAAATCAGCTTGAAGGGCTTGGTCAGCAGCGGCACGTTGAATACGGGTACGCAACGATCCCAACGTTCGATGTTCATAACTGCGCCCTCAAACCAGTTTTCTCTTCGTCTTCCTTCATGTGTTCCTGGTGTTTTTTGAAATTGCCGTTGATGACCCCCACCATCGACGCATAGAGCACCGCAGGCACCGCCAGGTAGCTGTACACGCGCTTCTGCCACTTCAAGTATTTGCGGGGAACGGACTCGGATTCGAGTTTGGGCAATCCGAGATTCTCGAAAGCCACATGGGAGAGATACAGGACTTGCGTGCCGCCGCCTTCGGTCTCGCCGTAAACGTGATCGTCGTGATATTTGCCGGGATGATTCTTGATGCGTGTCTTGGCTTCGATCAGCAGATCGTCGCGCTTGCCGAAAATCACGGCGTGGGTCGGGCACACCGATGTGCAGGCCGGCTGATCGCCTTTGGCGAGCCGCTCCTTGCAGAGCTCACACTTCACGATCTTCGGGTTGAAACCTTGCCATTGAAATTTGGGAATGTGGAACGGGCAGGAGATTTCGCAGTAGCGGCAGCCGACACAGACCTTTCGAATTCCAAGTGATTACGCCGGTATTCTTATCCTTCTGTAGACCTTTGAACATGCACCCTGCAACGCAAGTCGGATCGACGCACTGCATGCACTGCTGCTTCACGAAGGAGTATTCCTTGCCGTCGACCGGCTTATAGAGCTTGATGATGTTCTTGGTGAACGAATTCAGATCGCTGGCCGTGAGGTGCACGCCATCGCCGAGCTTCATCGCTTCCGGCAACAGATTGTTCGCTTCGGCGCAGGCAACTACGCACGATTGGCATCCGATACAGCGCGTCGTGTCGTAGAGCATGCCAACCGCATTCTTAGGAGCCACGGGAGCTGGCTCCTCCGAATGCGCCACTCCGGAAAGAGTGACGAGAGAAGTGGATCCTACTGCGGCTGCTGCCGCACTTCCCACAGCGAATTTCTTGATCGCATCGCGTCGCGAGAATTCCATCGCTATTTGCCTCCCACATCCTGCAGAGTGGAATCGGCTGTGTCGTCGGAAGAGGGTGCGGGTGGCGGGTTCTTGCCTTTGCCGCCCGGCAACCGGCTGGCGGCCATATACGCTGCGCCGCCGATTCCGCCAGCGATCAAGCCCGCAAGTCCGGCAGCCACTGTGCTCGCCGATCCGATAGGCATGTGAACCAAGGGCAGTTGCTCTGGAGGCGTGACGCGCTGGATGTCGACGGTCTGGAAAATCGGAATGCGGAAGCCGACGGCTTTTTCGGTGCAGCCTACGCAAGGCGCGCCGATACCGATCGGCCATACATCAGGAGTCTCGTTGAATGGCTGCGTCGAGCAGGCGGCGTGCGTTGCCGGGCCTTTGCAGCCCAGCTTGTACAAGCACCAGCCGATGCGGTGGCCATCGTCTCCGAACTCTTTCGCGAAGCGGCCGGCATCGAAATGAGCGCGACGCGGGCAATGGTCGTGAATCAATCGGTCGTAGGCGAACTTCGGGCGATTGAACTGATCGAGTGCGGGCAGTTTGCCCATGGTTGCGTATTCGAGCACCGTGCCCAGCAGGTTGTAAGGATTCGGCGGGCATCCGGGAAGCGTGACGACAGGCTTGTCGGTGATGATCTGATCGACACCAACGGCGCCCGTTGGATTCGGATCGGCGGAAGGTACTCCGCCCCAGGATGCGCATGAACCCATCGCGACGACCGCCGCTGCCTTCGATCCCACGTCTTTCAAAACTTCGAGCGCCGGACGTCCCGCCAGCTTCATGTAGACGCCCTGGTCCTTCGTCGGAATCGATCCTTCGCATACCAGGATGAATTTCCCGGCATTTTGCTCAACCGCATCGCGCAACGACTTTTCAGCCTGGTAGCCGGAGGCAGCCATCAGCGTTTCGTGGTAGTCGAGGGAGATGACGTTCAGGATCAGGCTGGCAACATCGGGGCGGGAGGTTCGCAGCAGCGTTTCTGAGCAGCCGGTACAGTCCTGGAAATGCAGCCAGATGACGGACGGCTTTTTCGCCTGTCCGATGGCGTTCGCGATCGCCGTGGCTGAGGCTTTCTGTGTGAGGGTGAGGCCTACAGGAGCGGCAACCATTAGTACGCCGCAGAAAGAAAGGAAATCGCGGCGCGAGACTCCGGCATTTTTCAGGCTATTTCCGATTGTTTGCTTCTCAGGGAAGTCGGGCTTGGACATGAATGAGTTCCTTAACGTTAATAAGCGCCTTGGCACGCGGCGTTACGAAACCTGGGGTCGGCCCACGCCGGTGAACGAGTGTTCGGACCTGGCGGGCGGAGATGTTTATCTCATTGTGATTAACGATTGGCCGTGACAGAAATCACGGTTCAATGTGAGTACCTGCCTGCCGCGTCAGAATGAAGGCGCGAACCGGCGAAAGCCGGCAGAGGTTCAGGCAAAGGCAGGGCAAAGGTGGAGTGCGATCTAGCGCCTCGAAAGCCCCGTAGATAGGGCATTTTCGGTAGGTGGCCGCGATTCGACGCTGAATTATTCAACAGTTTTTAAAATTTCTCGGTGAACGTGCGCCGGACGATCGGAATGCGGTCTGTGATATCACGTACCCTACCCGTGACAGCGATCACGTGGGTTGGTCCGCCGCGCCGCGGAGGCTCTCCTCGTCGGAACGCTAATCGAGAAAAGCATTGCCGAATCACGGCTTCGCGCGCGCTTCCGCCTCGGCCAGCCAGCCGCGCCGCAACTGCTCTTCGGGGACATTCGAGAGGTAGGGCTTGATATCCAGAATCGGCGTACCGTCGAGCATGTCGATGCCACGCACGTGCAATCGAGCACCTTCGCGGCGCAGCAGTGACACGACAGTTAGGCCGATCGGGTTCGGTCTAAACGGGGACCGGGTCGCGAACACGCCATGAGGGCGAGTATCGGTAGGTGGCGTGGCCGTCAATTCGTATCCGGTGGAGCGATCGAAGGCCCAGATGACATAAAGATGAGAAAAACCTTCAATGTCGGCGAGGCCGATCTCGAATTCCGGCGCGATCTCAAGCACGCCCTCAACCTCGTGTTTCGCGCCAAGGCCGCGGGGAACGTCCTTGGGATCTTTGTAAGGGCTAACGACGTGCCCAATCGGATTCATAAAGATCATTGTGATGCCTGCGCCTTCTGCTGGTTGGATTCGCTCGTTAGTTCGCGAATGAGTTGCGTTTCGCGCTCGCGATAGGGAGTGCCATCCGCTTTGAAAATGTCGTGGAACCAGACTGGCGGTTGAGTATGAACATACGGATGCTGCCACGATTCCCACGGATAAATGGTCTGAGTTTTGCCGGCCACGAACCCCCAATTGATCGCGGCCACCTTGTATTTCTTCGCAATGGGAAGGATCGTGTCAAATGTGCTTCCAGCCGAGCGAGCCATGAACTCCGTGCACAGAATCGGGCGGTGCAGACCCTGCAGTGCGATCACGTGCGCTTCGAAATCCTCGGGCCAACTGTAGTTGTGGAACGAGATAATGTCGGATTGTTCGAGTTGCGTGCGCTGGACGGGAGCCCACTTGGTCGCGTCCCTCCACTCGGCAGGCTTGCCTTCCCAAACGCCGCTGGTGAGAGGCTGTGAAGGATTGACGGAACGCGCCCACTCGAACACCTGTGGCAGTAGTGCCGCAACCAGCGCAACTTTGTTGGGAAGCTCCTCGCGTGAGGAAGCGTAGGCATTGTCAGGCTCGTTCCACACATCCCAGGCGAGGACACGCTGATCGTCCGCGAATGCACCGACAACGCCGACGACATAAGCCTTCAGGCGAGGATACTGCGAAGGATCACGTAACGCGCGAGCTCCGGGACTCTGCACCCAGCCTGAATTGTGTACGCCGGGAATGGGCGGGTGCTGGGGGCCGAGCTTCGGATTCGAGTCCCAGCACGAGTCAAACAAAACGAGGACTGGACGGATGTGGTGGCGCGCGCAAATCGCGAGAAACTGGTCCAGGCGCTGCTTGAATCCGTCGGCATCCTGTTGCCATAGCAGGTCGTGGAGGAAGACGCGCATGGTATTCATGCCGATCGCCTCCGCCCAGCCGAGTTCTTTGTCGATCTCCTTGGGATCGAAGGTTGCGGCCTGCCACATTTCCAACTGATTAATTGCGTTGTCGGGAATGAAGTTGCTGCCTGCAAGCCACGGTTGTTGCCGATACCACGTGTTGGCCTGTTCAATCGTCCAGCGCTGGCGTTGCGCGAACAAGGTTGTAGCAGTGCCGAGTAGCAAGAGAGCAAAAGTAAAAAGTCTTAGTCGAGTCATCATGCGATGCGCGCTGTTTCCCGCGCACAGGGATGATAACTCCGTTGCACTCTCCGCAGACATTACTGAACTGCGGGTAGGACAAAGTCAGTCAGAATCTTGTCTGTCTGCTCATGCATGCCACGGGTGTTGTAATTCGTGCTGGTGATGACCACGACCACGTCTTGCGCCGGGAACGCCAAAACTTTGTTGCCGCCATTACCAGACATGTAGAAGGCGGGGAAACTCTTCCCGCCGGACTTGAAATCTTTCAGCCACCAGAAGTATCCATACTTGGTATCGTCGTCGATCTGGACGTGCGACTGCGTGGAAGTTTTCACCCAGGCCTCAGACACGATGCGTTTGCCATTCCATGTGCCGCCGTTCAGGTACAACTGCGCAAGTTTCAGCAGATCGCGACTGCGAAGGCCAAGGCCGCCACCAGTTTGCGCCGTTCCGAGTGGAGCGAATTTCCAATCTGTCTTCTCAATACCCAGTGGTCCGAACAGATTTGCACGCGCGAAATCCGGTACTGGCATCTTCGTGGCGCGCTCCAAAACTGCGCCCAGAGTGCTGGCTCCGGCTGTGCAGTAACTGAAGCTGCGGCCATACGGGGAATCCTGCGGCTTCGTGACCCACGGCGCAAATCCTTTGATCGGAAGATCGAGCGTGAATTTCACCCAGTCCTCGATCAGGTACATGCGCTCTTCGTTGCCGCGCGAGAAATTGTTCCAATCGTCACACTCAAGCAGGGAACTCATCGTAAGAAAGTCTTCGATCGTTATTTTGGATTTACGGGGATCGGGATTTTCGAGCGGTTGCTTGTCGGGAAAGAATGGAAGAATGGGAGCGCTGACACCGGTAGAGGATTTCTGATCGATCGCGATTCCAACCAGTATGTCGGTGATCGATTTCGTTGCTGATCTTGTGTCCTGCAGTGCATCTGGCTTGATCCGTTGAAGTAGTTTTCGTAAACAAGCTTGCCGTGGCGTGCGATCAGGACGCTGGTGATTTTCTTCAAATCGCCTGATTGGATCGCTGTCTCCATCTTGTTCAGCGGTTCGGCGGAAAGGCCTGCCTCCGCTGGTTTTGCGACGGACCATTCGTTGGTCGCGGTGTTCGAAACAGTGGGGGCCTGCGCTGCAAGTGAAACCGGGATACACAACAGGCACAGCAGATATGCGGGCAACTTCATCGAGCGCATGCCTCCTCTGTGGACTGCATGTAAGACGCGCCAGTTCCTCGAACGTTTAACAGACCACGCCACTACCTTTGGCCCGACAAACAGACCCGTCAGTGCTATACTCGCGCGCGCAAAATTTCTTCTTGCGAGGTACGACATGCAAGGGATACGAGTTCGGAGTCTGATCCTGGCGATTATTTGCAGTCTGCTCTCCGCAGTTTGTTTAGCGCAGGGTGGCGACCAGATGAGCTACGCATCGGTCTCGACTACCAAGTTCGCGCCGCTCGCGGTGCTGCCGTCTTGCATGACGATCTCAGCAGTGCATGGAGACCCGACCCAGGGCGCCGCGACAATATTGGCGAAAACGACTGCTGGTTGCGTGATCCCCTGGCATTGGCATACGGCGAATGAGCAGCTCATATTCGTCGGCGGGCAATGCGACGGTGGAGACCAAAGGCGCCGCTGCCCACGACATGAAGGGCGGCGATTACGTCTTTCTGCCGGCAAAGCAGGTCCCATCAGTTCACCTGCACGGCGACGTGCGTGTTTTATGACTTGATCGACTGCGGCTTTCGATATCCATTATGTAGATAAGGATGGGAACGAAATCCCTACCGCGCAGCTATTGAAGAAGCTACCGAAAGCCGGTGCCGCCAAAGAAGAGTCAATAATAACTCCGAGGGGCGGCCGCGAAGCCGGTTGCAGCCCCGTAAATTCTTCCTATTCGAGGGAAAGCCCTACGCGGCGCGACTATTGGCCTGCAGGTACTTACCTAGAAAAATCAGCAGCTTACGGTTCAGCTACTCTGGCATCTGGCTTGCCCTATAAGCGGTTAAGAATTGCTCCCGGAGTTGACCATGTCTCAAGAACTTCCTGTACGACCCTCGCATTTGGGCATCATCGCCTCGTTGCTGCTAGTAGTTGCGGCACTCGGATACGCGTGGCATGAGCGCGGTGTTTCGGCACAGTTAAGTGCCCAAAATGCACAGATCTCCACAACGCTGGACCAGACCCGCAACCAGATGGACGCGCTGAATTCACGCCTGAACCAGTTAAGCGAAGCGCAGACGCAGCAACAGGCTGCCGCCGCGGAAAAGCAGTCGGCTGCTCATCCCGCGGTAGTCGCGAAATCGAACCATAAGAGCGCGCATGCGGCCGTTCGGCACGACGATCCTCGGTGGAAGCAGTTCCAGGCTAAGCTCGACGAGCAGCAGAAGGCGATCGACGCTACCCGACAGGATCTCGCCGGAACTCGCACGGAGCTTTCCGGTTCCATCGCCTCGACTCACGAAGAACTGGTCGCGCTGGAGCGCAAGGGCGAGCGCAAGTATTACGAATTCGATCTGGACAAGTCGAAGCAGTTTTCGTCGCAGGGACCGGTCGGAATCCGCCTGAAGAAGGCCAACATGAAGAGCCAGTATGCGGATCTCGAACTGATGGTGGACGATGCGAAGCTTTCGCAAAAGCATGTGAATCTGCTCCAGCCCGTAGTCTTTTACGCTGCTGAAGGCGGGCGTCCGGTGGAACTGGTGATCAACAAGGTGACGAAGGATCACGTGCACGGGTACGTGAGCGAGCCCAAGTATCGCCAATCGGAACTGGCTGCACGACGGCAAATCAGAACGGCGTGGCTGCGGAACAGCGACAGCACAGCGACTGCCCCACAACGCCAGAAGCTCGAACTTCCAAAGTAAGCTTGATTTCAAATATTCTCCCTGCTTCACAGAGAGCCCGGCCGCGTGCCGGGCTTTTTGCGTCACAAATCGTTCCACGATGTGGAGCAATATTCTTTTGATCTTTACTTGCCATTAACCGACCCGCAACGGAATCAGCTTACCTTTCGTCCACCACCTTTATGGAGGATGGAAGATGGATGTGCAGGAGTTTGTTCCGAAGAAGTGGCGAGTGGCGGCAAGTGCTGCGTTGTTCTCGCTGGCGATTCAAACCGTTGTTCCGGTAGCTGCCGTTGCGCAGACCGACAATTCCAATAAAACTCGCACGCCGATCAAACATGTAATCGTGATCCTCGGCGAAAACCGAACGTTCGACCATATCTTTGCAACCTACAAACCCAAGAAGGGTGAGACGGTAAAGAATCTGCTTTCCGAAGGCATTGTGAACAAGGACGGAACACCAGGTCCGAACTTCTTCCTGGCGAGTCAGTGGTCGGCAAAAGACACCCACGCCGATAAGTACCAGATCAGTCCCAGCGACAAGACCCTCTACTCTAAGCTGCCGCCGGCGATGGTAGGCGGACCAACTAATCCACTTTTCAGTTCAGTTGCACAAGCGAAGGCAATCGAGAACGGTTTGCCCGATGACTACTATGTTTATCTCACTACCGGCGGCACAGGCCAGACCGGGCACGTGCCGGATGCTCGCATCCCAAATGCAACCAATCTGCCGCCGGGACCGTTTCAGCTGACTTCCGCTACGCTTCCTTACGACGCGTACACGGCCAGCCCCGTGCATCGCTTCTACCAGATGTGGCAGCAGATGGATTGCAATGCCGCGTACGCGACCACATGGAATCCCAGCGGCTGCCGCTCCGACCTGTTTCCATGGGTTGAAACAACGATTGGTGCCGGATCGAATGGCAATGCGCAGGCTACGGGTTTCAATGACGAGAGCACCGGAGAAGGTTCCACGGCGATGGGCTTCTACAACATTCTGAATGGTGATGCGCCATACCTGAAATATCTGGCGGACCACTATGCGATGAGCGACAACTACCACCAGGGCGTGAACGGCGGAACCGGCGCGAATCACGTCATGCTGGGAGCCGCGGATGCGATCTGGTTCAGTGATGGCAATGGCAATCCGGCCGTTCCACCACATAAGCAACTGGTCGCTGCCGGCTCGAAGAACGCTGGCGTGGTAGACGAAATTGAGAATCCGAATGCGCAGCCGGGGACAAATAACTGGTACACGCAAGATGGTTACGGCGGCGGCTCGTTCGGCTCAATGTCCTTCGGTGGCGGCACCTACAGCAATTGCTCGGACTCCGATGCGGCGGGCGTTTCGTCCGTGCTGAATTACCTGTCCTCGTTGCAATATGAAGTGGATCCGAAGTGTGCTCCCGGACATTACTACCTGCTCAACAATTACAACCCTGGGTACTACGGCGATGGCCGCAGCGCATACGCGGACATAACTAATCCGAACGAGACCGTTTTCACCATTCCACCATCACCTCTGCGAACCATCGGCGATGCGCTCATCCAGAAGAACATCTCGTGGGCGTACTACGGCGATCAGTGGAACGCTTATCTTGCGAATCCCGACAACAACTATGTGACGCCCGACAACACCTACTGCAACATCTGTAACCCGTTCCAGTACGTGACGTCGATCATGACCAGCGTCTCCGGCAGGTCGCATCTGAAAGACACCACCGATTTGTACGCGGCGATTGCCAACGGCACGCTTCCCGCCGTTTCGTATGTGAAACCTGATGGATACCTGGACGGCCATCCGGCCTCTTCGAAGCTGAACCTGTACGAAGGTTTCGTGAAGAAGATTGTGGACGGAGTGCAGGCGAATCCAGAGTTGTGGAAGAGTACCGCGATCTTCGTGACCTTTGACGAAGGCGGTGGCTACTACGACTCAGGCTACATCCAGCCAGTCGACTTCTTTGGCGACGGAACCCGAGTTCCGATGATCGTAGTTTCGCCGTGGACGAAGGCAGGCCACATCTCCCACGTGTATTCGGATCACGCCTCTGTTGTGAAATTCATCGAGGCAAACTGGGGATTGAAGCCGTTGACTGACCGCAGCCGCGACAATCTGCCTAATCCGAAGGCCGAAAAGGGCAATCCGTATGTTCCCAGGAACAAGCCCGCAATTAGTGATCTGATGGATCTGCTCAGCGTTGGGGATCACGACGGGGATCATGACCGCGACTAAACGATTCGTTTAACAGAGCAGTAAAAAGCCCGGCAGACATCGCCGGGCTTATTTTTTTCAGAGATCGAACGCGCTACTAGCGATGCAAGGGAAACGCAGTCTGCGCCACCGCTACAAAGATACGCATCAAGCGAACAAAGAAGCTTTGCTCGGAATGCGATTGAAAATTCTGGCGCATTTTCATGATCGGATCTTGCGAGAAGGATTCTCAGCGCTTCATTCTGGCCGAGAGGCACAAGTTGCCCGTTGCGGCGCGTGAGGGTCATCGTAATTCTCATAATCAATAAAGATGCAATCGGAATGCCGGAGGAGAGTACCTGAAACCAATCACTTGTGAAGCAACTCACAGCGGGATGTGCGCAAGATCTTGCACATGCAGGGAAAATCTTCCAGCGACGCGTGTCAATTTGAGTCAGACCGTTTGTTGATCCCGAAGAATGTTGAGCCTGCGTCACTGCTATGATCGAGAGACGGTATGCAGTGTCACCGGCGCATTTTCGTATTCCTAGCAGCTCTCTGCTACGTAGCGATCGTTGCTGCTCAAGATAGAACGAATCAAACTCCTGATCCTCTCACCTTCGTACGTCAATTCTCTTCCGCGCAAGATGTCAGACGGAGCCACCCTGCCCTCGACAAGACGCTGGATATCGTTGCCGGCCCGAAAGACGAAACTCAAACGACCGATGTGCTGCAAAGCCCGAGAGCAATAGCGGCTGACTCGGAGAAACGGGTGTTCGTTGTTGACGCAGGCTCACACGCGATCCACGTGTTTGACTTCGCTCGCGCGAAATATTCACTTTTGCAAGCCGACGATCGCATGCAGTCACCCGTGGGAATTGCAGCCGATCAACAGGGAACCCTGTATGTGACGGACAAGAATTCCCGCAGCGTGCTGGTCTTTGATCCTCGAGGAAAGTTCAGCCGTGAATTGATGAAGACGCATGGCAGCGAGTCTTATTTTGAGGAGCCACGCGGGATTGCGATTCACAGGCACAGCGGTCGCCTCTATGTATGCGATGGCCCGCGGGGCATGGTCATTATTCTCGACCAGCGAGGCAGAGTGTTGGGACACATCGGCAAACGCGGTGGTGGAAAAGGCCAGGGAGAATTCAGGAATCCGGTGCAAGTAGCCGTGGCTAACGACGAGGTCGTCGTGCTCGACGCCGGCAACTCCCGGTTCCAGGTATTCGATCTGCAAGGACACTTTCGACGAGAAACGCCCGCGGTCGACGCCGATGCGCGATCCGGCTTAGCAGCCGACCAAGCTGGCAATGTCTACATCACTGATCCGAGCGTTTCACAAATAGAGGTCTTTGGTCCCGATGGCCACCCGCTCTATCGTTTTGGACAGACCGGCCAGGAAGCCGGACAGTTCAATGGACCTGAAGGATTGTGGATCGAAGCAGGATGTTTATTCGTGGCGGATACCGGAAATCGACGCGTGCAGGAATTTCGAATTAACGGGCAGACAGGAAGTGCATGCCAGTAAGGATTTGCTATCCCGCTCTTTGCGCTTCGCTGGCTTCGTCGGTGGATTCATCCTCGGCGCGCATCAGCCCGTACTTCTTCAGCTTGTAGCGTAAAGCGTCACGGCTGATGTCCAGCAGCTTCGCGGCGTGAGTCTGATTGCTATTCGCCTGGCGCATCGCCATTTCAACCAACGCGCGTTCCACCTCTTCCAATGACGTTCCGCCTTCGGGGATCGTAAGCGGCGGCAAGGAGCGGCCATTCGGTAGCAATTGGCCGTCGGTAGGGCCGGAGATTTTCTCGAAAGCCGTGAGACCCGAGTGCTGATGCCCCACTGCGAATGGCATATAGGTTGGGCGCAGGAACTGTTCTTCTTCCAGGATCATCGCGCGTTCAATTGCGTTCTTCAGTTCTCGGACATTGCCCGGCCAGTTGTGAGCGAGCAGCAGTTTGCGTGTTTCTTCGGTGATGCCGCGGACACTCTTGCGGAACTTCTTGTTGTAACGCTCGATGAAGAAATCCACCATGGGCAAGATATCTTCACGGCGCTCGCGAAGCGATGGAAGGAAGATGGAGATGATCGCCAGACGATAGAAAAGGTCCTGGCGGAACGTACCTTCCTGCACCATTTTTTCCAGATCGCGATTCGACGCTGCGATCACCCTCACATTTACCTGCATGTCCCGGACGCCGCCCACGCGCCGGATAATCTGGTCTTCCAGCACGCGCAGCATCTTAGCCTGCAGCAGACGGCGAGAGTTCGCCAATTTCGTCGAGGAATAGCGTTCCCCCATCGGCGACCTCGAACAGGCCCTTTTTCATTGCCTTCGCATCGGTGAAGGCGCCGCGCTCGTGTCCGAACAGTTCGGCTTCCATCAGAGTTTCGGGGATGGCAGAGCAGTTCACGGCGACGAATGGCTTTTCCTGACGGGAGCTGGTGTAGTGAATGCCTTTGGCGATCAGGTCCTTACCGGTGCCGCTTTCGCCTTGAATCAGGATAGTGCTCGCCTCGCTCGCTGCCACCTTGCCGACGAAGCCCATCACATCCTGCATCTTCTTGGATTCGGCGATGACCTCGTGGACGCCGGTTCGCCGCTTGACCTCGCCCCGTAACGTTTCCACTTCGGTTCGCAGGCGGTTCGCTTCAAGGGCGTTCTTTACGGTGACGCCGAGCTCGTCGAAATCCAGGGGCTTGCCAATGAAGTCGTACGCGCCCAGCTTGATCGCCTGCTTAACGTCTTCTAATTGCGGGTCGGCTGTGATCATGATCACGGCGCGCGCGTTTTCGCGGATATTCTTCAGGACTTCCAGGCCGCCAATGTCGGGAAGGCGTACGTCCAACAGGACGAGGTCGGGACTTTCAGCTTGTGCGACGCGGATACCAGTGTTGCCGTCGGGGGCTTCCATGACTTGATAGCCCCACTCCTGGCATTTTTGGCGCAGCGACCAGCGGACGAGCTTTTCGTCGTCAACTATTAAGACTTTTTCGAGAGGCATCCCTCCCTAGATTACTACGGAAGTCAGGCGCTTGCCGCCATTTCAGGCTGGGGGCGGCGAAATGGCAGTACTAACGTAAAGGTACTGCCATGACCAAGGTCACTAGTTACCTCGAGTTTGCCGCCGTGGTCTTCGACGATGCGGCGCGCCAGAGGTAGTCCTAATCCGGTTCCGTGGCCCTTGGTGGTGAAGAAGGGACGGAAGATATGGGTTAGGTTTTCGGGGGCGATTCCCAGTCCGGTGTCGTTGATGGAAACCGAAACCGTGTTCTCGTCCGACTGGGCGAGCAGAACCGAGACTCGGCCGGCGCCATCGAGCGCCTGAATGGCATTCAGGAGAAGGTTCAAAAGCACCTGGTGGAGTTGACGGGGATCGTGCTCAACCAACCCCAGTTCCGGCGCTTTCTGGAATTCGATCTCGATGGGCTTGGACAAGACGTGTTGTCGCGCGAACATGACAGCATGCTCCACAGTCGTGTTCAGATCCGCGAGTTGATACTGAGCCGGACGTGGACGCGCCGTCTCCAGCAGATCGGAAACGATGCGGTTGATCCGCATTACCTCTTCCTGAACGTCTTTCACGACGTCGCAGGCGGGGCTGGAGGGCGGCAGATCCCGCCCAACGATTTGCATGACGCCGGCTATGCCAGCCAGCGGATTGCGAATCTCGTGTGCCAATCCGGCGGCCAGTTCCCCCAGGGTTGCCATGTGCTCGGCCCGCGACATCTGTGTGCGGTGCAGGTGCTCGATCTCCTGTCGGCTCTCGCGCAACTGCTGGACCATGTTGTTGAAATTTCGCCCCAGATCACCGATATCGTCGTTGCGATCGCTGAACCCAACTTGCACGTTCAGATCGCCATCGGCCACGCGCTGAATTTTGTCCTGCAACTCCAGCATTGGACGCCGCACAACCACAGCAAGGGTGATTAACAGGATGCCGCAGATGACTATGGCCCCAGCAGCCGCTACAAGAAGGACTTTCTGGCGCTCGTGTGGAAGCAGGGTGAGCGTGGCGAACAGGAACACCAGGACACCGTTGAGAAAGGCCGCCGCTACTGGGATTAGGGTCTTGGTCTGCCAGTTCAATCGCACGAGCTTGCGGTGCTTTACGGAGGTAGTCCGCAAGTCGGGCATGCCGACCGAAGCTGATGTGGAGGCCATACTATTCAACTCTTCCTGTTCCATTCTGCTTGACCCAGACCCAATGGGATTCGGTCTTGCTGGCGGGACCCGACCATTCGAGCCCCGCCGTCCTCAGGAGGTCTGCCTGAGCTTTAAAAACTTAAGCGTACGCATGTAATCCCGGCAGCAGATAGGTCACGCCGAAGAACGTAAACATGACCACTGCGAAGCCGAGGATTGCGAAATAAGCTGCGCGCCGGCCACGCCACCCGCGAGTGATGCGCATATGCAGGTATCCCGCATATACCAGCCAGGTGATGGCCGCCCACGTCTCTTTGGGATCCCAACTCCAGTATGAGCCCCACGTGCGATTGGCCCAATACGCTCCTGCCGCGATCATCAGCGTAAGCAATGGGAAGCCGATGCCGATCGTTTTATAAATAAGTTTGTCGAGCGAATCCGAGGTCGGAAGCAGCTTTTCCAGGTCCGCACGCCGCCACAGCAATAGAAGATAAAGGAGCGACATGAAGATGCCACCGATGAGGCCGGCAAGGATAAAGGGACTCGCCGCAAGGTCGGTGACGAAACTGCCGTCCGCATCAGGCGAGGTGAAAATGCCAGTCTTCACTTTGAAGATGAATGCCCCGAGAGCGACTGCCTGCAGCAAGATCGAAACGAAGATTGCCTGGTTAGCGAATCCCATTATCGACTCATCTTTACGAGTCTTCGACAGCGCGTAAAGCGCCAGCGGTGCGGCGGCTGCGATCAAAGCGATCACAAAAATCCAGCCGAGGTCAGGGATAGTCAGAAACAGGCGCACTCCGCGGCTCAGAAATACTTCCTGTTTGTCTTGCGCATTCCAGGCGATGACGCTGAAACCTCCCCAGCGCTCGAAACGAATCATCATCGAAATGTAAATCGCCGTTACCATCGCGCTGGTAGCTGCGAGGAACGTCTCGGTCTTCATGTTGTCTTTGATGAGGAACATCATGGCGAGCGCGAAACTCATCGCGCAAGCGGCGTAGGCGAGCATCGCCAGCGTGACGTGGACATGCAGCCACGTAGATTGCAGTGCGGGTACCAACGGTCGAACTTCCGACGGCAGCAGTTGCATCAGAATCACGCCGACCACAGCCAGCGGCATGGTGACCGAGCCGATAATCTTGACCTTATATTTGCGTTCCAAGATTAGCGTGAGCAGTGCGACGGTCCATACAAAGCTCAGCAACATTTCATAAAGGCTCGCAAATGGCGGATGTCCGGCTTCGTACCAGCGATGGCCAGCGGCTAGCGTGTTTGCGACCAGTCCGATCATCGTGGCTATCGAGGCGAACTTCACGTAGCGTTCGGTTCCGGTTACTCCGAAGCCCATGTAGAGAGCAGCGGCGCCCGAATAGAAGATCAAAGCGACATACAGAAGATTGCTTTCGCTGAATAAGTTGCCCGACTTGGCCACGCCCAGCAGCGCAACGATCAGCAGGAATGCCATCCCCAATGAGACAAACACCAGCAGCGCATTTCCAGACGTGGGCTGAGCTTCCAGTTCGAGCTCGGTTTTCACTTCCACAGTTGCACGGGACATTCTTCTTGCCTCCACTACCGGCTTGACGCGCCGGCTAGCGTGTTTTCTTTTTCGTCCGCGTTTGGTGAGCCGCCTGTCGTCAGCTCCTCGCGGATTGCGTCGACTACTTGCGCATAGAAATCTTCAAAACGATCACGATTCTTGTTGAAAGCTCCGCCTACCCAAAGCACCAGTTCGCCATTTGCCTTCGTAACCGGTACGGCCCAGAACCGCATGTGAACCATGTAGAACGCGACTAGTAGTCCGCATCCCATGAGCACGCAACCAGCCCATACGCCCCATTGGCCCGGTTCGTGTGAGACTTCCAGTCCCGTAAAGTGCGCGAGCTTGCCATCCTTCAATTCGAAGGTAAAGGGCGTCTGATCGCCCATTTGCGGCTGTCCTGGGAACACCCATACGAGAGAAGTTTTTCCGGCCTGATTCACTGACAGCTGGATCGCGGGATTCACCGGATCTTTCGACCGCATGTGAACTTCGTTGTCCTGCATGTAGAAGTCGGGTATGAACTGTTCGACGCGAATGCTGGTTGCAGCATCGATTTGCGACGGCGTCGTCCCGGCCAGAACGAGTTCTTTATCCGGTGCGCCCGCCTGCTTCACAACCAGGTTCAAGGATTCGAGGTTGCCGCTTTGTCCGTAACTGGCCTGGTAGAAGCGAAGTCCGCGATAGATCAGCGGGTCGTTGACGACGATTTCTTTACTTTCGACATCGCGCCCGTCTTCGACGACGGTTAATTTCGACCACCATTTCTTCGGACTGCCGTCCGCGTAGTTTTCCTGCCCGGTGTCGTCGCAGCGGATGCTGAAGGGAATCGTCTTCAGGTCAACACGATCAGCGCGATCGCGCATCTCGAGAACATTCTTGGTTTCGCCTTTGACTAACTGCAGGTATCCGCGATAGCCGAACATGCCGTCGATCATTCCGCCGATGAAGATCAGCAGCAGGGAAGCATGAATCACGTACACAGCCATCACCGCGAACCTATGTCGCTCGGCAAAGATTGCGGATGGCTTCTGGGTGTTCACATCCTTCGAGTGAATGCCGACCTTGTGGAATGCAAAGCGCGCGGCGTTCAGCCCCTGTTCTTCGCTATTGATGGGAATTTCAGTCTTGTGCTGCAGTCCAAGGCGGAAGTGCGCCTCAGGATATGTATAAGGACGAGCATAAAAGCGCCACGCATTCGGCCAGCGTTCCAGTGAAGCGCAAACGATGCTGATGCTGACCAGCGCAAGCAACGTAATGAACCACCAGGTGTGGTACACGTCGGTGAGTCCAAAGCGATCGAGCCAGACCAGCGTTTGCGGCGAATAAGTTCGCTGCAGAACGTCGGGATCGGTCGCAGGCCGCTGCAGAATGACAGTGCCGACCGCGGCAAAAATCCCGACGATCAGTATCAGTAGGACTCCGGTACGGACCGACGCCATCGTTTTATAGAGTTTTCGGCCCAGATTGGGTGCATCAGTTGCCATCGCGCTTCCTTCCCCGTAGCAGAAATGCAACCACCATTCCAAAGTTGGTGCTGGAGAGAAGTTACGTGCAATCAGTAAGTTAACGACCCGGTGGGAGCCGCCTGGCGTCTTGATTTTGGGCTATATCACCCACCCTAGTGATGACAAGCACGCAGGGAAAACGAGCCACGAGACAGATCGCTAGCACCTTGAAGCATTTGTTGCATTCGTCAACAGCGCATGCGTCGGATCGATGAAATTCGCTACATGCCTAAGCGTGCCTTCTCCTGCTTTGTTCGAGCCGATCGTAAGAAAGGGTCGTCCCGCTCGTATCAGTCACTCTGAATTGTGATTTGCGTCATAACCGATTCAGTCCGAGAAGCGGTTTGATATCTCGTCAACAGCCCTCCCAGGCAAGGCGTACCCCTGCGTAGCTTGCGCCGGCTCTCACCCCAGCGAGCCGCGGGCGCGCTCACGGGGACTTCAGTGGCGAATCGGAAGCGATGAGTTTGTTTACACACACAAATGTTTGCTGCGGGATTTCACCACTAAACCTGTGGCAGAACGCCCATTCGCCGCTTGAAACTGGCTGGAATAACAACTCTCTTCTCTCCACGCCACTTTCAGCAACATCTTGGAAATTCAGCCTCTTACGTCGATTCGAGCCTTGTACAAACCGGTTTGTCTCAGACGGTTCCCGGAATGCACATGCAAGAGGCTGGAGGTCTCGAGTGAAGAAGTTTCCCAAAATGCCCGTAGCCGTGCTGATGCTGGCGTTAGGGATGATGACCCTGCCCGCGAGGGCAGCGCAGCACCCGGTCCCGCTCGATCCCAAGACCGACTCCGCCAAGTGCCTCGAGTGCCACGAAGACAAAGGCAAGGGCGCCCACGTTCACTCGGCGATCCAGATGGGTTGCACGAGCTGCCACGAGATTCGCGTCAACAAAGACATCACCCGCGTAAAGCTGATAACCACCACGCCGCAGGCGCTGTGCATCACCTGCCACTCCGACAAGAATGCCGCTGAGATTCACGGACAGGTGCATCCCCCGGCCGTTCGCGATTGCATCAAGTGCCACGATCCGCATAGCTCTCCCAATAAGAACCAGTTGCTGAAGCCAACCAGCGGCGGCACCAAAGACGAGAACCTCTGCCTTAGCTGCCATAACAAAGGTGTGAACGTTCCTAAGGACGGCAGTCGGCACGCAGCGCTCGATATGGGCTGCGAGACTTGCCACACGACGCACAAGACCGGCGAGCGCGGGAAACTGGAATTCGATAATCACCTCACCAAGACGACACCGGCGCTATGTCTGGACTGCCATGACGCCAAAGACGCGAACCTGATCAAGGCGCACAACGGCCAGCCCTTCGGCAACGCCAATTGCATTCAGTGCCACGATCCACATCAGTCTGCAAAGCCGAAGCTGATGCAGGCGTTCGTGCACAATCCCTTCGAAAACAAGATGTGCGACAGCTGCCACGCCGCCCCAAAAGACGGCAAGGTCGTGCTGACGCAAGCCGATTCGAAAGCGGTATGCGTGACCTGCCACTCCGAACAGGCAGAGAAAATCGAAAAAGCCAAAGTTCAGCATCCGGGAGCGCAGGGCGACTGCATTTCCTGCCATAACCCGCACGCTGGTAAAAGTCCGGGATTCTTGCAGCCCGATCCAGTGCAAGCATGCCTGACTTGCCACAGCGATCAGTCGGACCAGATGAAGAAGGCTCATCTGCATCAGCCCGCGGGTACACAGGGATGCGCTACCTGTCACGAGCCGCACGGTGGAGAGAACGATCACCTGCTGCGTGCCAGCAGCACGAATAAGCTCTGTCTCGAGTGCCACGGCCCGGATGCAGATCCGAAGAAAGTGGACGGCGAGCACCTGGTAACCATCTTCGACGGCAAAGTGAAATTGCCCGAAGACTATTTCCGCAAGGTGACACTGCTGCCAATCAAATATGGCCGCGGTCACCCGGTTGACCGACACCCGGTTAGCGACGTGATGGACCCGTCGGATGTGAACAAGGTCCTGAAGCCCGTCAGTTGCTTGTCCTGTCACCAACCGCACTCTTCGGCAAAGCCCGATCTGCTGGTGAAGGACCAGGCCAACAACATGGCATTTTGCACGACCTGCCACACGAGTTTGACGAAGTAGGAGTCGACATGGAGAGAACGATCACGAAAGCGATGAAGTTGGCGGCCTTGGTCACGGGGCTCGTACTATTCCTGACGCTTGCCGATCCGACCGCACTCTATGCCGGAAGCAAGAAGAAGAAAGACACTGCCGAGCCGAAGCAGCCCAACATTCTTGAAATGATCGACTACTCGAAGATCGTGTGGCCGAACCCTCCTGCTGTCACTCGTATGAAGTATCTGAACTACTTCTGCTGCGACAAGTACGTTCCTCAATCTGCAAAGAACAAGAGCAGCTGGATGGATCGCATGGCCGGTGGCGAGACCCAGGCGCAGCAAATGGCCGATAAACCGCTGTTCGCGCTATGGACTCCCTACGGTCTGGCTGTCGATTCGAAGGGCGATCTTTACGTCGCCGACGGAAAAGTGGGCGCAGTCTTCATCTTCAATACCGAAACCAAAGAGATGAAGATGATCAAGCACGGAGTGCAGGCGCGCTTCGGCGACATCATCGGCCTGGCTATCGACGACTCCGACCGTCTCTTCGTTTCCGACACCAAGCTGCACCGCATCCTCGTATTCGACAAGAACCATAAGGTCGAAGGCTCGATCAGCGACGGTGTACTCGACCCCGGCGGCATGGTCGTCGATAACGAGAATCGATTCCTTTATGTGGCCGACGCCGCCCAGGACATCGTCCTCGTCTACGACGCCGACAAACTCAATCTCATTCGCAAGATCGGCACACCCGGTAAGCAACACACGCTGACGGAGCCCGGCCAGTTCGCGGTTCCCACAAATGTGGCGCTGGACAGCGACAACAACCTCTATGTCAGCGACACGTTCAACAACCGGATCGAGGTATTCGATGCGGATGGCAACTTCATCCGCGCATTTGGCAAGGCCGGTGACCGACCGGGGACGCTCTTCCGACCCAAAGGAATTGCAATTGATGTCGACGGGCACGTTTGGGTCGCCGACGCGGTTCAGGATCGTGTTCAGTGTTTCACGCCCGAGGGCGATTTGTTGATCTGGATGGGCACGCACGGCAGGCTGCCCGGGATGTTCCAGTCGCTTGCTGGGCTTTACATCGACAAGCACAACCGCATTTTCACCAGCGAGCAGTATCCCGGACGAGTGCAGATGTTCCGCTATTTCACTGACGACGAGGCGAGAGCGGAGCTGGCGCGTCGCAAGACGGAAGACGACAAGAAAAATGCGAGCGGGGTAAAGACAAGCGCCGCGGCTTCGGCCACACCCGCAGCGGCGACGAGTTCTGCGGCACAGAAGCCGCAATAAGTTTGGACGTCCGCGGACGGCCAAAAGGAGCATGGCCTCATCACCGGCTCCGCATTGATAGCAGTAGCTGTAGATGTAACAGCTGTTACAAATCAGGAGGTCTTAAACGATTTTATGAGAAAGATGATGTTAGTACTCTTCGTAGTACTACTGGCAGTAGGTCTCGCGGCAGCGCAGACATACACCAAAGGCGCGGGCTTGACGGGGATCGACGTCCTCGGCGCCCACAACAACGGCGGCCGCGGTTGCGCGGGTTGCCATGCTCCGCACAGCGGTGCGGCAGGCGGCGGTGGCAACGCCATCACCGGTGGAGCAACAAAAGACTCACTCTCCGGCGCCAACGCACTGTTCGGACAGGATGTCAGCCCTCTCTTCGGACAGACGCTGGCGTTCGGTCTGGATGGCAACGGCGGAGCCGGTTACGTTGAGGTTCTTCCGTCCCAAGCCGCAGCCTATACCACCAACACCGAAGAGCTGCGCGGAATCATGATGTGTCTTGCCTGCCACGATGGCCAGATCGCCAAAGGGCAGATGATGGCTGGCGTTTCCTGGGAGAAGGCCAACAACCTGCTGCCCGCGGGCGTATATGGTCCGAATGGCATCCCGACGCTGCTCGGCAATGACAACGGCAACGGCAACACCTCCGGGTACGGCAACGATCACCCGGTGGGAACCGCGGCCACTCTGGGCGCACTCCGCCTGGTCAGCTCCCCTGCAAAGGCCTCGGATCCTCTGACAGTCACAATGAACGGCACTGCGATTAGCAGCATCGTTCCGACTGCTGGATCGTACTATGCCACCTTTGCCGCTAACTATGGTTATCCGGCGATCGCTGGTACCGCTTGGTCCTACGGTTTTGTTATGCCCGAAGGCGGCACCGATCCTTCCAAGGCATTCATGACCTGCACCACCTGCCACAACCAGCACGTGATGTACGTCTACAAGGCCCCAGCAGGAAAGCAGGCGGGTAGCGCCATTGCTGGCGGAACGTTCCCGACCTACTTCTTCATCAACGCTCCCTACAATCCGGGCGCGGGCAATGGAAATCCGACGCTGGCTGCTTCGACAACGCAATTCTGCCGCCAGTGCCATACCGGCGAGCAGAACGAAGCGCTCGGCGTAAACACCGTTCAAACACAGTTTTAATTCGCTGTAACTGCGGGGGAGAGGATGTCTCTCTCCCCCGATTTTTCAAACCTGAGCGGAGGAAGCAAATGAAATATCAACTCAAGCACAAAATGATAACCGGCGCCGCATTGTTGGCTCTGTCGTTATCGTGCGGTGCGCAGGTAGTCGCCTCCCACGCTCCCACACTAGGTTCCACACCAGCGGCAGCCGCGACGCAGCCCCCGGCGCTTACTCCCGGCAAGCCGGTTGTGCGAGTGAATGGCGCGGTTCTAACCGACCGCGACCTGGCTCGCGAGATCCAGGCAATTTTTCCTTATGCGCAAACCCATAACGGCATTCCCAAGGGGATGGAGCCGGAGATGCGCAAGGGCGCCCTCGAAATGATCATCTTCGAGGAACTGGTTTACCAGGAAGCCCTGCGGCGCAAGATGACCGTTTCGCCCGAGCGTATGAAGAGCGCGGAGATTCGTTTCCGCAAGCAGTTTGCAACCGAGCAGGAATTCAATCAGGTACTGCAGGTGGAAGTGCACGGCTCGCGTCAGTTGATGCGCGAGAAGATCCGGCGCTCCCTGCTGATTGACGACTTACTGAAAAGTGATGTGACCGAAAAGTCGAAGGTGTCGGTGACCGAGGCCCGCGCTTACTACAGCGGGAATCCGAAAAAATTCGAACATCCGGAAATGTTCAGTATTCAGACGATTTCGATTATTCCTCCGGGAGATGCCAATCCGGAAGCGCTGAAAGAGGCGCGCAAGCACGCCGACGACGCTGTAAAAGCAGCGAAGGCGACGAAGAGTTATCAGGAGTTTGGAGTGCTGGCCGAGAAAGTTTCCGATGACGACTGGCACGTGAATATGGGAGATCGCAAGGCCGTCGAGCGCGAAAAGTTACCGCCTCCGGTGGTGAAAGCGGCTCTGGCGTTGAAGCCCGGGCAAGTAAGCGATCTCATTCAACTGGGTACGGCGTACACGCTGTTTCGCTTGAACGCTCATATTCCGGCCGGCACGACACCGTTTGAAGAAGTAAAGGCGAAACTCGTAATCGATCTGCAGAAGCAGAAGAACGAGCACCTTCGCTCTGATCTGAATAAGCGCCTGAGAAAGACGGCAAAGATCGAGGTCCTGTGAATTGTGTTGCCAACACGTCGTCTGGGCTTACACCGCTTGAATGCGTGGAGGCAGAGGTCAGGTGGGTGATGTGGGGAAGGCAGGTTCACAAAGCATGCTGGTTGCTGGCGGGAATTCTGCTGGCGGTGTTGCCTTCAGCAGCGCAACTGCAGGTCGGCGACAACTGGCAGATGAACCTTGGCGGCAATATCGGCTACACCTATAACGGGAATCTGAACCAGGGTACCTCCGCGCACAGCATGGGGTTCTCCGGCGACGCCAATTTGCACGGCAGCTACTTCAATCCTAATTTTCTTAATTTCAGTGTTCAGCCTTACTACGATCGCACGCAATCGAACTCGGTGTTCGGTGCACTTTCCAATAGCTCGGGTGTAACCAGCAGCGTGAACCTGTTCAGCGGAAGCCATTTTCCCGGCGCGGTTTTCTTCGCCAAGGGCGTCAATAGTTCGGGAGAATTCGGTATTCCGTCATCATCTGTCGGTCTGGCCGAACACGGAGACAACCAGGGCTTTGGTGTCAGTTGGAGCGCCCTGATTCCGGATTTGCCGACGCTCACCGCCAGCTATACGGTTGGCAACGGATCGTCCTCGATATACGGATCGCAAGAAGAGAACAGCCAGGCGGATCGCACCCTGACAATGCTCTCAACTTATTTCGTGTCGGGCTTCCGATTATCGGGTGGATTCACTCATCGCAATGTCGATGCCAACTATTCGCAACTGCTCGACGGACTGCCGGAACCGGTGGAGACAAACACCTCCAGCAATAGCTTTCAGTTTAATGCGCAGCACGCTCTTCCGATGTCCGGTTCAGCCAGCGTCGGGTGGAGCCGTTCGAACTTCGGATACGACTATCACGATTCCTACGATACGAACAGTTCAGGCGGCTCCCAAACCTTGAACGGCCTTGTGACCTTTCGTCCGGCGAGAAAGCTGACCGTCGCCATGGACGCAAACTACAACGACAGTCTCCTGGGAAGCGTTCCTGAACCAATCTTGAACAATGGAACGGCAATCAATAGCGTCAGCCTGAGCAGTTTCAACAATTTTCAACTGGGTGCCGATGCGTACTACCAGCTCCTGTCGAATCTAAGCGTGCACGGCAACGTCAACCATACCCAACAGGACTTCCTCGGCAAGAGCTACAGTGCGACCACTTTCGGTGGCAGTGCAAACTACAACCTGCAGAAGAGGTTTCTCGGATCGTTGTCGTTTTCAATCGGAGTCTTCGATTCCGCGAATCAGGAAGGCAACAGCGGCCTGGGCTTCGTGGGGAACTTGAACTTCGACCGGAAAATTGCCAATTGGGATGTAGGCGCAAATTTCAGTTACTCGCAGAACGTGCAGACCCTCATCCTGGTCTACACGACTTCGTCGTACAGTTGGGTCGCGAACGCCCGGCGCCGTGTGGCCAACCGCACCTATTTCTCCGCTGGCTATGGCGGATCACATAGTGGCATTACCAACCAACCGGGCACCTCGAACAGTTCTGAACGTGTCTCCAGCTCTCTCACCTGGCGTACTTACAGCGTCAACGGTTTCTACTCAAAGTCCGATGGCGCCGCCTTTTTTACGCCGACGGGACTTGTCGCAGTGCCGGCGGGACTTCCGCCGGAACTCTTCGCGCCGGGTTCGGTCATGGTTTACAACTCCAAAGCAATCGGCGGAAACGCCAGCGCTGTGTTCATGCGCAGGCTCACATTAAGCCTGGGATATGCCGATAGCAGAGGTAGTACGGTCGACCCGCTGATCAGCACCTTCACCGGCAGCAAGCTCTATAACGCAATTGGGCAGTATCGACTGAGGAAAATCTACATCAACGGTGGATTTACGCAGCTTCACCAGAGTGTAGGTGCAGCGGGCACTGCGCCGGTGGCAGTCACGTCGTACTATATTGGGATCTCACGATGGTTCAACTTCTTCTGAGCTTCGGCAAGAGGAAATTTCTGCGCGCGAGTCTTGCCTGCGCAGCGATTCTCCTATGCTTCGCCGCGCCCAGCTGGAGCGCGAAGGTTCGCAAGGAGAAAGTTGAGGAACCAGCTCCACCCGATCTGCTCCTCGCAGGTGGCCGCAAGCTGCATTACGAGCGCAGCTTCAGCTCCGAGAAGGAGATGGAGAAGAAGCCCGGATTTTTTACCAAGGTTCTGGATGTACTGATAGGTCAGCCCGAACATCCCCAGCTTGTCCGGCCATACAGCATCGTCGTGGATTCGCGTGGGCGTGCGATCGTTACCGACCCCGGCGCGAACGGGATTCACATCTTCGACCTGGAACAGCACAAGTACAAGTTCATCGAGCGCCGGGATAAAGACAAGGATCCGATGCTTTCACCGCAGTGCATCGCCGTGGATGCTCAGGACAACATTTATGTAACGGATTCCGAGGTTGGGAAAATTTTTGTTTTCGACGCGAGCGGCAAGTTCAGGCGAACCATCGGTAGCCTGAAAGGTGGAGAAGGATTTTTCAAACGGCCCACAGGAATTGCAGTCGATTCCGCCGCCGATCGGATTTACGTGACCGATACGCTGCGAAACAAAGTCTTCATGCTCGATATGAAGGGCAGCGTGCTGCAGACGATTGGTCGCCGAGGCACAGAGAATGGCGAGTTCAATCTTCCGACGGAAGTGCTCGTCCACTCGCAGAACCTGTTTGTCGTCGATGCGATGAACTTCCGCGTGCAGTTCCTCGATCGCTCTGGCGCATTCCAGACTTCGGTTGGGCAAATTGGGGATTACTCGGGCACGATGTTTCGGCCGAAGGGAATTGGGCTCGATTCCGAAGAACATCTTTACGTTGTAGATGGATTGTGGGGAGTAGTGCAGGTTTTCGATCGACAGGGAAGGCTGCTGTATTACTTTGGCAGCCGCGGCACGCACTTGGGAGAATTTCAGCTTCCGGCCGGATTATTCGTAGATCACGATGACCGTATCTTCGTCGTCGATTCCTATAACCGCCGCGTGCAAGTTTTCCGCTATTACGGTTTACCAAAGCAAGCCACGGGAGGCCAGCCATGAAGCGACTATGGCTCCTCTCGCTGCTCATGTTCGGAGTGATGATCCAGGCGCAGACCAATGGTGGAGATGTTCTGGGTGTTCATAATCTTTCCGCCAGCGGCACTGGTCCGGTGAAAGGGCAGTCGGATGCGTGTCTCTACTGTCACGCCCCCCACTCAGGAGTGGGAACTCCGAATGCGGCTCTCTGGAGCCAGACGCTCTCGGCGCAAACCTATGCCTCGTATTCGAGCACAACGTTGCACAATGCTCCGCAACAGCCCACGTTAGGTGGATCAAGCAGCCTGTGCTTAAGCTGTCATGACGGTACGGTCGCGGTCGGACAGACACAACCCTCCGGCAAGCTCATGACGACCGGGAACATGACCTCGACAGATGTTTTCGGGTCTGGCTTGCAGGGGTCGCATCCCTTCAGCCTAAAGGTGCCCCTCGCCGACGCGCCCGATCTGGTGCCATCGCTTGCAGCCACGCACACGACCGCCGATCCGACGCAAGCGGTGAAACTGATCAACAATAACGTTGAGTGCACCAGTTGCCATGCGCCTCACGTGCAGGCGATTGATCAGGTTTCGCAGAATTTCCTGGTGCGCGATGGTTCGAACGGACAGCTGTGCCTCTCCTGTCACGAAGTAGATGCGCGAAGCGTGAGCGGACAGAACAATCCTCTGGCACAGTGGTCGGTCAGCATCCACGCGCAGGCGAATAATAAGATTGCAAACGCTCCCGTAATGGGGAGTTATGCCAATGTGGCGCAGAATGCCTGCATCTCCTGCCACATGCCGCACAATTCTTTAGCCGGACCGCGGTTGCTGCGTGGTCCTGTGCCTTCGGTCAACAACATGGATTCCGCCACCCAGAACTGCATCACCTGCCACGCCGGGGGCACGAATATTTCACCGGCGATTCCTAATGTGTATGCGGAATTCGGCAAGATTGCGCATCCATTTCCGGCGGGCACGAACACGCACGATACCAGCGAAGCGCCGCTGCTAAACAACAACCGGCACGCGACCTGTGTCGATTGCCATAGTCCTCACGCATCGCAGGCGGTTACTTCGTTCGCTTCGCCCCTACCGCCAGTGATGCGCGTTTCCCAAACCGCTGTTACAGGTATAAGCGCCACGGATGGCGTAACCGTGTTGAATCCAGCGATCAACCAGTATGAAAACTGTCTGCGGTGTCACGGCACCAGCAGCGGAAAACAGGCACTGGCGGTTTTTGGATATTTGCCGACGTGGGCAGTCTCTGGGCCTGATCCGCTGAACATTATTCCTCAGCTGACCACTACATCGACCTCAAGCCATCCAGTCATGCACAATCGCAGCAGCGCGCTGGCTCAGCCCAGCCTGCTGAGCAACATGTTGAATCTTGACGGGCGAACCCTGGGCCGGCCCATGGGTACGCAGATCCTCTGCACTGATTGCCATAACAGCGATGACAACCGCGAATTCGGTGGCGTCGGACCGAACGGCCCGCACGGGTCGCAGTACCTTCACCTTCTCGAGCGGCGCTATGAATTCAGCCAGGTCGCGCCCGCGCCAGCCGGTGGACCCGGAACTGCCATCCAGAACTTGTTTCCCAGCCCGGTCTTGGATCCGGCAGCCAATGGTCCGTATTCTCTATGCGCGAAGTGTCATGACCTGAATCAGATTGTCTCGAATACTAGCTTCAGTGAACACGCGCGCCACATCAACGACGGTTTCTCGTGCTCTACTTGCCACACGTCTCATGGCATGGGCGCAACTTCAGCGAGTATCTCGGGCGAACGATTAGTGAATTTCGATATCAATGTGGTCGCGCCTAACGGCACCACGCCAATTTCGTATAGCAGGGCGACTAACTCCTGCAGCCTGGTTTGTCACAACCAGGCGCACACAATGGTAGGAGCGCCTGCCGTACAAAAGAGAGTCAGTCGCTAACGTTCGGCTCAAGCGTTCCGAGAAATCCCATCGAAGATCGTCAAAAATGTCCGACTGCGTGAAATCGCGCTCTGCAGCGTCTTTTCCTGTTTGATAGGACGAAACTCGCGACAATTCGTCGCGGACAACCATTCAGTAACTAGTTGAAAATACGTCTGTTATCTCCCATCTATTGTTGCCCAGCTTTGGAAGCCTGCATGCACTCTGAAATCTGAACGGAGTGGCGGCGAACGGTGCTGCGCCAACCCTCAATCGGCTCGGTAAGAGATCAAGCGATAAGGAGATTCATGGAAGCGAACAATCCTCAGCCCAAGTTCTGGAGCAATGCCCAGACCTACATGATGGCCGGGATTTGCCTCATCCTGGGGGCGGGGCTTGGCTATCTGGTGCACACACCGTCTGCAGCGATTCCCACCCCGTCGACTGCGCTCGTTGCTCCAGCGCAGCCTGCGCCGACCGGAATGGGCGGCGGTGCACCCAGTGCGCAAGACATGAAAAGGATGGCTGAAAAGCAGGTAGCTCCCTTGCTCGCCGAATTGCAGCAGCATCCGAAAGACGCCGAGCTTCTTGCCAAGATCGGACGTTCCTATCTCGCCGCACAACAGTTCCAAAGTGCCGAACAATATTACGAGCAATCGGTCGCTCTGAAGCCGACTCCTGAAACGCTGAATGAGATGTCGTTCGTCGATTACTCGTTAGGTGATGTAGACAAGGCGATTGCCACTCTAAACCGGGCGATCAAGATGGATCCCAAGAATTCCAAGCTGTTATTCAACCTGGGCATGTTCGAGTGGCACGGGAAGTCAGACCCGAAAGCTGCGATTGCTGCGTGGCAAACCATGCTCAAAGTGAACCCCAAGGATCCCAAACGAGCGCAAGTCGAACAGATGATCGCGCAGGCAAAACAACATCTGAATATTGCACCAGGCACGAAGACCGATAAGCCTGCAATGTAATTGGAGATCGATCATGGCGAATACTCAAACTCCCACATCCGGCAAGTGGACCAGCAGTCAGGCTTACGTGATCTCAGTTATCTGCCTGGTCGCAGGCTTTGCTCTCGGGTACATCGCGCGCAGCTCTGGTTCGACTCATGCCGCGGCGGTTCCAGCGCAACCGTTGCAGGCCGCAGGTGTTTCCGCCGGTATGGGAGTCGCCCTGCCACCTGCAGTTCCCGCGCAGACGCCAACGCCTGAACAGTTGCGGCAGATGGCTGATGCGCAGGCCGAGCCACTTCTGGCCCAGCTGAAGACCACTCCAAATGACGCGGACCTTCTCTACAAGATCGGAAACTTGTATTACGACGCCCAGCAATATCCGCAGGCAGTGAAGTTCTACGAGAGCTGCTTGAAGATCAACCCGAAGGCGACTGACGTTCGCACCGACATGGCTACGGCTTACCATTTCATGGGAGAGTCCGATCTAGCCCTGAAGGAATACAACGAAGTTCTTAAGGTTGATAGCAAACACGCGAACGCCTTGTTTAATGAAGGCATGGTGAAGTGGCAGGACAAGAAAGATATGAGCGGCGCCATCGTCGCCTGGAAGCGCTTGCTGGAAACTAATCCGAACTATCCGCAGCGAGATCACGTGCAGAGTTTGATCGCACAGGCAGAACAGCATCTGAAACTCAAGCCTGTCAGCACTGAGAAATCGAACTAGAGGAATAGGGAACATGCTTCCCTAATCGAAACGGTCACGCAAATTGATCTCTGATTCCACACTGACGGAACCTGCGGTCGCGCGCCCCCGCCGTTGGTTTCTCATGGCCGCGAGTGCGGTCCTCATTCCTCTATTAATCCTGGGTATCGTCGAAGCATCGCTCAGAGTCGCTGGCGTCGGATATCAACCCGAACTGCTGACTCCCTGCACCGTGCAGGGCACACCTGCTTCCTGCTACAACCTGTTCTTCGCAGCCCCATTCTTTCCCGCCGGATCGGTTCAAACGCCGCGCCTCTATTCCATCCCCGCACAGAAGCCTGCGGGAACCTATCGGATTTTCGTTCTCGGGGAATCCGCCGCCATGGGAGATCCCGATCCTGCCTACGGATTCAGCCGTTATCTCGAAGTGATGCTGCGCGAACGCTTCCCTTCGGTGAAGTTCGAAGTCGTGAACACCGGAAGCGTGGCCATCAATTCGCACGTCGTGTTACCCATTGCCAAAGGCCTCGCGGATCAGCATCCAGATCTTTTCATCATCTACTCGGGGAACAATGAGGTTGTTGGTCCTTATGGTCCGGGCACGGTGCTCACCTCCTCGGGGATGAGCATTCCGGTTGTGCGAAGCAGCATCTTCCTCCGATCCACGCGCCTCGGCCAGCTCATCACCAGGCTAGGCACTCAGAAGAAAGAATGGCGTGGGATGGAGATGTTTCTCGACAAACAGGTTCGCGCCAGCTCGCCGCTGATGAAATATGCTTACGCGAACTTCGATCGCAACCTTCGAGATACGATCGCCGTTGCCCAGAAATCCGGGGCGAAGGTAATTGTCGCGACGGCCGCCACGAACTTGGAAGACTGTGCGCCGTTCGCCTCGTTGCATCGTGAAGATTTGAGCGAAGAAGACTTGCGCGCCTGGTCGTCGCTAGTTCAGCGGGCTGGTGAGTTGGAAGCATCGAACGCCTACGCCGAAGCGCTGAACTCTTACGTCTCCGCTTCCAGGATTGACGACGACTACGCTGAACTCGAGTTCAGGATTGCGCGCTGCCTGAAGGCTTTGGGGGATCTCAAGGCCGCAAGGGAGCATTTCCTTCGCGCTCGGGATCTCGACACGTTGCGTTTTCGCGCGGACAGCCGCATCAACGATATCAATCGCTCTGTGGCAGCATCGATCTCCAGGCGTCAGCTTGGTCGACACCGAGGCGCTATTCTCGAGCGCGAGCTCAGACGGAATCGTCGGCAGCGATCTCATCTACGAACACGTGCACATGACACCGCTCGCGAGCTACATCTTCGCGCGAGCAATTTTCTTTCAAGTCGCAGAGAACCTCCGCACCGGTACTGTGCAGCCAACTCAGGTTGATGCTCCCTCCGAAACCGAGTGCGAGCGACAGTTGGCTTTGACCGGATATGACCGCTCGCGGCTCGCGGCCGAGATGCTGCGTCGTCTTCAAAAAGCTCCATTCACCAATCAACTGAATCATGGCGAGCAGGTGTTGCGGTTTACGATGCAGGCGCAAACCATGTTCGAGAACCCCAACGACACCGCATTGCAGTATCAATGGGCACTCATGAGAGCGCCCGACGATCACATGCTGCATTACCGCTTTGGTATGTTCTTATTTCAATACAATCGCAATGCCGCCGCACAGCAATTAGCAATGGCCCAGCCATGGGACGGTTTTCCAGTTTTCCTGCCAGATGGAATTCAGATTAAGTAAATTGGAGCTGTCGGCTAGAACCCGCGGTACATCAACTGCGCAGCGCCGCCGCTCTCACTGAGAGTGAGCATCAAGACGAAGAACATTGCTAACGCGTAAAGGGCCGGAATCCAGTACCAGCGATAACGAACGACGGTCGCCAGTGCTCTCGATTGTCTGTCTTCAGTCGACGCGTAGCGACTCGTCGCATCGGCAGTCATGAGCACCACCGCGTATCCCATCGCTAAGAGCAGAACCAGGAGGTAGAGACTGCTGCTGAGGAAGTGCGTCGAATAGGTCGCCGGAGACAGCACCGCCGTAAACATCTCTCGCGCCTGTGACAGGGAATTGGCGCGAAACAGAATCCATCCGAGGCTGATGAGCGCTATTGTTACGATCCAGGAGAGTGTGCTCCAGATGCGTTCCGGTGGATTCCAATTCAATTTGTATTCCACTTGCTGCGCCTGCCGGTGCAGTACCAGCAGCACTCCCTGATACAGCCCCCACAGCAGGAACAGAAGTGTCGCCTTGTGCCACAGGCCAAAGAGCACCATCGAGACCACCAGCAACATGGTGCGCCACCAGTACTCGCGCCTCATCATCGCCAGCGGCAGGAAGACATAGTCGCGGATCCAGAACGATAGCGACATATGCCAGCGCGTCCAGAAGACCGAGGGAGTGGTGCTCTGAAACGGGCGCGCGAAGTTCTCCGGCAACGTGAATCCCAATGCCATGGCAGCGCCGATCGCGATGTGCGAGTAACCGGCGAAGTCAAAGAACAGTTGCAGACCATACCCGAATGCGAGACACCACACATCGAGCCCGCTCCACTGCGTCGCGCGATCGAAGCCGCTCGTGAGGCCGTCACCGGAGAGGATTCCCTGGCTCAGCAATCTTGCCAGTTGCATCATTAGTACACCCGTGGCTACACGCGCGAGCCCACGCCCTAAAGCGTCCCAGTCGATACGTTGGTCGGAACGAAATTGCGGAAGCATCTCCGGCAGGCGGCAGATCGGCCCGGAGATCGCGACTCGGAAAAAACACCATGTACAGCGCGAACTCGACGAATGTTGGGTCCAGTTCTTCTCCGCGATATAGGTCGAACAGGTAGCTCATCGCCTGGAACGTCCAGAACGAGATTCCCAGCGGCAAGGCGAGATGCGCGAAGCGCTGAAGGGAAGCGAATGGGAAGTTCAACGCTAGTGGCGGGAGGTACTTGAAGCTACTTAGCAGTGCCAGGTTCAGAACGATGCCAGCCCCCAGGCCGAGGCGCGTCGCATTTCGTCGGAGCATTCTTCCTAGCAGGAAGTTCATCACCGTAGAAAGCAGAAGCACCGCCGCAAACCATGGTCCCCAGGCGACGTAGACCGCATAGCTTCCGGCAAGAAGCACAACTTGGCGCACATTGCGCGATCGCACTTTCGCGCGCGCCGCGAGGCATACCAGGAAGACTGTGATGTAGAGGATAGCCAGGAACAAAGTGCCTCGCCCAGAATTGCCAACAGCCAACGGCTAAGTGCTAACGGCTAATTGCAAATTGCTGATCTGAGACTACCGGCCATTATTATTCGCTGCTGTGATCCGCGATACAGCCAAAATCGCTACAATTCAGCGATTCTCTCGCTTCTGCCCAATTGCGGGCCCAACGAATGAAGCAATTCCGTACCCTCATCGACGCGCTCTACTCGGCTCCGCCCGACCGCCCTTTTATTACCTATTGGGTCGACGAAGATGAGCAGGAAACCGTCACTTTTGGCGAATTCGCACAGCGCGCGCGGTCGCAGGCCGCGCTTCTGCGCGGCCACGGTGTGAGCGCAGGCGATCGCGTCGTCATCATCATGCCGCAAGGTATCGCTTCAATGGCGGTATTTGCCGGCGCGATGATGCTCGGCGCAGTGCCAGCCTTTCTCGCCTATCCCAACTTCAAGATTGACCCCGCGAAGTACCGCTTCGGACTTGCCGGGGTCACCGCGAATCTTAGCGCGAAGGTCGTTGTGATCGACGATGAGTTTCCGGAAGATCTGTTGGGTCACGTTTCGATTGATGGAAAGGCGAAGCTGATTCGCGCCGCCGCGACGGCAAGCGTTCAGTTCGAAGAATTCTCCGCCCGCATCGACCCCGAGAGTATCGCCTTCATTCAGCATTCCGCCGGCACTACTGGGCTTCAGAAGGGAGTAGCTCTGACGCATTCCGCCGTCCTGAAGCAGATCGAGCATTTGGCACATGCGCTGCGAATAAATGAACGCAACGACCGCATCTACAGCTGGCTGCCTCTCTATCACGACATGGGACTGATCGCCTGTTTCATGCTCCCCATGGTGTGCCACCTCCCGATAATCATGCAATCACCGCTTGATTGGGTGATGCATCCCGAAACCATGCTCCAGATCATCACTGAGCACCGTTGCACACTGGCATGGATGCCCAACTTCGCATTCCAGTTCCTCCCTCGCCGCGCGCCTAAAAACCGGTGGTCCGACTCTGATCTCTCCTCGCTTCGCGCTTTGATCAACTGTTCGGAACCGGTGCGCGCCAGCAGCATGGACGAGTTCTGCCGCGCCTTCGCGCCGATCGGTCTGCGATCTAATATCCTGCAATCGTCTTACGCGATGGCCGAAAACGTATTCGCCGTTACTCAGTCGGATATTGAAAGCCCACAAGGGCCAGCTCACATCCGGGTCGATGCGCAACGCTTTCGCAGCGAGCATCGGGCAGTCGCTGTCGACGAGGGTGCACCGGGTTCCATCTGCTTCGTCTCCTCCGGTCGCGTCTTGCCGAACACCACGATCCGCATCGCATCTGATTCCGGCGAAATTCTGCCCGATGCGCATATCGGCGAAATTCTCATCCAGGGCGATTGCCTTTTCTCCGGCTACTACAATCGTCCCGATCTTGACCACTCAGGCAATCGTCGACGGCTGGTATCACACCGGCGATCTCGGATTCCTTTTTGACGGCGAACTGTACGTCGTCGGCCGAAAAAAGGACCTCCTTATTATCGGCGGCGAAAATATCTATCCGCAGGATATCGAGGAGATCGTCTCCGCGCAATCCCGCCGATCCACGATGGCCGCGTGATCGCCCTCGGCGCCTACAATCGCGACCTTGGGACCGAGGACATTGTCGTCATCGCCGAAGTCGAGAACGAAAAACTGCTTGCTGACACCGAGTCCATCCAGCAAGAACTTCGCGCGCGGGTAGTCGCCGGGCTCGGCATCGCAGTGCGGACCATTTTCTTAAAGCCGCCAAAGTGGATCGTGAAAAGCACTGCCGGCAAGCCCGCACGCGCCGCCACTTATGAGAAGTTGTTAGACGAACACCCGGAGCTGCAAAGCACGGAATAGGAGCCGCATGGCCGAAGAAGTTCAGCAGATGATCGAGCACGTCGCGCGAGTGATTCGCAAGCCAAACATCACCATCGACGAGAACACTCGCCTGGTTTCTTCCGGCCTGATCGACTCGATGGCTCTCGTCGACTTGTTACTGAAGCTGGAAGATCTTACCCGCATGCGCATTCCACCCGGCAAAGTGCAGCCGAAAGATATGGACACGATTGCGCTGATGTTTGCTACCGCTCAACGCGTAGGGAAGCCGAAGAAGTAGCGCTCACCGCCATCTACTGAACTTGCGCGGGCTTGTTGGTTTTCGTGCCCGGCGCCATCTTCGTGTGTGCTTCCGCCTTGGCGATCAAATTTTCCACCTGTTCCCGCTTGGGATAATCCGGATTGCTGGCCAGCAACTTCTTCCACGCCATGATTGCGCCAGTGATGTCGCCTTTACCCTCCCACTTCACCATCCCTTCGTTGAAGAGCGCATTCGCGTGTTTGGGATTCTGCTTCAGCACTGCCTCGAACTCGGTGATGGCGTGGTCGGGATCGCCCATGAAGTAATAAGCCGTCGCCATATCGGTGCGCACGTCGGTCGCGTCCGGCTTTAGTTTTAACGACTGTTCGTAATACTTCACGGCTTCGGGGAACTGCCGTGTGTCGTAATAAATGTTGCCGATTTTGTAGAGGGCTTCAGGATCGTTAGGATTTTGTTTCAGACTCGCCAGCAGCGGCTCCGCCTGTTTGTCGGCCATCTGCTTCATCTGGTCGGGAGTGGGCTGCTGCTGCGTTGCGCTTATCGCCCGCCGGCGGCGCGGCTTGGGTTGCGGCGGTTGTCGGTCGCCGGCTGTTGAGGCGAGCCTCCGCGAATCAGATATCCAATGGAAATTCCAAGGCCCAGGCAGATAACTGCAATCACATAGGAAGCTGTGCTCAGGCCCTTGGTGCTACTGCTCGTTTCGTTCGACATCGTACGACTCCTGTCCATGCAAACAGCGAAAATCAGTTGTCCTATGGTCGCAAGAGTCGGCACAGGCCTCTGTGAGCTAAATCACAGGGGAGAGGTTCAGAGAATACGGGCCGAATCCGCCTGCCGCCCGGTCCCCGCCATTATTGGACTGCGGCCCGCGAGTCCGCAGGAATGTAATACGCGTTTTGCACTTGTATGCGAACGTTCTTGCCACGATTCGTTCGTACAGTGACACTACGGAACTCGTTGCCGGTGTGGCTCGGACGTACCGGGTAGTAGAGAACGTAACCGGATCGAAGTTCGTTCTCGATAGCTGCCAGCACCTTTTCGACGTCGCGGGTATTTGCCACCGTGAAGTCTCGCCCGCCCGTTCTCAGCGCAATCGCGTTCAGCACGCTGTCGCCGTTCCCCCACCCGCGGTTGTTTCTGCGATGGATGGTATACACCGCAACTTTTGCCTGCTGGGCCGCAGCGATCACATCTCGCGCTGAGTGGAGACTGTAGTTGTCTTCCCCATCGGAAAACACGATCATGGCAGCGCGACGCGGCTTGGCATCACTTGCAGGCTGATCATGAAGTGCCTGCAGCAGAGCGTCATTGAATGCCGTCGCATTGAAGGTACCGCGCTTTGCGTTCAGCGCACGAGTCAGTTGATCTGAACCCTGAACCTGGCTTCTGAACTGCAGTTTGCTGTCGAAGGCTGCGATCCACAACTGGTCTTGGCTGCGGATTACGGATTGCGCGAATCGGGTGACTGGCCTCTGCATCTGCCGCCAGGACTTCTGGTTCGACTCGCTGGTGTCGTAGATAACGGTGGCAGAGAGCGGCAGATCACGCGCACTACTCAACCCAAACTGGTTGATGGGTGAGCCGTCCTCTACTACCTTGAGGTCTGCCGGCGCTAGATTGGACACTGGTTGACCCGCGGCGTCCGTTGCCACCATCTCCAACTGCACTTCATTAACATTGGCGCGAATGTCAGGGGCTGCCGGATCTGCTGCCCGAGCGGTGCCAGGTATCAAGCAACTTAAAACCAGCAACAGCGCGCAGAAATCCATGCCGACGTGGATGCGGCTGAATAAGAGGCTGTTGTTCGGGCGCGATTGAGAGCAGACACAGAGCGTCGACATGTGCCTAACATCGGCTGTCGGTGCTTGCCCTTCAGGCGAGGAGGAAAACTTCAGTAACCGGGCCGCGCGGAATATTTATTTGCGATTGGAAGAATCAGGCGCCCGTAAAACAGTTCGTCAGTGCGTTGGTGATGTTTGGGGATGCAACTGAAATACCTGCACACGCCCATTTTTCGAGTCTGCGACATAGATCTGATTATGTTCGTCGATCCAGAGTCCACGAGGAAGATAAAACTCGCCGTGCTTTGAACCCGGCTGGCCGAACGAATATAAGAGGACACCGTTCCGATCGAAAGCATGAATCGATCCGGCGGCCGGATCACTCACAAAGAGATTGCCTGCACTGTCGACGGCTAAGCCACCTGCCCCAGCGTAGCTACCGCCCATCACAGAGATTTCCTTTTGCACACGGCCGTCGAGATCGAGGATCGTTATCTTGGATCCTCCAAGCACGAAGGCCTCGCCTCCGCGAATCACAATATCGGTGGGGAACTGGAGCGTGCCTTTCCCGGTTTCGCCGCCATCACGCGTGCGCAACTCAATCACATCCAGGTCGGGCCGGCCGAGTCGGCGGACAACGTTACCGTCGCGGTCGAGAACAACTAACGTATGCCGCGTTGTGTCGAGCAGAAAAATGCGGCCGCTCTTCGCATCGATTGCAATGCCACTGGGTCGGTCGAAGTACCCGCCCTCTCCATCGTCGCGTTTGCCAATGTAGCGTTGAAATCGCCCATTGCGGTCGTATACCAAGATCATCCCGAGCTCAACGTCGGTCACGTAGATGTTGTGCGCACTGTCGACTGCTATCCCCAACGGCGACTGAAGCCGGCGATTTTCTCCGCCCTGGATCCGAAAATACCGATTCGCCGCCAGATCAAAAATATGAACAGCATGTGCCGTTGGATCTGCTACCAAAACGCGCGTTTCGGAATCAGTAATCACACTGCTCGGACGCGCCATAAACAATGTGTGCGATCGCAAGTGCTCCGTAATGGCATCGGGAAATGAGCTGAGTGCCAGGCGGGGCGCCGCCGACCGAGCGGAGCGCACAACATGAGGCGTATCGAGGAATATCTTCTGCGGATACTTCAGTGGCTCGACTTCGAGCGCATCGTCAGCATCGATAACCGCGTCTTCTGTAGACGGATAGCCTGAGACCTTGAAAGCAAAGCTGTCCAGCCGCGTGGGTCGATTAACATCGCGGTCCGACTGAAATTTTCGCACATACGTGGGCAGCGTGTATGCCAACTTGGGCGGCTCTTGTCCAGCACTCAGCGCGGGGAGTACACACAGAAGTAGCGCCATCAGGATGGATCTCAGTTTCATACCAATCAGTCGACAGTACTTTCCGCAAAACAAATTCTGGGGAAGGGTATAGGTAAAACGGGGGAGAGTTGGCCGATGCTTCTGCAAAGGCAATGTTGATCTTGTCAGTGGCAAGCTTCAATCAGATCGAGCCACTGCTGGTTACTTTCGTGTACGCCGAGTTTCATTCCGGGCTGGAGAAAACGCCCCGAGCCACTTGGGGAAGAGATAGAAAGTTACGCAGCTCAGGGCAACTTGTTTTCCGCGTGGCAGGAATAGCATCCCACCGCCGTACCTTTCGCAAACTTCTTCTTGCCGAATTTCGTGTTGAAGCTGCGATCGGCAAAAACTTGCGAGAGCACGGTTCCATGTCCATCTGCGCCGTGACACGCAACGCACGTGGCAGCGCCAATTTCATCGACGCGCAATCCATGCGATCGAATCCAGTTGTCCCCAGCCAGGTGCATCCCGTGAGGACCTTCTGGTTTTGGCATCTGCACCTTATGACACTGATTGCAATCCCAGGCAACGCGTCTGTGCTGGGTGTGAGGATCGCCATGGCATGCCGCACACTTCAAACCGCCATGTCCCGTGGAGGTCTCGTATGTCTCGCCTTTGTTGAGAGCGAAGGTTTGGTCGGCTGCCTGACGCACGTTGCCGCTTTCATCCAGGACGTTTGAGTACCGAATCTCACCCTTGGCATGCAAAGCCGTACCCACGTGGCAGCTCCCGCAATCGGGCGTCGCAATTCGTTTTGCGTCGGGACCGTGGCAGCTCGTGCAGGCAAGATCCTGGGCAGAAGCGGTGGACAGCAGCGCTAGAAGAGCAATGAGGATGCTTGCGAAGCTGAAGAGCGAAGCAAACTGGCCGGAAGTCAGGTGATCTTCGAGGCCATCAATCGCGCACCCTGCAACAGCACACGGCTTTGTTTCGCGCACCATGATTCTGGATTCAGGCCACCCTGGTCTCATCGCTAACCCTATACAAATTCCTTATCCAAGTCATTAATTCTTACACTGAGCCTGGCCATACATCCCACTGCTATAGTCTCCCGATGGCGAGCGTGCCGTCGGAGGCCCTGAGTCCTCTTTTGTTCGATGGATACGATCCGGGAAGTTTCTACGATGAGATGTTCTCCCGGCGTGGGTACCCGCGTGCGCATTATCAGAAAATCTTCCAGAAGCTGGCGGCTGTTGCGCCCACGCAATTCGAAGAGCGACGCCATCTCGCTGATCTATCTTTTCTGCTCCAGGGCATCACCTTCACGGTGTACAGCGATGGACGTGGCACAGAGCGCCTTTTTCCGTTCGACCTGATTCCGCGCATTCTCCCCAACTCGGAGTGGCGCCGCATCGAGCGCGGACTTTCCCAACGCGTGATCGCGCTCAACCTTTTCTTACAGGATATTTACGGCCCACAGCGCATCTTGCATGATCGCGAGATTCCGCGCTCCCTCATCTATTCCTGCCGCCAATTTCATCGCGAGATGATTGGCGTCGACGTTCCGCACGGCATCTACACGCATATCTGCGGAATCGATCTGATTCGCGACTCGAAGACGGGCGAGTTTCTCATTCTTGAAGATAACGTGCGCACGCCGAGCGGGATCTCGTATGTGCTCGAGAACCGCATCGTGATGACCCGCACTTTTCCCGACGCGTTTCAGGCGTACGAGGTTCTGCCGATCAATCATTATCCGGCGGAACTCTCCCGGATTTTGCGCAGCCTCTCTCCTCGCGGCACCACCGATACCCAGACGGTGCTGCTCACGCCCGGCATTTACAACAGCGCTTATTTCGAGCACAGCTTTCCTCGCCCAGCAGATGGGTGTCGAGTTGGTTGAGGGCCGCGACCTCGTGGTCGACGGCTGCATCGTCTACATGAAGACGATCCGTGGGCTCAAGCGCGTGGACGTAATCTATCGCCGCGTGGACGACGAATTCCTCGACCCCTTGGTCTTTCGCGAAGACTCGATGCTCGGCGTGCCCGGATTGATGGGGGCCTATCGTGCCGGCAATGTTGCCTTGGCGAATGCCGTCGGAAACGGAGTCGCCGACGATAAAGCCGTCTATGCCTACGTTCCCAAGTTCATCAAGTACTATCTCGGCGAAGACCCGATCCTGAAGAGCGTGGACACCCATCTTTGTTCGCAGCCCGATGATCTCAGCTATGTCCTCGATCATCTACCGGAGTTGGTCGTGAAGGCCGTCGGTGAATCGGGTGGCTACGGCATGTTGATCGGACCAGCTTCCGATCGAGCGACGATCCAGACTTTTCGCGACCGCATCAAGGCTGATCCGCGAAACTACATTGCCCAGCCGGTGATCGGACTCTCACGCGTTCCTTCGTACGATCCAGCCACGCAGCGGATGGGCGCGCGCCATGTCGACCTTCGTCCTTACTGCTTGTACGACGGAGAGAAGGTAACGATCGTCCCTGGCGGCCTCACTCGCGTCGCACTGAAACCAGGTTCGCTGGTAGTGAATTCCTCGCAGGGTGGCGGCAGCAAAGATACCTGGGTTCTTCGCGGAGAGAACTGAGAGATGCTATCGCGCATTGCAGATTCGCTGTTCTGGCTTGCTCGCTACATGGAGCGCGCCGAGGACACCGCGCGCATTCTCGACGTCAACTATCACATGCTTCTCGAGCAGTCGCAGCAAACTTATCGCCTGCGCTGGGAGCCCCTGGTGATCATGGCCGGCGAAGAGAAACGCTTTCGCGACACCTACGAAGAAGCCAACGCGCAGACGGTCTTCGAGTTTCTCGCCTTCCGCCAGGACAATCCCAACTCCATCGTGCAATGTATCGCCAAGGCTCGCGAGAACGCACGCACGATTCGCGACCGCATTTCGCGCGAGATGTGGGAAGACATCAACGGCCTCTACTTCATGTTGAATCGCTTCAATCCGGAAGAGGAGATCGCTGCCGGGCCGCATCGCTTTTGCGATGCTATCAAGTTTGGCAGCCACCGTTTCCACGGCGTCACCGACGCCACGCTTCCTCACGATGAAGGATGGCAGTTCCTGCGAGTGGGCTGGTCGCTAGAACGTGCCGAGATGACCGCTCGACTCGTCGACGTCCAGTACCAGAACCTGCTCGATACAACTTCCATGGCGAACGTCGCCGACAACCACCAATGGATGGCCGTCCTCAAATCCGTCGGTGCCTACGAGGCGTATCACCGCCAGCATCATTCGCCAATTGAACCTGAGCGCGTCGCCGAGATGCTGATCCTGCACCCTCAACATCCTCGCTCGATTCGATTCAGCGCTACCGAAGTGCAAGGTGGCCTGCGCGCGATCAGCGGCACCGGCTCGGGGTCTTATGCGACCGAGGCCGAGCGTATGACCGGAAAGTTGCTCGAGGGATTGCGCTATGATCGCATTGACGAGATTTTCAAGCGCGGCCTGCATTCCTATTTGCACGAACTGCTGCGCATGTTCCGCTTGATTGGAACCGATATCGAACGCAAGTACTTCTATTACGGAGCCGTCGCTTGAACAGATATCACTTCGTTCATGTCACTGAATTTCAGTACGACGGGCCGGTCTCGGAGAGCTATAACGAAGTCCGCCTGCGTCCGCTTCACGACGATCGCCAGAGCTGTCTCTCGTTTCGGCTCTCGACCTCTCCCGCGACCCGTGTGACTGCCTATCACGACGCTTACGGCAACTGGGTCCATCAGTTCAACGTGCTTTCCGAGCACCGGCACTTGAAAATCGAAGCCGAGTCCGTGGTCCTGGCGCACGAGAGTACGGCAGAACCGTCGCATACTTCAGTCGACGAGTTGCAGGCCAATTTTCCCAACATTGCCGACGACTACTACGACTTCCTCACGCCGACGGCCTATGTCCCCACGCTTCCTGAACTGCTCGTGTTGGCCAGGGAAGCGGAGAGCCAGTCCGACGGCTCGATCCACAGCTTTGCCAAGGCGGTTTCAGATCTCATCCATCAGCGATTCAGTTATGTGAAGGGCGCGACACACGTGCACTCCTCGATTCGCGATGCCTTGTCGCTCTCGGCGGGGGTGTGCCAGGATTTCGCTCATGTCGCTCTTGGAGTTCTGCGCGCCCGCGGCATTCCCGCGCGTTATGTTTCCGGATACATGGTGCCCAGCGACGCAGCCGAGCCGCAATCGAAGCTGGAGCAGGTAATCGGCGGCCAAGCGTCGCACGCCTGGGCTGAATACCTCATTCCCGGTGAGGATTGGTTCGGCGTCGACCCAACCTTGGGTGCGCCAGTCGGAATGCGTCACGTGCGGGTCGCTTATGGACGCGACTACGGGGATGTCGCTCCGGTTCGCGGCGTATATAAAGGACAGGCTGGCCAGCGGCTTTCCGTAGACGTTCAGGTCTGCCCCGTCGTCGACGATTCCGGGCATTCCCAGCTGAGCAACTCTGCCACGGGTACGATCGAGCCTCCACCTGCCAGCGACCGCCCGCAGCAACCCGCCCAGCAGTAGCCATCCACAATTTGCGTGGCGCAGCCGACTTCGGCTGCAATTTCCTCGCGAGGCGAGGATTCTCAGGCCCTGCCCGTGTGTAAAGTGTGAACTCATCCAGCTAATCACATCATCCTGAAGCGCGCTCGCGTCGAACCTTAATACGAATCATGACTAGCGGAGAGTAGCTGAAAGAAATATCAGCTGCAGTTTGTTACATGTCTTCACGAATCTCTGCTCTGTTCAGAGCAGCGGGAAAAATCTACTTAGCACGCATGTTGCGGGCCAACAGACACTTTCTCCAGCTTCATCCAATCCGCCACTTAGACCTCTCGGAGGTTGATCTGGCCATGCTCACCCGGTTTGGTTCTTTCACTCTAGTCGCCGTCACAATTTTAACTGCGGCGCTTACAGGCTGTGCGGGGATGAGAGTAGTACCCGCTCCAGCCATCCCATCCCCTGCCGCCTCGCTGTCATCAAACGTGACAACTGTTCAATCTGGACAAACCGCCACGCTCACGTGGCAAACGCAAAACGCCACTACCGTTACTTTGAATGGAAATCCAGTAACCGCCACCGGATCGATGCAGGTGAATCCTCTAACGACCACGACCTATACGCTGGTCGCGACTGGGCCAACAGGTACATCACCAGCACAATCTGCGAGCACGATCACTGTTACTGGACCTCCTGCTCCGGTCGCGAACCTGAGCACCAGTGCCCCCACTGTGCTTGCGGGCCAATCGGCGACGCTGACGTGGACAACGCAAAACGCCACGGCAGTAACTTTGGATGGAACTGCGGTCCCGGCCACCGGGACACAAACCGTGACACCATCGCAAGACACCACTTATACGCTGGTGGCCACCGGTGTCAGCGGCACCACGCCTTCACAATCCACCGCCAGTGTCAGCATTGCTCTCCCACCTACCGCAACGCTGGCAGCGAGTCCTGCAACCATCGTCGTCGGCGGGACTGGCACGCTCACGTGGTCTTCGCAGAACGCAACCACAGTCACTCTCGACGGCGCGGCAGTCGCAGCCAGCGGGAGCCAGACCATTAATCCCGGCTCGACGACGACCTATACACTCGTTGCTTCCGGCACATCATTGGCCGCCCCGGTCACTCAGACTCTCACGGTGCAGGTTGTAACGGGTTCTCTGCAGACGTCGGTGAATCACATCATCTTCGAAATGCAGGAGAACCGCAGCTTCGACCACTACTTTGGATTTCTTAACGAGTATCGCGTCGCCCAGGGTCTGCCCGCCGATGTTGACGGGTTTCCCGCAGATTGCAAATCGAATGCAAAGTTGGGTTCCAGATGTTCGATTTCGGTCGAGACCTGGCAAGGGACTGGTCCCGGGCATCTCTCTCCATATCACATGAAGAGCGGCTGCATCGAAGACCTGAGCTCTTCCTGGCAGGAAGCCCACAATGATGTGAACCTCCACGCGCCGAATGAAAACAACTGGGGCAAGCTTCCGCCGATGAACGGTTTTGCAGCCATGGCCGGAGGCTTTGCAGCACACACCATGGAGAGCGACGTGGCTGGCGCGCGCGCGATGGGCTTTTACACCGCCGACGATCTTCCTTTCTATTATTGGGCCGCTACTACCTTTGGGTTATCCGATCGCATGTTCAGTGGCGCGCTTACTCGCACGCAACCGAACCGCATGTATCTGCTGGCAGCAACGTCGAACGGCTACGCTTTTCCAGGCGCAGCCAGCAACGATCCCCATCCCCCAATGTATCTGGATAACCGGGAGAACATTTTTGAACTGCTGGATAAAAATAACATCACGTGGAAGGTTTACATCTCCAATGTGACCTATCGGAAGCATTCGCTGAACGGCACCTATATGAGCTACTTCTACACGTTCAGTGGCAAGCATCTCGCGAACTTCGTCCCGATCAGCGAATTTGCCACCGATGCACAGGCCGGCACTTTGCCCCAGGTGGCGATGATTGAACCCGACGCCGGTCATGATGAGCATCCGTTGGATCAGGTGGATGTGGGCGCACGATTCGTCCGCGACCAGGTGGTCACTCTGATGAATAGTCCCTCGTGGCAGGACTCCATCTTCATCATGGTGTTCGACGAAGGTGGCGGTATGTATGATCATGTGCCGCCAGCCTCCATGCCACCGCCGGACAAAAAGAACCCGATCCTCGGGCCGGGCGATCCTCGTGGGTTGTTCGATACCACCGGCTTCCGCGTTCCGAACCTGGTGATCTCTCCCTTTACCAAGCCAGGATATGTTTCGCACACCAATGCTGACTTCACGGCGATCCTGAAGCTGATCGAAACGCGCTTCCTGACGCCAGATCCGACGACCGGCCTTCTTCCTTCGCTCACGGCGCGCGATGCGGCACAGCCAGATTTGACCGAGTTCTTCGACTGGACATCGCCGAATTTGGCCTCGACAAATCCGCCAGAACAAACTGGTTTGCCGTGCTACTACTCGCTGCCGTGATCGGTTAGCCACGACCCGATGAGCCCGGTCCATGTGGCCGGGCTTTATTATTGAGGGGACATCAGGCGAAGACCGCTTGCAAACCCATTCGGCCAATATCATATCTGTCGAGTCCGGTTCATCGCGCAATCGATTGATCGCAGCTCTGCTCTCATTCTGCGCGATTCTCTTTAGCTTCTGGTTCGCCGGTCGTCATTTTTCGATTGAACAGAGAATCGGCGGGCACCTGCCGTCTACGTTCGCGGCTTTCGCTTTGCTTCTCGCGCCGTACTGGTTCTTCGGCTTCGGACTCGCGCGGGTGCTCGCGTCGATTCGCAATCGCGCGATACGGGTCCTTCTCCCCGGAGTCCTGGTAATTCCATATCTGATTTTCAGCCTGCCGCGTGGTGAGTTTCGCTGGTCTTACGGGTTACTCCTGCCCGGAATTACCGTCGGACTCGCGTGCCTGTTCGAGTTAATCGGCCCAAAGACCGCGGCCATCGCGTGGCAGGACGTGATCGCCCTCTGCCTGGTCGGATTTCCGGTGGAGTTTCGCCTCTTGCCCGGAGCGTTCCCCCACTCCGGATTGAGCGCTTTCTCTAAATTCCTGCTGCTCGATGCTGCGCTCTACGCGTATCTGGTTGTGCGGCGACTGGATGGCGTCGGTTACAACTTCTCGCCCCGTCTTCGTGATTTCGCCATTGGCCTGCGCAATTGGGCTCTGTACGCATGCATCGCTTTGCCATTGGGATTCCTGCTGCACTTCATCTCTTTCTATCGCCGCGTCCCTTCCATCGGTACAGTCGCATCCGCGCTGCTGGTCACCTTTTTCTTTGTGGCGATACCCGAGGAACTTTTCTTTCGCGGACTCCTCCAAAACATGCTGGAAGTCCGCTACGGCGCACGCCGCGCGTTGATAATCGCTTCCATCGTTTTCGGACTATCGCATTTCAACAAGCCGCTTCCTTTCAACTGGCGCTACGTCGCAATGGCAACCGTCGCCGGAATCTTTTACGGACTGGCCTGGCGTGATCGCCGCCGCTTGCTTTCTTCCGCCACCACTCACACGCTCGTAGATGTCGTGTGGTCACTCTGGTTCCGCTGATCTGTTTTGGGCCAATTGTCCCGCTTCAAAACAGTCTCACCTCTACATGTGACAGTAGTCACTGTCGCGGGAGGCTCTTTGTCACATGATGGTGTGAAGGATCAAGGATCGCCGCAATCGCAGCTGCCATCCCTGGAGCAGTCTCGGCCCCTGCACAGAGGTGACTATGTCTCAATCCACAATTCCAAGCGATTCAAAGACCAATCATCGTGAGCACGAGGCGCTACGCCTGGAAGTTGAGAGCCTGCGCGCCGCACTGGATTCCCTGGCGGCCTATTCGGAAGCCATCGCGAATCTGCGGTCGTTGCGCGAAGTAGCTGAGCATCTCCGTTCGCTGTTGTCGGACGTGCCCGCTCATATGGTTCATGAAGAACGCACAGTTCTTACTGCGATGGAACGCCTCGGTCCGGAGGAAGCTCGCTTTGCGGAAGTTATGCGCCAGCAGCACCGTATGCTAACCGCTGGTCTGGAGAAATTCTTTCGGATGCTGAACGAGATTCACGACAGCAACGACCTGTGCGCCGGCCTTCGCGAATTGCAGGACTGTGGCGCGAACATTTCTAAGCTGCTCCTGCATCATATGGAAACGGAAGATCGCCGTATTCGCTTGCTCGCCGATGCGAGTGAGACCACCGTCTCCGATTCCTGAATATCGGCCTACTGCTTCGTTCCACCCGCTGCTTGATTTTGTGATTCGCGCCCAGTCACCCCCACCAGGTTGCTCTTGCGAACGGTATTCGCATTCCAGACAGAGCCATTGTCACTGCCGACGCCGCCTCGTTGCTGCGCAAGAATTTCAGCTGCTGCGTGGCGGCTTGCCATTGCTCCGGCCTCTCTGCTTTGCCCCGCTTCCGAAGCATTCTGCAAATTTGTGCGACTGTCTGTGCCCGTCGTTTGGATTCCTGGCACCGTGACCACACCGCTGGTGTCGCCTGCATAGCCGCCAATCTGCGTGTTCGCATCCGGACTGGTCACGATCTGCGCGCCCGTATCTCCGCGGTGCAAGGCACGATCGGAGCCAATCAGGTCCTGCCCCGGCAAGGTTTCTTGAGCGCAAAGATAACTTCCTGCCAGTAAACAAAGCACCGTCGCTGCGAAACGCATAGTTGCCTCCACATCTATCCTTCAGGTTAGACGCGAATGCTTCACTGGCTGTTTCTCCGTGCTCGCGAGCGCTTACGTGCCAGCAGCGGCTTCTAAACCTCGATGCGCCTTCTTTTCGTCGTTTTTCGCGCTTTTACCATGGCAGCACAGCCGGCTCCGGATTGGCAGATTCATCTCGGGGAATCTCACCAAACCGCTTTTCTGCAGCACTTTATGACGGTCCTCATTACCTAGGTAATCTGGTGTGGGAGCCATTCCCGGCCTATCCTCATCAGCGTTATGCGAAAAATACTGCCAGTCTTCCTCCTCGGCTTGGCAATACTGTCCACAATGCTCGCTGTGCCGGCATTGCAAGCGCAGGAAGAGGGTCAACGAAAAGCAACCCTTCGTGTTTCTCCCGCTTATCCGGAACTCGCCAGGAAAATGAATGTGAGCGGCACGGTTAAGTTGGAAGTAACGATTACACCTGACGGAAAAGTGAAGTCGGTGAAACCGATCGGTGGACATCCGGTTCTGGTGGAAGCCGCGGACCAAGCGGTAAAGAAATGGAAGTTTGAGCCGGCCAGTTCATCGACCACGGAAGTTGTCGCCGTTCAATTCCGCAGCGATCAATAATTAACCCGCAATCATCCAAAGATAAGGCAGCCCAAGTGGCTGCCTTATTCTTTTGACTCAGAAGCAAACTGATCAAAACCAGGTTTGCGCCCGATATCGGCGGTAGTCGTCCCCGAACGCCTGTTCAAGCACTTGATTTTCCCGTTTCACGCGCCCAAGTTGCATGCTGTAGAAAACCAGTCCGATGATCAGCGCGAGCCAGTTCTGGCCGCCGATGAGAATGCCCACCAGCGCGATCCCAGCAAAGAAGTAAATCGGGTGGCTGATTTTCGAGTACAGTCCGTGCGTAACCAGTTGCTTGGCTTGCGCAGTGATAGCGAACGAGCGGCCCAGCTGTAGTCGCGCGGTGATCCAGAACGCCAGCCCGAACAGAAACAGCGCGAGACCGATCCAGTATTGATGCGTGCGCGGGCGCAGTCCGAACACCAGTGCCGCAACAATCAGGTAAATCGCAACGTCAAACCACATCACGTGACGCTTCATGAGGCGACTAGTGTAGCGGGGAGAAGCCGCTGAATGAAGTGGCTAGTGATGAGTGGAAAGAAAAAAGTTAAACGCGCGCGTTGACCCACGCCAGCACCCCGCCGAGAAGAAGGCCTCCGCCGGAAGCCATATGATGCCGGAATCAGCTCGGACCGGCGCAGGGAATCACATTCGACAGAACGCCCGCGAGGATAACGATCCCGCAGAGTGCCGTCGCCGAACCGCCAATCCACAGGGGACGAACGCTGCCGCCCTTCTTCACCAGCAGCCATAGTCCACAACTGACCATCACCACGCCGCAGATAACGAAGAGTACTGCGCACCCTGCAAGTGCGGGCGAGATCCACGACCACTCGCCGAGCAGCGCGTATCCGCTCCGGCCATAGATCGCACCGAAGAGAAGCATCAGTATCGCGAGAAACAGTGTGCCTGCGTGTTGAAATGCTGCCTTCACGACAATTAATAGTAGCGCCGTTCAGAGTGCCCGATGTCGGAGAACGCAATCGCGCGCAGAAGCAGAAAGCCGCCGAAGTTCTCGGCGGCTGTTCTGTCCTGAGGGTTGTCACTACGCAGTCTTGCTTGCTGCTTCGTGCCCGCGATCCATTTCTTTTCCGGATGCGGCCTTCGCAGCGTTTTGCGACGCGCCACTAGTCTCATATCTGTCATGATGCCGCACCCACGACATCGTGAACGGCAACCCATCCTCATCCCGGCCCTTGGGAACCAGGTCGAGATAGTTATAGGCGCCCAGCAGAATGTCGAGCCCGCGCGCGTAGGACGAATAGGTGTGGAAGATCTCACCGTTCGCGTCCTTATAGAACACGCTGACCCCTGGTGCCTCTTCCGAAGGGAACTCCGTCAGGCCGTAGTTGTATTCGACCTTGCCCTTAGCCATCTCTTCCTTGGTAAACGACACGTGATAGTCCCGATTGAAGTCATTCTGATTCGACGAGACCCACGGGAAGCTCCACCCCAAGCGTTTCTTGAACGCTTCGATCTTCGGCTGAGGCGCCCGGGACACTGCAACCAGCGACACGTCGCGCGCGTGCAGGTGCACGATGAAGGCGTTGAAGTGGTCGGCCTCGAATGAGCAGCTCGGGCATCCTTGTTCCCAGTCCGGCCCGAACATAAAGTGATAGACGACCAGTTGGCTGCGGCCATCGAACAGATCCGCGAGCTTCACCTTGCCATTGGGTCCATCGAAGACGTAATTCTTTTCGACACGCTCCCACGGAAGCTGCCGGCGTTCGCGGCTCAGCTCATCGCGAAGTCGTGTGAACTCCTTTTCTTTCGCTAGAAATTGTTTGCGTGCTTCCACCCACTCACCGGGCGAGACGATTTTCGGTTGCATGTTCTCCTCCTTCTTGGCTGGTTGGTGTCGCGTCGTCATGGGCGCGAGATTTCTTGAAAACGATTGCCGCCACGCCGCCGCTCGATGCGGCGCCGATAAGGGCCATCGCGAGAGTCGACAAACAAAACGGACACACGGGACTACTCCTTCTTCTTCGACCGGCGCGCACGATCGCGGGTTTCGCCGGAGCTTTCTTTCTCGATCGCATCTTTCAATCCGAGCAGGTGACCCGTCCACAACTCCTGGAACGGCCCCACCCAGCGTTCGTAGATTTGCCGTATAGGCATGGCATTCAGCGAATTAATGCGCTGCCGCCCCGACTCGCGCGTTTGCACCAATCCCGCTTCACGAAGCACATCCAGATGCTTCATCACCCCGAACCGCGTCAGCTGCGGAAACGCGTCCACCAGCTCCGTGGTTGTGCGCGGGCCATCGCGCAGCCGGTCGAGGATCGCTCTCCGCGTCGGGTCCGAGAGCGCCTTCCACACCGGATCCAGCTTGTCTTCGTTATGAACAGGTGCGGGCACGTCTACTCGCAGGCTTTCTTAAGCTGTTCGAGCATGTAGTTCCAGCCCGTGCTCACGCCCTTGCGGTGCTCCGGATCGATCATGCCGATCGCACGATGCCGGTACGTAACCTTCGAACCGCCAGCAGTCTTTTCGACTTTCGCTTCCAGGTGATTCAGCGCAGGGTACGACATGAACATCGGCCCGCTCAGTTCCAGCAGCTCAGGCGGCTTGATCACCTGCACGAATCCCCAAAGATGCCCGACGCCATTACCGCGATCGCGATACCAGCGTCCGCCAACCTTGGGCTCAAGATCGAGTTGTAAGGATTGTCCGTCCGGCCGTGCGCTGCCTTTGCCCAGCATGTGCAGCATCGCGGGAAATACCTTTTCCGGCGGTGCATTGATTTCAATGTGCTGCTCAACATCAAGTGTGAGGTCTTCTAATTTCATGGCTGCTCTCCTTTTTAATGGTCCAGTTACGTGAGTAAATTGTAACGTGACCATATAGTCACATGTCAAGCGCCAGGTCGAAATTATTTGCGGAACGGGGGTTCCTGTGCAGTTGCTTCTGTGTGGCGCGGACATTCCTGTCCACGCGCCTTGTCATCACGAGCGCAGCGAGGGATATGCACTTCCTTTTATGTGGGACGAACACCTTGCTGGGCAAGTCGCCGTCTTGCCCCGTTCCTTCCTTTGTGATATCTGAATACACTCCACGGACAGGATCTCGCGCTGGGGCGCGCAACCGGGGCGGAAAGGAATCGTCGTGAGCGGCAGCGTAATGAATTCGGCGGCAGTTTTGGCTTTCGTCGCAATACCGAGCACAGTGATCTGGTCGTATCTCGTCTTTTGGACGGTGTTCGCAATCGGTCTGGTCACGATGTTTCTTCGCGGAGACTGGCAAAAGGCGCGAGGACTCGACAAGCTGATTCTCTTCGGACCGCTTTTCTACGCGGCGCCAATCGCGGCCTTCGGCACCGAACATTTCACGTTGGCGAAGATCATTGCGTCGATCGTTCCCGCGTTTATTCCGTGGCACATGTTTTGGACGTACTTCGTTGGCGCGTGTTTTATCGCAGCTGGGCTCAGCCTGGTGACGAAAATTCAGGCACGTCTCGCGGCGAGTTTACTTGCCTTAACGTTTTTTCTTTTCGTCGTGCTGATGGACGCACCAGGTTTGGCGCGGAATCCGCAGAACCGGTTTGCTCTGGCGCTCATGCTGCGGGAACTGGCCTTCTGCGGTGGCCCGCTGGCGCTGGCCGCCAGCCTCTCCGGCGAGGGGCGCGGCTCGCGCGTCTTTGCGACCATCGCGCGCTACTTCGTCGCCATTCCCGTGCTGGCCTACAGCATCCAGCAATTCATGCACGGCGATCATGTTCCCGGCGTTCCGCTCGAACCGCTGACTCCGACGTGGATCTTAGGACACGCCATTTGGACCTACGTGGCGGCCGTGGGTTATGCGATCGGGGGAGTCCTGCTGCTGATCAGCAAGAAAACCCGCGCCGCGGCTACGTGGGTCGGGCTGACCGTGCTCTTCGTGGAGATTGTCGTCTATGTGCCCATTGCGATCGTGGAACGCGCCAGCCTCGACAAGGGCTTGAACTATTTCGCGGATACGCTGATGTTCTGCGGCACCGTTCTTCTTCTCGCCGGAGCCATGCCGCGCGAAGAGTAGCAAGCTTGTGCCTCTTGCCTTTACTAACGACTGACCACTAACCGCTGGCCACTTTCAACCATCTCATTCGAGACATGGAGAAAGTGACCCTACGCACCATCATCACGTTGTGCGTGCTACTCGGCTTGTCCCTGGCCGCTGCGCACGCGGCTGTGCTGAAGCCGGAAATGTCGGCCGCCTTCGATCAGTATGTTCGGGTCACCGAAGACCTGCAGGCCAGCGATCTGCGCCGGGATCGCTTCTTCATCATCGACCGCCTTCCCGACGCACGCCGTCAGGAAATGTACGCGAAGCTTCGACGTGGTGAAATCTACATCGAGCAGCTTCAGACCAAGGACGACGGCAAGCCGATCCGCATCCCGGACGGCATGGTGCACCATTGGGCGGGCGTGATGTTCGTTCCCGGCGCCACTCTCGCGCAGGTGGCGGCCGTGCTGCAGGACTACGATCACCACAAGGACATCTATGCGCCCGACGTTCGCCAATCGAAGCTCCTCGAACGCGAAGTAGACGAGGCCCGCATCTATTATCAGCTCTATCGTAAGGCGACGGTCACCGTCGTAATCAATGCTAACTTCGATGCACACTTCGCCAACGACGGGCCCACGCGCGGGCTGAGCCGCTCCTATTCCACGCGCATGGCCGAGGTAGAGAATCCCGACACGCCGAAGCAGCGCGAGCTCCCAGTTGGCAACGACCACGGCTATCTCTGGCGGTTGGACACCTACTGGCGCATTGAGGAGAAGGACGGAGGCGCGTACGTACAGCTCGAATCGATCGCGCTCACCCGCAACATCCCACTCATCTTCGCGTGGCTGGTCAATCCCCTGACGAAGAGCCTCCCACGCGCGGTGATCTCCAATCTTCTCGCCGCCACGCGCAAAGCCGTCATCAGCCGCGAACTAGCCACGAGCCACTAATCACTAGATACTGTGAAGAACCGCGCTCAGGTTCTATTCTGGATATGTGATCGCGCCTCCACAACCAGTGGGTGCCCCACCCTATCGCCGTCCTTTGGCGAAGGGTGGGATCAGAAAGCATTTCCTCCGGCTCCTGCTTCGGCTGCTTCTCGCCGTCGTGTTGATGGTCTGGTCGTTGGCCGCGCTGCTTCTGGTTGCCGCTCGGTGGATCGATCCACCAACCACGGCGGTGCACATCGAGCGTCGCGTCCAGTCATGGATTCACGGCACGCCGTATCAGGAGCGGTACAAGTTCGTTCCGCTCAGCCAGATCTCGCCTGATCTTCAGCATGCAGTCATCGCCGCGGAAGATGCGCGCTTCTATCAGCATCACGGGTTCGATTGGCACCAAATACAGATCGCAGCGGAAGAGGATATGGAAGGAGAGCGCACGCGCGGAGCTTCCACGCTCACGCAGCAACTCGTAAAGAATCTTTTTTTTGGAACGAGCCGCTCGATCGTTCGGAAGGGCGCTGAGTTCACGCTGGTGCCGGTCGCCGAGTTCGTGCTGGGCAAGCGGCGGATCCTGGAGATCTACCTCAACGTGGTCGAGTGGGGTCCGGGCATTTATGGGGCGGAGCCGGCGTGCCGTTATTACGACCGAACCTCCGCGCGGAATATCGGCAGGGAGCAGTCAGCACAACTGGCGGCGATTCTGCCTGCTCCGCTGAAACGGCGTCCAGAACGCATGACCCGCTACAGCGCGATCATCCTGAATCGGATGCGCCAGATGGGCTGGTGATTTTTTGTCATCACGAGCGCGTTTTGCGCGCGAGGGATCTGCATTTGCTTTTGTGGGACAGGCAATCCTGCCTGTCGTTTTTGTTGTCATCACGAGCGCGTATCGCGCGCGAGGGATCTGCATCCCCGGACCGGTCCGAGGTCACTGTTTCAAGTAACGAAGCGCAACACATCCTGATTTAAGAGTCTGTGACTCAACAAGTTTTAATGGCAATTTCTGCGGCAGGCTAACACCTTCAAACAACCGTCTCCCTTCTCCTAAAACGATCGGGTGAACCACAAAACGATATTCATCAATCAGGCCAAGCTCTACAAGTTGTAAAGGAATGGTTACACCACCGGTAAGAATATTTTTGCCTTGTTCCTGTTTCAATTTAAGTATTTCGTCGCGAAGGTTCGTACGAACAATTCTCGTCTTTCCATCTTCAGTGCCAGGGCTGTCTAATGATCGTGAGAAGACAATAATTTTGTTGATGGCATCAAATGCCTGGGCAAATTCGATGTCTGCTTTTGTCTGCCCGGAAGGGTTTTTCGCCACATCGGGCCAATAAGGAACCATCAATTGATAAGTTTTACGCCCGTAGAGGAATGTGTCAGCCTCTCGCGTGAGGTGCGTAAAATACTCAAGCGTTTCTTCATCGGCATTGAATTTGGTATGGTCGCAGCAGCCATCCAGGGTGATGTTGATGGCGAAGATTACATTTCTCATTGTCTCGCCTCGGTACTCACGCGCTCAATTGTTGTTCCGCAATACGGCGGGAATCTGTGAACCATTTGGCTGTTACAGCTCCGAAAATGAAGCCACCCACGTGCGCCAGGTAAGCAACGCCGCCCGTCTGAACATTCGCTACCGCGCCTGCATTGACCAGCTGAATCAGGAACCACACTACGATCAAAAGCGCAGCCGGGATGACGGTTATACGCACGAAAATAAATATCACCAGCAGTGAACGCATCCGATCGCGAGGATAGATCACGAGAAACGCGCCCATCACGGCCGCGATCGCGCCGCTTGCGCCCAGGTTCGGTACATTGGAACTGGGACTCGCCAGAACTTGCGCCAGCATCGCCACGAATCCGCCGGCAAGATAGAACACAGCGTAGCGCGCCGGATTCATAGCGTCTTCGACTTCTGGGCCGAATGCCCACAAGAACACCATGTTGCCGATGATGTGCGACCAACTGCCATGCAGGAACATGGCAGTCAGAATGGTGATCCAGTGGTGACCGCCGAGGATCTGTGAGGGAACCGCGGCCCAGTTCAAGACGAACGCGTCCCCACGCATGAGTTCCATTACAAATGCACAGACATTGATCAATACAATCAAGGCCGTTACGACAGGGAAATGTCTCGGCCGTCGCGAAGCATCCGATAAAGGGACTACAGTTCCCATGGCGATCCTCTCCGTTATTTCGTGCGCGGAATTATATCTACGGATTGGCCCGCGGCGCTTACCAAATCTAGCTGCAAGACAGACTAACTGAATTGACACGCAGAGGACGCTGAGGGCGCAGAGGATTCGAGTCCCACCTCGCCAAAGCGGGCGAGATGGTGCACCCGAGATCAATTTTCGTTGGTGTCCGGCTCGTTCTCTGGACGCACCGGCGAGACGACCTTGTATCCCTTGGGCAATTGGAACAGGCTGGGATCGGGCTCCGCCGTCGAGATATCCGTGGCGCGAAATGTCTGCTTGCCCAGGCGCGGGTCCGTGCGGATCGAAAGAAGATTGATTCCCAACTGCGGCGAATACCAGGATTCGTGTTCCACGGTCATGGGCGCATCGTTGCCGAACACGCCCGGGTTGTAAGTGACGCGGTCGCGTGTTCCCACGGTTTCCACACCTTCAATCGACTGCTTGCCCAGATCCTCATGTTCGCCGTTGCCCATGCCGTTCGGCAATGGACCGGGCTTGGGACTCACCGGCGTGAAATTCATCTCGGTGGTGGCGTCGTAGGGGAGTCGCACGCACCGGTGGCGGTTGTCCTGGAAGCAGTTAAAGACGGCATGCGCGTTCGGATCGGCGTATTGCAGCGTGGTCACGTGAGGCACGTATTTTTCGGTCCTCGGCACAAGAAGAACGCGTTCCTGGAAGATGCGTCCCTGCGAATCGCGATAGATGTGCCGCTGATTGATGAACGTGATGGTGTTGCCGTCGGAGAGCGTCTTTACCCATTCGGTGTGCAGCGTGAGCGAGAAGGGCGCGTGCATTTTGGGAGGGATAAAGATGCTCTGCAGAATCTCGGTCGTACCACCGTCCTCTTGATAGACAGGCTGCTGTTGTTGTTGTGGCTGAGATTGTCCGGCTGCGGCGCCACCTCCGGCACCCTGCGCGAAGAGGCTGACGCAAAACGCGAGCGAGAAAGAGAGATACACGAAACGAGACACGGGCACCTCCGCAGAGGCCGGTAATTATGGCACAAGTTCCCGGACTACGCTGGACGAACCCACGTTTGGTTGTGCGTACGAAATATGGAGGCAATACGATATTCGCGTCGCACGTTGATCCCACTGTCATTTCGAGCGACGGTCCGCAGCGGGTTGGCGATCCCGAAGTTGGATCGCGCGGACTGGAGTCGAGGGACCTCTGTTATGCGTCAGCCCATAACGGTGTCTGGCTTTAGGGACCGAAGCTTGGTGCCCCAGGTTCGCGTCCTTCGGTTGGACGCTAACCTGGGAGCAGAAATGTCCTACCCTGAAACCTCGGGTGACTGATCATGTACTCCCCCAGGTTAGCCAAAAGAGGGCGAACCTGGGGCAGCCCGGGGGTGACTAAAGCAAGCGGGTCCGAAAGACATCAGCCGCAGATGGCAGATCTGCTGAAAGGAACGCGTTTTTGCCGAACTTCACAGAGCTGCCGAAATCGTTCACAAGTTCGGAAATAGCTTTGGACTTTACTGGGGAGTAGATGTGCTGAAACGCGAACCCCGCTATTAACTCATTCACGCGCCGGACGTCGTTCGGCGACACTGTGCGTCGATCGTGCCCCCGGTACCCCATAGCGAGGCAGAGCCTTGGGTTCAATGGGAAAAAGACTCTGACCCCGGGATAACCAAAACCAAACCCAGGGGCGAGTTCTTGATGGTCTTGGCCTGCCGGCAGTCCCGTAGCAACGGGGCAGTCAGAAGTGATGAATTCTGCGCCGTCGGGCGCGTCCCAAAACTGCCACGGCTTGTTAAAAATCACTTGTGCGGTATGCTCGCCGCTTTCGACGAAGCTGCGCAGAAATGCGTTCTTGCCCTCTGTCCAATCCTCGCTCTTTGCGGCAATGTTGAGAGCGGCATCATGGATTTCCTGCACCGAGACGGCCCTAGATGCTGCCTTTGAATATCGCTCGGATAGTGTCTTTACTAAAGTCTCGTCAGAGAATGTCTGGGGCAGCTCTTGGCAGCTTTTCTTATAGAGATCGATGGATGCGTCTCGTTTCGCCTTTGATCGTGCAAAGAGAAGCCCCGCGTACAGAGCTATTACAGATCGTGATTGCTGATCCCAGCAGAAACATCGGTGGCGCAAGAGCGGAAAGAGCTCGTGAGCCGTGTATTCAAATTCGGCAAGGCTGTTTTCTAACGACTCGTCAATCGATCCATCTGGTCTGACGAATGCGAAGTAACCGTTCTCTACGCCTTCTGCTTTAGGGGCAGCTCGGCGCGGTTGTTTGCCCTTTTCGTAAACGAAGAATCGTCCAGTTTCGTCGCGCGCCTTCTTCTTTATGGCGAATTGCTCCAAATAGGCCTTCGGGATTATGTGTGACCCGATCATCTTAACCTCTGACAAGAGTCTGGTGCTCCAGGTTCGCGTCCCTCGGTTGGACGCTAACCTGGGATGAGAAATGTTCTCACCGGTCCACCTGTGAGTTTCGTCTCGCGATCGCGTGCTGTCCACTCCGACTCGATCTCCACCACGCCGTTCTCCCGCAGCGCATAGTGACGAAAACTGCTCCACTTCCAATCACTGGGTTCTTTCACTAGTCCACGTTTCACCGGATTCCGATGCAGGTATCGCAGCTTGACCGCGAACTCCTCTGCGTCTCTAACATTCCTGTCGTAGTAACGCTTTTGCCAGAAAGATTTCGGTTCCACCGCTCCTCTTCGACTCCGAACTCGCTTCGCAAACGATAACTTCAGGTAGTGGATCGCATTGGCCAGCGTCTCGTTTGCGGGCTCACTCAGGAGCAGGTGTACATGCTCGGGCATGACCACATATCCGTAAATGCACATGGAAAATCGGCGGCGCATCCGTTCGAGACAGAGCACGAAGAGATCGTAATCTTCGGCGCAAGAGAAATTTGGCTGGCGACGATAACAACTGAATGTAACGAAGTGAGACTGTCCGGATTGATGGAAGCGCCGGAGATCGCGGGTCACGGACGAAAATTACACCGCTTCGGAGTAGACACGCAGTGACGTACATCCCCAGGTTAGCCCAAAAGAGGGGCGAACCTGGGGCACCAAAGCTGGCGAATCCGTCCACTCATCACACCCTCATGTTCGCAATGTCACACACCGTGACTATCGCGCAATCTTGTCAAGCCCCCTAATTGCGTAACTCGCTCGCAGCACGAGACTTCCGCGTGTCATGTTTCCCCTCAAAATCTGCTATGCTGGATATAGAAGCTCGGAATTGAGGCGATCACCGCCTTTTTCCGGGCTTTTTGCTTTTGCGGCCAGACTGATCGACTGAGAAACCGATCGACTTCCGACATAAGTCGTTTGTTTCCCGCTATGAACGTGTAAGTGCTTGCGGCTGCGCTATCTACCGCGCCACCGCCCGTAACCCCTTTGTTTTCCGCTAAGGGAGGGGGGAGGGGGTCCCCCTAAAAGAAAGGAACGAATGTCACAAACCTAAACGCAAGGTCTCTCGACTCGGAGCGCGTCTGTATCGCGCTCCTCGCTCGAAATGACAGACGTGATTTGCAGTGATGAAATTGATGTTCGTGGCAGCGCAATCTTTCAAGTCCTGTCATTCCGAGCGACCGTCCGCTGAGGGTTTGGCGATCCCCGTAGTTGGGATCGCGCGGACGCGAGTCGAGAAACCTTGCGCTTCTTGCTTTCCCACATAAGCGCCGTCCCATTCAAATATCCCCCCAAAAGAAAAAGCTCAGCTTGCGCTGAGCTTTTCTCACCTCCGGTCCGGAACTCACACTAATGTTCCGTCCACAGAGCTCGTTCTAACTGCATCCCGATGTTGATCCGCAACTCATGCAACGGTAGCAACTGCCGTTACGCGTCATGATGGCGCCGCAGACGTGGCAACTGGGCGCATCGCCCATGTCCACCAACTCTTTCAGCGCATCGCTGGCGTGATACTTGCCACCAGCTGCTGGACGTTTGTCGGTAGTCGGTGCCGGAGCAACGGCCGGAGCTTCTTCGACCGCCTGGATCGCGGCGATCGGCTTCGGACGCAGACCCTCGAACAGCTCTCCCTGACGGCCTTCGACGAAGCGCAACTGCAGCCAGCGGAAGATGTAGTCCATGATCGACTTGGCATAGCCGATGTCGGAGTTGTTGGTCCAGCCGCTGGGCTCGAAGCGCGTGTGCGCGAACTTGTCGCACAACAGCTTCAAGGGCACGCCGTGCTGCAAGGCGATGGAGATGGCGAGCGCGAAGGAGTCCATGAGTCCGCTGACGGTGGATCCTTCTTTCGCCATGGTGATGAAGATCTCGCCGGGCTCTCCGCCGGGATACATGCCCACGGTGATGTAGCCTTCGTGGCCTCCGATGGAGAACTTGTGCGTGATCGATGCGCGCTCCTGGTGGAGGCGGTGACGAACCGCACTCGGCGGATGATCGGCATCAGCCTGATCGACGGGACCCGTGGGTTTCGCGGCTGCGGCCGGCTGCGCCACGTCATCCTTGGTGGATTCGGCGGTCTTGGTTCCGGCAGCGGAGAGCGGCTGCGCCTTCTTGCATCCATCGCGATAGATGGCGACGGCCTTCAGTCCGAGACGCCAGGCCTGCATGTAGGCATCGGCAATATCGTCGACCGATGCATTCTCAGGCAGGTTGACGGTCTTGGAGATGGCTCCGGAGATGAAAGGCTGCGTGGCGGCCATCATCTTCAGATGTCCCATGTAGGCGATGGAGCGCGTGCCCTTCGCGGGCTTGAAGGAGCAATCGAAGACAGGCAGATGCTCTTCCTTGACGTGCGGCGCGCCTTCGATGGTGCCAGTGGCGTCGATGTAGCTGACGATGGCGTTGGTCTGGTCGCTGGTGTAGCCGAGCTTGAAGAGCGCGGCCGGGACCGTGTTGTTCACGATCTTGATCATGCCGCCGCCGACCAGCTTCTTGTACTTCACCAGCGCGAGGTCAGGCTCGATGCCAGTTGTGTCGCAGTCCATCATGAAGCCGATGGTGCCGGTGGGCGCGAGCACAGTGACCTGCGAGTTGCGATATCCGTGCTTCTCGCCGTGAGAGAGCGCTTCGTCCCAAGTGGCCTTGGCGCCTTCAATCACCGCGGTGGGAACGTTCTTCGCATTGATGTTGTTCACCGAAGCGCGGTGCATGCGAATGACGTCGAGGAACGGCTCGCGATTGTAGTAGAAGCCCGGGCAAGCGCCTCCGGTGACGGAGATGCGCTCCTTCAGGAACTCGGAAGCGGGCGCAAGCGGCGGGCACTGCTCGGCGATGATCGACGACTGCTTGTAGGCTTCGCCGCACATGATGGCGGTGACGCAGGCAGCGTAGTCGCGTCCGGCGTCGGAGTCGTAGGGCAAACCGGCGGCCATGAGCAGCGCGCCGAGGTTGGCGTAACCGAGTCCGAGGGGACGATAGTCATGCGAGTTGGTCATGATCGATTCAGTCGGATAACCGGCGAAGTCGACCAGGATTTCCTGCGCGGTGATGAGCACGTCGACGGCGTAGCGATAGCTCTCGACGTCGAAAGTACCGTTGGGGGAGGCGAACTTCATCAGATTGAGCGACGCCAGGTTGCAGGCCGAGTCGTCGAGGAACATGTACTCGGAGCAAGGATTCGAGGCGTTGATGCGCGCCGTGTTCTTCGACGTGTGCCACCGGTTGATGGTGGTGTCGAACTGCATGCCGGGATCGCCGCAGCGCCAGGTCGCGTCGGAGAGCTTGTTGAGCAGCTCTTTCGCGTAGAAGGTCTGCATCGGGCGGCCGCCTTTGACGGCCTTGGTCTGGAAGGTGTCGTTGCGCTCGACGGCGACCATGAATTCGTCGTTCACGCGCACGGAGTTGTTGGCGTTCTGGAAGAAGACGGAGCTGTAGGCTTCCGAGTCGGGACCGCTGGAGTCGTAACCGGCTCCGGCAAGCGCCCACGCCTTGGCTTCTTCCTTCGACTTGCACTCGATGAAGTCGATGATGTCGGGATGGTCGACGTTGAGGATGACCATCTTGGCAGCGCGACGCGTCTTGCCACCGGACTTGATGACGCCGGCGAAGGCGTCGAATCCCTTCATGAAGCTGAGCGGACCGCTGGCCGTGCCACCGCCGCTGAGACCTTCTGTCGAGGAGCGCAGCGGAGACAGGTTGGTTCCGGTACCGGATCCCCACTTGAAGAGCATGCCTTCGGTCTTCGCGAGCGTGAGGATGGAGTCGAGCGAATCGTGCACGGAGTTGATGAAGCAGGCCGAGCACTGCGGATGCGTGTAGCCGGTCTTGGTGAACTCGACGCGGCCGACTGCCGGGTTCCAGTGCCAGTTCTGGCCGTCAGAGTTGGGCTCGATGCGGTCGCATCCGACGTTGAACCAGACGGGCGAGTTGAAAGCGGCCATCTGATGCAGCAGGATGTGCGCGAGCTCGTCGTGGAAGATGGCAGCGTCATCAGCCGAGCGGAAGTAGCCGCCCGTCATGCCCCAGTCGCGGATGGTCTCGGCGACGCGAGTGATCAGCGCGCGCACACCGGATTCGCGCTCAGGCGTATCGAGCGTGCCATGCAGATATTTGCTGGCAACGATGTTGGTGGCGGTCATCGACCAGTCTTTGGGCGACTCGACATTTTTCTGCTCGAAGATCACGTTGCCTTTGGAGTCGGTGATCTGAGCGGTGCGCATTTCCCACTCCACGGTTTCGTAGGGAGAAACGCCGGCTTTCGAGAAGTAACGGCGGAAGGTGAGGCCAGGGGACTTCTTCTTGTCGACTTTAGGCGCAGCGGCGCTAACTGCGGAGTCGGTGGAAACGGTGGTGGTGGTTTTAACTTCCGACATCTTCTCGAATCTCCTCGACAGGTCAAAACGGTTGAAGCCTGCCTGCTCCGCGCGGCGCGTATTCGCGTCCGTCCAGCCGCGGAGAGGTACCTGACAAAAGCGGCGCTTGCAAATGGTTTTGGGAGCTACGGCGGGCCTGAGTCCGTCCCGACTGCCCATCCCCCGGCAGGTGGTTGGCCTGCCCCTGGCTCACGACTTCCGGATGAAAAAAGGAGCGTCCGGAAGGATGCTTCGTGTGCTTGGGATGCTGAAATTACGCCTGTATGTTGGGTGTGTCAAGACCCATGTACTACATATTGTAGTACATATACTTAACGCGCGCGATTCCGTGACTCTTCGGGTAACAGCTTTTTGCATGCTGAAATTTCCTGTGAAGCTGCGGTTCTAAGTCCAGTGTCCGCAATAACTTGGCTGGCTGAAGCTTTGTAGAACAACTGTTGCGACTTTATTAATAAAGGAGCGCGGGGTCAATTCAACATTAATGGTGCAACGGCAGATTTCTGTGGAATTCCTGTGTGGGATTGGGGCGGAAATGAGAAGAGGGAAGGAAAGGATGTGGAAGGGCAGATCTGTTCACGTACAATCCCGGGCCACGATGTGAATTGGAGGGAAAGATGGCGACTGCGGCGCCTCGCGAACGTACCCAAGAAACGTTTTCAGAAGACTCGTCAGAGCCTTCGGGAAACGGCCGTGAAGGTGTTCATCAAGAGAGCCAAGCACTGGTTCCCGTTTGTCGGCGCACTCGTGGTGTTCGCGACGTTCATTGTGAAAGAAGGGATTCGCGACAATCTCAAAGATGTGGTGAGTGCCTTCGAAAATGCGCAAACCACTTTCGCGTTGCGCGATCAGAACGTGCGAATGACGACGATGCTGACGGAGATACGCACGCGCGTGGTTGCGTTGAACGACAAATCGTTGCCGAAGGTGCCGGTTGGGGTTTGGCGCGTGAGCCAGGCATATGCCGGCGTCGAACAGACAAGGGAGACAGTCGAACTGCTGGGGCAGTCGCTGGAGACGATCACGCCACTCGCGCAGAAGCTACCGAAAGATGAGAAGCGAGACGCCGAACTCATCGAGTGCACGAAGCTGCTGGCGCAGACTCGCGATGATTACCTCAAGACGGAGACCGTACTCAAAGACATTCTCACGCGCGCGCAGTCTTCGAAGCGCGACCTGACCAAAGAAGATGAGCAGCGGGCAGCGAGCGTGGCGGGGGCATATATCGCGGTGGAGCAGCAGGCGGCGGTCAGGATCGCGGCGCTAGAGTCGGGCGTGCTGAGCGAGGCTCCGAAGTATAGGGAAGAGCAAGAGCGCCGATACGCGTGGTGGAACAATAAGAGCTACTGGCTGTACTCAATAGGTTGGGGACTGGGGTTGATCGGGAAGATCTACGGAGTAGACGCCGGCGCATAGGCCGCGATTTGAGCGAAGATTATTTCGAATCGGAAACGCAAGGTCGGAATGACAGCCTCGAAATTTGGGATCGGGTGAGCGCCTTACTTAGCGACTGCTTCTGTCTTCGGTGTTTTGTCTGTTTTGAAGCTGATCACCGTGTATGTGGCCGGAATACTGCCGGCGTTCCTGGTTGCGTGCAGTTCATTGGACGCTTCGAAGATGATCGATCCGGGACCGGCCTTCACCCATTGGCCATTGGAGAGCGTTTCCACGGTGCCCTCGCGGAGGATGATCACTTCTTCGTTCGGATGTTTGTGCGGCGGGTGCGAGGCCTGTCCGGGATTGAGCGTAGTCACGTGCATCTCGAGTTCATCGAGTGTCGCAGTGGGTCCGCGAAAGACGGAGCGGATCGATCCCTGCGGGGTCGGTTTTTCTACCATCGAGTTCCAGTTGAAAACCGTGGAATGCAGAACGGGCGTTTGAGCGGCGAGCGCTAACGCGCAAAGGGTTGCGATGACGGCGAGTGCGGCGACCTTAAGATCTCGCGGTGTGATCATCTCGTATCCTTAGAATGAAGTGGTCTCGCAGTATACGGCAACTACATTGGACTGATGGCCCATTCAAGGCTTCGGTCGGTTTGAGTGGGGTGTCGCGAATAGCTTTTTTGAGACGCCAGGGAGGATGGCAGTTGGACTCAGTCAAAGATTTGCGCGGGGAAATGATTCGTGTGCGCCGAAAGATGTCCGATGAAGACACACGGGCATTTCTGAAGGGCGAAAAGATCGCGTATGTTGGGACCGTGGACGCGAACGGTTGGCCGTATGTGATCCCGCTTACTTATATCTATCAGGGCGACGATTTTTTGTGGCTGCATACGGGTGCGCATCAGGGACATTTCGTGACGAACCTGGAGCGGAACCCGCGCGTGTGCGTGACCGTGGGCGAGATCGGCGGTATGGAGACGTCCGGCGAGTATCTCTGCGATGGGTCACAGCTTTATGGCAGCGTTGTCGTTTTCGGCGAGATCACGATCATTCGCGGCGACGAGAAGATAAAGAACTGGTTCTTTGATCGACTGCGCGAGAAGTATGTGCCGCAGGAGGTTTCGGCGCAGCTCAGTTCGGAATATCCCGATATCGGCAAGATCATCGTGTATCGGGTTGCGATTGAAAAGATGACCGGCAAGCGGAGCAGCGGGGTGGGGCACTAGACGTATCCTTGTAGTAGCGAACAAAAAACGAAAGTGCTAGAATCTGCGGTCATGGCCCGGCGTCCTGACTTCAAGGAGCAACAAGAAGAGATCCTCAGCCGGGAAGAACTGAAAACCCTCAGGCAGCAGCTTGCGCATCTGAGCGTCGGTCACGTCCGTGATTTTTACGAGCGAGCGTACTACCGCTGCCGGATGACGAGCAGCAAGTTTCCTTCAGCGCGATCGATCCAGGAACTGGTGCAGGCGTGGAAGCTGCTGAGAAGGTGGAGGCGCTAGCCAAATTACCATTTCGTCTAGATTCGAGTTCATCCGTCTGTTAGTCCATTCAGTCTGTTAATTGAACCGAAGGCTGTCGCAGTGTGTTTCGTTGCTGAAATGCATAGATGGATTCGCTGCGCTCACCATGACCTCGAGGTCGGGGACGCTTCGGGTGAGGGGCGCTTCCAGGTAGAGGACGCTTCGTATGAGGGATGCAGCTGAGCCTGCGTGCGCGAATTCAAATAAGGAAAACTTGTCCACGAATGACAGCTGCAACGAATGACCAAGCTGCTGCCGCGGCGTCCAACAGGATTATGAAATTAATCACGACGCTGTTTCTGCTTTTTTTTGCGGCGACTGCTGTTGCGCAGGTGCCGAAGCCCACCGATCTACGCTCCGTTCTGCTGGAACAACTGCAAACGACGCATAACAAGAAAGACTGGTTTGTTCCGGTAAATGTGGCCGTGGATGGGGTCACGGCGGAACAGGCCGACTGGACCGACAGCAAAGGAAATCATTCGGTCGGGCAGCTGACCTATCACCTGTTGTTCTGGGACCGCTATGCCCTGGCGGGGTTCAAAGGGGAAAAACCCAAGTTCGATGGCAACAACGATGCCACCTTCACTAATTTCGATCCGAAGCAGTGGGCTGCGACGGTGAAGGAATTGGACGAAGTGCTAACGGAATGGGAGAAGGCGGTGCAATCGGCCGACGAGGAAACACTGAAGAAAAATGCGTCTATGATCGCGCATGTCGGGGCGCATAACGCGTATCACATCGGAGAGATTGTCTTCGTCCGCAAAGAGCAGGGCTCGTGGGATGCGAGTAAGGGCGTGAAGTGAGCGCGGCGTGCAATTGCTTGGTGCGCTAGCCGGATTCCCACCCACGCCAAAAGACGGCGAGGGTGGGGCACCCGTAAACCAGTCCTGTCCGGACGATCAGCTATCTTTGCGGTAGAGAAGGTTGCGCATCGCTTCCCGGCGAGCCGCGTTCGCGCTCTTGTCGGTCTTTAGGGGATCGGCGGCGCTGGGGCGCTTGTTCGCCGCGTCCTCTGCCTGGGCGGCGGTGCACTCCGGACAGTGGTTGGCAAAACCGGGTTTATCGGGCTTGAGTTCGAACTCCTCTGAACAGATTGCGCAGATTTTGATGGGAAAGGCCATAGCAATATCTATGGTAATAGAGCTCGTCAGGATGGCTCAAGGCGATGGCTCAACCCCGGTGATCGCGCTACTCCACTACCCCGTCAAGCAGATCCGTTTCGATCCGGTCGATATCGCGGAATTCCGAGCATGCGGCCAAGTGAAATCGTTCCTGCCATGCGCGCTCGCGCATCGCTTTTTCGAAACGCGGCAATAACGGATTCTGGCTGGTATGCGCGCGAAACGCAGCTATCTTGATTTCCAGGCAATCGCCTATATCAATGATGGTGGTGGTCGGCGGCATCGCGACCGCTTGTCGATCTGGCAGCGTGAAATTCGCGGTCGCATGGTAGAGCTTTTGGGTGCGATGCGGAGCCAGCCCTTCTGCCGTGTGCTCCAGAAAACGATTGGTTCTGCCCGCCCAGTGAAAGGCCATGGTCGCAAACAAGCTAGCCATCGAGTGATCCGGATGCGCGGTGACGGCTCCCTCCGGCCCCAATGTCAGCATCACGTGAGGTTTCAATTCGCGCACACGGCGCGTGAGCCGTCCCACTGCGTCGTAGAAATTCACGCGGTCGAGAGCTCCGTCGGGAAAGTCCCAAACTTCCCCATGACTCACCTTCAGCATCTCGCACGCGGTAGCAAATTCCTTGCGACGCATGGCCGCGAGTTCCGCATCGGAAGCTGCGCCTCCACGATTGCTGGCCGCGGTTCCTGCTGTCAGGCAAATCACGCTGACGTCTACCCCGCGCGAGGCGTAGAGCCGCAGCGATCCTCCGAAACCTCCCACTTCGTCATCCGGATGCGCGGTAACACAAAGGAATCGGAACATGTCTCTCCTGTTCATTCCAGTTTACCTTGGGAGATGAAATCGTCTCCCTTCGCGAGTTCGATGCCAACTCGCAGTTTTCGACACGCGTCCTATAGAAAGCACGCTCCTCCCGCCGATTGTCGAGCTAGACACGTCATGTTCGCCCTCTTCCGAAACGTAGTGCGCTTCGCGCCGCCAGTGCTGGCGTTCTGCGTCGCCCTGAGCATCGCGCTGCATTCCGCCGACAATCGCGGTCTCGCGTCGCGCTCGGACGGCGTGATTCGGTATCAGGCGCGTGTGCCACTTGGGTGGGAGAGCTTCAAGGTACGTTCTTCAGGGATTTGCTTCTACCTGCTCGGAACCGTGGAAAGCCCAAAGTTCGACGGATGGCAGAAGGTTACTGTCAAAGATCGCAGCCAGCTCTACGACGCAAGCGGACAGCCGGTGCGTGTTTATCCGGAGGAAGTGCAGTTTCGTATCACTGCGAGCGCGCGCGAAAAACTGCTGGAGAATCAGCCCTTCACCATCGCCAGCGCGATCCCGATGAACGACTACTTGTTGCATCTGCGTTTCCGGCTGAAGGTGTTTCACGGCGTAGAGTGGCGAATCGTGCGTCCGGCTTCGGTGGAAGCGATCGGAATGCCCGCGGAGGTCTCCTACGACGAACGCATTTATCGCGTCCGGTTCAATCTCGGCCGTATACCGATCGACGATCGCATCGTTCTCGAAGTCTTCTCGCCGACAGGCGAGCGGCTCTCCAAATTCCACGTGGATCTGTTCTAGGGCTTTGTAGGACAGGCGCGCCTATGCGCGAAGTCATCTTTGGTCCACCGTCTCTTCCAGCATGAACTCCAGCACTTCCTGCGGATGCGCTGAATTCCACACGGGAGCGAACGACTGCCGATGCAGCGGCGATGGGCCAAACTCGCGCAAGGCCGCAATGTGCGCGGGCGAACGATATCCTTTATTAGAGGCCAGCTTGTATGCCGGGAAGACGGGGTCCCAAGTCGTGATCATGCGATCGCGCTCCACCTTCGCAACGATCGAAGCTGCGGCAATTGACGCGGAGAGTGCATCTCCGTGAATGATCGATTTCTGCTGGCACGCGAGCGCCAGCTTCATGGCATCGATCAGGAGGCAATCCGGCGCGGGAAGAAGCGCCTGCACCGCCTCCGTCATCGCCAGCCGCGTCGCATGATAGATGTTGAGCTGATCAATGCGCGCCACATCCACCGCTGCCACCGACCAAGCGATGCAGTGCTGCTTGATGCGTTCTGCGAGGATCTCGCGCCGGTTCGCCGGCAGCAGCTTTGAATCGCGCAGTCCCTTGATGCGGTAGTTGGGATCGAGAATCACCGCTCCCGCGACGACCGGGCCGAACAGCGCTCCGCGGCCGACTTCGTCCACCCCGGCCACAAGCTGCAGCTCCGCTTGCCCAAAGCTCACGCTCAAAGCGGGTGGTGCACTTCAGCCGCTTCAACAGGCGCAGCTTCAGCGCCGATTTCGAGAGTGGCTTTCCATTTTCGGATTTGACCTTAGAAGGCACTGCGATAGCGAAATTCTACACCGAAGCCGTGGATGCTCCGGCCAACTCGGAAGAGCTGATCGGTTCACTGGCGCGGGACGCATCGCCGAGCAGCACGGCCCGCACTTCTTCCCAGTTGTTCACCCGAAGGAAGCGCTTCTCATTCATATTGTGCGGGGCCGTAAACAGGATCTGCATGCCTGCGAACTGCTCCAGGTTGCGTATGCGGTCGTCGATCATGATGTCGGCATCCACGATGCTCTTATCGCCGCAGTACACCACGTTTCTTATGTCGAGAAATGGAAAGTGTTCCTGAAGCCACGCATGTTTCGGCAAGAACGAGTTCGGGAAACTCCATTGCCGCCGTGACGATGAAAATGTCATAGCGATTCATGAGCTCGCGGATCACCTCTTGGCAGCCGGGCATCACATCCAGATCCCAGAAGAAGCCGTCGGAGAGCGCAATTTCGTCGATCTTTCGCCGGTGCGCATCGGGTACGGCCAGGTGCAGCGGCCTTCCTTGCAAGTCCTGTTTGCATATGGCGGTTCCGAACTCATCGTTATAGAGCTGCAGATGGCGCGACAGGCTGTCGGCCATTACTTCGTCCATGTCGATGGCAATTCGCAGCCGCGATCTCTGGCCGCGCTTCGCAGGCACAGTTGCGGCGTCTTCACTGCGGCCTTCAGGAAAATGGCTAATAGAACGAGAAATCCAGTTGCAAGATTCGCTGCAATGATCGCCGGAGACCTCACCAGGAAGCCGTACACCAGCCACAACATCACGCCGGCCCAGAAGACCACCAGCATCGGATACGAGAGATCGTTGCCGCCCTGGCGGCGGATCTTCAGCACCTGGGGAACAAACGAAAACGTTGTCAGCGCTGCCGCAGCAAAGCCTAAGCCATTGATCAGTGAAGAGGAAACCATGCTCCTTCAGTATAGCTGTGGAGGGCCCGAAGGCAGAGCCTGCCCTAAGCGAGGTCGAAGGGGCGAAAGTGCGAGCCAAGGAGACCGATCAAGAGCGTAGTTAAATCGCCGCGCGGGACCTTCCTTTGTTCCTAAATCGGCTCTTTTCTTAACTATCTCCCATTTCGTCCCAGGCTCTTCCCAATCATTTGGAACCGGAACTCGCCTTCAGCCGTACCTTTGACTGAGACATACGTCTAACACTCGGCTAAGAACGCCTTATGAACCTGCGCGAAATTGCGAAGCAAACGCTCGCCACCCTTCGAGCCCACAAGATGCGCTCGTTCCTCACTATGTTCGGGATTGTCTGGGGCATCGCGTCGGTCATCATTCTCGTCGGCCTCGGCATGGGCTTCAGCAAAGACCAGAAAAAGCGCATGGAGACGCTCGGCAAAGATCTCGTCATCATATGGGGAGGTCGTACCAGCGCGCAGGCCGGAGGTCTCGCCGCCGGGCGCCGCATCACGCTGACCATTGACGACGCGCGCCTGATCAAAAGCGAGTGCTATCTGGTGAAGACCGTCAGTCCGGAATTGCAGCGCAGCGTGCCCGAAGTCAGCCAGTACAATTCCGCCGCGCGACAGATCTCCGGAGTATGGCCTTCATTTCAGGACTTCCGCTCGCTCATCCTCTCCGAAGGCCGCCTCATGACCGATGACGATGAGCGCGACTCCAACCGCGTGGTCCTTCTGGGATGGAACGCCGCTCGTCAGCTTTATCCTGGACAGGCCGCCGTCGGCGCTACGCTGATCATCGCGCGTTATCCGTACACCGTTGTCGGCGTGCTCGCCGAGAAGAAACAGAACTCCAACTACAGCGGCCCGGACAACGACATGCTTTATGTGCCGTATTCGGCGATGGCGCGCGACTTTCCTCCCCCGCCTGCCAAGGGCGAGATCATTACCAAGGGCTACATTTCCGACCTGGTTATGGAAGTTGGCGATCCCAACACGCACGACGAAGCGGTCGCGCAGGTTCGCCGCGTGCTCGGACGCCTGCATCACTTCGAGCCTGACGATAAAGATGCGCTCTTCATATGGGACACGATGGAATTTTCCAAAGTCCTGGCGCGCATCTTCAGCGTGATCACTATTTTTTTCGGTTGCGTTGCCATTACCACGCTCGCGCTTGGCGGCATCGGCGTGATGAACATCATGCTGGTCGCTGTGACGGAGCGTACGCGTGAGATTGGAATCATGAAAGCCATCGGAGCCACCAAGGTCGACATCCTGAACCAGTTTTTCGCCGAATCCATCGTGATCACCGCACTCAGCGGATTCATCGGTTACTGCCTTGGCGTAGGCATTTGCGTACTGATGAATGCCGCGCCGCTACCAGACATTGTTCCGAAGCCGGTGATTTCTCCCGTCGCTATTGTGGGGTCGCTGTTGACGCTGTCTCTGATCACCATCAGCGCGGGAATGTATCCAGCGCGCCGCGCCGCCGAACTGGAACCTATCCAGTGTCTGCATTACGAGTAAGTCGAGGAGCACGATGCGCTTAAGAGAACTAATCCTGCAGAGTTGGACGGCGCTGCATCGCAATCGCATGCGCTCGGCCCTCACGATGCTTGGCATCTCTTGGGGCGTGGTTTCGGTTGTGCTTCTGCTCGCGTTTGGACAGGGACTTGGCAACGGCGTGGTCAGCGCCGTCGGTAACATCGGTAACAACGTCATCGTGATCTGGCCCGGCCAGACCAGCATGCAAGCCGGAGGGCAGCGCGCCGGTCGTCCCGTTCACTTCGAATACGAAGATGTGGAGGCCATCCGTGCCGAAGTGCCCATCATTCGCGCCGTCAGCGCCGAGTCGTGCAGCGACTTCGGTTATAAGACCGGTACACGCGTCGTCTCTCTCACCACTCGCGGTGTCGAGCCGCCGTATGGCGAAATGCGCAGGCTCATGGATTTTGAAGATGGGCACTACTTCGAAGACTCTGACTTCACCAATCGCCGTCGCGTCGTGATCCTCGGAAACGCCGCTGCCAAGCGCCTCTTCCAGGGGGCGCCCGCCGTCGGACAATCCGTCCTTGTGCAAGGCCAGAGCTTCGAAGTGATCGGCGTGCTCAACATCAAGATTCAGGACTCGATGTATCAAGGCCCCGACAACGAGCAGGCCTTCATTCCGTTCCAGGTTTACAACGAACTGAAGAACGAGCGTGATCCCAATATGATCATCATCCAGCCGATCACGCAGGAGTTGCACACCGAAGCGCTTGCTGCGCGCGCGCCGCGTCATCGCGCGCCGCCATCATTTCGAAGCACGCGACGAGAAGGCTACGCCCGAGTGGGACACTGTCGACACCGGCAAAATGTTGCGTGCGTTCTCCATCGGGCTTCAGGTAATGATGGGAATAATCGGCGCGCTTACGCTCGGAGTCGGTGGCGTCGGCGTGATGAACATCATGCTGGTCAGCGTCAGCGAGCGCACGCGTGAGATCGGACTGCTCAAGGCTCTGGGCGCGCGACAGCGCAATATCCTGAGTCAGTTCCTCGTCGAAGCTCTGGTGCTGACGTTCATCGGTGGGGTTGCCGGTATGGTCGGCTCGTGGCTGCTTACGGTGGTTATTCCGCCGCTACCTTTATATAGCGAGTTCTACAAGACCATGAACCACGACGGCGACATCTTCCTGCGCGCGTCGATGAATGTGATGACGACGTCGTTTGTGATTCTTGCGCTCGTGGGGATCATCAGCGGATTCTGGCCGGCGTTCAAAGCTTCGCGCCTGGAGCCGATCGAAGCTCTTCGCGCGGAAAACTAAGCTCGCGTGGCGCCGACATTCCTGTCCGCGCCTATCGTGAAACGTGAAGCGGGTTGTGCGTGCCGCCTGCAAGCCCTCTTTGGCTGTTGCGAATGCCTTCTTACTGTTGCACCATCGCCTCCTCGTAATGCAGCTTTTCCACGCTGCCGTTGTTGGAGTGCAACTCTGAATCCAGACTCAATTTCACAGGGCAGCCATCCGCGGTGACCCACCACGTGCCCTTTTCGAATCCGCCCGAGCCCAGCGTTGCACGGTAGAGACCTTGTTCCGCTGTATCGGCACGAGAGGTGTCAACGGAGTATTTCGTGGTGTCGTAGCCGTTTACCTTCTCCGCGCCTTCGCTCTGGATCACTGACCCGCTTTTCACCAGTGCTACCGCACTCGACATCCCGGAGATGCCCATCAGTCCGGTCCATGCGCCTTGCCAGCTTTGGGCGTCCGATTTCACACCGTGGATGGGGTGCGAGCCGCTGCCATTCGTAAACGATCCATCGATCGTCTGGGGCGTGATGTCCGCTTCCTCGTGAACAGGATTCGACGAATCTTTTTTATAAGAGTAGTGGAAACTTCCCGGCGGATTCTGGATGTGATCCATTACGCAATTGAGATCGATGCCATGGCCGGCTGACGCAGCAGCGGCCTTGGTGTCTTTGTTCCCGGCTGACTCCGCATCGTTTTTCGCAGAGCGGCGAGAAGTGCAGCCGCAAAGGCTCAGGCAAAGCAGTCCAGCAAGCAGCGAAGGCGCACCACATCGAAGGCAATATCCACGCTTTCGGCTTGAGAATCCACGTAGTTCATGGCAGTCATCTCCTTGTCACTCCGGTTCCGACCGAGCGCAGTGCTGTGGACGCGCTCGAAAAAGTGGCAGAGATTATCAACCTTTTACCCAGCCTTTTCCAGAGCCGTACTTGCGGCTTAAGAAATGCGGGATTGGGGTGGAAGGCCGGCTGGCCAACTGCTAGAGTTTGAAGGGAGCGCGGGCGAGGCGCCCGCGCCACCAAACCACACTAGCTTAGTGCGTTGCGTGCGGCTTCAAGATGTCGCTCAGCAGATCGGGCTGAGAGTTGCGTTCAAGATGCGGATATCGCTCGCCGCCGTGATAGTCGACGCGGACTGTCTTGAAGTAATCAGCGTTCTTCACAATCAACTCGAGTGGTTCTTTGCTGGCCTTGCCTGCGCGCAGAGCATCATGGAGAGCGTCGCCGGTGAACGCGCGACCGTTTATGGCGATGATTTGCATTCCAGGCAGGACGCCGGCTTTAGCGGCAGGCATCAGCAGGTTGGCGTCCTGTACGACGCCGGCCTCGTTGAGTAGAAGGCCGAGTGAGAACTGAGCATTGATCTCGCGATGCACTTCTTCGTGAGCACGGATGCCGTCGGGCTTCACGTCGGTGTAGACGATGTGCCAGCCGCTTCCTTCAATTCCGCCCATGGGCGCATGCGGCGCTGTAGTCCAAAGAATGTCGTTGAAAAATTTACGCCAGTCGTAGGGCGTGACCTGGTTCAACGCGTTTACGACATCGTCGAAGGTGTATGGATTTGGGCCAGGCACCTGGTTGAGAGGCAGGCTGGGCGGACCGTAGAAGGCCTTGCAGAAGTCGTCAATGGATTTCGCACCATGCGTTTGCTGACGTATGGCAACATCGACCCAAAGCCACAGCATGGTGCCTTCGTCATAGTAGTCGACGCCGCGGCGCCAGTTCGACCACGAGGTTGGCGCGTCGTAAAGAATCTGCGCGGCTACTGCGGTGTCGATGAGCGGGCGCCAGGTGCGGCCGGATTCCACGTCGAGCTCGGCGGAGAAGTTCGCGAGATCTTCGCGCCACTGTTCCGGATTGAGCAGACCGCTGCGCGCTGTTAGCACTTCTCCGAGGTAGTTGGTAAGCCCTTCGTAGACCCAGAGCAACTCGCCCTTCATGGGAGTGTCGTAGGCGGGCGTAGTGAGTCCGGCAGGACGGCGATATTTTCCGTTCCACGAGTGCACGTATTCATGCGGGAGCAGACCCGCTTCCAGACGCTCCTGGTCGTAGTTGATCAGGGTGCGTTCGTAGGTACGGCTGTCGTCGGACTCGTGATGCTCGAGTCCGAAGTGCGCAACGTGATCGCTTAATGAATAGAGGAAGTGGTAGTCGCGATAGTGAGTGGCGCCAAAAAGTGTGGTGGCTTCGGCGACCAGATTCTTGTAAGAGGTCTCGAGATTCGGCGGCATCTCGATGGCAGCTGCGCTGTCGGCAGCAATGTCCATCTCGGCCGTCGGAGTCGCGGCCGGCGGAGTGAGACGCACCAGGCGGAAGTAATGCCCACTGATAACGGGAGAGTCGATGAGCGTGTAGAGCGACGCTGGCTTGAACTGGATCGTGTCTCCAGACTCGAGAGCGACGGGCAATGCCGTTCCGTATTTCCATCCGGCAGGGCAACTTCAGGCTCGCGCGGTAGGTGATCTGATCGGCGGGATAGCCGGCGGGGTAAAGCAACGTCCAGTTCCAGCTGACGAGCGCAAGTTGTGCGCTGGCGGTAGAACCCGCGCTGAATCCGGTCTCCTGCTCGATGGGTGAGGTGTAGTCGAGTGTGGCTTCGAGTGTGGTCACTCCCGCAGGGACATCGACGTGGATGGCGTACATATTGACGTCATCGCGGCGCCACTGAAGCGGCTGGCCATTGGCGACAAATTTCAAACCAGTCTGATCGGCAATGGGGCCGGTGGGTCCGTGCTCGCCGGGAATCCATTCCGGATAAAACAAGGTGAGCGGCCCGGGCTGCACCGGGATCGTCAAGCGCGAATGAAACAGGCGGCCGGGCGCTTCGCTGGCGTCGACCGCGACGGTGATCTCGCCGGGAAAACGTGGTGCAGGAGCGTTCTGCGCGAAGAGTCCGGCTGTAAGAAAGATGGCAAAACAGAAAGAGCGAAGGGCAAACGATCTCATCTGGTTGTGGGTGTCCTCACGAGCTTCCAGCCATATTAAAAGATACGGTGGGAAAAAGGCGAGAAACTGCCGGATTGAATCGTATTAATAAAGCTGCGGGAGCATCCGGGAAGGGCCACCGCAGCTTAAGGAGAGGTTCGTAAAAAGTGGGGTTAGTGCTTCACATAGGGGACATACTGTTTGTCGTTTTTGAGAATGTGATCGGAAAGCCAGTCGCGCAAGAAAACCATGACATTCAGGGAGAGGTTCGCTTGTCCGGAGCGGCATTCCTTATCGAACTCGAGGACCTTGGCAGTGAAGGCGTCGTGCTTCTTCTTGTGATCGACGTACTGCGGGTAGTTCGCATTCCGCAAGGCCGCTTCTTCGACACTGAAGTGATTTTTTGTGTACTGGAGCAGATTGGCGGTTATGGCGCTCATTTTTTCGCGGCCTTTGCCCTGAGACATGGCTTCATGAAGCTCGTTGATTAGATTGAAGAGCACTTTATGCTGATCGTCGAACTGTTGAACACTGACACTGTAAGAATCGTTCCAGGTAAATAGAGGCATTGTCGTCACCTTGATTACAGCAGCAGGTTTTTCATCGGCGAAAGCACGTCTGGCTTTAGTGAAGGTCCCGGAGATCAGGCTTTCATAAACGGGGCGTACCGCTTGTCGCTCTTAAGAATGTGACCGGTTAGCCAGTCGCGCAGGAAGTTCATCAGATCAACCGAGAGAAGAACATTGCCGGCCTCGAAATCAGCCTCAAAAGCGAGCACTTTGCTGGTAAACGCATCGTGTTCCTGTTTATGGTGAGGATATTCGGGATAGCCGGCATTGCGCATTGCATTCTCTTCTGCGCTGAAATGCTCGCGGGTGTACCGGACCAGGTTCGAAATCACGTCGCGAACTCTCTCTCGACCTTTCCCTTGCTGCATCGCTTCGTATAGCTCGTTCAACAAATCGAACAGGACCTTATGCTGGTCATCGAATTGGCGAACGTTCACGCTGTAGGAATTTTTCCACGACAGAAGTGGCATCTTTGTGCACCTTGATAGCAGAGCTTGTCTTTATATCGACTGAACCGCCGAACGGGTTTAGCAGGAGACCGCGATCCGGGTGATATGATTTTTGCTGGTTAGCGCATGCGAGGCATGTTCATCACTTTCGAAGGCCTGGATGGCTGCGGTAAGAGCACGCAGACCGAGCGTCTGGCTGCGGTTTTGCGCGCTGATGGCCACCAGGTTGTGGTGACACGTGAGCCCGGCGGCTCGCAGATTGGCGAGCAGATACGAGGCCTGCTGCTCAATTCACGAACGCAGGGACTGGCGCCGATGGCGGAGCTGACGCTGATGTTTGCATCGCGCGCGCAATTGATTCGCGAGGTGATTCTTCCAGCCGTGAAGGACGGAAAAATCGTGCTGTGCGACCGGTACACGGATTCGTCTGAGGCGTACCAGGGCGGCGGGCGGCAACTGGGCAGCGAAGCGGTGCTCGATCTACACCAGATCGTATGCGGCGGATTGAATCCAGAGATAACGATCCTGATGGATTCCGAGGTCAAGGCCAGCGTAGCCAGGGCGCGGAAACGAAACTTGCTAGCTGCGAACGGCAGCGGGTCGGATGATGAGAATCGTTTCGAACGCGAGAACACTGCCTTCTTCGAGCGAGTGCACCAGTCCTATCTGGCGATTGCGCGACGCGAACCGAGTCGCGTGTTCATGGTCGATGCGCGGCGAGATGGAGATACGGTGCACCGGGAGATAGTGGAACACGTCAGGAAAAAGCTGGCGCAGTCGGCGGCGGCGAAGGGCAGCAAGTAGTCAGAAGTCAGAAGTGCGAAGTAAATCCCTATGGCATTCAGCGATTTCATTGGTAATCAGGAGACGATAGAGCGGGTGCGCGAGATGCTAGCGCGCGATCGTTTTCCGCACGGCGTGATTCTTTCCGGGCCGGAAGGTTCGGGGAAGTATCTGCTCGCGCAGATGATTGCGAAAGCAATGAATTGCCTGAATCCGCCCCCGGGGCCGCTGCCAGATTTTTGTGGCGTGTGCAGCAATTGCCAGGAGATTGCCGCGGCTGACGATTTTCCAGCCAAGTTCGAGGAAGCGGTGGAAGCGCGCGAGGGATTGCGCGATGCCGACAAAAAAGAGACGCGGATCTTCCTGCAGACACATCCGGATGTGCTGGTGATTCCGCCGGATCCGCCGCAGATGATGATCAAGGTGGACCAGGTGCGGCACGTGATCGCGAACATCTATAAGCGGCCGCGGATGGGGAAGCACTCGATCTTTATCTTTACGACGTCGGCGATGATGAAAGAAGCGGCGAACTCGCTGCTGAAAGTGCTCGAAGAGCCGCCGGAGTATGCCACGCTGTTTCTGCTGACGACGAATCCTGGGGAATTTTTGCCTACGATTCGCTCGCGGTGCATCACGCTGCAGCTTGCTCCGTTGCAACCGCAGGAGCTTGAGTCCTTACTGGCGAAGCGGCGCTCCGACTGGCCAGCACCGACGAGAGCACTGGTAGCGAGACTGTCCGGCGGGGCTGTAGGGAAGGCGCTGTCGTTCGATCTGGAAACGTACACGGCTGCACGCAAAGATGCTTTGGTCCTGCTGAATTCGGCGTTGAATGCACAAGATCATGCTGAGCTGTTTCGCACGACCGAAGGGTATCGTGCCGGAGCAGAAGGAAAAGCGAAAACCGATCAGCTGTTGCGGGCGATGTACTCGTTGCTGGAAGACATGCTGTATGTGAAATCGGGCACGCCGGTGCTGGTGCGCAACAGCGACATCGGCGCAGAAATCGCGAAGCTGGCTGCTGCGGTGGATTTCGAGTGGATCGCGGCGGCGTCGGTGCGACTGGGCGAGGTGGAGTCGGGGATGCGGCGAAATGTGCTGCGGTCGCTGTCGCTGGACGCGTTCGCCGCGGCTATGGAAAGGCAGCCTGCGTGACCAGCAATTGCCCTTTCAGTCCTATGATTTCCTGATTTCTTCCATTGTGTCGCGTGGCATTGCGACGACCGAATAGCTGTGATACGGTAGCCACAACGCTCGCGCGATAATCCCGCAGTCAGGTCTTGTGGATGCTTCCGCGCAGTCAAATTTCCCGCGGGGGGCACAGGCACTCAGCATGAAAGACGGACTCGATACAACAGCAGTGGGACGGGCACCAGAGCCCGAACCGTTCACCAGTCGGAAATTGATCAGACCATCCTTGGGACGCAGCGAAGCGCGTTCGGAAGGCGCTCCTCCAGAACGTCGCGAACGGCCGAGCAATGGAAAACGGACCGCGCCACCGGAACAGACACACGCAGAAAATTTTTACTATCAGAAGCAGATCCAATCGCAAACGCCGATGGTGGTGGTGCTGCGTGACGGCGAAGAAGTGCATGGAACGATCGAGTGGTATGACCGAATCTGCTTGAAGCTGAATCGCAGTGGGTCGTCGAATCTTCTGATTTACAAGAAGGCGATCAAGTACATGTATAAGGAATCGGAAGAGAAGTAGCGCGAGTGGCCAGTGATTAGTGGCTAGTGGTTAGAAAAGTTTGAAGAGGCGGACGCGAAAGCGTTCGCCTTTTCTGTTTTTGGTGACCTTGGGTAGCTGGTAGCCAGTGGTGAAGAGACTCGATGGTCGGTTGTTGAGGCCGTTGGCTACTACTACCCACCGAGTTCCAGATCGACGCTGCGGAGATAATCGTTGGTTTCGCTTTCGGGCGTGACAAGTTGATCGGGTGCGATGCCGCCGTTGTACTCGATGAGGCGGTTCTTCCATTTCAGAAAATCAGTGATCGACTGCGGTTCGATGCGCACTTCTACGCGACGCAGGCTGGAGAGCAGCAGGTTCATCTCGTTCATCAGGCCTTCAGGAGTGCGCTGGCTGCGCTTGTTGGGAGCGACCAGCAGCTCAACTTTGCGCGCGTGATATTCGAGCAGTCCCCAATGCTGTGGCAGGTCGGAGGCTTCGAGAACGCCGCGCGGCGCAAGATAAAAGCGCTCGCATCCTAAGGCGATTTTGGGATCGGAGCGCCAGAGTTTGTGCTTGTCGGCGTGAAAATCAGAGCGAGAAATCTTGCACTCAACGACGACAGAGCGGCAGCGCTTTTTCCAGCCGATGGCGTCGGGCATTTCTCCGGTGCAGCAGGCCTGCTCGCTGAGCACGATGCCGCATCCGTAGCGGCGCAGCCACGCGGTGGCGACCTGGACTAATTGGGCGTGAGTCATTGAGAGGACAGTAGCAGATGTGAGGAGGGATGTGGTTGCCAAGTGTGGGGCGTAGTTCTGAATAGGGATGCTCGCGTCGGCGCTTTACGCGTGCTTCGCACGCGCGCCGGTCACTCACCTAGATCCTTCGCTCGCGATAATGCCGCTCGCTCGAGGATGACAGCTGTTCCACCCACCAAGCCAAAAGAGGGCTTGGATGGGGCACCCGTAAAAAGGCGTGAGTCGAGGATCGGCGGATGAAGTGTCTTGATGTGCTTTCGAGCGTTGCGACCTGATAGGGCTCCCTCGACTCGGGCATGCGCCCTCGCTCGGGATGACAGCCGTGAAGAGTTCCGCTGACGGGCCGTCGCAGGACACAACTCCCACCCAAGCCAAAAGAGGGCTTGGATGGGGCACCCGTAAACCATTCCTGGTGCGGACTTACACCTTGGGCAACACGATGCCGGTCTGCGACTGGTATTTGCCTGCACGGTCTTTGTAGCTGACTTCGCAGACTTCGTCGGACTGGAAGAACAGGATCTGGCAGAGCCCTTCGTTGGCGTAAATCTTTGCTGGAAGGGGCGTGGTGTTCGAGATCTCGAGGGTGACGAAGCCCTCCCATTCCGGTTCGAACGGAGTGACGTTCACGATGATCCCGCAACGGGCGTACGTCGATTTGCCGACGCAAAGCGTGAGCACGTCGCGCGGAATCTTGAAGTACTCGACCGAGCGGGCCAGAGCGAAGGAGTTCGGCGGGACGATGGCGCAATCGGCGGTGACGGTCACAAAGGAGCGCTCGTCGAATTTTTTTGGGTCAACGATGGTGCTATTGACGTTAGTGAAGATTTTGAACTCGTCTGCAACCCGCAAATCATATCCGTAGGAAGACAGGCCGTAGGAGACCACGTGTTGCCGTACCTGCTTCTCGGAGAAGGGGTTAATCATGTCGTGCTCGAGCGCCATTTTGCGGATCCAGCGGTCACTCTTGATAGCCATAGCTCTCCTTTTGACTGCCGGAATGAAGACGGCAGAACTCACCGATTGAGGCCCTGATCTGCCTCGGGAGCACCTTATTGCGGCTGGGGCATTGGTGCAGGATGTTGCAGTGCGAGTCGAGAGTCATCTTACGGAGTAAAGCCCGCATTGACAATGCCACTTGCGACCTTTATTATCAGCAGCTTACAGTATAGCTGCGGACCCTGTGAAAAACTGGCCCGAGTGGGCCGACGATGAGCAGGGAATTTTCGACTCGCAGAAGCGGCCAAACTGTTCGGCTGGAGACGCTTGTGATCAAGCTGGATATCATCAACGAAGTGGTGACGAAAACCGGGATCACCAAAACCAAGGCGGAGATGGCGGTGGAAACCGTCTTCGAAAGCATGAAGAAAGCACTGGCCAACGGCGACCGCATTGAATTGCGCGGATTTGGCGTGTTCAACGTACGCCCGCGCAAGACAGGCATTGGGCGGAATCCGCGGACCGGGGCTGAAGTCAGCATTCCGCCGGGGAAGGCCGTTCGCTTCAAACCCGGAAAAGAGCTGCAGTCTATCGACTAACTTTGTGCAGGCTGGTTCCGGCGCCGCCAGTGGGCTGCGATGGCGCGCTGTTCGGAACCACTTCCAATCCACTGCACACCTATCGCGATCCGGCCCCATAGCATCTAGAAATTGTCCGCAGTTGCATCAAAAGAATCGGGATGTCTGATTCCACCCCATCTGTGCCCAGCTACTACGAACGGCCGATCCCTGTCGACGTGTTCGTAGTTTCACAAGTGCGCCGGCGATATTGGCTGCACATCGTGCTCCTGGTGCTTACCGTTTTCACCACGCTGGTCGTTGGCGCGCGGCTGCAGAACAATTTCCTGGAGGATCGTCCGGCGTTTTCGTTGCCGGAAGACGCGACATGGTCGGCGATGTTTCCGGTGAAGTGGATCGGCGAACATCCCTCGCGGATTCTACTGGGAGTGCCCTTTGCCGCGACGCTGATGCTGATCCTGGTGGCGCACGAGTTGGGACACTACCTTTATTGTGTGCGCTACGGTGTGCAGGCCACCCTGCCGTATTTCATCCCGGCACCGACACTTATCGGAACGCTGGGAGCGTTCATACGAATACGATCGCCGATCCGCTCACGAGAGGCGCTGTTCGATATTGGAATTGCTGGCCCGATCGCCGGATTTGTAGTTGCGGTGATCGTGCTGTTTGCGGCGCTGCTGATTTCCCCCGCGACGGCCGCGACTTCGCGTCCGAATGACATCGTGTTCGGATATCCGCTGATCTTTCACGTAGTGCACTATGTGATGAGTTTCGGATCGTCGACGCGCGTGCCGCTCGACGCGGTGCATATGCATCCGATGGCAATTGCGGCATGGGTGGGAATGTTCGCGACAGCACTGAACCTGCTTCCAGGCGGGCAACTCGACGGCGGCCATATCGTGTATTCCATTTCTCCCAAGGCGCACAAGTATGTGTCGTGGCTGACGATTGGGATCCTGATTCCGCTGGCAGTACGCTTGTGGGTAGGATGGCTGCTGTGGGCGGTGCTTCTCGGTCTCCTCACCGGATTTCGACATCCGCAAGTGCCGATGTGGCCGGGACTGAGCAGAGGCCGAAAGTGGGTTGCAGTGCTTGCGCTGGTGCTGTTCTTGCTGACCTTTACTCCGATCCCGATCGCCGGCAGCTTGATTGATGTGATCAAGCAAATCGTCTCACCTGAGTAGTTCAGCTCTACCTCTCGCTCAACAGAACTGATTCGATTGAAGCGATCTCACAATGTAGACTGGGAACTACTCTGACAAGCAAAGCAGACGGGAGAAAACTCCGTGGCGGATAAACCTGCAAAACATAAGCTGGCCGTGTTGGGTGCGGGCAAGATGGGCGGAATCCTGGTGCAAGGATTCTTGAAGCACAAACTCGCCAGCCCGAGTGCGATCTGGGCAACGCTGTCGCATAAAGAAAAGATAGCTAAGCGGAGTGCAGACTTGGGCGTGCGGATCGGAACCGATAATCGCGAGGCCGTGAAGCACGCCGACGTGATACTGGTGTGCGTGAAGCCGCAGACGGTGGGCGATGTTCTGGATGAGATCAAGGAGCAGGTCACGCCGGATAAGGTGGTGATCTCGATTGCTGCATCGGTGCCGACGTCATTTATCGAGGCGCGACTTGGTGCACGTGTGCCGGTGATTCGCGCGATGCCGAATACACCGTCGATTCTGGGCGCGGGAATTACAGGTCTGGCCGCAGGACAATCGGTGAAGCCGGCACAGATGGAAGTGGCGCGGAGGCTGTTCGAGACGGTAGGAAAAACGGTTGTCGTCGACGAGAAACATATGGACGCCGTGACCGCGCTGTCAGCGAGTGGACCGGCGTATATCTACATCATCTTGGAATCGCTCGCGGAAGCGGGAGTGAAGGTCGGATTGCCTCGCGATCTGGCGACACTGCTCGCGGCGCAAACGACATTGGGTGCGGCGCGCATGGTGCTCGAGACTGGAGATCATCCTGCGCTGCTGAAAGACGCCGTCACTACACCTGCGGGGTGCACGATCGACGGCATCATGGAACTGGAAGAAGGCAAGCTGCGCGTGACTTTGATCAAAGCGGTAGTGAAGGCGACACAGAGGGCGAAAGAGTTGATGTTCTCGTAGGGGAACGATAACGCAGGGTTCTTCGACTTGTGGCCGCCGATCCGCAAACGCCGGATCGAAAAAACAAAGCGGCCACTACGCTCAGAATGACAGCAACTTTTTCCTACTGCGCGGCTTTAATGCTGATCACGTGCAGCGTGTTATCCGCCGGGTCGAGCGTGGCTTCGATCTGAACACTTTGTCCAACGAAGGCGTCGGCGGCTTTCTGGTTGTCCAATTTGTAAATCGCGGTCTTTGAAAGCAGCACGTACGCGCCGCCCATATCGTGGACGCACATCTTGGCACATTCGGACGGATCCTTGCCCATGTGACCGCCCTGCAACATCTCACTATGCGAGTGCGTCTTGGAGTGCACATTCATGGCGCACTGGCTGTCGCTGATTTGTCCGGTATAGGTTTTAGGCGCATTGGCAGCCGCCAAAGTGGCCACCGCGAGCACACAGGTTAAAGCAATTCGTACTTGCATTTCCTCATCCCCATCGAAAGTTCTGGCGGGAGTATGCGCATTTTAGCGGCGAGGCAAGCGGCCGCCTAGATTACCAGCGGTGCATCTTTGGTGTCAGAATGTAAAAATCCCGTGACAAGTAAAGATGTGGTCAATCGTGGCGGGGCGCAGTTGTCCAGTGCTGTTCCGCAAAATGTGGCCACACTTGGTGTCGTTTCCAAATCATTTGCAAGCACGAGGATTTCTCTCGTTCAACGAGCGTGTGCAGGTACAATTCCGGGGACCGATTGCTTCGCGTGTGGAGGCCAAATGCGCCGAGCTCCCTTCGCTGTGATCCTGCTAGCAACCTCTACGTTGCTGGTCGGACAGGAAACAAATGTCCAGACTGCGAAAACCGCCGGAACTCCAAAACCCAGCGTAACGGCTCCAGCCACAAAACCGAAACTCACGGAACAACAGAAGAGCGGGCTGAACCTGCTGGAATCGGCCGAAGGCGCGGCGGGTGGTTTCGAGGCGCCATCGCGAATTGTGGCGTATACGCAGATCGCGGGCGTGTATCAGACGAATAATAAAAAGAAGGCTGTGGATTTGTTGCAGCAGGCATACGAGAGTTTGCGAACGCTGCAGCTGGACTCGCCGAATAAACACCTGAATCAAGCGGTGACACAACAATTACAGCAGCAAGTGCTGAACCAGTTTGTTTCGCTTGCGCCAGAGCGTGTGGATGCACTGATCGACCAAACGGATCCGATCACACGCACCGCTGCATTGCAGCTCTTGCTGCCGTACTACGAAAAGAACAAAAATCTTGATCGTCCAGTTTCTGTGCTTATGCAACTGGGAGTCGAAGCTGAGATGCCGTATGGGATCGTAAACGACGTGATGGAGAAGCTCGGAGCCACGCATCCAGACCAGATTCGTGAGCTATTCATGGCTTCCCTTAGCAGCTACCAGAACCATGAGCATCTGGAGGTATCACCTTCAACTGATTTTGCGAACCTGATTGCGAAGGCATATGGCAGGGTTCCCAACGAGAGCGTGGAGACTGCCATCGATGAACTTCTGTCACAGGCGAAGAAAGCGGACGAGAAGAACTCGAACGTGAGCATCAGCATGGGATTCGAAAAAGGGGCCGTGCAATTCAAATCGAGCTATGACATGCAGTTGTTTGCGGTATTGCCCACACTGGAGCAAGTCGATGCTGAAAAGGCGAAGCGCCTGTTGAAAGAGAGCGAAGATGTAAACACCTTCGCGTCGAAATATCCAGAAGGGATGAATTCTCTGAGCAAGAATGGGCGAGCCGAACTCGATGGGAATTAAGACCGGCAAGAGCGCGGAGTCCTGAGACGCAGGGGCCGCAAATGCTGGAAGAGCAGCGGATGAATAGCATCACGAACGATGCAGCGGATCATCCCAATGACGCGCTGGCGAATGCGGCAGGTTTGAATCCACAAATGGCGGTGTTTGCTTACATGGGGATCGCAAGGGCGAACTCGAAAAAGAACACTTCGGCGGCAGGTATCGCGCTCGCGAAAGCGCAGGAACTGTTGCCGAAGATTCCTCTGATGGAGCAGATGCCGACGATCACGGAGATGGCGAGTCTCTACGGGCGTATCGGAGACAAGGAAAGTGCCGAGAAGGTGATTGAGCTGGGCACCAAGACTGCGAGCGAGGTATTCAAGAAGGAGACGGATGCAGATGATCCGAACCTGGCTCCGAAAGCTTATTGGGTCTCGACCAACGCGTGGCGGAACCTGGTGGATGCCAGCTACAAGTTGGACCCTGGGCAGGCGATGACTTTGCTCAAAGAGGCTCCAGACGATGAGGTCAGAGTGTTTGCGCAGATTTCGTTGGCCAAGCGGTTACTCGGGAGCACAAGTCCAGCGCTAGACTTCAGCATGAATGCAAATAAGAAAGGCATGATCATGACGTCGATGATGCAGAGCGATGGTGAAGCGGCGAAGTAGTGAGTAACGGCAGCCGAGGTCGGTTGCTCCACGTCATTTTGCTAAAGGCGGGTGAGGGCGCCCGCGCCACATACTACATTCCTGGCATTTTCATTCCGGCGAGTTTGCGGGCGAAGCTGGCCTTGCCCATGTCCTTGAACATCTTTTTCATCTGCGCGTACTGGCGGAGAAGATTGTTCACTTCCTGAACGGTCGTGCCCGAGCCACGGGCGATGCGCTTGCGGCGGCTGCCGTTAATCACCTCGTGATGATCGCGCTCGTGCGACGTCATGGAGTTGATGATTGCTTCCACGCGATTAATTTGCTTTTCGTCGACGTGGTCGGCCATCTTCTGCATGTTGGCGAACGGTCCAATACGCGGCAGCATGCCGAGAATGCTCTGGAACGATCCCATCTTTTTGACCTGGCGCAGCTGATCGCGGAAATCTTCGAGGCTGAAGCCATCGCCGGCGAGCGCTTTCTTGGTGAACTCTTCGGCTTTCTTCTTGTCGACGGTTGCCTCGGCTTTTTCGATGAGCGAGAGGATGTCGCCCATGCCGAGAATGCGCGAGACGATGCGATCAGGATGGAATGGTTCGATCGCGTCGTATTTTTCACCGATGCCGATGAACTTGATGGGCTGGCCGGTGACGTGACGAATGGAGAGCGCAGCGCCACCACGTGCATCGCCGTCCATCTTCGTGAGGACGACGCCGGTGAGCGAGAGCTTTTTGTGGAACTCGTCGGCGGACTTGACCGCGTCCTGACCGGTCATGGAGTCGGCGACGAACATTATTTCCTGCGGATTCAGCAGCGACTTCAGTCCCTGCATTTCTTCCATCAGCTGATCGTCGATGTGCAGGCGGCCGGCGGTGTCGACGATGAGGATGTCGCATCCGCTGATGACCGCTTCCCGGCGCGCTTCCTTCGCGAGGCGAAGAACGTTCTCGGTGTCTGCCTTCTCCAGATTGCCGACATAGATCGGCGCCTTCACCGCATCGGCGACAACTTTGAGCTGATCGCGCGCGGCCGGACGGTAGACGTCGACGGAGACGAGCATGGGGCGGTGTCCGCCCTTCTTCAGCCAGTTCGCGAGTTTGCCGGAAGTGGTGGTTTTACCGGAACCCTGCAGGCCCGCCATAAGAACAATCGTGGGCGGTTGCGAGGCGAACTTAAACTTCGCTGTGTCCTTGCCGAGGAGCCCGACGAGTTCGTCGCGAACGATTTTTACGATCTGCTCGGCGGGAGTGAGGGCGGTCATCACCTCGGCGCCGAGCGCCTTTTCGCGAATGTGGTCGATGAGGTCTTTGACGACCTTGACGTTGACGTCGGCCTCAAGTAGGGCGAGGCGGATTTCCCGCAGGGCTTCGCCGATGTTTTCTTCGGTGATCTTGCCCTGTCCGCGCAGGTTCTTAAATGCGCGATTTAGTTTTTCGCTTAGATTCTCAAACACAGGGACATTATAGAAGACCTTTCACCACAGAGGACACAGAGGTCACAGAGAAACCGGGGCTAAAGCCCCTCGTTTCTTATCAGGAACGCGGCCCTAAAGGGCCGCTCTGCCACGAATCGAGCTTCTTCCACGAAACGAGCGCGGACAGGAATGTCCGCGCCACACAACCGCAAGGCCGCACAATCGCGAGGCCACACAATCGTTACGCGGTCAGCACGCTGTTTTTCAGGACTTCCGCGGCGCGGGCTGCGCGCCATTCCTTCAGCTTCTGGCCAATCTCCGGTTTCTTCTTGGCGATGATGGCGGCGGCGAAGAGAGCAGCGTTCGCGGCTCCGGCTTTGCCAATCGCAAATGTTCCGACCGGAACGCCCTTCGGCATCTGCACGATGGCGAGCAGAGCGTCGAGTCCACCGAGGCTGGTCGCCGCGATGGGGACGCCGAGTACGGGAATGGTGGTTTTCGCGGCCAGTACGCCGGGAAGGTGGGCAGCGCCACCGGCGCCGGCGATGAGGACTTCGATGCCGCGGCCTTCAGCGGTGGCGGCGTATTCGAGAGTCTGGTCGGGGGTGCGATGCGCGGAGAGCGCGCGCACTTCGTAGGGAATACCGAGTTCTTTGAAGACTTCGGCAGCGCCAGACATGATTTCCAGATCATTCTTGCTGCCCATGAGGATGCCAACTAGCGGTGTGGGATTCGTGCTCATAGGTGAAATAGGGTAAATGAAAGATCGGTAAAACGCGAAATCGGGAGCAGCGGACGGCGCAGCGTTCGGAATGTCGTTGGCCGAAGATTTGGGAGCGCCGCTTCTAGCATGACAGAGAGTAGGGATCCCTCGGCTCGGGCGTTCGCCCTCGCTCGGAATGACAGAAGAAGATTGCTGCAGATTCGAGAGGTCTGCTCACACAGGCAGGATCGCCTGTTCCGCCTCTACGCGGGCGAGGGCGCCCGCGCCACACTCGCTATCCCACCTCTGCCAAAGGAGGGCAGAGATGGGGCACCCTCGATCGGTTCTAGTTTGCGGAATAGATTTCTTTGGCCGCCACAACAGTGTTGGAGTGGATGGTCACAGTGTCTTCGACATTGCGGGCGTAGCCGCCGGCGTAGGTCACCATCACGGGAATCTTTCTTTCGCGCGCGGTGCGGAAGACGAATTCGTCGCGCCGCTTCAGACCGGGGATGGTCAGATCGAGACCGCCGAGTTGATCTTCGCGATAGGGGTCGGCGCCCGCTACGTAGCAGAGCAGATCGGGCTGGAACTGATTGAGTCCGGAGGTGAGCGCCCGGTCGAGCCAGGAGAGGTAGTCTTCGTCCTTGCAATGATCGGGCAAGTTCACGTCGATCGAAGAAGGCGGCTTCCAATGTGGATAGTTGTTTTCCTGATGAAGGGAGATGGTGAAGACATCGTCGGCGGGAACTTCGCTAGTGGTGAGCGTGCCGAGGGACGGGATACTCACCTGGGTACGCGAAGCGATCTGTCCGGGCTCGCTGCGTTGTGGCGCAAAAATGTAGGCGGTGCCGTTACCCTGGTGCACGTCGCAATCGATGGTCATGGCGCGCTGGATTTTTTTGTCCTTCTGCATGCTACGGATGGCGACGGCAACATCGTGAATCATGCAGAAACCTTCGCCGTGGTTCGGGAAAGCGTGATGAAAGCCACCACCGATGTTGAAGGCGATTCCGTCGCGCAGCGCGCATTCCGCAGCGAGGATGGAACCACCAGCAGCCAGCCAGAACGCGTCTACGAGTTCGTAGGAGTAGGGAATCTCCATCAGCAATTCTTCTCTGGCGGAAAGGGTCCCATTCTGCAACTTGTAGACGTACTCGCTGGTGTGCACGCGGAGAATGTCGCGATCTTCGGCGGGCTTGGGTTCAAGGAAGTCGGCCGATTCGGCGACCTGCGACATCAGCAGCCGGTCATGGATATGACGATATTTCTCGGCGGGAAAGACATGTTCGCCGATGGGAAGGATGTAGCGGTCGCTGTAAACCAGTTTGAAGGGCAGCATGGACGCCGACCTGGTCCGAGTTTCCCCGGCACCAAGCTGCAATAGAAGAGATTACGTCCACGGTCAGCATTGCGGAAGGGAATTCGCAGATTACTCTCCATGCGAACGGCATGAGGCGCGGTAGGCAGCATCTAATTTTGCGAGGGCAGAAATGGTGACTCAGAGCTGGCACACACAACTCGCGAACGATCGAGAACGGCAGAGCAGTTCCGCGGCAGGTTCGGCAGACGAGGAACGCAAGCAAGAATTTCTGGAGTCGATTGCGGGGCCGAAAGGATCGGAGTCGCCGGATCCGCAATCTGAAACGCCGATCGTTGTGGCTGGAGATGAAGATGATCCTGCGCCACCCGAACAACCTCTCGATGAGCGCGACACAAAGATTCCGCGTCCGATTGTTTCGGTGAACGGGAAAGATGTGGAGAAGCCGGAGGAGAAGAAGCCGGCGGCGTAGTGAGCGACTTTTGTCTTTTCCCACCTCTGCCAAAAAATGGCAGAGATGGGGCACCCTCAAACACAAACCTCACACAAAGCATTCAAGATAAAGGGTGCGACTCCGTGCCGGTCCTACTAATTGTGGTGCCGCATGAGAATCTGTCAAAACCTACAATCCTCAGAGCTGCTGGAAGTTGAAACCTGCGGAATTGCTGGCTATTCTACGGGCCTCCGCAGTCTTTTGGGGTGATTGCTCATGGCGAGTACTGTCTGGAAGGGCCATCTTACGTTTGGCCTGGTTTCGTTGCCGGTGCGTCTGTTCAGTGCGGCGCGCGGTGAAAGCATCAGTTTCAACCAGTTGCACAAGAGCGACAACTCGCGCGTGAAGCAGGTGCTCTTCTGCCAACTCGAGGATAAGCCTGTGCCTCGCGAAGAGCTGGTGAAGGGCTACGAGTACGAGAAGGGCAAGTACGTCGTGGTCGACGAAGAAGAGATCAAGGCGGTTGCGCCAGAGACTTCGCGCACCATGCAGATCCTGGAATTCGTGAAGATGCAGGAGGTCGATCCGGTCTATCTGGACGCTTCGTATTATGTTGCGCCGGATGAAGGTGGCGAGACTCCGTACGCGCTAATGTTCGAAGCGCTCCGCAAGTCGGGCTACGCGGCGATCGCAAAAGTCTCCATGCACAATCGCGAGCACGTGGTCGTTTTGCGGCCGGGCTCAAAAGGAATCTTCCTGCACACGATGTACTACACGGATGAAGTGCGCGCGGTCGATGAATTCCGCACGGATACCAGCCTGATCAAAGACAAAGAGCTGGAACTGGCGACGATGTTGATCAACTCGCTGGCCGCGCCGTTCGAGCCGGCCAAGTATCACGATACGTATCGGGACAATATCAAGTCGCTGATCGAAGCCAAGGTGCGAGGCAAACAGGTGGTGCAGCCTACGACCGTCGAGCATCGTGCGCCCGTCATTAATATTATGGACGCGCTGAAGCAAAGCCTGGATCAGATGAAGAAGAAGCCGGCGCAATCGGTGACCGAGGAAGCCACAGCTGCTCCTGCGAAGAAGGCCGCGAGCGGTAATGGGAAGCGTTCGCGAAAAACGGCGAGTGAAAACGCATGATCGCCAAAGAGAATTGCGAGAATACGAAGGTCGTCGGCTACGACCCCACGGGCGAGTCCGCAGTCCTGTGCAACGAACCGGGCGAATATTGCTCGGAGTGCGAGATGGTGCTGTGCCCAAGCTGCCATACGGAGGTCGCAAACCATTCAATCTCAGTGAAGAAGCCGCCCGCGCGGGTGGCGTCTGAAGCGGAGCACGAGGTTCGGAAGTCGCACGGTTAGACTGAGATTCCTCGCTCCCACCTCTGCCAAAAGAGGGCAGAGATAGGGCACCTGCACTTGTCTCTTCTCTCCCACCAAATAAGAGAAGAGGGTTTGAATGGCCACCAAGTTTTGAAATACCACCCTTTTTTCGTCTTGCGCAATTCTACGCATTCACCAAATCTTATTGAAGTTTTAACCGCCCGATAATGTGGAGTGCATAGCGTCAATCCAGAGTTCGATCCGTTACCGAGGAATGGGGCGGACCCGAAATGCACTTTCCCTTAAAAGGTGAATAACATGAAGCGACAGATTGCGATTCTGGTCGTGTTGGCTGCTGCTCTGACGTGTGCAGCATTTGCTGGAGAAGACCACGACGCGAAAGACAGAGATTTCCCGCGGCTAGACCACGTATTTCTCATCATGATGGAGAATCATGGGTACAGCCAGATCATCAATAATCCAAACGCGCCGTTTACCAATCAATGGGCGAAATCAGCGAATCTCGCGACGAACTACTTCGCAGTCGCGCACCCGAGCCTGACGAATTACCTGGAAGTGGTGGGCGGCTCGAACTTTGGCGTGCTGAACGATCATGCTCCCGACTGGGGCAATACCAGCTGTTCGCCGAATATCGTTGCGGCCACGGTTTCGTTGGATACTTCGTCGTTCCCGAACATCTGCCCGATCTGGGGAACGGGAACGGACGCAGCAACACCGGTTCTCGATCCTTCAAATGAAGGGACGGCGCAGTCGCCGGTTGTCGAAATCGATGGCGTGAAGTCGATTCCAGCCAGCGCGAATATTGCGGGAAAAACGATTGCCGACCAGCTCGTCGATAAAGGCCGTTCGTGGAAGAGCTACCAGGAAAGCCTGCCATTGGGCAGCATCTACGGGGTGAATTATTCCGACGGATTCTTCACGAATCTCACGGACTTCACCAAGGTCAATCCGCAACAGACTCCTGCGTTCGTTAACAGCGATATCGTGAATCTGTACGCGGTGAAGCACAACCCGTTCGCTTACTTCCGCAACGTGCAAGAAGGACAGGATTCGCACAACAGCCTGAAGAATGTTGTTGGATTTGAAGCTTTGTACGCTGATCTGGGTTCAGGGCATGTGCCCTCGTTCTCATTCATCGTGCCGAATCAGTGCGACGATCAGCATGGACAGGGAAACGCTGGACCGTTCTGCAACTATGATCCGACCGACAACGGAACGCAGGCGGGACTGAATCCAGCGCTGATCTACCAGGGTGACGTCACGCTGCAGCGACTGGTTGCGGCTATCAAGAAATCTCCAGCATGGCGCGATGGGAACAACGCGATTGTGGCGGTCTGGGATGAAAATGACTACAGCGCGATTCCAAATACGAACCAGGTGGTACTGATCATCGACACCAATCATGGCCCTCATGGAGTGCAGAGCAAGCAGTTTTACACTCACTTTTCGTTACTCAAGTCCATCGAAGCGGGATTCGGTCTGCCGTGCTTGAATCACGCTTGCGATAGCGGGTCAAAAGTGATGAGCGATCTTTTCGGCTGGAACTGGTAACTACAAACCCAGTAAATACGGAACGGGGCAGCTTCAACCAGGGCTGCCCGTTTCTTTGCCGACTGTTCGACACCTTACTGGAGTTCGTCGAGGATTCCATTCAAAGGAATGCGAATCCAATCGGGACGGTTTCCAGTTCGTAATCAACTTCAATAAGCGCTTTCTCCAGCGTATAGGCTTGCAACAGCGCGGCGATTTCCTGATGAGTTGCAGGGATAAAGCTGGCGTTGCCTGCGGCCCTGAGATATCCACGCAAGAAGAGAGCGCTGACCCACTGATACCAGGCTTTTGCCCATCGTTCCAGCTGTGGATGGCTTTCGCGTCCGGAGACGATTCCGGGAACATGGTTGAAAAGTACCGCATGAGAGACATAGTGGAAGGAGCGAATCATGCAGGCCACGTCGCGAAAAGCGGAACGCTTTATACGGCGCTCACTCATCGGCTTGCTGGCATCACCTTCGAAATTCTGAATAAGAAAATCTCTGCCGGTATAGAGCACATTGCCGAGGTGGTAGTCACCATGATGACGAATGCGAGTACAGGAAATGCGCGTGTCGCGGAGGACCAGCATACGGGAGCGGAGTACAGATTCGCGCTCGAGTACTGCACGGGCGTCGGGCTGAGCAATTGCGGGAAGAGCGCTCACATCAGCGCGTAAGGCGTCGAGAGCGCGACTCATCTGCGCAATCATTCCATGGAAGATGCCGAGCCGATAAAACTCGGTGAATGGCTCCGGCGCGAAATCCGGGATATCGGGGCGGCTGCTCAGTGCGAGATGCAATTCCGCAGTGCGCTGGCCCAGCAACTCAGGGCTCTCGCCATGTCCTCCAAGCAACTCGGCCATTACCGGAGGGATGGGAGTGTGCAACAAGCTCAGCGGTGTACCCGTCACCAAAGCCTTCAGCCGCGGATCATCGTCGCCAATTGCGAGTGCGCGTTCGAAGTACAGGCCCAGATGGTCGAGAGTGTAGCTCCAGGCATTGGCAGCGTTGGGAACATAGTTGTTCAGCATCGCCAGAGTTGTGACTTCAGGAATTTCGTCGATGACGCGGCGATATTCGATGGCTCCCAGCGCGAGCAGAGCATTCTGAAAATTAGTGTTGTTGACGAGAAACTCGCCAATCTCGCGATCGGGATTGATGCCCGGTTCAACCTTGCGATAGAGCTTAAGGGTGAAGTCTTCGCCGAGCTTGATAAACGTGTCGCGCCCGATGGTATTCGCCTGCGGTTCGAGAGGCGATCGGACGGCGCTCCAGGCCTTGCGGAACGCGCGCGTATGACTGCCGAGCAGTTCTCCGTGTTCTCCCTTGATGCGCCGGCGACGAACGATGGACTTGAGCAGGGCATCGCTGAAATTTCGTTCAAAGATCGCACCATAAAGAATGGCGGGGGTTTCAGGCAGTCCCTCAATCCGGCAAAGGACATTTTGGGGACGGTCATGAAGCACGACTTCGGCATCTTCTCCAGTCTCCAGCGACAAAGGTGCGACATAGCTTTCCGGATCGCCGTCGCTGAAATCTACATGGATCAGGAGAATGTTCGAAGTTGTGTTCGGTAGTGGGATCACCTCATCGACGGTCACCTGTCTTACCGTGCGTTTCTTCGGGAACCAGGTGCGGGTGCGCAAGACGCGGGCAATAACGCGCGAGAGTGCCCGGCGCGTTCCTATGGAGAAGAAGTTAGCGGGCTCAACGGTGATCACGGGCAAATGGTCGGTGCCAGGCACTGCCAGCGATTCCTCGCTTGGCTCCTGAGGCTGCAAATGGAACCACTGGAATGCGTGCGGTCCAAGGGAAAGTGTGTAAGGCTCATCGCCGATGACAGGAAAACGGGTGCGACCGAAAATCTCTGTGGGGATAGAGCCGGCGTGCTTGGCTAGATCGAGCTCTGCAAATTGGGTAAATCGAGAAAGATTGGCGACTACGAGTATCTTCTCATCGTCAAACTGGCGCACGAACGCCAGGACTTTGCGATTGTTCGGAAAGAGGAGTTCGAAAGTGCCTCTCCCAAAAGACGGGTGCTGCTTGCGCTGCGCGATCATTCGCTTCATGTACCAGAGGAGCGAATGTGAATTGTTCTGCTGTGTCTCGACGTTGATCGCTTCGTAGTGATATTCCGGATCGATGTTGACCGGTAGATAAAGCTTCTGCGGATTGGCCCGCGAAAAGCCGGCGTTGCGATCGGGGCTCCACTGCATGGGAGTACGAACGCCGTTGCGATCGCCTAAATAGATGTTGTCGCCCATGCCAATTTCGTCGCCGTAATAAACGACCGGAGTTCCGGGAAGCGAGAGCAGCAGCGCGTTCATCAGTTCGATGCGACGACGATCGTTTTCCAGCAAAGGAGCGAGGCGCCGGCGGATACCGAGATTGATACGCATCTCGCGATCATGCGCGTAAGAGCGGTACATGTAGTCGCGCTCTTCGTCGGTGACCATTTCCAGTGTGAGTTCATCGTGATTCCGCAAGAACATTGCCCACTGGCAGCTGTCAGGGATCGGCGGCGTCAAGCGCAGGATTTCCGTGATGGGAGCGCGGTCCTCCATTCGCAGCGCCATAAAGAGGCGCGGCATGATGGGGAAATGAAACGCCATATGGCATTCGTCGCCCTCGCCGAAATATGCGACCGCATCGTCGGGCCACTGGTTCGCTTCAGCGAGTAACATCCGATCACGATATTTTTCGTCAATGTGCTTGCGAAGATCACGGAGCGCGGCGTGAGTTTCCGGCAAGTTTTCGGAGGTGGTTCCTTCGCGTTCGAACAAATAGGGAACCGCGTCCAGGCGGAGGCCGTCCACGCCCATGTCGAACCAGAAGTCGACAGCGGCGAACATAGCTTTGCGAACTTCAGGGTTGGCCCAGTTCAAATCGGGCTGATGCGAATAAAACCGGTGCCAATAGTAGGCCTTGGCAACCTTATCCCAGCTCCAGTTCGAGGTTTCGAAGTCCTTAAAGATGATGCGCGCGTCACAATATTTGTCAGGCGTGTCACTCCAGACATAGAAGTTGCGCCACGGACTACCCGGCGGAGCATGCCGCGAACGCTGAAACCAAGCGTGCTGGTCGGACGTGTGGTTCAGCACGAGTTCGGTGATCACACGAATTCCACGCGCATGGGCTTCCCGCAGAAATTTCTGGAAATCCTTCAGCGTTCCATAAGAAGGATGGACGTTGGTGTAATCAGAAATGTCGTAGCCATCGTCCCTAAGAGGAGACGGGCAAAATGGCAGGAGCCAGATCGCGGTGACGCCCAGATCTTCCAGGTAGGGAAGTTTCTGGGTAAGGCCTCCGAAGTCGCCGATTCCGTCGGTCACGCTGTCAAAAAAAGCGCGCACGTGGACTTCGTAGATGATGGCGTCTTTGTACCAGGTGGAGCTTGCAGGCAATGTCATGAATGCGTTCGAGGACTCAAAGAACAGGATGAACTCGTCACTATACTGATGCAAATTCTAAGCTGGTCGTAGCAAGTTTTAGACCGCATGGCGGAAGGAAATGGGATAAGCAAGGCGGTGGGCGAAACTGGAAAGTAACCTTATCTGCGCAACGAAAGTCTCGCCAAAACGTCGAATAGGTCTAGAGTTCACAGTACAGGCAGGAGGCAAGACGTGGGCAGGCGGTTGTTGATCGTTGACGACGACGCCCGAGTGACGGAGCTTTTATCCCGCTACCTTGCTTCGGTCGGGTATCTTACCTCTTGCTCGCTGGACGCCGCCACGGCGATCCAGTTGATCGACGAATATGAGTTCGATTTGCTGGTGGTGGATTCTCTGCCCAATTTCGCCAGCCGGGAAGTAATCACCAGATTTCGCCAGAAATACAGCAAGGCGCCCGTAATTCTGTTCACCGGAAACGTGAGTTCCGAGGCATTGCGGGTCGCCCTGGATGCAGGCGCAAATCTTCTGCTGGAAAAGCCGCTCGGAATGCCGGAATTCAGCAAAGAGGTGGAGCGGTTGCTGACGAACGCGGCAGCGAAAGCATCGCAAGCCTGAAATCAAGCTGCTCTCGGCGAAAAGAGGTGTCAGCCCTGGGTTTGCGGATGCCGTTCAGGAAACATCTTCTCTAGTGCCACCCAAAAGCCAGTGCTCTTCGATGTCTTTACCGCTGGTGCTATCAAATGCGATCACTTTGGAGGGGCCCTTTTGGCGCGGTTTCCGGGGTCTGAAATTTAGTGGGACGTAAAAAGCAATCACGCGTGCCATTGAACCTGCTCCATTGCTGACCTGAGTTCTCGCTGATGAATGTAGTTCCGGTTTCAGCCGGCTACTGTGATGAAAAATCCCGCTGGTTGTGACTTTTGAACAAGACGGTGATCTCGCCGAGTCCGATCGAAACCGAGTCTAGCTTGAACCGAGAGCGCAGGTGGGTTAGTGTCAGTCGAATGAAAGCGATCGCTGTGCTGCTGGTTGTGCTACTGCTCGCGAGCTGTGGCTGGGCGGAGGAGATCATAGTTGCCGCTGCCGCTGACCTGAACCAGGTGCTACCGGTGATCGCCGAACGATTCGAGAGCGAATCGGGAAATCGGGTAAAGCTCTCGTTTGGTTCTTCGGGAAACTTCTTTGCGCAGATTCAGAATGGTGCGCCGTTCGACGTTTTCTTTTCGGCGGACATCGATTTTCCCAAACGGCTGGAAGCAGCAGGTCTGACAGAGCAGGAATCGCTATACGAGTATGCGGTGGGAAAGATTGTTCTGTGGGTGCCGAACGGGTCCGGTCTCGACGTAGGCCGGGGGATGCCGGCTCTGCTCGATCCGCAAGTGCGAAAGATTGCGATTGCGAATCCGGTGCACGCCCCCTACGGAAAAGCGGCCGTGGCAGCGCTTCAGCACGAGCAACTCTATGAGCGAGTGAAAGACAAACTTGTGCTCGGGAGAAAACATTTCTCAGACATTCGAACTGGTGCACAGCGGCAATGCCGACGTGGGCATTGTGGCGCTATCGCTGGCAATGGCGCCGAAAGTCAAGGAAACCGGTAGATTTTTTGCGGTGCCCCCATCGAGCTATCCCCCCATTCGGCAAGGTGCGGTTGTGATTCGTTCCTCGCAGCACAAAGACGCCGCCAAGGCTTTCGTTTCGTACATGAAGCGACCCGAGACGATCACCTTGCTGAAGCAGTACGGATTCGAAGTTCCCGGGAAATGACGATCATCTCTGGGCGAGAGTGAAAAGGCGCGCAAGCGTTTCCGCAATGACCTCGCATCATCGGGCTCGTGTGGATCCCTGGTCCTGTCGCTTAAAAAGAGATAAAAGCCACCGGTGACGCGAGCGGCCACCATACTGGTTGCTATCAGCGGAAACGCCATCCACGACTCCTGGCGATCTTTGCCAAGCCGCGGGCGCCGTAGCCTTGTTGATGCCGAACAGATAGGTCAACCGAAGCTGATGGGAAGAGTTAACGAAGCTTCCCTAGAGGGCCGGTTTGCAGTAATAATCGTAAGCCATTTGCAAGCTGACCAGTCATGACCCAGATGTCACGATGAGCTCACCACAATTTCGTGCCGAGAAAGAGTTCCAGCCGGACACAACTGCAGATACCAACGCGGAAGCGAGCTTGCGCAAGCGTTGGACATATCTGCTGCCCATCATTTTCGTCACTTATAGCCTCGCATATTTAGACAGGGCGAACTTCGGGTTCGGTGCAGCAGCCGGGCTGGCAAGCACGCTTCACATTACCGGGCAGGATACGTCCCTCCTCGCGGGCTTATTTTTCCTCGGCTATTTCATGTTCCAGGTGCCAGGTGCGGTCCTGGCCAGAAAATATAGTGTGCGGCGCGTAGTATTCGCGACCCTGATTCTGTGGGGAATTTTTGCAACCTTCACCGGCGTGATTCGGCAGTTCTGGGTTCTCGCGCTCGATAGGTTTCTTCTTGGGGTAGCGGAAAGCCTGGTGTTCCCCGTCATGCTGCATCTATTGACGCAATGGTTCACTCGGGCTGAGCGTTCGCGCGCCAACGCCATCCTGATGCTTGGCAATCCGGTCACTCTCTTGCTGATGTCGCCGCTCACTGGTTACCTCATCCAGAAACTGGGCTGGCAAACGACATTCGTCGCGGAAGGCATCCCCTCGATCCTATGGGCCGTGGTTTGGATTGTCGTAGTTCGAGATCGTCCATCTGATACAAAATGGCTGGATCCACGAGCGGCGGAAAAACTGGAAGACCAATTAGCACGGGAGCAGATTGAGCTGGCTCCAGTGGGAGTGGCGTATAAAGCATTCCTCCGCCCCGACGTGCTTCTACTTGCAGCTCAGTATTTCTGCTGGAGTTTGGGCGTTTACGGATTCGTCCTCTGGTTGCCGACGATCGTGCGCAAAGGTGCGGAACTTTCGATGGCAAGGACGGGCTTGCTTTCGGCCCTGCCCTATCTGGCTGCGATTGTGCTGATGCTCATCGTCTCGCATATTTCCGACAAAACCCAGAAACGCCGCTCTCTGGTTTGGCCATTATTAATGATGGCCGGTATTGCTCTGACCGGCTCGTTCTTCCTGGCCGAGCGGAGCTTCACTCTCACCTTTGCCTGCCTGGTTATTTGCGGTGCCGGCATCTATGGGCCGTACGGTCCATTCTTCGCGATCATTCCCGAGCGGCTACCTCGCAATGTCACCGCCGAGGTGCTCGCATTCGTCAATAGTTCTGGCGCGCTGGGCGGATTTTTCGGAAGCTACCTGGTGGGTTTGTTGCAGGCAACCACAGGCAATGCCCGAGCCGGTTACTTGTTGATGTCGTTTTCGCTCATCTTTTCCGCGATACTGATGCTGTTCCTGCGAGATGCCGGCACGGCTCGCCGCACTGCGAGTTCTCAATAACAAACACCATGAGCGACCACACAGGATCGATTTCCGCAAGACAGGTATTTGAAAGCGATGCATCGCTGCTCAGTGATATATCCACGCACGCAAGAGGGCCCGAAGGCTCGCTGCCCATCGCTGCGGAGATGTTGCTAACGCAGCCCTCGGGCAATCTCTTCGGCCTGAGTCAAAATGCAGGTATGGGGTGGGAGCTATCACGGGTGCTCGACCCCGAATTCTTGATTCTGAGCACGCACGGGGGAGTGAGGGCCCCCGATGGAACTCCCATTGCTCTGGGGTTTCACACTGGACATTGGGAAGTTGGACTGCTTGTGGCCGAGGCAGCACGCGAGTTGCGCAGCCGTCGAGCGATTCCGTTCGCGGGCGCTTGCACCGATCCATGCGACGGCCGCACGCAAGGCACTGCTGGGATGCTCGACTCTCTGCCGTATCGCAACGACGCGGCGATCGTGCTGCGGCGGCTGATGCGATCACTGCCCACGCGAAAGGGTGTCATCGGCGTTGCTACGTGTGATAAGGGCCTGCCCGCCATGATGATGGCGCTTGCGTCATCCGGCTCTTTGCCGAGCATTCTCGTGCCGGGCGGAGTCACCCTGTTGCCGGAAAACGGGGAAGACGCAGGGAAAGTCCAGACCATCGGAGCACGATATTCACAAGATCAGATCACGCTCGAGTACGCCGCCGAGGTCGGATGTCGCGCTTGTGCAACCCCCGGGGGCGGTTGCCAGTTTCTCGGCACAGCCGCAACTTCACAGGTCGTGGCCGAAGCGCTAGGCCTTTCGTTAACTCACTCGGCGCTGGCGCCCTCTGGTCAGGCCGTTTGGCTTGATGCAGCGGCGCGCTCGGCTCGCGCCATCTTGCGAATGACCCAGCTTGGAATAGGCACGGCTGACATTTTGACCGATGCCGCAATCCGTAACGCCATGGTGGTGCACGCCGCGTTCGGAGGGTCGACGAATCTCCTGTTACACGTGCCTGCGATCGCGCATGCCGCCGGATTGACCCGTCCGTCCGCCGCAGATTGGGCCGCGGTCAATCGCGCTGTTCCACGGTTGGTGGACGCGCTACCGAATGGGCCGAACAATTTCGCAACCGTTCAGGTATTTCTCGCAGGCGCGGTGCCGGAAGTGATGCTCCATCTGCGAACCGCAGGTCTGCTCGACTGCAACGTTCGCACTGTTACCGGAGCAAGCTTGGATGAGAACCTCAACTGGTGGGAGCAGAGCGAGCGACGTCGCGAACTGAAGAAGAGGTTACGCGAGCTTGACTCGATCGACGCAAGCCAGGTGATCCTCTCACCGGACGCCGCCCGAGCCAGTGGCTTGACTCCGACCATCTGCTTCCCGGCCGGCAATCTCGCGCCCGAGGGAAGCGTGATCAAAAGCACGGCCATTGATCCTTCATTGATCGACAGACAGAACACGTATCGCCACACGGGACCGGCGCGCGTTTTTGTCACCGAGCGTGCCGCCATTGATGCGATCAAGCAGAGGGCCATTTCCAGCGGCGACGTTATTGTATTAATTTGCGGTGGACCGGCCGGCGCCGGCATGCAGGAGATTTACCAGATCACCTCGGCGCTGAAGGCACTTCCATTTTGCAAGCACGTAGCCGTACTCACTGACGCGCGTTTCAGTGGTGTTTCGACAGGAGCCTGTGTCGGGCACATTTCTCCGGAAGCACTCGCTGGCGGTCCGATCGGACGTGTGCGGGATGGCGACACGATAGAAATTGCGATCGATCGCAACGTCTTGCAGGGCAGTATCGATCTGGTCGGCGAAGGAAACGAAAGTTTTTCCGCCGAAGAGGGCAGCCTGCGTCTGGCCCAACGTGCGCCACGACATGATCTCAGGCCCCATCCCGATCTTCCCGACGACACCAGGTTGTGGGCGGCATTGGTCCAGGCTTCCGGAGGCGTATGGGGAGGATGCGTTTATGATGTGCATGCGATTCTCGAACAACTCGAGCGAGGGGCCGCAACACAGAAGCGAGACTAGCTGTTTATCCTGAATCAAAAAGAAGAGGCTTGGCTGCGTGAAACTCTACCGCACTACCAAAGGCGCATTCGTCGAGGACAGCGACCAATTTTATCTGGTATCCGCCTTGCCTTCGCCCCACGATTGGGATGAACTGCTTTGCGATCCTGATCTCGCACGGCCGTGCTCGATCGGCAATTCGCAACGGCGCACCGACTGGTTTTGATCCTGCTACTATTCTTGCCCCAGTTGTCAGCCAGGAGGTGTGGGCAGCAGGCGTTACTTATTTCTCCAGCCGGCGAGCACGAATGGAGGAGAGCAAAGACGCCGGAGGCGGAGATTTTTACGATCGTGTCTACGCAGCGGAACGTCCCGAACTGTTTTTCAAGGCGACCGGTCGCCGCGTCGTTGGGCACGGCAAGCCGGTGCGGATCCGATCTGACGCAAAGTGGTCGGTCCCAGAGCCAGAGTTAACTCTCTTTGTGAATCCGCAGGGCGTGATCGCCGGTTACACAATTGGCAATGACATGAGCTCGCGCGATATTGAAGGAGAGAATCCTCTCTATTTGCCGCAAGCGAAAGTATATGACGGCAGCTGCGCCATCGGCCCCTGCATTCTGCTTTCGCCGGCGCCATCCCCCGAGACAAGGATCCAGTTGGAAATCTCGCGCGATGGGAAGGTGGCATTCGCGGGCAGCACGTCTCTGGTTGAGCTCAAACGCGAGTTGACGGAGCTGGCGAGGTTTCTGTTTCGCGACAATAGTTTTCCCGACGGAGTCTTCCTGATGACTGGGACAGGCATCGTTCCCGGCGACGACTTCACCCTCGCAAGCGGTGACGCAATAAGCATCCGAATCGACGGAATAGGCAAGTTGGAAAACTTTGTCGGATGAGTTGGACGTTAGATGGCTTGTCCGCCTCGCGTCCACTCACCGTTTACCAATCGCAGGATGCCAAGAGAGTTCGATCGCTGTAACTCCGGCGGAAGCGCTGCATCGGGGAAATCCTGATAACAGATCGGCCGCACGAATCGAAACATGGCTTGTGTGCCAACCGAGGTTGAGCGACCGTCTGAAGTGGCGGGAAATGGGCCTCCGTGAACCATCGCGTGGCAGACCTCAACGCCTGTGGGAAAGCCATTGAAGAGGATGCGGCCAACCTTGGTTTCAAGCACGCGAATAAGTTCTTGGGCGTTCGCAAGATCTTCTTCGGTGCCGTGAATCGTGGCCGTCAGGTGGCCGTGCATTTCCTGCGCTGCTTTCAAAAGGTCGTGCTCCCTGCCGTAGCGCACGAGCAGTGTTGTCGGTCCGAAGACTTCCTCGCCCAGATCCGGATGCTTTAGAAATTCCTCTAACGAGATACCGAAGATCGTTGGCAGACCTGCAGCACAATTCTGTTCAATGGCGGCGTCGCTGCGGGCAATCAATTCCGCTTTTCCGTCGGCCACTCTCTGCTCGATAGACTTGTTGTACTTCCCCGCGATACCGTGCGTCAGCATGCCATGCGCGCCAAGCCTGCTGACGCCGTTCCGCAGAGCGTCGACAAATTCAGTACTGTGATCCTGCGGAACAAATACCATCCCCGGCTTCGTGCAGAATTGACCGGAACCGAGCGTGAATGATCCTTGAAGTCCTTGCGCAATTTGCGAGCCGCGCTCCCGCAAAGCTCCGGGCAAAACAAACAGAGGATTCGTGCTACCCATCTCAGCAAAACAGGGGATCGGCTCTGGTCTCTCGGAAGCCAGACGCATCAATGCCTGTCCGCCAGTCGCGGATCCGGTGAAGGCGATTGCCTTGATGAAAGGATGCTTCGCCAGCGAAATACCCACCTCGATTCCTGCGTCGAAAAGAAGAGAGAACACTCCGGCGGGCAGCCCACTTTCCTTGATCGCCTCCTGCACGGCTTGTCCGACTAATTCACTGGTTCCCGGATGTGCGGGGTGGGCTTTGACAATCACGGGATTTCCGGCCGCAAGGGCCGACACCGTGTCGCCTCCGGCCACGGAAAAAGCGAGCGGAAAATTACTCGCGCCAAAGACCGCCACAGGTCCGAGTGGGCGGAACATGGAACGCACATCCGGACGCGCGATGGGCTTTCGCGCGCGGTCAGCCTCGTCGATCCGGGCATTCACCCATGAGCCCTCTTCCAGCACCTCGGCAAAGAGTTTCAGCTGGCCCGTGGTCCGTGCAAGTTCTCCCTGCAACCGCGGCAAGGGCAGTCCAGTTTCCAGATTAGCTCGCTCTATGATGGAGTTGCCGCGCTCGGCGAGTTTCTCGGCAATTCTGCGCAGCAAGGTGGCACGCAGCTTGCCGGAAAGCCCAGAAAATACTCCGAAGGCGCTTGTCGCAGACTCAGCCGCATTCTCGATGTCTGCGCCGGTAGCCGAGTAATATAACGGGTCCAGCGGAGAACCACTCGTGGGATTAATCCCGCGAAATTCCGCCCCGCGCCGCCCAGGCATCTGCCCCGCAACCAGGGAAACTCCCGACAACTCAAGCCCGTGAATCGTCATTAAGACACCCTCGGCTTCGAATGATATAGAGTTTTTGGCGAGTCAGTCGCCTGACACCAGCATAGTGAAATTGCGATCCCTTTGATCGCGGAGGATCGCCTTGCGCTTCGAGCTGCCCTATCGGTGTACAATCCGCAACCTTCCTCATATCATAATGGCGCGTTTCCGTTCACATCGATAATAGGAGCTGCGTCCGCATGTCTTATCCGCGCATCCGTGTGGTATTGCGTAGTGTCGCTTGCTTAGCTGTCCTCTGTGTTCTCGTACTCTCAGTATCTGCGCAACAAAAGACTACATCCGAATTGCCGTACATGAATCCGGCGCTACCGATGGCACAGCGCGTGAAGGATCTCATCGGTCGCATGACTTTAGAAGAGAAGGTCTCGCAAATGCAGGACCACTCGCCGGCAATCCCCCGTTTGGGTGTGCCGAAGTATGACTGGTGGAATGAGGGTTTGCACGGAGTCGCTTTTGCCGGCTACGCCACGAATTTTCCGCAAGTGATCGGGATGGCTGCCACCTGGGACACGGACATGGTGCACACGATGGCGCAGACCATCTCCACCGAGGCGCGTGCCAAGTACAACGAGGCCATGCGCAAAGATGATCATGAGATGTTTTTTGGTCTCACTTTCTGGGCGCCGAACATCAACATTTTTCGCGACCCCCGATGGGGACGCGGCCAGGAGACCTACGGTGAAGATCCGTTTCTCACCGGGCGCATGGCCGTGGCCTTTGTTACCGGCATGCAGGGCCAGGATTCCAAATATCTGAAAGTCGTTTCCACTCCCAAACACTATGCCGTGCACAGCGGACCCGAGCCTCTACGCCACGGTTTCAATGTGGATGTCTCACCACACGATCTTGAAGATACTTATCTTCCGGCATTTCGCGCCGCGGTAAGTGAAGCGCACGCTCAGTCGGTGATGTGCGCCTACAACGCGATCGACGGTGCGCCCGCATGTGCTAACGCGATGCTTCTGCGGGATCACTTGCGCAACGCCTGGCGCTTCAATGGATATGTGGTCAGCGATTGCGCTGCCGTTGCCGATGTTAATACTGGCCATCATTATGCAGCCGACATGGCGCATGCAGCTGCGGCGGCGGTGAAGGCCGGCACCGATCTCGAGTGCGGATTCCGACAAGGCCAGGCTTTTCCCGCGCTCGTCCAGGCTGTCCATGAAAACCTCGTGAGCGAGGCCGATCTGGACACCGCGCTCACGCGTCTTTTCCGCGCACGTTTTCAGCTGGGCATGTTCGATCCAGCTTCCAGCTTCGCCTATGGGCGAATTCCTTTCAGCGAGGTCAACTCGCCTGAGCATCGAAAGCTCTCGCTAAAAGCCGCCCGAGAATCAATGGTTCTGCTGAAGAATGCGGATCACGTCCTTCCTTTGAAATCGGGCATTTCGAGTATTGCGGTGGTCGGTCCTACAGCTGAGTTAGTGCAATCTTTGCAAGGCAATTACAACGGACCGCCGCCTTCGCCCGTTTATCCGCTCGAGGGAATTGAAAAGCGATTTTCCTCCGCGCATGTCACCTATGCTCAAGGATCCAGTCTGGTGGAAGGGTTGGCCATGCCGATCGAGCACACTGCGCTTCATCCAGCCAGCGGTTCCGGCTACGGCCTCACCGGCGAATACTTTAATAACCAGGATCTGAGCGGCACACCGGTGCTGACGCGAACCGACCGGAACGTAAATTTCAACTGGGATAAAGTTGTGCCCGTCTCGGGTCTGCAGCGCAACAACTACTCGGTCCGCTGGAGTGGCAACTTCATTCCGCCTGCGCCCGGCGACTACAAACTCGGCGTTCGCGTCAATTACTGTTATGCGTGTGAAAATGCGGAAGGATTCCGGCTCTACCTGGACGACAAACTGCTCGTCTCCAGCAACAAGAACGAGAAGACGCCCGAACGAGGCACGGTCATCGATGCCGCCATCCATTTCACTGACACGCAGCCCCATCCCATTCGTCTGGAATACCTGCACGGCACGGGAAGCGCTGGCATCGACCTGACCTGGCAAGCGCCCGCGGCGGTGCTGCGCGAAGAAGCGGTTCGCGCTGCGCAGCAGGCGGATGTGATCATCGCGACCGTCGGTCTTTCGCCGTCACTGGAAGGCGAAGAGATGCCGGTCAAGCTTGAGGGCTTCAGCGGCGGCGATCGCACCAGCATTGATCTGCCGGCAGCGCAGGAGGATCTTTTGAAAGCGCTCGCCACCACCGGTAAACCTCTAGTCGTTGTCCTGCAGAACGGCAGCGCTCTGGCTGTCAACTGGGCAGAGGAACACGCGAACGCGATTCTTGAAGCCTGGTATCCGGGAGAAGAAGGTGGAACCGCGATTGCCGAGACGCTGGCAGGGGACAATAATCCCGCTGGACGTCTTCCTCTAACGTTCTACTCTTCGCTCAGCCAGGTCCCAGCCTTTGAAGAGTATGCGATGAAGGGGCGCACCTATCGTTACTTTGATGGCAAACCCCTGTATGGCTTCGGGTACGGTCTCAGCTACACGACTTTCGCATACAGCAATTTGAAGGTCCCAACTGCAGTCGCAGCCGGCAAGCCGCTGGTGGTTACCGGCGCGGTCAAGAACACTGGTACAACAGCGGGCGATGAAGTTGTGGAAGTCTATCTCACACAACCGAAATCGGCCGAGACGCCACTTCGGATTCTTGCTGGATTCAAGCGCATCCATTTGGAGCCAGGTCAGTCGATGAATGTCAGCCTCACGGTTGATCCACGCTCGTTAGGCCAAGTTGACGCGAAGGGGAATCGAGTCGTAGTCCCGGGTGAATACGTCGTATCGCTAGGCGGTTCGCAACCGGAGGAGTCTTCCTCGGTTCAAACCAGCAAATTCAAAGTGACAGGAAAAGCGGTACTACCAAAGTAAATGTTTCGGAAAAACACAGGGCACTCTGTCTCATGAAAGAGTGCCCTATCCTCTTACTTCTCGATCCCTGCCTGAAGAGCGCAAGCTGATAGCTACCCGAAGGCGACAGCAAGGTGGGTTGTCCTGTACACGTGCCGATACCGGGTCTTCAGTTTGAAACGCCCCCCAAAAAATGGGCTTGCGCAACGACCTGTCGGTGACTGAAAAGATGGTGAGCGCGGAAGGAATCGAATCCGCGTGACAACGTAACTACAACAACTTACAACGCAGCAGATGGCATGTAATCCGTTGTTTTAGATGTATCGCAGTGTGAACGGCACGGGAATGGCACGGGCATCTGCGGTGCGACGACAAACATTTTTCCTGAATCGTATGGCCCACAATACTCGACCAGAATCTATTCCATCTTGCCGGCGGCCGGGCCCACGGCTGTAGCCTGTTCGGTCTTGGGGTCAATGCCGATCAGCGCCACTCCGCCTACTGCTTCGCGGCTGACGGTAACCACATGGCCGCGGCCTCTCAGGTCGGCCTGCACTTTCTCGGGCAGAGTGTTGGGCACAGACAGGCTGCCCAGGTCGGCGCGGTCCTGGCTGAAGGAACTGATGAAATGCGTGGTGGAGAATCGCGGGGCGCTAAACGCCTGCTCGGGACTCATGCCGAATTCCACGTAGTTGAGGACGACCTGGATGGCTGCCTGATCCTGCTGGTCGCCGCCCGCCACCGAGATCGCCATCACGGGATGGCCGTCATGGAAAAGCAGCGTGGGGCTCAGTGTGATTCGCGGCCGTTTGCCAACCTGGATCACGTTGGGAGTTCCCGCAAATGTGTTCAGGCTGCTGAGGCGGCTTCCGTGAATAATGCCCGTGTGTCCGGCCACGCCGGCCGTGCTCGACAGGCCGCTGGGAGTCGCCGCGATGACGTTCCCAAACTTGTCGGTCACACACATAACGGTGGTTCCGCCATGCCAGGGGCCGGTGATCGTCGGCGGCTTCGTCGGTTTCATATTGTAAGGATCGCCCGGCCGAAGCTCGAGAGATGCCCTTTTCGGATCGATCAGCTCGCGCCGCATTTTGGTGTACTGATCTGAAAGCAACAGTTGCATCGGCACTTTCGCAAAGTTCGGATCGCCGTAATACTCGTCGCGGTCCGCCAGCGCCAGTTTTTCCGCTTCAATCACTGTGTGGATGTAGTCCGCTGAATTGAAGCCCATCTTCTTCAGGTCGAAGCCCTCCAGCAGTCGCAGCGTCTGGGAGAGATACGGACCTTGTGTCAGCGGACCAGCCTTATACACCACATAGCCACGGTAGGTGGTTTTGAGCGGATCCACCACGGGAGTCTTGTGCGCTGCCAAATCCGCCTTGCGCAGGAAACCGCCCTTTTCGATATACCAGGCTTCCAGGGCGTCTGCGATATCGCCACGATAGAAGCGGTCCGAAACGGCTTGTAATTTCTGCTGCCGCGTACCTTTCGCGGCTCTTTCAGACTCCACCAATTTGCGATAGGTTACGGCCAGATCAGCCTGCCAGTTCACGCCTGTTTCGATCCGCTCCCCGCTGCCGGTATCGATATACCAAGTGGGACCGCCGGCATCCAGAATGGCCAGCGTCGGCTGCACGACCTCCTCGAAGCTTTTCGTGCCATAAAGTTTCAGCAGGGTGACGATCGCATCGATGGTGCCAGGCACGGCAGCTGCCTTTACGTCACCGTCCGGGATTCCGTGTTCCATGTACCAGGCGATCGCTTTCGGGTCGCGAGGGGCCTCGCCTTGTCCCTCCAGCAGCTTCACGCTTTTCTGATCCGCGCTATAAACCAGAATGGGGATCTCTCCTCCCACGCAGAAGGCACCTACCGAGGTGACGGACAGTGCCAGCAGAGTGGCAGCGCCAGCGTCGGCGGCGTTTCCGCCTTGTTGCAGAATCTTGATTCCAGCGGCTGTAGCGGCAGGCTTGCCGGAAACCACTACGCCACTGGTGCCGGCAGCAACACTCGCACTTCGCGGGAGGAATGGCGCTTTGGTGGCTTGGGGCAATACAGAGGGACCGAAAAGGAGAGAAACGGCTAGTGTCAAACTAGTCTTGCGCATAAGACGACAACTCCCACTGTGGTTTCCGAATAGCTGACGAAGTCGAAATTGCTGAAAGTCTCTTACCTGTTTTCCTTTTAAATTTTGTTCTCTCTACGATTTCAACTCGCGAACCGCATCGCCCGCGCCACTGAGATTCGTCAATTTCATTTCAGAGTATTTACGGGAGAGAATGACTCCGGGCGCTCCGGCATGAAAGGCTGCAGCGACGGCGTCTTTTACGCTTTGCGGACTGCGCCTGCTGTGGTTAATTTCGGTCGGAATGTCAATATCAATGCCTGCCCAGATTTGGGTTTTTGTCCCCGCAACTCCCTCTAGAGCACGTTTTGTCTCGCGATAGACATAGTCAGCAGAAAGGCCGGTGTAGGGAATCTCATCGTAGCTTCGCTCTTTGAAGTTCATGACTTCGTAGGTGAACTCCGTCAGTTGTTGTTTGGTGAGGTCACCGTAAAGAGTAGAACCGATATTGTCGACGTAGAGCGCCATACGTTCGCCGCCGCAGTTGCTGTACATTACGACTTTGATGAAATCGGAATACGCGGACAGTTCGTTCCAGTCCTGTTCCGCTCGGTATATCGGATTGAATGAAGTGTTGTGCCAGATGTGCCAGCCTACTGGAATCGTCGGCCTGGCGGTTTTTACAGTTTTGTAGATCGCAGCGTAATTCTCGCGAAGACTGTTGGTGAAGAACATTTCCCACGCGGCCAGTTCCGGGTACCGCAACAGGATCCGCCAGAACTGGACAAAGTAGCCATCCGACGGCCGTTTGCCGCTCCGCGATGCACGGACGAATTTTTCCAACTCCAGGAATCCGGCCTTGGCGCGCTCGGGATTGATGCCCTGCTCTTTCGCTTTGGCCTGACAAAACTCGCAGAAGCAGGTCACGTTTCCCGGATCGATCGGCGGTGTGTCATGCGTGGCGCCGAGACTGTCAGAAAGTGCACCTTGGCGTTCCGATCCCCACATAATCCCATCAACCTCGTAGGAGCGGGCAAAGTCTTCCACGAGGCCGGTGAAAAAGTTCCGATAGTTGGGATTGTTCACACAGAGGGTCTCCATGTTCCGCCCATACAGATCTTTTTCCTGTGCCTTCTCGATGTTGGGAAGGTCGGTGCGGAACACATCCTCCATCCATGCGATCACTTTCATGCCTCGTCTTTTGGCAGCAGGCAGTACTTCCGCGAGGATGTCGAGATTGCCGTGATCAGGCGCATGTTCCGGTCGAATCACCGTATCCTTGTAATACTGTGGATGTGGGGTCGCATAGTTGCCGCCATGGAAACTATTGACGTCATATTCCTGCTTGCCGTGGTCGGGCAGAGGATATCCGGGAATTTGTCTTCCCGCGATTCCCCGGCCGTAGGTGAACACCGCCAGGAATAGAGTGTTTACACCGGCGCGTTCCTGGAGGATGTCCAGCACTTTCTCGGTGCCCTCATCCACAAAGGAAACCGCTCCTATTTGAATGCCGACCATTTTGGAGGAGGAAACCGGGGGAGCTTGTCCCCAGGCTGGTACAGCCAGAGCAGCGCCGGCGCCGGCTGTGATCTTCACAAATTCACGGCGACTCAAGTCCCACTTAAGCATCCCTTTCTCCTGACCTATTCCTGGTAGCAACCGATATCTATCTTTCCGGATTTGACTCGGGGAGAGCCTGCAAGATCTGTGGCTCCCACCGGCAGATCATCTATTTCGCCGCCAGCAATCGCAGGGGAATCCGACTGCAAATGAAAATCGTTGGCGGCAGGATTCACAAGATGAGGATTGAAGAAGTGAGAGTGGGCATCGTTTCCCGTGGCCGCGACGTATTTGTCGAATCCGGTGACAACGTCCGAAACATTCTTCCAAGTGCTCGCCTCCGCGTGTGCATCGCAGTAATAAAGGTTGTAGTCGATGATGGCGGGCGGGTGGCTCTTGTCTACCTGCGATTTGGTTAGCGAAATGAGACAGCGAGGCCCTGCGTAGACGATGTTGTTAGCGAAAACATTGTCCGACATATTCCATTGCATCTGGAATTCGCCGCTGCCCGTATTGGAGGTATCGTTCTCATAGAGCGTGTTGCTGATCACCCTGCAATGTTCTGTCAGTCCTCGCTCAGGCGCATAACCACCGATCGAAACTCCCGCGGTATGGGTGCGATAGATCAGGTTATTTCGCGCGATGATGTAACTAGTGGCACGGTCTTTGTGCTCGCTGGCTAGTTCAATGCCGAAGTCCACGTTGTGAACGACGTTGCGCTCGATAAGGATTCGAGTGCCGCCGTCCACGTAAATTCCATCGGAAGACTCGTCGTTACCGTAGGCTGGATTGCCGCGCGAAGTGATGTCGTAAACCAGATTCTCGCTTACGATTCCGTCTCGGGCCTGGTCTACGGCGGGGTCGGGTGCAGTGTGTTCGAATCCAATGACGTCAATGCCGATGTTGTTATTGTCGTGGACAACGTTGTGCGTGATGCGAAAGTTCGTCACGTTTCCATTCACCACGAGCGACTCGCTGGAACCGGTCTTGAGGTGATGGACTTCGTTGCCGTCAATAATCAGGTCCGTGATCGGAGTCTTGGCATCCGTGCCGTAAACAGCAATGCCGAATCCGTTGCCGCCGCGCCCGGGTGCATCTCGGCCCTCAAACGTCTGCTGGATGTGGTGAACGTTATTATGGAGCAGCTCTATATGAGAGCCTGAGCCGATGACGTTTATTCCCATCGGCGTAAGCCGATGCTCCGCGGTATAGAAGTTGCGGATTTCGAAACCCTCAATGCGCACATAGCTCTGGTTGTGAATCGTTACTATGCCCTGTCTGTCAGCGGGGGTGAAATGCTGTGCATCGAGAACCGCGGTTTCGCCGGGACAACTTCTGAATGTAATGAATCCATCATTCGCGTTGCCGGAGGCATTGATATTGACAAGCTCCTCATAGACTCCGCCGCGCACATTAACCGTGCTACCTGCGCGGGCTGTGTTCGCGGCATACTGAATCGTGCGCCAGGGCGCAGTTTTAGTGCCTGGGTTCGAATCACTCCCGGTAGTTGCCACGTAATACGAGGTGTTGACCTGGCCAACTGCGCAGATGGCCGACAAGAATATGGGAAGAAAAGTAAAGATTTTCAAGCTCACCTTCCAGCGAGAATTTTCTCTGCGGTAGTGCGATAGACCTTGCGCAGGACTTCGTCTGGAAGCCCGAATCCGTTCAGGCTCCAGTGGTAACCGAACATGCCGTGTTCGTAGAAGTGCTCGTCTGAGCTCTCGAGGATTCGGAGGGTAACCTGGTACATCTTCTTGTCGAATCCCATGTCGGTGCCATAGACCAGCCGGTCGGCATACTTCGCGTAAAACTGCGATACAAATCTGGGAATGGGCGCTGTTTCCGCATAGCGCGCGGCAATATCAGCGTACAAGTTGGGGTGCCTTTCAAGTACTTCGCTCAGGCGGTTGAGGTCATAACAGAGATTGGCGAAATGGCAGGTGACGAAAGTTGTGTTGCGGTGTTTTTGGACCGTACGCTCCAGAATGTCAATCATTCCAGAGAGCTGCACGATGTTCGGTTGATTGTCCAGGCGCCAATCAAAGGCGTTCATCAACCCATCATTCGTATTGTCCATAGGTTGGTACATCCAGATGGGATCGGCAACGTGAATGCTCACCGGCATTCCTAACTGACCGCAGCGCTCGAACAGAGAATCCATGCGGGCATCATCGGGATGCATGCCGTAGGCATTCATCGTGCCCGACGTGAGGCCCTTCCCCTTATCATGGAGCTCGCCAACTCCACGAGCCCCCGCCTGGTGGCACCTTTCTAATTCGCGCACGGCTTCGGGACCGAAACCGTGTTGCTTGTAGCCGGTGTAGTCGAAGTCGCACCACAAATCAAAGCGATTTGGATAGACAGCGTACTTTCGATAAATGTCTTCGAACTTTTTCCCCGTCGCGCCAGTAAGTATGATTGTTTTCTCGATTCCGACCGCATCCATATTTCGGACCCGCTCGGCAATCTCTTCCGGCGACTTCTCATAGGGATGGGAATGCATATCAATGACGGGGAACTTTGCTTTGGAAACTTCAGTGATGGGAATCTTGTACAGCGATTTTGGACGATAGTCCTTCAGCAAAATCGTCTTTGGTGAATCGTGGTTTGTCTTATCTGTAACAGCAGAAGAACTCGAATTCGAGTCCTCTGGCTTCGCGATAAAAGACAGGCCCGATGCTTTACTGACTCCTACCGCCAAGCCAGTAGTGCCTACTGTCTTCAAAAAGAGGCGACGCTTCATACGCTTTCCTCCATTCCGGTTTGTCGCGCATCACCGAACAATACGTTGGAAATGTTGCTGAGCTCCGTTTACTTCTGTCTGCGGGAGCGTGCGGTTGGACTCGACGAATAACCATGCCATGGCGCCAATACCACTCAAGATCGTCGCGATTTCTTGAAAACCGCCGCGGCAACCAGACTCAAGCGACACGCTTAGACGTGATACAGCGGAAAGCTCTGCACAACCCGGTTGATCACGTTATCCTGCGATGGCCAGTCGGGACGCAGACCTTCTCGCATGCATCGGAATAAGGCGAGCAGTTGCCCGGCGATGACGTCGAGAAAAACGGCATTCGCATCGCCCAAGCGCTCCAGCCCCGGACATTCGACGGCAACATCTTCGTCCCTCAGCACGTCGCCAGGAATCGACTCTCCCACGATCACCTTGCCTCGTCCCAATTGCTTCTGGTTGAGTTCTCGCAATAAATCCAGCTCGTAGTTTCGTCGCGTTCGATCGGACGAGAGGTAGCAAACGACCACTGTGTTCTTGTCGAGGAAACTCATGGGCCCGTGTCGTAGCCCGAGATATGTCTCGCTCACCGACGCAACGCGACCCGCGCACATCTCCAACATCTTCAGCGCCGTCTCGCGTGCAGCACCGAAGCGGCAGCCGCTGGCTAGAAACACGGCCCGCGTGAACCCTGCCGTTGCGAACTGCGCCAAAGCATCAACGTTCGATTGCAGTAAGCCTTCGGCAATATCAGCGGCTTGATTGCAGATAGTTCGGTAAGTGTCCGGGCGTTCCGTCAGCCCGAGAAATCGTGCGGCCAGCGCGAGATTCGAAAAGCTGCTGGTCATCACCAGGCTTTCGTCGTTCGTGTTCTCGCCGAGCACGACCACATGGACATTCGGGTGAGACCCGAATGTACAAGCCAGAGCGCCGTCGCGGTTGCACGTAAATACCACATGGCGCATTCTCGGTTCGAGCTCCAGCATCAGAGACACGGCCGCCACACTCTCGGGGCTATCGCCCGACCGCGCCAATGAGACCATTAGCTGCGGCATACTCGCGCGCACAACATTCGTATCCGTGAGTAGTGTTCCAGCGCCAATGACCGAGCAATTGCAACGCAACTCCGTCTGCAGTGTTGGTCGAACCGACTCTCCGGCGTATTCCGAACTACCTGAACCGGTCAGAATGATGTTGCTGGCGACGCTCAGAAACTTCTTCAGTGCGGGAGCGGATTTCACTACCAGTTCACAGGTTTCGCGCCACGTTTGGGGTTGGCGGCAGATCTCACGCAAGGTATGAAAGTATCCAAGCTCCTTCTGCTCTTCCGCTGGCTTGCGAAGCAACTCCTCCAACGTTTTCTGACGGCCTGCAAGCGTGCCGAGCCAACTCTTTTCTGGACCCACGGTTTCCATCCGCGATTGTCCTCCTGGCAGATAAACGAAGATAACAGAAACATATCGAAAGTAAAATTACCGGCCATCCTTAATCGTTACCGAGCTATTTCGGGAATGCACGATATGGACGAACCAGGAAATACCCGCGAATGTTTCCGGAAGATGATCTAACCAACGGCCGTCGACGGCAGCTCCGCTGTGCCGCATAGGGCGGAATAGAAGCGCGGCACCATTGGCCACAGATCGTGCAGAGGGCGAGTCGTGGCTCTAAACCAGAGTGACTCTGACCCCTGACTCTCGAGGACTTCCAGGTCGTGCTTGCCAATGCTCTTGTCCGTGATTACCTGGTCCACGGCCGACGATGGCATGATGTTACACAGGCTTCGGCGACCAAATTTACTGGAATCGCAAACGGCAATCTTCCGGCTGGAAATTTCCACCATAATGCGGTTGACTTGGGCTTCGAGAATGTTGGGGGTGAACAATCCCGCCCTGGTATCAAAACCATCCACACCAAGGAAGAGAATGTCCGCGCTCAACTGCCGCAGTGTTTGCTCCGCAAGTGGACCTACAAGCGAAAAGGAATTCTTGCGCAGCGTGCCTCCCGTCAGGATCACTTCAACATTCGTTCCTGAACTCGGCGGCAATGTTCGTCGCGTTGGTAATGACCGTCAGCTTGGCGAAATGCTTCAACGCGGCCGCGATTGCGGTGGTTGTAGTGCCCGAATCCAGCAGCGCGGATGTCCTTCTTCCACCAGCTTCGCAGCCGCGATCGCAATTCTCATCTTCTCTTTGCGATGAAGCTTTTCCTTTTCGCGCAAGGTCGGATCGAGTAATGCTCCGGCATGTAGAGGCAACGCACCGCCATGCGTGCGCTGAATCAACCCGTGCGCATCGAGAGCTTCCAGATCCTTACGGATCGTGATCTGCGAAGTGCGGAACTGCCGGGCAAGGTCGGTAACCACTACCCGGCCCTCCTGCTGCAAGACGTCGAGAATCGACCGGCGTCGCTCCTCGTTCAACATTCCATTCTGATGTGGCATGCTCTGGCTTTCTTATCTACGAGTCTTTTCTACGAGTCTTTGTTCCTCGACCGCTTGAATCAGCAGGTGCCCGGTGAACGACGTTTCCAGAGTAGGACTTGCGCTGTCTATCGTACCAAGTTCTTTGTCA
>CAWKDK010000030.1:0-75586 GCA_963848375.1 Terriglobia bacterium
ATCGATTCACACGCGATAGCAACAAAGTTAAAGCCTGAAAGACACAGAATTCGGCACTGGATGAATCACGTTCCCCATCCGGAACTTCGCTTCACGCATCCTTATTGGGAGCCATTCGGGGTCGGAGGGCTTATGTCGAAGGTCCTGTGTCTTTTTCTCTTTATCATTGTCTGCACCTTCTCAGCTGCGCAGGCCGCCAACCCCGGCACGCCATTCGCTAATCCCACGCCATTCGCTAATCCGAAGATGCTTTCCAGTCACGACGGCAAGCTCCACGTTGACCTCGTCGCCGCTCCCGCGCACTACGTCATCGCGGGACACCAATTTGAGGGAATGCTCTACAACGGGGAATACCTGCCTCCTGTATGGCGCTTGAAATCCGGCGATACGTTAACCGTGACCCTGCGTAATCAGCTCTCCGAGCCGACAAACTTGCACTTTCACGGCCTCGACGTATCTCCATTGAAGAACGGCGACAACGTGTTCGTTCACATCGCGCCGGGCGAAACCTTCAACTATGAAATCAAGATCCCGGAGAAACACGTGGGTCTCTTCTGGTTTCATCCTCATATGCATGGGGATGTCGATCGCCAGATTATCGGCGGCATGTCAGGCGGAATCCTCATCGACGGTAGCGATCGTCTGTATCCCATGGTGGGCAACCTCACTGAGAGGATCCTGCTACTTAAGCACCATCCGATTGGCCGCGCGGATTACCAGGAACTGGTCACGGTCAACGGCTTGGTCGCGCCTACGATTTCCATTAGGCCGGGCGAAGCGCAGTTCTGGCAAATCGGCAACATAGGAGCGGACCGTTTCCTGCGATTGAAAATTGACGGCATGCCGTTCTACCTCATTGGACGTGACGGCTACTTCGTTCCACGCCCGATCCGCATGGACGAAGTGATCCTGGGACCGGGGCAAAGATTTTCAGCGATCGTAGTGGGCGGGCAGGCCGGCAACCATGCGCTCAAATCGGTTGCGTTTAAGTTCGACGAAAATGCGCCCCTGCTGCCGGAGGTCGATTTGGGAACTGTGGTTTCAAAAGGTCCGCCAGCAGACATCGCCGCCGCAGAGAAGAAGGTTCAGGAGGCCCACGCGAGTGGAAAGCTCTACGCCGATGCTGTTCGTTCCAGTCCTATCAAACAACGGAGGACGTTCACCTTCTCGCGAAGTGCCGACAAAACGGCTTTCTACATCAACGACAAAGTCTTCGATGAAAACCGCACCGATGTGAACGTGAAGCTCGGCGACACAGAAGAATGGACCATCCTTAATACGGATTCCCAATACCACGACTTCCATATTCACCAGACTGGATTTCTGGTTACTGAAGTGAACGGCGTTCCAGCGCAGTTCGATGGGTTGCGCGACACCTACAGCGTGCCTCCAATGCGGAACGGAAAGCCGGGTGAGGCGAAGATGATCATTCCTTTCACCAACCCGGAAAGCGTCGGGCGATTTGTCTTCCACTGTCACGTGGTGAAACACGAAGACAAAGGAATGATGATGACTGTCGAAGTCGTGCGTTGAGCGAGCAGGAATTCCCTTTTGCGCCCGCCGGTACAGCCCGGCGGAGGGCATCCCGTCCTCCCACGGGGAAAAACCAAATGCCCTCACCGTTCCGGGTTAACTCAACCGGCCTTGCCGCAAACTGTCAGCACCGGGCAGGGCGCGTGCGCAACCACGGCATTCGCCACCGACCACGGAATATGCGCGGAAGCATGTGCCCCCGTCCAACCCGCAGCATGTATGCCCATCACAATCAGGTCTGCAGCCGTGAGTGTGGCCTGCTTCACGATCTCCTCCGGAGGCATCCCCGTGGAGACGATGACATCCGGCGATGTCGGCAGGAGACCTGGCGGAATCATCCGCGTCAGTCGCGCCTTGCAGTTGTGTTCCATCTCATCGTGCAGATAGAACGCCGTCACCATCTCCTCCGCCATTACGTGCAGCATATGCAATCGGGTTCCGCTTTCGCGCGCGAACGAAACTGCATACGTAAGTGCGTGCTGTGAGCCGGTCGAGAAGTCGGTCGCATAGAGGATCGAGCGGAATTGGCCATGAGTGAGCGTTTCAGGATCCACGCTCGGACCAACGGTCAACACCGGGCAGCAAAGCAGCCGCTCTGCTTCTTCGGCCACCGATCCCATCAACAACTTGCGGAATCCGGTTCTGCCATGCGTTCCCACCACCACCAGGTCTATGTGCTCTTCGGAAACGAGCCGGCGTGCGACTGCGAGCACATCCCCCGCGGCGGTAAGTGTTTTTACCTGCAGGCCAGCCAGAGCAGGCGACTTGCGGATGTTCTCCATCGCTCGCTCGGTGAGTTCCTGCTCGTGCTCGCATTCCATTGTGGTCGGCGCCACCGGATTGGGCAGCATCGGATCGAATTCGATCGTGTGCAGCAGAATAAGTTGCGATTGATGCTGGCGAGCCAACGACGCGGCGATTTTTACCGCAGCCTCAGAGCAGGCAGAAAAGTCAGTCGTCACCAGTATGTTTTTGAGAGTTACTTCGAGGGAAGGCGTGAGCGGCGCAGTATGGGCAGCACTCATGGGACACCTCCAACAGGCAGGTCAGATCCCTTAACTAGACCCACGCTAGCACTGGAGATTGACGATTGCAGTGATAGCGGTCACCAATGGCAAGCAATCGGTAATCGGGAGAGATCGCTACCGAAGCCGCATTACTCGAAGGTAACCATCACGAAACCTGGCTAGAATCGCCGTCTTCCGGTACGGCAGCTGACCCTCGTTCCGCAGGAACCCAAGCCACGTCGCCTGGCTTCATTTTGGGTCCTGAGAGCCGCCAACAGTCATCGAGCTTTCGCTAGAGTTGCTTACACGGTATCCGACGTAAGCGCTACGAGCACGCCGGGAGTGACATTGCTTCGGCGAGTACGTCCATTGTAAGCTGTTGATGTGAGTCGCCGATTACTCTGTCCGTCTCCAGAATATACGTTTGCCCTAAGACCTCCCGACCAATGTCCTCTCGCCCTCGCTGCCGCAGACGTTCCTCCGCCTGCCACTCCCGCCCAACTCGCCCCACACACCGACTTCGTACTCGCCTTCTTCACCTCGATCGTCAGATTCACAAACGGCGTATCGCCGATATTCGTCACCTTATGCGCCAGAGGCGCTTTCGTGAACTTCACGTCTCCATCGTTGAGCTTCATCTGCGTCGGCGCAGCACCCGGCTTCACTACCTCCACCTGCGACGATCCGATCATGACGTACACGTAATCGCGATCATGCTGGTGCATCAGCGTCGACTCCTTCGGAGCGAGAACCACGTGGAACACGCGCGTGTACTCGTTCTCCAGCACCAGTTGATGATGGCCTTCCTCGCCAACCGGAACCGCCTTCTCCTGCGCGCACACCACTCCCACCAGAAGGCAGAACAGCGCTGCTGACACGATCGTTTTCATGGCGCGCATTTTATGCCCGGAGTCGCAGGCGAGAAAGTAGAACTTCGCTCTTCAGATTACCCGATTACCATTTCCCCGATTACCCGATTCGTCAGCTTCCGAACACCTGCATCCACAGATAAATGATGGTCGCGGCGGCCGCTCCGCCCGTAGCCGCTCCTACCCAGAAGTTCTGCAGACGCGTATTGGTCGTGCGCATCACCCTGCGGTCATTCGAGATGATCAGGATGAACAGGAAGATCGGTATGGTGAGAATGCCGGCGAGGATCATCGACCAGTACAGCGCTTTCACCGGATTCATATGTATGAAGTTCAGCAGTCCCGCAACCAGCATCGCCGCCGAAATCAGCAGGTAGAAGCTCTTCGCGTCCCATGGATGTTCGCTCAGTCCGTAGCGCCAGCCCATTGCTTGCGCGAGGTCGTAGCACATCGAAGCCACGAGCACCGGAATCGCCACCAGCCCAGATCCGATAATGCCGATGGAGAACAGCACCGGTCCCAGATCGCCGACCACCGGACGCAGCGCCTCGGCCGCTTGCCGCGCCGTCATGTCCGTCGGATGCGCCATGTGCAGCACGCTCGCCGACGCGATCATCACCGAGAGCGCCAGCAGCGCCGTCACCAGCGTCGCGGCGTACGCGTCGAACCGGTGCGGTTCGTGCTCCGGATCGGTGCGCGAACTCGTCTGCCACAGCACGATATAGGGCGTGAGGAACGACCCGAACAGCGCCACAATGCCCTGGATCATCTGCGAGTTGGTGCCGAAGTGCGGCGTAAACATGTTGCGGATCAGCTCGCCAATCGGCGGCCCCGTGATGATCGCCGACGCAACATAGATGTAGAGCGGCAACGACACGATCACCAGCGCCAGCGTGATCTTGCGATAGTCGCGGAAGATGAGGATGTACCACACGCTGAACGCGATCGCCGCCACGAAGTAAAGCCGGTTCACGCCGAGAATGATGGAGAACGCCTCCGACACCGCCATCATGTCGGCAACCACCACGCACAGATTAATGACGATCGTGATCCCGGCGCCGACGATCGCCAGCGGCTTCCCGTAACTCTCGCGCACCAGATCGAGAACGCCCTTGCGTGTCTCCACGCCGATTCGCGCCGTCACCGAAAACAGCGCCCACAGAAACGGAATGCAGAGCACCACAACCCATAGCAGCGAATAGGAATAGGCCGCGCCAATGACAGTCGCGGTCACCACCGCCGAAGGATCGAGGTTCGACGAGCCGCTAACGATTCCCGGTCCGACCTGCCAGAACCTGCGCCAAAGTCCGCTGGAGCCGGAATCACTCTGGTCGATCGGAAACGCCAGGACGCGCCCGCGTCCACGGTCTGCGGGACTGCCTTTTCGCGGTGTCTCGGGTTTCAGGAAGTTCACGGCGCGCAAAGTGGTCTTCAGTTTTTGGTTTTCAGGCGTGGGGCAGACACGTCTATGAATGTAGGACGCGAAACCTAAGCTGCAGGTTGGGTGAAAATTTCACTAGAAAATCCTTCGGCTGCGCTCAGGATCTCGTCAGCGGGCTAGACGCGAAACGCCTCGACTTAGCACGGCGGGTTAAGGGATGTCGGGCAGCCCGCGCGTCAGGTCGCGCTCGATCTTGCGCTCGTGCCATAAGCGAATCGGACGCGAATACGTGATCGCGCCAAACGCCGCAATCGCTGCCAGCAACAGCGCGCTGCTGATCCAGACCAGCGCGACCGATGCCTTCGTTTTCGCGATGCGGGCAATGATTTCGGCATTGTGCGGCGTCAAGACCAGCGCCAGCGCGAGCGTCATCATCCCGAGTCCGGCCAGCAGCCCGGTGATGTTCTTCGCCCACTTGCCTTTCTCGTGATACTCGGCAAACAGGCCGAAGCCGTAGAGAATCAGCCCCGCAATGATGAAGAAATTCGCGCCTGCGGCAATCGCCAGCCTGAGATTCATGATTGAGTAGATGCAGATGGGCAGCAGCAGGTTGGAAGAGGGAGTTAGTGGCTAGTGGTTAGTGGTTAGTAGGTACGTTAAGTTTGGGTGGCCCACCCTTTCGCCCGCTTTTGGCGAAGGGTGGGGTCAAACAGCTGCGGGCAGTGGAACCCGTTCGCCCCCGCGCATCGCCCCCTGCTCAGTTCCCCGCTGATTGCCTCGGGCGGACGAGGCGCTTGCTGATGGTTGGCCAGTATTCGCGAAAAACGTTTCCGACAACGCGCCAGCCAAGATCGCTTGCATAGCGGCTGAAGGTTGAGCCAACCGTGCGCTCTCCGGGTGGAAGATAAGTGTTAGCTAGCGTTTCGCCAGCCAGCGGCCCGAGCAGGCCCGAAGTATTCACAACGTCGGCGCCGGAATCGGCGCGCGTGATCACAATTCGGTTCACTGAATACTTTACTGCCTGGAAAAAGGTCGCGCTATTGCGAACGAAGAACCGAGGATCCTGGCGAAGTATCCAAGCGAACACGAAGGTGCCGAAGAAATCGTTGGAAGCGCCCCGCGCCATGGCTGCACCAAATCTCTTGCCATAACCCGACGCGCCTTGTCCAAAGCCAGCGGGTGAATTGACTGCTTGTCCCCATCCTGCGCTCGCCGCCGATCCCACAACCAGATGCCCTGAGACGCTGTTCTCCACGAATAGAGTGAATTTCTGCCCGACCGAGAGTGGAGAGGCGTTGGTAGCAAGATCCGGAAAACAATACGACTTTCGCGTCAGGAAAATGATGACTTGTACACTCTGCTGATTGCTGTTCTGCTGCGCCTGATTCTGCGCCGTGGGAGCATCGGGTAACGTACCGCCCGGATGGACGCTCTGCGAAGCCGCCCACGACGAGAACAGCGCAGACCACGCGAAGAGAAGGATCGAAATGACGAGTCTGGTCATTTCAGTCTCTTTCCAGACAAGACTGAATAAGATGGTCTGATTCTATTTTCGCCTTTTAGGGACGCAGGGACTCGCGCCAGCAGTCTTCAATCTGCGATCCGGCGGGTGGCCCACCCCATCGCCTTCTTCTGGCGAAGGGTGGGGCTCGTTAGAGTTCGGACATTTGTTTGTGTGGGACAGGCAATCCTGCCTGTCGGCTTTGGACCGTTTTGCTTCTGTCTTTTCGAGCGAGGTTGAGGCGTTTAGCGGGCGTCCGAGCCCGCTGCCGAAATCCTGAGCGAAGTCGAAGGAAGCGCGATACAGACGCGCTCCGAGTCGAGAGACCTTGCGTTTGGGCTTATCCCGTGCCAGCTTGCGCCGTGTTTCAGAACGGAATGCACAGGGCCATCCAGACCATGAACGTCCAGAGGGAAATAATCAAAACAACCCCGGGTCTCCAATTCTTCGTCACCGCTAGCCAAACGACGCTCGCCAGCAAGCCTGCGAGTGATATCAACCAGCCGTTTACTTCCCATCCGAAATCCCTGCTGCTGCGCGCCTGTAATTCATGAAGGTGAAACGAGAAACCCCACAGCGCGTATAGGGGCGATACCGTGGCGAATACCATGGCAATCAAGACCGTGATGTGACGAAGCTCCGAACGGCATCGCCTCCATAGATTGATCCAAATCAGAATGATGGCAACTAGAGGAATGACGAAGACTGCCCAGAATCCCACCATCGCTCCTCCTTGTTCCGTTTCCGACCCCTGACCTTCCCCATTTGCCTACGCAGTCCGCCAGCGATTCCTAATGACAGGGGAGCAAGAGTGCACAGTGTTAAACAAAAAGAGGAACGTGGAGGACCTGCGATCTACATCTGGCCAGCAGTTAGCTCTGATAGGTCGAGGAGTATGTATGATTCAGTCTTCCGTCCGAATCGTCTTATTTCGCGTCTCCTGAGCTTGGCGCGCCAAGTTCTACCAGCAAGTTGTTCCCTTTCGAATCGCTGTAAATAGCTCTCGCTCATCGTTGAAGCGACTTTGCCCGAGATGACGTCACCGGATCTGGCTCGAAATTCAAATCGACCCGCGATGGGTATCACTCCGAGCAGTTCGCCTTCAAGAGCAACTTCTCTTTCGTCGATGTTTGCCTCCTCCGCTCGGCTATATGCTCGTTCCACGGCTACCTTGTCGAATCTCTTTTCGAGCGTATCCTCCACTAACGTGAATACGGCTTCATCCTTATGAATGCGTTTGAAGAAATCGCGAACTGAAGAGAAAACGCGGGGATCTATGTCTTCGATGATGGTGACAAACTTTTGTTCGTCTTCGTCCGCAAATGCAGAAAGCAATGATGCGGCGGAATGTACAGCTGACTTTAGGGGTGTCGGAAACATCGCAGCGGTGTCATCCATCTCTTCCAGAATGAATCCGAAAGAGCCATGGACGACTTCCGTAATGTGTAGCTGAGAACTGGCATCAATCCTTACCGGACCCCTCTCGCCGAGATCTTCACCCGAGAATGAGAACCATATTTTCGAGACTACGTCCTGAAAGGTCCCAAGCGCGTCGCTCGCGAATTCGGCACGAATGGCGCGACTACCAATCACCGGGCTTCCGCCGAAGTACAGCGCAACAGTCGCTTGGTTTTCTGGAATCTCACCAATCTGGTTGATGCGACTCCTTACCTGGTTGCGACGACTTTCAAGAGCGATTCGGCCAACCGGATCAGTAGCTGGAATAGTCGCCAGCAGCGTGTCCAGCGCTGTCAACTCTGCGAGCAGTTCGTTCAATTCGAGAGCACGCATCATGGGTTACCGCTCTTCGCCGACAAGATCTGTCGAGCGTTAGCGTGGTCGGAAGGACTTAGAAGAGGTATGTGAATTATACCTTTCCATACACTCGTAATACGTCGGTGCGTGAACAACCCAAACCAGAAACGTGTCTGATCCACGACGGACTTAACATCCCCTGAGTCGAGATCGACAAAGTAACAATCGCAGAAATACTTTGACTTAATGGGCACATTTGAGAACAAAGCAATGTTAGCTGCCGCAAATGCCTGCCAATCGGCGTGACTCTTTAATGCCGCGGGGCGCCAAAGGAAAGTCACAACATCGACGTCGTTAGGAGGTCTTTTATCTATAGCTTCGATATCATCTACAAAACTTCCAGCAAGCCACTGGAAGCCTTGTATCTGGTTCGAGAGCAGCAAGTCTCGATAGTCAAACAAACCTCCGAGAATTTTGATGCGCTCGGAACTCGTAGCGTATCTGCTGGCGACGTCATCGCAAGTAGACAGATACGGCGACATCGCCACGGAGGCAGTGGGGTCGACACCGACGAAAGGCGGCAAGAAACCTGAAATCGTGAATGGAGGTATAGTCGCGCTGCTTGGTGACGGACCTGCAGTTGACATTACTTTCGGCAAAGCTCCTAGTTAGAACGCCGCATCATTATCATCGAAATGTAATGGCAAGTTTACTTTTAATGCGAAACCCTCAGTTTTGCGGAATTCAGTTTGGGCACGTGCCTTGACATGCGAAGTGGGAGTGGCCCACATCACAACCCGATGTTCGCAATGTCACACACCGTGTCTACCGCCAATCTTGTCAAGCCCCTAAATCACGTATCTCACTCGTAACACGAGACTTCCGCGTGGCATGTTTCCCCTCAAAATCTGCTATGCTGGATATAGAAGCTCGGAATTGATCTGTCACAGATCCCTTCCGGGCTTTTGCTGTTTCTGGAAGATGGTTTTGGTGCCCCACGTTCGCGAAGCTAACGTGGGCCAGGCCGGTGCTAATCGCATCGGCCTTTGCTTTTGCTCTTTCTGACAACTGACAACTAGCAACTGACAACGACATAAGTCGTTTGTTTTCCGCTATGAACGTGTAAGTGCTTGCGGCTGCGCTATTTACCGCGCGACCGCCCGCAACCCCTTTGTTTTCCGCTAAGGGAGGGGGAGGGGGACCCCTACTTAGACAAGAAGAAAACTAGACAAGAAGAAAGGAACGAATGTCACAAACCAGGACGAACTCAACCAAACCGCCGACCTTCGGAGCGCCCCAGTGCGCTCACATCAAAGCCGGAGGCGACCAGTGCCAACTCGCAGCGATGCGCGGACAGCGCTTCTGCCACTTTCATTTCAATGTCCTCGAGAAAATCGGACGCTCTCCCGAGCAGCCCTGCGCGCTTCCCCGTGCTTGAGAACGCTGCCTCCGTGCAGCTGGCAGTCATGAACGTGATCGCGCGGCTTCTCAACAATCAAATCGAGACCAAAACCGCAGGCCTGATCCTCTACGGACTACAACTCGCCTCCGCCAACATGGGACGCGAGCGCGAACTCTTTCCTCCCGAACCCGAAGAAGAAGAGGAAAGCAGCTGCCCATCTCTGGCGCAGATCCTCCTCGACCGCCTCCGCGAAGGTCCCGAGCCAATCCGCATCCGAACCTCCCAACTTCGAAGCTCCCATCGCTACACCGCTCACTAGTGGCGAATAGAAATTTGCGGTGGCCCATTCAAGCCTTCAGTTGGCTTGAGTGGGGTAGCTGATTCCGATGGAGCCCGCTCGCCCTCGAGCGGGAAGCGCAGCCGGGGTCGGCTGCGCCACGCAAGTCGTGCCGAGACAGGCGGGATCGCCTGTCCCACATAAACAAAACCGGGCGGACAGGAATGTCCGCCCCACACAAACAAAAGCGCCCCACGCGAACTCAGACCCGGATGTGCGCTTGCCCACTCGAGGGCGAGTGGGCTCCATTGATTCGGTGAAAGATTTGTTGGAAGCGGGTGCCCCACACATCCTGCTGTTGGAATGTGTGGGAATCGTCAGTCGCCGACGAACTCCGGCCGTCTCGGCTTGTGTTTCCGGCGCGGCTGCGAGCGCAGTTTCTTTTACTGCGCCGTAGCGTCGATCGCGGCGCGAGTACTCATCGAGAGCTTCGGCGAGATGCTCCTTCTTGAAGTCGGGCCACAGGACGGGCGTGAAATACAGCTCGGCGTAGGCGCATTCCCAGAGCATGAAGTCGCTGAGGCGCAATTCGCCGCTGGTGCGGATGAGCAGGTCCACATCCTTCACCTGGTCGCGATTGAGGGCGCTGAGCAAGGACTGGAAGCTCTGGCGATCGAGTTCGAAACGCGGCGTCGGCATCCGAATTCATCCTACGCTGCGCCTGGCGCGCGGCCTCGACGATGCTGTCGCGCGAGGAATAGTCGAGAGCGACGCGCAGGTGCAAGCGCTTCTCGTGGCGCGTGACCTCTTCGGAGTGCTCGATCTCCTTGACCAGCCATTGCGGAAGACGGTCGCGGCGTCCGATGACGCTGAGGCGCACGCCGTCTTTCAGGCAGCGTCCCATCTCCCAGCGAAGATAACGGTGGAACAGGCGCATGAGCGCCGAAACTTCCATCACCGGGCGCTGCCAGTTGTCGGAGGAAAACGCAAACACCGTGAGCGTGCCGATTCCCAGCTCGCGCGCAGCATCGGTGACGCGGCGCACCGCATGGGCTCCGGCGCGATGTCCGGCGATACGCGGCAGGCCGCGCTTCTTCGCCCAACGGCCATTGCCGTCCATGATGATGGCCACGTGCAGGCGGCGATCCAGCTCTGAAATTTGCGAGTTACCCTGTTCCATTTCGTTCTGTGAATCCATCTAGGTAGATGCCCCTATTCCTGTAATGAACTTTGCAAGGCAAAGCATGCAGGCAAATTTTTTTACTGCCGCGTTTTCTTGATCAGCTCTTCCATGCGATTGAGATATTGCTCGAGCGCGCGACGGCCGACGGCGGTCAGACGGTACTCGGTCTTGGGCATGCGTCCTTCGAAATACTTTTCGCAGCGGATGTAGCTTGCTTCTTCGAGCTTGCGCGCATGCACGCTGAGATTTCCGTCAGTGGTGTTGAGCACCTTCTTGAGCTCGTTAAACGTAAGCGTCTCGTTCACTGCCAGCGCGCTGACGATTCCCAGCCGGATGCGCTCGTGGATGAGGGAATCGAAGTCGGGCCACTGGCCGTGATCAGATTGTTGCTCCGGCCTGACGCGAGATTCGCGCCCAGCCGAATCGATCTGCCGCTGCGCCTTTGCCCGCGATACCGGTTCCTGCCTAGCCACCGTGCCTCCTTGCAATCATCGTCCCGAACACAACGTGCAGGACGCCAAATCCCAGAACCATCCACCAGATCGCCCACGCCGCAGGAGTTATCAGCGCGAGCACGCCCAGAATAATGAAGCAGCTGCCCATCGCCGGAACGATGCGGACGGAAAACGATCCGCCGCTGACCACCGAGGTTCCGTAGAGCAGAAGCCACATCCCCGGAATCGCGTTCACCGCGCCGGCGCGAAACAGCACCGCGGTCAGGATGACGGCGACGACAATCGGGGGAAAGAAACTCAGCGCGAACTTGCGTCCCGGACCCGAGAACAACGGGATTCCGGCGCGACGCGCCTTGCGCCGCATGGTCCACATCGCCACCGAGAAGGCGAGTACGGCGTCGATGAGCCAGACGGCCATCCAGCGTCCGAAGCTTGGTTGCATCGAGCGCTACCAGCGCCGCGAGCAGCGCCGTAATGCCCATCGCCGCAGTTCCCCAGCCCGGCACAGCCGTAAAGGAGCTGGAGTTTTCCATGGTGCGGCGAATGTACTGCAGGTCCTCCATCATGCTGGAGGGCGGCTCGCTCGAAGGGGAGTCGACGACGATGGGAACGCGTCGGACTCGGCATCGGCGAGAGCTTTGCATGCGGGGTAGAGTACAGTTCGGGGCTGGGGTAGTCAAGTACTTTGTGACGCAAAGTTGAGGCCCGGGTGATTGTGTTACTACCTTCTGGCCGACGTTACCTTCGTACATTGCCCAGGGGGACAGGTGCGCCTACAGTGCTCTCAAGAGGCTGGCAGGTTCCTGGCATCCGTGTATGGTTGCTGCGCTCCTGATCCAAGAAGAGGGATATGAAACGCAAGGGGCTACGCAGATTTGCCGAAGTGAACAAGGAATGGTGGCTAGTCCTATCCCTGTTCCTGATTGCCGCGGTGCTGGACAGCATGGCGACACGGAACCAGATGATGTTGTGCCTGTACGTGCTGCCGACGATGTTTTCCGCGTACTTCTTCGGGCGGCGGCACGCGATCCACACGGCATTCGCGAGCATCTTTCTGGTCGTCCTGAGCTGGACGCTGAAGTCGCTGCTGTTTCACGGCAGCACCACTGAACTGCTCGAACATAACTGGTATGACCTGATCGTCTGGGGAACGGTGCTGGTGGCGCTGGCGTACTCGATGGGCACGCTGTTCCGCGAATTGCGCGAGATGTATGAAGGCATGCTGCTGATCCTGGGACACCTGGTTTCGCGCGGCACGGATACACAAAAACGCGCACGCCAGCTTGCGTGGTTGGCGACCGCGATCGGACGCGAAGCGGGACTGTCAATGGAACGACTGGTGGATATACAGTCGGCTGCATTGCTTCAGGAAATCGGGACGATGGAAATCAGCCGCGAAGTTCTGGCTAAGGCCGGGCGCTTGACGAGTGCGGAACGCGATGTTCTACCTGAGAAAGCGAGTACGGCCGCACGCACGCAACGCGAGGGGCTGCACTCGCTGAAGCGCGTGATTCCGATCATGCTTGCGGCTAATAATGATGTGGATTACTACGCGGCCAGCAAGGCGGGAGCGTCGCTGGAATCGCGAGTCATGGCGATTGCCAACGAGTACAACAATTTGATCAGCGACGCGGAAAACCGGAGCGCGCTCTCTCCGCACGTCGCCCGCAGCATCATCTTGCGGGCTGCGGGTACGCGCTACAGTTTCGACGTGGTGAACGCGTTCGTGGCAGCGTTCGATTCCGGCAGCCTGAACTGGACTGGCCGCGAACTGCCGAGTGCCAACGATTCCGCGCACGATAGCTACGAGCGGAAATTCGGCAAGCCCGGAGCGGAAGAAGAAACCAGCATCCGTCGCTCGCTGACACTGGCGTAGGCGAGAGTGCGCCAGCGCGGCAGAGCTCAGGCTCTGGACGCAGCGCCTCGGACGAAGTGCAGAATCAGGGAGATGACTGCCAGGATCAGCAGCAGGTGAATCAGTCCACCGGCCACGTGAAACACTCCCCAGCCCAGAATCCACGCCACTAACAGAACTACGAACAGAATTGTCCAAACGCTCATTGCTCCTCCTTTTGTGCAAGCACCGTGTTAGAGGGATTCACTTACGCCAGGGTTGCACCCCAGCTCACGTTGCGCGAATAGAATGAAGCGATGATCAGTATTGGCAAGCTGCTGCTGATTTTCGGCGGAGTCCTCTTCTTGCTGGGCCTGATTGTTCTGCTGGCGGGAAGGTTGAATTTCCCTCTGGGACGCCTGCCGGGCGACGTTGTCTTTCGCGGCAAGAATAGTGTCTTTTATTTTCCGCTGGCAACTTCGATTGTGTTGAGCATCTTGCTCTCGCTGATCTTCTACTTGATTGGCCGCTTCCGCTAGCTCGCATTACACTGGACTCGATGTCCCTGAGCGAACAACTAGGCTTTACCTTTCAAGCCACCCGGCGCATATGGACGGTGCGAGATTTGATGTCCGACTTACGGACACGAGTCGAACGCGAATACGCGGACGTGTGGGTGGAAGGCGAGATTTCGAATTTTCGCCCCGCCGACTCGGGTCATCTTTATTTCACGCTCAAGGACGACGGCGCTCAGATCCGCATTGTCATGTTTCGGTCGCAAGCGCGGCTGCTGCGATTCAAGCCGGAGAATGGCTTGCAGATCGTCGCTCGCGGGCGGGTCACGATCTATGAACCACGCGGCGAGATGCAGCTCTCGGCCGAGTACCTGGAGCCCAAGGGCGCTGGAGCCCTGCAGATTGCTTTCGAGCAGCTCAAAGCCAAGCTGGCGGCCGAAGGACTGTTCGATCAAGCCCGCAAGAAAGCGATTCCGGCGCTGCCACGGCGCATCGGGATTGTGACTTCGCCGCGAGGCGCTGCTATCCAGGACATCCTGAACATTCTGCGGCGGCGGCACGAGTCGGTGAACGTGCTGATCTTCCCTGCCCAGGTGCAGGGCGAAGCAGCTGCTGCGGAGGTCGGGGCCGGTGTTCGTTTCTTCAATCGCGCGAACAATGTGGATGTAATCCTGGTGGCGCGTGGCGGCGGCTCGCTGGAGGATCTGGCTGCGTTCAATGATGAGACGCTCGCGCGCACCGTGGCCGGATCGCGAATTCCGGTGATCTCGGCGGTGGGCCACGAAACGGATTTCACGATCGTTGACTTTGTTTCCGACCTGCGTGCTCCAACACCTTCGGCGGCTGCCGAACTGGTGATTCGTTCTCGCCAGGAGTTGGAGGATCAGGTTGAAAATCTGCGGCGGCGTCTCTCGCGCGCGACCCGTTACCAGCTACTTCACGCCAAGCAGTTGCTGACCGAACTCTCGCAGCACGGGGCGTTTGCCAGAATGCGAGACGCCATCTCTCGGCGTCAGCAGCGCACGGATGAACTGGTGTACCGGCTTCGAGAAGCACTGAACGTTCAGCTCCGCATACGGCATCGCCGTCTGGACGTGGCTTCGGCGCGTGTTCGCCATCACGATCTGCGCACCCGACTGGGATTCATCCGCAGCCAGTTGGAGACGCGGAGCGGTGCGCTCGCTTCCACGATTCGGGCCCAGTTGCGGCAGCGGCATGCTCGCCTGGATCAGCTTGCGGCGCAGTTGAATGCGCTCTCTCCTACCAATATTCTTGAGCGTGGATATGCGTTGGTTTTCGACTCCGCCGGGAACCTGGTCAAGAATGCAAACCAAGTAAGTGCGGGAGAAGAGATTTCCGCCCGGCTCGCACATGGATCGGTGAAGGCCCGCGTCAACGAAGTGGAACGCTAGAGTCTGGTTACTATCCATTTCGCCAAATAACTGTGCGTAAAAAATCCGTAAAAAACTGTCTCTACGTTATTGCTCCAGCAGCAGCTCTGGATTTCGATAGCGAATCATCCGGCATTGCGATAAATAACTAGGATCCGACCTCTTTGGGAGCGCTGTATTGGTTTCGGCTACGGCGGTTCAATGACCCAATCACCCAATCGCGGAGTGGCCCGGTAAGCTATGCCAGCTAACGCCGACAGGTTTCTACTCGAACTCTTCGCGATTTTTGTCTGGGCGAAAGTCTTCGGAGAGGTGTTCGAGCAGTTCTCGCTACCAGGAGTTCTGGGCGAGATCCTGGCTGGCGTGTTCCTCGGACCGCACGCCACTCGCCTGGTGATCCCTAGCGAATCCGTAGGGTCGCTGGCGGAAGTCGGCGCGATCTTTCTTCTGTTCACCGTAGGCCTGGAAACCCGACCATTGGAGCTGATTCGAGTCGGGCGCACTTCGATCCGCGTCGCGGTGGCGGGAATCGTGGCTCCGTTTGTGCTCGGCTTCGGCTACCTGATGTTGCGAGGGGAACCGAGTCACGAGTCCATCTTCGTCGCCGCTGCGATGATCGCCACCAGCGTGGGCATCACCGCACGCGTGCTGAGCGACCTCGGTGCGCTGAATACGCGCTCGGCGAAGATCATCCTCGGCGCGGCGGTTTTCGACGATATTCTCGGGATGATCGTGCTGACGATTGTTACCGGCGTGGCTTCCGGCGGAAGAGTGCAGTGGCTGCACATTGGTGTGCTGATTGCCGAAGCGCTGAGCTTTGCGTTCTTCATGATCTTTATTGGCCCGCGGATTGTGCGCGGGATGCGGCCGGGGCTGGAGCGCATGTCCACGCACGACGCGCCTTTGATCCTGGCACTCGCGATTTGTCTCGGTCTCTCAGTTGCGGCGACCAAGATCGGCATGGCGGCCATCATCGGCGCCTTTTTCGCGGGACTGGTGTTCGCCGACTACGCTCCGGAGTGGGGGCTGGCGCCGCGCGCTCACGCGATTAACGAATTTCTCGCGCCATTCTTTTTCTTCATCATGGGGTCGCGCCTCGATCTCGCCATGTTCAACCGGTCGGTGCTGATTGACGCTGCGGTGATCTCCGTTTTGGCGATTATCTCGAAGGTGGTGGGCTGCGGACTTCCGGTGCTTTCCGAAGGACCTCGAGCCGCTCTGCAAGTGGGCATCGGCATGACGCCACGAGGCGAGGTTGCGCTCATCGTTGCTCTCATCGGCTTGCAGATGAACGTTATTTCGCAGCAGGCATACGCCGTGGTAATCATCATGACCGCAGTGACAACGCTGTTCGCACCGCTCGTACTACGATATCTGTTCCGTGATGAGCCGACGGACTCGACGCCTGCGCCGATGGACACGGAGGAAGTGGAACGCAGTCGCCTGGGCTGAACGGCGATTAGTCTGCCGGTGGCTCAATAAAGAGTAGGCAAAGTCAAGATGAAGGTAAGCCCGTGACCTTCCCACTCGTTGCTTCGCACGAGTGGGGCACCCGCTGCGGAACGGGTTTGCGCCCGGGTCTTTGGCCAATCAGTCGCCTGAAGGAAGAAGCTCGGCAAAGTCATCGAGTAAATTGGGTTCCTGGGCGCGACGGTGTACGCCGAGCCGTGCTGCTTCGATTGACTGCTCAAGTGCGAGATTTGCGTCCGTCGAGCAAAACGCGGGAGCGTTCCCCGAATCCTGTTGTACGTGGTTCCATATCATGTGGCACCCCATGCGTCATTAGACGGCGGGTTTCGCGCGGATACAATGGTGGGTAGTCCGCGATTGCTGGTCGCCCGAAACGGACTGGGCGTGCGCCGGGCCGCGCGAAGGGTGTGGAACATAGTGGCGCAGTCTCTCCTGAGTGGCAATCTCCCGTTCCCGACAGCTATCACCATACTAGAATTACTTCGCGATGTTGCCGCCTCAACTTCCATCTAATCTCGGCGATGCTGCTTTTGTATTTGGTACGATGCTGCGTGGCCTCCGTCTTTTGCTGCGGAAGCGGTGAGTTGGCTCACGGCAAACAGTTATGCAGTCCTCTGGACAGAGCTTTGGGCCTTGAACAATGGGTGCGTTTCCGGCTTGCCTATAGGACGCAGCGGCTTGCCAGAGGCCACGGTAACACGGTCAATCGTGCGCCAGGTGAGGAGTGGCAAGCATTCGTTCGCCGCTGCCGCGCGGAAACACTTGCCTACTTGCAATCGTTCAACCCCGCGGAAATCGGTGAAGGAGGCCATTTGTACTTCAACATCACCTGGGTGAATGAAAAAGAGTTCGACAGCCCCATGTACGCTGAGCGGAGATAACCGTCATGAAAATCGCGATACCGCAATATCCAATTAGCTGGCGGTACCAGCGGCTTTCGGGCAGTTGTCACCGAAACTCATCTGCAAATTGGTGTAGCGTATGTCAGTTTCAGGTGCTCGCAAAGGTGAGAAGAATGGAGAATACAACGATCTCTTCGCCAGCAGAGCGCGTCTACGCTGCCGCGATAGCCATAATGGTGCCACTGTTTTTGGCAATCCTCGGGTTGAGTGGTACTTAAAAAGGATGGCGTAGACACCGCACAGATGAAAACGGAAGCAATGTATTGCCTCGCCTACATCGGTACCATTTCCGTCGCTGTTTGGGTCCGCAACTCCCTGCTTCGGAGATTGACTGCGGTGCTGGTGAGCGAACTCCTGCGTTCAGGACTTCGGTTTGGAGTTCCACTGTTCTTGTTCACGACCACCTTCAATTTCGTGTTTCCGTCTCAAATTAACTTCGCAGAGCACGTCGGCATCAACTTGATGCTTGCGCTGCTTGCTTCATGGGCATGGAGGCCCGAGCGCACAGAACACTTGAATTGTGCCGGATAGGTAGCGGTAGAGTCTCCCTAAGCTCTCCCTTTCCATTATCAACGACGCACCCGCACTGCCACGACACAAACCTGGCACTTCGTCATCTCCTGAACCACAGCCTGCACCACTCCGCCGTTCGAGTGAAACAACCTATTGGAGCGGGAATCCGCTCTGCTGTACACTCACCCGTTTGCCACCTCATTCCTCCCAGGAGTGTCATGCGATTCAAACTGTGTTGCTCTCTTCTACTGCTGACTTCTCTCGCGTTTGCGCAAAGCGCTCCCAGTCCGAATAAAGCTCCGGCTTCTCCTGTGGCTCCCCGCATTCCGAGCTTCGATAAGACAGCGATGGATCTCGGGACCGATCCGTGTGTCGACTTTTACAAGTACGCGTGCGGCGGATGGATGGCGAAGAATCCCATCCCCGGAGACCAGGCGCGCTGGGGACGCTTCGATGAATTGCAGGAGCGCAACTACGACATACTGCATGCCATTCTCGAAAAAGCCGCGGTGGCCAGTGCCAAACGCGACGCGGTGATGCAGAAGATTGGCGACAACTATGCCGCCTGCATGGACGAGACGCACATCAACGCATTGGGCGCGAAGCCGATCGAGCCGCAGATGCAGCGGATCGCGGCGATCAAGACGCGGCAGGATTTGATCAGCACGATTGCGTATTTGCATTCGCAGGGTGTGAGCGGACTGTTTGGATTCGGGCCGTCACCCAATCTGCACGATGCCACGCAGATGATCGCCAATGTCGATCAGGGCGGGCTGGGATTGCCGGATCGCGATTACTACTTGAAGAGCGATCCCAAGTCGGTGGAGACGCGCGAGCGGTACGTCGCGCACGTTCAGAAGATGTTCGAACTGCTCGGCGACAAGCCCGAAGCCGCTGCTGCCCAGGCGAAAACCGTTCTGCAAATCGAAACCGAGCTGGCGCAGTCGTCGATGGACCGCGCCGAGCGGCGCAATCCGGCCAAGCGCGATCATCCGATGAGCCTGGTGGAGTTGAACGAGCTGGCGCCGAACTTTCAATTCACGCAGTACTTCACCGATAGCGGCGCGCCGAAGTTTGAGTCGCTGAATGTGGTTAACCCGGAGTTCTTCAAACAGGTGAGTCCGAAACTCGATTCCATTCCGATTGCCGATTGGAAGACTTACTTGCGCTGGCACCTGGTTCGAACCACGGCACCGACGCTCTCCGAACCTTTTGTCCAGGAAGATTTCGCGTTCGAGCGCAAGTACCTGAATGGCCAGAAAGAAATCCAGGTTCGCTGGAAACGTTGTGTCATCAGGACAGATCGCCAAATCGGAGAAGCGCTCGGGCAGCCCTATGTCGACGAGACCTTCGGCGTGGAAGGCAAGCAGCGCACGTTGAAAATGGTGAATGCCATCGAAACCGCTGCTGGGCAGGACTTCCAGGGCCTGTCGTGGATGACCGACACGACCAAGAAGCAAGCGGATATCAAACTCAAGAGCATTCGCAATAACATTGGTTATCCGGACAAGTGGCGGGACTACACGAAGCTCACGATCAAGCGTGACGATGCGCTCGGAAACTATCTGCGAGCGAACGCTTTTGAGGAAGACCGCCAGGTGAACAAGATTGGCAAGGCGGTGGACCGGTCGGAATGGTCGATGTCGCCGCCAACGGTGAACGCGTACTATCGTCCTCCGATGAATGACATCAACTTCCCTGCCGGCATTCTGCAGCCGCCGTTCTATGACAACAACATTGATGATGCGGTGAACTACGGTGGCATCGGCGCGGTGATCGGCCACGAACTGACGCACGGGTTCGACGATCAGGGCAGCCAGTTCGATTCTGTCGGCAACTTCAAATCGTGGTGGACGCCGGAAGATCGTGCGGAGTTCGACAAGCGCACGCAGTGCATCGCCGATCAGTACGAGAGTTACGTTGCGGTGGATGATGTCCATCTCAAAGGTAGGTTAACGCTGGGCGAAAACACCGCTGATAACGGCGGAGTGCGCATCTCGTACCTGGCGCTGCAGAACACCATGAAGGACAAGGGCGGTGCGCCGGGGCCGATCGATGGCTTCACGCCGGAACAGCGCTTTTTCCTGGCGTATGGCCAGATATGGTGCCAGAACGTTACTCCGGAAAACTCGCGCGTGCGCGCATTGACCGATCCGCACTCGCCGGGACAGTACCGGGTGAACGGCGTGGTCTCGAACTCGACGGAATTCCAGAAGGCCTTCGGCTGCAAAGCCGGTCAGCCGATGGTGAGAGAGAACGCCTGCCACGTGTGGTGAGGGATTCGCATTGATCTGCAACCCAGGTTAGCGCCGAAAAGAACGGCGCGACACGCGTGTGGCAGCCATTCAAGTCAGTGCTTCCACCCCCGCTTCGCGGTAGTCACCCAGCTGCATTTCCCTCGCACTGTGACCCACCGCACGGAAAGCCGCGTCCATCCGTGGTATCCGTGAGGGCGTTGGCGCATGGAACTCACCGCCCTAGCTCGCACGGTACACGACTTCCTGGCTGAATCGCGGGATGCCGTCGTCGTTGAAGACGGAACTACACTCTTCGATTTGCAGACCGCGCGCTATTCCCTTTCCGACCGACCACGGCAAATGCGTGCTGCACCTATGGTCGGAAGAACGAAACTGCGTGCGACGCGTGCTCGATGCGGAACCGAAGAGCGAGGTGCTGAAGCTGTCGGTGCAGCGCCTGGGACAGCCGCGTCCAAATAAGCTGGAGATCTGCCGGGGTCGCGATCATCGCACGCCGTCGGCGAAGAAGTCGCAGCGCACTGCTTATCACAGGACGCTGGAGCGAATTCTTCGGCGGGAGTATCCGGGGGCGACGATTACGCCACTCACATCGACTGTGGATCTGGAGCGATCGTTCGGGCCGATCTATGCGCGAGGGGCGATCCATCAGGGAACCTCGGCGTGGGCTGTGCTCGGAGTGAATGAACACGAAACGCAAGCGTCGGTGGACGCGTCGCTGACCATCGGGATTTTGTGGCTGGACTATCTGCGGCAGCGCGAGGCTGAACGACGGCACGTTGCCGGGCTGAAGCTGTTTGTTCCGATCAAGCGCTCGGCGATGGTACGCGAGCGCATGGCGCATCTGAACCATGCCGCCGCGAGCTGGCAGTTGTATGAGGTCGATGCGAAGACCTCGACCGTGGAACCGGTCGACACCGGCGACATCGGCAATATCAGCACGCGACTGGTGCACTGTCCTGATGCGACTGCTACGCATAAGCGGTTCGCCGCATCGATCGAGCGGATTCGTGAGCTGGTGCCGGGAACCGAAGTGCACGTGCTCTCACCCGCAGAAATTTCGTTCCGATTATTTGGGCTGGAATTTGCCCGGGCTCGCGTGGCGTTTGCCGCTGGTTCGTTTCGTTCAGGTGAAGAAATAGTTTTTGGTGTGGGCGCGAATGAGACGGTGCTCAATGGCGAATCGGAAGCGTTCTTTCGCGAGATAACTGCTCGCCTGGCGATGTCGCGTCGAGCAGGATGAGACGCGTGCATCGGACGCGTTGTGGAGGATGGTGCCTGAACGCTGGCTCGAGTCGTTGGTGATTCGCGATGTACACGCGCTCGATCATCGGCTGAATTCGCAGTTCGTCTACTCGCAGGTGCCCGCGTTTTCGGCCGCCGATCGGGCGATGATCGACGTGCTGACCTCGACGCACGATGGCCGTCTCGCGGTGATCGAATTGAAAGCCGACGAAGATATTCATCTACCACTGCAAGGACTGGACTACTGGGCTCGAGTGCGGTGGCATCACGCGCGCGGCGAATTTCAGAAATTCGGCTACTTCCCCGGTGCGGAGCTGAACGAGCAATCGCCGCTGCTGCTGCTGGTGGCGCCTGCTTTGCGCATCCATCCGGCGACGGATACGTTGCTTCGCTACTTCAGTCCAGATGTCGAGTGGAACCTGATTGCCGTGGATGAACACTGGCGTCGGGAAGTGAAGCCGGTATTCAGGAAACGGAGTAAGGCGAGTGGTTGATGGTGATCGATTAATCGAAAAGGATGCTCGCGTCGCGCGTTCAAGCCGGCAAAGAGGCCGGCGCGCGGGCGCTCGCCCAGATCCTTCGCTCGCGATAAAGCTGCTCGCTCAAGGATGACAACTACCCTTTAAGTTGCTCACCTTGCACGCGCTATCATTGCTCAACTTCCGAGTCCTTCTTTGTGGCGGAAGATCCAGTAGTCCTTGGCTGATTCGCTGAGGTCGGGCGCGGCCTTTTCTCCGCGGAAGACGCGCGACAAGCCGCGCACGATTCGTCGCCAGGGCAACTCGCCTGACTGGTCGGCGAAAAATGCCTCGCCGGTTTTGCTGGTGCGGTAGTACCAGCGCTTTAGGATCGCGAGCTGTTCCATCGTATCGAGCACTGTCGTTTTGCCGAGAACCGGAGCTGCGAGCGCTTCCTGCAGACGCGCTTCCATAGAGTGCATCTTGCCGCTATCCGCTGGCTGGTTCACAAGAAACGGAATTGGCTCGGAGATGCGGCCTGCGTCGATGTGGAACAGCATTACAGAATCCGGCTCAGCGGCGGGCTGAATCATTAATCCCTTCATGCGATCGATCCGGGTCACGATCTCCGGCACCTGTCCCAACACTGGCTTCAGCTTTTCGATCTTCGCGTGCAGGGCCGCTGCCGTTTCGAATTCAAGATCAGCCGAGGCTTTCTCTCGGGCCTGCTCCAGTTCACGGCGAAGCGATTGGCCACTGGTGTCGAAGAACTCCTGCACGCGCACGACTTCGGCTGAGTACTCTTCGTCCGTGCAGCCTTTGAAGCAGGGAGCGAGGCACATCTTCATCTCCGAGTAGACGCAACCCGGAAATTTCGGATCGGGATTCAGTTCCTCTACACAGCGCCGCATTTTGAAGAAATCGAGCGAGTCGTTCGCAAATTTCTCCGCCGACACGCGGGAGGCAAATGGTCCGTAGTACTCGCTCGCGTTCTTGCCTAGCTTTACGGTCACCGAGGCGCGCGGATACCGGTTCTCCAGGTGCAGGTGCACGAGCGGCGCAAATCGTAGCCGCAAGCGATCGACATAGTTCTTGGGGAAGGTCTCACGCAGAGCCTTATAGAGGACGAGCTGCGATTCGAAGTCAGACCCGGTGGGAGAGTACTCGAGGGTGCGTACGCGGCCGCGCAGGTTCAAACGGCGCGTCTGTTCGCCTTCAGATCCGAGCAGCCTTACGAGCCGGCGGCGGAGATTGGCGGTTTTGCTGACGTAAGGCTCGGTTCCCGCTTCTCCGCGGAGCAGAAACACGGCGGGCTTCGCCGGAATGGCGGCGAAGAACTCTCGATCGTGATCGGGAACGAACTCTGCCTGGAAGCGCAGCACGAGGCGATTGTAATTTGTTTAGTTTTTCAGTTTTTCAGTTTTTCAGTACGTCAGTTTTTCAGTACCTCAGTTCGGTGGCACTCTGTCGAAGAAGAAATACATAGTTCCTTCGCTGCGCTCAGGATGACTTCGAGGAGAGGGGACGCATTTCGGAACGGTGGACGTCGGAGAACGCGCTGGAGACGAACTCTAAGGCCGACAGGTCGACGACTGAAAGCTCTAGTGACTCAACGAAATCGCCAGTTTACTCAGTCGTTTGGCGGCCTCTTCCAGCGTTGCATCCTTCTTACAGAAGGCGAAGCGGACTTGCCGGGCGCCATTTTTCGGGTCGTTGTAGAAGCTTGATCCCGGCACGGCAGCAACGCCGATTTCGCTGACGAGGTATTTACAGAAGGTCACGTCGTCGTTGAAACCGAAGGCACTGATGTCGGTCATGACGTAGTAAGCGCCGCGGGGAAGGAATGTGCGGAAGCCAGCTTTCTCGAGCGCAGGAACCAGTTTGTCGCGCCGCTGGCGATAGCCTTCCGCCAAGTCAACGTAATAACTCTCGGGGAGCATCAATGCTGCTGCGCCTGCGTCCTGCAGAGGCGCGGCCGCGCCCACGGTCAGAAAGTCATGGACCTTGCGGATGGCTGAGGTTAGCACCGGAGGCGCAACGGCCCAACCCACGCGCCATCCAGTGACGCTGTAGGTTTTCGACATGCCATTGATGGTGATGGTGCGATCGCGCATGCCGTCGAGCGATGCGAGCGAAACGTGCTCGGTGCCGTCATAAATAATGTGCTGATAGATCTCGTCGGTGATGGCGACCACATCGAACTCCACACAGAGGTCGCGGATCAGTTCCAGTTCGGCCTGAGTGAATACCTTCCCTGTGGGATTATTCGGAGTGTTCACGATGATGGCGCGCGTGTGCGGATTCATTGCAGCCCGCAGCTCTTTTTCGTCGAAGCTCCACTCACCTCTGGGCTCCGCTGGCGGATGCAGCGTCACGAAGCGTGGCTGCGCGCCAGACAGGATCGTGTCTGGCCCATAGTTTTCGTAGAAAGGTTCGAAGATTACGACTTCATCGCCCGGATCGGTGACTGCCATTAGTGCGGCGATCATCGCCTCGGTCGATCCGCAGGTGACGGTGATTTCAGTCTCCGGATCGACCGCCATTCCCTGCGTCTCCTGCATGTGGCGGGCGACGCCGTCGCGCAATTTCTTGGCGCCCCAGGTGATCGCGTACTGATTGATATCGGCGGCAATCGCTTCTTGCGCGGCACGCTTGATTGCCTCGGGCGCGGAGAAGTCGGGAAATCCCTGGGCGAGATTGACGGCGCCGTGAAGCATTGCCTGGCGGGTCATCTCGCGGATCACGGATTCGGAGAAGCGGCTGGCCTTTTCGCTGATTTGTTTGTGGGTCTTCGCTGCGCGGTGCATTTTGCGAGACTAGCACAGGTTGGATTTCACCACGGAGACACGGAGGCACGAAGAAATCAATTAAGAATGAAGAATTCAGATTGAAGATTGCAAATAGTCCTTGCTAAGCGCTGAGTTCACCCAGAAATTTCCAATCTGAAGTCCAGAATCTGAATTTCTCCACGCCCCGTGTCTCTGCGGTGAGCTAGGTTCTTCCGTTTTGATCTTTGTTGCGGCGGAAGTCTCGCGCCTGGATTTCGATGGTCTTGGTCATTTCTTTCAGGCGCATGCGCATCTGGTCGCCGATGCGTTCACCGAGTGTGCGCTCGCGCATCACGGAACGTGCTTCGTCGAGCGTGCGCGATCGGCCCATGCTCGGCTCGCCGGTGTCCGCTACTGGGCTCGGCTTGTCTGCCAGGCAGGTGGTGACGATGGTGGTCTGCTCGTCGGAATAGCGCTTGTTCAGGATGTATCCGACGGTGTCGCGCTGCCATTCCGTCATTGCGGCGGACCCGAGGTCGTCGAGCAGCAGCACCGGGATGTCGAACACCGGCTTCAGGACGTCCAACTCGGTCGTCTGCACGGCGGGATCGTAGGATTGCCGAATCTGGCGCATCAGCTCGCGAAAATCACAAAAGAGGCAGGGGACCTCTTTGTCGAGTACGAGTTTGCGAAGCACCGCGACCGCAAGGTGAGTCTTCCCTGTCCCAGTACCACCCACAAACAGCAGACCTTGCCCGGGCAGATGCTCGTCGACAAAGCGACCGGCAACGAAGCGCGCGGAGTGCAGCGACTTGTATTCGTGATCGGAAACGCTGAGATCGGGGAATTCGGTCTGGAAGTTGTCGAAGTCGCAATGCTCATAGCGGCGAGGAATTTTTGCCGCTTCCAGCAGCGAACTTCCGCGTGCGCGCAAGCGGCATTGGCAACGGGTCATGCGACGCTCGGCACCTTCTCCCACCGGCTTCCATCCGGTGTCGTCGCAGAGCAGGCAAGCCGCCGTTTTCGTTTCCGTTTTCATCCTCTACCGTTTCTTTTCTTATCCTTTATCAAGGTGTCACGGCCGCAGCCCCGACGCAAGTGGGAGCCTTCGTAAACTTCAGGGGTGAGCTGTGCAAGAATCCGCATCCTCTGTGGACCGCGTTGGAAAAGCGTTCCCGTTCAGTCCAAAAACGCTTACCATCCTTGATTAATGCCAGGGGCGCAGGGGTCACTCTCTGCAAATTTCGCATCTAAGTAGCAGCAAATATGGAACGTTGCCTCTGCATTCACGCGCACTTCTACCAGCCTCCACGTGAAAATCCGTGGCTGGAGGCGATCGAGCAACAGGACTCCGCCTATCCTTTTCACGACTGGAATGAGCGGATCACCGCCGAGTGTTACGCGGCCAATTCGGCATCGCGCATACTCGACGGCGAAGGCCGTATCACCAAAATCGTCAACAACTACTCGCGGATCAGCTTCAATTTCGGACCGACGCTGCTCTCCTGGATGGAAGTAAACAGTCCCGGCGTATACGCCTCGATTCTGGAGGCTGACCGGCTGTCGCGGGAACGGTTTTCCGGTCACGGCAATGCGGTCGCGCAAGTTTACAACCACATCATCATGCCGCTTGCGAATCGACGCGATAAGGAAACGCAGGTTCGCTGGGGTATACGCGATTTCGAATCGCGTTTCGGCCGCTTCCCAGAAGGCATGTGGCTCTCGGAAACGGCGGCCGACGTGGAGACGCTGGAGGTACTGGCTGAGAACGGAATCAAGTTCACGATTCTGGCTCCGCACCAGGCACGGCAGACCCGGCGCATCGGGCGAGCCTGGAGAAATGTGGAAGGCGGCAAGATTGATCCGAAGATGCCGTACATGTGCAAGCTGCCGTCGGGAAAGCGGATCTCCATCTTCTTTTACGACGGACCCATCTCACGTGCGGTGGCTTTTGAACAATTGCTCAGTTCAGGTGAGAACTTCGCTAACCGTCTGATTGGCGGATTCAGCAATCGCGATTACCCGCAACTCATGAACATCGCAACGGACGGGGAAACGTACGGCCACCATCATCCGCATGGAGACATGGCGCTGGCGTACGCGCTTGAATACGTCGAGAAGAACAATCTGGCGAACATCACGAATTACGGTGAGTATCTGGCCAAGCATCCGCCGAATCATGAGGCGGAAATCATCGAAAACACCTCGTGGTCGTGCGCACACGGCATCGAGCGCTGGCGTAGCGATTGCGGCTGCAACTCCGGACGGCAGGGTTGGAACCAACAATGGCGCAAGCCCCTGCGCGAGGCGCTGGACTGGCTGCGCGACGATCTCACCAAGCCGTTTGAAGATAAGGCTCGTGAACTTGTGAAAGATCCATGGGCCGCGCGCAATGATTACATCGAAGTGGTGCTCGATCGCGCGCCGGAGAACGTCGACGCCTTCCTCGAACGGCACCGGACTCACGAATTGAGCGATCGGGAGCAAGTCGCGCTGCTAAAGATGCTCGAAATGCAGCGCCACGAACTACTGATGTACACGAGTTGCGGCTGGTTCTTCGACGAAATCTCCGGCATTGAAACCGTGCAGGTAATGCAGTATGCGGCCCGGGCGGTGCAGTTGGCACAGGACCTGTTCGGAGATCATCGCGAGCAGCACTTTGTGGAACACCTCACACAAGCGCCTTCGAACCTGGATTCGTTCAAGAATGGCGCGCAAGTGTACGAACGATACGTGAAACCCGCGACGGTAAATCTGCTGGGCGTGGGCGCGCACTTTGCTATCAGCTCGCTATTTTTTGGGTTCGCGGATCACCGCGTCATCTATTCTTACGAAGCTGACGTGAAGGATTCGCGTGTGCTCCAGGCGGGGCGCTCGCAACTTGCGCTTGGACGCGTGCTCATTCGCTCGCAGATTACGCGCAACTCCGCCGATTTGACGTTTGCCGTCCTGAACCTTGGCGATAACAACCTGCTGGCCGGCGTGCGGCGCTTCCAAGGGGAAGAAGCTTATGAGCGAACTGTCAGCGAAGTTCAGCAGGCTTTCAATCAGTCGGATGTTCCCGAATCGATCCGTACGCTGGACCGCAATTTTGAGGGCACTTCGTATTCGGTGAAGTCTCTGTTCCGTGATGAGCAACGCCGGGTGGTGGAGAACATTCTGGGTCATGTGCTGGAAGAAGCCAACGCGAGCTATCGTCAGATCTACGAGAATCACGCGTCGTTCATGCGCTTCCTGCACGAAATCCGGATGCCGCTGCCGCATGTGATGGTGGTGACCGCTGCTTTTGTGGTCAACGAAGCCTTGCGGCGGCTGATCGTGGAGGGCCCGCTCGATCTCGACTCGTTTCGGTGCGCTTCTGGAGGAGGCTCGCCGGGACAATCTTCAGCTCGATGAAGCGCGGCTGGCTTTCGATCTGCGGGAACGGCTGGAAGGCCTGAGCGATGCCCTGGCGGCCAATCCGGGTGATCTTAAGCTTCTCTCCGAACTTGACGACATCATGAACCTGGTTCGCATGTTGCCGTTCGAGGTCAATCTGTGGAAGGCGCAGAATGTCTATTACGCATTGCTGCGAACGCTGTACCCAAGTCAAGTGGAACGCCCGGATGAGGACGCGCGAAGATGGGTGGAAGTGTTCCGCGGACTAGGCGATAAACTGCGCATCGCCGTTACTCTCCAGACACCTGCTGTGCCGCCGGGCGAACCGGTCGCCGCCTAAGAAGTCGCAACCATAGCTGGAATTGGCCTGCCCTGATTCCCAAAAGGGAATTGGGGCGTGCTTTTTGGGTGCATGATCGCTTGACTTAGCCCATCTGGCAGTACTAAACAGGCGGCAGGTGTCTTCCTGAAAGGCTGGCAATGGCATGAACAAAGGACATTTAGTTGAAAAAATTGCTGCCGATACCGGTATTAGCAAGGCGCAAGCTGCAAATACCATCGAGTCTGTTATCGAAGGTATATCTTCCGCACTGAAGAAGGGGGATCGAGTTACTCTCTCTGGCTTCGGAACATTCTCCACCTATCAACGCAAGGCCCGCAATGGCCGTAACCCGCAAACTGGCACCGTCATTAAGATCAACTCACGCCGGGTTGCGAAGTTCACTGCAGGTGTCGATCTGAAGAAGGCGGTCAACAAGAAGTAACACCATTTCGTAATTTTCATAAGGAATCTCCCTACTCCCCGGGGAGATTTTTGTTCCAGCGTGAATTGCTTTTCCGATTACCTGATTAGCAAATGACTCAATCACGAACGGGTCAATCGCTGTTATCTTTGTCCTGACTTCATGGACGTTCTGAAAAAACTTTTTGAGCAGCATTTTCATGCGCCTCCGACGCTGGTGCGTCCTTTGCAGGGCGAACTTGGAGGCTCTGGGCGCAAAATCATCCGGCTCAGCAACGAGTCGGCTAGCGCCATCGGTGTGCTTTACGACGTGCGCGAGGAGAACGTTGCGTTCCTGGAGTTTTCGCGACACTTTCGTCGCCACGGTCTGCCGGTGCCAGAGATCTATGGTGATGCGGTAGAGCAGGGCGCCTATCTCGAGCAGGACCTCGGCGACGTCACGCTATTCGATTTTCTTTCAGCCAATCGCGACGGAGCCGATATTTCGACCGAAGTTGTCGAGGCGTATCGGAAGGCGGTGGAGATTCTGCCGCGCTTTCAGATCGAAGCCGGACGGGATCTGAACTACAAGGTCTGCTATCCGCGCGCGAGCTTTGATCGCCAGTCCATTGCATGGGACCTGAACTACTTCAAATATTATTTCCTGCGGCTCGCCGGCGTTCCGTTCAACGAGCAGGCGCTCGAAGACGATTTCGGCCGTCTCACCAAATTCCTTCTCACCGCTCCGCGCGATTACTTTCTGTATCGCGATTTCCAGTCTCGCAACATCATGTTGATGAACGGGGAGCCGTGGTTCGTCGATTACCAGGGCGGACGCAAGGGCGCGCTGCAATACGACATTGCGTCGATCCTGTTCGACGCCAAGGCTGACCTGCCGCCGGATTTGCGGCTGCAGCTGCTCGACGACTATCTCAAGGCGCTCGCGCGGTATACCGATCTCTCGCGCGAAGCATTCATGCATCATTACTATGCGTTCGTTTATATCCGCGTGATGCAGGCCTTGGGCGCTTACGGGTTTCGCGGATTTTACGAGCGCAAGGCGCACTTCCTGGCCAGTGTTCCCTATGCCCTGAAGAACGTGCGCTGGCTGCTGCACAACGTGGAGTTGCCGATCGCGCTGCCCACGCTGACCGAGGCCATGCGCAACATGGTGGGATCGGAAAAGCTGCAGAGCATCGCTAGCGAACCCGACAAGCTAGTGGTGCGAGTTGGCAGCTTTTCGTTCCATCGCGGGCTGCCCAAGGACGAATCCGGACACGGCGGCGGATACATTTTTGACGCGCGCAGCCTGCCGAATCCAGGACGCGAAGAACGGTTTAAGGCGCTGACAGGAAAAGACGCGCCAGTTGCCGAATATCTGAATCAACAGGAGAGCGTGCATCAATACCTTGCGCACGTGCTCTCGCTTGTCGACGCCAGTATTGCCAACTATCAGAGCCGTGGGTTCAAGAATCTGAGCGTCGCCTTTGGGTGTACGGGCGGTCAGCACCGCTCCGTGTATCTTGCCGAGCAACTGGCCAAACATCTGCGCGCCAAGAACGGCATCGACATTGTCCTATCGCATCGCGAACTGGAGCGCATGGGGCTATGAAAGCGATGGTACTGGCCGCTGGTCTGGGGACGCGTCTACGTCCGCTTACCGACGATCGTCCGAAGGCGCTGGTCGAAGTTGCCGGACGCACGCTGCTGGAGATTACGCTCACGCGGCTGCGCGACTTTGGCATTCGTGACGTCATCGTCAATGTCCATCACTTTGCCGATCGGATGATCGAGTACCTGGCCGCGAATGCCAACTTCGGCATGAACATCGTGATCTCGCGGGAAGAAGTGCTGCTCGACACTGGCGGTGGACTAAAAAAAGCTGGCTGGTTCTTCGCGCGAAAACAACGAGCCGTTCTTGTTGCATAACGTCGACGTCGTCAGCACCATCGATATCGGGCGCATGCTGGAATCACATCAGCGTAGCGGAGCATTCGCTACATTGGCCGTGCAGCAGCGTGAGAGCTCGCGTTATCTGCTCTTTGACCGCGAAGGACGCCTGTGTGGACGCCGCATCGGCACGCAGGATGAGGTCGCCCGCCCTGCCGACGACAAGCAGGAGCTTGCGTTCTGCGGAATTCACGTGATCTCGCCGCGCATGCTGCCAATGATCAGAGAAGAGGGCATCTTTTCGATCATTGAGTCGTACCTGGATCTCGCCGCTCGGGGAGAAACGATCGCGGCGTTCCGCACCGATGAATACTACTGGCGCGATCTGGGCAAACCAGAGGAGATCGCCCAAGCGGCGGAAGACTTCAAACAGAATAAGATGGCGATCTAGCGCCATTTCCGGCCCGGACCAGCACATATCGCGCTGAGGGCGTATCATGGAGAGAGTGACGATAACAAGCGAACTACCTTCCAAAGCCCCGCGAACTGCTTCGAAAGTCAAAGGACCGATCCGCTGCCACAAGTGCCAGCTGAAGTGCCGCGATGCCGAGCACTATCTCAGCCACGCCTGCAAGCCTGCACGTGAGCCGGAGTGTTCGCCCTTTCCACGGCCAGACACCGGGTTTAAAGAGGTGCTATGAAACAGTATGTTCGTGCTTACGTGCTGGAATTCCAGGCAGAGCCTTCGCGCTTCCGCAAAGTGATGCGCTATCACTGGATGGTTTCTCTCGCACAGAATCCCGACGAGATGGTGTCATGGGGATTCGCAGCGACCTCCGAACTGGCTGAAATCGCCGCACACAATGAAGTGAGAGACCTGGAGTCGGGAGCGACCCAGGGCGGCCGCTGCACCTTCGCCGTTCGCTGAACCGGCATTGCGCTTACTATTTCGTAATGGTATTTCGCACTTCCGGTCTAGCTGTCTTTGCGGTCTTCTGTTTGCTTCCCGCAGCCTACGCCGCCTGCCCTACTGACGTGCGCACCGAACAAGGCCTGCGTACCGTTGAGGCCCGATGGGTGCAGGCCCTGATCAGCAAGGACCGCGCGACTCTCGACTGCATCCTCTCTTCCGACTTCATAGATTCCAGTATGAAAGGCGAACTGCGCTCGCGCGCTGAGACTCGCATCCAACAATAGGTTGGTGCGTGGACCCATCTCGCCTTCGAGGCGAGCGGTTCGAAACGAATCGTCCTCCAGTTCAATATTCAAAGCAATTCATTGACGGGCGCGATTAACGGGCCTATCCTCCTCACGCCGACATCTCGGTTGCTCATTGCGCGGCTTCCCAGGAGAGACGAAATGGTCAGAACCGTGGTCGAGATCGTAATCATCGTCATAGTCGTCTTGTTCGCGATTCGCATGTTCATGAAGCGAGGTTCTTAGCCGAGATACCGCGTCCCAGAACAGATTCGAGATTCTCGCTTCGGCACTGCCGCCCGGTGTTATATTGCCGCGCATGTTCCGACGCGCGCTTTGTCTGCTCGTTCTCACTGCTGCCGCGTTCGCCCAATCCGACGGACGCGAACCCGCTCCGCGTTTCAACGCCAAAAGCCTGACCGGCGAGACCTACAACAACGCCACGCTCAAAGGCAAGGTTGTGCTGCTGCAGTTCTGGACCACATGGTGTCCGTACTGCCGCGGCGAACAACCGCTGGTCGATAAGCTCACGCAGGAGTTCGGCCCGAAGGGGTTGGTCGTTCTTGCCGTAGATGTCGGCGAATCGAAGAAGAAGGTGAAGCAGTACCTGCAAAGCAGCCCACGCGCTTGCCCCGTCATCCTGAACGAGGATACGAATTTGCCGGCGATGTTCGCGACCACGCAGTATCCGGTCTACGTCGTGATTGACCGCGACGGCAATATGGGCGGGATTCAGCGCGGTGCTGGAGGCGAGCGTATGCTGCGTGGACTGCTCGGCCGTTCAGGGATCCGGTCTGAAGACCGGCTTCGCCCGACCGAAGAAACCGAAGAATAACGGGCTGGCCAAAGCTGCGGCCAAGGCGCAAATCAGCAATTTCCCGCTTGACAGTCTGAAACCATTTGGTTACCTTTATTCGTAACCATATGGTTTCCTTTCAACCCAAGCAACGCGATGCTGTTTTCCGGGCGATCGCTGATCCAACGCGCCGGGAGATCCTGGCCCTGCTGCGCAACGGCCGCCAAACCGTAGGGGAGATTGCTGGCAACTTTCGTATGAGCCGGCCAGCGGTCTCCAAGCACCTGCGGGTTCTGCGCAGTGCGGGCCTGGTTATCACCCGGCAGGACGGCACGTCCCGCCATTGCGCTCTAAACGCCAAGCCGTTACGAAGCGTCAACGAATGGCTGCACGACTACGAGGCGTTCTGGAGCGAGACTCTCCACAACCTGAAGAATTACATCGAGGAGAAGAAATGAATTCTGTAGCTGAACGTGAAGACACAATTGTGCAGGAAATCACGATCAAGGGCGCTGCTGAACGGATTTTCGCAGCCCTGCTCGATCCTGCTGAACTGATGGAGTGGTGGCGTGCCACGGGCAAGTTCGAGGTCACGCACATGGAAACGGATCTGCGCGTGGGCGGCAAATGGATGATGCGCGTAAAGGGCAACTGTGGTCCGACGGGCTATTCCACAGTAACGGGCGTGTATCAGGAAATCGATCCTCCACATGCGCTGGTGTTCACCTGGTCGCGTCCAGAGGAGAACGAACCGGAGTCGACGGTGCGCTGGGATCTCAAAGAAAAAGACGGGGTGACGACGGTTCGCGTGACGCACTCGGGACTAGTGAGCGAGGAGTGGCGTGCTCGTAACAGCGGGTGGCCGATCGTGGTCGGGTTGCTGCGGGATTACGTGGAGGGAAACAGCTAAACGAGAGTGCGGAGTCCCAGGTTCACGCGCAGAGCAAGGGCGCGAACCTGGGGCACCGATGCTGATGTACCAACATCAGCTCTCGCGCGGAAGTAATCTAGACACCCCTGTGCGCGGAACATACGATCGGACTCTGTCGGTTTCGCTGTCAGGATGACTCAATGACAAAGTTCCAAAAGCTGTTCCGCTATCTATGGCGCATCAATGCAGTGCTCATTCTGGTGGCTACTGGTGCGATCACATTCGGAGTCGGCGCTCTCGTGACATCGGAGTTTGGAGCGAGGTCAGCCCGAAGTCGCGAAGTTGATGCAGGAGTGCCCGTCGCGGCTGATTCGAATGTCAAATTTTCACTCGGGAACGCTTCGGCTGTTCCAGGAACGAATGTGTTGAGGGCTAAGCTCTCTCTGGACCGTGGAGGAGCGGGTTTCAGCAGTGGCGGCTATACAGAAACGCGGAACATCCTTTTCATTGAACCACAGGTCTCAGAACCGCTCGGGGTGAGCGGCTCCACCACTCCCATAACTCGTGGTGATTCAACATGGGCGGACAAGAATGTCCGCCCCACACAAACAGAACCGGGCGATCAGCAGAATAGGTCGGTACGCGATGTGCACAGGCGTGACATTCATCAACAAATGACCTCGATTTTACTTTTCCCTGACAAGCGATTGTTTCGCTCTCACTACTTTCATCGGCGTGTCACTTCTGGACCTGTCGCCAGTCAGGTCTAAGTCAATTTCGCGCCGTCTCGCCTCCCTCGAAGTGAGTACAGGCCGCTCTTCCGCGATGCAGAGTCGCAATTAGGAGTCGTAACCATGAGAGCCATTTGCTTCCGGGGCCGAATCTCGCTGGTCGCACTCACCTTGCTCGCAACCACTACTCTGTTTGCCAGTTCCTTCAGCGGGCAATTCTCCACTACTACGAAAGTCGCCTCCACAGTTCCTTCCAATGGTGACGTGAACCCATACGGCGTCGCGGTTGTCCCGCGCTCGACCGGAGCGCTCGTCAGCGGCCATATCCTGATCAGCAATTTCAACAACAGCAACAATCTCCAGGGCACCGGGACGACGATCGTCGATATCTCTCCGAGCGGAACGCTAAAGGTATTTGCTCAAATCAGCGCCAACGGATTGCCGGGCAATTGCCCTGGAGGCATTGGCCTGACTACAGCTCTTGTCGTGTTGCGCAGCGGGTGGGTGATCGTCGGGAGCCTTCCCACTGCCGACGGAACCTCGGCGACGGCAAAAGCCGGATGCCTGCTGGTTCTGAACAATCAAGGCAAAGTTGTAGAAACGTTCTCCGGCTCGCGTGATGGCGCCGCCATCAACGGTCCCTGGGATATGACCGCGCTCGATCTCGGCGGTGTCGCGGAATTGTTCGTCACCAACGTGCTGAACGGAACTGTTGCCGGCAACGGCAGTGTCGTGAATCACGGAACGGTCATACGCATTGCGATCACCTCTCCTGACGGTGACAAAGACGACCACGGGAACAAGCCGCGAGAATTGTTCCGTACTGTCATCGGCTCCGGGTTTGGACGAGAAAACCGATCCGCGATGCGCTGGTGATTGGTCCAACCGGAGTGGGGCTGGGCAGAGACGGTACGCTCTATGTTGCGGATACAGTCGCGAATCGCATCGCCGCGATTTCGAATGCGGTGTTTCGGCTCTCCAGTGCGGGAACGGGGAAAACAGTTTCAAGCGGTGGATCTTTGAATGGGCCGCTGGGCCTTGCGATCGCGCCTAACGGAAATATCCTGACGGTGAACGCGGCGACGGCAACCTGGTGGAGATCGACACCGGGAGGCAGCCAAGTCAACACTGAGATGATCGACACCAGCGGCGCGGGTGCTGGCACGCTGTTTGGATTGGCGGTGAAACCCGGCGGCAAGGGCATCTACTTCGTCGACGACGGCGACAACACGCTCGACCTGCTGCACTGAGAAACAAGTAACTACAAAGGACACGAAGGGACACAGAGGCAAACTACTCGAGCCGGCCACTGCACGGGCGGACAGGAATGTCCGCCCCACACAAACTTCGATCCCCCACACATCCAAAAACAGGATGTGTGGGGCACCCTCAAGTACCTCCTTCAATGCAAGATCCCTCGACTCCGTCGCGATCTGTATCCCCGCTCCTCTCTCGAAATGACACGCTCAGAGGACAGCTCATCCTCAGAAACTCGCAGGTTACGGTTAACTGCTCAGAGCCAATAGCTCAATCTGCGATAATCGAAAATCAACTATGAGCGCTGAAGATCACAAGAAGAGCCGCGCTCCGGAGACGCTCTGCGTCCATGCCGGAGAAGAACATCATGGAACGAACGAATCGCTGACCACGGAGATCTCGCAGGGATCGGTGTTCGTGGTCCCCAACACGAACGAGCTGCGCAAGTATGCCGAGGGCGATTCGAAGGCCTATCTCTACTCGCGCTATGCGAATCCGACGGTGGCGGTGGCCGAGCGCAAGATTGCCGCGCTGGAAGGCGCAGAGAGCGCAGTGGTGACGTCGAGCGGAATGGCGGCGATCATGTCGCTGGTGCTCTCGACGTGCCGCACGGGCGACGAGATCGTGTCCATGCTGGACCTCTATGGCGGGACCACGCACCTGCTGCAGGACACGCTATCGAAGTACGGCGTAACCACGCGTTTCGTCCCATACAACGAGTTGTGCAAGATCGAGGACTACTTCACGAAGAAGACGCGGCTGCTGTTCCTGGAGACGCCCACGAATCCGACGCTGCGGTGCGTGGATATTGCCGCACTGGCGAAGCTGGGCCATCAGAAGCACACGTGCGTAGTGGTGGATAACACATTTGCCAGTCCAATGCTGCAGCGTCCGCTGGAGCTGGGCGCGGACGTAGTGGTGCACTCGGCAACCAAGCTGCTGGGTGGACATAACGACGTAACCGCCGGAGTGATTGCCGGATCGGCCGATTGGGTGGAACCGGCGCGCGAGATGATGAAGCAGTCGGGCGGGTGTTTGGATCCGCTGGCCGCGTACCTGCTGATCCGCGGGCTGAAGACGCTGGGGATCCGCGTGGAGCGGGCGACGGAGAACGCGCAGGAGATTGCGGCGTTTCTGGAGTCGCATCCGAAGGTGTCGCGCGTGTTTTATCCGGGACTGAAGTCGAACCAGAGCCATGAGATCGCGAAGAAGCAGATGTCGGGATTTGGGACGATGCTGTCGTTCGAGCACAAAGGCGGCGGCGAGGGTGCCGAGAAGTTTATCGATTCCCTAAAGCTCTGGTACCTGGCGACGAGTTTGGGCGGAGTGGAGTCGACGGTGTCGTATCCGTTCCTGTCGTCGCATGTGGGATTGTCCCCGGAGCAGTTGGAGAGTTGGATGTGTCGCCGGCGACGGTGCGGTTGAGTGTGGGGATTGAGAATGTGGCGGATCTGGTGGCGGATTTGAGGCAGGCGCTGGAGAGGGGCTAGTCTCACGTTAGCGGCCATCCACCACGCCAAAAGCGGGCGAACGTGGGGCACCCACCGTTTTGGCAGGAATGGGGTTTCTTCGCTGCGCTCGGAATGACAGAAGGCAACTGCGGATCCCTCGCCGCTGCGCGGCTCGTGATGACAAACAAAGAGCGAGGCTCGCGTGACAAAAGCAAAAAAGCCTACTACCCCACTCAAGCCAAAGGAGGGCTTGAATGGGCCACCCGATATCGCGCATTGGGCCACTCGTAGTTTGAGATGGGGCACACGATTCGTCGCAGGAACATCGCGGGAACAACAGGTCGTAAGACGTTCGCTGCATTGACCCTGAAGTAAACAGGGTAGTACGATTTCAACTCGATCTGAGTTGAACAGGAGCTCAGGCCCGGCGAGCCGCAACGCGGGCCATTTCCAACGCGAATGATGCCAAGTAAGTTAATCTTGCCGCTCACGGCCGCGCTGCTCCTGGCATCGATCGCGTGCGAACCCGACAAATCCCAAAAGACCTCAGCCAAACCGCCCGCACAGGCGAACGCCCCGACAGTCAAAAAACAACCGCAACAGCAAGCGCAGAGTTCGGCCCAGAGCGCGCAGCCTGAACAGGCCGCGACCGCGCCGCTGGCTCCGGCCGATCAGGTACAAGACCTGATCGCGCGCGTGGAGAAGGAATACGAGGCAGGACAGGCGAACTATCACGCCGGTCACCTGGATGCGGCGCGCGAGAACTTCGATCATGCGTTCAACCTGATGGTGGAATCGAACCTCGATATCCGCAATAACCAGCAGCTGCAAGACGAGTTCGACAAGCTGGTGGAACGCGTACACGACCTGGAGGCGATTGCGCTGGAGCAGGGCGATGGATTCACGGCGCAGAATGCCGAGCCGGCGCCGATCGATGAAGCGAATGCGGTGACGTTCCCGGTGGATCCGAACGTGAAGGCGAAGGCAGAGGCGGAGATACGGCATACGCAGTCGGATTTACCGCTGATGATGACGGATCAGGTCGCCAGCTACGTCAATTACTTTTCGACGCATGGGCGGGCCTCGCTGGAGTCGGCGACGATTCGCAAAGGCCGCTACGAGACGATGATCCGGCGAGTGTTCAAAGAAGAAGGCGTGCCGCAGGATCTGATCTACCTGGCGGAGGCGGAGTCAGGATTCCTGCCGATGGCGCTCTCGCATGCGGGCGCGCGCGGTATGTGGCAGTTCATGGCCAGCCGCTCGGTGGATTATGGCCTGGCGCGCAACTGGTGGGTCGACGAGCGGCAGGATCCGGAGAAATCGACGCGGGCCGCGGCGCGTCATCTGAAGGATTTGTACGCGCAATTCGGCGACTGGTATCTGGCGATGGCGGCGTATAACTCCGGCCCCGGCAATGTCCAACAGGCGGTCATGCGCACCGGCTACGCGGACTTCTGGGAGCTCTATAAGCGGAATGTGCTGCCGGCGGAGACGAAGAATTACGTTCCGATTATTCTGGCGTTCACCATCATCGCCAAAAATCCGGCGCAGTATGGACTGGATCATCTGACGGTTGATGCACCGCTGCAGTATGACAAAGTGAAGGTCGATTATCCGATCGATCTGCGACTGGTTGCCGAGTGCGTGGACAGCACCGCCGAGAATATACAGGCGCTGAATCCGGCGCTGCTTCGCATGACTACTCCGAAGGAAGGCAGCTATGAGCTGAAGCTTCCGGCGGGGACAGCCGATAAGTTCCAGACGGCGATTGCCGCGATCCCACGAGAGAACAGGGTTTCGTGGCGATTTCACAGGGTGAAATCGGGCGAGAGCCTGACGGAGATTGCGCGGCAGTATCACACGACGGCCGCATCGATCGCCGAAGTGAACGAGTTGGGTGACGACAAGGACCTGCACCAGGACACGAAGCTGATTATTCCGATCAGCGCGCGACGGGCCGCGGAGATGGAAGCTGTCTCCTATTCGAAGCACCCAACGTTGTACAAAGTCCGCAAAGGGGACACGGTGCTTTCGGTGGCGGACGACTTTGGAGTCCCGGCTGAGAAGGTACGACGGTGGAACCATCTTCGTGGAAATGCACTAAAAGCAGGGCAACATCTCAGAATCTACCGCTCGGTTGCGCATGCCGAGGTCGCAGAGTCGGCTCCCAAGGCACATGCGAAGCAAGCAGCATCCCGCCAGGAAGACGATGGTAAGCCTAGTAAATCCAATGGCTTACATCAGGCGTCGAACAAAAAGCCGGGGAAGATCTTACACAAAGTGAAGCCCGGCGAGACGCTTACCTCGATTGCCGATCACTACAACACCACGGTCGCGGCGTTGCGCAAAGACAATGCCAAAATCGGCGCGCACCTGCGCGCGGGCGACGTAGTTGTGGTTCGCGTAGATCCGTAAAGAAAAACACGAGAACAATTCCTCAACCTGAGTTAGGCTAGCGGGGAGAAAGCGCATCTCACGGATGAGTTTTCGCGATTGTCCGAGACGAAAATCGCTGTGCTATAATCCGCGCCGATTTTCGGGATGATATTCGTCACCCGTGGTAGTCGTAAACTTTCATACGAGTTCGAGCAGGACCAGGAGGAACGATGAGGTTTGATGACCTGACGCTATATGGCCGTGACGACGAAGCAGATGAGTACGGCGATTCCGACATCTACGACGAGAACATGGAAGAAGACCTCGAGGAGGAAGAAGAAGAGGAGGAGGAACCAGTAAGCGCCGACGATACAGAAGAAGTTTCTGAAGCGCCTGCTCCAGCTGCGGCAGCAGAGAAGCCAGCAGCGGCAGCGGCTCCCGCTCCGAAACCTCCTGCGAAAAAAGCAGCAGCAAAGAAACCTGCAGCGAAACCCGTGGCTAAGAAAGCAGCAGCAAAGAAACCTGCTGCCAAGAAAGCTGCGGCGAAAAAGAAACCAGCAAAGAAAGCAGCAAAGAAAGCTGCTAAGAAGAAGAGCGCTGCGAAAAAGGGCGGCTCTCGTCCGGCAGCGAAAAAAGGCGGAGCGAAGAAGAAGGCCGCCAAGAAAGCTGCTCGCAAGGGTGGCGCAAAGAAGAAAGCAGCGAAGAAGGCGCGTCGCCGCTAAGGCGATTGCGTTCGTTCAACGCGAACAGCGATTGGGCTCAAGACTGAGAAGCCGCGGAATTCCGCGGCTTTTCTTGTTGGCGGTCGGAGGATTGACGACTATTTCTTTCCGCGGACTGTTTCCAGGCAGCGTGTGTAGAGTTGCAGCAGGTGGTCGGCGTAATCTTCGGCGCGAACGGGCGCGCCAGTTCCCTGGAATCCCGCGCCTGGGCCGCTGGTCTTACCATAGCCGGTGGTCATAGCAACAAACTTCATCAGATCCAAAGCAACATCTTCATCCCGGCGTGGTCCGCCCGGGGTGCCTGGCAAATCGCTCATACAAATCCTCCACAATGACTGCGCTCTCGATAACTGGGATGCGCACAGAATGCGCAACAGATACTGAAAAAATCATAGCAGACATAAGCGCACCGCGTTCCCCCACGGTCGTGCGCGCCGCGCGGAGCGTCTGGGACAACGAATTCATTCGTTCGCTGCGCGAACTTACCCGCTCGAGGGCGAGCGGGCTCCATCAAATTCCAAAACGCTATGTCTCGATCGAGACGTGGCATACGCGCCCGACGACGTAGTCCGCTGCACTCTCCCCTTCGGCCATGCGAATTACATCGACCGGATAGTCTGCGTTGTGCGGGCGCAGTACGAGATTCTTATCCGAGAGCTCCACATATTTGATGGTTGCGCCGCCATCTTTACGGACGGCATACATGTTGCGATCGTTCTTGCGATAGGGACGCAAGGAGGTGTAGTGGCGATCGATGAGCACCATGGCGCCGGGCATGAGGCGCGGGAACATGCTCATGCCTTCGCGCGCGTCGACTTTGATGAGCACAAATCGACGCCAATCACCGCGGCCAGTAGCGCCATCGGCACGCAGTCTGCGCAAGAAAGATGCTTTGAACTTGAGGACGTCGCGCACGTTCTCCTGCACGACGAGCGGCGAGCCGGCGGCAATCGCGCCATCAACGAGAATGACGTTCTCATAGCCGTCTTCAGCTTTCTCGCGCATGGCGAGACGTGGCGCCAGTTCGTCGTTCTTGACTAGATCGAAGAGGTTGAAGCCGCGCTTCTTCATCACTAGATCCATGGCCTGAAGGCTCAAACCGCGGTGGCGATTGAGGAAATTCGATATATGGGCCTGCTGAAACCCGGTTTCGCGAGCCAGTTGGACACCAGTTAACTCGCCTGCCTGGATCTGTTTCCAGAGAGCGCTGCGCAGACGCTCTTGTAAAGTTGTGAAATCAATAGACATAGAGTGCACATTTCCCGTTCTTGAACTGACGAATCAGTTCAGTGATTTTCCATCTTGTCAGCCATTCCATATGGCTATAGCATCCATTCCATTGTATAGCTAATTGCTAACTTTAAAAAGGTGGAGTAATGTTCAGCAGTCATGCCACTCTCGTCCATTCCCAACCAGAGAAGACAACCACGCCGGGCGGCGACTTGCGCGATGCCGAACGGCTTTTTCTGCTGTTCCGGGAAAAGGTTCGCAATTGCGAATTGCTCTCGGCGTCAACAATGCAACTGTTACAGGCACTTGGCTTTACGGGCAGACTTACGGTCATCCTGCATAACGGCATGGTGGTGAAGTCTGGGTACGAAGAAGGCTATTTTCGCCGTAAAGACGACATGCGGATTTGACTCGTACCGGCGTTCGCCGCGCCGGATGGAGTCGTAGACCAGTACCAACAAACTAAATAGCTCAGCCAGGTCATCGTAAGAGAAACGAGCCCTGCCATCCGCCCTTCGGAACATTTTTCGAAGAGCGATTGTGCAGGGCTTTCCTTTTTATACCGAATTGATACAGGAGGGAAAGATGCAAGAAGTACAGGGGAGAGTTGAAATGAAATATTGCGAACGCTGCGGCGCATTGTGGGTGCGGGCGATCGGATCTCGGAACGTTTATTGCTGTCAGTGCGAACGGCAGATGCGCGAATTACCGCTGGCCGGGCAACAGAAGGCCGGGATGCGACGGAAGAGAACCGACTCAAACGAGTTCGGCCTGCTTCGGGGTTCGGGCGAATTGGATACGACAACCTATGGAGGTGCCTTTTGAATAGCGAAAAGTCGCCGTTTCGTCCATACGCCCGGGTACGCAACTTCGACGATCTCGATCCCGATCTTGCGATCTACCGGCAGCGCACCATCCACTTCCTGCGCCGTTATTTCCAGATGTCGATGGAAGTGGGACGGGTGCCTTCCCTGCTCGGCCGCGAGGTGTTTCGCACGCGTGTTACGTCTTATCGCATGGGCACGTTCGAGGATACGGTCATCTTCGTGCACGACATTGAGCGTTGCCTGGAGAGACTGGATCCGGAGTCGCAGTCGCTGATCGTACGAATCGTCTTTCAAGACTATACCCAGGAAGAAGCGGCAGGGATCTTCGGTTGCACCCTGCGAACCTTGACGCGGCGCTTTCCAGAGGCGATCGATCGAATGACACAGATCCTGATCGATTGCGGCTTGCTGAAACGGATCGGCAGCATCAAGAGTCGCGGCAGGCTCGTGCCTCAGGACAATCCGAGCTTATACCTGGAAGAGATCGACGCCTGCAGCGAAGACGTGTACCCGATCGCGATGGCAAATACGTCCGTCTGTGCCGGCGCAGAAGTTTAGCCTCCTGCTTGCCCCATTCTTGTCCAATTCGGGCGAGGATGGGGCGTTTTTAGCTTTCTACACTTGAATCGCCGCACGACATTTTTCTTGTCAAGAGGTGATTTTGACGATTTTCCCCGTAAGTGATTGCTGCAATTCGAAATATAAATTTCCGGAAAGTGTCTAGTAGGTCCCATCAAAATTGCTATTCTGGAATTGAAGCTGAGAAAAACAGAATGAACCGAAACGAGCAGTCGAATCGCAACTCTCATATAAGCAGTACGAGCACGGAAGACGCTTGCGCAGATGCGGTAGAACGAATTCTGCAGGCAGTGCCGGACATCCTGGACGCCATGATTGAGAAGGCCAAGGGCGGAAGCCAACAACACGCGAAGTTCCTGTTTGACTGGGCGAAACTCGATGCTACGTTCAGCAATGAGGAAGAAGAGAGTTCGTGCCCATCGCTGGCGCAGATCTTGCTCGACAGACTCCGGGAGGACACGGGCGAAAGTGCCTCTGCGGGCACAACGGACGTGCTTTAGAATGAATCTTAGGTAATTGAGAGCTGAATGGAAGCACATCCGGTCGGGCCGATCCTTCCCGTGGCCGCGGAAAGAACAGAAGCAAGAGAAGGGTTTCGCGAGCACATGGATATCAGCTGGATCACTGATCGCATAGCTGTCGGCGGGGGCATATGGACACCGGACAAGATGGCGGAAGTGGCGCGCACCGGTATCACCCACATTATCGACATGCAAATTGAGTTCGACGATACGCCCCTGGCGGAACCACATGGCATACAGGTGCTATGGAATCCGGTGGACGACGACTTTCAGCCGAAGCCGCCCGAGGTTTTTCAGCGTGGCGTGGAATTTGCGCTGCAGGCTCTGGATGACGAAGAGGCGAAACTGTACATCCACTGCGCCGCTGGGGTGCACCGCGCTCCGATGATGACGCTGGCGGTGCTGCGATCGTTGGGCTACGAGTTGAATGGTGCGCTGGATCTTCTGGAAGCGCGAAGGAACGTGGTGGATATGGCCGATGTGTACGTTCGGTCGGTGGAAGAGTTCATGGAGAAGTACGATTCGGAAGAAGCGGCAAGATAGTACCGCTCTTAGCGATTAGCTGTTAGCGACTTAGCCCTGCACATTTTTCCTGACATTGAGGAACGATGTTCAAGGGCTAAATGCTAAGGGCTAACTGCTAAATGCTGGAGATACTTTCGTAGGGTAAAGTGTAAAGCAATGATGAGGGCCATTTGGCGGGAAACCGCCGCGCAACAGTAAGATCGCAGTCTACGTCCGGAGAAACATCCGGGCGTCCAACTCCTAAACAAATTGAACAAGATCTGGCTGGCCTGACAGAACTGGGGCAGATGCTAGAGATGTGTCCGCCTGGACGCGACGGTGGGACGGTATGCGACACGCTGATTCCCACGCTGTTGCGGATTCGCAACAAGTCGGGGCTGCTGGTGCCGCTCAAACTGAACGAATCGCAGAGGCAGATTTCGCGTCAGTGGAAGAAGCGCAACATTATTCTTAAGGCACGGCAACTTGGGATTACGACTTATGTCGCTGCGCGATATTTTATCGCGGCGATTACGAATCCTGGGTCGGTAGTAGTCCAGGTGGCGCATGACCAGCGTTCGGCGGAAGAGATCTTCCGCATGGTGCATCGTTTTCAGGAGAATCTGCCGGAAACGCTTCGCCAGGGAGCGCTGGTCACCTCGCGGTGCAATGTGGGACAGCTGGTTTTTCCGCTACTCGACAGTCAGTACTGCGTGGCCAGCGCTGCGGATGCAAACGCCGGTCGCGGGCTGACGATAACGCATCTGCACTGCTCGGAGATCGGAAGATGGGGGCACGCCGGATTGGAGGCGCTGGTTTCACTACGGGCGGCAGTTCGGCCCAATGGTGAGATCGCGCTGGAAAGTACGCCGAATGGCGCCGGCGGAATCTTCTACGAAGAGTGGCAGCGTGCGGACGAAACTGGCTATGCAAGACATTTTCTGCCGTGGTGGCTGGAACGTGCGTATCAGCGGAATGTTGGGATCGGAGATCCGACCGAGGACGAGCGCACGTTGATGGAACAGTGCGGTCTGGATGAAGGCCAGATTGCTTACAGGCGAGAGATTCGCGCGAATTTTCGCGGGCTTGCGGCTCAGGAATATGCGGAGGATGCGGAGAGCTGCTTCCTCGCGAGCGGCGATTGCGTGTTTGATGTAGACAAGATTCAAGACAAGTTGCGGGGCTGCGATTCGAACGATGATGGTGGCGCATTCGAGTCGCGCGATGGCGGACGGCTACTGGGCTGGTGGCCGTCCGCCGCAGGGCGTCATTATGTGATTGGCGTCGATCCGGCAGGCGGCGGGAGCACAGGCGATTTTGCGTGTGCACAAGTGATCGATCGCAAGGATGGACGACAGTGTGCGGAACTGCATGGGCACTTCACGCCAGCTGAACTGGCTGCGAGGGTGGCCGAACTCGGGCACGAGTACGGCGACGCATTGATCGCAGTTGAGCGGAACAATCATGGACACGCAGTGCTGGCGCATCTGACGGCAGCGAAGTATCCGAATCTGTTCAGCCAGGGAAATCAGTTGGGCTGGCTGACGAGCGTGGCAAGCCGTCCGGGAATGATCGAGCAATTGGCGATTGTGCTGGCCGCGGATACGGACACGTTGCACAGTCCGCGGCTGCTGCGCGAGTGCCGGAGTTTTGTGCGGCATCCGGATGGTTCTTCGAGGGCTGCTGCCAGTGCACATGACGACTGCGTAATGGCAATGGCAATTGCGTTGGCAGCGCGGGCGGAAGCCAAGCCACTGTTACCGGCGAGAGAAGACGCTTTCGCGGGGTACGTGGAATGAAGGGTGCGGAGGGTCACTCGAACCAGTGACCCTCCACACTGAGCTTTGTGCATGAACGGACGACAATGGCCCGATTCCCCGCAATAGACGGGGTCTTCGGGCCATATCGTTTGCCAGTGAAAGCGGTCCAACACGTACGCAAGATGCGCGGTGGCGCGCAGGCGCATCTGATGCGCGCGTCTGACAATCATCTTTATGTAGTGAAGTTTCAGAACAATCCGCAGCATCTGCGGGTGCTGGCAAATGATTACTTTGCGACCAGGCTGGCGGAACAGATTGGGCTGCCGGTTCCGGCAGTGGACATTGTTGAAGTCAGCGAGTGGCTGGTGGAGTACTCGCCGGGGCTGCGGATCGAAATGGCCGGGCAGATCATTCCGTGCCAGCCGGGACTGCAGTTTGGATCGCGGTATGTGATTGATCCTCTGGAAGGGCGCATCTTCGACTATTTGCCGGAGACGTACCTGACGCGAATTCGCAACATACAGGATTTCGCCGGCGTTCTGGCTCTGGATAAATGGACATGCAACGCGAATGGGCGTCAGGCGGCGTTTTGGAAAAAGAATCGAGACAAGAAGTACCAGGCGACGTTTATCGATCAGGGATATTGCTTCAAGCGGGCGAGTGGACGTGGCCGGATTCGCCGCTGCGCGGAGTCTATCTGCGCAACGATGTGTATCTGGGTGTGCGCGGCTGGGAGTCGTTCGAACCTTGGTTGACGAATCTGGAGCAGATGAGTTTGGATCGAATCTGGGCATGCCTGGAAGGTTTGCCGCCGAGTTGGTATGACAACGATCTGGATGCGCTGGAGAAGCTGGTGGAGGATCTGGATCGGCGGCGCGCGCGAGTACGAATGCTGATTGACGAGTTTCGGAAGTCGACGCGGGAGCCGTTCGTGAATTGGGGAGTGAAGGAAAATCGGACAGAGAAGTTGAGCTGTTGAACGTGATGCAACCGGGAGAAGCATAGGAAATGGCCGGAGAGTACAAATGTTTCTATCGCGTACTGCTGTACAGGCCTGATCCGTTCAAGCAGCCCATCAACTTCGGGCTGATTCTGGTCGCACAGCGCGAGGGCGAGAGGCCGGTCTTACTATCGCGTGTCACAAAGAGCTGGGGCAAATTGAAGGCAATCGATCCGGCAGTGGATGCAGAGTTACTGACGGACATTGGCAACGATCTGCCGAAGCTTGTATCTCAATGGGACGACCCGCGACAGTTTCTAAACAAGCTCGACACTTATTGTTCGAGCAGTTTCGAGCTCGGCGAGGAGCGCGCATTCATGTCCGCTGATCCAACGGTGTCCCTAAGCGAATTGGGGTCACAGCACCTGAGGTATGGCTGGGGAGGGGATTCCAGACGAACCGCGAGCAGGTGAGGAAGCAGATGGAAGCTGCTTTCAAGCAGAATGGGGTCTGGAAACTGATGAAACACGATATCGCGCTGAGCGGGCTAACCGAAGGTGCGGATCCGTTCACAATTGATTGTGGGTATGCGCACGGAGAACACTTCAAGTTCTTCCATGCTCTTGCCCTGAGTTCACAGCCAGACAGCGGGTTAGCTATGGCCAGCAGAATGAGCGACATCATTTCCAGCGTCGCCGCAAGGCACGGTTTGATGACCTGGTTTACGACATTGTCGAAGACGATCTTGAACGAACGGATCCTGAAATTGAATTCGCCCTATTAAAGATGGAAAAGTCAGAAATACATTTGGCTGTCGCTGCAGAACTTGCGGGCATCGCAGAGCGGGCGAGACTTGAACTTGTAGGCAGTTAGAAACAGGGGCCGTGACTCAGGCCCACGATTCACTGACATAATCCCATGAACATTACAGATTCGTTTCGCGGCGCGATGCGCCGACTGGGCGGGCGTGTGTCCGCCTCTAACGTTAACAGCAACATGAAGCGGCGAACTGTGCCGCTGCCGTCGATCCTGAACGCCTACTCGACGCGGACCGATGCAATGCCGAAGCCAACGCCGGCAAACCTGCGGCGATTTGCAGAGACGCCAATTGCTCGCAAGGCGATCAACACGATTAAGGATCGCGTGGCGGCATGGGGTGGCGTGGTCAAGCCGCGCAAGGGGCATGACTGGATGAACTGCCGCAAGGGGCGGAGCGCATCCGCATCTGACGGACAACTTCGAGCGCCGAATCCCGACGATTAGTTTCGCTTACTGGCGGAGCAGGTTCTGGAAGACATTATTGTAGGCGGCTTCGGCGCGATCGAAGTTGACGCGACAGAAGACAGCGCACATCCGCTGCTGATGTGGCCGGTGGATGGAGCGACGATCCGCATGAAGGCGGATTGGGACGGACAGCCGAGCTCGCCGCGATATGTGCAGGTGACGGGAAGTACGGCCCGAGGGGCAGATCGCGCTGAACGATGACGAGTTGGTGTACATCCGGCTGAATCCGCGAACGCATACGCCGTTTGGGTTGGGACGTCTGGAAGTGGCGTTCGAGACGATCAACGAATTTCTGGGCGCGCACCGGTACGCGGCTCGCCTGGCCAGCAACAGGGTGGTGCAGTACGCGCTGTGGCTGCAGGGATCTGGACTCCGACAGCATCATGAGCGACTGATCCGGTGGTGGCAAGACGAGATCGAAGGAACAGGGCGCGTGCCGATTCTTTCGGTGGAGACAAGCCTGAGGTGCTGCGTTTCGCGGGCGGAACGGATGCAGACTTGCGGCTGGCAGTGGCAGGAGTTTCTGCTGCGAATGATTGCGGATGCGTTCGATCTGCCGCCGATGTTCCTGGGCTGGAACAGGACGTAAATCGCTCGACCGCGCGGCAGGTTTCAGGCGACGCTTCCAAACGGCGATCGTGCCCACGGCGCGATTGTTTGCCGAGCACCTGACGCGAGAAGCGATCGGCAAGAAGCTGGGCTGGACGGACCTGGAGTTCGTGTTCACGGATAGTGGACGCGACGAATCGAGATGGAGCAGGCGCAAATGCAGGAGATCCTGCTGCGCAACGGCGTGTTGACGGTAAATGAAGTACGCCGGATGCGGGGATTACCAGCCGCTGTAACAAATTAATTTACCACAGAGAGGCACAGAGGAAACAGAGCGATCTGTCTGAGTGACTCTTTGTGTTAGAGAACTTTGGCACGACAAAGCGAGCGAGCTTCGGCTCGCTTGCGCGGACAGGAATGACCGCACCAGACAAGCTAACAACAACGATAAGGAACTAATGGGACTGCGACTGCAATCGATGGCGATTGAGATGCCGACGGTAGCGCGGCATCCGAATCGGATGCCTTTCGCAGGCGTGTTGACGTTCATCGATATGCCTTCGGACAAAGCTCCGTCGGGGGCGCGCGGACACCGTGTGCTACTGACGAAAGAGGCTACGGACCGCGCTCTGCCTCTCTGCTGGGAATGGCGCTGGATTACGCGCCGACGCTGGATCGTCATGATGCGCGCAGGAAGATGGGGATGATCACAGCGCAGAAGATCTTAAGGAAGTGCGGTGAGACCGACACAACCAACAACAGGTTGTGTGGGGCAACCGCAACGAACATCGTTATTGCAAATCAGCGGTTACATGTTCGCGAAGGATATACTGGAAATAGTGCGTGAGATCCGCACGCGCGGACGCGCGGCGCTGGGCATGTCATACGAGATTGCAGATGCGCATGTAGACGATCCGAAGGCGAGCATATGGACTGTATCGGACTTCACGTTTACTGGAGCGGCGATTTGAGGCGCGAGAAAGCGGCGTATCGGGAAACGTGGATAGAAATCAGTGGCTAGTGGTTAGGACGACACTCAGGAGAACTAATGGACGAAAGACTTGCAACGCAACTTACGGAAAGTCTGGAACGACTGAGCGCAGCGGCACAGGCTTTGGAGGGAGCGCTGAGAGCTTGGATACGCAGCAGGAGGTGCTGACGGCGAAGGTCGAGCGCATCGTGGCGGCGATCGATGAGCGGCTGCCGGAAAACAAAGAGACGGTAGAGGGAAGCGCTGGAGAGCTTGGCGATTTGAAAGAGCGCGTGACTGAACTCGAGAGGGCGAACGCGGACCTGAAGGCGCAAGCGGCGCGTATGGGCCGTAAGACTCTGTCTCCACTCGTCAGCGGATTGCTGGCAAAGCACGCAGGCGAAGAGGAGCTGGAGCCTGCGGCACTCGACAAAGCGCTGCGGGACTTGAGCAGGATCAGCGAATTGCGGTGAAGGCGGAAATGGCAAGAGCGGGGCTGATTTAGCGGCGGCGGTGTTCGGTGGGTAGCTGGTAGCTAGTGTTCATCAGCAGTCAGTATACAGCAGTCAGCGGTAGTCGTAGAAAGCAGTGAATAAACAGTTGGTACTTAGCTTTTGGATGTTCGTGTCGCAAACAACACGAGTGCTCAAGGGCTAAATGCTGAGTGTCTGGCTACAAGCCATCCACGGCGAAGAGGCCGAGAGTGGGGCACACGCAGAATGCGACAGTTTTAAGAAGAAACGAATTCTTTAACTACAACTATGGAGAGCAAATGAAAGCACAATTCGTCAACCTGCAAGCAGCGGCCGATTACATGGGGCCGGGCGCAGTCGAAGTCGATCGCTACCAGACCGAAATCACCGACATCGTGCGCCGTCGCGGCGCGTTCGGCCAGCGCATCAAGCAGGTACCGGCAACCGGCCATCCGTCGCGCTTCTTCGAGGAGACGGCCATTCCTTCGCCCTGACGGCGGCCAGGCTTTCGTCGATCCGCGCAACATCGTGCCGACGCTGGTAACGCCCACCCGCGTGGAGCGCAGCGTTCCGCTGAAGTGCCTGGTGTCGCAGATCAACTACAACGTGTTCGACATGGAAGTCGGCTCGCAGCAGAGCCAGTTCGCCTATCTGCAGGCGAAGGACCTGGCCGACTCCGTCGAAGGCCTGCTGCGCACGCACGACGTCGCGCTGTGGAACGGCAACGACACTTCGCTGAGCACTCCGACGACGCCGCAGTACTACGGGGCGGCTGGGCAGATCAACGATGGCGGCAACGTGACAACCATTCACACCACCGACAGCATCGTCGATGGCCTGAAGTCCACCATCGCGCAGATGGTCGCGAACTCAAACTACGAAGTGCGGCCGACGCGCGATCTACGCCAATCCGGTGTCTGCTCGACCTGATCGATCGCGAGATGAAGGCGGAGTTCAACGTGGTGCTGTCGACCACCCAGGTGGCCGGCGGCCTGACGCGTGAAGACGCTGTCCACGCAGGCGGGCGAGCTGCCGCTGATTCCCGAATGGTCGCTCCCCTACACCGGCATTCCGGGCAGCGGACGGCGCGAGTTTGCCGTGCTACATCGTCAGCGAAGACATGATCGAGTACCACTGGCTCACCAATCCCAATCCGCGCGTCTTCCAGCTCGGCACGCCGAGCTTCGCTGGCCTCGCAGATGGTGGTGGTGAAGTTTGGCGGCGTCGTGGTGAAGGGCGCCAGCTACGCGCACTACAAGGTGACGGTACAGAGATAGTGGTTGCTGGTTAGTGTTAGTGGAGCAGTTAGCAATTAGCAGTTAGCGCTTAGTTAAGGACGTTTTTGTTGCGTGGTGATGTACAGGGAACAAATGCTAAGTGCTAATTGCTAACTGCTTTTTCTGTTTACTTACGGATGAGGCCTTTTGACGAATGAACTACTTAGATAGCTCGGAATACGAGGCGTATGGCCTGGAGGCGACTACGCTCACATCGTGGGTTGCGGCAGCATCGGCGCTGATGGACGCACATTGCCGTCGGGGAACGCTCGGCGTTGCGCAGTACACAGAACGCATTCGGATAAGCGGGGGGCACCGCGTGCGCTTGTCGTACTTGCCTCTGGCGACGATTGCTCCGGCAACTTCGCCAGTGACTGTGGTGCGCGGTCGCTATGGAGCTGCTCGCAAAGGCGAAGGCATCGATCTGCTGTCGGAATTGGCGCAGGTATTCGCGCTGCCCGGGACGTGGTCGACGCTGGATATGGTTTCGATTGACTTCGATGCGGAGACAGGCGAACTCACACTTCCATTGTTACCGCTGGCGTTGCCTTACGACGAGGTCGAGATTACCTACAACGCTGGGTTCGCGACAATCCCTGAGCCACTGAAACATGCATGCGCGCTGATTGTGAAGAACGCGCAGGCCACACCAGCATTGAACGTGAAACGTCAGAGCATGTCCAAGGCGCACCTCGATTATTTCGCACCATCGCTGATCGATGACAGCGTCCGTGAGTTGCTGGCGCCCTATATGGCGCAAAAGGTGGCATAAGCATGTCGGACACAATGACGGAAGCAGTCACGCAGAGCGGCGTGATATGGAAGCGCGCGGCGGAGTCATTGCTGCACGCAATTGGTGGGACAGAGATTCAACTGGTAGTGAGCGGGGCGGCCGCCAGCGATGAGGACAGTCGCGAGCTCGGCCTGATGGCGGGCGAATCGCGACAGTTTTCAATTTCACCCGCGGTTGTGAACTGGCTTACGACGAAGCCCGGAGAACGCGCACGCGCCGAGGTGACGATGGCTGCGGCCTCGTTGGAGGATGCGATGGAGGCGGCTGGCATGAGTTCCGGGAAAGATCTGCTGGAGAGCGCACTGACAATCATGATCGGCGAGCAGAGGTTGCGGATAGCGGCCGTGCAAGTGGGAGCGGCCGGCGGAACGGATTACCTGTACACAGTGACCGCGTTGGTCTGAAGGGATTCGAGGCAAAATGCAATCGGCAAAAGATAGTTTTTATATTGCGCTGCGCGATCGACTGACAGCACTGAATCCGCAGCGCACCGTGGTGGTGGAGGGCGTGGCGCGGCCTGCGATCCTGGTGCGTGAAAACGAGCCCGCGGCAGAGGCGAGCGATCAGGCTAATGCATTTTATCTGGATTGGGGTCCGGCCCTTGCGCTCGATGACAGCGATACGCCGGTGATGCAGATCGCATGCGAGGTGAAGTACTGGACCTCTGGTTCGAGCGACGGAGCCGGTGATCGCGGGCGGCAACTGACAACTCTCGATGAAGAGCTCTTGAAGATATGTGATCCGCCGCGCGCGGCACTGATGGACTACTCGACTTCGCCTGCGACTGACTTGGGCAGAACCGTGTTTTGGGCGCCTCCTGGGATGAAAGTGAAGGTCGATGAACAAGGAAGAGCGCAGCGCACAGCCGAGGTCAACGTGTTCTTCCTGGCGGAGGACTGGCAATGAGCGCGGGCTACGGATTGCGGTCGACGATGCGTCCGGTATCACGACGAGTGCGCGCGTACTTCGCTCCAGTCGTGGCAGGAGCGCCGGTGATTTTTGATCCGGCAAAGTCTGGCGCGTTCGACCTGGATTCGCCGCCAGCTGGATGGACCGACCTGGGGCGAGTTGAGAACTTCAAGCGCACTCCGGAGACAGAGATCGTTGCGCTCCATACGGGCGCGAAGGGCGAAACCTCGGCAGCATACCGGCAGAATCTGGGCGCACGCGTGGAATTCGATTTCGCCGAGTGGGGCAAACGCAAATGGCGTTGGCGGGCGGCTCGCAACATATGAACGTCCTGGCGGCGGATCCGAGTGGCGATGCAATGGGATCGGGAGGAAGTGCGCTGACGCCGGTAGCGGTCGCCGCGAACTCAACAGCGCAGGAAATCGTGCTCGGCCCTGGCGCGGTGAATGCTTTTGCCGTCGGAGATATGGTCGCCGTCGATGCGGACTATGCGCAGCAGACCGGCTACGTAGGCACGGGCATTCCTGCGGCGTATGTGAACGATTCGCTGGACGTGCTGCGCGATCGCGATTACGCGCGGCGAGTTACGTTTAATGTTGGATCCGTGGCGCAGAAGACAGCGACATCACTGATCCTCTCGCAGCCGCTACTGGGTGGAGTTCCGCCGGCAGGATCGTCGGTGCAAAAGGTGATTGCGTTCGTCGATCGCGAGGGCGGCAGCTTCTTTCAGCAGTGGTCGGCGTTATTCGTAGTAGAGCCGGAGTCGGGTGGGCGGATCTGCTTTCACTATCCGCTGCTGAAGACGGCGGCGCCGGCGAGCGAAGGATCGGTCACGGTACAGAAACCATTCGAATGCGCGACGCTGCATACAGCGTTCGAGGCGCTGGCAATTACAGATCTCAACGACAGCGAGCGCGTGGTGTGCTTCCGCAGCTATTTCCCGGCGATCGGCTCCGCGACCTACTAAAAATCTTTCACCACAGAGGACGCGAAGGACGCAGAGTCACGAGGGTCTCCATGCGACTTCGTGCCTTCAGTGCTTTGTCGTTCCCAGAAGACTAAAAGATGAAACTGACAATTGACAATTTCGATGGCGTTGGCGCGCGCGACTACACGCAGTGGATCGACGAAGAGAGCCTGCCGAAGATCGTGCGGCGACTGAATGCTCCGTGGAAGATGAGCTGCGCGTTGATCCTGAGCGGGTCGAGCTTCGTGGTCCCGTGTGCGGGTGCGCGCGTGACGCTGAGCACCGCAAAGGGCCTCGCGCTCTTCACCGGATATCTGGACGGCGTTCCGGAAGAAGAGTACCTGGGCTGGAACGAGCGCGGGCCACAATACCGCCTGGCAATTTCAGCGAGTAGTGATGATGTGGTGCTTGATCGCAAGATGCTGCAGCCGCGGCCGGCGTTCGTGGATTCCAGTGCGGGAAAGATAGTGGCCTCGCTCGCCAATGATGTTGCGCCAAGACAGTTTGATACGTCCGCGGCGGAAGATGTGGAAAACATCGAGAGCTATTTTGCAAGCGTGCGGCACTCGTGGTCAGAACACGCGGCGCAACTCGCGTTGCTGGCGCGCGGATGTTACCGGGTGCAAAGCGGCGAGGTGATATTCGAACCGCTGGGCAAGCGGAGCTATGTGGTCGATGAGAACGACGAGATGTTTTCGCCTGCAAATCTGAAGATCATTGCACCAACGAAGACGCTGAATCAGATTACCGCCATCGGGCAGGTTAGCGCTGATTGCTACGTTAAGGATTTCTTCGAGGGAGATGGCATATCGCTGCGCTTCTATCTGTCGGCGACTCCGTTCCTGGGAAAGTACGGCTTGATTCTGCAGCAGGAGTACAACGCGGGGCCGCTGGATGCGCGCTGGTGGACAGTGACGGATCCGAAGAGCGCGATATCGGTGAACTCTGGCCGGCTATGGGTGCAAGGCGGAACAGGCAGCGCGGGGCAAACACGCGTGCAATTCGCGCAGGAGCTTGAGATTGCCGGCGCGCTTGTTTTGCAGCACGGGGATGTTACGTTCCAGGCTGCAAGCAATGGCGTGCTCGGCGGCCTGTATACGGCGGAGGGTCAGTGCCTCGCTGGATTCCAGATCAGCCAGGCAGGAACGCAGTCGACAATTCAGGCAATTGTGAACGGAGCGGTGACTGGCGTTCCGATTACGACGGCTGCGGGTCATCACTACGCGTTGACGACGCGCTTGTATGCGACCGAGCCGGTCAGATGGCAGCAGCGTTTTCATTCGTCTCAACACGTTGGTGGAAATGCGATCGGCGGAGCAGTGGTTACATCGGATGTGCGTGTGGTGCTGGAGGTGCACGACATCGACAGCAATAACATCGCGACGCAGGTTGCGCCGGCGGTGACGTTGTATGACGGGGTCGTGTCGAACGTTGATCCGACTTGTACCTATACGCTCGTGGATTCGCCGAACTTGCAGTGCGCGATCGCATATACGCGAATATTGAAGGCGCCGAACGTAATGGTACGGAGTTGCTTGCCTGGCGCGGGTTATCGCACGCGACTGGTGGGCGCGCTACTCGAAGGCGCTGAGTGCTATTTGAACAGCACCGGTGGTCTGCAGTTCTACTCGCAGAACGTTCCGGCGGCGAACGAAAAGGTTGTTGCCAGCTATCGCACGGGAAAGCGTTCAGCAGTGCAGGTGAGTAATGGCGCGAGTATTGCCGCGCTGGCTCATAGTGGCGATGACGGAGTACGAAGCGCGGCGCTGAGTATTACGGCTCCGGCGGCACGCATGTCAGACGATTGCACAAACGCGGCGCTGGCGATGCTGGAAGACACAACACAGCAGGCATGGTCGGGTGAATACAGCTGCTGGAGCGCGTTCCTGCCCGGAGCCGCGAGTGACATCTTGCCGGGCGACGCGCTGGAAATCAAAGCGCCGTCGCGAAATTGCGATTGTCATGTCATTGTGCACGTGGTGGAGATTGCAGCGTGCGATCTGGCGGGAGACGGAAGTCAATACAAGATCACATTCGCCAATGAGGCTGCCGAGTTGCTGGCGGTACAAACCACTCCGGCAACCGCGCAAGAGCTGTCCGGAATCGACCTGCTGCAACTTGCAAATCCAACCTGGATATTGCTCGACGACGCTGACCTTCGACATGGGAGTGGATCCGACGCAAGGCGGAGGCTTCGAGGTGCGCTACAGCGATTCGGGATGGGATCCTGCGATTGATCGCAACCTGGCGGCGCGGTTCACGACGCGCGTGTTTACGATCCCGAGGCTTTCGCGTGTGCAGAGTTATTTCGTGCGCCAGTATGACAATTCGAGTCCGGTGAAGTACTCGAAATGCTCAACTCTGATGCATGTGGATTATCCCTTATGACAAATTTTGAGGAAAGAGTTCTGGCAGATTTGTCGGAATTAAAAACAAATATGCGGTGGGTTGTGGGCGACGGAACAAACGGACGCCTGCACGAACTGGAAGGCCGGATTCAAAAGCACGAAGCGTTCGTGCAGAGGGCCGGTGGGCTGGGAACACTGATCGCCGGCCTGCTGACAGTGTTGCACATCAGCATCGACTACCTCAGGTTGCACCACACACCGTAAAGCCCACAGAGAACACAGAGTTCACCGAGAATTTGCGGGACGCCAGTCTGATGCGACCTGCAACGCGCGGACAGGAGTGTCCGCGCCACACAACAACAGAAGGAGAGAAGAAATGGGGTTTTTACCGAAGCTACTGAAGGCGTTTGCTTTTATTCCAGCCGTTGTACATGGGATAGAAGCACTTTTTGGAAATAAGTCGGGAGCCGACAAAAAACAGGCTGCACTATCATTTGTTGGTTCCGCACTTTCGATCACGGAAGCGATCGCGTCGAAAGATATCGTGGATGCCGACAAGTTCCAAGGCGGATTGAGCAAAGTGATCGACGGAGTTGTCGATTGCCTGAATGCCAGCAGCTGGGCGAAACAGAACTAGTTGTTAGTTATCAGTTGTTAGTTGTTAGTTGTCAGTTGCTAGTTGTTAGAGAGAGCAGTTGGCGTATAGCCATCAACAATGGCGTGCGGCGATTGAAGGACTAAGTACCAAGAGCTAGTTGTTAATTGCCTTTTCTGACAACTAACAACTAGCAACTGACAACTCCCTTTACATCAACTCTTCGTTCCAAGTTTCCAGATGCTGCGCCACTGAGCGCAGGAACTGGTCGGCGACGGCGCCGTCGATCACACGGTGATCGTAGCCGAGCGAGATGTGGCAGATGGATCGGATGGCGATCGAGTCACCTCCATTCGCATCGGTCACTACGACTGGCATCTTCTTGATCGAACCGATACCCATGATCGCCACTTGCGGCTGCAGGATGATGGGCAGGCCGAACATCTGGCCAAACTGCCCGGGATTCGTGATGGTGAACGTGCCTCCCTGGACATCGTCGGGCAAAAGTTTCTTGGCACGGGCGCGATCCCCAAGATCGCTGATGGCGCGCTGCAATCCCAGAAAACTCTTCTCTTCCGCGTGCTTGATGACGGGAACAATCAATCCCCAATCGAGAGCAACTGCGATCCCGATATTGATTTCGCGATGGTAGTTGATGTTATCGCCTTCAACGGAGGCGTTGACGATCGGGAACTCGCGCAGGGCCTTCACTGCGGCGCGAGCGAAGAACGTGGTGGGCGTGAGTTTACTGCCGGTGGTCTGCTCGAATTTGTTTTTCAGCTTGGCGCGCAGGTTCATCACGTGCGTCATATCGATTTCGTAGACGCTATGCACGTGGGCACTGGTGTGTTTCGATTCGACCATGCGCTGAGCGATGATCTTGCGCATCGGCGTCATGGGGACGACCTGGCCAACTAGCGGAGAGGACGCGACTGGAGCAAGGGCTTGCTTCGGTGCGGAAACAGCAGGCGCGGTAGCCGAAGCTGGCGCAGCAGCTTTCGCACCGCCTGACTGAACGAAGTTAAGAATGTCTTCCTTGGTAATACGGCCGCTGAGACCAGTTCCCTTCACCTGTGCGAGATTGACGTTATTGTCTTTTGCGATCTTGCGGACGAGCGGTGAAGAACGTATGCGACGCCCTTCGACGACGATCTCTTCCTCTTCTTCCGCAACGGGCGCGGTTGGAGCAGGAGGAGCGGGAGCGGCGACCGGCGCTTGCGGGGCGGGGGACGGAGCGGCAGCTGCGGCCGCAGGAACACCGGTTCCGCCGATGACGGCGACGACGGTATTCACGCCGACAGTCTGTCCGGCAGCTACGCGGATCTCGCTGAGCACACCAGCAGCAGGCGCGGGAATCTCGGCGTCGACCTTATCGGTAGAAATCTCGAAGAGCGGTTCGTCACGGCGGATCTGATCACCGACCTGCTTGAGCCACTTGGTGATGGTTCCTTCAACGATGGACTCGCCCATCTGCGGCATCATGACTTCCGTGCCGGGACCGGAAGCGGCGGGAGCGGCAGGTGCCGGAGCGGCAGGAGCAGCAGGTGCGGCAGCGGCTGGCGGCGCAACTGGAGGCGGAGCTGACGGAGAAGGCGGAGTAGCGGCCTTGGCCGGAGCGGCAGCAGAGGCGCCGGCGCCGTCGGCATCGATAACGCCGACAACTGTGTTGACCTGGACGGTGGCGCCTTCCTTCACTTTCACTTCTTTGAGCACACCACTGGCGGGCGAAGGAATTTCGGCGTCCACTTTATCGGTGGAAATTTCGAAGAGCGGCTCGTCGCGCTGGACGGTGTCGCCGGGCTTCTTCAGCCACTTGGTGATGGTGCCTTCAACAACGGACTCCCCCATTTGGGGCATGACGACGTCAGTTGGCATGTTTCCTCGTACGGATAGGATCCTAACCCCGGGCAAACAGTACATTATAGCGGGTGGGGGCTAGGGTCGAGAGTGGGTAGCTGGTAGCAAGTAGCTTGAATCGCTGACCGTGCCTGGTGAATGCGTCAACTGAGTTCGGACAAGCGTGTTCGAGCAGCCGTGCCTAGCGAACGCGAAGGGTCAGCTGCCCACGTAAATAGCGGTGATCCGCATAAAGCAATCGAGTGCCGGGCCGGCGCGGTCAGCTTAGTGATTGTGCTGGTGTTCGTGCTGCTCGGTGGCCGGCAGGTGGCTCTGCCCGGTTGGCCCGGGGGGGCATCACGTGCTCGTGCTCTCCGGCGGCTTCTTTCCAGGCGCTTAAGACAGCGGGCGAAACTTTATCTACATTCTTCAGCAGATGAACAATTCCCCAGGTCGTGTTATCCGAGAAGTGACCCGACCAGGCTGGCATGCCGCTCATGCGAATACCATTCTGAATAGTCCAATAGATCTGGCCGTCAGGATCTCCATGGGATGGCGGACGAGATTCGGGGCGCGAGGCGAAAGCTTGTCGTCCGAAATTCATGGCTTTGCTGTTCTGGCTGCCATGACACATTGAGCAATGTTCTTCGTATTCCTTGGCAGCGTCGATCAGGACGTCATCAGTGAGCGGAACCGGATTCGGGCCTTTGGGCGCGCGACTTTCAACCGATGCATCCAGCGACATGAATGCCATGTGACGCTCCATTTTCCCCGGGTTAGGAATGGCACTGACGTCGAAATATCCCAAGTTTCAGATACAGGTAAGATCCGCCGAAGATGGCAATCAAAGTGACGAGCACGCCGAGCACGAATCCGCGCATTCAGGCCTCCGAGAAACTCCACAAACACAAGTGAACGATTGTCGCACGAGAGATGACCAGACGCGCAATAGGAACAGTGAACAATTTGTCATGAAATTGTCAGGTCAGGAGTGTAGCGAGCGGCGGCTCAATAGGCAGCGAGACGGCGAGCCTCGCGGACAAGATCGCTAACTTTGGGGAGGAAATATTCCTCAAGCGGCGGCGAGAACGGGACGGGTGTGTCTTGTGCAGCCAGACGGACAATGGGACCGTCCAGATCGTCAAAAGCCTCTTCGTTGATGATGGCTTCGATTTCGCCAGCGATGCCGCCCGTCCGCGGATGCTCGTGCAGAACGATGACCTTGTTGGTGCGGTGGACGACGTCGGCGATGGCACGGCGGTCGAGCGGGAGCAGCGTTCGTAGATCGAGGATTTCGAGTTCGATGCCTTCTTTCGCGAGTTCTTCAGCAGCTTCGAGCGCGACATAGACCATGGCGGCGTAGGTGATCACGGCGATGGTCTTCTTCCCTTTTGCCTCTCGAACGATTCTGGCCTGGCCGATCGGAACGGTGTAGTCGCCGTCGGGAACTTCCTCTTTAATGCGGCGATAAAGATATTTGTGCTCGAAGAAGATGCAGGGATTGTTGTCGCGAATGGCGGACTTGATGAGTCCCTTGGCGTCGTAGGCCGACGCTGGGCAAATGACCTTGAGGCCTGGCGTGTTGATGAAGTAGGTCTCTGGATTCTGCGAGTGGAACGGGCCGCCGTGAACGTTGCCGCCGCTTGGTCCGCGAAGAACGATTGGAGCAGGCGCACCCCAGCGATAGTGAGACTTGGCGAGCATGTTGGTGATCTGGTTGAAGGCACAGCCGATGAAGTCCATGAACTGGAATTCTGCGACCGGGCGCATGCCTGTAAGCGCGGCTCCGAAAGACGCGCCAACGATGGCCATTTCCGCGATAGGCGTATCAATGATGCGCTCGGAGCCAAAGTGATCGACGAAGCCTTCGGTAACTTTGAACGCGCCGCCGTAGATACCGATGTCCTCACCGATGCAGAAGACGGAGGGATCACGCTCCATTTCTTCCCAGATTCCCTGGCGAATGGCTTCGAGATAAGTGAGTTGCATAAAAGCAGCCGTTAGTAATTAGTATTCAGCAGTCAGCATTCAGTCCAAAAACTTGGATGCCGACTCCGCTGAGAACGGATGATTATGGCACAGAGGCGGAGTAAGCAGAGTTTTGACATGCGCCATGTCGGCTACAGGTGTCGATAAATAACTGTTCGGCTGCGGCAACGGCGTCCGCGTCACCACGCTATTCCATATCGCGCCAGTTTTTGCCGACACCAAGTTCGACCAGCAGCGGAACCCGCAAGGGATGAACATTTTCCATTTCGTGTTGTCACGAGCTGACGAATGGTCTCGACTTCGTCTTCGGGAACTTCGAAGACAAGTTCGTCGTGGACCTGCAGTGTCATGCGCGATTTCAGTCCGCGCGTCTGAAGCTCGCGATCGATGCGGATCATGGCGAGCTTGATCAGGTCGGCAGCGGTTCCCTGCAATGGCGTGTTGACGGCGGTGCGCTCAGCGAATCCGCGCAAGTTGGCATTCTTGCCGTTGATGTCGGGAATGGGGCGCACACGTCCGAAGAGCGTGAAGACCTTGCCGTCGCGACGTGCCTGCTCGAGTGTGCTGTCGATAAAGCGGCGAACGCCACTGTACTTTTCGAAGTAAGCGTCGATGAACTGCTTGGCCTCGCGCGGCTCGATACCGATCTGCTGGGAGAGTCCGAAGGCGGAGAGGCCGTAGACGATGCCGAAGTTGACGGCCTTGGCGCGGCGGCGGTGCTCGGGGTCGATCATGAGCGGTGGCACGCCAAAGACCTGCGATGCAGTGAGCGTGTGAATGTCGTCACCGCGGCGGAATGCGTCCACGAGCAGCTTGTCTTCGGAGAAGTGCGCGAGTAGGCGCAGCTCGATCTGCGAGTAGTCAGCAGCGAGAAGAACACAGCCCTCTTCGGCAACGAAGGCGGCGCGAATCTCGCGGCCGAACTCAGTGCGAATGGGAATGTTCTGCAGGTTCGGATTTCGCGACGAGAGGCGGCCGGTGGCGGCATTCGTCTGATCGAAAGTCGTGTGGAGGCGTCCGGTATTTTTGCGGCAAAGCACCGGCAGCGCATCGACGTAGGTCGACTTCAGCTTGGAGAATTGGCGATATTCGAGCACCAGGCGAGGGACTTCGTGTTCAGCCGCTAGATTCTCAAGCACGTCGACTGCGGTGGAGATCGTCTTGCCCTTGCCGTATTTCACCGGCTTGGGAAGATTCAGCTGGTTGAAGAGCACGTCCCCGAGCTGGCGTGGCGAGTTGATGTTGAACTTCACCCCCGCTTTGTCGTAGATGTCGCGGGCCTTTTCGTCCACCTGAAGCTGAAGCCGTTGCGACATTTCCGCGAGGACATCGCAATCGATCTTCACACCAGCGTGCTCCATGCGGAAAAGCACTGGCAGGAGCGGAAGATCGATCTGGTCATAAACTTTGGTGAGGTCGGATTCTGCCACTTCCTGGCGCAAAGCGGCGGTAAGGCGTCCGGTAACGTCGGCGGCTTCTGGCAATGTGCCGGAAAGCTTCAGGTTGAAGCGGCGCAACGCGACTTCGGGCAGGCGATGGCTCGAATATGTCGGATCGAGCAGATACGAATACAGCATCGGATCCTGATGAACGCCTTCGAGTTGGAGATCACGCTCGGCGAAGACATGCATCGCGGACTTCAGGTCGTGGATGGTCTTCGGGACTTTCGGGTCGGAGAGCAGCTGCTTCAGACGAGAGCCGACGTCGTTGGAGTTGAGTTCGGCGCTGAGGGCGTGACCTGAAGCGGGAGAAATGGCGATCGGAAGTGGAGCTATCCCACCCACGGCAAAAGAGGCCGAGGGTGGGGCACCCGGCTTGAATGGGCCACCCGACGTCGATGGGTCACCCGAAATTGATGAGTCGCCTGAAGAGTCTGCAAAGTCCAACATGCCGGAAGAGTGTTGCTCAGCTGCCGGCGCTTCTTCGGCTACAACCAATTCTTCTTCGTCGGGTTCAGGCGCGGCCTGAATGGTCGCATCGAGCGCAATCGCCAACGGCGCATCTTCGGAAATGTGGCCGAGGACGCTGTCAAGATCGGCAGTGGACTTAGCCTCGCGATAATCAACTTTGGTGAGATCGACTCCGGTGACCAGTTCTTTGATTAATGACGTGAACTCGAGCTCGGTGAAGAGCGCACGGAGAGCTTCGTTGTCGGGTTCGGCGGAACGCATGGAGTCGAGATCAAGCTCGACAGGAACGTGCGTATCGATGGTAACGAGATCGCGGCTCCAGAGAATGTTGTCTTTATTCTGCAGGAGCGATTCGCGGTAAGTTTTCTTCTCGACCTCGGCGGCGTGCTCGAGCAGGTTGTCGAGCGAGCCGAAGCGCTGGATCAGATCGACGGAACCTTTGTCACCGATGCCGGGCGCGCCGGGAATATTGTCGATGGAATCGCCGCGCAGGGCCATGACGTCGACGACGCGCTCGGGCGGCACACCGAGGATTTCCTCGACCTTGGCCCGGTCACAAATCAGGTTGTCCTTGGGCGGATTCAGGACACAGACTTTGTCGTTCACCAGCTGGAGCATGTCCTTATCGCTGGAGACAACGAAAACCGGATGCGATTGCTCGGAAGCTTGGCGCGCGAGCGTGCCGATGACGTCGTCGGCTTCGAAACGGGGCATCTCGATGATCGGAATGCGGTAAGCCTCAAGCGCACGGCGAATGTATGGCACTTGCTGCGCGAGGTCGGCGGGCATCTCGGAGCGATTGGCTTTGTAGCCCTTGTATTCGATCTCCTGAAAGCTCTGGGTCTTGAGGTCGAATTTGCGAACTGAAGTGACGGTTGCGGCCTGATCATCGCGAAAAGTTCGCTCAGGCGTATCGAAGATGGCGGCCAGGTACTCGGGATCGAAGTCGTCGCGCAACTTGCGGAGCATGTTGATGAAGACGTAGCTGGCACTGGTGGGAACGCCGGTCTTGGTGGACATGGGCCGCTGGCGCGCCATAGCGTGATAGGCGCGGAAGATGAAGGAAAACGAGTCGATTAGAAAGATGCGCGGATGGGTGGATTGCTTACGACTCGTTCGCTTCGCGGCGAGTGGGGCACCCGGGGCTGCCTTCTTCCCACCTTCGCCAACAACGGGCGAAGATGGTGCACCCTCTTTCGTGGTGACGGATTTTTTACGAGGAGCCAAGAAATAAGTTTAGCAGGCAATGCGGGAGATCCCACCCACGCCAACGGAAGGCGAGGGTCGGGGGCACCCGGTTTTCTTACACGCGTGTAGTCGCGGGGAGGATGCGATTGCGTCCGGCCTGTTTTCCGGCGTAGAGCGCTTCGTCGGCGGCGCGAACCAGGTCGTCGCGCGTGGTTCCATTCTGAGGATACGAGGCAACGCCGCCGGTGACCGTGACTTTGTGCGAGACACCCGGAAAATGCCAGTTCTCGATGACTTGGCGCAGCTTTTCGGCGACGGCGAGCGCGTGATCTCCGGTGGTTTCAGGGACGATAATGGCGAATTCTTCTCCGCCATAGCGGCAGGCGACGTCAGCTTTACGGAGTTGAGCTGAGAAGATGGATGAGACCTGGCGCAACACTTCGTCCCCGAGCAGGTGCCCGAACTCGTCGTTTAGCTTTTTGAACTTGTCGATGTCGAGCATGATGACGGACATCGATCCGTGATAGCGCTGGGCGCGCTCGAGCTCTTCCATGATACGAATTTCAAAGAAGCGCCGATTGAACATGCCAGTGAGCCCATCGACATAAGCCATCTGGCGAACCTTTTCGAAATAGTGCGCGTTCTGAATCGCGTTGGCCGAGATGTCGGCGACCGATTCCAGGGGAGCGATATCGGCGCGTTCGAAGGCGTTCTTCCGCGAGCTCTCCAGCGCGAGGACGCCAATCAACTCGCCGAGAGAGACCAGAGGAATACAAACTTCGGAGCGCGTCTCATGGAAACCGACAACATAATCGGAAGCGGTGGAGACGTCGTTCTCGACTACAGTCGCACGGGACTCGATGGCACGAGCGGAGAGGCCAGTGTGCGCCGGGATCGCCGCGCCTTCGGGAATGGCCGGAGTCAGGCGTCCATGATGAGCCTTCACGACCAGGGTGTTTTCCTCGCGCAAAAGCACGGAAACGTGATCGACCGGAAACGACTGCAGCAGCAGACTGCAAACTTTATCGAGCAACTCGTCGAGGTCAAGAACCGCAGTCGCCTGCTTGGCGATGTAGTTGATGGCTTCCAGTTGCGCGGCTTTGCGCTGCTCGAGCGAGTAGAGGCGCGCGTTCTGTAACGCGATGGATGCTTGAGTAGAAAATAGAATCAACAGGTCGGACGCCTCGGAATCGAAGAAATCCAACTGGTCGCTCTGGCAATCGAGGACGCCGACCACCTCGTCACGGACGATGAGCGGAATGGCCAGTTCGGAGCGCGTGCTTTTGATGGCGTCGAGGTAGCGAGGGTCTTTGGTCACATCGGGCGCATAAATGGGGCGCTTGAGCTTGGCGGAGTTTCCGATGAGGCCTTTGCCGAGTTCGATTTGTAGCGGAAGGTTGCTTTCGCCCCAGCCGGCATGGGTGCGCAGATTCAGGGCGCCGGTCTCGTGATCGACGAGAAATATCGCCACCCGATGCAGGTGAAAATAGTCCTGCACGATCTGGACGATGTGATTGAGCACTTCGTCCAGGTCAAAGGTGGAGATCACCGCCTGACTGGCGTCGTAAAGTATGGCTATTTTCTGCATGTTTACGAGACGGCATCCGCCAACAACTGGCGGTCACGACAAGGGGAGAGCCCTGAGAAATACGCGTACTTTCCCTGGGAAGTGGAGTGTAGCAAGTCCGACACGGAGGCTCAAGGACCCTTAGTAACGTCGGAGGGTTTTCTCTTTCGCCAGAAGAGTTCGATGGCACCGTAGGCGACGACGCAAACCCAAAAATCGACGACCAGGCCCAGGTCAAAATGCGGCATACCATGCGAGGAAAGCCCCGCGTGGCGGGCTATAGGCGGCAAAATCGGCATGAGGAGCAGGAAGTAAATCGCATTACCGACCAAAACCGCCGCGAGCGACTTGTAGAAATTCTTGGGTAACATCCCTAATTACTTTTGACACCGTTTCTGGCAGGTTGGCTGTCTGTTTTTTAGGGTAATTGGAAGATACAGCTGAATCCCACCCAACCGACGACAGGTTGTGTGGGGCACCGCCGGTTTCTCTCTATAAGAATGTTAAGCTGCTAGTTTCCATGGCAATGCTGGAGTTGGACAGCCAGGTGCAGTACGTGAAGGGAATCGGCCCGGTGCGAGCCGAAGCCCTGGCTTCTAAAAACATCTCGACGCTCGAAGACCTGCTGTACTACCTGCCTTTCCGCTACGAAGACCGATCGAATCCGCGGCGCATTGTGGATCTGCGTGCCGGGGAGATGGCGACGCTGATCGCAGAGGTGCGGACATCAATACTGTTGCGCACCCGGCGGATGCCTATTTTTGAGATGACCGTGGGCGAGGTGGGTGACAACGCGCCCCCGGCGTTTGGGAAGCCGCGCGCCAGCATCAAGTGCATGTGGTTCAACGCTGCCTATCTGAAGGACAGATTCCAAGCGGGCGACATCCTGGCACTATACGGAAAAGTTGAGGAAGACAAACGCGGGCATGGGTTACAGATCATGCAGCCGCAGATTGAAGTCCTCGAAAAGGCGGGCGAGGAGAAGGCGGATCCGAAGGAATCGCTGGAAACGGGAAGAATTGTGCCAATCTACGAGGCCATCGGGAAGCTGAGCTCACGGTGGTTCCGGCGGGCGGTACGTACCGGGCTGGAGGTGCTGAATCCGGAGATTGCTGAAGTACTGCCGACGGCGGTGCGGCAGCGAAACGGGCTCATTGACCGTAAAGACGCGTTCTGGAAGGTGCACTGGCCGGACCCGGATGAGGTGATCAGCAAACTGCAATCGTCGAGAAGCCCGGCACACCTGCGGCTGATCTTTGAAGAGCTTTATTTCCTCGAACTGGGCGTGGAGTTGAAGCGGCGAAGCATGCGCGCGCAAAAAGGCATCGAGTTCCGACTGGATGACAAAGCTCGCTCCGCGATCAAACGCATCCTTCCTTTCCATCCGACGTCGGCACAAAAACAGGTATTGCGGGAGATCGCCACGGATATGGGCGGACCTTTACCAATGCGTCGGCTGCTGCAGGGTGACGTGGGCTCGGGAAAAACGATCGTCGCATTCCAGGCGGCGATCATTGCGATCGAGAACGGATACCAGGTGGCGCTGATGGCGCCAACGGAGATCCTGGCATCTCAGCATTTCCTGAATGCGCGCCGGGTACTTGAGCACGCGGGATATCGCATCGTGCTGCTGACGGGGTCGCTGGAGCAGGATCGCAAGCGCGCGGTGAAGCGGCACATCGCGGCGGGGGATGCGCAACTGGTGATCGGAACCCATGCATTGATCCAGGAGACGGTGGAGTTCGACAAGCTGGGGCTAGTGATTGTCGACGAGCAGCATCGCTTCGGCGTGATGCAGCGACTGAAGCTGATGAAGAAAGACACGGCCGAAACCGGCGAACCAGACGTGCTGGTGATGACCGCGACTCCGATTCCACGGACGCTGGCTTTGACGCTTTATGGCGAATTGGACGTGAGCGTGATTGACGAGTTGCCGCCGGGACGTTCTCCGATTGCTACGAGGCGCGTGTCCGATGATCGGTCGGGCGAGGTGTTTGAGTTCGTGCGCAAGCAGGTTGCGGCGGGACACCAGGCGTATGTGGTGTATCCGGTGATCGAAGAGGGTGGCGAGAACGACCTGAAACCGGCGATCAAGATGTACGACGAGATCCGGAAGCGGATTCTGCCCGGACTGCGAATTGGGCTGCTGCACGGGCGTATGCCGGCCGATGATAAAGAAGTGGTGATGAGCCGCTTTAAGCGGGGCGACATCGACGTGCTGGTGTCGACTACGGTAATTGAAGTGGGCGTCGATGTACCGAATGCGACAGTGATGGTCGTTGAGCATGCGGAACGCTTCGGATTGTCGCAACTGCATCAGTTGCGCGGGCGAATTGGTCGCGGGGCGGCGAAGTCGTACTGCATCCTGATGACGAGCGGCAAAGTCTCCGAAGTGGGCGATCAGCGACTGGACACAATGGTGCGCACACAGGACGGATTCGAGATCGCCGAGATGGATCTGCAACTCCGCGGTCCGGGAGAATTCTTCGGGACACGTCAGGCGGGTGTACCGAGCTTTCGCGTGGCAAATCTGCTGAGAGATCGCGACATCCTGGAAGCCGCAAAGAAAGAAGCTGCGTGGACGCTGAGCGGCGCGAAGGAAGTTCCCGGCGGAGAAGTCAGTCGGGCGCTGGTGCATCTGCGAACGAATTGGCAGAGACGGTATGGGTTGGTGGAAGTGGGGTAGGGCCGTTTCACGTTTCGCGTTTCACGTTTCGCGTCTCGAGCCCGAGTCTTGAGTTCCGAAAAAGTGCAGTTTACCAGTCCAGCCGCTGCAGATTCTGCGCAGTCAATCGTTGAATTACCAAATTGAAGAAGCGATCGGTTTGTGGATCGAAACAGACGCTGGCATTCGCAGTTTTGCCCGCGACATTTCTCGTAATGCCGCGATCGTCCACTTCGATGTGCATCGGAACGAGCCTGGTCAGAGTCGGATCAATCACCATGGCAACTGCCATCGGGTCGAAGAGCGTTGGCGTCGTATAACCCCACAGGTGATACAGCACGGTTAAAGAATCCGTCAGCGGCGAGCTTTTCCGAAACAGCCTGGCGCGCTTTACTTCGTCGAGCTTCAGCATCGCGGTGGCATCGAGGCCAGCCATGATAATCGGCACGCCTGAAGCGAAAAGCTTTCGCGCCGCCGCAATATCCTTGGTGATGTTGTACTCGGGAATGGGATTCACACTCGTCCCGTCGTAGACGTCGCCAGTCGCCAGCGTTATATTGCCGCCCATAATGACGATTTGCTTCAACTTGCGGAACGTAGCCGGATCTCGATCGATCAACGCGCCAACGTTGGTCAGCGGCCCAATTGCGACCAGCGTGATCTGACCGGGATAGCGATTGATCTGCTCGGTGTAGAAATCGATCGGAGTCTGTTGGCGAATCTTGCTGTGGTGAAACCACTCCGCCCAACCGTACTGGTTGAATTTCTCATTGCCCGTCTTCACACCAGCAACCACCGGAATATCGTCGCGGCCTGTCTCATACAACATGCGGCTGGCTAACTGCGCACGCAGATCTGTTGCGCCAAACGACGTTACTACGCCGAGGATCTCCAGTTCAGGGCTTGAAAGCGCCAGCGCGAGCGCATAGGCGTCATCGATATCATCGCCAATGTCGGTGTCGAGAATGATCTTGGTACGGTCCGCCGCTGAAGCAGCAGTGCTAAGAAGTAGAACTAGGAGCGCGACAAAAGATAGACGTAGTTGCTTTGTCATCAGATCCCTGTGTCTCTGGACGCAACAGCAATCATACCGCTGCTTTCACAACGCGCTGAGTTAGGCGGTTATCTATCGTCCTGGTCCTGCGGCGACCTTTTGGGCTGCCGTGCGGACGAGAGGTGGTGGAGGAGGATTGAATGCTTCCGTGTCGTGGCCCTTGATCGCAACTTTCATTACATCCATCCACGCGGGCAGAGCGGCTTCGGCGCCAGTTTCCTTCGGGCCCAGCGTTTTCTTTTCGTCGAAACCCAACCCAGACTCCGCAGGTCATCGAAGGCGAGAAGCCGACGAACCAAGCGTCGGTGAAATCGTTGGTCGTGCCAGTTTTTCCGGCGAGCGGATGCTTGATCTTGCTGGCCGCAAAGCCGGTACCATGCTGGATCACGCCCTGCAGCAAAGACGTCATGACGCGGGCGGTTCGGGCGCTGATCACGTCGTCAAATTGCGGGTAGTTGTCTTCAAGCACTCGGCCATTCGCATCTTCGACTTTGCGGATCATGCGCGGAACCGCGCGAACACCGTCATTTGGAAACGTCGTGAAAGCGCTGGTCTGCTCCATCAAGGTGAGATCGGCGGCGCCAAGCGCGACCGGAAGCACCGGCGGAATCGGCGAACTGATGCCGAACTTGCGCGCGTAGTCGATCACAGTCTTGATGCCCAGATCAGATGCGATCTTCAATGCGGGGATATTGCGGGAGTCGGCAAGCGCATGCCGGATGCTGATGTTGCCTTCGAACTTCCCGTCATAGTTGTGAGGCGTATACGGCCCTGAGGCGGTTGGGAAAGTGATGGGCGTATCCAGGATCATGTCATCAGGCGTGATCTTGTCCTGATCAATCGCCGCCGTGTAAACGTATGGCTTGAACGACGACCCAACCTGCCGCTGCGCCTGTGTAGCGCGGTTGAATTTCGAGAGATCAAAGTCGCGGCCCCCGACCATGGCTTTCACGTCGCCGCTGGAATTGTCGATCGCGAGCAGTGCGCCTTGCGCGCCGGAATCCTGCTCGAGCGAGACGTGAGCGGTTCCGTCGGGAGACAACGAAAGCACTTTGACATAGACGATGTCGCCGCGGGCGAGAATCTCGTTACACGACTTGTGTTTGGTCCAGGCATAGTCGGCGGGAAGTAGGCTCGCCCAGTGCTTTCCGAACTTTACGTCCGCGTGCGTCCCGTATACCGTCGTAACTAGCGCATGAACGTAGCTACCTTCGTGGACCGGAATATCCCAGTCAGGATGTTCGTACTTGGATATGTCGGCAGCCTCGGCATTAACGTTCGCCAGCGAAGCTTTCCATCCATGGCGGCGCTCGTAAGCAGCGAGCGCATCGAGCACGGCCTGATTGGCGGCAAGCTGCAACTCGGAATTCAAGGAGGTGTGGACTCGCAAGCCGCCCTCATGCACCTCTTCGCTGCCATATTTTTTCTCGAGATAACGGCGAACTTCTTCGACAAAATACGGTGCCAGTGAATTGGGATCGCTCTGGATGCGGAGCCGCAGCGGCGCGTTCTTGGCACGCATGGCTTCTTCGGCGGTGATCTTGCCGTCTTCCAGCATGTTGTTGATCACGATGTTGCGGCGGCGGACAGCCTTTTCCGGATAGTTGATGGGCGAGTATCCGCTGGGCGATTTGGGCAGACCGGCAAGAATCGCTGCTTCTTCGAGGGTCAGGTCTTTAGCGTGTTTGCTGAAATAGTATTCGGAGCCGGCTTCAAAGCCGTAGACGCCGTGTCCGAGAAAGATCTGATTGGCGTAGAGCGTGAAGATTTGTGGCTTAGTGAATCGGCGCTCGATCTGTATGGAGAGCAGAATCTCCTGGATCTTGCGATGGAATGTCCGCTCCGGCGAGAGAAACAGGTTCCGCGCCAACTGCATGGTCAGCGTGGAAGCGCCCTGGGCGCGGCGGCCAGAATCGAAATCGCGATAAGCAGCCCCGGCTGCACGCCAGAAATTTATACCCCAGTGCTTCTCGAAATCTTTGTCTTCGGTAGAGATGATGGCGTCGCGCAGCACCTTAGGAAGATCGTCGTAGGTGACGACGACACGGCGCTGCATGGCAAACGATCCGATGATCTTGCCTCGGTCGTCGTAGATTTCCGTAATCGAGCTGGGACGATATTGCTCGAGCTGTGTGATTTCAGGAAGATCGGTGGCGTAGACGACCAGCAGCCCTGCGAACGCGCCCACTGCCGCAGCCGCCAGCACGAGGAGTCCGAAAACGACCCACCCAACCAGGCGCTTCCCGGCAACATTTGCGGGAGGAATGTCTTTTACGAGAGGCGTCATTGCGCTGGTCCGGAGGGCAAACTGGGATCAGCATAGCACGGAGTGGAGGGCGAATCGGTGACCAAGCGGGCATGGTCGGAGGGACTAGCGGGGGTAGCTGGTAGCTAGTTGCTGGAGCACCAAGAATCCCAGCCAAGAGAGGCAGATCCCTCGCTGCGCTCGTGATGACAACCAACAGAAGTTGGTTGAGAAATGGCAAGGCCGTCGGTTCTACACGCGGGCGAGGGCGCCCGCGCCACCAAATTATCCTGCGCTCGACCTGAATGGCAGGACGGTCGCGGTATGATCGGGCGGAAATTCAGTCCATATGTCCATAGAGACGAGGTCGTCGTGGAGGATCCAACGAGTCATCCCACAAAGACATTTGGATTTGAAAATGGGAGCGGAGAAGTCAGGCTGCGGATTGGTTGAACGCAGCACAGCTACGCGCTGACTGCAGCCTAAACAGGTATAGCCTACGCAAGTGATCTGCTTGGACCAGGGCGGCAAGTCATCACTTCCTACGTTTCAGTTGGTGGTGGTGTGACTATTTGTAACATAGCAGTTGAACTTGAGCGGACACAAATAGTGAACTCAGAGTATCCCCGATTCCGCGCTGCCGAGCCGGTTGGATGTTTAGAAGAACCAGATGGGAGATGACACGTGCCAATCTCCGGGGCGGAGTCGGAGTCTACTGACAATTGGGTCTCATCTTTTGCACGTCGTCGGCCATTGGGACAAGAAACAACTATCTCGCCAGACGTCGTGTTCGGCCCCTTGCGCGTGCTGTCCGTGTGCGCTGATTACAAGTGGGATTGCGATTGTTAAGAGAGCCGAAAATACGGCGACGAGCGAAGCGTGGCAGCAGAGCGACAACGAAAACGCGTGAGGTTCAGTTGCGATCGGCGCCCGGAACCTTCCGCCTTTTTGCTCATGCGCCGGCCGAATGGGCACTATTCTCAACTGCGCTACTTCGGAAGGACCCGGAACCCATTGCTGGTTTGACTTGAACATCACCCTGTATCGTGTCTCGCGCGCCATCGGTCGAAGTCGGCGTGGACGTTCGCTTCTCACATACTCTGGCTTAGTAACTGGAACTCGGCAATACCCACTTCCGACATTCTCGTTATGACCACTTTTATTGTCCGCAGAAACAAAAACCCCGACTTCGCGATGCGAAGCCGGGGCTAAATGTGTACCTGAAAGGATCTAGGCTTTCTTGCCCTGAGTCTCCAGAACCTGAATCGCGCGCTTCAGCTGATCGTCATTCTGCGGCGTGCGTTCCTTCTTGTCAGGTTCGGCGGGATTGTTCTCGTCCTCGTCGGGAAGAACAAAGTCGTCGGCGTTGTCGGCGACAACGATGTTCGGGGTGATCGCCGTATCCTGGATCGCCTTGCCATTCGGCGTGTAGTACTTGGCGACGGACAGGATCAGAGCCGAACCATCGGGAACGTCGATCACCTTCTGGATGGAACCGACGCCGAAGGTCTTGTCGCCGACGATGTCAGCGCGATTGTTCTCCAGTAGCGCTCCAGCGAGAACTTCCGCAGCGCCAGCAGTTCCCTTGTTCACGAGTACAACCAGCGGAACATCGCTGATCTTCTTCTGCGGATCGGCGGTGAAGTTCTGGCGCGGATACTTCTGGCCTTCCAGATAGGCGATAGTGCCGTGATCGAGAAAGAGGTTCGCGGCGGTAATGCCCTCGGACTCATCTCCCTCGGAGTTGTCGCGGAGATCGAGGATGATCTTCTTCGCGCCCGAACCCTGCACCGACTTCACTTTGGACGCGAGTTCCTGCGCCTTGCCCTTACCAAACGTATCTACCTTTATATAGCCGATGCCGTTCTCGACCATCTTGTCGGTGATCGCAGGCATTTTCACATTGTCGCGGGTGATAGTCAGCTTCAACGGCTCGACACGGCGCGCACGCACGACGGAGAGGTTTACGTTCGATCCAACCTGACCAGAGAGCGCGGACTCGATTTCCGCCAGAGACATCTCACGCGTGCTCTTGCTCTCGATGGCTTCGACGATGTCGCCGGAATCAATGCCGGCTTTGTCGGCAGGACCGCCGGGGATCACTGAGATCACCGCGGCGTAGCCAAAGCGCTTGGAGACGCTGGCACCGATCGTCCCCTTGCCGTCGGACTTGTGCGCCTTGTAATCCTTATATTCAGTGGGCGTCAGGTAGCTGGAGTTCGCGTCGAGCGACTCAAGCAGGCCGTGCAAAGCACCATCGGTGACCTGCGGAATGTTTGGCTCTTCGACATACTCGGTGCGAATGCGTGAAAGCACTTCGCTGAAAACACCAAGTTGCCGGTAAGCGCCGTCGTTGGTTGCGGCTTTAACATGCAATCCGCCAACGATCGTGAAGACGACGATTGCTACGGATAAAGTAAGGACAAGAATCTTAAGCTGTTTGGACATGAACACTACTCGGAAGAACCCGATTACCCCCGCCAGAGCTGCTCGCCCCGCCGGAAGAGGGAGGGAAAGCTGCATCCATTATAGCCCGGTTTGATGCCGCCCACCGACTGCCATGAGGCTCGGTCTATATGGACGTGATTGGAAATAAAAGGTTTCGGAATCTTTGTGAAAGCGGTGAACCGGGTTTGACACTCAAGGGCAGCGGCCCTTAGAATCGGGAGGCAGGAAAGTTCTGCGCAATCAGCCACTTCCAGTCGATTCTGGTTCGATCCTTCCGAAAATGGCGGTGTAGCTCAGGTGGCTAGAGCGAGGGTCTCATAATCCCTAGGTCGTTGGTTCGAGTCCAACCGCCGCCACCAAATCTAAGCAACTGAAAGTAAACAGTTAGTGGGTTAGTCTCACAGATTTTGTACTCCGCCGCGATTACATCAAGGCTCTCGGCGTGCTCGGCTTCGCTCGGTAATAGCCATGCCCGATAAATCGAGGGAGCAAACGCTAGAGGAACTTTGAACGACTAGTTATTGCTGGGGGTACGGGGGAGCCTGTCTAGTGAAATTCGAGGTACTTCAGTAGATAGAGTCCCGCCATCAGAGCGGGTCAGCCAAGGGTAACACTCGATGCGGTTCTTCGCCCGAGGGAACCGGGCAAAACGGTCACGCCTTGGCCAGTTCCTTTAGCTTCGCCATGGTCGATGCAACAAAATCGGTGCGCTTACCGGACTTAACCCGGCGTTTCGGTTTTGAGGTGTTCGTTTTTCGTGCCATCGGTTTCGTCTCCTAGTGTTTACACCATAGCATAGGAACGAGGATCTATTTGGTTTGGTAGAACAGAATAGGCCGAGGACGGTTGATCAATTCGGCATTTTCACGTTTGCCGCTCAAGAAGCAAGCTTTCCCAGCGGGATGTTTCTGACGTTTGAGCGCGTGCCGGTGTGCCTCCGTACTTCACATATCTCTTCAAAGCCAAGAAATGCTTTTCAAATGCATGATAGGAGACATACGCCAGCAATAACGAAGCCGGGATGGTGGCTAGCAGCAGCAACAGACTGTTGGTACTACCTGCCCATATCACCAAAGGGAAATGAAAGACGTAGATCCCGTAACTGTACTTTCCGGCCCAAGTAAGCTCCCTTCGTCGTAACCAAGCCCACTGCTTGAGACTCGCCATCATCACCAATCCAAAGAAAGCCATTCCTACCGCGGCTGTCCCCACAGTAATAACAAGCCTCTTATGCACCTCAAAGCCACGTGAACAGAATGCAGTTACCAGGAACAACGTAATTCCTGTTATTAGTGCGCGGCGAGGTAATAGAGTCCTCTGCCCAATGAAAGTGGCCGCTAGACCTCCGAGAGCAAGGTCGTCAAACCGCGCAATCGTTGAGAAATAGGCAAAGCCTTGCAGGCCATGAGTCGCGAAGTAGCACCGCGAAAGAAAAGCGACGGCAACGAGTGCGTAACACACTTGCCGAAGCTTTGCCAAAGGGAACACAAATACGATAAATGGCCAGATGAAATAGAACTGCTCTTCAACAGCTAACGACCAGAGATGGCCCAACCAATAAACGCCAAACCCACCAGCTGCACGCCAATTGTAGAGATAGGCCACATACCAGGGGAGTTCTTGACGAATCTGCGCCTGTACAGGAGCGGCGCAAATCCAAGGCGAAAGGGCAAATGTCAGGCCGAGAAAACCAAAATATAGCGGGAAGATTCGGAGAATACGGCGTGCGTAAAAGTGGGAAAAGTAGTGATCGTCATTCCTGCTTTGAAGGAGAATGCTTGTTATGAGAAACCCGGACAACACAAAGAAGAGATCAACACCGATCCAACCGGGCGCGAAGACCTTCATCAGGAAATAAATTTTCGTTTGTTCTGCAATGTGAAGTGTGACCACCAGGATTATTGCAATCCCTCTCAAGCCGTTTAGTTCTGGCTGATGCTTCACCGTTCAGTCCCTTTTTCCAATCAAGGATCATGCTAACGACCTTTAGGACAACGGATAATGGGTACTGTGGTTCAAGAGGGATACACAGTAGCGGCAGTTTCTTGTCATTT